>CADAXK010000001.1 GCA_902791865.1 uncultured Bacteroidia bacterium
CAATGCAACCAATAAGGTCCGCTACAAATGGAAAAGAAGATTAATAAAAATACAATGAAAAATAAGGGAAAAACGGTCAACCTTATTTAGGCATTGACAACCATCAAACCTGAAACCTGAAACTTGAAACGGGCGAAGCCCATAGAAACGCCGCAGGCACAGAAACCATTGATTCTGATTTTTTCCTTATCTTTCGCAAAATTTTTGACAATGAAACGAGTTTTGGATTTTTTTAAGGAGTTGCAGCAGAACAACAACAAGCCGTGGTTCGATGCTAACAAGCAGCAGTACAAGGAGATGCTTGCCGTACATAACGACTTTTCGCAGCGTCTTATCGATGGCATTGCAAGTTTCGACAAGTCGGTGGCGGGCTTGCAGGTGAAGGACTGCACCTATCGCATTTATCGCGACCTACGCTTTTCGCACGACAAGACGCCCTACAAGCAGCACATTGGCACCTACGTCTGTCCTCACGGCAAGAAGAGCGGCTATTCGGGCTATTATGTTCATATAGAGCCCAATGTAAGCTATTTTATATGTGCTGGGCTTTGGTGTCCCGAACCTCGCATAGTGAAGAGTGTGCGCGAGGAGATTATGCTCAACGGCAAGAACTTCGACAAGGCCATACGCAGTGCCAAGGGCTTTTCGCTCTCGTGGGACGATTCGCTCAAGAAGATTCCCGCAGGCTTCGATGCCGACGACGAGTTTTCCGAATACTACAGGCTCAAAAGTTTCCTCATAGAGAAGCCAATCGACGAGTCGTACATCCTCGACAGCAATTTCGTCGATAAGGTCGTTTCCGACCTCCGTCGCACCTACGAGTTCAACTCGCTGTTGAATAAGGCTGTGGAATACGCGATGGAGATGTATTAATTTTTTTGTTAATCGGTTGTGTTATAATTTTTGAATAATATTTTGCTTCCTCAAAAACGGAATAAGTGGTAATTTTCGCCCCTAAAAAATGGAATAAGTGGTTTTTTTGTTTTGAGGAAAGTTTCCCAAGATATAATGCTAATGGTGACTAGTCTAGATGGATTGTTGGATGATCGTATATTATTGCAATAGAAAAGATATAAAATTGTTGAAAAGTAACGGAAGCGAAAACTTGTGCTCATAATGAAAGTGTGTATTTTTGTGCCATAAATACTAACTACAGAATCGGGTATATAAGTGCTAATTTTATGAATGAACGCTTTTTCTATAGAAATTCCATACGCGATTTTCTTCAGCAAAATGAACTTGAAATATTTGGGATATTAGCGGGGAATGATGAGTACGATACAGGAGATACTCAAAAGTTCGCATGGAAAGAGGAAATAGCACTTTTAAAGGATGTGCTAGCGTTATATAAAAGCGAAGACGGTTGGGTAATCTTTGAATATACAATCCCTCGTTTAGGAAAGAGAATAGATGTGGTCATTTTGCTTCGAGAGCGTGTGTTTATTCTTGAATTTAAGGCAGGCCAAACTGTTTTTAACCATCAAGATGTAGATCAAGTGATGGATTATGCTCTTGATTTGAAGAATTTTCATCAAGGCAGTGCTGATAGATTTATTGTTCCTATCTTGATTGCAACAGACAGTAAGGATTCATATTCAGAACTTAAGTTGTCGCATTATAATGATGGTATATATGAACCATTAATGACCAACTCAGAAGGATTGTCAGGTGTTTTAAAACTGGTTATTGAACAATCTATTCCTAAATATGCAGGCGATGTTCCGATGAGAGATTGGGTAAAGAGCCGCTATGCTCCTACGCCAACTATCATAGAGGCTGCAAGCGCATTATATTCACAACATAGTGTCGATGAGATAACGCGCCATGAAGCAGAAGGAGAACAATTGGATAGAACAACTGATTATGTTCTGAAAGTTATTCGCGAAACTAAATCACGCGGAGGGAAAAGTATTTGCTTTGTGACGGGAGTGCCAGGGGCAGGAAAAACATTGGTAGGTTTAAATGTTGCTATCAAGCAATTATCACATGAAGAAGGGGAAAATCCTGATTTAGCAGTATATTTGTCGGGGAACGGACCTTTGGTAAGTGTGTTGACAGAGGCTTTGGCTAGAGATAGGAAGCGACAGAAAAACGAACTAGGAGAAAAATATAATATTACAGATGCGCGGCGAGAAGTAAGTCAGTTTATACAAATCATTCATCGATATCGCGATAATATGCTTCAGAAATTGCGCACTCCTATTGTTGGAAAGAAGATTGAGATTGACCCCGAGAAAGAGTTGAAAGATAAGACCGCAGGTTATGCTGAAGTTGAAAATATCGCAATTTTTGATGAGGCTCAACGTTCATGGGATCAAGAGCATCTTTCAAGTTGGCTAAAGCGAAAAAAAGGAATACAAAATTTCCCTATGTCAGAAGGCGAATTTCTTATATGGTCGTTAGATCAGCGAAAAGATTGGGCTGTAATTGTTTGTCTTGTCGGAGGAGGACAAGAAATTAATACAGGAGAAGCAGGTATTGGCGAATGGGTTAGAGCTATGAATGAAACTTTCCCAGAATGGCGAGTATACATATCTAACCAACTATCAGCAAAAGAATATGCAGAAGGTAAGATAGAAGACATGCTATCTAAAAATTCTAATGTGACATATTCGAAAGACTTACATTTGGCTGTTTCTATGCGTTCTTTTAGAGCCGAAAGCTTGTCGAATATGGTTCACCATTTATTAGATTGTAATATTGATTGTGTAATAGAAAATTATGCGAAGATAAAAGATCGTTATCCAATAGTCTTGACAAGAGATATTAATATTGCAAAACTGTGGTTGCGTGAAAAAGCAAGAGGTAATGAAAGGTACGGAATGCTGGTGTCTTCAAAAGCGTATAGATTGAAACCTTTAGCAATTGATGTTCGATGCAAACCAGATACAGTGCATTGGTTTTTGGATGATATTGACGATGTGCGTTCTTCATTGTTTTTGGAAGATGCAGCGAGTGAATTCGATATACAAGGATTAGAACTAGATTGGACTTGTTTGGTCTGGGACGGTGATTTACGTTATAATGATGGTCGGTGGGACTTTTATGAGTTTAATGGTGGGAATCGGTGGAATCGTATAAATAAAGAAGAACGTAAGCTTTATCAATTAAATGCATATAGAGTATTACTTACTCGTGCTCGTCAAGGTATGGTAATCTGTGTTCCTGAGGGTAATAAGGATGACCATACAAGGCTGCCTGAATTTTACGATAGTACATACAATTATCTCAAATCAATTGGTTTGAAGGAAATATAATGCATGAAAAATATTGAAGTTGTAGCAGCCATTATTTACGATTCAGATGGTCGTATTTTCGCAACTCAACGAGGAAGTGGGGATTGGAAGGATTGGTGGGAGTTTCCTGGTGGAAAAATTGAAAATGGTGAAACTCCTGAAGATGCATTAAAAAGGGAAATTCGAGAGGAACTGGATACAGAAATAAATGTAGGCAAACATGTTGCAACTGTAAATTGGGATTATCCAAAATTTCATTTGACAATGCATTGTTATTGGTGTGAAGTTGTCGATGGGGAATTGTGTTTGCTTGAACATGAAGCAGCGCGATGGCTTTCCGTAGAACAACTAGATAGCGTAAAATGGTTGCCTGCCGATGAGGTTGTTATAGATAAACTTAAAGCTCAGCTATTCACCATTTCCGAATAGTTCAATCGTTTCTTTGCTTTCCTATCTGCATCTCATTTTTCCCAAAAAGCAATTCTTTTTCAAATTCGAATGCGGGGTGGAAAATAAATGGAGAAAATCGGTGGAATTTTAGTATCTTTGTGAGCAAAATAGGAAGTTATGACACTGCACGAAATACAAACTAGCAAGGAAGACCTAGGTGAATCGCCAAAAGAGAAGTCTATGATGATACGCAATAGTACGGCAGAATTTCTGATATTTCAGGCACAAAATCAAGCAGATGGAGTGGAAGTGTTTTATCGTGATGAAACCGTATGGTTGACACAAAAGTCCATGGCGTTGTTGTTTGACGTAGATAGAACTGTGATTACAAAGCATCTGAAAAATGTTTTTGATTCTGGAGAATTGCACCAAGAATCAGTATGTGCAAATTTTGCACATACTGCTAATGACGGCAAGACATATTCAACAAATTTCTATAATCTTGATGCTGTCATTTCCGTCGGTTATCGTGTAAATTCCACCCGCGCTACGCAATTCCGCCAGTGGGCAACGGCTGTGCTTCGGCAATTCGCAATCAGAGGCTATGTGTTGGACAAGAAAAGACTGGAAAACGGTGCGTTCTTGTCAGAAGACTACTTTGAACATCTGTTGGCTGAAATTCGGGAAATTCGCCTTAGTGAGCGGCGGATGTACCAGAAAGTGACAGACCTTTATGCTACAGCTGTTGACTATAATAAGGAGGCTCCAACTACACGCCAATTCTTTGCAAAGGTCCAAAACAAGTTGCATTATGCCATTCATGGACATACAGCAGCAGAACTGATTTTTGAACGAGCCAATTCAGAAAAGGAACACATGGGATTGACAACATGGGAAAATGCGCCAGATGGCAAAATTGTTAAGACCGATGTTTCTATAGCAAAGAATTATTTGAAAGGACAAGAACTTGAAAGTCTAGGAAGAATCGTGAATGCTTTCCTTGATCTTGCAGAGGATCGTGCAAAGCGTCACATACCAATGACAATGGAAGATTGGGCAAAATACATAGACCGTTTCTTGATGATGGATGACCGTAAATTGTTGCAAGGCAATGGAAAAATATCAGCCGAAGAAGCTAAGACGTTTGCTGAATCGGAATTCGAGAAATATCGCATTGTACAAGACCGCTTGTTTATTTCTGATTTTGATAAGGAAATAGAAGGTCTATTGGCAGAAAAGGAGTAAAATTGCCAATAAAAACAAAAATCCAAAATCGTAAATCCAAAATCGTAAATATTATTGTATCTTTGCATTCCAAAATTGATTTACGATGAAGATTTCATACAACTGGCTTAAGAATTATGTGGCGTTCGACGAATCGCCCGAAGAATTGGCAAAAATATTGACAAGTGTTGGACTCGAAGTTGATGGTACTGAAGAAGTTTCGTCAGTTATCGGCGGACTAAAGGGATTTGTAATCGGCGAGGTTTTGACCTGCGAGGCTCACCCGAATTCCGACCATCTGCACGTTACAACCGTCAATGTCGGTGGCGAAGAACCTCTGCATATTGTGTGCGGTGCGCCGAATGTGGCAGCCGGACAGAAGGTCGTAGTGGCAACCATTGGCACTAAGATTTACGCCAAGGACGGTGTGTTCGAAATCAAGAAGTCGAAGTTGCGCGGCGAACCGTCGGAGGGTATGATTTGCGCCGAGGACGAGATGAACATCGGTACTTCGCACGACGGAATTATGGTTCTGCCAGCCGACGCCAAGGTGGGTACGCCCGCTTCGGAGTATTTCAAGGTAGAAAACGACACCGCTATCGAAATCGACATCACTCCAAACCGTATCGATGGTGCTTCGCACATTGGTGCCGCCCGCGATGTGGCTGCCGTAAAGGGTATAAAATACAATATCCCAAAGGCCGAAATCACTGAGAATCCCAAGAATGAAATCAAAATCGACATAAAAATCGAAAATACCGAGGCTTGCCGCCGATATATGGGCATCTGCCTTACAGATGTGAAAGTGCAGGAATCGCCCGAATGGCTGAAGAACCGCCTGAAATCGGTCGGCTTGAATCCTATAAACAATATCGTGGATGTCAGCAATTTCGTATTGTACGAAACTGGAAATCCGCTTCATACATTCGACGCCGACAAGATTGCCGGCAAGCAGATAATCGTGAAGAATGTTGCCGAGGGAACACCTTTTGTTACTCTCGATGGCGTTGAACGCAAACTTTCGGCTCACGACCTTATTATTTGCAATGCCGAGGAGCCAATGTGCATCGGTGGTGTGTTCGGCGGTCAGAAGTCTGGAATCTCCAACGAGACAAAGAATGTTTTCATCGAGGCTGCATATTTCAGCCCTGTTTCAATCCGCAAGACTTCAAAGTTCCACGGCCTTAAGACCGATGCTTCGTTCCATTTCGAGCGCGGAGTCGACATCAACATGGTGCCTTACGCATTGCGCCGTGCCGCAAGCCTGATTGTTGAGATGGGCTGCGGTCGTATCGCTTCCGAAATTACCGATGTGTATCCAAATCCAATCGAACCGGCAATAGTAGATTACAATATTGACCGTGGCAATGCGCTCATCGGCAAGGAAATTCCCGAAGCCCGCGTGCGCGAAATCATCGGTCTGCTCGATATGAAGATTCTCGAGGACAAGGGTCGTGACCTGAAGCTCGAAATTCCGACCTACAGGGTGGATGTAACTGGCGAAGCCGACGTGGTTGAGGACATTATGAGAATCTACGGCTACAACAACATCGAGGTTCCGAACCACATTTCGTTCAGCATCAACTATCCCGAAAAGCCAGAACCGCAGAAGATGATGAATCTTGTTTCGGATGTGCTCACAGGCATGGGCTACACCGAAATAATGTGCCTTTCGATGATTTCTGCCGACGACATTGCCGAAAACAGCGAGTATGCAAACCGCATCGTGAAGATTTACAATCCGTTGAGCCGCGAACTGAACGTTATGCGTCCGTCGCTGCTTTATGGCGGACTCAACAGCATAAAGGCCAACCTGAACTACAAGAACGGCGACCTTAAGTTCTTCGAGTTCGGCCGCACCTATTATTATAATGCAGAGAAGCAGGTTTCCGACATCACTGCATACAGTGAAACTCAGTACATCGGAATGTGGATTACCGGCAAGCGCAATCCGCTAAGCTGGAACCTGAAGGACAATCCTACCGACTACTTCATGCTGAAGTCGGGCGTGTCGGCAGTGCTGAAAAAAATCGGCATTGATATGTCGGCTTTAAAGTTCGAGGTTTCCTCAGATGAAAAGTTCAGCACTTTCCAGTCGTTCAAGCTGAAGGACAAAGAAGTGGCACGCATAGCTGTTGTTTCGAAGGCATTGCTCAAGAAGATGGACATCGACCAGGATGTTTTCTATGCCGAAATCAACTGGGATGTGCTTCTGAAGTTTGCCAAGACGCACAAGATTGAATACCAGCCTATTTCGAAGTTCCCGCGTGTACGTCGCGACCTTGCTTTGCTCATCGACAAGTCGGTAACCTACGCACAGTTGGAAGAAGTTGCACGCCGCACCGAACCGAAGCATATTGTTGAGGTCGGTCTGTTCGATGTCTATGAAGGCAAGAACCTTGAGCCGGGCAAGATTTCGTATGCTTTGAGTTTCGAGCTCGAGGACACCGAAAAGACGATGACCGACAAGCAAATCGACAAGATCATGCAGAAGCTCATAATGTTCTACGAGAAGGAACTTGGCGCAAAAGTAAGGTAACAAAGCAAACGGCAAATTTATGCGCATACGCTTGAATTTTGCCGTAAAACATAGAGTTGGCGCAAGCTGCAAAGGTTTGCATTGTAGGATTTACCATGTTGATAAAAAGGATAAGGCTTTGCGCCATAACACTTTAACGACAATAGTTCCTGTGAAAAAAAATATGTCCGATTTGCTTGCATCTGCACAAAAAGATATATCTTTGCACTGCAATTGATTTGATAAGGTATCAATTCATTTCTGAAGATTATAAATCACACTGGAAATATTTTTCGACCGCTTGTAAGGTTTTGGAATTGGTAGCTTTGATAAATGATATTATTTGATTTCACAGATTAATTAAAAATATTTGTAACTAACTTTAAGATGAAAAGTTATTCAGAGTTGAACGATATGTTGCTACCCGAATTGAGAGAATATGCAAAAGGTTTGGGTATCAAGAGAGTGGAAGCTTTTAGAAAACAAGATTTGATTAGAAGGATACAGGATACAGAAGATCCTGACATTGATGACGATGACGATGATGACGATGATTCATTAATTGGCGTTACCGACATAATGGCTCCGCTGAAAGATGTTAATATCAAGCATAATCATAGTATAGAAAATAACGAACAAAGACCGAGACGCGGTCGTCCGCCACGGATTTCAAGTGCTGTAGAAAGTGCCAGCGAATTTATTGTAGAAAATAAAGAAGAAACGGCAATAGACGATTATTCGTCTGAACCAAGAAAGCGCCAGCGCAGAGCAAGAATTCAGTCGCCAATAATGACTACACACCTTGATGAAAATGGTTCTGCTGCCAAACTGGTATTCAACAATCAGGAAAATCAGAAACCACAGCCTACAATGGTTACTGAATCAAACGCAAGATATGGCGAAGCAGAGCCTGTCATGCAAAAAAACGAACAAGCTGTTATGCAACAAAACGACAGAAATCAACAGCCACGCCAGGATTTCAGGAAGCAATATCAGCGCAACGACCAGCAACGCAACAATAATGGTGCTCCGCGCAACGATAACGGCAGAAACGACCAACAGCAAAAGGCACAGCAATTGTCGTTTGACATTGACAACCGCCAGCAACAAAATGCTCAGCCGGTTCATAATGTGGAAGAGCCAAAGCCAAACTACGATTTCTCAGGAATAGTTACCGTGACCGGCGTACTTGAAATTATGCCGGAAAACTACGGATTCCTGCGCTCATCGGATTATTATTACCTGAATTCTCCAGATGATGTTTATGTTTCGCAGTCGCAGATAAAATTGTTCGGACTAAAGACCGGTGATACTATCGAAGGAACGGTAAGACCACCAAAGGAAGGCGAAAAGTATTTCCCTCTGACAAAGGTCATAAAAATAAACGGTCTTGACCCAATGCTTGTTCGCGACAGGATTCCTTTCGACCACCTAACTCCATTGTTCCCAACCGAAAAGTTCAACATTACAGGTAAGGGACATGCAAACCTATCGACACGAGTTGTAGATTTGTTCACTCCTATCGGAAAAGGTCAGCGTGGTTTGATTGTTGCACAGCCAAAGACTGGTAAGACAGTGTTGCTTAAGGAAATTGCGAACGCAATAGCCGACAATCACCCAGAGGTTTACCTTATTATATTGCTTATTGATGAGCGTCCGGAGGAAGTTACCGACATGGCACGCGACGTTAACGCAGAAGTTATCGCATCAACATTCGATGAACCAGCAGAACGCCATGTAAAAGTTGCAAGCATAGTTCTTGAAAAGGCTAAACGTATGGTTGAATGCGGTCACGATGTGGTTATTCTTCTCGACTCTATCACTCGTCTTGCACGAGCTTACAACACAGTGGCACCTGCTTCGGGTAGGGTTTTGTCGGGCGGTGTCGATTCCAACGCACTGCACAAGCCGAAACGCTTCTTCGGTGCCGCTCGTAACATCGAAAACGGAGGTTCGCTCACTATCCTTGCAACAGCCCTCACCGAAACAGGTTCGAAGATGGACGATGTGATTTTCGAGGAATTCAAGGGTACAGGTAATATGGAACTCCAGCTCGACCGCAAACTCTCGAACCGCAGAATTTACCCTGCTGTGGATGTTACCGCTTCGAGTACTCGTCGCGAGGATTTGCTTGTAAATCCAGATTTGGTAAACAGACTTTGGGTAATGCGCGAGTTCCTTGCCGACATGAATTCGGTGGAAGCAATGGAATTCATCCGCACCAGATTGCCACAGGTTGCATCCAACGAAGAGTTCCTGCTGACAATGGACAAAGGTTTGTAATTAGTTCCATAAAAGTTATTATATTTGCAAGTCGGGATTTTTTCTCGGCTTGTTTTTTGTTATTGGATTAATAAATAACTTAACGATATGAAAAGGTTTATATTGATATTTAGTCTTTGTTTCGTTTGTGCATTTGTTGCAGTAGCCCAACCTGTAGGATATACACACAAAGCTTTTGCTCCTGATGGTTGCATAGTTAATTATTTGGTTGTTTTTGATGATACGAAATTCTTTATTGATGTAACTTTTGAATCTGATTTGTCAAAATTTACGGAAAAACCAACAATGATGATAAGAACATTTGCAGATGATGTTTTTAAATTGTCAGGAACTGTAATGTCATGCGATATGCTTACAAGTGAGGTGGAGCGAGATGGCGTAAAAAAAACGATTTCAGCTTTTTCTTCTGTCGTTAGATTTAACATAGATTCATCGCAGTTAGAGACTTTTAAAAATGGAATTGCCAAAATAAGGCTTTCAACAACACCATATGAACATGAAAAGGAGTTTAAGAAAGATAAAATAGGCAAGCACCTTTATGAATGTTATTTGAAGGAGAAAAACAAGGATGCTAATTTTTAAAGCAAAGGCATTTTGAATATGAAGAAATTATTTTGCATATTGGCTCTGTTGTTCGTTTGCGGATTCGTTTTTTCGCAGAACGAGGAATACCACACAAAGTCGAAAGCGGCTATAAAGTGTTTTGAAAAAGCTGTCGCTTATTACCAGAATGGAAAATCGGACCAGACAATCAAATTCGCCTTGCAGGAAGCCGACAATGCCATTGCAAAGGATTCAATGTTCATTGAACCTTATATGCTGAAGGCAGAAATATATGATTTCCTTGGCGACATTAAGACATCCATAAAGTTTTACGAGAAGGTTGTTGACCTTGACCCGCATTTCGACTACGGAATAACGCTAAAGCTTGCAATGCACAACTACGGCATCGGCGAATATGCCTCAGCAAAAAAATACATCGACTTCTTTTACGAAAATGCCGATTTGAAGATTTACAAAAAATATGACACTGACCGTCTGCGCGAATACATAACTTTTTCCGATAGTGCAGTGCGAAATCCTGTGAATTTCAGGCCTCATAGTGTTGGCAGAATAAATACAGAATGGGACGAATACTGGCCATCGCTTTCGGCTGACGAGGAAATGCTAGTCTTTACGAGGCAAATCCCACTAAATCCGAGAAATCCATCGCGAAGCCAGTCAAATATGCACGAAGACCTGTTTTATGCCTACCGTAATCCTGAAACAGGCAAATACGATGCAGGAGCTCCGCTTCCCGGAAGAATCAATACCGAGCTAAACGAAGGTGCTCAGTGTATCTCAGCAGATGGAAAAACCTGTGTTATAACGGCTTGCAACCGTCCAGACGGCAAAGGAAGCTGCGACTTGTACATAATGTTCTGGGAAGGCAAACAATGGTCGCAACCACAAAATATGCGTTCGGTAAATACCGAATTCTGGGAGAGCAACCCGTCACTGTCATCAGACGGCAAATACCTGTATTTCTCGTCGTCACGGTCGGGTGGTTTCGGCAAAACAGACATCTGGCGCATACAAATCGACAGCAAGGGTAATGCATTGAAGCCAGCAGAAAACCTTGGCGGAAAAGTAAACACGCCCTACGAGGATATTTCTCCGTTCATACACCCCGACTGCAAGACCTTGTATTTTGCATCTAAAGGTCATCCCGGACTTGGCAGCTACGACCTGTTCGTTTCAAAAACCGAAGACGAAGGAAGAACTTGGTCGAAGCCGAAAAATATCGGTTACCCAATAAATACTCTGGGCGAAGAGAGAAGTCTTATTGTAAACGCCAAAGGCGACCTTGCTATGTTTTCGTCATCGGGCACAAAGCGCGACCTCGACATATTTGGCTTTGAACTTCCGCCTGAGGTTAAGCCAGTTACCGTTACATACGTAAAAGGCTATATCTACGACTCGAAGACCAACGAAAGGCTGAAAGCAAAATGCGAAATGCTTGACATTGAAAGCGGTGAAAAGGTTGTTGACATGTATTCGCAGGAAAGCAACGGTGAATATATGGTCTGCCTGCCAATCGACAAGGACTATGCATTCAACGTTTCGCGCGAGGGCTATCTGTTCTACTCCGAAAACTTTTCGCTCACCAACCTTGAGCATCCAGAGGAACCATACATTATGAATATCCCATTGCAACCGATAGAAAAGGGTGTGACGGTTGTTCTGAAAAACATCTTCTTCAAGACCGACAGCTACGACCTCCTACCCGACTCATACACCGAGCTTGGCAAAGTTGTGGAATACATGAACGCAAACCCGAAGATGAAGATAGAAATCGGCGGTCATACCGACAATGTAGGCACAAAGGCATACAACAAGACACTTTCGGAAAATCGTGCTAAGTCGGTTTACAACTACCTTGTTTCGCAGGGAATTGCAAAGGAACGCCTGTCGTATAGCGGATACGACTTCTCTGTTCCTGTTGCTACCAACGACACAGAAGAAGGCCGTGCGCAAAACCGCCGTACAGAATTTAAGGTTGTCAGCATCGAATAAAATGACAATGGAAAGACTGAATATTGCTGTGGTTTTGGCAGGTGGAAGTGGACGTCGCATAGGTGGCGACTTGCCAAAGCAGTTCATCGAGGTTAATGATCGTGCGATAATCGAATACTCCGTTGATGCCTTTGAAAAATGCGACTGCATTGACGAAATTGCGGTTGTCGTAAACAAGGATTTTGTTTCGGAAATAAACAGGATTGTCGCTCGCAACTCATGGACAAAGGTGAAAAAAATTCTTGATGGAGGAGCAGAACGTTCTGATTCAAGTATTTCGGCAATAAAAGCCTACGAAGGCGTGAATTGCAATCTGATATTTCACGATGCGGTTCGTCCACTGGTTTCACAAAGAATTATTGCCGATGTGGTTGATGCATTGAGAAATAATAATGCTGTAGCCGTTTCTGTTCCGTCAACCGACACAATTGTCGAAGTTGACGAATCGGGGGAATTCATTGGTCGTATCCCCAAACGCTCAACACTTCGATGCCAACAAACACCGCAGGGTTTTCGTTACGAAACCATCTCAAAAGCATACAAACTTGCCATGGCCGATTCCGACTTTGTCGCTACCGACGACTGCGGCGTTGTTGTACGCTACCTTCCAGACGAAAGGATTTTCATCGTCGACGGCGACGATTCGAACATAAAGATTACCTATAAAAAGGACTTGAAAATTATGGAATTGCTTGCTGAGAAATAATAAAAGTTACATCTAACTTTTCCCGACAAGTTTTTCAGCCACTCTCCTAGCCTCACTATCAGTTGCGAAACACGAATCTATTGTAATCATGCTTTCATAGGGCAATTTTTCGAGGGTTGACTCAATTATTTCAGGAATACGCATGAAACCTATACGTCCTTTCAGGAAGGCATCGACAGCAATTTCGTTAGCGGCATTCATTATACATGGAGCGTTTCCTCCCTGCGATAGGCAATCGTAGGCAATTTGCAGACAGCGGAAAGTTTCAATGTCTGGTTTTTCAAATGTCAGATTGCAACCATTTTCGAGGAATGAAAAACGGTTCTTCGGCGAATACGACCTGTTAGGATAATCAAAGGCATATTGTATTGGAATCCTCATGCTGGGAGCACCAATCTGCGCCTTTATTGAAGCATCAGAAAACTCCACCATCGAATGCACTATCGACTGGCGATGCACAAGCACCTCTATCCTGTCGGCAGGAATTCCAAACAGCCAATGCGCCTCGATGACCTCGAACCCCTTGTTCATAAGCGATGCCGAATCAATAGTCACCTTGCTACCCATTTTCCAATTTGGATGGTTCAATGCCTGCTCAGCAGTAACATCCTTCAAGAAATCGACTTTTCGACCAAAGAATGGTCCACCAGAAGCGGTTAGGATAAGTTTCTCCACATCGTCGATATTCTCACCACGCAGGCACTGGAAAATTGCCGAATGCTCGGAATCCACAGGCACAATGCAAGCCGACTGGCTTTCCTTGAGTTTGTTGCAAATAATGCTACCGCCGACCACAAGCGTCTCCTTGTTTGCAAGCGCAACCACCTTCCCTGCCTCAATCGCCCTGATTGTAGGCATAAGTCCGGCAAAACCGACCATAGCAGCCAAAACCATGTCAACACAGTCCATTGCCACAACGTCGAGAACAGCTTCGGCACCAGCATAAACCTTTATCGGCAAATCGGAAAGAGCATCACGCACCTCAGGATATTTCTCCTTATTGGCAATGACGACAAAATTTGGTTCAAACTCACGCGCTTGACTTATAAGTAATTGTGCATTATTGTTAGCGACTAGCACCTCAGCCGAGAACTTGTCGGGATAATCGCGAATAATATCCAACGCCTGAGTTCCAATTGAACCCGTAGATCCTAGAATTGCTATGTTTTTTCGTTTCTGTTCCATTAAAATTCAATGTATTCCGTTGGGTTCAATGGTTCTCCGTTAAGCCACAATTCAAAATGCAGATGCGGGCCAGTGGTATTTTCACCAGAATTACCATATACGGCAATCTGCTCGCCCTGACGAACTTTCTGACCTTCAACTACAATAGGTTGCTCGCAATGCTTGTATACCGACAATATGCCGTTGGCATGCTGGAGAATCACCGAATAGCCATTTTCTATCGTATAGTTGCTTTCGATCACAATTCCTGGCAATACCGAAAAAACAGTGACATCGGAAGTTGGAGCAATGTCGATACCAAAATGCCTATGTACCTTGTCGAAACCATTGGTAATGATTCCCTTCATTGGGACAAAAAGGCTTGGCACTATATCATTTTTGCTTACGACATTCACATTATCTGAATCATCGTAGCGCTGACGAGGTTTCGTAGGATCGTTGAACTCGCGAATCTGCTCATCGGTCAAGTTTCCCACTGGCACAACAAAGTCTGCATCAACTGGCACCTCGGAAAATATAATGTCGCGTATCATATTGAGGTATTCCTCGCGGGCATCAAGTTCAGCCGACAGGCTATCAACGCGCTCAGCATTTTTGTATATAAGTTCAAATGTTTGACGATCGGGATAGCCTGGAACCAAATATTTCAATGGTGTATATACCACAAGAAGCGATATTATTGCAAAGAAAATCACGAACATAGCCACAACGATAAGAGAAAACCCCATTTTGTTCAGATGGATTTTCTTTAGCACCTCGAAATTACCATCGCGGTATATTACCAACTGGTAAGGTCGTGTTAGCCAAGCCCATAACCTATGTTTTTTCTTTTCTGCCATACAGAAACAATTGAACTGCAAAGGTAATAAAGATTTTAAGATAAAAACAGCCAAAAGTTCAAGTATTCATCTTGCAAAATACCATGCCAAACAACTAGTTACTTTTCCTTTACAACCTTATCCATAAAAAATACGGCACTGCCAATGCAATGCCGTACAAGAAAAAGAGTGTGATATATGAAATCTTTATTTCCCCTTCTTAATGAGTTTAGCCAAGTTCTCGGCCAATTCACGATATGCCTCTACTCTGCGGATCTCGTTTCCATAACCCGAACCTGGCACACCATCAACATCGAGAACAGCAATTGGCTCGCTTTGTCCCCTCTTATATATCTCCATAGTACCAGAAAGGTGAGAATCTCCAGCGCCAAAACCTACAATTGCAGACAATGCTGCTTGACCATACTGGAAATCGCTAACTTTCATCACAATGATGTATTCAGCAGCGTCTTCTCCCGCTACAGTCGAAACATCACCCGACTTCTCGTCAAGACGTTCACGGAAACTTGCCTCTGCACGAGCAATCTCAGCATCATAGTCACGCACCCAATCTTCTCCACGTTCCTTAAGATACGCACCAACTTCCTTACCTTCGATTGTACTGTTCGAATAATCCCAGCGCACAAATACTTTTGCCTTTGACGACTTGAGCGCAGACAACGAACCCTTTACCAATACTACATCTGGTTTTGCTGTTGCCGAAATTATTCCAGCAACAATAATCAACATTGTAAAAATTACTTTCCTCATATCTAATAATTAAAATTTATACTCGCCATAAGCGTTTGCAAATATACAAAAATTCATTTACTACACACATTTTTTTGATTTATAATTTTTAATCAACATAATTTTTCGCTAATAAGATATTTCAAGCCAACATTCCTTCATTATCGTTACCTTTGGCTTAAGTCGCAAAAAGAGACCTGGAATCCTTGTAAGTTGTTGATTTTTATTTGTATTATAGCAGTCAAAACATTTATGACAAAAAAAATGCTTTCATTGTGGGTCGAACAACACGATAAAAAAGGGTCGCGAGAATGGCCATCAAAGATGGTATTGCAAGGATTGCAAACGATATTTCGTCGGGCATCATAGGCTGACAGACTACGAGGTTAACTCCGCTTTTGCGCAAGGAAATCTTACCGCAAAAGATCTTGCTTCAAAATTTGACGTTTCAAGGAGCACAATTCATCGCCATCTTGCCAGCAAGTATTGTTATGCTTTGCCAAATAAAGCAGGACGATATGTCATTGTTATGATGGATGCGACATACTGGGGCCGTCGTTTTGGCGTAGTCATATTCAAGGATGCCATAGAAGGTGATGTCCTCTGGTACAAGTTCATTTATAAGCGAGAGACTGTAGCCGACTACAAAGAGGGGGTAGACTATCTGGCATTGCATGGCTTTACCATTCTGGCAGTTGTCTGTGATGGTCTCAAGGGGCTGAGGAATATTTTCCCTGAATGCAAGTTTCAGTTGTGCCAGTTCCATCAGGTAATGGCGGTAAAGACAAAACTTACGCTACATCCGAAACTGGAAGCTTCCATAGAGTTGCTGGAACTTTCGCGGTTGCTTTGCCATACGGACAAGGAATCGTTTGTCGGTGCATTTGGAGAATGGGAAGAGAAATGGCATGATTTCCTTCTTGAGAGAAGCGCTGATGCCAATGGGAAAACCCACTATGTACACAAAAACTTGCGTAGTGCGTATTTAAGCCTGAAGAGAAATATGCCGTGGCTGTGGACATGGTACGACTTCCCGGAACTAAATATCCCAAACACAAACAATGCTTTGGAATCGCTAAACTCGGATTTGAAAGCAAAACTTAATCTGCACAAGGGCATCAGCCTGGAACGTAGAAAAGTGTTTATCCAAGATTTTTTAAAAGCACATAAGCCTTTGAAAAAGAAATAGTTCAAGCTTGTTTTAGGTCTCTTTTTGACACATATAACATTTTCAAAGCAATTTCAGGTCTCTTTTTGACACATACGCCTTACCTTTGCAAAAAATTTGACCATGGATCTTCATCATATATACTCGACTGAATTTCCTGAATTCATTCGTGAAATAGCACAAACACCCGCAATGCTCCGCCTCGACGACATAGGCATGAACTGCGGATGCGAATACACCTGTTTTCCGATGTTTGCTGGACTGGATAAATACTCACGATACTACCATAGCATTGGTGTTGCCCTTATTGTATGGCACTTTACCCGCGACAAAAAGCAAAGCACGGCAGGTCTGCTACACGATATTTCGTCGCCAGCGTTCGCTCATGTAATCGACTTCATGCATGGCGACTACCTAACACAAGAATCTACCGAAAACGGCACCCAGACGATAATTGAAAAATCTGCCGAGATACAGCATTATCTCCAAAAATATGGCATGAAGACAGCCGAAGTCGCCGACTATCACCTCTACCCCATTGCCGACAACGACACTCCGCGCCTTTCGGCCGATAGACTTGAATACACAATAGGCAACATTGTGAACTACAAACTCGCTAGCCCCGAAAAGGCCAAGGAACTGTATGACAACCTCATAGTCGGCACAAACGAAGATGGTCAATCCGAAATAATGTTTACCAACAAGGACAAAGCCCTGGTATTTGCAAAGTTGTCGCTTCAATGCTCACGCATATATGTTGCCGATGAAGACCGCTACTCAATGCAACGGCTTGCCGAGATATTAAAGGAATGCATAATACGCGGAATAATCGCTGAAAGCGACTTATATCTTGGCGAAACGCCTGTAATCGAAAAACTTTTGAACAACGAGTTCTCGGTAAAGGAATGGAAAAAGTTCAGAAGCTATTCGACCATAATCCACACAGCCGACAATCCCGACTCAAGAGTTATATATGCCAAGAAGCGACACATCAATCCGTATATCAGCGGACTAGGCAGAGTCGGTGACATTTTCCCGGAATATGGAAATGCACTAAAAGAATATTTGGCAGAAAGCCAGGATTACGCGATTTGCGGAAAAGAATAACTAGGAAAGGTTGTTTTTTCTTTGCCCCCATATTAAGGCCTTTAATGACATTAAGGCCCTTAAAGTAATTGGGGGCAAAAAACAACCTTTCCTACTCTATCGGGAATGTAAAATATGTATCAGGATAAGGTTCGTTCTTTAGAACAAAGTGCCACCACTCGGTGCTAATGCCTCTGAATCCGTGACGAACCATTGCATCGCGCAGAATCATACGATTCTTGTGCTGTTCGGGAGTTACGCCAGCATAGTCGGGATGACTTTCCTCGCCTAGCCAGTCGAATGGTGAGCCCATGTCAACCTCCTTTTCTGTATTCATATCGAAAAGCGTGAGGTCGATGGTTGAACCACAGGTATGTCTGCTTTTCTTTGCAATGTAACCTTCCTCAAACAGACGAGGCTTATCAATATCCGGATAGAAATAGCGTTTCATAAGAGTGTCGGAAGCTTCGTGCGACCAGCGAACAAAATGATCTACAGCACATTGTGGACGATATGCATCGAAAATCTTCAGACGGTAGCCCATAGCTTTCACATCGTCGCTGACGGCCTTTAGGCTATCGGCAGCCTCCTTGGTAAGGTAAGCGATAGGCGCATTGTAACCATCGACGCGCACACCCATAAAGTTGAATGTGCTGAAATAACGGATTTCCAGAATTGCATCGGGAACTACATCAGTAACAACGACAAAACCATTCTTAGATGCCTCTGATACAGTCGTATCGGCGGTAGTTGCTTCAACTGTTGAAACTTCTTCCTTGACTGCGGTTTCGGGTTCACTAACACTAGCATTTTCCTTGTTCTGGCACGACAAAACCATCACACACATTGCCAGTGAAACAATTGCATAAAGTAATCTTCTTATATTCATGACTGTTCGTTTTTATTTGGGTGCAAATATATTTCTTTATATGCAAATAGGAAAACAGAATCTGCTTATCTGCACAACCTTTCTATCAACGCACCATGCTGAGGATAAGCGTGCAAAAGGTTTTCTTTTTTCGCAAGTTCGAAATTCTCAAATTTGAACGCTGGTGCCACTGCGCATCCGACAAGAGAAAAGCCCTTCTTGCCAGGCAATTCTGCAGCAAACCATTGTTCAGGTTCAATTACAACCTGCATTTCGGCATCTGCAGACAAATGATGAACAACTAGTTCGCCATTGACATCAATAACATATATATCAAGGCATTCGCCAGCATGGTAGTACCATATTTCTGACATACCATGCAACTTGTGGAAAGCCGAAAACTCATCTCCACAAAGCATATAATATATGGTAGAGATTTGCTTTTCTCCACTTTCATCATTACCATAAACCTGACGATAGTATCCGCCTTCGGGATGTGGCATAAGTTTTAGTTTTTCAATGTAATGCTTATAATCCATATTTATTTCCCATTAATCATTTGATACTGACACATTTTCAACTTACCATTTTCATCGCGGAGATGCATTCCATTGCCCTGGCAATATCGCCAAACCTTGCACGATTTGCAGTCGCCAGTACGCATCCATTTGCGGTTGCGGAACTTCTCGAAGCGTTTTTCCCACACCTCCCAGAACGAATCGCTGTAGATATTGCCCTGATTGTAGTCGCTTCGGATACTCAAGCAACCAGATATAGCCCCATCGGCACGGATGGATGCCACATTCACGCCCGAACTGCAGTTGAAATACTTGCGCCTAACCTCGCCCTCGTAGCGACCGAGAAATCCGTCGCAGGCATAACTTGTATCAATCTTACCTTCGAGACGAGTCAATTTTATAAAATCCATCATCCGCACAAACTCCTCGTTGCTTAAGCGCAATTCGGGGTCACCGGCGGCTCGTCCAGACGGGAACACGCTGAACAAACGCCACTTGCGCACACCGTTTTCAATCAGAAAATCGCGAAATTCGGGCAAATATTTTATTGTGCGCTTGTTCACGCAAGTAATAACGTCCCACACTAGCCCACTTTGCTTTTTCAAAGCCTCGATGGCACGCATTGCATTTGCATAGCTTGCTTCGTGCCCACGCATCCAGTTATGGTCGTCGGAAAAGCCATCGAGACTTATTGCAATGGAACGCAGACCATTACGTACGAGCTCAGCAAGTTTTTCATCGGTGAGCAACATGCCGTTTGTCACCATGCCCCAGATAAATCCACGCTCGGTGATTGCCCGTCCGCATTCGGCAATGTCGGCACGCACAAGCGGTTCGCCTCCTGTTGTAATCACCATGATGTCGTATGTAGAAACGTGGGCTTTTATATCGTCGAGAACTTTCACGAAATCGGCAAGCGGCATATCCTCCTGCTGCGAAACCACACGGCAGTCGCTTCCGCAGTGACGGCAGTTGAGGTTGCAGCGCAAGGTGCATTCCCAGAAAAGCTGGTGAAGATGATGCTCGTCGGCGCGCAACGAAAGCACCGCACGATTCAATTCAAGCGAAAGACGCTTATATAAAGAGAATTCCGACACTACTGCTTGCTGTTATTCTTAATGCTTTCTATTTCGTTGTCGATTTTTTCAATCTCATGCTGCAGAGAATCACGATTTTCGCGCAATTTCTTGTTGTGATTGTTATATCTATTAATCATCTCTGGCGGGCCGTAAACTTTTGCTCCCGACCTATTGTTAACAGTTTCATCTATAGCATCCAAGCGTTCCTTAAGAGAATCTTTTTCCGACTGGAGCATTTGCAATAGTTCATTCTGCAACGAATCGGCTTCGTGACGCAGTTCGCGTGTATGAGCACTGTACTCCTGAAGAACTTCCGGCGAACCATACACGCACGACATTTCACGATCCTTGATTATAGCGCGCAACTTCTCGATACGAGCCTGCAGTTCAGCACGACGTGCATTTATCGAATCCTTGGGCATGGCGACATTTTCGTTTTCACCGAGTTCATCATTGTCGGCGGGAGGCACAGCTTCGGCACTTTCGGACGTGCGTTTAGTCGACGTGCATGCCGCAACCACAGCGGTAGCCAGCGCCAATATTCCAATCCAAGTCTTCTTTACTATCTTCATTGTTGTACAATTACGAAATGCAAAGATAATGTAATTTACGATTGACGAATTACGATTTACGATTTTTTTGCGGCGCAACGTATTGCAAATCGGCGCAACGCATTGCGCCGCTACAATCATTGAATTGTTAAATTATTAAATCTTTAAATCCTAGAACATTGAACGTTAAACGTTGAACCAGAAACGTTAAACCTGAAACATGAAACCTGAAACGGGCGCCAGCCCACAGAAACGGGCGTTAGCCCATAGAAACCCAAAAACGGCGTCAGCCATTGAACGGCGAAGCCCTCAACGAAGTTAAACGGCGTAGCCATAGAAACCACACAAAAAAATATGTTGTAAAATATCATTAAAAATTTGGCACACCTAATACTTTATTTAATAACTTTGCAGAAATTTAAAAACAATAAATATTATGGCTAAAATAAAAGTAGCAATTAACGGTTTTGGTCGCATCGGTCGTAATGTATTCAAGATTGCATTCGGACGCGACAATATAGAAATTATCGGTATCAACGACCTTACTGATACCAAGACATTGGCACACCTGCTGAAGTACGACTCGACTCAGGGCAAGTTCGACAAGGAAGTTTCCTACAACGACAGCGCTATCATCGTAAACGGCAAGGAAATTAAGATCAGTGCTGAAAGAAATCCTGCCAACATTCCTTGGCCGGAAACTCCAGACGTAGTTATCGAATCGACTGGTCTTTTCACCAGCAAGGAAAGTCCTAAGGGCGGTTACCGCGACCACCTGAAGAACGGTG
The DNA here is from genome assembly GCA_902791865.1 of uncultured Bacteroidia bacterium. Lineage (GTDB taxonomy): Bacteria > Bacteroidota > Bacteroidia > Bacteroidales > ML635J-15 > Bact-19. Next base: position 21,725 of record CADAXK010000001.1, read on the forward strand.
CAAAGAAGGTTATCCTTACCGTTCCTGCAAAGGACGACATCGATGCAATGGTTGTTCTTGGTGTTAACGAAGAAGTTCTCACAAAGGACGTACAGTGCGTTTCGAACGCTTCATGCACAACCAACTGCCTCGCTCCTATCGCAAAGGTTCTCAACGACAACTTCGGCATTGAATACGGTCTTATGACTACAATCCACTCGTACACCAACGACCAGATTGTTCTCGATGGTCCGCACAAAGACCTCAGAAGAGCTCGTTCGTGCGCTGTTTCGCAGATTCCTACCACTACTGGTGCTGCAAAGGCTGTAGGTAAGGTTCTCCCAGCTCTCAATGGCAAACTCGACGGTATGGCAGTTCGCGTACCAACCCCAACAGGTTCATCGGTTGACTTGGTTTGCTTGTTGAAGAAGGACGTTACTATCGAAGAAGTTAACGCAGCAATAAAGAAGGCTGCTGAAGGTCCTATGAAGGGTATCATCGAATACTCGGAAGAACCTCTCGTATCAATCGACATCGTTCACAACTCACATTCGTCAATTTTCGACGCTCAGTCAACTATGCTCAAGGGCCGCTTGTTGAAGACCTTGACTTGGTACGACAACGAATGGGGTTATTCAAACCGCGTTGCTGAACTCATCGAAAAGCTGAAATTCTAAAGAATTTTCACATCATTAGATAAAGGGAGAGCGAAAGTTCTCCCTTTTATTTTTCACACAAAACAATTGTATTCCACAAATATTGTTATTTTTGCCCCAAATAGTATTTTTATGTCACGAATATACGACTACAAGGCCATAATGAGCAACGGGCAAGTGCTCGACTTCTCCCAATTCAGGGGCAAAGTATTGCTGATTGTCAACACAGCAAGCAAATGCGGTTTTACGCCACAATTCGCAGGGTTGGAAGAACTGAACCAGAAATACAAGGACAAAGGGCTTGTAGTCATCGGATTTCCGTGCAACCAGTTTGCTCATCAGGACCCGGGTACCGACAGCGAAATTTCAAGTTTCTGCCAGCTCAACTATGGCGTGACATTCCAGATGATGAAAAAAGTCGATGTCAACGGTGAGAACGCCCACCCTATCTTCAAATACCTGACAACGGAAGCCAGAGGTTTCCTCAGCAGAAAAATAAAATGGAATTTCACCAAGTTCCTAATTTCACGCGATGGCACAAAAATCAAACGCTATCCACCAACCAAAGCTCCTAGAAAAATAGAAAAGGACATTGAGGCTCTACTGGGATAGAAAAAATTTATGTCACCATTTCTGAAATACATTGCCAACGAACAGCACTACACCGAAGTGCTTTCAAAGCTCACAAATGTAAAGAGAACCCTTTGGATTGGCACTGCCGACATAAAGGATTTGTACCTAAAACAAGGTAACGACGTTGTTCCTATGCTTGGCGTTCTTGCTTCGCTTCTGAAAAAAGGAATTGAAATTCGACTTATTCATGCCAAGGAACCAGGCGAAAACTTCCGCACCGACTTCGACCGCTACCCTATCCTGCATACCAATCTTGAACGAGTACTTTGTCCGCGCGTCCATTTCAAAATTATGATCTTCGATATGGAAAGTGCCTACATTGGATCAGCAAACCTCACTGGCGCCGGAATCGGCATGAAAAGTCCGCAGAAACGCAACTTCGAGGCGGGGATTTTCACCAACGATCCCGAAATTGTTGAAGCGGCCATCAACCAGTTCGACAGCGTATGGATGGGCAGCCATTGTGAAAAATGTGGACGAAGAGAATTTTGTGGGGATAGGATAAAGTAATAATCTTCTATTCTTCCAGCAAATCAGGTCTCAACACCTTTGTGCGCTCGTAGGCTAATTCCTCTTTCCACTCATCTATCTTGGCAAAGTTTCCAGAAAGCAAAATGTCAGGCACCTTCCAACCATTAAATTCGGCAGGACGTGTATATACAGGCGGAGCTAAAAGTCCATCTTGAAAAGAATCGGACAAGGCCGACTGTTCGTCGCCGATGGCACCGGGGATAACGCGGATAATGCTGTCGCACATCATTGCTGCGGCAAGTTCGCCACCAGTGAGCACAAAGTCGCCAATGCTAAATTCCTCGTCGATAAGATGTTCGCGAATGCGATAGTCGATGCCCTTGTAATGTCCGCAAAGGATTATAATGTTGCTCATCATGCTTATGCGATTGGCTTCCTTCTGCTTCCACGGCTTACCGTCGGGCGAAGTATAAATTACAAGGTCGTAGTCGCGCTGCTTTTTCAAATCGCTGATGCAGTTGTAGATAGGTTCTATCATCATCACCATGCCAGCCTCACCACCAAAGGCGTAGTCGTCAACCTGCTTGTGACGACCAAGGCCGTATTCGCGTAGGTCGTGGATATGAACTTCGGCAATTCCCTTGTCGGTTGCCCGCTTGATTATGGAATTATTCAGCGGTCCATCAAGGATTTCGGGTAAAACGGTTATAATGTCAATTCGCATAGGTAAAGTTTCTTTGTTTCTAGTTTCTAAGTTTCATGGGCTAACGCCCGTTTCTGGTTTCACGTTTCTGGTTCAAAGTTCAATGGCTAACGCCGTTTCTGTTGAGACGCAAAATTTTGCGACTGTACAAATGGCTGTTAGCCAATTGTCATTTTTTTTGCATCTTGTCAGCAACTCTCAACTTTTAACTCTCAACTTTCAACTGTATTAAAATCCCATTCCAAACTTCAGCCAGAACATTTCCTCAAGGCTCTTCCATTTCTTAGCCGACTTCTCAAAATTATCGCTGGTATAGGCATTCAAAAGTTTAGCCGACTTCTTGGCATTGCCGTTGTCAACAACCTTCTGTTCCAGATCCTTAAGACCGGCAAATGCATCATCCTCGTACGATTTGAGTGCACTTTCGACAACTGGTCTTGTCGATTGCCATGCCACGGTAGCCAACTTGTTTGCCTTGCGATAAGTCCACAGCACGCAGTTGTCGTCGAGTTGCTTCTGTCCACAGACATCGTAAGCCTTTGGCAATGCGGTTGTTCCGCTGAAAATTGGCACTCGTGGTGTCTGCGCGGGATTGTCAACCGACATCCAGCAGATGCCACCAACCTCGTCGGGCAACCAACTGCGCAACTGGATTATGTGCGAGTACGAACACCAGGCTACAGCCACAGTGCGCTGGAAAGTTACAGTTTCTGGAGCTATGAAATTCAAGGTATTGCGCAGATTTGTACCAAGCCACGGATTAGCAACCGGACTTACAATCGTATCGTCAACCATAGTGCCGTCGTCGAGACGCTTCTTTGTAACCATACGCACATTACGAGTCATATCAAGATCGGTGCCTTCGTAGGTGCTGCGGAAAAGTTCAATTACCTTACGGACATCGACATTCTCGTCGGGCTTAACAGAAAACGGCAATTCGTCCATATCCATGCTAAGTCCGAGCGATGGAGCCAAACTACTGAGAATGAAGAACTCGCGTTCCTTGAAGTTCTTGCCTGCGCCATACGACGAAGCAAAAGCCTTCCAGAAGACAAATGGCTCGTTTCCGTCCCAAAGGTTGTACTTCTTGGCAACTTCCTCAACATTGTCGGATGCCATAAAGTAGTCGGGATTGTTGCGCTCCATCTGCCCTATCCTAGCTATGTTTGCCGACACGCCAACATGGTCGTCGGGAATGCGCTTTGCAGCCCACACACCACCAATCTTGTCGGGACCTTCGCCAAGGATTTCCATCTGCCATACCTCGTTCTTGTCGACAATCGTAATGCACTCGCCGCCATCACCATAGCCGTATTCTTTTACAAGGCTTCCGATGAGTTTAATAGCTTCGCGAGCCGTTGTGCAACGCATAAGAGCAACACGCTCAAGTTCCTCAATCAAAAACATTCCCTTGCTGTTGACAAGCGTATCGGGACCAGAAAAAGTAGTCTCGCCAATGGCAAGCTGCTTTTCGTTGAGACAAGGATAAGCAGTATTGAGGTAAGCGTAGGTGTGCTTTGCCTGCGGAATTTCACCAGCGAGCGTTACGCCCGTAGTATCGGTGCGGCTCTTGGTGTGCATTGTGCCCTTGTAAACCTTGTGGGTAGCACCATCCTTGTAGTTGGCTGCAGGCTCAATGGTCATCCAAGTGCGGTAACGACCGTCGCAGGTGTGAGAAGTAATCACCGAACCATCGGCAGATGCCTTCTTGCCTACCATAATGCTGGTACAATTGCCACCTATAAAATCTTCGTCCTGCCCGAACGCACACAGCGAAAGCAGGGAAATCAACGCAAGCAGAAAAATATTTTTCATATACTATTATTTTTCCTCCTTTACAAAATTTCCGTTAAGGTCGAACTTAAGTTCAACATCAGTGTCGAGCTCGATTTCGAAGCCATTCTTGTCGCGCTCAATCTTGTAAATCTTTGCCTTCTTGTAGTTGTGAGCAACATAGTCGTAAATATTGCTGCTTACGATTCCCTTTGGCAGAGCAACATGGCCTTCGATTTCCATCCACGAGCCAATCTTGTTGAACTCAATCTTCACACCGTTTTCAAGTTTCACCTCGTAGTCGCCGTCCTTCTCGTCAAGCATTACGGATCTGACATTTTCCTTCGGGAAGTAAGTTCTCAAAAATTCCTGTGCGGTCATTGGCATGTCCTCGACCTTTAAGGGTTTGTCGTTGTCGGCAAAAGCGAGCGCAGAAAATGAAAGTGCGCAAACTAAAAGTAATGTTATGTTTTTCATATTTAAAAATTTAATAATTTAAAAATTCAACAATTCAACAATTCAACAATTCAATGTTGAGTCGCGCCATGGCACGACTGTACTAAGTAATATTTAAAAGTTTCTTGCATTCTAGTTGAGACGCAAAATTTTGCGTCTTTACATTATATCGTGTATTCCTTTTTTGTATGTTTCAAAATTTTATAATTCGATGATTTCTTTACTTCTATGCTAAACTGATAGCTTCCAATTCCTTAGTAAGAGATTTGATTCCATTTTGGACTCTCTCCGATTGTTTTTTGCGAGGCTTGTGCGTACCTGCAGCGTAGTGCCAAAGCTGGCGTTCATTTATGCCTGTAATACGACTCAATGCCGCCTTAGTGAATATACCGCTGTAGTAGTTGATGAAAGTCGCCATATCAATCCGAAACTTCAACTCATAATCGCCAGTAAGTTGCTCGCAAGGATTAGGATTGTCTTCAAGATACAACTCAATGGCTTCGCGCATATTGCGTTCAATTTCGTTCAAGTCGTTGCCAACCGTGAATATCGGAACGCCCTCGATATAGGCACTCAAATTCTTTTCCGCATACTCTACAATTACTTCTACCGTCTTCATATTTTTGATATTTTATTTTTCTTCTATTCCAGCCTGTTTCAGTATGTTGTAATAAGTTCCCTTTTCCACACCTTTGCTGCCATGGTTTGGCACGACTACAATCCTTCCGTCCTTCTCAAATTTTATATGGCTACCTTTCTGACTTCTGAACACAAAGCCATTCTTTTTCAGTAGGTCTATTACAAACTTCACCGACTTATAACTCATTTCTAATATTAGTTTGAGAGTGCAAATATAGTAAAAATACGAACACTTTAAATAGGTTTTGATAATTTATTTCGTAACCTTATATTCCTTTGTAAACAGCAGCAATACCGTAAATATTTCCAACCTGCCGACAAGCATCATGCCAGAAAGTATCCACTTTGCGACGTCGGGAATGGCGGCGAAAGTCGTTGCCGGACCAGTCATTCCGTATGCAGGACCGATGTTACTCATTGCCGAAACGCAGGAAACAAACGAACTTGTGAAATCCATTCCCAAGCAGGTGAGCAACAATGTAGCGACAAGCACAGTGATTATGTACATCATTATGAACGCCATAACTCGCATAACGGTTGTCTGCTCGAGCGAACGCTTCGACATCTTTACGGGAATCACGGCCTGCGGATGAAGCTGACGCTTGAGGTCGGCGATAAGGTTTTTCACAGCAATGGCAATTCGCGAAACCTTGATGCCACCGCTCGTCGAACCCGAACAACCGCCGACAGCCATAAGAAGTACCGTCGGTATGATAAACGCCTGTCCCCAAGCAACATAGTCGAAGCAAGTCGCTTGATAACCCGACGATGTCATTATTGCCACCACATTGAACAACGAGGTACGGAATGTCTCCTCGAAGCCCATCGGGAACGACGAAAGCTGTTCGGCAGTAAGCACCGTAGTGTACTCGAGCGAGTAGAACAACAGCATAAACACAGCCACACCGATGAATATTATGCCGAAGTACCAGCGCATTTCCTCGTTCTTGCTGAACGCCTTGAAACGTCCGACAATCAGGAAGTAGTACAGAGCCAGCGTAAGTCCGCACATCGCCATGAAGAGCGTACACATATATTCGATGTACGGCGATGCCCAGTAGCCTATGCTTGCCTGATGCGTGCTGAAACCGCCTGTTGCAACCGTTGTCATCGAATGACAGACGGCATCGAAAAGGTTCATCGGACCAAGATAGTATGCCACAAAGCATAGCACGGTAAGCACAATGTAGATAACCCAAAGTTTCTGGGCAGTGTTGCGGATGCGCGAACCAAGTTTATCGACCTCGATTCCAGGCGATTCGGCCGAGAACAATTGTGTTTCGTGTGCCTTGTTCTTTTGCGAGAAGAAAGCCATCGTCAGCACGATAACGCCCAAACCGCCAAGCCATTGCGTAATGCTGCGCCACAAAAGTATTCCGTGCGGCTGCGAATCGATGTTGTTCATCACCGTGGCTCCTGTGGTCGTAAATCCCGACATAGTTTCGAAAAATGCGTCGGAAACATTGTCGAAAGTTCCACACATAAGGTAGGGAATCATACCGAGAACGGTAAGAATCAACCAAGTAAGCGTAACGGTCAGGAAATTGTCCTCCTTGCGCATTTTCTTTGTCGTCTTTCTGCCAAGCAGGAAAAGAATGGCTCCGATAAAAAATGTTGCAAGCGAAGGAACCAGCAAAGGAATGAAATCCTTCTCACCGTAGTTTATATTATAGTACAGCGCGACGAATGCCGAAGCCAGCATAAGCATCGACACCATCACGAGATTCTGTCCTATAATCTTCTTTTTCATTACATTAAGTCAAAATGCGCAAATGCGCAGACTGAATAATAAATTTGCAAAGATAAGGATTATTTTGGATTTACGATTTACGATTTTTGATTGATGATTTTTTGATTTGGATTTTGAGATTTTGTGCAGGACATTATAGAGTATCATTCTAAAAAAGCACCAGCACTTTTCATCACAAGCTATTAAAAATTAAATATTTAAATATGATTTCTTTCAAATACACATAGGGTTAGGCAACCAAATCAATTTATCATCTTTATAAGCATAAAGATTTATGACACAATATTTTTACATTTTTTTGTTTCATATTTCAAAAAAAAATTATATGTTTGCTCACTTAAATAGAAGTGGAACTTTATACATCTGATTATGAAGAAGGTTATCATCATATTGCTCGCATTAATCTGCTACATATCAGCAGATTATGCATACGCGCAGCAACCAGTCAGACGCACATGCACTGACGAGCAATTAGAGTTTACAGTAACGCACAACGATGTAATTTGTGACGGCACAGAATCCACTGCCATGGTAAACATCATACACGGAGGCGGAGGAAACACCGATGTTTTCTGGTTCGAATGGTCAACTGGTGAAATTTCGCAGGTCATTCCAATCTACTCATCAGGACAATATTCCGTAACCGTTACCGATACATACAATAACTGCTCAAAATCCGAAATCTTTGAAATCGGTCAAGCTCCTGCTGTAAATGTCAGTCTATCAAAGACAGATGTTACTTGCTATGGTCTAAATGATGGCACAATGACTGCTAATGTCAACAGCGGAACTGCTCCATTTTCATACAACTGGTCAACAACTTTGCACAGCGAAACCATAACAAACCTTGTCCCTGGCACATACTCTGTAACCGTTACCGATGACAACCAATGTACAGCAAGAGCCACTGCATCGATTGTAGAACCGACAAGATTATTATACACAATTTCTCCCAATCAAGGTATATGCCGAGGATCAGAAACCACCATAACCGTTACTGTTACCGGCGGAACCGAACCATACAACTATGAGTGGGACGATAGCACAACTGGAATATTCAACAGAATAGTATCACCTGATTCGACAACGGCTTACACTGTAACTGTCACCGATGCTAACGGATGTACAAATGCTCCACAAACAACAAGAATCATCGTAAGCCAGCCAATAGAAATGAATCCAGATATTCATAACATATTATGTCATGGAGAATGTAATGGTTCGGCTGTTCTTAATATACACGGCGGCATTCCTCCTTTCACATACACATGGGAAAGCAATACCGACTACATTGAAAACTTATGCGCAGGAAGCTATGCATTAAGCGTCACCGACTTGTACAACTGCACAGCAAGCACATCATTTGTTATCACCGAACCCGACACAATATATGTGGCAACTCTTTCAGGTCCAGCTAGCTGTTTCGGATACAACGACGGATTCGTACAGGCAGATGTCACTGGTGGCGTACATATATCCAATGGTGATGATAACTACAACTATCTTTGGGATGACGGACAAACTACTGCTCACGCAAACATGGGCGCAGGATACCACACTGTCACCGTCACCGATGGAAACGGATGTACTCATACAGGCACCGCATTCGTCGACCAACCACAAGCTATATACGTAACAGACCCGACACCAAACGGAGGTACCATTTGCATAGGAGAAACACTACATGTTTATGCTAATGCTACAGGTGGCGAAGGTCCTTACGAATTTGTTTGGAGAGGTCCTGATGATTTCGTATGGTATGGACATAACTTCTCGGCATCGCCGACAACAACATCAACATACACACTTGATGTTTCCGATGTACATGGTTGTACTGCAGCACAAAAGCAAATGGTCATCAATGTCAACTCGCCAATCGAAATTTTATCTGTCACACAGGAGAACGATGAAATATGCAAGGGCGACAAGATTGTTTTCGACATTGAAATTTCTGGAGGTAACGGAGGTCCATACAGAATAACTTCAGACGAGTTCGGCGTAATAACAACACCTTGTAGCATATATGCACCCGAAACAGGATTCTACGCATTCACAGTAAGCGATGCCTGCGGTTCTCCTACAGCACGCGACTCCGTATATGCACTCGTTCACCCATTGCCCGATGTAGGATTCTATTCCGACAAGTCGGCATCATGCCCTCCGGGAACTTTCCAATTCTACGAAATATCCGACGAAAGTGCCAACCAGACTTACCTATGGGACTTCGGAAACGAAAGGACATCAAGCGTAAAGAACCCTAAACAGACTTTCGACGAAACCGGTTCTTACAATGTATCTCTTACTGTAACTTCCGACTTCGGATGTAGCAACACAAAGACAAAGAACAACATGATCGTCATATACGACGAACCAAGAGCCGAATTTGTAGTTGACCCAGACTTGACATCGATACTTACAACCGAAATTAAGTTCATCAACTATTCGGAAGGTGGCACAACCTACCTGTGGAACTTCGGTGACGGCAACACAAGCATCTGGTCAAACGAAACGCAGATACACACTTACGAAAAAGCAGGCGACTACACAGCAATGCTTGTAGCAAAGAACCAACACCAATGCGTTGATACTGCTTATAAGAAATTCAGCATCACAGATGTTTATACATTCTATGCACCTACGGCATTCACACCAAATGGTGATGGCGACAACGATTTCTTCTATATCAGTGGAAACGGAATCGACAGAAAGAACTTCGAACTTACCGTTTATAACCGTTACGGCGAAAGAATGTTCAAGACAACCACATTCGACATGGAATCGCCTCAAAGCATGGCATGGGACGGAACCAACGACGGAAGCATACTCAAGGGCGACAAAATAGCTACCACAGGCGCATACAACTGGGTTTGCAAATTCCTCGACTTCACAGGAAAACCTCACGAAAAGAAAGGTACAGTATTTTTGCTGAAATAAATGCAATATCGTAACGAAAATTGCGTTTTATTCACATGAACAAACTGCTTACAATAATTACAATGGCGCTGATAGCAATATCGGCGTTATTTTCATCATGCCGAAAGGATATTTTCACAAAAGATCCTGCCGACAAACTTCTGTTCTCTTCAGACACCGTTCAGTTTGATACCATTTTCACTGGAATCGGCAGCACAACCAAATACCTAATTGTAAAGAATCCAAACAAGAACAAGTCTATCAATATCGACCGCATATACCTTGGTAGAGGTTCTTCTTCAAAATACAGACTCAACATCGACGGCAAAACGACAGAAAAAGGCTTCCTCCTCGAAGATTATGCTCTAATGCCTGGCGATTCTATATTCATTTTCGTTGAAGTGACCATAAATCCAGGAGCCGACGATTTGGTGGAACAAGATTCTATAATATTCGAATCAAACGGAAACACTCAAGATGTAGACCTTGTGGCATTTGGGCAGAATGTAACACTTATCAATGGCAAAATGATAACGCATGACACAATATGGAGTGCCGACAAGCCTGTGCTTATATACAACTCGGCAATGATTGATACGCTTGTCACTGTTACCGTTATGCCAGGTGCGAAAGTTTATTTCCACAACAAGTCGAGCCTATTCGTAAAAGGAACTCTAAAATCGCTTGGCGAAATCGGCAACCGCGTAACTTTCACAGGAGACCGCCTCGAAGAATACTACCGCTACACTCCTGGACAATGGGGCGCATACCTGCAGGATGAAGTCGGCAATACTCGTGGGGTATACGGTGGAATACACTTGCTTGCTGGCTCTCGCTACAACGAACTAAACAACACCGACATAACAAACGCCCTCATTGGAGTTCAGGTAGATTCTGTTGTTACTGCAGATGCACCAACGTTGAAAATGAAGAATACCAATATCGAAAACTCCAAGATTGCCGGGCTATACGCACTTGGTGCACATGTCGAAGCCGAAAACTGCGTATTCGCCAATAGTTCACAATATACTGTTGCATGCTGGATCGGCGGTAAATATTCCTTCATACACTGCACAATGGCAAACTATTCTGTAGGCGTACGACAAAACCCGCAACTTTCGCTAAACAACTACTATACCTACCGAGACGAAAACGGTAACACTCAGATTTCGTATCGCGACCTTACCGAAGCATATTTCGGCAACTGCATAATATACGGTTACAACAAAAAAGAAGTCGGTTTCGATTTCATAAGCGGAGCCTCCGCCAATGTTATGTTCGACAACTGCCTAATCAGATACGAAAACAGCTCGGAACTAACCCAATCGGCTCCATCATCGTTCGTCGACAACATTTTCAACGAAGACCCTCAATTTGCATCTACGACAAAACCATACCTATATAATATAGTAGAGGTGTCGGCAGCAAGGGACAGGGCAAAAGTTGCAATTTCGGAAACTATTCCACTTGACCATGAAGGCACAAACAGAATGACATTCGATGGCAAACCCGACATTGGAGCATACGAATATGTTCCAGAAGAAGAAACTGAATCGAAATTCTTTATATGGAAATGAAGAAGTTAGCCATAATCGCATCTGCCATAACTATTGCAATGTTGTTTGCATTTTCGTGCAAGACAAGCAAGGACAGCGCAAGCGACAAGTTTAACGAACAGCTTGTCCGCGATTCGTACAGGATAATGTTCTTCAATACCGAAAATCTTTTCGACACAATAGACAATCCCGACACACACGATGACGAGTTCACTCCGCAAGGAGCAAAATTCTGGACAGGCTACCGCTATAACACAAAACTTTCTAATCTGTCGAAAGTTATCATTGGTGCTGGCGGCTGGGAACTTCCACAGATAGTAGCACTCAGCGAGATAGAAAACCGCAAGGTTGTAGAAGACCTGATAAACAAGACACCACTACGCAACTCCGACTATCGCATAATCCACAAGGAATCGCCAGATGCCCGCGGAATAGATGTCGCTATGATGTACAGGAAGAGATTCTTCTCCCCTATTTCCGAGAATTTCATTCCCGTGAAATATCCAGCAAATATTGGTAGCGGAACAACCCGCGACATTCTATATGTAAAAGGTACTACCAATCGCAACGACACCTTGCATATCTTTGTTAACCACTGGCCTTCACGCTGGGGCGGACAAATGGAAACCGAAGAAAAAAGAATTTTCGTGGCAGGAATCGTAAAGCACACTACCGATTCAATTTTCAAGACCAATAAGAACGCAAACATTGTTATCGTAGGCGACCTAAACGATTATCCAACCGACAAAAGCCTAATCCACGGACTAAAAACTGAGACCGAATTTGATAAAATCAAGAGCGACAAGCTATACAATCTTTCGTATTACTTACAGGAAGTCAAAAAGTTGGGAACGCACAAGTTTCATGGACAATGGGGAATACTCGACCAAGTGATAGTTTCGGGCGCACTGCTCGACACCACAAATACAATTCATACGACAAAGGACGATGCCCACATATACAATCCCGACTTCATGCTAATGCCCGATGAAGGCTACACTGGCAAACAAGTGTTCCGCACCTATGTAGGCTACAAATACCAAGGCGGATACAGCGACCACCTCCCAACATACATTGATCTGAACTGGAAATAAAAGGCTGAAGTGCTCAGACTCACAAAAACTGTATTCCTCGTCATTTCGGAAGCTAGTCGAAACACGCGATACGAAACGAGGAGCGTTGTGAAGACTGCTATCCGTAACGTTGCTTGCAACCTCGCGAAGCCTGCGAGCAATCTCCTTTGAAATTACAGATTGGAGATTATTCGCCTTTGGCTCATGAGAAAGTTCCGCACAAGTGAACTCACACGACGCGTACCTTAGTCGGTTCGTTCTGCTTTACTTGCAAGCTTCGTGAGCTAAAGGTTGTGGAATAACGAAGAGAGGATTTAGCAAACACGAATCAAAAATATTGTGTAATCTGCAAATTCAACATCCTCCCCATACAAGATATTTTGCCACAGGCAAACCTCCCTTGTTGCAATTTGCATTTTATTTTCGTCCCTAATACAAAAATTTCGCCCCTCATTACACGACAAGACACCACAATCGACAAGGCTTAGCCACATTTTTAACCACACGATTTTTACATCCTTTTTCTTTGCGACGATTTTTGAAAAAGGAAAAACGCATGAACATTTTAAGAAAAACTTGGTGCAGAACATATCAAGCTGCATTTCACATGGCACAACCTCTGCTACCATACAAAGATCCAATAGTAAAGGAAAGCATAAACGACATTCCTGAAATTTTACACGCAAACAACATTGACAAGGTTATATTCGTAACCGACAAGGGACTTGTTGCCGCAGGACTTGCAAAACGCATTGAAGATGTGCTTACTTCTGCAAAAATAGACTTCACAACCTACTCCGACACAGTGCCAAATCCAACAATCGATAATGTTGAAACAGTGCGTAATATTTATTTACAAACAGGCGCACAAGGTTTTGTTTCACTCGGCGGCGGTTCGGCAATGGACTGTGCGAAGGCAGCAGCCGCACGCATAGCACGACCTAACAAACAGATTCCAAATATGCGTGGAATTCTGAAAGTTCACAAGAAATTGCCTATTATTGTTGCCATCCCGACAACAGCAGGAACTGGTAGCGAGGCCACCGTAACAACAGTAATTACCGACAGCAGAAAGAATTACAAATATCCCATTAGCGATTTCTGCCTAATTCCACCATACGCCATTCACGACTATACGCTCACAACTGGACTACCTCAAAAAATGACATCAACAACAGGTATGGACGCACTTACGCACGCAGTAGAGGCTTACATAGGTCGTTCGCTAAACAAGAAGTCAGCCGCCAACGCAGAAGAGGCTACTAGACTGATACATAAGTATCTATATCGAGCATACGCCAATGGCGACGATGTAGAGGCCCGACAAAACATGCTTCGAGCATCATTCTGCGCCGGATTAGCATTCTCTATGAGCTATGTCGGTTACATACATGCTGTTGCACATTCGCTTGGGGGAAAATATGGAACACCACACGGCCTTGCCAACTCGGTGCTCATGCCAATTATTCTGCGCGAATACGGAGAATGTGTATATCCTAAATTGGCAAGATTGGCACGCAGATCAGGAGTTATTGCTGATGGTCGTAGCGACGAGGAAACCGCAAAACTTTTCATCGATTGGATTCAGGAAATGAACGACAAAATGAATATTCCTCGCGTAATAGACAATATCCGAGATGAGGACATTCCCGAAATGGCCGACCATGCCGATGCAGAAGCAAACCCAACCTACCCTGTCCCAAAACTCATGGACAAAAAGGAACTGGAAAGATTGTATTATCTTGGAAAAACGGGAAATGCTGAAAATTAAATAACTTTGCAAAAAATATCACGAAATGAACATTGAACAGACAGTTGAAGCACAGAGAAATTTCTTCTCAACAGGCAAGACATTCGACATAAAATATAGACTTGAAGCTCTTGACAAGCTGAAAAACGCAATAAAAAGGCACGAAACAGAACTACTAGATGCAATCAAGATGGACTTGGGCAAGTCGGCATCCGAATCGTACATGTGCGAAGTCGGACTTACCCTCGCCGAGATAACGCATTTCAGGAAACACCTGCGCTCATGGGCTCGCACAAGGCGCAAATGCACACCGTTAACCAACTTCCACGCCAAGAGCATGATTGTGCAGGAACCATACGGAGTGGTGCTGATAATGTCACCATGGAACTATCCGGTACTGCTCACGCTTGAACCGCTCATCGGAGCAATAGCCGCAGGAAACTGCGCAGTAGTAAAGCCATCGGCATATTCGCCCGAAACATCAAGAATAATACATCAGCTGATTTCAGAAACCTTTGACACGCAATATGTTGCAGTAATCACTGGTGGACGATCCGAAAATGCAGACCTTTTGGAACAAAAATTCGATTACATATTCTTCACTGGTGGCGTAACCGTTGGAAAACTTGTCATGGAGAAAGCATCAAAGCACTTAACTCCAGTAACGCTCGAACTCGGTGGCAAATCGCCATGCATAATCGACCATACAGCCAATCTGCGTATTGCAGCACGACGCATAACCTTCGGCAAATTCCTCAACTGCGGACAAACCTGCATTGCCCCCGACTATATACTTGTAGAAAAGTCTGTACACGATGAGTTTGTAAAACTTCTGAAAAAAGAAACCATAAAAATGTACGGTGAAGACATTTTCGCCAACAAGGATTACGGCAAGATGGTAAACCAGAAGCATTTCGATAGAGTTTCAGGATTGATAGCAAAAGAAAAAATAGTCTTTGGCGGTCGCCTAAAAGCCGAAACCTTGCAAATAGAGCCTACAATTCTCGACAATGTTACATCCGATGATGCTGTTATGCAGGAAGAAATATTCGGTCCGGTACTACCAATAATTACCGTAACCGACACAAAAGAAGCCGCCGATTTCATCAGAAACAGACCAAAGCCATTGGCACTATACCTTTTCACTAGCGACAAGAAAGTCGAGAAGCATTTTCTGCGCGAAGTACCATTTGGAGGCGGCTGCGTAAACGATACAATCATACATATAGCCACCACCAATTTGCCATTTGGCGGAGTTGGCAACAGCGGCATGGGCAGCTACCACGGCAAAAAGACGTTCGAGACATTCAGCCACGCAAAATCTGTGGTAAAGAAATACACATGGCTCGACATCACTATGCGCTACCAGCCGTACACCAATTGGAAAGACAAACTTATACGAATGTTCTTGAAATAAAGCAAAAAAAATCCCCAATGCTTTCAAACATTGAGGATTTTACAATACTATATACTATAATTACATTACTTCCGGGACTTCGATTCCTAGCAATTCCATGCCTTCCTTTATTGTTTTGGCAACTTGCTGCGACAAGCGCAGACGAAGCAGAATCACATTAGGATCATTTTCGTTGAGGATTGAATAGTCGTGGTAGAACTGGTTGAACTCCTTGCACAAATTGTACACATAGTTAGCAACCTGTCCCGGGTCGAACTTCTTAGCAGACTCCTCGACAACCTTGCTGAACGAGCACAAGTTGGAAATTATGCTTACCTCTTTGTCGAGAAGATGAACATCCTCGGAAATGCGCTTGGTAAGATTGATGTTCTGTTCTTTTGCCTTGCGCAAAATAGAGCAGATACGCGCGTGCGTGTATTGTATGAATGGTCCTGTATTTCCATTGAAATCGATGGATTCCTTAGGATTGAAAACCATCTGCTTCTTCGGGTCAACCTTGAGGATGAAATACTTGAGAGCACCTATTGCAATCATTTCGATGATGCGGTTGCGTTCCGCTTCGCTCAAATCGCCAAGCTTGCCGTTTTCCTCAGATATTGCACGGGCGGTTTCAATCATGTCGGCAACAAGGTCATCGGCATCGACAACAGTACCTTCGCGCGACTTCATCTTGCCTTCTGGAAGTTCGACCATACCATACGAAAGATGGAAAATCTTGTCGTAGTAGTCCTCGCCCAGACGCTGAACAACCTTCTTCAACACTGCAAAATGATAATCCTGCTCGTTTCCAACAACATATATGAGCTTATCGGGATGATATTCGTCGAAACGCTGAGCTGCAGTACCTATATCCTGAGTCATATAAACTGTCGTTCCATCGCTACGTAGCAAAATTTTACGGTCGAGGCCTTCGTTTGTAAGGTCAATCCACACCGAAGTATCAGCATCGCGAACAAAAACGCCACGGTCTAGACCTTTCTGCACAATCGACTTTCCAAGCAGATAAGTCTGTGATTCGTAATATATTCTATCGAACGAAATGCCTATTTTCTTGTAAGTCTCATCGAAACCTGCATACACCCACTCGTTCATCATCTTCCAAACGCTGCGGACTTCCTCATCGCCAGCCTCCCACTTCTGAAGCATTTCACGAGTTTCGGCCATGAGTGCAGATTTTTTCTCGGCTTCCTCGTCGCTAAGTCCAGTTGCTTTCAAAGCAGCGATTTCTTCCTTATACTTGTTGCTAAACAACACATAGAAGTCGCCCACCAGCTTATCGCCCTTCTTGCCAGCCGATTCGGGAGTAATGCCGTTGCCCCACTTTAACCACGCAATCATCGACTTGCAAATATGGATTCCCCTATCGTTCACAAGGTTAACCTTCATAACATTATTTCCAGCAGCCTTTATGATGCGCGACACAGAATCACCGAGGAAATTATTACGCAAATGTCCAAGATGCAAGGGCTTGTTGGTGTTTGGCGATGAAAATTCAACCATTATCAACGGCTTCTTGGAAGTGTCCTTCTTTTTAGCCGGAGCTGAAAGATTGTTCAGTCGCTTCAACCAATACTCGTGTGTCATTGTTATATTCAAGAAACCCTGAATCACATTGTATGAATCAATGTCCTCGCAACGCGCCTTCAACGAAACGCCAATTTCCTTGGCCGTATCCATAGGACTCTTCTTGCTGTACTTCGTAAACGGGAAAACCACAACCGTGAAATCACCGTCGATTCCTGGCTTTGTTCTTTCCAATGATATTGTTACAGACTTTAAATCAACAACATACAAGTCAGACAATACCTCTCCGATATACCTTACTATATCCTTCTCCATAACTCAATATTCTCGGTCGCGAAAATAATTATAAGTATCCAAATTTCAACCAATGTTAGTATTTTGTTGATAAAACGCACAATATGCTGATATTCCGCATGATGTACACTTGGGTGAGCGTGCCGTGCAAACATACCGACCATGCAGTATCAGATAGTGGTGAGCATCGGGAATATCGGCCTTGGGAATGTATTTTACCAGTTGCTTTTCGGTCTGGAGTACATTCTTAGCATTGGTCGTCAACCCTATACGAGCCGACACCCTGAAAACATGCGTATCTACGGGCATTTCGGGGCGATTGAAAAGCACAGCCTGAACGACATGGGCAGTCTTGCGACCTACGCCTGGCAGTTTCTGCAACAATTTGTCGTCGTCGGGAACTTCGCCGCCATAGTTTTCGGCTACAATTTTTGCAGTTTCGAGCAAGTGTTTTGCCTTGGCATTGGGATAGGTTACAGATTTCACATACGAAAGAATCTCCTCCTCGCTTGCCTTGCTCATCGACTGCGCATCCGGATATGCTTCAAACAAAGCTGGCGTTATCATGTTCACGCGCTTGTCGGTACACTGTGCCGACAGCATCACCGCCACTAGCAGCTGGAACGGATTGCCATAATGCAATTCCGTCTCCACTTTGCCCATATTCTGCTTGAACCATGCAAGAACCTTCTCGTATCTTTCTTTTTTAGTCATAAACAATTATATTTTCTTTAATGCACTGTTGTCTGGATTTGTAATCCAGACAAATTGAATATAAGGATTTGCAATCCGTCCAATGTTTCCTTTCTCGCATTACAAATGCTTATACTCTTTTCTTTCGGATTACAAATCCGAAAGAACACAAGTAATTTCTTTAATGCACTGTTGTCTGGATTTGCAACCTTTAGCTCGCTGCCCAAAGCAGCAATCCAAACATCTTGAATATAAGGATTTGCAATCCGCCTATAATTACACAATTCGGTCATTTCTCCACAATCACATCCAACAATCCCTTTATACCTGCATAATCACGCGCAGAACTATAAAGATAATCTTCAGGTTTCTCAACAATCTCGCTCACGACAGGATTATTGTGTATGTAATCTAGTTTTTGCAAGTAAAAATCGTAAGAGTAAAGCGTCTCAATATAACAGCCATCCTGCCAAAACTTGAAATTCTTTATTTTCCTATCGTTATTACCTACAAACCAAAATCTATCCATCATCCAATCTTTCCTACTTTCACGAACATTATCATTAACAGCCTCAACAATCTTTTTGCTTGTGTATTTCTTGAAATCACGCAATATATCGGAAATGTTAGCTTCTTCATTTCTTGTTCCGACAATCATGTGAAGATGATTTGTCATCAACACCCAAGCATAAATATCGAGTCCTTTACTCTCCTGACAATAAGCAAGTGAATCCAAAATAATGTGCTTATATTCGGGACGAGTAAAGACATCAACCCAATCGACTACGGTAGATGTTGTAAAATACAGGTCTTTAGTTAGAGATGCATGCATGGTTATATTTTTAGCGCATTACAAATGCTAATATTCAATTCATTCGGATTGCAAATCCGAATGAACAAATGAATACAACATTATATTTTCTAGTATTCCAATAAGAAATGCTCTGCATCGATAGCGGCCTTGCATCCCGAACCGGCAGCCGTAATTGCCTGACGGTAGTTAGGATCCTGAACATCGCCACAAGCAAACACACCAGGAACATTAGTCTTTGCTGTACCAGGGATAGTCTTAATGTAACCCTTCTCATCGAGGTCGATGTACTTTGCAAATACCTTTGTATTAGGTGTATGACCTATTGCGACAAAGAAACCGCTGATGTCAATTACCTTCTCCTCGTTGGTCTTGTTGTTGAGCAAGCGTGCGCCTGTTACACCATCCATCTCGTTGCCAAGAACTTCCTTTGTATTGCAGTTCCAAAGAACCTCAATTTTCGGGTTTTCCATCACGCGCTGCTGCATTGCCTTTGATGCACGCAGTTCGTCGCGACGGACAATCATGTAAACCTTGTTGCAAATGCCTGCCAGATAGGTAGCTTCCTCGGCAGCAGTATCGCCTCCACCAACTACTGCGACATCTTTCTTGCGATAGAAGAATCCATCGCAGGTAGCGCATGCCGACACGCCAAAGCCTTTCAACTTCTGTTCCGACTCAAGTCCGAGATAATTTGCAGTTGCTCCTGTAGCAATAATCACAACTTCTGCATCAATGTCATCACCATTGTCAACAACAACATGGAAAGGACGCTTCGAAAAGTCAACTTCGGTAATTATACCACTGCGCACATCAGTACCGAAGCGCTTTGCCTGCTCGCGAAGCTGGTTCATCATTTCTGGTCCGGTAACTCCATTGGGATAACCTGGGAAATTCTCAATTTCTGTAGTGATTGTCAACTGACCGCCCGGCTGCAAACCTTCGTAAACAACAGGACTCAAATTTGCTCTCGATGCATATATTGCTGCCGTGAAACCAGCAGGACCTGAACCTATAATCAGGCATTTAACTTTTTCTGTCATATTCTTTTACTTAAACTCAAATTTTTGCAAAAATAAAAAATTATTTACGAAGTACGATTTACGATTTTTGATTTTTTCCAGAAAAAGTATGCACGCTTTAAATCAAAAGCATTATATTTGTAACCGATAATATTTAAGTTTAACGATAAAAAAGGGAATCTAACATGAAAAAATTTTTAGTAGCAATAATCATTGCGATTATTAGCATATCGGCATTAAACGCACAAGGTTTGACCGTACATCTTGAAGGCGGAAAGCTCAACAAATTTACAGAAGAAGTAACATACAAAAACATTATTGCAGAATACGACTCGTACGGCAGACTTACTCTGTTGAAATGCACAGGCAAAGGTTACGAACATTGCCCTGAATCGTGGACTTATACTCAGCCAATAAGCACTTTTGAAAAAACTATATTTGAAGCCACGGTAAATATGGAAGTTCAGATTCTCGAAGACCTAAAGGCAGGAAAAACTAGCGGAGAATTCAAATACAAATACTTAACACTTTCGTACAAGGATGCAAAACTCGTTAACGATGAATCGGGCAAGGAGGAACTGCAATATAGCTGGTCTATAATAGACTTCCTGATAGAACGCAATGTTGATGACATCAAGAAATACAAGGAATCGTTAGATAAGCAGGAAGAATAGTAAAGACGCAAAACCTTGCATCTCAAAAATTCCTTACCTTTGCGAAAAAAATTTCGCAAATGAAAGCAATGATTTTCGCCGCCGGACTCGGCACACGCCTCGCACCGCTGACCAACATAATGCCAAAGGCAATGGTTCCAATCAGCGGTAAACCAATGATTCAGCACCAGATAGAAAAGCTTCGCAGCTTTGGTGTCGACTACATCGTTGTCAATGTTCACCATTTTGCCGAACAGATTATCGACTTCGTGAAAAACAACGATTTCGGCGTACAAATAGAGATTTCCGATGAGCGCGAATTGCTGCTGAACACTGGCGGCGGTCTGAAAAATGTCAAGCGGTTCTTCAATGTTGGTGACAACTTTCTGGTTCACAATGTCGATATTTTTTCCGACCTCGACCTAAAGGCATTGTACGACCACCACTGCACAACATCAAATGTAGCGACACTTGCCGTCATGCACCGCGAAAGCTCAAAGCATCTGCTTTTCGATAACGACAACCGCCTTTGCGGATGGCGCGACTTAAAGAACGACAAGTCGATAATAACTGTCGAACGCGACTGCTACAACGAAATGGCTTTCAGTGGAATATATGTCTGCAACTACCGCATTTTCGACCTCATCGACAATGAGGGCTCCTTCCCCATCATCCCCGAACTGCTGAAAATATCGAAAACAGAACCCATAGGCGGATACATTCACGACAGCAACAAGGTGCTGGATGTCGGAAAAATTGATGTAATAAGGAAAATTGAGGAAGAGAATAATAATTAATAATCCCTTACGCACCTTACGCTCATAGCTGATTTCCAAAGGTCTACAGATTCCCTTAAAGTGCTTGACGAATCGAAATCCAATCTCCTGAAAAATCTAGTGAATACCAAATTATTATTCTCATCGAAAAGAAAACTACTATCAATAGTTTTAGTCCACCAACAGCCAAAATCATGTAGTCCGACATAAACTCCCGTCTGAACATTTGCCCATCCACCGGGCATAGCACCAAAGTGGCTTTTATTATTCTTATTCTGCAACCAACCTATAGTATTTCTTTCGTTGCATACAGTCCAATCGGATATATATGCCAACGACTTCGCTATAACATTATGCGTTTCTCCTAAATCATCATTATCCATATATCCATCAAAATTATACCCGTTATTTTCTAGGAAAACTTCCATCTTAGTCCATTCGCTATCAGTTGGTATATGCCATCCCATGGGACATAGCGTATCTCCCGCCACAAGCGAATCGCCAGCGAAATAAGAATCCATCATCAAAGACATTTTATATAAAACTCCGTATTTTGTATAATTATCAGTCATTTTAGCTTCTTCCACATCCGAACCGTCGTATCCATATACGAAACAGCGTATTGTATCATCCCACATATAGTAATTATCACTTATGGAATTTACATTAGGCAGATACCTTAAATTTTCAGCCATCCACACTTGTTCTCCAATCTGCACAGTACAATAGGTATTGCCATCGCGTTCATCGGTAAATCCGTTGCCAAGCGAAACAATATACGCCACTATGCTATCACAACCATGCACAGATGTATAATGACGACGATATACTCCACTTTCCGTAATCAATGTATCATCAAGCTGATACGACTCATCGCAGGTATATATTTCAATTTCATTAAAAGCATAATCGCCAATAGTCAAATCCAGTTCCACAATGCTGTCGCAACCAAAAACGGTTTCTTGTTCCTCAAGTACATAATGACCACTTTCCGAATAAATTTGTCCATGATAAGTATAAGGTTCGCAATCCTGAATTTCATATACCATAATCTTGTCACGACAATATGGAATGTGGAAATATAATATGGAATCCATGTAAAGGTGCATCATCTCCCTAATTTCCGAGCTTTCATACACTTCACCCCTATATGTTGTATACCCCTTTATGATAATATCATCGTAATATATTAAAGGCACACCATTCTCATTCACAACTGTCAGCTTATCTTGAACAGTTACTGTGGTAAGCGTTGTGTCAGGATAGTGCATCATCCATTGCAAATGATTTCGTTCATTAGTTATTGATATGCTGTCCAACTGCTGATAATGTCTTTCCATGCCATCTACTGTACTGATTCCAACACCAGAAAATCTACACGAGATTGTCATTTCGTTAACATACAATGTCAAGTACAGGGTGACAATGCTGTCGCAACCGTGTATCGAGGTAAATTGACGGCGATAAATGCCACTGTCCCTCAATAAAGTGTCGCCCCATTGATATTCACCATCATTTGTCTCAATGTGAAATTCAGTCTCAATTTGCCCACCAATGCGCAAATCCAATTCCACGACACTGTCGGCACCACATGCAGATTGCAGTTCCTCCAATACATAGTGTCCGCTTTCTGAATATGTATGTCCATTGTACGAAAATGGCACACAATCTTGAATACGAAGCACCGTGGTCTTATCATAGCAATATGGAATGTCAAAATACAAGGTATCGGTTCCTGCACACCACAGTTTATTCAATGGTCTGCTTTCATACACATCGCCATCGTAGGTTGTGTAGCCGACATACGACATGCTGTCGGAAATGCTTAATGTTTCTTCTTGAGCATTTCCGTTATCAATTGTCAATTTGGGAACAATTGAACCATTATTAGAAATAACATTTCCACCACCATTGCCAAGATTTACCATCTTTATGGAGTACGATTTGTTTCCAACATTTGCCGAAAGCAAATACGCCTGCGCCATCGTCAGGCTAATGGAAAAACGGTACATTCCAGCAGAAAGCCATTCCTCATATTGCGCATAAAGTTTTCCTACCATATCATATACCTGTAGCAAAACCTTGTTATTTTCAGCGACATACAATTCCACTTCAGTTTTTCCATCAAACGGATTGGGAACATTCTGCGAAAGAGCATCGCTTACGGCAGATGCCTGCTCGATACCACCTGTACCATGATACCTAGCAATAAGAATAGTATCCGGATACACAATGGTTTGCTCCCAGTTCTTTGTATGGTTCACAACCACAATGCTATCCAACTGCTGATAATGCTGATCTCCAGCATAATATGTACCTATGCCATGCCCGATAAATTCTGCTTGTACATAATAATCGCTCTGTGCACACATCTCGCAGCAAATTATACAAGCTATGACTGCCAATAGGAATCTTTTCATAACACAATATTTTCGGCAAATATATGAATAAATTTGTCTCATACAATAAATTATGCAAAAAAAATCTATCTTTCAAGTACCATCCTTATTGTTCCGTATGTATTTCCTATCACCTCATCCATTTCTGCTTCGCCTACCCATTTCACCTCGGTTATATCCTCCTCAGTCTGTGGTTTGGTTGCACCATTGCCCGTGTATTTCATTTTAAACCAATGCGTGACTTTTAGAGCAAAACCTTCTTTATAAGGATAAATGTGATAGGTGGTAATTAGTTCGCCATCGTTTTCCAAATCGGCAATATCGAGGCCGCATTCCTCGCTGACCTCACGCACGGCACATTGGGCAAGAGTTTCACCCTTTTCGAGCCAGCCTTTAGGCAAATCCCAACGACCAGAGCGGAAAATGAAGAGCATCCTACCCTGCTTGTCCACCACACGACCGCCCCCAGCCTCTATCACGGTGAAAACTTTTTTCAACAGGCACAAGGCAGCATCGTCCGAAGCCCCTAATATCACAAGGTTGTAGAGGTCGGATGAGTTCAAAAAAAGTTTTATTGCCGATTCGGTATTATCATCAAAATGTAATATCTTTGCCGATTGAATATCGGACGAAGCATCCTCGTTGAATGCCAAAATCCGGTCGTTATAGAATATTTTTATCATATAAATTAAAGTTATGAACGCAATAGCCAAACAAGTAGCTGAAAAACTTTTGCAAATAAAAGCAATAAAACTTGAACCGACAAATCATTTCGTATGGGCTTCGGGATGGAATTCACCGATCTACTGTGACAACCGCAAGGCTCTGTCCTACCCCGATGTACGCGACTTTGTACGCGACTCTTTCATCAAGGTCATCAAGGAAAACTTTGGTGAATACGATGTCATCGCAGGTGTTGCAACCGGAGCAATCGCACAAGGCGCACTCGTAGCCGACAAATTGCACAAGCCTTTCGTATATGTCCGCTCGCAGGCCAAGGACCACGGTCTAGGCAACCTCATCGAAGGCGACCTGCCCGAAGGAAGCAAAGTACTTGTAATCGAAGACCTTATCTCGACTGGCGGCAGCAGCTTGAATGCAGTAAAGGCTCTGCGCGAAGCAAAGTGCGAAGTGGTTGGTATGGCAGCAATTTTCACCTACGGATTCCAGAAGTCGGTTGACGCTTTCAAGGAAGCCAATGTAAACCTTGTAACCCTCAGCAACTACAACGTGCTTGTTGAGCAGGCCAAGGAAATCGGCTACATCAGCGAAAGCGACATCGAAGTACTGAAGCAGTGGAGAACCAGTCCAGACACTTGGAAGAAATAACATAGAACAGCAATGAAGCCACTCGAAGCAGTCAGCAAAGTTGTAAAAATCGGCAACTCCGACCAGCGTATTTTCGTCTTCTGGAGCGACCTGCGCAACATCCCGCGGATGATTCCGCCCAATGCCGACGCACAAGTCAATGCCACCGAGGACACCTGCACCGTCACGGCAAAAGGCATGACTTTCGTGGTAAAAATTCTAGAAAAGGAAGCCTACAAACTGATAAAACTCGGCACCGAAGAAGGCACAAAGATGGGATTCACGGCTTGGCTACAACTGAAATCGCTCTCGGAGTACGAAACCGCAGCCCGCATAACAATCCACGCCGATGTGCCACTGCTCATGCGCCCGATGCTTAAAGGCAAACTAACCGAAGGAATAAACAGACTGGCAGATGCACTGAAGATGATACCGTATTAAACAGTTAAAAGTTAAGAGTTGAAAGTTAAAAGTTAGCAAAAAACATCTCATACGGTCACTGTGTGCCACAATACCAGTAAAATCGCGCCATGGCGCGATTCAAGGAACTAGAAACATAGAAAACAACATACACAATGAAAGCTTTAACAAAGACAAACTTCAATTTTAAGAACCAGAAAAGCCTCTACAACGGCAAGGTTCGCGACGTATATAACATCAACGACGAACTGATGGTAATGGTCGTAACCGACAGAATCTCCGCATTCGATGTGATACTGCCCAAAGGCATTCCGTATAAGGGACAGGTACTGAACCAGATAGCATCTAAATTCCTCGACCTTACCGCCGACATAGTTCCTAACTGGAAAATCAGTTCGCCGGACCCTATGGTAACCGTAGGACACAAGTGCGAAGGCTATCCTATCGAGATGATTGTACGCGGATACCTCACCGGAAGTTCTTGGCGCGAATACAAGAACGGCGCACGTCAAATATGCGGAGTGCCGATTCCCGACGGAATGAAGGAACACCAGAAATTCGAAAAGCCAATCCTCACCCCTACCACCAAGGCAGAACTTGGACTTCACGACGAAAACATTTCGCGCGAAGAAATTATCAGCCGCGGTTTGGTTTCGGAAGAAGAATACTGCAAGCTCGAAGAATATTCACTCAAACTTTTCGAACGTGGTAGCCAGATAGCCAACAAGATGGGACTTATCCTTGTAGATACCAAGTACGAATTCGGCAAGAAAGACGGCAAGATTTACCTCATCGACGAAATCCACACCCCTGACTCATCGCGCTACTTCTACCTCGACACCTATCAGGCAAACTTCGATGCAGGAAAGCCACAGCGTCAGCTTTCGAAAGAATTTGTCCGCGAATGGCTTATGGAAAACGGATTCCAGGGCAAGGCTGGTCAGCAGGTTCCAGAAATGACCGACGAAATTGTAAATGGTATTTCGGACCGCTACATCGAACTCTACGAAAAGATTACCGGTGAAAAGTTTGTAAAGTCAGAATCCGACAATCTCGAAGAGAGAATCTTCAACAACGTAAACAAATTTTTAAACGAATACAAATAAATGAAAATAGCTGTAATAGGAACTGGCTACGTAGGACTTGTTTCAGGGACATGCTTCTCGGAATTAGGTGTCCGCGTGTCGTGCTTGGACATAGACCAGAAAAAAATTGACAACCTCAACAAGGGCATACTTCCGATTTGGGAGCCAGGACTTAAAGATATGGTTGACGACAATATGCACAAGGGCTTGCTGTCGTTTACCAGCGACTATGCCGAAGCACTGAAGGATGCCGAAGCCGCATTCATCTGCGTTGGCACACCTCCCGACGAAGACGGCAGTGCCGACCTGAAATATGTGCTTGCAGTTGCCCGCGAAATAGGTCGTAACATCAGCGACTACATTGTTGTTGTTACAAAAAGTACCGTGCCTATTGGAACTTCCGAGAAAGTACGCAAGGCCGTTGCCGATGAAATAGCTGCGCGCAATGTTGACATAAAGTTCGATGTGGCCAGCAACCCCGAATTCCTGAAGGAAGGAAGTGCCGTTGCCGATTTCATGAAGCCCGACCGCGTTGTCGTAGGTGTTGACAGCGAAAAGGCTAAGGAACTTATGACAAGGCTCTACCGTCCGATGTTACTCAACAATTTCCGCGTGATTTTCACCGACATCCCTAGCGCCGAAATGATTAAGTATGCAGCAAATTCAATGCTTGCAACACGAATCAGCTTTATGAACGACCTTGCAAACCTCTGTGAACTTGTTGGTGCAGATGTAAACATGGTGCGCAAAGGTATCGGTAGCGACACTCGCATAGGCAGCAAGTTCCTGTATCCTGGCTGTGGCTATGGCGGCAGTTGTTTCCCAAAGGATGTAAAGGCTTTGATAAAATCGGCAAGCGACTACGGATATTCTCTAGAAATACTGACTGCCGTTGAAAATGTAAACAACCGACAGAAAGAAATTCTGTTCGACAAGGTCTATAAGTATTTCGAAGGCGACCTCAAGGGCAAGAAGATTGCAATGTGGGGACTGGCATTCAAGCCAAATACCGACGATATGCGCGAAGCTCCGGCTCTTGTCCTTGCAGAAAAGTTCACAAGCATGGGAGCCAAAATATATGCCTACGACCCCGTGGCAATGGAAGAAGCCAAACGCCGCCTAGGAGACATGATAACTCTCTGCAAATCACCTTACGAGGCAACAGAAAACGCAGATGCTCTACTTCTCGTTACCGAATGGTCGGAATTTAGGGTTTTGGACTACAAACTGCTCGAAAAGATGAAACAAAAGCTAATTTTCGATGGACGAAACATTTACGACCCAGCAGAAGTCAGAAGATTTGGATTCCAATATTTCGGCATCGGCAGAGGATAGTTATCAACCATAGTTAATAAATATTAACATAATTTTGTCTGTAAAGAATAGGTGCTTTGACAAAAAGCAACTACCTTTGCAGACAATTTGTTTTCTTATGAGAAGGTTAGTCGTAACAATATTACTGATGGTGTCGCTGCTCTTGGGTGGTCTTTATGCAAGCGCACAAGTAAAGAACGGCGTACACAGCAAATTAGCCAAGTACTTTGAGAACGAGCAATGGGAAGACCTCGCATTCAAGTGCGACAAAATGATGATACAGGAAAAATACAAGAATGATGCTGAATTGTACTTGTATTCTGCATACGCGTACGCCAAAATCTTCACAATGTGCCTCGACGACCCCAAAATGCTCGACAAGACACCAGAATACCTGCAATCGTATGAACTTGCACTCAGATATTCGGTAAATGCAAAGAAAAAGGACAAAAAAGTTAAAATACTTTTCCCCGACAATGACGATCTCTTGAAAGACATAGCCGTAATCGGAATGTACTATGTTGACCACTATGTTAGCGTAAAAAAATACTCGAAAGCCAATTCGAAGCTAAGGAAAATGTTGAAAACTTATTCCGATGACAATTTTGTTGCCCTCAATGGATGCCTTGCTGCAATAACTGGCGATACCGCAACTGCAAATCCTATATTAAGGAACCTTGAAGCTCAGGCCGAAAAAGGCAAGCGCAGAGAAAAGGACACCGATTTTGCAATGATTGATGCATTTGACATATACGCTACATGGCTGTTAGAAAAAGAAACTCCAGATACGGAAGAAGCAAAAAACATTCTAGCATTGGGACTTAAATTCTTCCCGGACGAACCTGTTCTAATCTACGATCTCGAAATCGCAAAAAATCCTGAATATGCTACGGAGCATGCAAAACCAGAAAATGCCAAGAAAGCTGAATTTATGGTTAAAGCATCTGCAATAACTGATGATGACGAAGACGATGATGAAGACGATGAATAATAATACAATTGGAATTATCGGGGGGACAGGCCTCGAAAAAAGCAACATACTCGAAAATCAATCCTCGCAAATAATAACTACCTCATTTGGAGAACCATCTTCCCCAATAATTACAGGTAGCATCTGCGGAAAGAAAGTGGCAATTGTTTCACGTCACGGATTGGAACACACAATAACACCAAGCAATGTAAACTATCGCGCCAACATAATGGCATTAAAGAAACTCGGTTGCAAAAACATTATTGCGACAACCGCTTGCGGTAGCCTGCGCGAAGAAATTGCTCCCGGGCATTTCGCAGTTCCTGACCAGTTCATCGACTTCACAAAGCATCGCATAAACACTTTCTACGAAGAATTTGAGCCAGGCAACATGGTACACTGCCCGATGGCACATCCATACAACAGCCGCCTGCGCGAAATATTGGCAGAGGCTACCAAAAAGCAAAATGCAACAGTCCACGAGGAAGCTACTATCATAACCATCGAAGGACCAAGATTTTCATCCAAGGCAGAATCTAAAATGTTCCGCATGTGGGGAGCAGACCTCATCAACATGACTACGGCTACAGAAACCGCACTTGCCAACGAAGCTGGACTGAACTACGCACTGCTTTCAATAGCAACCGATTACGACTGCTGGAAAGACGATGAAAATCCAGTTTCCCTTGAAATGATACTTGAAAATTTCAAGAAGAGTGTCAATGTGATGCAAAAAATCCTCGTCGAAGCGATTAAAAACATCTAAAAATGTCCCAAATAACAAGTTACGAGGTTATCCGAATCATAAATAGGAAGCCTCTATTCCTTAGCGACCATTTCGCAAGGTTCGAAAATACTCTTGCATCTGTCGATAGCAACATTAAAGTCGAAAACATACAGTTCGGTAATATGCTGTACAAGTGCATAACTGACAACAACATAGAAAACGGCAACATCAAGGTCGAAGCCATTTACGACAGCGACAGCAAAACTATGGAATACATTTGCCACGAAATTTCTCACCACTACCCAACTGCCGAACAATACAAAATGGGCGTTCCTACTAAGACTTTCGCCTACGAGCGCCAGAATCCACACAACAAGATTTGGAACCAGAACCTCCGCGACACCGTAGACAAGTTCATCGCCGACAACAAAATATTTGAAGCCGTATATGTAAACTCGCACAACAAAATTACCGAAGGGACACGCTCCAACATCTTCTTCATCAGTGGCGACAAACTGATTTCGGCGCAGGAAAAGGATATTCTGAAAGGCGTTACACGCAAATACATAATCGACACAGCAAAACGCAACGGATTTGTCTATGAGGAAAAGGACATCGACTTGTCGGAAATTTCCAGTTTCGATGCGGCTTTCATTTCTGGAACATCGCCCAAAATTCTGCCAATATCCAGCATCAACGAAGTAAAATACAATGTTGACAACGAAAAACTTCGTATGCTAATGCAGAAATTCAACGAGGTCATAAACCAAAACATCGGATAGTGAATACAAAAAAAGAATGTCAGTCCGCAAGTCAGAATGTTTTTTAAAGCCGAAGGCAGAGCAAACTTGTTTGATATGTTAAGGCGCATAAAAACATCTGCAAGGCAAACATACACGCGATACGAAGCGGAGAGCGTTGTAATGTTCGATTGTGCGGAATCCCCAATGAAAAGAAGATTCCGTACAGACAGGCTCACAAGCATCGTACCTTATGCTGTTCGCTTTGTCTTACGGAATGACTAAGAAAGAGTAAAATAATATATTCTGTTAAATGTTAAACTATAGGCTACTCCTTAAGCATATTATTGCAATAGTCGCAATGTTCGCATCCTTTTGCACAAATGCCCAAGAAAATTGGCATAATTGCAACTGCGACACACCTATATATTACCGTATCTGCGAAAGTGGCAAGGATTATCAAGTCAAATGCAAATTCCTAATTAACAAGCCGATAGACAAGTGCATAGACATATTCTGCAATGCCGAAAACCACACTAAATGGATTTACAACTGCATTGATAGCCGTACATTAAAAAAGGATTCTACATCGGGAATTTTCCGCAACATAATTGAAGCGCCATTCTTCATGAAAGACCGCGAAGTGTTTGTAGAATACAATGTTACGCACAACAGTAACGGGAGCATCACTGTAACAAACATCTGCTTGCCCGACTACAAAGCACGCAACGACAAGTATGAGCGTATAACACGCCTGAAAGCGACATACATTTTTACGCCCAAAGGCAAAAATTCAACCGAGGTGGATTATTTCACCGAAACTGGTGGCCCCGCGAACCTTCCCGATTTTCTACTGCACATTTTCCTTTGCAAATCAACAATGCAAACAATTGAGAATCTGAACAAAATGAATTAAAAGAACCCACACAAAGCATTTCTAAGCAACACATTTTTGAATCTTTAAATTTTTAAATCATTGTATTTTTAGCATAGCTAGTCTTCAAACTTTTATATACTTTTGCACCGCAATTTAAAGGCATGGAGAAGCTACGGAAAATATTATGTGCATTGTTTTTGACATTGTTCGTAGGAACATTCCTAAGCAACACTATATTCCCTCATAGTCATATAGTTAGGGGGATGATTGTGGCTCACTCCCACCCTTACAATCCATTTTCAGAAAATGAGCACCAACATAGCGACGACGAAATAATCCTCATCGCTTACCTCGCAAATATTTCTATTATCGAAACAGAAAAACAGGAAATCCCACCGGTTTTTCTTTCTCCGACAGAATTCATACTAAAAGAATATATCCCTAGTCGTGTACAAAGCAGTGCTATCCTGTTCGCACGTCCACGCGACCCTCCTGCTAATATTTAACTACAACAGAAAAGCAAACTATTGCCAGTAAATATTTATCAGTAGGAAATTTAACAAAAAAAAGATGAAAAAATATATACTGTTGGCATTTATGCTGACATTGTGTCTGTGCCTAATGGCACAGACCGACAAGAGAACCGATGCAAACATTTTCGGACATGTAGTTGACAAGCAGAGCGGCGAACATCTGCCGTACATCAACATAATGGTTAAAGGCACATCGATAGGCACCGCCACCGATGCTACCGGACATTTCCACCTCAATAACCTTCCAACGGGAAAACTTACCATTGTGGCACAAAGCATTGGCTATATGCCGCAGGAAAAAATTGTAGATGTGGAAAAAGGCAAAATGATTGAGCTGAATTTCGAAATAGAGGAAGATGCCATAATGCTCAACGATGTAGTGGTTTCGGCAAACAAAAACCAGACGAACAGAATGGAAGCTCCTGTGGTAGTTGGAGTTATATCGCCCAAGACATTTGAGAACACCAACTCGGTATGTCTTGCCGAAGGGCTTAACTTCCAACCCGGACTAAGATTGGAAACAAACTGCCAAAACTGCGGATTCCAACAAGTACGCATAAACGGACTGGAAGGTTCTTACTCGCAGATACTTATTGATGGCAGAGCCGTAAGCAGTGCATTGTCACAGGTTTATGGTTTGGAGCAAATTCCAGTGAACATGATCGAAAAAGTAGAGGTTATTCGCGGTGGCGGTTCGGCAATTTTTGGTTCTAACGCCGTAGCAGGAACAATAAACATACTTACACGCGAACCGCAATTCAATAGTCTATCTCTAGGCAACACCACCACGCTCATTGGAATGAAGAAAGCTGATGTAAACACTACACTCAACGCATCGGTGGTTTCGAACGACAACAAGGCTGGCATAACAATCTTCGCCTCCGCCCGTCAGCGCAGTCCGTTCGATTACGATGGCGACGGCTTTACCGAAATCGGCAAGATAAACGCCAAGAACATCGGCTTCCGCGGATACCTGAAAACTGGCGACTACACCAAACTCACGCTCGAATACCACACTATGGATGAATTACGGCGCGGAGGCAACAAACTTACACAACCAGCACACGAAGCCGACATTACCGAACAAACCGACCACAAGATACATTGCGCTGGAGCGAAGTACGACATCTTCTCAAAAAACAGCAAGCATTGGTTCCAGATATACTCGTCGCTACAAAACATAAACCGCAGTAGCTATTATGGCACAGGACAAGATCCCAACGCATACGGCAATACCAAAGATTTTGCATCGGTTAGCGGATTTCAGTATGTATTCTTCATGGATAAATTCCTATTTATGCCAGCCACGCTCACAACAGGAATTGAATACAACTACAACTCGCTTTATGACGAATCAATTGGCTACAATAGAATTATCGAACAGAACATACACATTTACAGCGCATTTATACAAAACGAATGGAAGATAACAAAGCTATCATTCCTCATCGGCGGACGAATCGACAAGCACAACATGATAAAGAACCCGATAATCAGTCCGCGTTGCAACATAAGGTATTCACCACTAAAATGGATGTCGATGCGTGCTGGCTATGCAATGGGATTCCGCGCTCCGCAGGCATTCAACGAAGACCTGCACATTGCAGCTGTCGGCGGAGAAGTTTCGCTCATCAGCATCGACCCAGCACTAAGACCAGAAAAATCGCACTCGGCAAATGCATCCATCGATTTCAATACCCAGTGGTCGCGGTCGGCAATAGATTTCCTTGTCGAAGGTTTCTACACAGTGCTGAACGATGTGTTCATACTTGAAGAAAACGGCCACGATACCAACGACAACCTACTGTTAACCAGAACAAACGGAAGCGGAGCAACAGTTGCGGGTGCAAATTTTGAATTGAAATACATTCCGACTAAAAAAGTTGAAATACAGGCTGGATTCACCTACCAGCAAAGCCGCTACAAACAACCTGAGCAATGGAGCGAAACCGTTGTGGCACAAAGACGTATGTTCCGCACTCCGGACACCTACGGCTTCATTACAACATACTACAATCCGCTGAGGAACTTCGACATTGCACTTTCGGGAACATACACAGGCAAGATGCTTATCCAGCATTTTGCAGGATACATCAGCGAGGATGCCGAAACCATCAGCAAGCCGTTCTTCGACATGAACCTAAAACTTTCGTACACCTTTAAAATAAAGGACGATGTAAACCTTGAAACAAGTCTCGGCATGAAAAACATTTTCAACAGCTATCAGAACGACTTCGACCAAGGCGAACTCCGTGATGCCGGCTACATCTACGGACCAAGTCTTCCGAGAAGCATCTATTTTGGTGTGAAGATTTCGCTGTAGACAAAAAACGACTACGAAAACGTAGCCGTTCATTTATAAATTATAGGAAGTTTTACTACTTAACAACAACAATCACCTCGCCATACTCATCCAAAACATATTTTGAATTTTCATCTGGACCTGTAATTTGAGGCAAAAGCTTGTCTTCGATTGCGTCAGCTTGATAAATAGTATCTAAGATTACCATGCCGTCATTTACTACAGTTATTCTTGGGTTTAGAAGCAAACTTGTTTTTGCAACAGTTTTCATAATACCAGTAGAATCTTTAGCGACTTTGTCAAAATACGAAAGACCCGTTTGCCTAATGTAAGAATCAAGATGGGCAGTGTTATTGGCTGATAAAATTATATACAAAGGAACCTTGTTTAACACTTCCTTGTTCTCTAACAATGTATATATGGCATCATTCTCACAACCTATACACCCCTCGTTGCAATGTATGGTCAAAATTTTATATGAGGATTCTTTTATATTCATTTGTGACTTTACAAAATTGATTGGCGGACAACCATCAAGCAAAGCATTCTTTTTGTCCTCCAAATTCTGCTTCATAGTTTGTAGGACATTCCTACAGGAGTCAATGTATTTGTCGTAATCATGGTCAGTCTTGACTAATTTAAGATAATTTATAGTGACAGTTGAATCGTCCAGGCTTCTTACATTTAGTATTATGTCCTTATTGTATACAGTTGGCCAGTACTTGGGGTCATAAATATCTCCTAAATATTGAAAATTTTTGTCTGCTAATATTAGTCCAGATTTAAATTCTCCATATATTTTTTCGTTAAAAAATATTGGACTTAAATATATTTGATTGTATTCGTCATATTCAACATATCCATAGCAATATGGTATTTCATTTCCAAATTCGTCTGGATATGGAAGCGGCATTATGCTGTCAGCTAAAGCAGATTTAAAATAATGCTTGATGACACTATCACGCTCAAAGTCCCATTCAAATGCAGACGACGAGTAAGAATATCTGAATATTGGCAAATCGTTAGCTGTTTTTCTTATCCAAATCGGCTGATTTGTAGGATAATATTGAGCCTCCTTTATATATGCGAATTTCCTATGCTTTGAAATATGGTATTTGTTTTCCTTTGTATCCATACGGATTCCAAGAGGGAGCGGATTTTCTACAGACTCTTTTGTTCCTAGCATACCATACGATGTAGAATAGGTACTACGAAAAATTATGCTACTACGGCAAAAGACAAATTCTTTCTGAGGAGGAATAAGTTTATTTATGTCATATTTATAATCTTGCAATTCCGCTTGATCTACATCGTATCCATATATTTTCTTCACATTGCCATCCCAATCGATAAGTCGCAAGGCTTGCGGTGTCTGAAGTTCCATTTCATAATAAAGATTTTTGCAGTTAATGAAAATACTATCCTTCCCTTCAAAATGAAAATGACACATTATGTCCAAAGTATCAACAATTATATCGTGTATCTTTTCTCCGCTTTCAATGTCATAGAAAGACAAAGAGCTACTATATATTGGTAAAGAACTGTGACACATGCTAAGTATTAAAACGTTCTTACCATCTATGGGTACCAATTGATAGCCTGAAATTTTTTTATCTCTGTCTTCTTCTGCAAGAAGAATGTTTTGAGTTTTATAGACTTCATAGTCATACACATATTTGTCTTTTTGCATAGTCATATCATTGCATGAAAAAAGCGTAAGTGATAATATGACTAGTAATAATAGTTTTCTACTCATGTCATTTTGTAAAATAAGCGAGACACGATTGTGCCTCGCAGGTGTTAATAATTACTTCTTATTGAATACAACAGAAGTTGTAAAGGTAACTTTTCCATTTGAATCTGTAGAATTGTAACAATTCGTTGCGGCCTTATTTTCGTCACATACATAGGTAATGATTACAGGTCTGCCATCTACATATTGATATACAGGTGTTAATGTCCCTGTCCATTTGGGTTTTTCAAGTGCTCTACTAGTTTGTGGTTGTTGTTCGTAGATAATGAAACCTCTATCATTCGGATTGTTTTCATTATAGTACAGATCTCCAACAAAACCATCTTCATTAACATAGCCCTTTTGCAACAACACATAGTTAGCCTCATTTACGCCATTGTTTACTGTCATTTCTGCAACATTTTCCTTTTCACATGATGTCAATACGAATGCCATTAATACGGCAGCCATTAAAACTATTCTATTCATAATTATATTTTTTTTAATTTTGATAATTAATTATTTATGGGATTTAAATTTTCAACTGCAACCTATCCCATAATCGGCTACAATTTTATCATGCATTTTCTATCCAGAAAATACATTTCCCCCATATTGTGCCCTCATACTAACTATATAATAAAAATATAGCGAGGGCTAACTTATCCGCCATGCATCGAAATTACAATCGGATTTGACCTATATATATTTATATACAAGTTGCTCATATCATCGCACAACATAATTTACGATGCAAGTATAAATATATATTTTAACACGAACAAGAATTTCCATATTTTTTTTTACATAATCATAAATACTATATTTTATGCCAAGTATTTATTAGTTCATTACTATATATATTCATCTGTATATATATTATAAAATCATTTTCAATGCATGCCTCTGGTCATAGTAATATGCAACCACGTCAGCAAAAAATCCCAACAAATAGCGATTGCACACATTATTTTTCCACAATACTTTTGCGGCGTAAATTGGAATTGTAATGAAACTATCGGAACTGCACAATGGAGAATCGGCCGTAATCGTCAAGGTTTCGGGACACGGCGGATTCAGGAAAAGGATAATGGAGATGGGATTTGTGCGTGGTCGCAAGGTGACATCCGTAATAGATGCGCCGCTTAACGACCCGATAAAATACACCATAATGGGCTACGACGTGCTGTTGCGCCGCAGCGAAGCTAAACTAATCGAGGTACTTCCCGAAGAAGAAGCAAACGCAATGCTCTCCGCCGAAGATGCAAAGGCACCAAACTTCTTCGCTTGCACCGACTGCGACTCCTGTGGTCTGTCGTGCAACTACAAACGCAACAAGACCACACAACGCAACATAATAAACATAGCCTTCGTCGGCAACCCGAACAGCGGAAAAACTTCGCTGTTCAACGCACTGTCGGGCGGACACGAACACGTAGGCAACTACAGCGGCGTCACCGTCGATGTAAAAACCGGACACTTCAACTACAAGGGCTACCACTTCAACATTACCGACCTGCCGGGAACCTACTCGCTGTCGGCATACTCGCCCGAAGAAGTCTTTGTTCGTCGCAACTTACTTGAATCTATGCCCGACGTGATTGTTAACGTTGTCGTAGCATCGAACCTTGAACGCAACCTCTACCTCACGACCGAACTCATCGACCTGAGCCAGCGCGTAGTTGTTGCTCTCAACATGTACGACGAACTCGATGCCACAGGAGCGAAACTCGACTACGAAAACCTCGGCTCGATGATTGGTATCCCGATGGTGCCAACCGTAGCAAAGACAGGCAAAGGTCTCGACAAACTGCTCGACACAATCATAGAAATGTTCGAGGGAGCCAACAAGTCGGCTCGCCATGTACATATTAATTATGGCACGGTTCTAGAACCCGAAATTTCACAGCTCGCCGACATTCTCCACGAAAGCGAAGATTTTCCGCAGCAGTTTCCTGCCCGCTATTGGGCAATAAAGATGATTGAGAACGACAAAGAAGTCCACAATCTACTGAAAGACAGCAAGTCGTACGAAAAACTGAAGAAGCAAGCAGAAATTTCGTCTGAAAAAATCATCAAGCAACTGGAGATTGATGCAGAAACTGCCATCAGCGATGCAAAGTATGGTTTCATCTCGGGCGCACTGCACGAAACATATACCGAAGGCAAGAAAGAAGCCAACAAGCGCACCCGCAAACTCGACAAGCTGATTGTTAACAAATGGCTTGGTTTCCCGTTGTTCATACTGCTTATGTGGCTGATGTTCAGCGCAACATTCTGGCTTGGTGCATATCCGCAGGATTGGATTGCAGCAGGATTTGACGCCTTAGGCAACCTGTTCAACGGAATTATACCCGAAGGTGCTTGGCGTTCGCTGGTTGTCGATGGAATCATTGGTGGCGTAGGCGCTGTTGCAGAATTCCTACCTAACATCATATTACTCTATATGTTCATCTCGCTGATGGAAGACTCGGGCTACATGTCGCGAGCCGCCTTCCTGATGGACAAGATGATGCACGGAATGGGGCTTCATGGCAAGTCGTTCATACCAATGATTATGGGCTTCGGATGCAACGTTCCGGCAATAATGGCAACACGTTCAATAGAAAGCAAAAGCAGCCGTCTGATAACCATACTTGTAGTACCGTTCATGTCGTGCAGCGCACGTCTGCCTATATATTTGCTTCTGGCAGGAGCTTTCTTCCCGAAATACGCCGCAACAGTAATGATTTGCCTCTACCTGCTCGGAATAATCGTGGCTGTACTTACGGCAAAACTTCTGCGACTAACGGCCTTCAAACAGGACGAAACCCCATTTGTAATGGAACTTCCGCCCTATCGCTGGCCTACCTTGCGTGCAACGCTGAAACATATCTGGGAAAAATGCTACCAGTACATAAAGAAAATTGGAACAGTAATTCTTTTGGCTTCGGTAATAATTTGGGTATTAAGCTATTATCCTCATACTGACATTTCGGAGACCGAACTTGCAATTACGGAAGCAGAAGCCAACGAAATACAATACGAAAACTCCTGCCTCGGCATGATTGGCAAGTTCGTTGCGCCAGTGATGTCGCCAATGGGCTTCGACTGGAAGATAAGCGTGGCAGTGCTGTCGAGTATACCAGCAAAGGAAATAGTTGTAAGTACGCTCGGCGTGCTGTACGCCAGCGAAGAAGATGACCTTGGCGAAGCTATCCAGAAATCGGGCGACCTTACAACCTCATCGGCATTGGCACTGATGGTGTTCATGTTGCTGTTCTTCCCTTGCATTGCCACAATTGGTGCGGTTGCTAGCGAAACCAGAAAGATAAAATGGGCATTGTTCTCGGTATTCTACAACACGGCGGTCGCGTGGGTACTGGCGTATGTCACCTACCTCATCGCCAACCTATTCTAAGTTCACTGATTTATAATAAGCCATAAACCAAAATCGGACAGCGTAAAAGTTGTCCGATTTTTCATGTCTTACAATCGAAAACCAAACTAAGAATTTCAGAATGGACAAATCTTCGCTCGCCCCAAAGGAGACCTTCGTATCTGATAGTATTAATTGTGGAGCTTATTGGATTATATTAGAAGATTCTAAGTACTTAGTATATCTGTCTCCAATTTCAAAATATTGTTCTTGGGTAATGATACCATCCCTATATTCGTCTTCGAATGATGGGAAATTTGATAGCATTTGTTCTAACTTTGAATAATATTTGTAATTAATATTATAGTAATAATGAAGGAACTGGGATGCAAACAAATCTTCATCCGGAATATTCTTTCCAACATCCTTGCCTATATCATTGGCTTCTTTTGTGAAACTATACAATCGTGGGAGCAAGAATTCTCGATACCCTTCATAATTTTCAATCTCCTTTTTGTATGTCAAGAACAAAGCCTCTATTCTTTCTTTTACCTCATCAAGCATTTTCTGCCCATACACTGTATCTGCTTTGGGGCTGACAAAAACACTCTGAGATGGTAGATTAGTATTTCCATTGACATTCTCCATTCTGGTCACAACAACCGTGTCAATATGCGTAACGACAACAGTATCAGCACTTGGCGCACTAACATTTTCTGCAACAGAATTTCTCCAATGAGAATACAATATGGCAGTCCCCATACCAATAATTAACAGCATCACAATCACAGGCAGCACAACCATCATTTTTCGTCGCGATTTTATTGCCGCCAACACTTCCACCGCACTGGCATAGCGTTTTTCTCTGTCGGTCTGCGTACATTTGCGCACCACAGCCGAGCAACCGCGGAAACCAGTAGCACTAACAATATCATTCAATACAACGCCAAACGAATAGATATCGGCACGATTGTCAAGAGCGACATTTCCTTCAACTTGTTCGGGAGCGGCATAACGGGCAGTGCCAGCTGGTTGTTTCAAAATGGCGTGAGAATCTGTATCTGAAAAGCCAAAGTCGATTATTTTTACATTGTTGCCATTGCGGGTAATAAGGATATTGCTCGGCTTTATGTCACGATGTAGAACCTGCAATCCGTGAAAATACGACATCGCCGACAATATTTCCCCAATCACCTTCATCACGATACTGGAAGATGGCTTTGTCTTGAGAAAATCTGCCAATGTAACACCATCTATGCATTCCATAACAATGCAGTCGCCTGCAATCGCATCATACTCCTTGCCGTAAATAGTGACAATGTTGGGATGCGAAAGCATCATGCCAAGTTCGAACTCTTTGTCGAGCAGATTGCGGTAGATTGGATTCGAGGAAAATTCAGGCTTCAATCCCTTCAGCACAAACCATTTGCCATAACGCTTCGCACGGAATAGCCTGTTGAACCCACCACAAGGCATTTCAACATAATCGGCAAACACATCAGTTCCGCCACTGACAATCGGTTTGTTTACAAATCCCGAATCAGAACTTTGGTCCATAAATTCAATGTCAAATCTTTAGTGCATCGGCAAAATTAAATAAAATTTGGAAGGAAACGCCCGACTAATACTGTCAACAGATGCAGCATTTCTATGCTCTATAACAAAACCCTAATAACCAATAAGTTACAAACAACAATTTCATCCACTTGGGAACTTGGCTCATTTTCACTTGGGAACTTGGACGGATTTTGCTTGGGAAGTTGGACGACCTCCACTAATCTTTCAAGCAGCCGATTGGAACAACAAGGACTCCATCGTCCCTACGGTATGGGAAATTCCCCACTCCAGTCAGCACCATCATAAACGACGGTGATTTCATACGGGTAGTATCAATTTCATCTGCAAGCTTTTTCAGCGAATTTGCTCCCTCTTCAATTAAATCGTCGCCACCCAGCTTGATTTCAATAAGTCCGTACGAGCCATTTCTAAGATGCAGAATCGCATCGCATTCCAAACCTTTCTTGTCGCGGTAGTGATATACTTGCCCGTCAAGCGCATCGGCATACACACGAAGGTCGCGCACTGCAAGCGTCTCGAAAAGAAGTCCCATAGTGCTCAGGTCGTTAATAAGGTCGTTGGGACTTGCGCCCAAGGCTGATGTCGCTATGGCAGAATCGATAAAGTAACGGTTGTCGCTCGTGCGCAAAGCGGTCTTGCTACGCAGGTTTGGATTCCACGCTGGCATATCTTCAATGACAAAAATCTTTTTCAGCGCATTTATGTAGTCATACACCGTATTGTCCGACAAGGAACTGGCCTCGTTTGCCTTCATATCGGCAAGTATTGTACCTATGGTAGCCATTGTCCCCTGATGACGGGCATACGAGCGCATAAGCAGCCGTACCCGTTGCGGATTGCGCTCAACATTGTCAACGCGCGAGATATCGCTGTCGCATACTAAATCATAATAATCGTAAGCCTGTGCTAAAGCATCCTTTTCCTTCAAATCCAGTGCGCCAGGCCAACCACCCCGGCAAATAAGGAATGCCAGCCTGCTTATATCTATATTGCTGCTGCCGTTAAGCGGCAACTGCGGATTTTCGAACAGCTCCCTAAAACTGACATCACCAGAAGAATCCTGCGACTCGTACAGCGACATTGTCCGCATCTTCAATTTTGAAAAACGGCCTGTCCCTGAATGGAATATCTCATCGGCAGAAGGCGGAACACTACTACCTGTCAAAATGAAATGCCCGTATCCGCCTCGCTGGTCAACCTCGAAGCGAACGCTGTCCCACAACGAAGGAGCAATCTGCCATTCGTCAATCAGACGCGGATTGTCGCCCTTTAAAAGATGCTGCACATTGACTTTTGCCGCCTGAAGATTCTGCTGCCTTGTCATAGGGTCGGCCATATAGAGGACGCTCTTAGCCTGCTGAGCAGCGGTAGTTGTCTTGCCGCACCACTTTGGTCCTTCTATCAGAACGGCACCTTTTCTTCTCAGCCTTTCTGCCAACATATAATCCGCAATTCTATGTCTATAAGCACTCATAAAACAGCATATTTAAAATCACTGCAAAGATACTGCATATAAATGAGTTATACAAATTTATTTTTACTCACTTGGGAACTTGGACGATTTTCACTTGGGAACTTGACTTATTTTCACTTGGGAACTTGGCTCATTTTTGCTTGGGAACTTGGACGGATTTTGCTTGGGAAGTTGGACGGATTTTGCTTGGGAAGTTGGACGGATTTTTTCATAACATATTTGTACATACACAAAAAAGAAATGCAATGTATCGTGTCGCTACAAATGCCATATATCCATTAACAAATCGAGGCAAAAAAAGTCGGCAGATTTCTCCGCCGACCAACTTTTAAAACATAAATAATACTACTCTATATGAAGATTTTAGTATTCTGATTAATACCCCAAGTCCTTGTAGGCATCCATAGTACTCTTGGCTGCATCCATGGCATCCTTGTAGGCGTCCATAGCATCGTCAATGTTGCCACTTTCGGCAGCCTTGGCAGCCTTGCTTGCAGCATCTGCGCTCTTCTTCGACGCATCAAGAGCTTTCTGGTAGTTCTCATCATCGGTAACTTTCTTCGCCTCTTCGTAAGCCTCGTTATAAATATCTTCGGCTTCCTTCATCGCATCAGAATAAATATCCTCAGCCTCTTCCATTGCATCACCGTAGATGTCTGTTGCATCATTTTCGGCATCATATACCGATACGCTCGTCATTTTCTTCTCATCTACATCTTTCGATGTTATTGGCGAAGTTGATGATTTGTCGCTTGAACCACAGGACTGCAAACCTAACGCGAAAGCGAACGCAATTATTACTAAAATAACATTTTTCATTTTACTTATAATTAAAAATCAAATTCATTTGTATATAGCATTTACCATATAACAAATTCTACATACCACTTTTCATCGAATTTCTTCACGCTCAATTTTTCTCTATCAGTATCTCCATCACCATAAGTCACTTCAAGTTTGGCTCTTGCCTTATTTTCTTTCTTTTCTACTTCTACAATTTCAATATTCTTTATTCCATCCTTTTTGCCAATCTTTTTGTCGTATTTTTCCTGAATCTTA
Source organism: uncultured Bacteroidia bacterium (assembly GCA_902791865.1). Classification (GTDB taxonomy): domain Bacteria; phylum Bacteroidota; class Bacteroidia; order Bacteroidales; family ML635J-15; genus Bact-19. The sequence goes on from CADAXK010000001.1 coordinate 65,143, forward strand.
TTCATATATTCTTGGATTTCTTCTTCAAATTCCTTTAATCCATCCTCGGGAATACCTTTCATAGCTACAGCATAATCATAAGAACACTTGTAAGCTTCCTTAGCATCACCTTTCTTCATAAGTTTGCAATAATTCTTCACTGCTGCTTCCGGTGACGATGTTGATGAACACGATGACATTCCAAATGCCATAGCAATAACTGCCAATACAATAACTAATTTCTTCATTTTACTTAAATTTTTAAATTAAACATTCTTTTACATTATTACTTAATAAACCAATTATCTTCGACCTTTTTCAAGGTTTCTGTTTTGACTTCTTCTTCTCCGTTTCCATATGTAATCTTAACATCTATGGTTGCATCCTCACCATTAACAACTTCATTACTGAAAACATAATCAGTTATTCCATCTTTTTCTTTCATAGCTTCTTTAAGCTTATCCGCAGTCATATCTAGCATTGCATTCATTTCTTCCTTTTCTTCTTCTGTCATTTCTTTATTGTAATCATAGGTGCTTTGTACCGCAGCCTTAAAATCACCATCTGCCAGCAATCCATAATAAGCATCTGCAGCCAATTCAACATCACTGCGTTTTTCTTCCAGTTCTTCCTTTGCTCCACCACATGACGAAAGTGACAATGAGAAAACCAGCACACTCACTAATAATAAAAAATTCTGTTTCATCTTATTAAAATTTAAATTAATACTAAAATTACATTTCTTGATTCTTCGCTTTCTTCTTTGTAACCATTGAATAGATTATCAGCACAACTGTAAGTGCGCCATAAACCCAAACGCCAATACCTGGTCCGCCTTCCGGCAGTATAAAATAGCAAAGTCCCCACGCAAACGGGATAAGCATAAGCCAAGCTGCAAGCACACGCAACTTGCCCACAAGATTTGCCACAATGCAAAGCAAAGGGAATACCATCCATACAATCGCAAATACTGTCATGTCGTGCTTAAAACAATCAAACAATGCTATTCCCTCTCCCAAATCAACCAATGGAAGGAAAATCAGCAGTACCAAAGCCACCAAAGCGATACATGCTCCAATAATGTTTTGTTTCTTCATTTTACCTAAAATTTAAATTAATACTATTTTGTCCAATTTCATTCGTTGACCGAATCACACCGCAAAGGAATATAAAAAAAATCTGATTCCATTGGTTCTTGTTGGTTCTTGTTTATACCTATGATAAAACGAGTTTTTCACATACAACTAAACAGTATGCTTTGGGGGCAATAATGTTGCTAACCACACCAAAATAAGAACCAACAAGAATCTTGTCCATAACAATGCAATGCCATAACTTTGCCATCGAAAATAAAACGACGAATGCGATGAATAAAAATTGCCCCGAAATACTACAGTTGCGCCGCGACATTGAGCTGTCTGTGCAACGCAACATAAACACACCTGCCGACTTCGAATTCCTGTCGGGCGTAATATGGGAACGCACAAAAACCGCAATAAGCACATCGACGCTAAAACGACTATGGGGCTACATCGACGGAGCTGACAACACAAGGCAATGCACCTTGGAACTACTGTCGAAAACACTAGGATACAAAAGCTGGAAAGAATATACAGAGCATCTTGTCGAGACAAATCCTAACCAGTCGGATTTCCTAACGCAAAACAAGCACATCTGCTCCGACGACCTCTCGATAGGTGATACACTGGAAATGAAATGGATGCCAAACAGGGAATGTTCTATAAAATACCTAGGTAAATACAAATTCTTAATCGAAAAAGCCATAAACACGAAACTGAGTGAAGGCGATACATTTAACTGCCGCTTTTTTATAGTAGGTCAACCGCTATACATCGACAACCTGATTCATAACAATGAAATGCCCACAGCTTACGTCATTGGCAAGCGCGACGGACTGACAAGCATAGAAAAAATGTAGGCATAGCATATAACAGCCTGCATTACAACATGTCATCTACCCCATCGCCAATCTCTTGTAAGTCCATTGATTTATATATGTTTTCGGCCTCTTAGACAAAATTCGTATCAAGGATCTGCTATAGAAATATCTTACGTAGAAAATAGAAAAACAAAAAAGGCGGACAATTGTCCGCCTTATCGTATTTAGCAAATTCGTACCAATTACTTTGCAACTCTTTCGAGCCACTTAACCATACCGAACATAACTGCCATTGAAATTACGCAAACTATTGCGAATACCAACCAGCAGTACTGTATTGGCCATGCATTGTACATGAGAGGACCAATCCACAGGAAGATATTTCCTACTGCGGTAGCACCAAGCCACAAGCCCTGGCAGAGACCTACCATGTGACGCGGAGCAACCTTCGATACAAATGAAAGTCCCAATGGAGAAATGAAAAGTTCGGCAACTGTAAGGAAGAAATAAGTAACAATGAGTACCCAAGGACCTAACTTAACCGGGTCTAACAACGCTCTGAAACTTTCTGCTGATGGATAATTGTTTACAAACGAAAGAACCATCAAGAACAAGTATGCACATGCTGCGATACCCATACCGATTCCGATTTTCTTAGGTGTCGATATTGCTTTGCCCTTGCGTGTCAATGCTGCGAAAGCAATCATTATAATAGGTGTAAGCACAATTACGAAGAATGGGTTAAGTGCCTGCCAGATTTCTGGAGCGACAGCCTCGGAGCTTACGAAGTCGCGAGCGAAGAACGACAGCGACTGTCCGTTCTGGTGGAATGAGAACCAGAAGAAGATTGCGATACCGAGAACTGCGAACAAAGCAGCCATACGCTGTTTGATTTCCTTTGCCATTGCAGCCTTTTCTTCTGCTGTATATTCAACAACCTTTGCAGTGTCTTTCTTTGCTGGTTGCGGGAATTTCTTCTTGGAAATGAGGAAGATTGTCAACGAGATTGCCATTGCAACAACCGATGCGATAAACGAGAAGTGAATACCTGAGTTGAATACATCGATGTATGACGAGCAGAATTCGGTAGTACCCTGAACCAACGACGGATCAATAACCGACTGCGACATTGTTGCTGTGAATTTTTCGGTAACATCGCCACCATTGATGACATCGTGGCAAAGAGCAGGCATATCAGCATTGTAAACAAAATTGTGAATCTTCAACCACCACTCACGAATCAACGGAGCAATAAACGGAGCGATAACACCGCCGATGTTGATGAACACGTAGAAAATCTGGAAACCGCTGTCGCGTCTTTCCTTAGCTTCTGCCAATGCCTCTGGGCTTTTCTTTGCAGCTTCAGCTTCGAAGTTGTCGTACATCTTGCCTACCAAAGCCTGAAGGTTGCCCTTGAACAAACCGTTGCCGAATGCAATCAAAAGCAAAGAGATGCAAGTTACGATAAGGATTGTCCACCATGCGCCACCGCCATCAACGATAAATCCGTTTGCATCTGTTCCGAACAGAGGAATAGACAAAGCAACATAACCCAATGCCATCACAATGAGACCCCACTGGATAGTACGGTTGTAGTTCTGCGTCTTGTCGGCAATTATACCACCTACCAAGCTCAATATGTAAATGAGGCAGTAGAATACCGAATAGATTGCGCCAGCCTGAGCATCGGACAAACCGAACTTCGACACGATGAACAACGCAAGAACGGCATTCATAATATAGTATCCGAAGCGTTCTCCCATGTTGCTAAGTGCAGCTGCTATCAATCCTTTCGGATGATGCCTCAGTGCTGTAATTACATAATAAACCAAGAATGGAAGCACTACTATTATTACTCCCAATAGAAACACCAATGTGCGGTGTTCAGTAAAAAACTCTTGAAACATACTTTGTTAATTTAAATTAAACCTATCGGACACCGTCCGCTTTAACAAGAGGCAAAGATATTACAAAAACCAATAAAGCAAAAATTTTTTTCAAAATGCCAAACCGACAAATCGTATTCCCTATCAACGCATAACAAAAAATAAAGTAACTTTGCATACGCTTTTATACAAAAACACAATGAAAGGAATCAGCTTAATACTAGTCGCATTATTGGCACTAACGATGCAGACATCAGCACAAAAACTGGCAGAACATGTAATCCTTATCGGTCTGGACGGCTGGGCTGCCCACGACCTCGACAATACCCGCAACAACATACCAAACATACGTAGCCTAATAAAAAACGGCAGTTGCAACATGCACAAGCGTTCGGTTCTGCCTTCCGATTCCGGAGTAAACTGGGCATCGATGTTCATGGGCGTAGGTCCCGAAATGCACGGATACACAACCTGGGATTCAAAAAAACACGACCTGCCATCATCCACCACAAACAAAAACGGCATCTTCCCCACCATATTCTCAATCATCCGCGACCAATATCCCAATGCCGAGATAGGATGCACCTTCGAATGGGACGGCATAAAGTATGTTATTGACACCCTTGCTATAAGCCACGTACATTTCTTCAGCGAGGGCTGGGAACCTGTTGAAAAGAACTGCGACCACATTGTAAAGTACATCACAGAAAGCAAGCCTATGTTTTACGCAGCATGCTTCGATGGCCCCGATGGTCCTGGGCACAAATACGGATGGTACTCGGACGGATACTACGACTATATGGCTCGTGCCGACAAATGCGTCGGGCGCATAATACAGGCACTAAAAGATGCTGGCATATACGACAATACAATAATCATCGTAACTGGCGACCACGGCGGACACGACCATGGACATGGCAGTCTGGCAATGGAAGACATGGAAAGTCCGCTCGTAATATTTGGAAAGAATGTACGACCAGGCTACATGTACGACAGCCCAATTGCACAATACGATGTGGCTGCAACCATAGCCTACATACTTGGGATCGAAATGCCAGATGTATGGCGAGGAAAACCAGTAAAACAGGTATTTATACGATAAACAAAACCACTGCTCGACTTATACGACAGTCAATCATTCTCCGTTATAGAAAACGGAAAAACATTCTCCAATTCTACCTGCACAATATTTTCCAAAACTTTTCGTTTATTTTGGACACTAATAATGAAAAAATTTTTATTATTTTTGTGGCTTAATTTATTTTGAAGTAAAAACACAACACATGAAACTGAAAGTTTTATTTGTAGCACAGGAAATTGCACCGTATGTTCCTGACAATGAGATGTCACTAGCTTGCCGCAAACTGCCGCAGGGAATTCAGGAACTCGGAAACGAAATACGCATATTCATGCCCAAGTTCGGCGTGATTAACGAAAGAAGAAACCAGCTTCACGAAGTCATAAGGCTCAGCGGTATGAACCTTGTCATCAACGATACCGACCATCCGCTTATCATAAAGGTTGCGTCAATACAGCCGGTTAGAATGCAGGTTTACTTCATCGACAACGAAGACCTCTTCCAGAAAAAATATATGGTCACCGACAAGAGCGAAGACAACTTTACAGCCGATGAAAAATCCATATTCTTCTCGAAGGGCGTAGTCGAAACAGTAAAGAAACTCGGCTGGGCTCCGAACATTGTACATTGCCACGGCTGGTTCTCGGCTATCTTCCCGTTCATGATGAGAAAGGTATACAAGTACGACCCATTGTTCGCTAACAACTGCAAGGTGGTTTATACAATATACAACGACCGCTTCTCGGGTAGCATTAACAAGGATTTTGCAAAGAAACTTGTCGAAAAGGAAGCAAAAATCGAAGACTTGGAAAGAATAAGCGACCCAACTTGGGAAAACATTACCAAACTGGCAATCGACTATTCCGATGGCGTGATACTTGGCTCTCAGGACATCGACCCCGAAATAATAAAGTACATAAAGGACAGCGGAAAACCTATGCTCGAATACTCCGACAACGACACATTATCCGCAAATTGTGAACAATTTTACTCAACAGTCATTGAAAAGCAAGACTAATGAAAAGTTTCTTTAAGGCAAGCCATCTGCTCGTATATGTACTTACAACAATCCTAGCCTTTGCAACAATAGCTTGCAAGGACGACGATTCGGCAATAGGTACTGGCATTATGCCAAACAGCGATATGATGGATTTCAGATGCGACACCCTTGGCATTCAGACATTCGCAACTAGGGACACTCATGTAGAGACTCAGAACAGAACCGTAAACCCGATAGGAATCATTAACGATCCATTTTTCGGACAAACTACTGCTTCATGCGCATTCCAAGTATTGCTATCTTCCAACAATGTACAATTGTCCCGTGAAATCGACACCACCAACCTGTCGGGAGTAAAACTCACACTACAATTAAAATACGATAACATATACGGAAGCCCAGAATCGGCAATGAAACTAAATGTCAACAGATTGCTCACCGACATATCATACGATTCAACATATTATGAAGACACGCAATTCGACGCTTCGCAATACGAACTTCTGGAATCCATTGACTTGACAACCAGCCCCGACAGCGTAATAAAAGTAGAAATGCCACAGAATCTTGTCGAATCCATAATAAAGCAAAATGCAAGACAGGAAACTTGGAACAACGAAGATTTTGTAAGCTTCTTCAAAGGTATATACGTAACACCAGAACAAACTTCTGGCGATGGATGCCTATACTCTTTCAACCTTATAAATAGCAAGTCAAAAATGGTACTCACCTACAATGATACCTGCTCATTCGACTTCATTATAGGCGAATATGCTGCGAAAATTAACTTGTACTCGCACGACTACACCAACGCCGACAGCGAACTGAAGGAAGCTATCGACAATCCCGATCAGCCATCAAAATACTGCTACATACAAGGTCTTGCCGGACTGAAGACAAAAATAAAGTTCCCCGAACTTGAAAATCTATTCGACTCAAAAAACATAATAATCAACAGAGCACAACTCAAAGTTACCATAAAGGAAGGCTCCACAAACGACATACTTCCTTCACCAACAGCAATGAGCATGACAAAAATACTCAGCACCGGACTCTTCGACTTTCTCGAAGACTACAAGTCAAACAGCAAAAACTTCGGTGGCAAGTTCGAGGCAAGCGACAACTCATATACTTTCAACATCCCACTGCACCTGCAAAGCCTGCAGTCGGGAGAACCAGACTACGGAATATACATGGTGGCCAACGACAATAGAATTATCCCGTACAGGGCATTATTGTATGGAGGTTCACATGAAGATTATAGCGTTAAGATAATAGTTTATTACTCAAAATATTAGCAACATGTGCGGAATTGTTGGATACATAGGCAATAGAGATGCATACGAGGTTCTGATTAAAGGACTGAAACGATTGGAATACAGAGGCTACGACTCGGCCGGAATCGCAATATACAACGGAAGTAAGTTCAACGTATACAAATGTCACGGAAAAGTCAGCGACCTTGAACAGCACATTGCAGGAAAAGATGCCACAGGAAACATTGGTATTGGTCACACGCGCTGGGCAACCCATGGCGAACCAAATGATGTCAATGCACATCCACACGAATCAATGAATGGAAAATTCATATTGATACACAACGGAATCATTGAGAACTATGCCAAGTTGAAAGCTACTCTCGAAGAAAAAGGCTATACCTTCAAGGGCGAAACCGACTCCGAAGTGCTGGTCAATTTCATTGAATACATATACAATGAAAGTCACGAGAAGGACGAATATTTTACTCCTGATGATGCTGTACGTGCAGCTTTGCAACTGGTGGAAGGCGCATACGGAATCGTGGTAATGAGTTCCGAAGACCCAGAAACCCTTACAGTGGCCCGCAAAGGTAGCCCGATTGTAATTGGACTTGGCAATGGTGAATATTTTGTCGCATCCGATGCTTCACCTATAATAGAATATACCAATTCGGTAATCTACCTCAACGACCTCGATGTTGCAACAATAAGCAAGACCGGTTTCAACCTTGCAAATCTCAAGGACCGCAGGGCAAAAATCGACATTCAGCAGGTTGACCTTCGCCTCGATGAAATCGAAAAGAACGGCTTCGACCACTATATGCTCAAGGAAATCTACGAACAGCCACGAGCTATTGCCGACACATACCGCGGTCGTCTGAGCCTCGACACAAAGAACCTTACCCTTGGTGGCCTTCACACCGTAATGGCAGAACTGAAAGAGGCGAAGCGAATCATAATCGTTGCATGCGGAACAAGCTGGCATGCCGGACTTGTAGGCGAATATCTGTTCGAAGAGTTTGCCCGCATACCTACCGAAGTGGAATACGCATCGGAATTCAGGTACAGGAATCCAATCATCAACAAGGGCGACATTGTGATAGCAATTAGCCAGAGCGGAGAAACTGCCGATACGCTTGCAGCAATACAGCTTGCAAAAGAAAGAGGTGCAATCGTTCTCGGAATTTGCAATGTTGTAGGTTCAAGCATTCCGCGCGAAACTGTAGCAGGTGTTTACACCCACGCAGGACCAGAAATCGGTGTTGCATCAACCAAGGCTTTCACCACGCAAATTACCGTGCTGACAATGATGGCCATGCAGGTTGGTCTAGCAAACAAGGGCCTTACCGAAAAGGAATTTACCGACCTAGTAGATGAACTATATGCAATTCCTCAGAAAGTTGATCTAATCCTCCAGAAGAGCGAAAGCATCAAGCAGATAGCTGAAAAAATAAAGGACGCAACCAACAGCATCTACCTCGGACGTGGATACCTCTACCCAGTTGCACTCGAAGGTGCATTGAAGCTGAAGGAAATTTCGTACATCCATGCCGAAGGTTACCCATCAGCCGAAATGAAACACGGACCTATCGCCCTTATCGACGAAAAGATGCCTGTTATCGTATTGGCTACCAAGGATAAATCATACGACAAGATTGTGTCCAACATTCAGGAAGTAAAGGCACGCAAGGGCGTTGTAATAGCAATCGTTACCGAAGGCGATACAACCATCAAGGAAATGGCTGACTATGTAATCGAAGTTCCTTACTCCGACTTCGCACTTGCTCCCCTTCTGACGGTAGTTCCGCTGCAACTTATTGCATACTACATCGCTGTGATGAGAGGTTGCAATGTAGACCAGCCACGAAATCTTGCAAAATCAGTAACAGTCGAATAAAAAACTGAAATGAAGCGACTTGTAAAAATATTAGTGATATTGTTCTCTTTGGCGGCAATTGCTGCGTGTTCAACAGAAAAGAATACGCCAATGAACCGTTTTTATCACAGCACAACATTGAAATACAACATATATTTCAATGGACGCGAGTCGTACAAGAAAGGCATTAACAAGATAAACGACCAAAACAGCGACAACTACGCACTGATTCTGAGCGTATTCACCGACAGCAAGGAAGAAAATGCAAGCATTGCCAACGGCGAAATGGAAAAGGCAATCCAGAAGTCGGCAAAAGGCATAAAAATACACTCGATAACCAAAAAGCCAAAACCTACAGGCAAAGCAATGTCACCGAAGGAAAAGGAATTCATGGCACAAAACGAATTCAACAAATGGGTTGAATATTGCTATCTGCTTATGGGTAAAGCTTATTTTATCAAACGCGACTATCTGCAAGCACGACAGAACCTCGAATATGCCCTTCGGCAATATCCGAACTCAAAGGCTCAGCCAGAAATGGCAATGTACCTCGTTAGAACATTCTGCGAAGACAAGAAGTTCAAGGAAGCGAAAGAAGTTCTCGACAAGATTGATGCCGACAAGAAGATTACCAAGAAAACCGAAGGTTACTATGCTGCAGTGTGCGCCGACTACTACCTGAAGCAGAACAATACCGAAGAAGCTGCCGAGAAACTAAAAACAGCAATAGAAAAGACTAAGAAGCGTACCGATAAATTAAGATACACATACATTCTTGCTCAGCTCAACGAAAAGGAAAACAAGTTGAACGATGCATACAAATGCTACGAAGCAGCATCGAAGCGCAACAGAATATATGAAATGGAGTTCAACGCCCGCATAAACATGGCAAAATGCCATAGCGGAAAAGGTAGCAACAAGGAAATCTTCAAGTTGCTGAACAAAATGCTAAAGGATGAAAAGAACAAAGAGTACCGCGACCAAATTTACTACGCTATTGCAGAAGTAGAACTGAGGTCGGGCAAGGAAACCGAAGCCATTGAACACTACAGGAAGTCCTCTGAAGTAAGCATGGGCAACGACTACCAAAAAGCATTGTCGTGCTTAAAATTAGGAGAATTGTACTATGCTAAACTGGAATACAAGAACGCCTACTTGTATTACGACACGTGCATGCAGTTCCTGCCCGAAAGTCACGAGAACTTCAAGGAAATACAAACATTGTCGAAAAACCTGTCGGAACTTGTCACCTACACCGATATAATTGAATTCGAGGACAGCGTTCAGAAAATAGCTAAGATGAGTGACAAGGAACGCAACAAACTGATTGACGGACTTATTGCAAAAGTGGTAGAACAGGAACGCCTCGAACGGGAACTTGCACAGCAGGAAAACTTAAATTCATACCTTTTCGACCAGAAACGTGGTGAAACCAATACAGTAGGAAGTTCTTCGGGAAAATGGTACTTCTACAACCCCGCACAATTAAGCTACGGAAAGAACGAATTCCAGAAAAAATGGGGCAACAGAAAAAACGAAGACCATTGGCGACGCAGAGACAAAACTGTTGTTGCATTTGATATGGGCGACGACAGCGAAGCTTCAGACAGCGTTGTAGCCGATGCAAAACCAAAGAACGAAGATCCAAAGAGCCGTGAGTATTACTTGCAGGACTTACCTCTTACCGACTCGGCAATGCAGGAGTCGCACAAGCGAATCGAAAACTCACTATACAACGCAAGCAAAATTTACAAGGAGAAATTCGGCGACTATCATAAAGCAATTAACAGCTACGAGGATTTGAACAAGCGTTATCCTAACACCGACTACCAACTCCTATCCTACTACGACTTGTATATACTAAATACGCTAATAAAGGACATTCCACAAGCTGAGAAATACAAAAATTTGATTATCACTAAATACAGCAACACAAACTACGCAAAATTGCTCCAAAACCCCAACTTTGTGAAGGAACAGGAAGAAATTCGCAAACGAGAAGAACAACTCTATGCTAATACTTACGATGCTTTCATGCGCGGAGAATGGAGCACGGTACAACGCAATGCAACAAACTTTATAAACAACAACAGCGACAGCGACTTGGTTCCGCATTTTGACTTCCTCAACACAATGTGTACTGCAAGAAACGCAGATACAACCAAGTTCAAGTTAGCATTGCTCGATTTCATCGACCGCCATCCAAAGCACGAACTTAGACAGGCAGCAGAAAACCTATTATCGTACTTTGGAACATCCGACATGGATGCACTTATAGCCGACCTGAAATCACGTCCAGAAGTTGTAAAACAGCAGAACAAGGAAGGCGAATCGGAATCATTCGCCGAAGAAACCACCGAAGCAGAATACACCTTCGACGAGATGGCAGAACACTACTATGTCGTTTACTTCAAATCGGAACAGGTTGACGACAAACGACTTGCATTCGAAATCCGCAACTTCAACATCTTCAACTTCAACATGCGTACCTTCAATGTGGTAACGAGCACTTTCAACAGCAACTACTCCTTGATAACAGTACGCCCGTTCCGCAATATGCGCCAGTCGGTCAACTACTCGAAGATGATTGCCAACAGCGATGATGTCTTCAATAAGCTCAGAAATGTGGACTACAAGATATTTGTAATTTCAGCCGACAACTTCAAGCAACTTACTGCCAGCAAGAACCTGAATGCATATATGGAGTTCTACAACGCCAACTACAATAAATAATTGCTCAAAGCAATCCTTTTAAAACATCATAACAATGAAAACAAGGGTATTAGCCATTATCATTTCGATACTCGCAATAATTTTGTGCGAAGGTTTTATCAATAACATGTCGGCACAATCGCCATACGATGCAGACAACACAAACGGCAAGTATGTGGACATGTCCAAGCCAATAATGATAACTTTGAAATTTGAGGAAACAGACCCCGATGAATCGCTCTGCGAATATTGCAGGTACGACGCACAGGGCAAAATTATCGAATACGGATGCCTGGTCGGTCAGTTCGACTACGAAACATTCATCCGCATGTTCAAGATTCATTACAACGGCGAAAAGATTGATTCGGTACAATGGAAGGAAGTAATCAGCGGGTATGCTTCTGAAAAAATGGACTTGATTTTCAAGAAAGGCACAAGCTTCTACGACCAGTTTACTGGCGATATCCCAGGATACCTTCGTGATACTGATTCCGAAGTAAAAGGCCTTGACCCACATTCAATTGCCTCGATGCGTGCATACGCCGAAAGCAAGAACGACATCCTTGAAAGACAGTTTGGTCGCATATACGATTTCAGCTGCATAAAGAAATGGGACAAGGAGAAAAAAGACAAGCAAGGCCGCCCAACATACTCGGAAAACACAGACGACTATGGTGACGAGTACGAAAGTTATAAGGTAAACTACTCCTACGGCGACGATTATACAAAGTTGTCTGTCAACTTCAAGAAGCGCGCTATGTTCGATGAAGAAATGTACGATAGTGAATGGGACTACATCATTTTCGAAAATTACCTTCATACTGATACGAAACCAAGCGGAAAAAAATAACAACGGCATTTACATGGTGAACTCGTCACAGCATCTGCTACTGTTTTTTGCATAACGAAAAATAATTCCGTATTTTTTTCGTTACCATATTAATAATAAACTAATAACGACATGAAGCAAATCAGAATACTTTGGACCGACGACGAAATAGACCTCCTGAAACCGCATATCATCTTCCTTGAAGGCAAGGGCTACAGCGTAGATACCGCCACAAATGGAACCGACGCAATTGAACTGTCAAAGCAAAACGACTACGACATAATTTTCCTCGACGAAAATATGCCCGGACTAAGCGGACTGGAAACTCTTTCGCAAATAAAGGACATCCTACCGCATACACCTATAATAATGATTACAAAAAGCGAGGAAGAGGACATCATGGACGAAGCCATCGGCTCAAAGATTACCGACTACCTCATCAAACCTGTTAACCCCAACCAGATACTTCTTACCATAAAGAAAAACATAGACAAGCAAAGGCTCATAACTGAAAAGACAACCTCGTCGTACCAGATGGAATTCGGACGGCTGGGAATGAAAATCAATGAAGTGTCGAACTACAAGGAATGGTACGAAGTGTATAGGAAACTCGTCTATTGGGAAATGCAGCTTATGGAATCGAAGGACAGCACAATGGACGAAGTGTTCGAGATGCAGATGAACGAGGCCAACAGCACTTTCTGCAAATACATCAAGCGCAACTATACCAAATGGTTCCGTCCCGATTGTGATGACAAGCCCCTACTCTCGCCCAACCTGCTGCGCGAAAAGGTTTTCCCTCTGCTCAACGAAGGCAAAACAGTGCTCTTCCTACTCATCGACAACCTGCGCTTCGACCAGTGGAAAGCAATAGAACCAATACTCAACCAGTTCTACACCACCGCCGAGGAGGATATGTTCTACTCAATCCTACCCACCTCGACTCAATATTCGCGCAACTCAATTTTTTCGGGACTTATGCCCTCGGAAATCAACAAGCTCTACCCCGACCTCTGGAAGAACGACGACGAGGAAGGCGGCAAGAACCTTTACGAAGAAGATATGCTGCGTTCAATGATGAACCGCTTCAACATAAAGCAAGGCTTGTATTTTGACAAAATTACAGATATAAAGAACTGCAAGTCAATTACCGACAACATAAAGAACATCGTACAGAACAAGTTTGTTTCCATCGTGGTAAACTTTGTGGATTCGCTGTCGCATGCCGGCACCGAGCAGCGCATGGTACGCGAACTTACCAACACCACCGAAGCCTACCTGTCCATCACAAAGTCGTGGTTCGAGCTTTCGCCGTTGTTCGACATGATCAAGGCATTTGCCGAACAGGGAGCCTACCTCGTCATCGGCACCGACCATGGAAGCATACAGATTTCCAATCCTTTGAAAGTCATCGGCGACAAAGCAACAACCACCAACCTGCGCTACAAGCAGGGACGAAACCTCGCATACAATCCAAAGGAAGTATATGAGATAACAAATCCCGCTGAAGCATATCTGCCCAAAACTAATATTAGCTCAACCTATATTTTCTCGTGCAACGACGATTTCTTCGCCTATCCGAACAACTACAACCACTATGTGAAGTATTACAAAAATACCTTCCAGCACGGCGGAATTTCGCTTCAGGAAATGATAATTCCAGCCATAACGATGAAGCCTAAAATTTAGTATAAGCTGTTAATAAAAACATTAACTCATTAATTTACAGAATATCATTATTAACAATCCTGTTAATAAATATAACGGGCAAAAACTATCCGAAATGCAGAAATAATGCACTTTTGCGCCGTCAAATTTTAAAGTATTTTAATATGAAGAAATTAACATTTCTGTGCGTAGCAGTAATGGTTACTGCAGCACTAATTTTCAAAGCAGAGAATTCTTTCTCACAAGTTTATCAATTGGAAAACCCCGGTTTCGAGCAATGGGACGGCAATGACGCTGATGACGAACCTACAGGTTGGAACTCTTTCCCGTCAGCAAGTTGCGAACTGCCAGCTCTTATTAACATTGGAGGTGTAGCCTGCAATACAGCAAAAGCAACAAGACACGAAAAGTCAGAAGATGTACGCGATGGCGCAACAGGATATTCATGCAAAATATATGCAACATCCGCCTTCAGCAGGATTGCCAATGGTGCTCTAACAAGCGGACTTATGCATTTAGCATCAACAACACCATCAGACAACAGCAACTGCAACCAAACAATGACGGGAGACAACAATTTCAATCATCGTCTCAACGCTAAGCCCGACTCAATAGTATTCTGGGCAAAGGTTGTTAATGCAAGCAATGATGACTCAGCTTGCTGTCACCTCTACATACACGACAACTATGATTTGAAAGACCCGCTACCTGCAAACCCAAGCGGATATCAAAGCCACATTGTAGGTGGCGTTCCATCATACAACTTCCCAAACAATGGAAGTCAGTGGCGTCGCCATTCAGCACCGATAATATATGAGGGATACGGATCGAATGACCCACAGTTTGTGCTAATAACTTTCTCTACCAACGCTACTCCTGGCGGTGGTTCGGCAAACGATGCACTTTACATTGACGATATCGAATTCATATATAATCCAATCCGTTACGAATTTTCGGAAACCAGATGCGGTTCTTTTACATGGGACGGCGAAACATATACCGAATCCGGCAACTATGTAAAAACTTATGAAGGTACGCCTCGCGACAGTATCGTAACATTGCATTTGACAATCACAGAAGCTCCATCTCGCGAAGAAACTGTTACTGTTGAACAATGCGGTGGCACACATACTTGGTACAACGAAGAATATACCGAAAGTGGAACATACTATCATACAGTTCCAACAACAGATCCAAGCGTATGCGACAGTCTTATAACCCTGCATCTCACAATCAACCAGCCAGTTGCAAACGAGATTAATGAAACCGCTTGCGGTTCTTACACATGGAACGATAGCATTTACACCGAAAGCGGAAACTATACACAAACTCTTACCGCAGCAAACGGTTGCGACAGTGTAGTTACTCTTCATCTTACTATTACAGAAGCACCAAATCGTGAAGTATCGGAAACAGCTTGCGACAGCTATACGTGGTATGAACAGGAATACACCGAATCTGGCAACTATCAACATACAGTTGAAAATGCAGAAGGCTGCGACAGCTTGATAACCTTGCATTTGACAATCAACAATTCGGTAACAAATGAAATTTCCCAAACTGCCGAAGATTCATACGAATGGAATGGCACTGAGTACACCACAAGCGGCGACTATGTTCAGACACTTTCCACAGTAAACAACTGCGACAGCGTTGTAACTCTTCACTTGACAATTATCACTACCGGCATCAACGAAAACGAAATGTCTGAAATCAATGTTTACCCTGTTCCTGCAAAGGACATGCTGAACATTGAAGGCGAAGGCATCAAGTCGGTAACAATATGCGACATTGTAGGAAAGGAAATTGCCGAATACAAGAATGATGGCGATGCCACAATGAACATTTCGGTTGATAACTTCAAGTCTGGAAGCTACATGCTTGTGATAAAGGACGAAAATGGCAATATCATTACTCGCCAAATCACAATTATGAAATAAATGTTTTTGTAATTCTAATAAAAAAGCAACCTTCGGGTTGCTTTTTTTGTTTCTGGTTTGATGTTTCTAGTTTCTATGAATCGGCATACGCTAGCTAATCGAGCTTCAATACCGCCAAGAACGCCGACTGCGGAACCTCCACCGAACCTATCTGACGCATACGCTTCTTTCCCTCCTTCTGCTTTTCGAGCAACTTGCGCTTACGGGTAATATCACCGCCGTAACATTTTGCCGTTACATCCTTGCGCACTGCCTTTACCGTTTCACGAGCGATAATCTTGCCACCTATTGCCGCCTGTATTGCCACATCAAACTGATGGCGCGGAATGAGTTCCTTCAACTTTTCGCACATGCGTCTGCCAAAAGTCTGCGCATTGCTTACATGCGTCAAGGTTGACAAGGCATCTACCATTTCACCGTTAAGCAAAATGTCAAGGCGTACAAGTTTCGACAATTTATATTCCGACTGATAATAGTCAAACGAAGCATAACCCTTTGAAATGCTCTTCAACTTGTCGTAGAAATCGAAAACTATTTCACCCAAAGGCAAGTCGAAATGCAACTCCACGCGGTCGGCACTTAGGTAAACCTGATTTAGAAATGTTCCACGCTTGTCGATGCACAATTTAATAATAGGTCCTACATAGTCGGCCTTGGTGATAATTGTTCCGCGAATGAACGGCTCCTCCACGTGGTCGAGATAGTTTGGTCCAGGCATTCCCGATGGATTGTGAACCTCTACCTTCTCGCCCTTTGTTGTGTATGCAAGATACTGAACATTAGGCACTGTGGTAATGACATCCATCTTAAACTCCCTATCAAGGCGTTCCTGCACAATTTCCATGTGAAGCAAGCCGAGGAATCCACAACGGAAACCAAAGCCCAATGCAGCCGATGATTCCAAATCATAGGTCAATGATGCATCGTTAAGCTGCAATTTTTCAATAGAGGCTCTAAGTTCCTCGTAGTCATCAGCATCAACAGGATATATACCGGCATAAAGCATTGGCTTAACCTCAGAGAATCCTGCAATTGCCTCAGCACATGGTCTTTCAACATGAGTAATAGTATCGCCGACCTTCACTTCAACGGCCGTCTTAATGCCCGAAATTATGTAGCCGACATCGCCAGCAGACAAAGTCTTGCGCGGTGCGTAATCCATCTTCAGCACGCCAATTTCTTCGGCATTATACTCGCGACCAGTATTCACGAACTTAACAAGGTCCTTTGTGTTTACCGTACCGTTGAAAATGCGGAAATATACCACAATTCCGCGGAAAGCATTAAATACTGAATCGAAAATCAAAGCTTCGAACGGAGCCTCGGGGTCACCCTTTGGCGCAGGAATCCTATTTACAATAGCTTCGAGCACATCCTCTACCCCTTCGCCAGTCTTGCCACTTGCACGAAGAATATCCTCGCGATCGCAACCGATAAGATCAATTATCTGGTCTTCAACCAATTCGGGCATAGCAGCATCAAGGTCAATCTTGTTCAGCACAGGAATTATTTCCAAATCGTGGTCAATTGCCTGATACAACACCGAAATAGTCTGTGCCTGAACACCTTGCGTAGCATCAACAACCAGCAAAGCACCCTCGCATGCTGCGATTGAACGGCTTACCTCATACGAAAAGTCGACATGCCCCGGAGTATCAATGAGATTCAGAACATACTTCTGACCGTCCTTTGCCTCGTAATCCATCTGTATGGCATGGCTCTTAATGGTAATTCCGCGCTCGCGCTCCAAGTCCATGTCATCTAGAACCTGATTCTGGAAATTACGGTCAGATACCGTACCTGTATATTGTAAAAGACGGTCGGCCAGGGTGCTTTTTCCATGGTCGATATGTGCTATAATGCAAAAGTTGCGTATGTTCTTCATCAACTGTGAATTTTCGAAAATCAAGGCGCAAAAATACATAAAAAGAGCGACTTCTAAAAGCATCTGCCAAACAAAACTGGCAATTTACTTGGGCATAAACTTGCACGGACATAATAACATTCTAACAATCAACATTTTATCTAAGCAAATTGAAACCTATTAAAAAAAAACAAAAAACATGCAGTATTTAGAAATTATTTTGTACCTTTACATCGAATATGCACTAATTTTTTCGATTATGAGAACTACAATATTAATATTAATGGCATTAGCAATATTAGCTATGCCAATTTCGGCACAAAACATAACCCGCGTGGATGATAACGGCAACACACTTTATTTCGGACTGAGGTCAAACAAGACGAACAAGTACGACAAGGTGAAAACGCCCCCGTCATACGAAGTCATAGCTCCGTTAACACCAGCAGTTGGCAAGTCGGAAACGGTAAAAAATGCCATCGATACAATGTGGGTACCGTTTGTATACGAGACAATACAAAAGTACAACAATGACATAAACGGAACGGTAACAGTCCCAAAGCGCATTACCTATCAAGGAGTAAATTACCCGATTACATGCATCGGAACACAAGCATTCAAGGACTGCAAAAAGTTGAAGAAGGTGCTTTTACCATTGTCAGTAACCGAAATTGGACCAGAAGCATTCAGCGGATGTAGCGAACTAACTGAAATTGTACTGCCTCCCGAACTCAAGAAAATTGGCAACTTTGCATTCGAGCATTGCAAAAAGGTAAAAACCATAGAACTTTATAGCGAAACACCTCCAGAACTCGGACAGCACAGCGATTTCTATCTATATGGTGTCACTCTTGTCGTTCCTCCAAAGACTGCCGACATCTACGGCACAAAGGAACCTTGGAGCGATGCAAAGGCAATTGTTGAACGCGCAGGAACATCTTCGTCAAACATTTTCTGGACAACTGCCGAAACCGGACAAAAATTCATCTGCAAGATTACAAATCAAGACGAAGGCACTGCTTCTATAATTTCATACGGCATAATGACACCCTACATCAACTGCGAAGAATCGTATGACGATGTTGCTGGCGAAATGAAATTGCCATATTCGGTAAAGAACGAGAATATTCCATACAACATCAACACTTTGGAACAAAACGCATTCAATAGTTGTGGCATAACAAACGTAAGAATTCCAGCAACAGTAACAAAGATAGAAAAGGGTGCGTTCAAGAATTGCAAGCAACTGACATACGTAAGAATTGACGGTGGAAATGTGGAAATAGCTGACGATGCATTTGAAGGGCTTCCTGAAGATGCCGTCTTGTCTGTTCCAAAACTTTGCGGATCGTACTACAAGCAACTTACAGCTTGCAAGAAATTCAAGGAAATAAAGGAAGCAATGTCAAAGTAATTCAAAGATTCGAAAATTTGATAATTTGAAGATTTGAAAATTTGATGGCTTGAATTTCTAAGTCCTGAGTGTTTGCTACGGAATACTTTTCTAGGCCAATAGGCTATTCGCCTGTTCGTCTTAATTTTTTGACTATTATACTTTTAGACCTTATGCATAAATATATGAAAGAAAGATTACTACTTATTTGTACATTGCTTTTCCTTTCTGGATATGCAATTGCGCAAAACGAAACCTTCAACAAAGATTCCGTATTCACATGGGGAATAAACGCGTATGCAAACGGAGACTTTGAAAGCGCACTGCAACATTTTGAAACATACTTTGAAAATACTAGCGACACAACCTCAGCACAATACGCTACAGCACTACACAAGACAGGAAACATCGCATTGTTGTACGGCGACACCCAAACAGCTCTGCAATACTATCAGAAATCGCTTGCAATAAGAGAGAATCTATACGGCAAAAGCCATCCCGATTGTGGCGCATCGCTGGCAAACATTGGCAATGCTTTTCAGAACATGGGCAAATACGCCGATGCGATAGGCTATCTGCTACGAGGCGCCGAAATCGACAAGAAGTTTTTTGGAGAAAAATCCCAGTTCTACGGTGAAGACATGCACAACATTGGCAATTCCTACTATGGGTTACGCGATTACGACAACGCCGAGAAATATTATTGTGAAGCTGCAAAGATAAAAGCCATTACCGTAGGAAACGACAGTTATGACTATGCCACAACGATAGTTATGCTTGCTAACCTATACGGCGACCTAGGGCAGAACGAAACCGCAATGAAATATTACGAATCGGCAGCGGAAATAATCGGTGCAACCCAGGACAGGCAGGATACATACGCCAATGTCCTCAGCAATATGGGAACATTGTATTCCGCATTAGGCAACTACACCAAGGCTCTTGAAAAATACAACGAAGCGAAAAGCATACTTGAGAAACTTGGAATGGAAAAAACAATTACCTATATAGATATCCTTACTAATGTTGCAAGCGCATATTTCTTTATGACCGACTACGACAAGTCGATTGAAATCGACAAGCAGGTTGCCGAAATTACAAAGGCAGAAATAGGAGAATCGACAATTGAATATGCTACTGCCGTAAATAATATAGGTACTATTTATATGAAAACTGCCGATTATTCACAGGCACTCGACTATCTGCGTAAAGCGGCGAAAATAAGGAAAGACATTCTCGGTGAAAACAACATCGAGTATGCAAAGTCGCTGAACAACATAGGAAATACGCTTCTGTTAAAAGGCGATACCAAAGCAAGTGCCGACACACTTGTGAAAGCATACAAGATTGCCGAAGCGGTATATGGGAAAGACCACAATGGAACAACCGACTATCTACTGAATATTGCAAACTGCTATATAAAGTCGGGCGACTATAAGCTGGCACATACATACTTGCAGAAATCGCTCAATATAGGAAGCAAAAGCCTGAAGGAAAACTTTTCGTTCCTCTCGTCACACGAACGCGAACTCTACTGGCAGAACAATGTAGAAATGTACCGCGCTATCATCGAAAACTCATCACACATTACCACCGACACATCTGCAGCACGATGCTCATACAATGCAGAACTTGTAACCAAAGGCCTTCTGCTTACGTCGGAAATGGAGTTCAACAAGCTTATCGCCGAAAGTAAGGACACAAAACTGATTGCCGAGTTCGAGAAAATGAGGCAACTTGGTTTGATTTTGAACGGAGAACTCGAAAAGCAAATTGATGAGCGCACCTACAATTGTGATTCGCTTGAAAACGAAATCCAGAAAATCGAAAGGCATCTCGTTGAAAACTGTCGTCAGTATGGCGACTTTACCCGCTCCATTGCTATAAACTGGAAAGATGTGCAGAAATCATTGAAACCTAACGATGCCGCAATAGAGTTTGCAAACTATACAGAAAAAGACACGACAAAATATGCAGCTATCGTCCTTACAAAAAGTATGGAATCTCCTGTTTTTGTACCGCTTTTCAATGAGAACGACATTGCAAGGCTATTGCGGGGCATCACACCTGCAAAACCCGATGCGCCAAAGGACGACGACAACCGCGGTGCAAGCACATTTACTGCAAAACGACAAGGAATCTACGAATCTACAGGACTTTACAAATTAATATGGCAACCGTTGGAAAAATACTTTCCCGAAAAACCACGAGTTTATTTTGCACCGTCGGGAGCCTTGCACCAAATTGCTGTCGAGTACGCTCCAATTGACCACGACAAGACAATTTCAGACAAATACGAAATTTACCGAGTCTCCTCTACCCGATTCCTAGCAATGGACTATATGCCAAAGCCAATGAAAAACTCCGTACTTTACGGAGGCATTTTCTACGACAGCGACACCACCACAATGAAGCGCGAAAGCGACCGTTATTCCACCCGTAGCGGAAATACAATTCGCTCCTTCTCTTCACTCAACCGAGACGAAGACCGAGGAAGCCTCAACTACCTGCCTGGCACAAAGACCGAGGTCGAAAATATTGTCGGCAATCTGAAAAAAAATCGCGTAAAGACAAAACTATATGAAGGCACGCAAGCCAACGAAGAATCGTTCAAGGCTCTGTCTGGCAGTGAAATAGCTGTACTGCACATTGCAACACACGGCTTCTTCCTGCCCACCGACGAAAAACTTTCTGGAGACCAGTCGCTTGTGCAGTCGGGACTTCTGCTGTCGGGAGCAAACTACGCTTGGCAGAACAAGCCTCTCCCCG
This sequence comes from uncultured Bacteroidia bacterium, assembly GCA_902791865.1. Taxonomy (GTDB): domain Bacteria; phylum Bacteroidota; class Bacteroidia; order Bacteroidales; family ML635J-15; genus Bact-19. Next base: position 87,296 of record CADAXK010000001.1, read on the forward strand.
AAGGCATAGAGGATGGCATTCTCACTGCCAAGGAAATAAGCTTTATGGACTTACGCAAGACCGACTTAGTGGTACTGTCCGCTTGCCAGACTGCACTTGGTGAAATTACGGGCGAAGGCGTATTTGGACTGCAACGTGGCTTCAAGAAGGCAGGAGTTCGTACCATCATCATGAGCCTCTGGCCTGTAGATGACAATGCCACTCTGCTTATGATGACAGAGTTCTACACAAACCTTACCAAAGGTATGACCAAGCGTGAAGCCTTCCTCGCCGCACAAAACAAGGTCAAGACTACAGCTGGATTCGAGAATCCAAGATATTGGGCTGCGTTTATTATGCTGGATGGAAACGAAAATTGATTTATTATTCACTTGTAGAGATGTTGCGCGCAACATCTCTACAATTAAATTAAATTACCAGGCATATATAGTACAGACGCAAAATTTTGCGTCTCGACAAAAATGCCGAAGGCATAGAAACGACATGTCCGCAGAATCAATAACATTTTCCCTTGTCATGTAAAATGTTAATTATAATTTCGCGACATAAATTCTATTGAGATGAAGATTGTAAGAACAGTTGAAGAACTTACCACTTTGAGGAATGAAAACTCATTCAATGGCAAGAAATTAGGTTTTGTACCGACAATGGGCGCACTACACGAAGGACATGCTTCTCTTGTTCGTCGTAGCGTAGCCGAAAACGACTGCACGATGGTTTCTGTATTCGTAAACCCGCGCCAGTTCAACGATCCAAACGACTACAAGAACTACCCAATCACCACAGATGCCGACATCGCTCTGCTCGAAAGCGTTGGCTGCAATGTGTTGTACCTGCCATCTGCCGATGACATCTACAACGGCTACGAAGGTTGCACAATGGATTTCCACGGACTTGACAAGATGTACGAAGGAGAATTCCGTCCCGGACATTTCCAAGGTGTAGTTGACATAGTTTACAGGCTTTTTGACCTAGTAAAACCCGACTTCGCATACTTCGGAGAAAAGGACTTCCAGCAGGTTGCAATAATTAAACTCATGGTAAAACAGAAAAAAATGCCACTAACCATTGTTCCCTGCCCTATCATCCGTGAGGAAAACGGTCTTGCCAAGAGTTCACGCAATAGACTTCTCACTGCAGAACAGATAAAAGTTGCTCCGCTTATTTACAAGACAATAACAGAAACCTGCGCGATAATTCCAGAAAGCGAGACGATTGAAAACCTCATCGAAACACTGAGGAAAAAGATTGACAGCATAGAATTCATGAGAATGGAATATGCGGCTTTCTGCAATGCTGAAACATTGGAAAGATTAGAAAAATTCGACAAAAAAATCACGACAAGGCTTTGTATTGCAGTATGGTGCGGAAATATTCGATTAATCGACAATATTAATTGTTGCATTAAATAATTGCTTAAATTTGCACCCGTTTTTTACAACATCTGAAATGAACATAGAAGTAGTAAAATCGAAGATACACAAGGTTACCGTCACGGAAGCCAACTTGCAGTATGTGGGTAGCATCACCATCGACGAAGACCTTATGGACGCAGCAAATATCATTGAAAACGAAAAGGTTCAAGTTGTAAATGTCAACAATGGCGAACGCCTTGAAACATACGTAATTAAAGGCAAGCGCGGTTCTGGTGTAATTTGCCTTAATGGACCAGCCGCACGCAAAGCTCAGGTTGGCGATATCGTAATAATAATTTCTTACGCTTCTATGGATTTCGAAGAAGCAAAGAAATTTAAACCATCATTCGTTTTCCCCGACACAAGGACGAACAAAATCGTGTAATGTCCACCCTTACGGCAATAAATTCCAAAATTGTTGACTTTTCCAAAATAAAAGACCTCGTCTCAAATTGGAAAAAAGAAGGCAATAGCATAGTTTTCACAAACGGATGCTTCGACGTGCTTCATTACGGACACGTCAGCTACCTTGCCGAAGCTAGCGACCTTGGCGACAAGATGATTATCGGGCTAAATTCAGATTCTTCTGTTAGACGACTAAAGGGAGAAACTCGACCTATAAACGGTCAGCACGAACGCGCTGTTTTGCTTTCCGCCCTACAATTTGTCGATGCCGTTGTTATCTTCGACGAGGATACCCCAGAAAATCTTATCAACACAATAGCACCAGACTTTCTTGTAAAAGGCGGAGATTATACTATAGACACAATTGTTGGTGCTGATTTCGTAATGTCATACGGAGGAAAAGTCATAACAATTCCTATTGTTGAAAATTTTTCATCTACATTAATAATAAAAAGATTTTGAATTAAAAAAAACACTATATTTGCAACCGATTTATTTAACTATGCAAAATGAAGAATAGATTATTGTTTATCATCCTATTGTTAGGACTACCGATGATACTTATGCCTAGCTGCAAGAAGGTTGCAGATGAAATTGTTGGCACATGGAATGTAATGACATTTGACACAGCTCCAGAAGGCACAATGCAACTTACCTTTGATGGAAATTCAACTGCCATTAGAATTTTAAACACTTCATCGGGAATGAATGTTGATAGTTGCTCATACGAAGTCATTCAGAAAGGAGCAAAAAAACGCATTATTTTCAGAGACAGTAAAATGCTTCCTGGTTGCGATAAGTTGGATGGTATATATCGTGTTGACAAAGTAAAGAACGATGTTATAATGGCCACAAGAATAGAATTCGAAGACGACCCAACAAGGGGCGGTGCTTTCTATAGGATGGAACTAAAGAGAAAAAATTAATTTTATATCATTTATGTTATACACATAACGACTGTCTGATGGCAGTCGTTATGTGTTTTAAAACAAAGCATGGCAAAAAACAAAACCATATTCGTATGCCAGAATTGCGGATTCGTTTCTCCGAAATGGATTGGCAAATGTCCAAACTGCAATAGCTGGAATTCCTTCATCGAAGAGGTCGAAGAAAAGGAAGACAAAACGACAAAGGCTTACACGGAAGCGATTGCTGGAAATCCCGTGCCGATTTCTGACATAAAGCAGAAGGAACTGCATAGAATTGATATGCCATACAGCGAATTCAACCGCGTGCTCGGTGGTGGACTTGTCCCTGGCTCACTCGTGTTGCTCGGTGGAGAACCTGGAATCGGAAAATCAACACTTATACTTCAATCGGCACTAAACATAAACAAAAAAGTCCTTTACATTTCTGGAGAGGAAAGCGAAACACAAATAAAGCTACGCGCCGACAGAATTGGCATCAACAATCCGCAATGCCTTATATATACCGAAATAAATATAGACAAGATTATTGCCACAATAAAGGCAACCGATCCCGAAATCGTTGTCATCGACTCGATACAAACCACAGCTTCATCAGACATAACCTCATCGCCCGGAACAGTTTCGCAGATTAGGCTTTGCGCACAAAAACTACAGGAATACGCAAAACAATCTGGCGTACCTATTATAATAATAGGACACATAAACAAGGATGGCGACATCGCTGGACCAATGTCGTTGGAACATATTGTTGATGTAGTGGTACAATTTGAAGGCGACAACAACCATTTCTACCGTCTGCTCCGCCCGAAGAAAAATCGTTTCGGCTCAACCTACGAAATTGGTGTTTTCGAAATGATGAACTACGGACTGAAAGAAGTTATCGACCCAGGAAAAATACTGCTTTCGGGCGACAACAGCAACCTCAGCGGTATAGCATTCGGTACAGTTAACGAAGGTTCGCGCTCACTAATGATTGAAATCCAAGCACTTGTTGGCAACTCCGTATATGGCACACCACAACGCTCGTCAACAGGCTTCGACAACCGCCGATTTATGATGTTACTTGCTGTCATCGAAAAACGCCTCGGATTGAAACTCAACGCAAAAGATGTCTTCCTGAACATCGCCGGCGGACTAAAGATAAACGACACAGCCGTTGACATTTCAGTAATTGCAGCAGTAATCTCATCATACATCGACAAGGCTATACCCGACAACCTATGCTTCATCGGTGAAGTGGGACTTTCGGGACAAATAAAGCCTGTTTCGTTCATTGAAAAGCGCGTGGCAGAAGCATCAAGGCTCGGCTTCTCGACAATTTTCATATCAGCATCACAGAAATCAGAAGTCAAGAACCAGAAAGCAAACATAATACCTGTAGCCGATGTGCGCGACTTCGCCACAAGACTTTTCAAGGGTTCTAACCAAAGCCAAGAACAGTAATGTCAAAAATTATTTCTCCCGACGGACATATTGGAACACTTGACTACCTGAAGTCGATATGGGCATCAAGGCATCTCGCCATAACCCTCGCCAAAGGAGAAATCAAGAACCAGTCATCGATGAACATTACTGGCATCTTCTTGAATATCATACAGTCGCTAATTGGACTTGCTATCTATTGGATAGTTTTTGGCGTTGCCATTGGCATCGACACTGGCGAAATCCCCTACCCCATTTTCGTGCTTCCCGGAATCTTCATCTGGCACTACTTCTCGGCAATTACAGGATATTGTAGCAATTGCTTCCTTTTAAGCCAAATACTCATCGACAAACTCTATTTTCCAAGAATTTGCATTCCGCTATCAAAAGTCATACTCGGACTGGTTGACTTTACTATCGGCTTCGTGTTGTTCGTAATACTTTTCATCTGCTTAGGACAATCATTCACAATCAATTGGCTTGCTTTCCCTTTGATTTTCATAATGATAATAATATGCGTATCCAGCATCGGACTTTTCATCAGCTTTATCTCACTATTTTCGATGGACACGACACGCATTGCAGCACAACTAACCAACTTCTTGATATTCATCACACCAGTTTTCTACCCAGACACAATAATACCCGAAAATTTCAAGTTCATACTATACATAAATCCAGTTGCAGGGATTATAGAATACGCACGCTGGTCGTTGATTGGCACACCGCTACCTGACTTCAAATACTTGATTGGCATAGCATTTACTATATGCCTGGCAATTGTTATATTCTTCATTTTCAAGAAATACGAAAAACGAATTACAGACCTAATGTAAAATGACACCCGAAACCGCCATATCAATACGAAATCTGTCGAAAGAATACTACAGAGCAGAAAAAACAAGTCCTTTTTCTCGCAAATCGACGAAAAGAACTGGTTTCTTAGCGGTAAACGACATAAGCCTTGACATACAAAAGGGCGAAGTCATCTGCATTTCGGGACACAACGGTTCGGGCAAAAGCACTTTGCTAAAAATGATTGCAGAAGTCACACAGCCGACATCGGGAGAAATTGAAATTGACGGCAAAGTAGCATCAATACTTGAAATCGGCATAGGTTTCCAGCCCGAAATTTCTGGTTACGAAAATATATTCCTGTCTGGAGCAATGTATGGTCTGAAAAAATCGGAAATAGAAGCAAAAATCGACCGCATCATTGAAATGTTCGGATTTCCAGACTTTATTAATACTCCTGTAAAGTATTATTCTTCAGGAATGTACATGCGCTTAGCTTTTTCAATAATCGTCAATATAGATGCAGACATATACTTGTTCGATGAAGTGACTAGCGTTGGTGACACTGAATTCCGAACAAGAGTAACTCGTGAAATATCAAGGCTTAAGGACAGAAATGCAACAATACTTATCGTCACCCACACACCAACACTTTTTTCAAAAATCAGTGACAGGTTTTTACTTTTCGACAAGGGAACAATCAGCGTTTCTGAATCGCTAAATAACATACAACAAATTAGCAACAATGAAAATCCTTTGCACATTAACCGAGACAAATTATTACACATCAAGGAATTGCACACCGAAAAAATAGACTTTGACATTATCGACATAAAAATAAACCTAGAAGGTCAACTAGATAACATTGAAAGTATTTTCAACAACAAAATAGAATATGTAACAGAAATAAGATACAATCTGCAAGACTGCATATCTATACTAATGACAATCTGCGACATAACAGGAAATATTATTACATCGGCGAGGACGGAACTAAAAGCAGGCAATATAGAATCTGAAATTATAAAATTCGAAATGCCCAAAGGTTATCTGCGACCTTCACCCATGAGCATTGGATTCGAAATATTGGATAGCAACGGCAAATCCGCGATTTCATACCCGAATGTAATAAATATACCTTATTTGAAAAAAGATTCGCTTTCAGGCTACCTGAACATGCCGATAAAAATCACGAAGGAATAATCTTTAGAACAAATTCCTTACTTCTTTCTTCAGCAATTCCAAAGCCTCCTGCGTAGGCGACTTCTCGATTTCAATCAATTTTTCAAACACTGCCTGACTATAAACCATAGCATTGTCCATCGAGTTCAAACCTTGAAGACACATATTCAACATCTGAATTGTACGTTCTTTTGCATTTCGTGTAGCCTCCCATGCCTCGGACGACACATAAAGCTGTTGCGACAAATTGTGCTCGAACTCTGCCCTTATCGTAATGAGCATCTGCCGGTGAAGTTCCTGAACCGTCATGTTTGGAGTCTGCAAACGGACAATCACACTATTCGGAGAAATACGCTCCAAAAACAGAATTATCCTCTCGTAGGCTTGCAACCGCAAGGGGGTTATCGTTTTCTGATTTTCGAGAATTATTTGTATCTTTTTGGCTTCCAAGTCTTTCTTTAACATTTGCCTTATCACCAATATAGCTGTGACTGCTACGACAACAGCAGGAATTGTCACTATTAGAATCTGTGAAATCATTTTTAAAAACATTCAAAATTATGTTATGCAATATTAAGAAATTTAATTTAAAAGAGTTATCTTCGCAGACAATTTTTTTATTACAAATACAATGGAAAGAGTATCAAATAGATTGGAAAAAATGGCGGTATCGGCTACACTGGCTATGACCGCAAAAAGCCGTGAACTTCAGGCTCAAGGAATTGATGTTGTTAACCTTAGCATTGGTGAACCAGACTTCAACACTCCAGACTACATCAAGGAAGCGGCAAAGGAAGCAATAGACCAGAACTTCTCGCACTATCCTCCAGTTCCGGGTTACGAATCACTTCGTAAAGCCGTTTGCACAAAACTGAAACGCGAAAACAACCTCGACTACGAACCTGCACAAATAGTTGTATCGACAGGTGCAAAGCATTCGATTATGAATACTTTGCTTACAATTGTTGACCCAGGCGAAGAAGTTATAATCCCAGCCCCATACTGGGTTAGCTACATTGAAATGGTTCGTTTCTGCGAAGGTGTTCCTGTAGTTGTAAAATGCAACATCGAATCCGACTTCAAGATGACAGCAGCTCAACTGGAAAAGGCTCTCACTCCGAAGACCAGAGCCATCATCATCTGCTCGCCCTCGAACCCGACAGGAAGCCTTTACAGCAAAGCAGAATTGAAGGCAATTGCCGATGTTCTTGCAAAGCACCCCGAAGTTATCGTAATTTCTGATGAAATATACGAGCACATCAACTTCGTAGGCGAACACGAAAGCATTGCACAGTTTGACGACATCCGTCGCCGTTGCGTTATTATCAACGGTGTATCAAAGGGTTATGCAATGACTGGATGGAGAATCGGTTTCATAGCAGCTCCTCTATGGATTGCTAAGGGCGTTACCAAGTTGCAGGGTCAGTTCACATCAGGAGCTTGCTCAATAGCTCAGAAGGCTGCCGAAGCAGCACTCAACGCAGGCAACAGCGAATGCAAGAAGATGACACAGGTATTCAAGAGCCGCCGCGACCTTGTTCTCGGTCTTTTGAAGGAAATCCCCGGACTGAAGCTCAATACTCCACAAGGTGCATTCTACATTTTTGCAGAAGTTTCCGCATTTTTGGGCAAGGAAGCCGAAGGTATGAAAATAGAAACTTCCGACGACCTTGCAATGTACCTGCTTGAGAAGGGACACGTTGCTACCGTTGGTGGAATTTCGTTCGGTGCACCAGAATGCCTACGTCTCTCCTACGCTACCAGCGACGACAGACTTATCGAAGCTGTAAAGCGCATGAAAGAAGCATTGGCTAAGCTGAAGTAACATTTACTTTATACGCCAAATCCCCATGTTTTTTGTCATCCTGAACTTGTTTCAGGATCTGAAACATGGGGATTTGTTTCTATACTTAGCGCACAAAAAAAGCCGCCCCATTGGGACGGCTTAGTTTTTTTATTCAGTAGTTAGAATTATTCTTCTACGCATTCATACTTTATATCTCCAGTCTCCAAGTTCTTAACGTACTTGTCATAGAGATCACCGCAATTTTTGTATCCTGCTTCCTTAAGTTCTTCACCTGTAAAAGTTACATCAGAAGAAATGTCTGGATATTCTTTTGAAGATGCAGTACACTTGCAGTCCTTAGGTGCACATGATGAAAATGCGAAAGCTGCAATAGCAACGACTGATAAAACTAATAATTTCTTCATTTTATTAAACTTTAAATTAAACAAATAAATTAACTGCACAAAAGTACATATAAAAACAACATAAACAAGCAAAAATTTTATTTTTTTATAACATAAAAAAAGCCCCGGAAAATCCGAGGCTTTTGTTTCGCATTTTAGCAATTATTTGCATTCAAGACCAGTCTTGTTGCCGTTGTTATCGGTTACATAAGTATTCATATCTGAACACTTCTTGATATTGGTGTTGTCCTTATCCAATTCAACTTCACTTTCTGTAACTACATTTCCGCCAAGGAAAGATTTGCAAGTACAAGTCTTATCGCATGATGACATTGCGAACAACAAACCAGCTGCTGCCAAAACTACTAATAACTTCTTCATTTTCTTATTACTTTATAAAGTTAAACATAAAATATTCAATGCTACAAAAATACAAAAAATACTAATACAATTTATTTTTTTTTACCAAATCTATTCACATCTAATTCCTGCGCCAATAGTCTCATCATATCCAAGTCCCAATGCATCGTAGTAATCATTCAAACCCGCGCAGTTCTTTGCATTAAGACTATTTATTTCATCCTGAGTGTATACGATTGGATCCGTATCAGTATTTTTGCCGTCGGTCCACTTTGAACATGTACATTCCTTAGCACACGAAGCAAACATTGCCAAAGTTGCCAATGCAACAATTGAAATAATCAAAAACTTTTTCATCTTGCAATTATTAAAAATTCTGCATTACTATTCTTTTACCACCTTAACTGTCTCACATGCACCAGCACTATATACTTTCAAGAAATAAACACCATCTGCTTTCTTTTCAAAAGCATTGCCCAAACTTATATGCTGACCGCTGAATACATCAGAAAACACCATCTTGCCCATCATATCATATATCTCAATCTTGCAATTTTCATCCGCGTTATCCACATCAATAAAAATATTATCCCTAAAAGGATTCGGATATGCAGACAATGAAATTCCCTTATATGTATCTACAGCCGATGGTCTCTGAGAAAAAGTCAAATTGTCAATATATATAGTGTTGCCAAAAGATCTTCTACTTTCAATAATCAAGCGGAAATTTTCTCCTTTCAGGGAGGATGCTGGCACCGTAAACGACACATCATTCCATTCGTTAGCACTTGGTGTAAATTCTTCCGGAGAATCCATAATTGCAGTAACAAGGCGGGATCCAGAAATAGAATTACCCATCCTTAATGTATCGCCACAAGATGTTGAATAATAAAAGAATAATTCATCTGTATATGAGTCTGATCTTTTTTTAGCACAAGCAACCTTAAACGAAACCAAAAGATCCGTGGTATCATTATCCAACTTGATATTTGGCATATATATTTTATTATTTGAACTTCCGGCCATTGCATTTCGAATCCTAATAGACTTGCCTGTGTAGCCATTATAAACTTGCATCCAACTTTCGTCTCTTGGAATCCACCAACCACCACCGCCAGACGGGTTTGGATTATAATTTTCTACATAGAAATCATTACCATCATTTCCTGATATACGTGGAAAGGTTGATGTCTCAAAACGCTCTGTATATGGCAGTTCATAACCATCTCTTTTGTCATATACACGCAAATTGTTCTCTTTTTCAATAGTATTTCCTCCCACACTATTTTCCACATACAAACCAGTAGTGTACGTACCGCCATTATTATACACAACAGCAGGCAACTCTTCGTTTGACGTCGCAGGCTCTCCTCCATCAAAACTCCACACTCTATAATCAATAGAAGTAGTATTATATGTACGGTCATTATAATTCACGGTAAAACCAGCACATATCATATCTTTGCTCTGCTCGAAATCGGCAATCGGAGAACACTCTTCATCAATATAATCATCGTCGGTGCCAGTGGCAATACGGTTCTCAGGCGACCATAGATTGATACGGGTAAATTCATCATTATTAAGCACAGCTCGCATATATTCAGCCTGCCCTTTTGTAAACATCCGGTAGCAGTAACTGTAATCCATGAAATTCTGAACATTATCGAGGCTACCACATGTTACTGCATTCAGAGAACAAGTCGTATGGCCGATAGTATTAGGGGTATCCTCTATACCATCATCTATGTCACAATTGTCAGCCAAACCAGGTTCGTTTGTACTGCCCCACGGATGAGGAAGCCCTAAATAATGTCCTGCTTCATGAGTCAATGCCCTGCTTATGTAGTCATACAGCAATATTATTCCATCGCCGTCACCAGCATACGATTCCGGATAAAATGAATAACCAGCAACTCCACTCTCACTCATCGACTTTACTGTCCAAATGTTCAAATATTTGGAATTGTCCCATCTTCCAGCAATTTCCTTGGCTCTCTCATCTCCACTGTTTGTTGCTGATGTATATATACGATTAACGCCCATGGTACAATTTCCATCCGGATCTTTCCTTGCCAACCTAAATTCAATCTTTGTATCGGCAGCTATCGGCTTAAACTCCTCCTTTATCGATGCCGTATCTGAACGCATTTTCCTATAATCCTTGTTTATCTGTTCTATCGCAGCCTGAATTGCAGAGTACGAAATATTCTCGCTACCATACTGATGCAAGACATGAAAAACAACAGGGATTACATATACTTCATCGTCACCACCCCTTGGATTTTGCCGAACGTATTCACGAACAAAATCTTTCAGTTTTGCTCTGTTCAACGCAATCTGCGGATTATGTCTAACCATTTCATCGTAAACAGAATCCGTTCCGCAGCGGAACCAACCCTCCTCTTGTTCTTGTGCCGTAGAAAATAGCGGCAACAAAAACATTATACCTATTAATAATATAGTTACAATCTTCATAAGAAAAATTTTTGCAAAGGAACAAAAAATATTTAAAAATTCAAGTTTAGCTTTGTTGATTTATAATTGATGAATCATCAAACATAGAAACATGAACGGCGAAGCCCTCAACGAAGTTAACCTTTAGCTCAGCGTAAGCTAAACATTGAAACGGGCGTATGCCCATAGAAACGGCGAAGCCATTATGGCTAAAAGTCGAACAGGCTGAAAGGCTAACAGCCAAAACGTAATAACGTTCGGCACGTTATGGCTTCAAGCCTGTGAGCCTTCGAGCCTGCAAGCCCCAAACCTTCAAACAGTGCCAGCCATTGAACGGCGCAGCCCTCAACGAAGTTAAACGTTAACCCAGAAACGTGCGTAGCCCATGAACGGCGAAGCCCTCAACGAAGTTAAACTTGAAACCTGAAACAGGCTTTTGCCCTTGAAACATTTTATTATCTTTGCACTTCCAATTTTAACAAGGAAATGGAATTTGACCTAATATCGGAATATAGACCCACAGGAGACCAGCCTCAAGCAATACGAGAACTTACCAACGGCATTCTCAACGGGCAGAAACACCAGACTCTACTAGGCGTCACTGGTAGTGGAAAAACATTTACTATTGCTAATGTAATAAAAAACATAGGACGCCCGGTTCTTGTGTTAAGCCACAATAAAACTTTGGCAGCACAGCTTTACTCTGAATTCAAATCTTTTTTTCCAAAGAATGCAGTCGAATATTTTGTATCGTACTACGACTATTATCAGCCCGAAGCCTACCTGCCGACAACCGACACATATATAGAGAAAGACCTCTCAATAAACGACGAGATTGAAAAGCTACGACTGAGCGCAACAAGCGCACTGCTGTCGGGACGAAACGATGTGATTGTTGTCTGTTCTGTGTCGTGCATATACGGCATAGGAAACCCAGAGGACTTTCACGCCAATACTATAAAGGTATCGCGCGGAGACAACATCGGTCGCGACAATCTGCTCAGAAAACTTGTTGACGGACTTTATTTCCGTAGCGACATAGACTTCAAGAGAGGAAGTTTCAGGGTAAAGGGCGACACCGTCGACATTTTCCTAGCTCACCACGATGTAGGACTGAGAATAACATTCTGGGACGACGAAGTGGAGGATATTTATATGTTTGAACCATACACTGGTGAGAAATTGGAAGTAATGGAAACAGCAAACATCTATCCTGCAAATATCTTCGTAACGACAAAAGACAAAACTATTGCCGCTATAAAGCAAATACAAGACGACCTAGTGCTTCAGGCAGAATACTTCAGGAAAGAAGGCAAAAACCTGGAAGCAAAAAGACTTGAAGAACGAGTTACCTACGACATGGAAATGATTAAGGAACTTGGATATTGTAGCGGAATCGAAAACTACTCAAGATACTTTGATGGTCGCAAACCAGGAGGACGACCATTCTGCCTTATTGACTACTTTCCGAAGAACTTCATAACAGTAATAGATGAAAGCCATGTTACTATTCCACAGATTGGAGGCATGATTGGAGGAGATAGGTCTCGCAAGGAAAATCTTGTCAATTATGGTTTTAGGCTTCCCGCAGCTATCGACAACCGCCCTCTTACTCTACCTGAATTCGAATCTATGGTTGATCAAGTGATATATGTAAGCGCAACACCTGCCGACTACGAACTCAACAAAAGTGAAGGCATAATTGTTGAACAAATAATCAGACCCACAGGGCTTTTGGATCCAATTATAGAAGTCAGACCGACAGAAAACCAAATTGACGACCTGATGGAAGAAATCAGAATCCGCGCAGAACGAGACGAAAGGATTCTAGTAACCACACTAACCAAACGCATGGCGGAAGAACTCACCAAATATTTCCACAAGTATGGAATACGATGCGAATACATACACTCCGATGTCGAAACGTTGGAAAGGGTGCGCATTCTATCCGATCTTCGCAATGGGCTATTCGACGTACTAATCGGTGTTAACCTTCTGCGCGAAGGACTTGATTTGCCCGAAGTCTCACTTGTGGCAATTATAGATGCCGACAAAGAAGGTTTCTTGCGTTCAGACCGCTCACTAACGCAGACCGCAGGTCGCGCGGCACGAAACATAAACGGAAAAGTCATAATGTATGCCGACAAGATTACCGGCTCTATGCAACGGACAATAGACCAGACAAACTATCGTCGCGAAAAGCAAATGAAATATAATGCAGAGCACAACATTACGCCAAGACAGATTGTCAAGTCTAACAACACCAACGCACTGAACCAAGGCAACATAAACTACGACATTAATGTAGAATCGGAACTGAACATAGCCGCAGACCCAGTAGTGCCATACATGAACGACGTGGCTTTGCAAAAGGCAATCAAGAATGCAGAACGATTAATGGAAGCTGCATCGGCAAGATTGGACTTCATTGAAGCTGCAAAGTATAGGGACGAAATGTTTGCATACCGCAAAGAACTTGAAAAAAGGAAAGCGAACAAATAGATAAATAACTAACTAATAACAACTTGCGACATATAGGCAGACGAACAAACAATACTTGTTAATAAAACGAAAATAAAAAAAATAAAAAAAGTATAATCGGAAATTGTAGTTAAAAAAAAATTAATACCTTTGCGTTTATTATTAAAGACACAAAATAGATTTTGTATGAAAAGATTTAGTTTAGTAATAGTCATTCTGTTAGCTGTGCAATTCGTATTCGCACAGACCGCTTCTACAACGGTAACAAACAAGGAAGCTATGACATATGGATTGAACTACATGAAGTCTCAGTACCCGACTAGAGCAAATATGTCTATAAGTTCTTACGAACTTTTAAAGTCGGAAACCACAGGAAAGGACTGCTACCATGTATTCAACCTAGAAAACGGTGGATTCGTTATTGTATGTGCAGACTTAAGAGGCACGCCAATCCTTGGATACTCAGACGAAGGTGAATTCAATTTCAACGAGGTTGCTCCTGCAACTCAGGAATGGATTAAACATTATATGCAACAATTGGATGTAATTGAAGCAAAAAACATTAATGTTTCGGAAAAAAATATTGCAGCTTGGAACATTAACGCTACACGTTCAAACACCCGCGGTGTTGAAGCTATGTTACAAACCAAATGGAACCAGAGCTATCCATACAATATGTTATGCCCGGAACACTCACAAGGTGACCACGGACACACATATACAGGATGTGTTGCAACTGCAATGGCTCAGGTTATGAAATATTGGAATTATCCACAGAAAGGAAGCGGAACCGTTTCTTATTTCTGGGGTTCGTGGAACACTGTAAATCTATCAGAAACAACATACGATTGGGACAATATGCCAAATTCATTCGGCTACAATTGGAACGACGAACAGAAACTTGCTGTTGCCACACTTATGTTCCACTGCGGAGTAACAATCAACATGGATTACGGATATGATGGTTCTGGAACACAAACATATTATGTAGCAGACGCACTTAGATATAACTTTGGTTACAGAAACGGTGTTAACTACAAATATAGAGACAATGGTGCTACCACAGAAGAAAATTTCGAGCACTACTACGAAAACGACTCTATATGGAGCAGGATGCTGATAGAAGACCTCGATATGAAACGACCTCTTATATACAGCGGACATCCTTCATCTGGAGCCGGTCATGCATGGGTTTGCGATGGATACAGAACCGATGCAGCAGGAGCAACAACATTCCACATGAACTGGGGATGGGGCGGTAGCGGAGACGGCTACTTCTCAATCGACAACCTTAACACACACGCAGGTCCTGGCGATGATGGTAGTTATAATTTCGTTTACGGACAATGCGTTATTTTCAATATTGCAGTACCAGATTTGGAAGCTGCTCCATATTGCATGAATAACCAGACTAGCGTTTACGAAGAAGAACACTGGAATATAAACGATGGTAGCTATTCCAACTTATACAAGAATAATACAGACTGTGACTGGGTTATAAAGATTAATGACTACCAAACAGACACACTCTTATTATATTTCAATTACTTTGAACTAGAAGCAGGCGACGAACTGAAGATTTATTCTGGTGAAGATGCCAACGGACAATTGTTGTATACATTTTATGATGGCAACGAACCCACTGACTCAATTAAACATTCAGGAACTCCATTGTATATCCATTTCACTTCGGATGGAGAAGATCAAGCAAGAGGTTGGGAATTACATTACGAAGCTATGAGATACCCGTACACAATAACTACTTCTGTTGTAGGAACAGGTGGAACAGTATCTCCAGCAGGCGTTACTCCAGTAATGAAAAATGCATCTATGCCTATTGTAATGACACCTAATCCTGGATATACAGTAAGCGAATTCACAATTGATGGTGTTCTCACACTTAAAGGTTCTGGTTTAGATGAAGAAATTGGCTATACTTTCTTAAACATAAAAGAAAGCCACACCATTGAAGTAAAATTTGGACCTTCTGCTGTTGATAACGAAACTGCAAACGGCATTTCAATATACCCGAATCCTAGCAATGGTAAGTTCAACATGAACTTAGGCGAAAACAATGCTCAGACATACATCATTTATGATATGAATGGTCGCGTTGTTGAAGAAAAAGAAATCAATGGACAGACATCAGTAGATTTCGATATGAATATGGCCGCTGGCACTTACTTCATCAAGGTCATTTCTGGTGATAAGGTTTCTATAGAAAAGATTGTTATTGAATAATAATTCTTATTGAGAAAAGAGAGGCTGACTTGGTCAGCCTCTTTTTTTTGACTTATGCACAACTAACTATTGGTAATTATTCCAATATTTTAAAAATACTTTCGGACATATAAATTATTTTTGCAAAACGGAAAATAAATTATTCAAATGAATATTGCAGCAATAATACCAGCTAGATATGCATCTACTAGGTTTCCAGGCAAACCATTGGTAAACATCAATGGAAAAACAATGATTCACAATGTATATATACAAGCAAAGAAAGTCTTTGACGTTGTATATGTTGCAACTGACGACAACCGCATTTCGAAAGAAATAGAAAGTTTCGGAGGTAAATATGTAATGACATCAAAAAAACATAAGAGCGGAACCGACCGTTGCGCTGAAGCTATTCTAAAAATAGAAGAAGCCGAAGGCAAGGAATTCGATGTTGTCATAAACATACAAGGTGACGAACCTTTCATTAAAACGGAACAACTAATAGAAATAAAAAAATGTTTCAATAAGAAACGTACTCAAATTGCAACTCTTGTCAAACCAATAAATAACAAAGAAGACATATTCAACACAAATAAACCCAAAGTTGTAATAAACAAATATAACGAAGCAATATATTTCAGCCGTTCAACAATACCATACATTAGAGGACACAGGGAAACGACATGGATTACCAAACATCTGTTCTACAAACACATCGGACTATATGGATATAGGAAGGACGTCCTTCTAGAAATCACAAAACTGGAGCAAACTCCTCTTGAAATTGCAGAAAGTCTTGAACAGCTTAGGTGGATTGAAAATGGATACAAAATTAAAGTTGCCTTCACTGAACATGAAAGTGTAAGCATTGATACACCTAAGGATCTTGAAAAAATTAAGGAAGTAGGTTTACTGTAAAATGAAAATCGCTGTCAACACCCGCCTTCTACTTAAAGGCAAACTTGAAGGAATTGGCTGGTTTACATACGAAACATTAAAACGCATTACGGAGCAACACCCCGAACATGAATTTTTTTTCATCTTCGACAGAAAATCCGATAAGGAATTTGTCTTTTCCAACAATGTTACTCCAATAGTCCTATCCCCTCCCACCCGACACCCCTTTCTTTGGATATTATGGTTTGAATACAGGATTCCAAAGCTACTGAAGAAAATTGGAGCCGATATTTTCGTATCTACTGACGGATACATATCGCTAAAAACAAACATACCGCAAATAGATGTCATACATGACATAAACTTTGTACACAATCCCAAACAGCTTCCATGGCTCACTAGCTGGTACTACAACAAATACTTCGCTAAGTTTGCACATAAAGCTGTACATTTAGGAACCGTATCAGAATTCTCAAAAAAAGACATTTGTAACTCTTACAATGTTCCCGAAGATAAAGTCACCGTCTGCTACAACGGCTCAAATGATGAATACAAGCCTATTGATGAAGAAGAAAAGCAAAAAGTGAGAATAAAATACAGCAAAGGCAAAAAGTTCTTCATCTTTGTTGGAGCACTAAGCCCACGCAAAAATGTTGATGGACTTCTCCACTCATTCGAATTGTTCAAGGACAAATATGCATGCGACATTAATTTAGTAATCGTTGGAGGCTCTCTGCACAAGACAGAAGCAATCGAGAAAGTATACTCCAGTATGGCGCATAAAGACAATGTCATATTTACAGGACGACTAGAAAACGATGAACTTAGCAAAGTAATGGCTTCTGCCGAGTGCCTAATATACATTCCTCATTTCGAAGGGTTTGGCATTCCACTATTAGAAGCAATGCATGCAGAAACGGCAATAATAAGTGGCGATTCCACATCTCTTCCTGAAGTTGTTGGCGATGCTGCTCTTTTATGCAAATCGACAGACTACGAAAAAGTTGCAGAAAATATGTTCAAAATTTGCATAGATGACAACTTAAAAGAATCCATAATCGAAAAAGGACGATTGCAACGTGCAAAATTTTCGTGGCAAAACACCGCAGACAAATTATGGGAGTGCATAGATATAGCAATAAAACAAGTGCAAAAATGCTAAAACAATTTTTTCAAAAAAATACCATTGAAGCTGGTTGCGACGAAGCTGGCCGCGGATGCCTTGCTGGACCAGTATATGCAGCTGCTGTAATCCTTCCGCCCGACTATCACAACGACAAGCTGAACGACTCTAAGCAACTTACAGAAAAAATAAGAGATGAACTGCGCAGCGAAATAGAACGGGATGCAATATCATATTGTGTAGCTTCAATGGACAACAACGAAATCGATAAGATAAACATACTAAAAGCCTCTATACTATCAATGCACAAGGCTGTTTCTGTACTAAAAGTAATTCCACAACTACTTCTTATTGACGGAAACAAGTTTATTCCCTATCAAAACGTACCTCACAAGTGCATTGTAAAAGGCGATGCAACATACATGTCGATTGCAGCAGCCTCGATACTTGCAAAAACATACAGAGACGAGTATATGTATAATATAGCCAAAGAATTTCCCGAATACAAATGGGACCAAAACAAAGGCTATCCTACAAAATCGCACAGGAAGGCAATCGAAGAACATGGAGTCACTAAATATCACCGACTTACATATAGACTAACTGACACGCAATTAAGTCTTTTCCAGTAGCTACAAAAACAAAATAAAAATTAAATTTGCAAAAAAATATCATCTTATGAAAAAGTTAGCAGTCATTCTTATCCTTATTGCCTACAGCGCATTGGCAATTGCACAAGCAGAAGTCCACGGACCAAACGATCCTAATTTCTCAATGAAATGCAAAACTGGTCAGTACATTAAATATACGATAACCTCAAAAGAAAGTCCATATACGGTAATTGTAAATGGCATTAAGGGAGATTCCGAAAATGTCAAAAAAATTGAAATTCCAGAAACTGTACATTACAGAAACATAGACTTTGCCATAACAGCTATCAACAAAGAAGCTTTTTCTGGCATCAGTACACTAACATCTGTAATTATTCCCAAAACAGTAAAAATAATAAGGAATGGAGCATTTAAGGACTGCTCTGCCCTGAAATCAATAAAGATTGGTGGTATAATTGAACAATGCGGAGAAAATGCATTCACGGGAACTGCCATAACAAAGCCGATTTACACTGGTAAAAACCTCGTATACTATCCATCAAACATGTCCGAATACAAAATCGATGAAGGCACGGAAGCTATACTTGAATATGCATTCAGCGACTGCAAGGATTTGACATCAATCGTAATTCCCGCATCAGTAAAAAAAGTTTATGCGAACTCGTTTGCAAACTGCGACAAATTAGAAAGCATCGCTGTTGCAGAAGGAAACAAGACTATTGACAGCCGCAACAACTGCAATGCCATAGTCATTACCAACGAAAATAAAATCATTAGAGGATGTAAAAATTCCACCATTCCAAATGGAATAAAAACCATAGCAAGAATTGCTTTTGCAAATATTGGCATTAGTAAAATAGAAATACCAAATTCGGTAACCACAATCGAAGATTCTGCATTCTATAACTGCGAACTTTCAACCATTACCATTCCTGAATCAGTAAAGGAAATAGGTGCAAGCGCTTTTATTAAAAACAAAAAACTTGCTGTTGTCAACTTCAATGCTAGCAATTGTGAAGCAATGAACGAAAAATTTCCTCCATTTACACAATGCCAGTCACTCACATCAGTAAACTTCGGCGACAAAGTAAAGGTTGTTCCGGCAAACTCATTCATGAATTGCAGAGAATTAAGATATGCTACATTGTCGAATTCAGTTGTAGAAATTGGCGACAAGGCATTTTATGAATGCGAAATGCTATCATATATGGAACTTCCGAATTCTGTTGAAAAAATAGGAAATCTGGCTTACTATGAATCAGGAATTTCTGAACCTGTTCATTCCGAAGTTCTATTTGCATATATGCCAACAAACTATGCTACTGAATATTCTATTCCCGAAGGCATTAAGACAATTGCACAAAACTCATTTCACTATGCAGGAAACATAAAGTCGGTGACAATTCCAAACAGCGTGACCAAGATTGAAGAACGTGCATTTGCTGAATGTACAGAGCTTGAAAAGATCATTATGTCCTCAAATATAGAGACAATTGAACCGAAATCATTCTGGTACTGCCCGAAATTAAAGACAATAACACTACCAAACACACTAGAATGTATTGAGGATGAAATATTTATGGGTGATCAATCTCTTGAAAACATAGTAATTCCTAATTCTGTTACAGAAATAAAAAAGCACTCTTTCTATGATTCTGGATTAAAGACAGTTTCTCTCCCCAAATCTATAATCAGCATATTTAAAACCGCATTTAAAGAATGTCCAAATTTAAAATACATCTATATTCCTAAAGGTTCAACTGAACAATTCAAGAAATTACTTGAACCAGAATTCCACAGCAAACTGAAAGAAAAATAGAGAACTATTTCTGATTAATAGAGTTGTAAAATGGAAGCCAACTGACTTCCATTTTTTATTGATATAAGTCAAAATGGTCTGGGCTAGTATGCAATTTTTTTCATATTTTTGCGTTACAAAATTGATTGCTGTAGATAATTGACATGAAAAGGTTGCTAATGCTAATTCTTTGTGCATTTGCTGTACTAACGGCAATGTCGCAAAACTATGCAATCACATTTTCGGATGAAAACGACGGCACTCGCATTGAATTTAAACTCAAAAAATATAGCATAAAGCAAACCTCAACGCCATCAGGTTCATTCTCAAGAATTGACATTGGAAAAAACACATTCATCGAAAAGAAAGGATGGCCAGAATTACCGTTTGTCAGCACAACAATCAGCATAGACGACGGCGACAAAATTTCAATTGATACCAGCAAATCGGAATTCCACGACATACAACTTGATTTCCCAATAATTCCATCACGAGGAACAATCTACAGAAATCAGAACCCTGATTCTATTCCATACATAACACACCAAGAATCAATAAAAAACATCTTTTTTCCTGAGACAAACATTGTCATAGAAGATCCTTTCTATTACCACAAAGAGAAAAAAGTAAACATCAGAATATATCCGTTTCAATACAACGCAGCAAGAAAGACTTTGCGTATATTCGACAAAATTTCCTTGAAAATAGACAGAAAATATACTCGCGAGGCTATTGTGTTACCGAACTATGATTATGGCGATATTCTTGTCCTCACACCAGAAATATACGACAGTGCAATCGAACCATACATAAGGTGGAAACGAGAAATGGGATTCAATGTAATTGTACGGCATTGCGATTCTGCCGAAAATGTCAAAACAAAGATTGCACAAGCGTACAGCCAGAATCCCAATTTGATGTATGTTCAGATTGTTGGCGACTGGAACGACATACAATCGGATGAACTTGGAACCGAAACCTGCTACGACTGCCCTACCGACCCTGCTCTTGGTTGCGTATCGGGCAACGATAACTATCCAGATATTGCCATTGGCAGGTTTTCGTGCACAAACGCAGAAGAGCTTGCAATACAAGTGCAAAAAAGCATTAACTACGAAAAAAATCCAAACAAATATCCCTACTGGTACGATAAATTCATAGGAATCGGTTCCAACGAAGGTCCTGGCGATGACAACGAACTCGACTATGAACATGTAGCCAAAATATACGACAATAAACTGTCTAATTTCACTTTCAATATTCATTCAGAGCACTACGATTCAGGAGCCAACGTTTCGTCGAATGTATTGTCAAACAGTATAAATCTCGGTGCTTCAAGCATAGCATATTGCGGGCACGGCAACGGTTCTTACTGGCTTACTGGAAGTTATGGAGGTGCAAGCGTAACATCTAGTAGCAATGGCGACAAACTACCATTCATTGTTTCAGTAGCCTGCCGAAATGGTGCATTCCACTCCGAAGATTGCTTTGCAGAAAAATGGCTGAAAGCCAAACATGGCGGAGCCGTTGCAACTCTCATGTCGAGCATAAACCAACCATGGAATCCGCCAATGCGTGGACAGGACTATTTCTACGACATTCTCTCTGGCGGATACGACTACGACTCCGATTCGACAAGCAATGGCATAAGTACCAATGAACAGCGCACACATTGGGGTTCTATCATACTCAACGCTTTCTACCTCATGCTTTGCGAATCGGCTCAAGCCAGCGACATCGAAACCGTAAAGACATGGATAAGCTTCGGTGATGCATCGTTGCAACTTCGCACAAAATCTCCAGAAAAAATTGAATCATCTGCAAATATTGTAATCGAAGGAAACTCATACACAACAACTATAACATCAAACGGAACGCCTGTCAGAAACGCACTAGTATGCATATCTCAGGACGGAAACTACTATAAAGGCTTTACAAATTCAAGAGGCATAACCAGCATCGGACACAATCTGCACAAAGGAAAGGCCTTGCTCGTCGTTACTGCCTTCAATACCTCAACAATATACGATAGTATTCCTGTAATAGAATCGGGTAAACCTTATATCGAAATAAGTGAAGTTTCACCCAAGTCCATTAATTCTGGAACAAGCACAAACATTAGCGTAACAATCAAAAATCTCGGTGATATGCCATCAGATAGCATAATGATGAGAATATCCTGCGATGATGAATTTATCGAAATTAATACTGATTCTGCATTTTATGCACCATTGCATACAAACGAAACTGCAGAAAACAACAGCTTCGACATTAGTATCTCAAATGCAACAGCTTACGGACACAAATTTTACTTCACAGCCACTATTGAATACAACGACACAACAATAGAACGCTATTTTTCAATATCACAGAACGGGCAAGACTGCTATGCTCCTGATATTATTAGAGCACAATACTCCGATGACAGTTGCACTTTGACATGGAATGACATAACAGTAAAACACTTTACCATCTTCGATGACTTTGATGACACCGATACTTATCCGCCATTTACCATTAACCCAGAAGGAATCGAAGGATGGACATACATCGACGGCGACGATTCACAAACAGCAAACATATCAGGCTACACATTTATGAACAGTCGAGAGAAGATGGCATTCATTGCCTTAAATCCAGAAAAAGTATATTCGGACGATTCAAATCTCGGCACACAGATACACCCACATTCAGGGAAACAGTTCCTTGCAAGCATCAGAAGCGCATCGATGTCAACAAACGACTGGATATTCAGCAGAGAACTTGACTTCATAAACGACTTCGAATTTTCATTTTATGTACGCGGAAGCCACCTGTCAAACTACTGGGAAACAATGGAAGTTTACTATACAACAACGGATACAATAATAAGACTGGACTCTTGCACCGTAAAAGGTTCGGTAGATCCCGACAACTGGACATTCAAGACATATTCAGTTCCAGATTCCGCCAAACATGTAGCTATAAGGAACATCTCGCATAACAAAAACTTTCTATGCATCGACGACATAAAAATATCGGGCTACAAAGTATACCCGACAGAGCCAATAAGCATATACGATAATGGCAACATGATAGAAACAGGTGTCCAGTCAAACATAATCACATTGAACGGTCTGTCGGATGGCGAACATTGCTTATCAATTCGCCCAGACTGCGACACAAACATATATACCGACACCGTCATTTGCTTTACTATTGTTCACGAAACATGCGAAGCTCCCGAAAATGCCATCTGCTACATAACGACATATAGCGATTCTATTGTATGGTCTTCTGTTCAAAACGCAATATCATACAACATATACGAATCAGGACAAATTATTGGAAACACAACCGACACGACATTTGTAACCTCGTCGACAGTCATACCCGAAGGCAACTATTATACAATTTCGAGCGTATGTAGCCATGGCGAATCTGAATTCGCTGAAGTTAATACAATACTTGTGGACAACGACAATATAGTAGACGATTCGACAAGAATATACCCCAATCCATCCAATGGAAACTTTACAATCGAATACTACAGCGACAAAGGTAAGTTCACAATCAGCGATATCTGCGGTAGAATCATTGTGCATGGAAACCTTTCCATCGGACATAATGCAATAACTTTACAAGATTTCCCGGACGGAATGTACATTATCAGCATTTTCTCAGATAATGTAACGAACAAATACAAGATTATCAAGCAATAACCGAATGAAAGGAATATCCAACAAACCAGCACTATCGGTAACGAACAAGGAAATCTGGCAAATTTCCTACCCGATCATATTCGGTAACCTTGCACAAACCATTATGGTATTCGTGAACACCGTTTTTATCGGTCACGTTGGAAACATAGAACTCGGCGCCGTAATGCTTGCTGGGATATATTACTTGGTTTTCACAGCATTGGCAATGGGATTTGCCATCGGTGTACAAATAATAATTGCAAGAAGATTCGGAGAACAAAACTTCAAGCAAATTGGAGTAGTGTTTGAACACGGACTACTTTTTACAACTATCCTTGGCATAACGCTTTGGATAATAATGCATTTCTTTTCCGACATTCTACTTGATCTAATTATTGATTCACCCAATGTATATGAGGCCGCAGTCGAGTTTACCAACTACAGACACTACGGAATTGTAATCGTATGCATAAACTACCTATTCAGGTCGCTGTACATAGGACTATCTAACACCAAAATAATCACCTACACAACCATATTAATGGCTGCCGTGAATATTTTCCTCGACTACTCGCTGATATTCGGCAACTTGGGCTTCCCCGAAATGGGCATAAGGGGCGCTGGACTTTCATCGGTATGCGCAGAACTTTCTGCATTGCTACTTTTTGTATTCCATACATTAAAAATGATTCCGTTCCACAAATATGCCCTGTTCGAATTCGGAAAAATAGAATTACCGCTCTTAAAATCCGTATTAAAATTAGCATTTCCCACTATGCTTCAGCGGCTTATGTCGTTCGGACTCTGGTTTGTCTTCTTTGCAATGATAGAACATACTGGCGAAATGCCGATTGCCGTGTCGGGTATAGTAAGAAGCGTATATATGCTGGTAACAATTCCAGTTTTTGCTTTCAGTGCTACATCAAACACACTTACCAGCAGACTTATAGGAGCCGACAAGCAAGATGAAATACCTCGCACTTTGGTAAAAATAGCCAAGATGAGCCTGGCTACCATAATTCCGCTTGTAATAATTTGCGTATGTGCCCCACAGTACATTGCACGAATCTACACCGATGACATTATTCTCGCTGCAAATTCGGCAAGCACCATATATGTTATCCTCGTTGCAACACTTGTCCTTGCACCAGCCATGATATACTTCGAGTTTATTTCGGGAACTGGACATACACTGTCGGCACTGCTTCTTGAAGCCTGCGTACTTGTTGCTTATGTGGTTTATCTGTATTTGAGCTCAAGCGTATGGAATCTCAGCATTGAATGGATTTGGTGTACCGAAGTTCTTTACGGAACTCTTCTCCTAATTACATCAGTAGCATACATGAAACTAGCCAAGTGGAGAAAATAACAAAAAAAGCGCATTTCCCAAGAAACACGCTTATAGAAACAAAAACAAATTTCCTTATTCAATAATTACAGCAAGAAACTCTACATCCTCGCTTGTCATATTTGCTATGCTATGACGAGCACCACCTCCAGTAAAGACAGCATCGCCAGCATGCAATATTTCGGTCTTGTCATTATCAGTAACTGTTGCTTCGCCTTTCAGTATATAATACAATTCGGCATCATCCACATGGGCATGCTCGCCAATGCTACTTCCAGACGGCAACACTACACGCGCTACCATGCGTCCCATACCAAGCATTTCTGATGCATTAACCATCATGTTCTTGTAGATTTTTGCATTACCACCAGCAACATTTTCGGCAATAATAACCTCAGCGTCTTCTTTTCTTCTAATCATATTAGTAGTATAGGTTTATAGTTTTTAAACGCAGATACTTATTTATAGACAACAAAGTTGCAAAAACACATAACAAAATCCCGATTACAGCAACTGCAACAAAAAGCAACGCGATTACCCACGGATCTATTGTTCCTATCAGGTCGCCCAACTGCGCATTTGCAAAATATATTATCGCATAAAGAAGCGCTATTGCTATCAACGAACTTACAAGTCCCTGCAAGGCTCCCGATGCAATGAAAGGCCGGCGTATAAAGTTTTTCTTCGCTCCTACCAATTTCATTGTATTGATAATAAATCGCTTTGAATATATCTGCAAACGAATTGTATTGTTTAGCAGAGCAAACGAAATCAAGAAAAACAATGCACTAAGAGCTAATAATATAACGCTGACTTTACGTATGTTATCGTTAATAAGATTTACTAGGTTCTGCTGATACGAAACTTCGTTTACTATACCAGACTTTGACAGGAAAAATCCTTCAAGTTTGGCAATACTATCGGGACTTGCATAATCAGAGTTCAAATATACATTTATAGTTGGTGACAAGGGGTTATAACCCAAAGTCTCAATGAAATCCTCACCCAACTCCTGCTGTAGCTGCTTTGCTGCATCTTCCTTGGTAATGTATTCTGTAGACTTTATGAACTCGTGCGTATCCAAAGTCTTCTGGAACTGCTTAATGTCAGGCTCAGCTACATCATTGTTTATAATTAGCGAAAAGCAAAGGTTTTCCTTCACATAGTCGGACATCTGCCTTGCATTAAGCACCAAAAGTCCCACAATACCCAATAGTAACAAAACAAGCGAGATGCTTACCACCGAAGTAAGGTAAGCACCTCTTATTTTTGTTTTAATGTTCGATTTTTTCATTACCTATTTATTATAAGCTTGCTGACACTCATATTTCCGTCCTTATATATTATTCTGACAAAATATGTTGCATCAACCATTGCTGCGACGTTCAGAGTTGCTGATTCATCATTAAGATTAATATTCTGAACCAATTTTCCTGTTATGTCATAAATTTGTATTGAATTCATCTCACCATTTGCAGAAACGATGTTCACATAATCGCTTGCCGGATTAGGATAGATACTTGCAATAGGCATTGATGTCTCATCAACATAACCGCCTTCAATAAAGTTAATCGTTATTGAATCGGTAGCATAACAACCACCAGTCGTAACCTGAATCCAGAAAGTATGTGGACCAATTCCGTATGTTGAACCATCAACTGTCAATCTTGGACCTGTAAAACCGGTATTCCACATATATGACTCGTATACTGCTGGAACGCCAATTTCTACAACAGAATCAACAGAAGCGCTGAAATCATCGCCAAGGTTAATCACAATTTCCTCACCGATTGTAACATTTACTCCCGCAGATGTTGTACATCCATAACCATCTCCATCAACAGTTACCATATATAATCCGTTCATACCTACAGTAATCGAACTTGTAATATCGGTAGTACTCCAAACATATTCTGCAGCACCCTCACCTGCATCAAGGATAAATTCTCCACAAGTTACAATAGGAGTTGTATCGAAATTAGCATGGCTAAAGTCAAAATAATCGTGATATGTTACAACTACTGTATCACGAGCAACGCAGTTGCCATGAGCAGAATCTGACACTTCAAGGATATATGTACCGCTAAGAGAAACAGTCAATGTAGGCTGGAAACCCCAGGTTCCGAAGTTCCATGAGTAATGTCCGTATTCTTCTTGTCCCTGTGGACCGAGAACTACTGTTTCGCCACGGCATGGATTAAGGTCAGGACCAAGAGTCATGTCGGGAGCATTATTTACAGTAAGAGTAGCATTATCTGTACGGGCTTCATCACAAGCATTTGAAGCAATGCAATAGAAAACACCGTTATTGCTACGAACTACATGATCAATATGCAAGTTAGGATTTGTTTGTCCATTTAATGCGACACCATTGTTATACCACTGATAATGAAGACCGTCTCCCGAAGCAGTCATTGTAAGTTCATATTCGTCACCCTCACACAATGCCACAACAAGAGGTGTTGGTTGCCAAGTAATTGCAGGAGTTGTTCCTACAGTAACCATAACTGTATCGGAATAAGCTGTCGGACAACCGTGTTCCGATTCAACCTTACAATAGTACAAACCGCCATATTGAGCAGCAACTGTCGGTGCATTATATGTAGGACTATTGTTTCCAAGATATTCGTCATTGCGATACCATGCATATCTAAGACCATCGCCTTCTGCGGTAAGCGAAAGCGATAGGCTTCCACCAGTACAAACATCCAAGTCATGAGGCTGCATAGTAATTACAGGCGAAGAAATAACGCTAATCAAGATAGGACCATTTTCTTCTGTACCACAAGAATTTGTAACATCGCAAACATAGCGACCTGCATCATCATCCTGCAAATTGCTGAAATGCAAATATGGTTCAGTTGAAACGATTTCAGTTTCACCCTGCTTGTGCCATGCAAAAGTAATTCCTTGATCCTCGAAATCATCTTCATCAAGAAGATTTGATCCCTGATATATACGGTCGGCAATACTTATAATTGTATCAACACCCGAGCAAGCAGAAAATGTTGCAGGCATTTCAGGATATACCTGGATATGCTGGTTTATCATCATGAACACGGTATCGGTACGAACAGAACCACACTCATTTGTTGCATAGCAATAATAATAACGCTCATGCGATTCTGATGCTGGATTAGCAACTAAGGTACTTGTATGTATACCCTCTGTATTTTGTGTGGTAATATCAGTAAAATCAAGGCCATCACCATTACTGTTCAACCATGTGTATTGTATTGGTTCAACACCTGTGATCTTTGCATATAGCTGAGCTTCCTCGCCTTCACATACCGAAACATCAACAGGCTGAGATTCTACCGTTGGAGGCATCTTTACCATTACCTGCGCACTATTGCTACGAACAGTACCGCAACCATTTGTAAATTCGCAATAATATTCGCCCATGTGTGCCGAATCCATTGCAAATGTAATTATATTGGTAATACCGCCTTCGACCGGAACTCCTTCAAGATACCACTGGTAGGTAATTGTATCAGTAGGATAATTGGTTGTAGCATCGGCAGAAAGAGAAACTTCAGTACCGGCACAAACCGTTTCTGGCATTGGATTTCCAACAATGCTAGGCATTTCGCTCACAATTGTACCAACATTTATTGAAGTTACTGTTGCACATATATTTGACACCTGAACTTGAAATGGAACAGAATAAAATTCCGTGTCATGTTCTGCCTGTGCGATTGTAAGTGTATCGTTTGTATCCGATCCATTTACAGCAGGATAAGGTGCGCCATCGTGATACCACTGGTACTGCAAATCTGTACCCGATGCATGCACAATAAAATGCAAGTCATCACCAGCGCAAATACCAGCATTACGCGGTTGCACCGTGATACGAGGCAATTCTACAACAGAAACCTCGAATGGTCCATAAACAGAATCACCACATGCATTTCCAACTTCAAACCAATAGATTCCAGAATCGTCAAGCGAAGCTGATGTAACACGATATTCTGCAAGATGAGAAACGACTTCACCATCATGATACCAATTGCGGGTAGTAAATCCCGTTGCCTCTGCTTGCATAAGAAGCTCTGTTCCCTCACAAGGATCAGCAGGAGCCGAAACTGTTACTATCGCAGGCTTAGCATTATCAACCACCACTTGAATCACTGGAGACTTTTTGTTACTTCCCATACCATAAAAAACCTTACAATAGTAATAGCCTGCATTAGCCTCAACAATACTATCAAAGGGCAATACGCTCTGGGTTGCTTCGGATACTTCTACCCATCCTGATTCCGATGTCAATATCGCAGTTGGGCTATATAACCACTGATAGGTGAAATTCGTTATATCACCTAAAGTATCTGTAGCATAAACCTTAATATTGACATCTGCTCCTACACAAAAAGTTGACACCCTATCACTTGTTGTGATAACAATGTCACGTGGTGCTGCAAAAGAAAATGTTGTCGACAATATGAATATTGCGACCAAGCAAAATTTGATAAAATTATTCTTCATACTCAAATTATTTATTTTTGACAAAGTTAAGAAAAATATTTATTCCTTGTTAAAAATTTTAACAAAAACATTAAATATCAGGTTCTACACTCCCCATCCTGACAATTTCAGGTTCATCGCCTGTACAATCAATTACGGTTGATGCATATAAACTACCATAACCACCATCAATTACCGCATCAACCTTATTTTTGTAGTCGTCATAAATAAGTTCAGGATCTGTTGGATACTCAACAATATCATCATCAATGCGCAACGAAGTTGTAAGTATCGGATTTCCAAGCATTTTTACTATTTCGACAATAATCTTATTAGCCGGAACGCGAATACCAACGGTCTTCCTATTCTGTTTTAAAATCTTGGGAACATTGTTGTTTGCCTCAAGAATAAAAGTGAAAGGACCAGGCAGGTTGCGCTTCATCATCTTGAAAATCGAATTGTCGATAGGCTTTGTGTAGTCGGAAAGATGGCTCAAGTCTGAGCATATAAACGAAAAGTTAGCCTTTTCAACCTTTATACCCTTCAACTGAGCCACACGCTCTACAGCCTTAGGCTTGGTGATGTCGCAACCCATTCCGTAAACTGTATCGGTAGGATATATTATCACACCACCCTTTTGCAGAATTTCGACGGCCTGCCTAACGGTCCGTTCAGCAGGATTGTCGGGATGTATCCTGATAAGAACAGACATTATTTGTTAAGTTTGTGATAATCTTCTAGGAATTTCTGCAAACCAGCATCGGTAAGCGGGTGCTTCAAAAGACCAAGAATTGCATTCAATGGGCATGTTGCTACATCTGCACCCATCTGCATACTGCCGATAATGTGCATTGTGTGACGAATAGAAGCTGCAAGAACCTGTGTCTTAAAGCCATAGCGTTGGTACATTTCAACGATGTCGCCAATCAACTGCAAACCATCGGTGCAGTTGTCGTCCAAACGGCCAATGAACGGCGAAACGTAAGTTGCGCCTGCCTTAGCAGCCAGCAATGCCTGTCCCACGCTGAATACCAAGGTGCAGTTTGTACGGATTCCCTTGGAAGAGAAATACTTTATAGCCTTGATTCCATCTTTGATAATCGGAACTTTAACAACTATCTGCGGATGCAAAGCTGCCAATTCCTCACCTTCACGGATTATGCCTTCGTAATCGGTTGAAATAACCTCAGCACTAACATCACCATCAACAATTTCACATATCTTAAGATAGTGATTCATAATATTTTCCTTGCCAGCAATACCTTCTTTTGCCATCAATGAAGGATTCGTGGTTACACCATCAAGAACACCAAGAGCTTGAGCTTCCTTTATCTGCTCCAAATTTGCAGTATCAATAAAAAACTTCATAAGTAACAATAATTTTATTTAATGCGACAAAAATACATCTTTTTTCAGTTGTCTAGAACATCATTTTCTAATTAAAACGAACTACTTTTCAACAACCACCAATCAAAAATCATCTATATTAACCTTGACAATATTTTTTTATGCTACAAAAACCACTTAACGAAATTTGTTGTAATTTTGCACGCTCATTTTAGACACGATGGAAGACATTAGAAACATAGCTATCATTGCACATGTTGACCACGGCAAGACCACACTGGTTGACAGGATCCTATATCAGGGAAAACTTTTCAGAGACAACCAGAAGGTTGGCGAACTGATTCTCGACAGCAACGAACTCGAACGCGAACGAGGCATTACAATCCTCTCGAAGAACGTTTCGGTAAGATACAAAGGTGTAAAAATAAACATAATCGATACCCCAGGACACTCCGATTTCGGCGGAGAAGTAGAACGCGTGCTCAATATGGCCGACGGCGTGCTTCTTATCGTTGATGCATTCGAAGGTCCTATGCCGCAGACTCGTTTCGTATTGCAAAAGGCTTTGGAACTCAAGTTGAAGCCAATAGTCGTAGTAAACAAGGTCGACAAGCCGAACTGCAACCCTGAAGAAACAGTTGAAAAGGTATTCGAACTTATGTGTAGCCTCGATGCCGACGACGACCAGCTTGACTTCCCAGTTGTATATGGTTCGGCAAAACAAGGTTGGATGGGTCCCGACTTCAAGACTCCGACCAACGATGTTTCTCATCTTCTTGATGTAATTCTTGATACAATAAAGCCACAGCAATATCCAGAAGGCTCGCTGCAGATGCGTATTACCAGCCTCGACTATTCGTCGTATACAGGACGTATTGCTATCGGCAAGGTAACACGCGGAAGCATTAAGGCCGGCGATGTGGTTTCGGTTGCAAAGAGCGACGGTTCAATTATAAAGTCAACAATAAAGGAACTTTACCGCTTCGAAGGTCTTGCCAAGGAAAAGACAAAGGAACCAGTATATGCTGGCGAAATTTGTGCATTGCTCGGACTTGAGTCGTTCGACATCGGCGACACCGTATGCGACAACCTCGAACCGGAACCTCTCAGCACAATCAAGGTTGACGAACCTACAATGAGCATGCTCTTCGCAAGCAACGACTCACCATTCTTTGGCCGCGAAGGTAAATATGTAACCTCTCGCCAGTTGCGCGAACGTCTGTACAAGGAAACCGAAAAGAACCTTGCTCTACGCGTTGAAGATACCGACTCGGCAGACAAGTTCACAGTTTATGGACGAGGCATTCTGCACTTGTCGATTCTTGTCGAGACTATGCGCCGCGAAGGCTTTGAACTGCAACTCGGTCAGCCACGAGTTATCATCAAGGAAATAAACGGTCAAAAATGCGAGCCTGTTGAGGAACTTTCTATTCAGGTTCCCGATGACTTCGCTGGTAAGGTAATCGAAATTGTAACCCAACGCAAGGGCGAAATAGTAAACATCGAAAGCCGCAACGACCGCAGCAACTTGGATTTCCGCATTCCTTCGCGCGGTCTTATCGGTATGAGAAACGTACTTTTAACCGCCACCGAAGGTGAAGCAGTAATGTCGCACCGCTTCGATGCTTTTGAGCCTTGGAAGGGCGAACTCGGCATTCGTCGCAATGGTTCACTCATTGCTATCGAGACAGGACAAGCAATACCCTACTCCATCGACAAGTTGCAGGACAGAGGAAAATTTTTCATTTACCCTGGCGAAGAAGTTTACGAAGGTCAGATTATCGGTGAGAACACACGCTACAATGATATTGGCGTAAATGTAACCAAGACAAAGAAACTGTCGAATGTGCGAGCTGCTGGTTCCGACGAAAAGGTACAGATTGCTCCTCCAGTGCGTTTCTCTCTTGAAGAAGCCATGGAATACATCGCTGAAGATGAGATGATTGAAATCACACCAAAGTCGATGCGACTGAGAAAGATTATCCTCAACCAACTTGAACGCAAACGCGCTGCAAGGGAAAAGGGAATCGAAGAAGAATAAACAGAAGTTGTTTCTGGTTTCTAGTTTCTGATTTCTAGTTGTTTGAGGTTGTTTTGAACCTCATTGTTGAAATCAATTTGATGTAATTATCCCATTACTTCCGTAACCGATGACTTAACAGCATTTGCAACTGTTTGCATTTGCTCATCGGTAAGGTCGTAGAAAACAGGAAGACTTATTTCGCACTTATAGTTGTCGTATGCTTGTGGATAATCGGACATTTTATATCCCAATCCGCTGTAGAACGACAACAAAGGCAAAGGTTGGAAATGCACATTCACCGACACTTCCTTACCATTTATCCTACGGATTATCTCATTGCGCTGCTCCTCGCTTGCTCCTTTCACGCGAAGCGTATAAACATGATATGACGTTCGCTTGTCTGCAGTTTCGTATACTGGCAAAACAAACCTTGAGTCTCCTTTGAACTGAGATGTGTAAAAATCAAAGATTTTCTTTCTTTTTACAAGTGTATCATCATCGTAGCGAGCGAGTTCCACAAGTCCCATAGATGCCATAATGTCGGTCATGTTCATCTTGAAGCCTGCAGTAATGACATCATACTTCCAGTTGCCTTTAGTCTTTGCAAGAGCATCTTTGTTCTGCCCATGCAACGATAGCACACACAAGAACTTATATATCTCGTCATTATCAAAAGGTTCAGGCAGATTGAATATTACTGCACCACCTTCGGCAGTTGTCAAATTCTTGACAGCGTGAAACGAAAATACGGTAACGTCAGCCAAAGAACCAGTGTGTTTTCCTTTATATTTTGCACCAATCGAGTGTGACGAATCGGCAAGAACCATAATCCTGCCAAGTTGTTTCTGTATTTCGTTGCTTGGCGAAAATTTGCGCCTTATGCCATCTTCGTTTGCAAGCGACATAATCTCGTCATAGTCACATGGCATGCCTGCAATGTCAACAGGCATAATGACCTTAGTGCGGTCGGTGATTGCAGCACGTATCTTTTCCACATCTATGTCAAAGTCATCACCCTTGACATCCACCATCACAGGCCTTGCACCACAATGCACAACTACATTAGCAGTTGCGCAATATGTGTATGCAGGAACAATAACTTCATCACCATGAGTAACGCCAAACCAGCGCAAAGCGATTTCAAGTCCTGCCGTAGCGGAATTAACACAAAGCGTCGATTTTCCACCTGTGTACTCGGTAAGGCGCTTCTCGAAAAGTTTTGTCTTGGGACCGGTAGTTATCCATCCCGACTTAAGTGTGTCAACGACCTCTGCTATAATCTTGTCGTCGATACGTGGTGGTGAAAAAGGTATCATTTAATTCTAAATTTTATCCAAAAAACAAATATGCAATAAAAATTGCAGCTATGATTCCGGCAAGATCGGCAATAAGCCCCGCGACTACTGCATAGCGAGTCTGGCGGATTCCAACCGAACCGAAGTAAACTGCCAAAATATAGAAAGTTGTATCGGTAGCACCTTGGAAAGTACATGCCAACCTTCCGACAAACGAATCGGCTCCGTGTACATTCATTGCATCAACCATAAGTCCGCGAGCACCGCTACCGCTTAAAGGTTTCATAAAGGCAACAGGCAGAGCATCAACGAAATCGGTAGGCAAACCGCACTTGTCCAAACACCATGCAATACCTGCCATCAGCGCCTCCATAGCCCCAGAAGCACGGAATACGCCAATTGCAACAAGTATAGCAATCAAGAAAGGAATTATCTTGATGGCAGTATGGAAGCCATCCTTAGCGCCTTCGATAAAAGCATCATAAACATTAACTTTATGCTTGAGCGCAAGGATTATAAAACCGACAATCAACGAGAAAAGTATCACATTTGATACCATTGACGCAACTGTTCCCTGCGATTCTGCCGACAACAATGTAAATCCCCATATTGCAAGCGAAAGCAAAAGCGTAAGACCGCCAAGATAAAGCAGAATTTCCTTTTGGAATAGGTTTATTTTCTGCCACAGCGACACAGCAATTATTCCGACCAGCGTACTTACAAAAGTACTCAATAATATAGGTAGAAAAATGTCGGAAGGATCGGCAGCACCGAGTTGTGCGCGATAAACCATTATACTTATAGGAATTATGGTAAGTCCCGAGGTATTAAGCACAAGGAACATTATCATCGAATTAGATGCGCGGTCCTTGTCAGGATTCAAATCCTGCAGTTCCTTCATTGCCTTTAGTCCCAGTGGCGTTGCTGCATTGTCGAGACCGAGCATATTGGCGGCAATGTTCATCACCATAGAACCATGTACGGGATGATTCTTGGGTATATCTGGGAATAGTTTGTTGAACAATGGCGAAATGCCTTTTGACAGCAAGTTTACAGCACCGCCTTTCTCTCCTACTTTCATTATTCCAAGCCACAAAGTCATTACACCGGTAAGTCCTAATGAAAGTTCAAAGCCGAGCTTGGCCATATCGAAGGTACTGCCGACCATTGCGGGGAACACCTCCATGTCGCCGAAGAACACAGCCTTCACAATCGCCACAACAAAGGCAATCAGAAAAAACGCTATCCAAATGTAATTCAGAACCATTTGCGTATATTTATTTGCAAAAGTAAGGAATTAGAAACGGTGAAATCAATGCATTGCATAAGAGTTTTTAAACGCAAAATGTTAATACTATTTTTCTTTTCCTCATCTTCAAAAAAAAATTGTATCTTTGTCAATTATTAATCATTATTTTTATCTTATGAGAATTTTTTATTCAACGCTTATCGGAATAGTTTTCATGCTGATAGCACTTATGTCAACCGCGCAACAGGTTGTAAACGAAGATTTTGAGTCGTACGATTCGGGCTCGTATATGTCAACTGTAGCCGCTCCGCAATGGGAAAGGTGGGGTAATGACGTTTTGGGTGGCCTTGTAAGCGATGAGCAGGCTCATGGCGGAACCAAATCTATGAAAGCATACATAGATAGCAATAACACCGAAACCGATGTTATCCTCAATATGAACGACCTCACCACTGGACGCTACAGAGTTGAATTCTACATGTATGTACCCGCAAACCAAACAGGTTACTATAACATCTTGCAGGATTTCAACGGACAAAACTCAAAATGGGGAATCCAGTTGACATTCAACGGAGGAACAATCACAATCGATGCAAACGGAAGTCAGTACACACATCCTTACACTCCTGACTCATGGACCAAAATCCAGCATTTTGTTGACCTCGACAACGACTGGATTGACTTCTATCTGAACGATGAAGTTGTCCTCTCGTACCAGTGGAGCAAGGGAACCAATGGAGACGGCACTACATGCAAGCTCGATGCTATTGACTTCTACTCGCACACTGCAAACAACCAAGCTGGTCTTTATTACATCGACGACCTTGTAATTGAACAGGTTCCTGCGCCAGCAGCTCCGACTAACCTTACCGCTACCGTACAGAACGAAAACGACGTTGCTCTTAGCTGGACAGCAGTTGACAACAACGACCTTATTTATTACTCAATCTCACGCGAAGGCGAAGAAGTTGCCCACACCACCGAAACCACATACACCGACGAACACCTCTACCCGATGACCTACAACTATCAGGTACGCGCATACTGCGGTACTGCAATAGGCTACTCGGCAGCATCAAATACGGCACAGGCAGTTATCGAAGGTGGTGTTGAAAGAGAATCAGTACTTGTTGAAGTATTCTCATACAAGAGTTGTGGTTACTGCCCATACGCAGCAAAGGCTCTTGACAACATGGAGGCGGCAGGAACATTCGACATTATTGTTCTTGACCAACATATATCAGACACATACGCTTATACCGAATCAGCCAACCGCTTTAACTACTGGGCAGGAAAGGACAATATGTTTGGGCAAAACTACGGATTCAGTGGCACACCTTCTACAGTATTTGACGGATATATTGGAATGTCGGGTGCATCAACAAATGTTTCCGAAATGCAAGAGGCATATACAACTTACTTCAATTATGTAAAGAACATCAATTCAATATACAACCTTACTGCAGAATTGACACAGACCGAAGTCGGCAGCAAGACTTTCACGCTCAATGTTACCGCAGAAAAACTTTCGGAATACTTTGGTAACGACCAGATTGTAGTTATGGCAGCACTTGCCGAGGACATTGCATACAATTGGGGCGTAGCTGGCAAAATTAGCAACCTCGTCCGCGTTATGTACCCCAATGCAAACGGTACTGTAGCATCTTTCGACGAAAACAACCAGTTCAGCACAAGCTACACAATCACAGTAAGCGACAGCTACGACATCAGCAAGTGCAAGGTTGTCGTTTGGGTTGAAAATCACACTCAAGGACGCGTAATGCAGTCGAAGAGATTTAAAGTCAGCGACTACTACGAAAATAGTGTTTCCGAAAATTATGTTGTTAGCACTATCTACCCCAACCCATCAGACGGAATATTCAACATTTCCGACAGCAACATCGAAAGCATTGAAGTTTACGACATTACTGGAAAACTCGTAATGCAGCAACAGGTTAATGCCGACAATGCAACAATCGACCTTACAAACTATGCAAAAGGCATTTACACATTGAAGACCTATACTAACAGCATTGTAAAGACTAACAAACTTATCGTAGAATAATAAATTTCAAAGAAGTGAATTTTGATGTAAAAGAAATCAGGAAGGATTTCCCGATACTTTCAGAAAAGGTTCATAACAAGCCGCTTGTCTATTTCGACAATGCAGCAACATCACAAAAGCCGCGAATAGTAATCGACACGATAGCCGAATACTATTCGCGCTTCAATTCGAACATTCATCGCGGAGTGCACTACCTCAGCAACTTCGCCACCGAAGCCAACGAGCGCGCCCGCGAAACTGTTCGGAAATTCATAAACGCAAGTTCCACCGAAGAAATAATCTTCACGCGCGGAACTACCGAATCCATCAACCTTGTCGCCTACTCGTTCGGCGAGACTTTCATCGACGAAGACGACGAAATAATAGTCTCCGAAATGGAGCACCACTCCGACATCGTGCCATGGCAACTCCTCTGCGACCGCAAAAAGTCGAAAATCAAAGTTCTACCATTCGATGACAACGGTGTCCTCAAAGTCGAAAAACTGGAATCGCTGATTACCGACCGCACAAAAATCGTCGCCGTAACGCAAATTTCCAACGTTCTCGGCACGGTAAACCCAATAAAGGAAATCATTGAAACCGCCCACAAGCACAACGTTCCCGTCCTAATCGACGGAGCGCAGGGCGTACAACATACAAATGTCGATGTTCAGGCACTCGACTGCGACTTCTATGTGTTCTCGGGACACAAAACATACGGTCCTACCGGCGTAGGAGTACTTTACGGCAAAAAATCGCTTCTGGAACAGATGGTTCCCTACCAAGGTGGTGGCGAAATGATTGAAAGCGTAAGTTTTGCCAAGACAACCTATAATGTACTGCCATTCAAGTTTGAGGCAGGAACACCAAACTACATCGATGCCATTGCTCTCGAAAAGGCCATTCTGTACATCCAAAACATTGGGATTCCCGAAATTGAAGCCTACGAAAAACAGCTTCTCGACTATGCCACCGAACAAATGTCACAGTTCGACTGGGTAAGAATAATCGGTACCGCGCCACACAAGGCAAGCCTTATTTCGTTCGTAATGGACGGAATACACTTCTCCGATGCAGGCATTCTCCTCGACCAGCTTGGCATTGCAATCCGTACAGGTACACATTGCGCAGAACCGACAATGCAACATTTTGGAATCACAGGAACAGCGCGCGCATCGTTCGCATTCTACAACACAATGGAAGAAGTTGACGCTCTTATCAACGGTTTGAAACGCATAAAAACAATGTTCTAATGGATAAAGAACTGTTTTTCATAGTAAATCCGAATTCTGGCAACAGCAAAGGACGAATCTGGGACGAAATTTCAGCATATTTAACCGAAAAAAACATAAATTTTGGCTGCTACCTCACCAAATCGGCCAACGATGCCGTAAATGCCATTCCGCAGATACTCAGTGAAGGACACCGAAACCTTATTGTTCTCGGTGGTGATGGAACAACCAACGAAGTCGTAAACGGAATTTTCTCGCAAACCGATGTCCCCTACTCCGAAATCTGTCTCGGTTCAATTCCACAAGGCACAGCAAACGACTGGAACCGCTACTATGGATGGGAAAACGACTACAAGGCTTCAATCGAACGACTTCTTAA
This sequence comes from uncultured Bacteroidia bacterium, assembly GCA_902791865.1. GTDB lineage: Bacteria > Bacteroidota > Bacteroidia > Bacteroidales > ML635J-15 > Bact-19. Next base: position 126,639 of record CADAXK010000001.1, read on the forward strand.
ACACAACATTACCAAACAGGATGTCGGCGTGGTAACATTCACCGAAAATGGAGAAAGACGCACTAAATATTTCATCAACAGCATTGGTTTTGGCTTTGATGCCGAGATTGTTAAGATGACAAACGAACTTTCGCACGAACAGCGTGGCAAGGAAATCACCTATTTACTCAGTCTGCTCAAATGCCTGCTGAAATGCAAGAAGCGTAATGTCTCAATCGAAGCCGAAGACTTCAAATTCAGAGGAAAAGTGCTTTCAATCAGCATTGCCAACGGAAAATATTCTGGTGGAGGAATGCAACAAACTCCAGATGCCATCATAAACGACGGAGCATACGACATTTCCATATTCGGTGACATAGGCAAGTTCTTTGTTATTAGGAATGTAAGCAAACTTTACAACAGCACAATAAAGCAAATCAAAAACAAAAATGTCGTATTTGCCCGCACCGAAAACAGCATAAAGGTAACATACGAATGCCCCACTTTTGCCGAAACCGACGGTGAAATCATCGGCGACAGTCCATACGAGATTTCAATGATTAAGGGCGGACTGAATGTAATTGACTAAAACTAACTTTTAATCAAATTCTTAACATAATCCTCGAAGAAAGGACGAATCTCAACAATCGCCTTTTCCAGTTTTGTCATTTCCTCTGCAAAAAACTTGTGAACTGTTTCCCAACAATCGCTACGATAAATGTCAACATTATCAATCTGCTTGTACAAAGCGCAGACTGGCTTGCCATTTTCAAGCACTAGCATTTCATCCCAAACCCAACCTTCGCCAAGATAGTTGTTAAGAACAAGTTCGCACTCGTGCAGCTTGCAAAACACATCAAAACGAATATCCTCGTTCTTACACTCGACAGCGAGCATAACTCTTGCATACGAACGGTTTATGTCGAATTTCAATACCAAATCCTTAATTCCAGTATTGTAAGTCATCCATTTGCCGTTCTTGCCTAAGTATGGACGGGAGTACTCATCAAACTTTACCCAGAACTGCCTTCTTATTTGCGATGCCTCTGCCTTCGAATACATTTTACTTCTTTTTTAGAAAGTCCATCCACTTGCGAATCTGCTCTTCCTTAGCATTAGGCGCTGGTTCATAAAATTTAGTATCCACTAATTTGTCAGGAAGATACTGCTGGTCAACATAATGATTCTCAAAGTCATGCGCATACTTGTAATCGGCACCATAATTCAATTTTTTCATCAAAGCAGTTGGAGCATTGCGCAGATGCAAAGGCACTGGCAAATCACCCGTTTCCTTTACCTTAGCCAAAGCTGCATCAACAGCCAGATATGCAGAATTACTCTTTGGACTTGTTGCTAAATAAACTGTTGCCTCGGCAAGCGGAATCCTTGCCTCTGGCATACCAATCTTGTCAATTGCCTCGAAACAAGCGTTAGCAATAAGCATGGCATTAGGATTTGCCAGACCAATATCCTCCGATGCCGAAATAATTAGTCTACGTGCGATAAATTTTATGTCCTCACCTCCTTCGAGCATACGGGCAAGCCAATAAATTGCAGCATCGGGATCTGAACCACGAATCGACTTGATAAATGCAGAAATTATATCGTAATGTTGCTCGCCAGACTTGTCGTATATTGCCATGTTCTCCTGCAGACGACTGACAACCAATTCGTTTGTAATGACAATTTCCGAATCGCCACTACTGCAAACCAAATCCAGAATATTGTACAACTTTCGACCGTCTCCTCCCGAAAAGCGATACAAGGCATCGCGTTCCTCAACCTTGATATTCAATTTCGAAAGTTCCACATCTGTCGTTATTGCCTTGTCAATCAGCTTGTCCAAATCATGTTCATCCAAATGCTTCAGCACATATACCTGACAGCGCGACAGCAATGGCGAAATGACCTCGAAAGAAGGATTTTCGGTAGTTGCACCAATTAGCGTTATTGTCCCATCCTCAACCGCACCAAGCAAAGAATCCTGCTGCGACTTGTTGAACCTATGAATTTCATCAATGAAAAGAATCGGATTGCCCTTCGAGAATAGATTTACCTTTTTTGCCTGCTCAATAACTTCGCGCACTTCCTTTACGCCACTGCTTACTGCGCTTAATGTTATAAAGTTACGCTCTGTTATTTGAGAAATTACGGTAACAAGAGTAGTCTTTCCAACCCCCGGAGGTCCCCACAATATCATTGAAGGAATCCTACCTGCTTCTATTGACTTGCGCAAAGGAGCATTCTTTCCAACAAGATGCTCTTGTCCGGCATAGTCATCGAAACTACGCGGACGCATACGTTCGGCCAAAGGTTTGGATGTCAACATTTACTCTACCTGTAATTAGGATCTGACTCGAAAATGTGCTTCATTATTGCCTTGTCGGTATCGGTAAAATCGACATGTCTTCGAGCCATTACACGTTCCATAACCTCGAATGCTGTTTCCAACTTATATTCCGTGAAACCAGATGCACCACCCCATGAGAACGATGGCACAAAGTTACGAGGAAATCCAGCGCCAAATATGTTTGCCGAGACACCCACGACAGTACCAGTATTGAACATAGTGTTTATACCGCATTTAGAATGGTCGCCAAAAATAAGCCCGCAAAACTGCAATCCAGTTTTATCAAACTTCTGGGTATCGTAATTCCACAACTTAACTTCAGCATAATTGTTCTTCAAATTTGAATTATTGGAATCTGCACCGAAATTACACCATTCTCCCACAACAGAATTGCCGAGGAATCCATCGTGCGCCTTGTTGGAATAACCGAAGAAAACAACATTGCTCAGTTCTCCGCCAACCTTGCACCATGGACCAACAGTAGTATCGCCGTACATCTTTGCGCCCATCTTAAGCACAGCATGTTCGCACAAGGCAAACGGACCACGGATATTGGCACCTTCCATAACCTCCGAATTTGCACCTATATATATAGGTCCATCGTTGGTATTCAGCGTTGCACATTCAATACTACAACCTTCCTCTACAAACAAAGGATACTTTCCGAACGAAATGTTTGTTGAACTTATTGGTTTTGACATGCGCCCAGCGGTCAACAGTTCAAAATCCTTGCTTATTTCCATTCCGTTGAGCGAAAAAATATCGGTCAATGCCTTCAGCACAAACACTTTGCCAGAATATTCCACTTCTACGGATGAGGATTCGCATTGCCCAGCACTTGCCAGTACAAAACCATCCTTTACCAATCGTCCTGATTCCAACGACTTAATTGCCTTAGCAATATTATAATCAGGAATCAACACAGAAGGTATTACTATGCAATCAGCGTCTTCAACTTTCTGATACTTAGTCTGCAAGTACGATTCCGTTTCAACATAAACCTTTTCGCCGAGATACTTTTCCCACTTCTCGCGTAAAGTGAGTATTCCTACTCTGAAATCTGCTATCGACCTCGTCAGCGACAATGGCCTGAACCTGCCATGAAAACCCCTATCGGATAAAACGAACTTCATTCTACAAATAATCTATAACCTTTTCCAAACGAATGCCACGCGAACCTTTTACCAAAAACATCTTGCTCTTTTCGGGATGAGTCACAAAATACTTGTTCAAGTCCTCAACTGTCTCGAAGAACATATATGGATATTCATCTGCGAACTTGGCAAAATTCTTACCTATAAAATAAGCACTTACATAACCGCTTTCGCGCACATATTCAAGAACGGCACGATGCTCAGCCTCACTCTCTTTTCCTAGTTCGAGCATATCGCCGAGAATCAACGCCTTATAATCATCATTTATCGAGTTATAGCTATCAATTGCAGCTCTCATGCTTGTCGGGTTAGCATTGTAAAGGTCCAGAATTAATGTATTGCGCGATGTCTTTGTCATCTGCGAACGGTTATTCTTCGGGAAATAGTCGGAGATAGCACCATCAATAGCTGTCGGATGAATATCGAAATACGCACCAACTGTTACTGCAGCAAGTATATTCTCGAAATTGTATGCACCAATAAGATTTGACTTAGAAAAACCTGATACAGAATCAGTTTCCCAATTTACCGTTGTCTGATATGCATACTCCGAATATACGCCACGGCAGAAACAATCCTTTCCTTTGCCATACTTAACAACCTTAAGTTTGTCATGTCCCGACAAAACTTTCTTCAACAAATCATTATCATCATTTATGAAAACGGTTCCATCGTGAGCATCAAGGTAGTCGTACAGTTCGCCCTTAGTCTTCATCACACCCTCAATAGAACCAAAACCTTCGAGATGTGCCTTGCCCACATTGGTGATAATGCCATAGTTAGGTTCTGCAATCTTGCACAATGCTGCGATTTCTCCAGGATGGTTTGCTCCCATCTCAACTACGCCCATATCAACGGTTCTGTTCATCGATAGCAATGTCAGCGGGACACCTATATGATTATTCTTGTTTCCGCTTGTGTATGAAATTCTAAACTTTTTTGCAAGGACAGCCGAAACCAATTCCTTTGTCGTAGTCTTTCCATTAGTTCCCGTAATTGCCAGTATCGGAATATTAAGTTTACGCCTATGATAATTTGCAAGCTGCTGCAAAGTCTCAAGCGTATCTTTCACTACGAAAACATTTTCTCTTCCTTGATATTTCTTATCGGAAACTACAGCGGCAGAACATCCTGCCTCAAATGCAGCGTCGACAAATTGATTCCCATCAAAATTATCCCCCTTTATTGCAAAAAAGACAGATCCCTTCGTTATCGCCCTGCTATCGGTTGACACTAACCGATTTTTCTCAAATGCCTTGTAAATCTCTTCAATCATAAAGTTCTAAAATTAAATAGCCTCTCCCGACGGAGAGGCTATATATGTCATATCAAATTTTATTTACTTACCTTGGGTTGGTGCTCCAATCCTAATCATTGCGCACCTGAAACCAATATCGCAACGCGACTTGTTTTCATCCAAGAAACGCCTTGTTCCAGGAACCATCCAATAAGCTCTATCCTTCCAAGAACCGCCCTTAAATACTCTTGACCTATCAGTAATAAGAGACGTCATCTTTTCACCCTTGTTCAACTTAGGATTCGAAGGATTGAAGTCTGCCTGTCCCCATTCAGCTGTACCATCAGAACCCCACTTACCAGCTTCGTACATTCCTGTAGTCTGGTTTGCGAAAATCAAATCAGGATAAACAACACTTCCGTCAGCAAGCATAATCTTTCCATTTCCTAAAATCTTAGAACCATCAGGCATTATGACCTCACCTTCCGGAGTTCTTTCATGACCAGTCGGCAAAACATAAGTTCTGTCTTCCATATTGATTCTGACACCATTTGGAAGTAATATTTCATTACCGCCAATAAGTGTTGCGCCTGGGAACATTTCACCAATATATTCAGCAAGTGTATCAAGATTTTGCTCGGTCAACATTGTGGAATCCATGAATTCTTGGTATTCCTTTACTGTCGACTGCTTTCTGTAACGTTCGTCCTTAATCCAGTATTCAGCAGGATCACCATTTGCTACCAAAGATTCCAAATCGCCATCAAGATAGTTTCTGTTATCAGCGGTGGTATAATTTTCCCTATTGAAGCAAGACTCATCGCGAACCGGTTTCTTTAAGATTTTTCCAGTATAATCGAAATAGTTTTCTGCTTCAGGAGTAAGTTCCATATCACCTGACCTTGGGTCAACTATAATCTGATAGTCTTCGAAAACATTGCCTCTGAAAGGACGGAACTCGTCCATATCTTCGAATGTGAGATCACGGTAAACATCCATAACCCATTCGTTTACATTACCAGCCATACAATATAGACCGTAGTCGTTTGGCCAGTAGCTTCTTACTGGAGCAGTAATATCAGCCTTATCGTTAAGAGCACCAGCAACACCCATAGCATCACCACGGCCTCTCATCGAGTTAGCCATCATACGTCCACGTTCGTCACCTCTAGAATCGTTACGGATATAATGACCATTCCATGGATACAAACGTCTTTCGTAAATTCTTTCCTTATACTGGTTTCCTACAATTGCAAGAGCTGCAAATTCCCATTCGGCTTCGGTTGGGAGCCTGTATCGAGGCAGGAATATACCATCTTCGATATTAACCCAACGTCTATCATCGCCTGTATTTGCATTACCACCCTTTCTACCAGCCTTGAGGACTGACGGGTCAACATATAGGTTCTCTACCTTACCATCACGACCGCTCTTACCAGTTTCATCAACAGGAAGATCAAGGTTATCAGCGTAGTACATATAGGAATCCAAATTAAAATGCTTAGCCTGATCCTGCGGAGCAAGATATTTGTCGATTATACCTTCTCGCATAAGGATAAGTTCATTTACGCGGTCGGTTCTCCATTCGCAGTACTTGGATGCTTGATTCCAAGAAACATTTACAACTGGATAGTCCTCATATGCCGGATGACGCAAATACAATTCAACCAAAGGTTCGTTGTAAGCCAAACGGCTTCTCCACCCTGCTGTATCTGGCAAAGCTTGAGTATAGAGGAAACGGTAATCTGAAGCATATACATGCGACAGCCAATAGAGATACTCGCGATAATCAAGGTTTGTTACTTCGACTTCATCCATATAGAACGATGATACGGTAACACGGCGTGGGATATTGTTCCAGTCGCGCATAACATCTTGTTCTACACGTCCCATAGCGAATGTACCACCCTCGATGAAAACCAAGCCAGGACCTGTTTCCTGCTCGTATCCGGGATGATTCTGGAATCCGCCGAAATTGGGGTCATTGTAGTTCCAACCTGTTGTGTTGGAAACATCCTTCTTACAAGAAGCAACCATGATTGCCGCTGCAAGAATTACCATGAAAATTAAACCATTCCTTTTCATAAAACATAAATTTATATTAGTACTAGAATGATGGACAACTTATTGTCGATATTTTCTTTGCCTTTTCGTGGCATCCGAATGTATAAGCCACCGAAACTTCATGAGCACCATATGTAGAATTGCTCAACTTTGAAATTGTAAGGTCGTAGCTATATGAGAATCTGAACTTATTGTATTTATAACCGACCATCATAACCAAAGCATCGTACTGGAATTCAAAGGTTTGTCTAAACCAGAAACCAGCAAGAATACCCATTCTCGACACATACATACCCCAATAGAACTGCTGGAAGAAAGCGCCCTGCTGCTGGAACAGAATCTGCGGAGCAATCAAGAGGTCGCCTCTTTTGAACTTAGTACTATTAATAGGTATCTCTGCACCAAAATGAGCAGTGTATTTTCTCGGAAGCACAGCATCGCTACCTCTCAAGAAAGACTCTGAAGGTTCTGTAAGATGATGCACGGCAACACCGAAGAAAACCATTTCAGTAAAGCCCAAAATACCAGCAGAGAAATCGACATAATTTCGCTTGGTATTAATAATATCCGGATTCTCAAGCGATGCGTAAATAGGACCATAAAGCGGATGTATCATATTGGGGAATACGAAATCCCAATCTATCCTCTTCATTGCAAAAGACGCTTGAAATCCTGCCGCCAAAGAGAATTTCTTTGAAACTTGCAATGTATATGAATACATCGCATTGATTGACGCCGTATTAATTCGACCATCACCACTTCCCTGCACATCGTCCATAAGGTAAATTCCAACGCCACCTCTCAGTGCGTGCCAATATTGGTCGTATGCTATATTATAGGTAACATAAGTTGACCCAAATGCTGGCCACTGGTTCCTATAAGACAAGGAAAGTCGCGGACATCTCTCAGATCCTGCAAAAGCTGGATTCAAATACAATGGATTAGCATAGAACTGCGAACTATGCGGGTCCTGTGCTCTCACCACGCCATAACTCCCTATTATCAAGAGAGTTATCAATATCAAGAATCGTCTTACCATAATATTTTTACCATCAATTATTAGTAAATGATAAATATTTTTTTCTCCGTAATTTAAATTCACAATATTACATTATTTTTGTCGTTTGAAGAAATATTTGAAGATTTTTTTTTATTTTTTTTTAACAGATGAAGAAAATAATTTGTACAATATTAATAATCAACCTGTTGCACATAGCGTCTGCACAAACATTTTTTATTAAAGATTCTCTGTTTTCAATAGGCACTACAGAATTCTACACTCCAGACAGCATCAAAATAAAAGCCATACTTTTAAAAAACGGCGACAATCGCGACTCTGACTTCTTTCCCATATACAAAAAGACACTTGTTGCCAACGATGGCTCATATATAACTGAAGTATCGCTGAAGAATGTTTCATATAGCCAGGTCGACTATAATATATATAAAGGTATATACAGAATATCGGAAATTGGAAACGAACCTGAAATAAAAGCTACAGCTGTAAAATTCAGAAAACAACAACTAATAGAATTCGAAATGATGCCGCTGAGAAAAAACCCAGCAACCGGAGCCATTGAAATTGCCGACCATTTCGAGTGCGAGATAAAAACAAAACAAGTCAAGTCTAGGGATTCTGGACGCCAATATGCAAGCACATCAAAAATGGCTTCTGGAAAATGGTACAAAATAAAAGTATCGGAATCAGGAATATACAAAATCACATACGCTCAATTAAAGGAAATGGGATTCAGCAATTTCTCGTCAATAGGCATTTTCGGATATGGAGGCATGGAATCGAAGACTATCCGCGACAATAATCCTCAGATATTTGCCGACAAGTACATAGACGACATGCCAGAACGAAGCATACTAAAAGTAGACGCCAACGGAAATGGAACTTTCGACAATGGCGACTATCTCCTATTCTACGCCGACGGTCCACATAATATAAGGTACAACACAAATGGATCTTTCACGCATGAAATTCACAACTATTCCGATTACTCATACTATTTTGTTTCGGACAAAGGCACATGGAAAACAGCAACAAACATTGCATCGGAAAGTTCAGCAAACTTAACAGTGAACACATACGACAAATATTCATTCCTTGAAAAAGATTCAATCTCAATCGCAAAGTCTGGACGCAACTTATTCTGGAGAAGTCTGGGATATTACACAACAATGAACGAATCAATAACAGAAATTAACGCCACATCGGACACAGCGACCACATACATGCACTTTGCTGCAAATTCATCAACAATCAGCTACTTCGACATCAGCATAAATGGAACATCCGTCGGCAGAGCCAATATTCCTGCATCAACTGCAAACGGAAATGAAATATATTTTTCTGCCAAATTCGTTCCTAGGGGCAACTCAACAAACTTTGTTATTACATACAACAAAAGTTCCTCAACATCAATAGGATGGATTGACTACATTGCAATAAGCCTTCGCAAAAAGCTAAATATAGCAAACGGATTCGTTGACTTTAGAGACACTAAATCGGTTGGCTCTGGAAACATAGCAGAATTCTCTGTAGCACAAGCAAGTAGCAACACTATTGTATGGGACATAAGCGACAGAATCAACGCAAAGTCAATCTCTGGTTCATTCGCATCGGGCACATACAAGTTCAAGGCGAAAACCGACACCTTGCACGAATATGTAGCATTCACCCCATCATACTCATTCCCCTCTCCCATATACTCAAATGCAACTGACGTTGGTACGGTGGAGAACCAAAACCTACACGGATTGCAGAATGCAGACTTAATAATAATAACTCATCCTAACTTCCTTGCACAAGCAAACGAAATCCAAAGAATACACCAGACTGCCGAAAACATGTCGTCGATAATAGTCACTCCACAAAAAATATACAATGAATTCTCATCTGGCACGCCAGACATCTGCGCAATGAGAAACTTCATTAAGATGTTCTATGATAGATCTTCTGCGACAAACATGCCCAAGAACGTACTTTTGATTGGAGACGGAAGCTATGACAACAAAACATCCGATGGAAGTGTTTCTAACCTCATACTGACATACCAAACCCAGAACTCATTAACAAACACAATGACAATTACTTGTGACGACTTCTTCGTATGCCTCGACGAAGGAGAAGGCGAAGTACAGTCGACTGACAAAATGGATATGGGAATAGGACGTATGCCAGTGAATACCACAGAAGAAGCTAACAATGCTGTTGACAAACTACGTAGCTACTATTCGCAAAACAGTTTTGGAAACTGGAAAAACAGAGTTACAATTATAGCCGATGATGCTGAAAACAACGAAACTGTACATCAGGTAAATGCTGAAAATATGATTGCTGCTCAACTTGAATTCAGCGCTGAATACCTTAACATTGAAAAAATATATCTTGATGACTACGAACAAGTGTACACATCTACAGGAAACTCCTATCCCGATGTCAACAAGGCAATCGTCGACAACATAAACAATGGAACCTTGCTTCTTACATGGGTTGGACATGGAAATCCTAAAACATGGGCTCACGAAAACATATTTTCATTAAACACAATCAGAACATTACAAAACAAGAACAAGTATCCGTTTTTCGTAACTGCAACCTGCGACTTCACACCATTTGACGACCACACAATAGAAACCGGAGGTGAACTACTGTTTAACGTCTCAAATTCCGGAGCAATCGGACTATTAACAACAGTAAGACAGGTTTATTCAACAAAAAACGAAAGACTTGTTAAGAATTTCTACAAGTACCTGTTTGAAAGTCACCTTGAAGAAAACGCTGGTTCGCAGCCCAAGACTATTGGAGAATGTGTTATGCTCGGAAAGAACGAAACAGGAGACTTTAACATGAGGTCATTCGTAGTAATTGGCGACCCAGCAATAACATTGTCGCAACCAAGATATACGGCAAAGACAACGATGGTCAACGGAATACCAGCCTCTGAATTCACAGACACTATAGGTGCAACAGGTCTAGTATCATTAGAAGGAGCTGTATATGACGAAAATGGAAATATTGCAAACAATTTCAACGGAGTTGTATATACTTCGGTTTACGACAAGCGCAACACATATACAACCAAGAGCAACGATGGATACGAACCTCTCACATACACAGCCCAAAGAAACATAATATTCAACGGTCAATCTTCTGTTAAAGATGGAAAATTCAAGTTCAGTTTCATTGTTCCTGTCGACATTGCATACTATTTCGACAAAGGTAAAGTAAGTTATTACGCAAACAACCTGACAGATAAGGAAGCATGCGGATACGACAAGTCAATAATAATAGGCGGAACCGACCCAAACGGCATACACGACACCGAAGGTCCTATCATTGAGCTATACATGAATGATGAAAATTTCATTGATGGCGGTATTGTAAATGAAAATCCAATGCTCATCGCCAAAATTAGCGACGAGTCTGGAATTAACACCGTTGGCAATGGTATAGGGCACGACATTACACTGACAACAGACGGAAATACAACAGAAAAGACTGTACTCAATAGTTTCTACGAATCAGAAATGGACAACTACAAGTCGGGCTCAATAAACTACCCCAATTCAGAACTAGAGATTGGCACACACACAATGACAGTGAAGGCATGGGATGTAATGAACAACAGTAGCGAGAAATCAATCGACTTCATAGTAACAACCTCATCGGAAATGTTGATTGACAAGCTGTTCAACTATCCAAACCCATTCTCGACTCACACATCATTCTATTTTGGACACAACCAACCTTACGAAACTCTTGACGTGATTATCAGCATTTTCACCGTTTCAGGAAAACTTGTAAAGACGCTCGAAGCAACTATGACATGCGACGGCTACATAAGTGAACCTATTGAGTGGAACGGCCGCGACCAATACGATGACAAACTAGGAAAAGGCGTATATATATACAAGGTTAAAGTCAGAAATTCGGCTGGAACAACAATAGAAAAGTTCGAGAAACTTGTAATACTGAATTAACGAGAAGTTTCTGGTTTCTAGTTTCTGGTTTCTAGGGATCTGGTTGGTTAGCTTTCCTTACCTATTTTTCACATTCAATCCGCTAACTATTGGATTGACATCATCTTCGACTGGCAGATACTCGACAAAGATCTTTTGCATCGACTTGAAAATGTTGTGACGCGCATCAGGGAAACGCTTCTCTATGTCTGCGATTATATCACCAGCCTGACGGCGCTTTGTCTTGTCCTCGAACGGACATTTCGCCCTTTCGGTTGGAAACCCCATGAGGTTCGCAAACTGCCGTATTTCACTGTTAGTCAACAATATTAACGGACGAATAAGTTCTACGCGACCATCAAACATCTGCAACTTTGCCGGCATTGAGCTTATGCTGTTATGATAGCACATATTTATCAGCAAGGTCTCTACGGCATCATCGAGATGATGTCCGAGAGCCAACTTATTGCAATTGTGTTCGCCTGTTAGCTCGAACAACCGCTTACGCCTATGCCACGAACAAAGGAAACACTTCGATTTATTTGGATCTTTTTCAAAATCAACATTAATTTTTTCGTGAACAAACTCCACATCATTTTTGGAACAATAATCCGCAATAAAAGCTGTGTCTGCTTCATACGGAACATTCTCGACATCAATGTGTACGGCAACCAAATCGTATTTTTCCTTACCGAACCTGCGCCTCGTTGCCAAAGTTGCCAGTAACGACATGGAATCCTTACCGCCACTCACACCAACCATAATACGGTCTCCATCAGAAATCAGTCCGTACTTGTTAACTGCCTGACCTATCTTGGAATATATATGCTTTATTTTTCGTTTATCTGAGATTTCCGACATGTTAGTTAACCCTAAATTCAACATTCAAATAAATGTACGATTTGATGGGATTTGTGTTGACACGAGGCAACCAACCCTGATAATTGAGCGAAAGCCTTACAAAATCGACCACTTTCCAGTCGCAACCAGCCACAAGTGCCATACCGTCATCAACCACCGTCCATGCAGGCACATATCCGGTAGAGCGAGACGACGTAAGGTAGTCGTACCGAGCAAATAAATTCAATTTGTCCTTTATTATACCATAAATAATATACGCGCTCGCTCCGTGCTGAACAATCTTTCGAGGAGAAAACTTTGCATTATACTCGGCTCCTATTCGCAGTTGAGGGATTATTGTTGCGCCAGCAAATCCTCCGACAGTATAGAGGTCATCACCTTGAAAAGAATATGTAGAATGGGCTTTCAACTGCAATTCCTTGATTGGCGAATAGTTAAGCGATAGCGAATAGTAATATTTACCATACGAAACGCTATCGTCCTTGATTGTTCCTGTCATCATACCGAACTCAAGCGACAGATTGTCCAAAAAATCGTATTTCCCATTGAAACCCAAGTCGATAGATGGCAAAAACCTATATTCATCAAGGTATGATTTGAAAATATAACGTGCCCCCCAGAATTTCTGTTGCGTCATGTGTTGCATATTGTCAACCAAACCAGTGTTGAGCAAAAATTTTCCCTTTTTCCATGAAATATACATGGCACGCAAATACACATTCACAGTGTTGTAGTTTTGTCCCAACGGAAGATTTGGGCTGACATCCAAGCGGATAATCGAAGAAAATCCCTTTGGCACATAGAACTGGTAGCCGAAAGTAGCTCGCTTTATTTCAAAGTTGGGTTCATGTGTATCACCGCCTATCCCTTGATGAAAGTTCGAGAACAGCATGATTTCGGGAACGGCCTTATACTTTGATGTATCAGAAAGTGCAGGTTGGCTAGCATTGGCACATTCGACCGAAAGCACCGCTATAGAAATAAATATCAAGTATTTGAAAAAATGTTTCATCAAAAAATAATTGGTTGCAAATTTAATATTTTTTACCTTTTTATTTACCACAAATCCAAAACTTATGTATTTTTGCATCGCACATAAAATACTACTAAAATGAGATGCATAATATCCATAATAATTGCCCTGCTTATATGCGTGGCAACCCTTGCACAGACAAAGTTCAGTCTGCTTGATGGAACACAATACAATGCCAAGGAATATACATTCTTCAATGACAATGGAAGTTCCATGGAGATAAAAATAGAAAAGAAAAACGGCAAAATCAAAAACAAATTCATCGACATCAATGAAATTTGGTCAATTGGCGATAGCATTCTATATGTTCCAACTCAAGAAGGCGAATATTCTGTTGAAGACATGCGTTCAGTTGTTTTGGGCAAACAAACTGCAAAAAGCGAATTCAATGCATGGTGGGCTTGTGCTGGCGGATTTGCCGTTGGAGCTGGATCAATGCTGTATTTCTACGGTCGTTTACGCCGTCCAATGATAGGTCTAGCCGTTCCTATAGCTTATGCAACAGGCATATCTTTCACTCGCCCGACAAAAAGAGGAATCATAAAACGCCATCCAGAATACCGCGACAATGAATATTTCGTATACGGATACCAAAACAAAGGCAACAGGAAAATATTCACCAACACTATTATCGGCACATTAAGCGGTCTGCTTGTCGGTGGTTTGGTTTCGATGGCAATACCAGCAAAATAATGAGGCACATAATTGCATTTAGCATTTTCCTTCTTTTTACCGCAACTACCATAAATGCGCAAAAAATTTTAGGCACTTGGCATGGCGACCTAAATGTAGGCAATGGTGTAACTCTTGCCATTGCTCTGAACATCAATGGACTAACAGCCGACAGCATAACAATGGACTCGCCAGAGCAAGCAGCATTCGGCATAAATGTTGACAAGGCTGATTTTTCAAGCGAAAACTTTGTCATAGAAATCACCAGTTTAGATGCGAAACTCGAAGGCAAACCAAATACAGACTGCGACACATTGAACTGCACATTCACACAGCGCGGACACTCCTTTCCGCTAACCTTGATACGAGGAGAATACAAGCCCAAGCCTAAGAAACAAGAACCGAAAGATTTTCCGTACATAGTTGAAGAAGTTGAAATATTCAATCCAGAGACAAATGTAAAATTATCGGGAACGCTTACCGCACCTTACGACTACAAGTGCGACAAGATAGCAATTTTGGTTTCGGGGTCGGGACTACAAAACAGAGACGAGGAAATCCTTGGACACAAACCATTCCTTGTCCTCTCCGACTATCTCACACGCAATGGAATAGCTGTCATCCGCTACGACGACAGAGGTTTTGGAAAATCGACCGGCGATGTCGATAATGCCACAACATACGATCTTTCGCTGGATGCCGAATCGGTTGTAAAATTCATAAGGAGCGACAAGCGACTGAAAGACATGAAGATTGGAATTATTGGTCATAGCGAAGGCGGAATTATAGCACCAATGGTAGCCGCAAGGAACAGCGATGTAGATTTTGTTGTGATGCTTGCTGGTCCAGCAATAGAAATGTCAAACCTCTTGGCTAGGCAGAACTACGATGTAATAAAATCATCCGGTCAAAGCGAGGAAATTGCAAAACAATATTCGAAACTCGCACTTAAAGCATACAAGATTGTAAAAAACAAAAAGTTAAGTACCGACGACAAGAAAACTAAAGTCGGTGAGACTATCAAGAAAATGAATTCGCTTGTATCTGAAGACACTTCCGATGAAAATGCCATTCAGGAGAGCATCGATGTATTGTTTTCTCCATGGATGTACTATTCGTTGAACAGCAATCCGCAGGACGATTTATGCAAAGTCAAGGTTCCCCTGCTCGCACTCAATGGCGACAAGGATGTGCAGGTTTACAGCAAAGACAATCTTGCAGGCGTTGAAAAAGCTATGAAGAAAGCCAAGAATCCCAATTACAAAATATTGGAACTAAAAGGATTGAACCACCTTTTCCAGAAATGCATTTTCGGCAGTCCTAACTTCTACGGCAAAAACGAGGAAACATTCAACGAGGATGCAATGAAAGTGATTGCTGATTGGATAAACCAAATCGGCAAATAATCAAAGTCTATTCATTACCACTTACTTCACAACTGTCTTTCAGTGTAATGCATAAATGTGAAAGTGCGAAAATGATGGCAAAGCATACAAGCAAATAATGCCGCAACAGTAAGCCATCAATCAGGAAAATGCATGATGGAATTATGGCAAGAGCAATGCGTTTCCAATTGCTCTGCCTATAGAAATATAGCGCATAAACGAACCAATATGCAACAAGAAGTATTATGTTGGCTATTGCATAAATGGAAAAATGCGTATCGGATACGAAACCAAATTCAGCAATGCCGATGTTGAAAGCCATAAGGAACATAGAACCGTACCGCCCTACTTGCTCCAGAATGTACATCGAACGACAACATCTGCATTTTACTTCCTGACCTTTGAACTTTATGGTGTACAAAATGTTGGGGATCAACATTAATACCACTATAACTAGTCCAAAGAAGTTTATCCAGTTCAAACCATCGATTATGCAATATTTTTCCATGCTAAAATCCGTTGAGCGTCATATAGAGTGTTGGCAGGCAAAGCAGGAATCCAAGAATGACAAGCACAATCATAAATTTCCAGATGAACTTGAACCAGAGGTTGTAAGGAATCTTTGCCATTCCCAATGCCCCAATCAGTACGCCCGATGTCGGTGTAATCATGTTGGTAAAGCCATCCCCAAACTGGAAGGCGAGAACAGTTGTCTGTCGCGAAATCTCCACAAGGTCGGAGAAT
This sequence comes from uncultured Bacteroidia bacterium, assembly GCA_902791865.1. GTDB lineage: Bacteria > Bacteroidota > Bacteroidia > Bacteroidales > ML635J-15 > Bact-19. Next base: position 143,089 of record CADAXK010000001.1, read on the forward strand.
GGCGCCATAATTGGCATCGTGAGTGCAGCCTTTGCTGAACCCGATGGGATGATTATGTTCAGAAAAGTTTGTATTCCGTACATTATCGACAGCGAAGCTTCCTTGCCCGTGTCCTGCATTCCGTTCGACAAACTGTTCATTATGGTGTCGATGATGTTGCCGTTGGTAAGTATTGCTATTATGCCACCAGCAAGGCCAACCACAAAAGCAGCCGAGAAAATGTCCTTTGCTCCATCGATGAACATTTTCACAATATCGTTTGCTGACTTATTCATTGCAATTCCTGCCGCTATGCCCATAGCAAGGAAAAGTCCGCCAATTTCCTCAACATACCAGCCGTAGCCCATCACGCCGACAATAAGATACAAAACCGTAAACAACAATAGGTTTATAATGTAAAAATGTACCGATTTGCGCAATATAAAGAACGAGGAGAGTACGAAAAGCCCAGAAACAATCGGTATTGCGGCAAATTCAAATTCGGCATTTCCAACCTTCAAATGGGACATTGGATAAAATACCGAGAACAGAATAACTGCCACGGACACAACAATGTAACTTGCCCAAGCCGATTTTGGAGTGTTATAAACAATATCATCCGAATGACTGCTGTTATTTTTGCGCCAGTACTCATCTATGGAATAAGTAAGACTCTTCTGCGGATTTTTCTTTATGCGTGATGCATACCATAGTATAAACGAGAAGCCAACAGCATTAATTACAAGCCAACACACAAACCTGTATTCCCAGCCGCTGAACAGGGGCAAATCCGACATTCCCTGTGCAATACCTATTGTAAATGGATTGAAAATTGCTCCAGCAAACCCCAAATGAGCAGCAACATACACAAGACATAGGCCCGTTATCGAATCGTAACCCATTGATATTGCTAGCGGAACAAATATAATGACGAAGGCTATAGTTTCCTCGCTCATGCCGAATATTGCACCGAATGCGCTGAACAAGGTCATTATCAACACCATTATGATGTTGTTTACACCTATTTTCTGAAGAAATTTCCGTTTCTCCAACCTTTTGCTGAAGCGTAAAAATGAGTTTATTCCTGCCGCCAAAGCCCTACTTTCGTTCAAAATCCAAAAACTTCCGCCGACAAGCAATATGAAAGCTATTATGCCTGCCTGTTTCTTGAAACCATCGAAAATAGAAGTGAAAACTTGCCATGTCTGCGGACTTGCATCAACTTCGTGGTATGAATTTTCGACAATTACAGTTGTGCTTCCGCCATCGGGCAAAGGCTTTTGCGTCCGCTCAAATTGTCCTGCCGGCACTATCCATGTAAGGATTGCCGCTATGACAATAATTGAAAATACAATGACGTATGTATGTGGAACTTTCTTGAACATTGTTTGCTAAATTTGTGTGCAAAGATAAGGTTTTACACGAACTTATACGATTGTTGCAAAACAAAAAAAATCCCCGCACCTAAGGTACGAGGACATTTTATTTTTGAACCAAGATATTGCGACTAGAACTTATATGTAAAGCCCAATCCCAATAATTCCTTGAACTGCAATCTCTTTCCAACGCCTTCGCAAACACCGTCGCCATCGCGGTCAACAGGAACATCTACATCGTCATCGTATGCAAGCGTAATGCTCAAGTTAGCCGAGAACCAGTCGCTAATCTTCAATGTCAGCAAGTTCTCCCAGTTCATATCTACATTCTGCGCCTTTACAATGTAGTTGGAGAATAAGTCGAGCTTCGTGGTATAAGTGAACACCTTCAGGAAATCAATCTTGAACTGAGCCTTTACATATCCACCGAATTCAGGACGGAACTTCTTGCCCGGGGTCAACATCACACCATTGTCATCGAATGTCGCGCCTTCAACACCGTATGCTCCTTGTGCTGAAAGTGCCGAATCGAGAACAAATGTCATCCTGCCCGACAACGGTGCTATAAGCAATGAGAACGACATGTTGGGATGATTTTCGAAGGTCGGCTTGAAGTCCATACCAAGAGCTATGTTCAAGTATGCCGGCGACATCCATGATGAAATTCTCGTTGAATCGGTAATCGACTTGTAACCATCGGCAAACTGAGTCTTGAAGCCAACCAAAGCCGAATAGTACCAGTACTTAAACGCATAACGTCCGTATTTCGATGCCAAGTCAATCTTATCATCTGTCTTGTAGAACAAAATGCCAGTCTTCTTTGTTCCCTGACGCATCATACCATAACCCAAATCAAGTGTATTATCCCATGTGGTCTTGTCCTTTGCGTAATTGGCAAATGCATTGAAAAATACATTTCCCGAAATGGATGGGTCACCACCACCAGCCCAGTTCTTGAACGAAACCTGCGAGAAATTCAACGCTGCGGCTCCACCAAGTTTCCAGTTCTCATTCTTTTTCTTTGCCGAAGAGTCGGCTGCTTCCTGTGCGAATACTATTGTTCCGCTCAACAACACTGACAAAAATACAATTAAATACTTTTTCATAATTATTTATTTATTTCGTTATTTCCTTTCAAATGAACATCAACCTGCGGGAACGGGAACTCGATTCCTTCCTCGTTGAATGTCGAATATACCTTATTGTAAAAGTCGAAGAACACTCCCCAGTAGTCTTGAGAATTCACCCATGCCCTTACCACAATGTTGACAGAAGAATCGCCAAGTCCAGTAATCGACACGAAAACGGCTGGATCTTTCAACACCCGTTCATCGGCATCGAGAATGCGCATAATAACATCTTTCGCCACATTGAAATCTGTTCCATACGATACGCCCACTTCCCAATCAACCCTGCGCGTAGGCTGCTTGGAGTAATTTGTAAGCGTGTTTGTAGCCAGCACACTGTTAGGCACTATTGTGGTCTTGTTGTCAACAGTAGTAATTATCGTATTGAATATCTGAATCTCCTTAACAAACCCCGAAACTCCTTGAGCTTCGACATAGTCATCAACCTTGTACGGCTTGAATATCAATATCATGACACCGCTGGCAAAATTAGATAGCGTTCCCTGCAAAGCCATACCAATGGCTATACCTGCGGCACCCAAAACAGCGATGAAGGAGGTCATCTGAATTCCGACCATGCCCATAACGCTAATGATAATCATTATCTTAAGGGCAATGTTTACAAGACTCGACACGAAAGAAATAAGTCCAGGATCGGCATTCTTGCGAGCCATCATTTTCCGCAATGCCTTAACAATCAACTTAGAGACCCAGAATCCTATGAAGAGGAAAGCCAAGGCTCCCATAAGCGATACACAGAACGACAAGCCACTGGTAGTTAGCCAGTTAATAGCAGAATCGAACCACGAAATACTTTGGCTCACAATCTCTTGGGGACTTTTGGGATCAATCGAAACCAATTTTTCGCCCACTTCCTTTACAGTATCTGAAATTGTGGTGTCGGCTTGCGACAACAATATGTCTGTTTGTATCATTTGATAAATATAGAAAAAACGGCGCAAAGGTAAAACTAATTTACGATTTGAGATTTACGATTTGGGATTTATTTTAGTTTTTTTCTTACACCTCAATATTTTTCTGCTAACTAACATTTTTATTTAGGATTTTCGTATTACAAATATTCTTATCTTTGTGGAAAATTTAAATGCAAAATATAAACGATTAAAAAACAATAAAATTTTCATTATGGTAAGTTATAAGGAATTAGGACTTGTCAACACCGTTGAGATGTTCAAGAAAGCAGTCGCTGGCGGATATGCAATCCCAGCATTCAACTTTAACAACATGGAACAGATGCAGGCCATCATTCAGGCATGTGCAGAAACAAAATCTCCAGTTATACTTCAAGTTTCGAGCGGAGCACGCAAGTACGCCAACCAGACAATCTTGAGATACATGGCAGAAGGCGCTGTACAGTACGCAAAGGAACTCGGGTGGGAACACCCGCAGATTTGCCTCCACCTCGACCACGGCGATACTTTCGAACTATGCAAGAGCTGCGTAGACATGGGATTCTCGTCAGTTATGATCGATGCATCGTCGCTTCCTTTCGAGGAAAACATAAAGCTCACAAAGCAGGTTGTTGAATATGCTCACAAGTACGATGTTACTGTAGAAGCTGAACTTGGCGTTTTGGCTGGCGTTGAAGACGAGGTTTCGGCAGAAGAATCACACTACACAAAGCCAGAAGAAGTTATCGAATTTGCAACACGTAGCGGATGCGACTCGTTGGCAATCTCAATAGGGACTTCGCATGGTGCATACAAGTTCAAACCGGAACAGTGCAAGGTAGACCCGGCAACAGGTCGTCTTGTTCCTCCGCCTCTGGCATTCGACGTACTTCACGAAATCGAAAAGAAGCTTCCTGGATTCCCGATTGTTCTCCACGGATCATCATCGGTACCTCAGGAAGAAGTTGACACAATCAACAAGTACGGAGGTGCTTTGAAGGCTGCTGTAGGTATTCCAGAGGAACAGCTTCGCGAAGCAGCTAAGTCGGCAGTTTGCAAGATCAACATCGACTCCGACAGCCGTCTTGCAATGACAGCAGCAATCCGCAAGGTATTCGCTGAAAAGCCAGCTGAATTCGACCCGAGAAAGTACTTAGGCCCAGCTCGCGACAGCATGAAGAAACTTTACATGCACAAGATTATCAACGTTCTTGGTAGCGCAGGCAAGGCTGAATAATAGAATTAGCATAAACAAAAAAGCCGTGGCAATGCTACGGCTTTTTTCGTTATTATTGGGTCAGCCGACATATCAAGTGGAGTTAAATGATAAGAATTTCTTACATAAAGGAATTTGATTATCTACTTTTTTAGCATTCCGCTCCAGCCGCGGAGGCTTTTACTTTTTTGTTGGCAAAAAAGTAAACAAAAAACCATGTCCGCTGAGTCTGCTTCGCTAAAAATCTGCTACTCTACGCTAAAAGTCAGAAACTTGTCTACGTTTCACTACGACTTCAAACAGTCTGACTTTTTACGCTTCGTTCCACCGATTTTCTTAACGCTCACCAGCCAAGGCGGCAATCAAGGTGTTGCTTACTTCGTACCGCAAACCAAAGGTTGCTAGCGCAATGGATAAAAAAACGAAATCCGTCTTCGTAAGATTCCGTTTTTTAACATACAGTAATATATTTCTTTCAAATCTTATCTATAGTTAATCATATAAACATTGGTAGCTCCGTCCCTCTCGCGGCGCTCAATTATGCGACTAATATTTCCCGACCTGTCATATTCAAGCGACGCACTTGATATCTCCTCATTGTCGCTATCGAAAACAGCCGTCTTCACCACCTTGTCGTTCTCATAAATGAAAATCTTTTTCTCCGCTACTCCTACTATATGCTTGCGAGTTATTTCTGACAAAATATCGTAATCGCCGACAATCTTTTCATGTGTCTGCACCCTTCTGAAAACCAATTCCTTCTGGTCGGTAGCAATCGTAGAAATCGAACCACTGCTAATAACTTTGCCAAGCGAATCGACTTCCGAAACGACTATGCTGTCGGATGTATGTTCAATGCGATAATGGTTTGTCACCGAAGATCCTATGTATGAAATTTGGCTTACTAGCAGATTTTTATCATTGTATTCATACAAAGTTCCACCAATCATCGTAGAATCTGCGGTAAAATTCACCTCCTCAAAAGGCAGATTGCGCGAATTATACTTTACAATTGTATACGAAGTCGGTCGATTTCCTCCGTTGAAATATATAATCTTTGATGGTTGACCATTTGAATTATAGAATGTTTCCGAAAAAAGCACCTTGGTTCGCGAAATGACATTATCCTTTACCGTAACCTTCCATGTCACCGATGAGTGGAAAGCATTTTTCTTTATGTTTTGTGAATAATTTTCGCATGAAACCGCATCTGATGCAGTAACAGGAATCCACACCTGACCACAACATAAAAATGAAATCAAAATCAAGCACAATGTAATGGCTAGCGATTTCATGCAATGTTACTTCTTGAACAATGAATCAACAAATTCGCGCTTGTCGAACATCTGAAGATCGTCAATACCTTCTCCGACACCTATATATTTAATTGGAATCTTGAACTGGTCGGAAATACCGATAACGACACCGCCCTTTGCTGTTCCATCGAGCTTAGTGACTGCCATCGAGTTTATTTCGGTAGCCTTCATGAATTGCTTTGCCTGTTCGTAGGCATTCTGACCAGTAGAGCCATCAAGAACAAGCAGAATTTCGTGCGGTGCATCAGGAACAAGTTTCTGCATCACGCGCTTAATCTTCGACAGCTCGTTCATAAGGTTTATCTTATTGTGCAAACGGCCTGCAGTATCAATCAGCACAACATCTGCACCCGACTTCTTTGCCGATGCCAAAGTGTCGTATGCCACCGATGCGGGGTCGGAACCCATATCCTGACGGATCATGTGTACACCTACCCTATCGGCCCACACCTGAAGCTGGTCGATTGCAGCGGCACGGAAAGTATCGGCAGCTCCGATATATACCTTTTTGCCCGCCTTCTTGAAATTGTTTGCAAGTTTCCCGATTGTCGTAGTCTTTCCTACACCATTCACACCTACAACCATAATAACATAGGGAGAACCATCAGGCGTGGTAAAATCGGGATTCTTCATGTCGGGACCATCTTCGAGCAACGATGCAATCGTAGAACGCAGAAGCTCGTTCAGTTCGTCGGTTCCGACATACTTTTCAGTCTTAACCCTTTCCTGTATCATGTCGATTATCTTTACTGTAGTATCGACACCCACATCAGAAGAGATTAAGATTTCTTCTAGTTCGTCAAGCACATCGTCATCAACCTTCGATTTGCTGAATATAAGACGACTAATTTTAGAAAACAAACCAGTACGGGTTTTTTCCAATCCGCTGTCCAATTTTTCTTTCTTTTCTTTTCCGAACAAACCGAAGAATGCCATAACGAAACTATTTACTTAAATAAAACAACAAAAAGCACCTGTCATAATTATGAGCGGCAGGTGCTATAATGTTGATAGATTAAACTTCTATTTCTTAAAGAAATCCTTTGACAAATCCTTGTCCAGGATAGCCGACTTGAACTGGTATGCGCCAGTTTCAGGATTCTTAACCATCTTTATGCACTTAACGAAGACCTGTCCGCCTTCTTTCTTAAGTGTTGCAACAACTTTCTTTGCCATAACCTAAACTATTTAATTTCTCTGTGAATTGTAACCTTCTTCAAAATCGGGTTGTATTTCTTCATCTCCAGTCTATCAGGAGTATTTTTTCTGTTCTTGGTAGTTATGTACCTTGAAGTACCAGGAAGTCCTGACTCCTTATGCTCTGTACATTCAAGTATTACCTGTACGCGATTTCCTTTACTTTTCTTTGCCATTTTTAATCCTCCCGACTAAAACTATTTAACATAACCTTTCTTTTCGGCATCCTTGAGAGCAGCCTTAAGACCTTTCTTTGCGATAGTTCTCATTGCCGATGTTGTGAGTCTCATTTCAACCCACTTGCCTGATTCTTCGTCAAAGATTCTCTTTGTCTTCAAGTTAATATCGAAAATCCTTTTCGTTCTGCGCCTCGAGTGAGATACATTGTTTCCCACCATTGCCGTTTTTCCTGTAATTTGACAAACTCGTGCCATAACTCTTTTATATTATTTCTCTTTAAAATTTCGGACTGCAAAAGTCGCACTTTTTTGACATTCTAACAAATTTTTTCTAAAGTTTTTAAATATTTTTATCAACAAAAAGAACAACACACTGACAATCAACATTATAACTCCATTACACACATATATATTTAACGATTAGCAAAAAATTTGGCACGATTTTTCTTGGCACATTAAGTTAATTAAAGTTATTTTGCATCATTAAAAACATAAACGAAAATGGAAAAAACTATTTCGACCATTGCATTGGTACTTGTAGTATTACTCGGATTTGCACAGAACAAATCCAAACAAATGTCCTTGCCTCCCAGCTTTACGCACAAGACAAGCAACGAGGGAATCGACCACATCAAGGTATACCCTCCGTCAGCTGAGATGATTGCAACCGAAGATGCAGAGGATGAGAAAAACGGCACATTTTTGAAAATCGCAAGACTGATGCCCGTAAACACAACAATAAAAAATTCTGGTAACTGGGAAACTCTTGACAACGGTCAACTCATTTGGAGACTCCGTTTCTCAAGTGAAGGTGCAAAGGCATCGGCTTTGTATTTCGACAAGTTCGACATTCCTGCAGGAGCTGCGGTATATGTTTACACAAGTGATAGAAAAATTGTTGACGGACCATATTTCCGTAGCGACAATCCAGATGGAGACGAATATATGATCGGCAACATAATAGGCAATGACATTACCATAGAGTATGTAGCTCCAATGACCAAATCGATAGATGGTTCTGTTTCATACGACAACACCATACCTATTATAAATATAGGTGAATACGGCTATGTTTATCGCGACGAAGGTGCTTTTGCAAGGGGAACCCGCGCAGGTACGGGCTTTGGCTCTTCCGAAAGTTGCGAGGTCAACGTCAACTGTTCGGTAGGTGCCGACTGGAGAATACAGCAGCGCGGTGTGGCAAGAATATATGTTGTCGAGGGATGGAGTGGTGGATACTGTACGGGTACGCTCATCAACAATACAAGCAACGATGGAACTCCATATTTTCTCACGGCAAACCACTGCGGACCAAATGCCACAGCATCAAACTTCAACCAGTGGAAGTTCCGCTTCAACTACGAAGCATCGGGTTGCTCAAATCCTGCATCTGAGTCTTCAATCAACTACACCGACTATGTAGGTTGCACTAAGGTTGCCGAAGGTGCAAAAAATGGTGGTTCGGACTTCTTCCTGCTTAAACTGAAAAACTTCACCAAGCAGAATGCTATAGAAATAGGCGCAATATACAACGGGTGGGACAGAAGCACGACGGTTCCTTCTGGTGGCGGTGCCGGAATACACCATCCATCGGGCGACATTAAGAAAATATCATTCTTTACATCGTCACCATCTACGGCGACTTACAATGGCGGCGACGATATGACAGGCGCTTCAAACGCACATTGGAAAGTGGTATGGCACAACAACAACAGCGACAAGACTGGCGTTACGGAAGGTGGCTCGTCAGGTTCTCCGATATTCAATTCCGATGGTAGGGTCTTCGGTACATTGAGCGGCGGTGCTTCATCGTGCTCGGCTTCTTCGTTCTCCAGATACGACTTGTACGGAAAAATGTCGTTCCACTGGGACAACTCAGCAAACGGAAGCACCAATGCATACAAGTTGAAACCATGGCTCGACCCGACAAACAGCGGTGCAACAACATGCGACTACTACGACCCTGCAAATCCAGGCGGAGTCACACCTCCATCACCTTCAAATATCTTTACTTACGACTTTGAATCTTGCTCCGCATGGGCTGTCGATGCCTTCTCTCCATGCACAACATGGGATGGAGACGGCAACGCAACATACGGAATAGATGGCGTTAGCTTTACAAATTCTGGCTACACAGGTTCGTATATTGCCTTCCAGAACGGCACCGCTAACGGATTTACCGCCCACGGAGGAACAAAGTTTGGATGCTGCATGGCCGCAACAACTCCTCCAAATAACGACTGGTTCATAATTCCTCAAATAAACATAACAAACGGAATGAAATTCTCGTTCTGGGCACGTTCGGCAAATGACACTTACGGACTAGAACAATTCCGCGTAGCAATATCATCAGACGATGAAAATTATACTTTCATTGATGGTAACACAACATCAACAAGCACCTCGGCTCCTGTACAATGGACTCAGTTCACATACGATCTTTCACAATATGCAGGACAGACAATGTACCTTGCAATTATTTGCGTATCAAGCGATGTATTTGCATTCTTCATCGATGACATTGCTGTTGGCACAAATGCTGGCACTGAAACATTTGATGCTGACAATATTAACATATTCCCGAACCCTGCAAAGGACAATGTAACAGTAAGCCTACCAGAAGACAACGCAAGAATCGACATTGTAAATGTCCTTGGACAAATCGTAAAGACCGTTAACACAACATCTGCAAACGAAACAATTTCGCTCGAAGGAATGGAAAGAGGCATGTATTTCTTCAGCATCAAGTTACAAGACAAGACGATAACAAAGAAAGTTATTGTTGAATAACAAATACTATGACTAAAAAAATCCTCGTATCGGTTTCGATGCGAGGATTTTTTATCATTATTAATTGTCCTTTATTCATTATCAATTATCCATTATCAATTGTTCATTGTCAATTATCCATTGTTAACTATATTTGCACAAAACAACATTGCCATGCACGAGGATTTTCTACATTTCATATACAAGAACCACCTTTGGATTGAAGGCACCGAACAGCTCACCGACAATACACCTTTCGAGATAATCGACATAGGTCAGCATAACCACGATTCTGGTCCCGATTTTTTCAACGCTAAAATCAAAATTGACGGAATAATATGGGTTGGCAATGTGGAAATCCACGTCAATGCATCCGACTGGCACAAGCATCACCACGATGGCGACCACGCCTACGACAATGTCATACTGCACATCGTCTATAACTACGACTGCGAAATAACACTGCAGAACGGACGCAGCTTGCCGACTTGGGAAATTTCGTTTCCGCAGACCATATTCAACCGTTATTCCGACTTCAAGCTAAACGAAAAGCCAATTGCCTGCGCCGACTACATTGACCTCGTGGATGACATACATATTGCCATGTGGATGGAAAAGATGGCTGTCGAAAGGCTCGAATACAAGTCGGAACACATAAGCGAAATTTTACAACACACCAACGGCAACTGGAACGAAACGCTATACATTGTCATCGCAAGAAATTTCGGATTCGGCACAAATGCATTACCATTCGAGATGCTTGCAATGCAAACGCCACTCAACGTAATGCTTCACAATGCTGACAATCTGTTTGCTCTCGAGGCAATAACATTCGGTCAGGCAGGAATACTAAATGGTCAACCCAAAGACGAATACACTCGAAAACTTGCCGACGAATACTCTTTCCAGAAAGCGAAATACAACTTGTCGCCAATTGCCGAATCGCTGTGGAAACGCTCTAAGATGCATCCGACAAATTTCCCAGAAACTCGCCTTGCTCAGTTTGCCGCTCTAATGCAGAATTTCCAAATCCTCATCGATGACATACTGAACGGCAAGTTCAATCCAAATTTTTTCGACAAACTAAAAACTTCCGAGTACTGGGAAACTCACTTTTCGCTTGGAGAAACCTCATCGAAACACAAAGCTACTAAACTTGGTCTGCAAGCAATAGACACAATCATGATTAACACCGTGATACCATTTTCGTACATCTACGGCAAGACCACAAACCCCAATTTCGACAGCGAAAAAATCATTGACATGCTACACGCTACCAAAGCCGAAAGCAACAGGGAAACAAGAGCATTCACCGACATAAACAAAATAAAGTGCGAATCTGCCTTCGACTCACAGGCTCTGCTTAACCTCAAAAAGAACTACTGCGACCATAAACGCTGCCTGAATTGCAATATCGGATTCCAGATAATGAAAAAGGTTTCGAGTTTAACTATGGCAGAATCTCGTTTCTAGCCGTTTGATTTTGTTCAAAAAAAAAACATGTTGTCTGGATTTGCTATCCAGACAGCGTGAATATAAGGATTTATAATCCGCTTATGTCTGCGCATTACAAATGCTGATACTCGCATGTGTCGGATTACAAATCCGACACAACAAAGGGATGTCTTTTTTGCAAATCAAATATTTTCTATTACTTTTGCATCGGCGCGATGAATTAATCAAGCCGTCACCTAGACCCTCCCTTGTGGAGGGTTTAGCCCTTTTATATGGTGGTGCGAAGCATTTTTTTGCTTGCAATTTTAATATTTCCACTATTTTTGTGACACAAATAACTTGCTGAGGTCACTGACGTCGGCTGCTCTCTTAGGAGGGCGTTTTTATAGAATATGATTTATGAAATGGATTCTTTTTGTTATGCCACTTGCGATGAAAATTGAAAAGGAGAAATGCAATGCTCAATTATGAACCGCCTGATATTTTACATAGTTGCAGATACGATAATTGCCATTTTGGCAGCTTGCCTTTTCAACGATTCCATTATAACAGACATTATCTTGATTATATTTATTTTAGGAGAAGTCGGCATTGAGTTACTTTTGTGGTTAATCCGAAAAATTCTCGGATTCTGAAAAAATTCCATAACTTCGCAGTTGTAAATCTGATTACAGAATGTGGAGGCGTTGTGCGTTTGTGCGCCGTGGCTTCCCTTCTGTTTTCAGATTTTCTTTTTTAATTACAAATCATACATGAAATTCATAAATTTTCACTACTTTTGCCCTGCTTTCCGTTAAGGATTGTCGATGGTGGCGCGATAACTTCAAGCAGTGCCGGGTCGGTGGGGTAACGTCCACCGTTTTTTTTGTCATTCTTGCACACGTCTGATAGTTTGCGGGCGGCTATACAAGAATGACTTTTTTGTCAATCAATTTTTTTTCACTACTTTTGCCCTGCTTTCCATTAAGGATTGTCGATGGCGGCGCGATAACTTCAAGCAGTGCCGGGATGGTGGGGTAACGCCCACTTTTTTTTGTCATTCAAATAATTATTAATACTTTTGCATCGGCGCGTTGAGTAATAACAAGCCGTCACCTAGACCATCCCTTGTGGATGGTTTAGGCCTTTTATATGGTGGTGCACAAAACATTTTTTTGCTTGCAATTATAACATTTTCACTACTTTTGCAGTGCGGGGGGTGTACCACCAATGTGGAGCCTCCCGTTCCTTTTTTATGATACAAGAACGCCTTTTTTGTAATTCAAATATATCCATTATTTTTGCGGTGCGTGCCTGCGGATAACAACAGAAACCCCTGCACGTTCCTTTAAGCAGACTTGTGTCTGCTTATTTTTTATGATATTTCATCTGGCATTATTTTTTTTCATCGTTGGACTTAACATGGGAATTTTCAAATCATCGAATCATCGAATTTTCAAATCTTTCAAATCCTCAAATTATTTTCTTTTGGTATTGGAATAAATATTAAATTTGCGGTCAAACAAATAAAAATAGATATGAGAAAATTATTCGCACTATTGACTATCGCGCTTATGTTCAGCGCAAGTGCAAGTTTCGCTTGCACGAACTTCATTGTTACCAAGGGCGCATCAAACGACGGTTCCGCTTTCCTCAGCTACGCCGCCGACAGCCACGTTCTCTACGGTGAACTCTACTACCGTCCTGCTGCCGACTACCAGCCAGGCACAATGATGAAAATATACAACTGGGATTCTGGACAATACCTCGGCGACATTCCGCAGGTTCTCCATACCTATAATGTTGTTGGAAATGTAAACGAACACCAGCTTGCAATCGGCGAAACAACCTACGGCGGACGCGAGGAACTCTGGGAAGGTGACGGCATTATCGACTACGGAAGCCTTATTTACCTTGCTCTGCAGCGCGCAAAGACCGCCCGTGAAGCCATAAAGGTCATGACCGAACTCATGAGCAAGTACGGATATGTAAGCGAAGGCGAATCCTTCTCAATCGTTGACAAGGACGAAGCTTGGATTCTCGAAGTTATCGGCAAGGGCAAAGGTCAGAAAGGCGCTGTTTGGGTTGCAAGAATGATTCCCGACGGATATGTTTCAGCTCACGCTAATCAGGCAAGAATCACCACTTTCCCGCAGGCAACCAAGAAGAGCAAGGATGTCGTTACTTTCAAGAACATCGACAAACTCCTCACCGACAAGAACATCACCTGCGTTTACTCCGACGATGTTATCACTTTTGCTCGCGAAAAGGGTTACTTCAAGGGCAACGATGCCGATTTCAGCTTCTCCGACACATACGCACCAGTTGATTTCAGCGGCGCTCGCTTCTGCGAAATCCGCGTTTGGGCTTTCTTCAACGATGTTGCTGAAGGAATGGACAAGTACTGGGAATATGCAAAGGGGACCAAGATTGAATACGATGCAAACGGCTACGCAACCAACAGAATGCCTTTGTGGGTAAAGCCAGCTAAGCCTGTAACTCTCGAAACCGTAATGCACAACATGGGCAACCACCTCGAAGGTACCGAACTCGATATGAGCAAGGGAATGGGCGCAGGTCCTTTCAACTGTCCTTATCGCTGGAGACCAATGACTTGGGAATACAACGGAAAGAACTACATCCACGAAAGAGCAACTGGAACACAGCAGACTGGTTTCTCGTTTGTAGCTCAGTTGCGTGGCAATTTGCCGGATGTTCTCGGTGCAATCAACTGGTTTGGCGTTGACGACTGCGCAACAACGGTTTATGTTCCTATGTACGCATCAATCACCGAAATTCCATACGCTTACCGCGAAGGCAACGGCTCGATGATGAAATTCAAACCGGATGCTGCATTCTGGATTTTCAACCTCGTATCAAACTTCGCATACACACGCTACTGCGACATCTATCCCGAAATCGAGACCGTCAGAAGAGACTTGCACAGAAGCTTCAAGGACGAAACCGCAAAGATTGAAGGCGACCTCCGCGAAGAAGCTGAAAACAATCCGCAGAATGTTGCAAAGAAACTTACCGAGTACTCAGCTAAGGCATCTGAAAATACAATGGTAACTTGGCAAAACCTCTTTGCTAGCTTGTTTACCAAATACGTTGACGGTAACATTAAGACAGAACGCGAAGTACCAGAAGGATACAAGTACTATGCACCGGAAGTTAAGCAGCCAAAATATGGCAACGACTGGTACAAGCACATTGTCGAGGACGACACAAAACACCTATTGGAAGCAAAATAAACATTAACATAAACAACTAAAAAACAAATTAATAAAATGAAGACTTCAAAAGATTACATCGAACTGGAAGCAAAGTACGGAGCACACAACTATCATCCGCTACCAGTAGTTTTTGCAAAGGCTAAAGGCGCAAAGGTTTGGGACGTTGAAGGAAAGGAATATTATGATTTTCTTTCTGCATATTCAGCAGTAAACCAAGGTCACTGCCACCCGAAAATCGTTAAGGCTTTGACCGATCAGGCACAAAAGCTCACATTGAGTTCAAGAGCATTCTACAACGACTGCCTTGGCGAATGGGAAGAATATGTAACCAAGTATTTCGGATACGACAAGGTTCTCCCAATGAACTCGGGTGCAGAAGCAGACGAAACAGCTCTTAAGCTTGCTCGCCGCTGGGGTACTGTCGTTAAGGGTATTCCAAACGATGAAACTTTAATCGTATGCTGCGAAGGCAACTTCCACGGACGTACAATCACCATCATCACCATGTCGAACGACCCGGATTCATACGCAAACTACGGTCCTTTGACTCCTGGTTTCATCCGCATACCTTACAACGATCCTGCTGCTTTGGAAAAGGTACTCGCAGAAAAGGGCGACAAGGTTGCTGGTTTCCTTCTTGAACCAATTCAGGGCGAAGCTGGTGTATATGTACCAGACGAAGGCTACCTCAAGAAATGCTACGACATCTGCAAGAAGTACAACGTATTGTTCATGGCAGACGAAGTACAGTGCGGTATCGCTCGTACAGGTAAGATGCTTGCTTGCGACCACGAAGGCGTTCGTCCCGACATCCTTATCCTCGGTAAGGCTCTCGGCGGTGGCGTATTCCCGATTTCGGCAGCATTGGCAGACGATGAAATCATGTTGACAATAAAGCCGGGTGAACACGGTTCAACATTCGGTGGCAACCCATTGGCAACCCGCGTAAGTATCGCAGCTTTGGAAGTTATCAAGGAAGAAAAGTTGACTGAAAGAGCTGAATACCTCGGCAAGATTTTCCGCGAAGAAATCATGAAGATTAAATCTCCGATGATTGAAAAGGTTCGTGGTAAAGGTTTGTTGAACGCAGTTATCATTAAGCCTATGAACGGCAAGGAAGCATGGGATGTTTGCTTGAAGATGGCTGAAAACGGCGTTCTTGCAAAGCCGACACACCAGCACATCATCCGCTTCGCTCCTCCTCTGGTTATCAGCGAAGAAGAATTGCGTGATGCTATCGAAAAGATCAAGAAGTCGATACTTTCGTTCTGCTAAGATTTTTTTCCGGATTATATAAAAGGTCGTTTCTTCGGGAACGGCCTTTTTTGTCATGCAGTCAAATCTTTGAATTATTGAATCATTAAATCATTGAATTATTCTTATATTTGCACACAAAATCATACATAGTGACGAAGCGACTTCTACTCATAGTGCATCACCGACCAAACCGCTCGCCCGGACAACGTTTCCGAATCGAGCAGTTTTTGCCCCACCTCGAAAAAGCTGGCTACGAAGTCACATTCTCCAACATCATCAGCGAAAAGGACGACAAGACCTTCTACTCTCACGGACACTATTTTAGAAAACTTTTGTTCGTGATAAAGAGTTTTTTCCACAGGATGAAGGATGTCCGCAGAGCAAAGAATTTCGACCTTGTGTTCGTTTATCGCGAAGCATACATGTTAGGCACGACTATCTTCGAGCGCAAGATTGCAAAGAGCGGAGTACCAATGATTTTCGACTTCGATGATTCCATCTGGCTAAACGACACCAGCGAAGGCAATCAAAACCTCGCATGGCTGAAACGCACAGAAAAGACAAACGAAATATGCCAATATGCTACGCTCGTCAGCGTTGGAAACCAATATCTTGCCGATTATGCAAAGCAATTTAACGACAACATTTTCATACTGCCAACAGTAATAAACACCAACTACCATAAGCCAAGCGAAAAAAAGCCACATAAGGGCATTTGCATAGGCTGGACAGGCACACAACCTACACTAAAGCACTACGAAACCGCCTATCCAGTGCTCAAACGCATCAAGGAAAAATATGGCGACAAAGTGTATTTCAAGGTAATAATGAACTCGAAAACCTGGCAAAGCGAAATTCCCGACACCAAAATCGTGCAATGGTCGGCAGAAAATGAAATCGAGGAGCTTTGCGAGTTCGACATCGGCATAATGCCCCTACCCGATGACAAATGGAGCCGCGGAAAGTGCGGATTCAAGGGATTGCAATGCATGGCGCTCGAACTTCCTGTGGTAATGTCGCCTGTTGGTGTAAACAAAGAAATTATCGATGACGGCAAAAATGGTTTTCTCGCCAGCACCGATGACGAGTGGATGGAAAAATTGTCAGCACTGATTGATTCCGAGGAACTACGCCGCGAAATGGGCAAGAATGCCAGACAAACTGTCGAGGAACGCTTTTCGGTAACTGCCTGGGCAGACAAGGTTGTTGAAACTTTCGACGGGTTGATAAAAAAGTGAAGCTGACAGAATCATTAGGAAATCTATTCTCGCCAGACTTAAAATAAACCAAACCAAGAAATCTTTTTTACACAATAGACATTACGAAAAATTTCGTAACGAAATTTTTCGTAATAAAAACAAATTTAACAACAAAACAACATTTTCCATCGTTAATAATTCTTAACTTTGCAAAAAATGCATATACGATGAAAAAGATATTCGCGATATTAGCAAGCATAATATTAATAGGTACTACCCTATTTGCACAGACAGAACCAGTAAAGCAAGCAAAGAAATTCGAACGACTGCTCAACTACATTGATGCCATGTACGTTGACACCGCCGACATCGCCAAAATCACCGAAACGGCAATCGTAAAGATGTTGCAGGAGCTCGATCCGCATTCTGCCTACATAAGTGCCGACGATGTTGCCAAGTCGAAGGAACAGCTCGATGGAAGTTTCGACGGCATTGGCGTACAGTTTCGCCTGATACAAGACACAATTGTAATTCAAGATGTTATTTCAGGTGGACCGTCAGAGAAAGTAGGTCTGAAATCGGGTGACCGCATAGTGAAAGTTGACGATGAAATTGTTGCAGGAATAAAAATCGACAATTCGGGCGTAGCAAAGCGTCTGCGTGGTAAAAAGGGAACGAAAGTAACCGTTGGCATCATGCGTCCTGGCGAAAAAGACCTTTTATACTTCGAGATTATCCGCGACAAAATTCCTATTCATAGCGTTGATGCGTTCTACACTGTTGGCGATGTTGGATATGTGAAACTCAACAAGTTCGCCCGCACAACCGAAGCCGAAATGGACTCCGCCTTCCAATATTTCACACAAAAGAAGGTTAAGCACATAATCCTCGACCTAAGCGACAACACAGGAGGCTACCTCGACCAAGCCGTAACACTTTGCAGTCGATTCATTGAGCCAAACAAGTCGATAGTTTACACCAAAGGCGAAAAGATGCCTCGCTACGACTACAACTCAAAGGAAATGTCCGCCGACAAGATTAACCGCAACGGAAAACTTGTTGTAATTATCAACGAGAATTCGGCATCGGCAAGCGAAATCACATCGGGCGCAATACAGGACTGGGACAGAGGCGTTATCGTAGGTCGCCGCTCATTCGGCAAAGGTCTGGTACAAAGGGAAATGAACTTAACAGATGGTTCCATCGTCCGCCTGACAATTGCTCGCTACTACACCCCATCGGGACGTTGCATACAGAAGCCTTACAGCAGTTACGAGGAATACAACAAAGACTTGCTGAATCGCTACAACCACGGAGAATACTACCACAAGGACAGTATAAAATTCAACGACAGCCTGAAATATAACACATTGAAATACAAGCGCACGGTTTATGGAGGCGGTGGCGTAATGCCCGACGACTTTGTTCCGCTTGACACCACCTTGCGTTCCGACTATCACCTTGCCCTACAGCGCAAAAACATTTTCTTCCCGACAATTTCAGAATACATCGACAAGCATAAGGACGAACTGAAAAAGAAGTACAAGGATGAAGAGACTTTTGCCAAGACTTTCAATGTTCCGGATGAATTTATGAATACGCTACAGCAAAAAGCAAAGGATTCGGGCATTAAGCTTGATTCGCTCAAGAAGGCTACACCCGAGCAGGAACTTTACTTAAAGAACCACATCAAATCATCGATGGCTAGCGATGTCTGGGGAAATCCAGCCTTCTGGCGAGTATTCAACGAAAAGGATCCAACTGTAAAGCGAGCCTTTGAAATAATAAACGACGACAAACTGTACAATTCGTTGCTGAAAAAGAAATAGAAGAAAATTCGATGATTTGATGATTAACAACGTTATCAATTATTAATTGTCAATTATACATTATTAATTGTTAATTGTCAATTGTCCATTGCCAGCTCATACATCACGCATGTGCAATGGCATCCCTTTCCACAAACGGGACACGAGTATCCTTTTTCCAAACTATCGGCATACCAGTAGTCGGGAATTTCGCGAACGGGAAGAAAACCATTCCTGCGGAAAACCACATCGGAATTAACAATGCCATCGTGCTTCCATAGTGGCGACATTATTTTTTTCGCACCAATGCCTTTCAAATATTCCACCGACTTGGCTATCAAAGCCGTACCTATCCCCTGCCCCGAATAATCATTACTTACAGCCACCGTCCTGACATACGCATCACCATTCTGACCAATATACGACAGGCAAAAACCTACACATTTCTGCCAATCAGCATCCTCCGCCACAATAACATTACAAGCAGACAAGTCGTCAACAGTAATATATTTCTCACCAAGTTGCACATCGGCAAGGGCAAGAATTTCATTAATATCAACTGATTGCAAGTCTCGAATTTTTATCATGGTATACATTATTTATGCAAACTTATAAAATTACTTTTGAAAAAAGCACAAACAAATACAATAGATTTCATTTTTTTACAATACCTTTGTAACTCGTGTTTTTATTCATATCATAAAAAACTACAGTAATAATGAGGAAATTTACATTTATTGCAATTTTAATTTCTTTGTCAATCACTGCGATGGCGAAGCATGTCGATTTGGAAACAGCAAAATCGGTAGCAGCAACATTTTGGATGAAAAACGTACAGAAAGGCAACATCCAAAAATCTGGAATCGAATTTCGTGACATCACGGAGCAAACAGAATTCGCAAACATATACATTTTGAACACCAATGGTGGCTTTGTTATTGTTTCGGCTGATGACGTGGCAAAGCCAATACTCGGTTACTCTCAGCAAGGTGTTTTCAACCCCGAAAATATTCCAACGAACGCAAAAAGCTGGCTTCGCAATTATTGCTACGAAATACAATATGCAATTGACAACAACATTGAGACCAGCGAAGAAAACCGCGAAGCATGGAACAACTTGCGCAATGGTGCAGGACTTACGCCCAGAAGCACAAGAACAGTATCGCAGTTGCTAACAACCTATTGGAATCAACGCCCTTACTACAACGCTTTGTGTCCATACGATGAAGAAGAAGGTGAACTTTCCGTCACCGGTTGTGTAGCAACGGCCATGGCACAGCTTATGAAATACTGGAACTGGCCATTACATGGCACAGGTTCTCACTCATACACATCCGAAGATCACCCAGAATACGGAACAATGTCAGCCGACTTTGAAAACACTACATACGACTGGGACAACATGCCGAACTATCTATCGGAAGAAAGTTCAAGCACAGAAATAAACGCAGTTGCCACTCTTATGTACCATTGCGGCGTATCTGTAGAAATGATGTATAGTGCAATGGGCAGCGGTGCATATACAATTACATACGACGGGCAATTGGACTTCTGCACAGAAAACGCACTGCGCGACTTCTTCGGATACAGCAACGACCTGCATGGCGAATATAGGTCATTTGAATACGAAGACGAAAATGGAGAGACACAAACATTCGTAGCATATACAGATTCGGAATGGTTAGCTATGCTAAAGGAAGACTTAGACGCATTACGTCCTGTACTTTACACTGGAGCAAGCGACGATGGAGCTCACGCTTTTATCTTCGACGGATACGACGAGAACGACCTTTTCCATGTTAATTGGGGTTGGGCAGGCCACGCTGACGGCTTTTTCTCAATGGATGCTCTAGAACCAAATCCTGGAGGAATCGGTGGCGGCGGCTACCAGTTCAACATGGAACAAACAGCTATTTTCGGCGTAATGCCTGCATACACAAACCTATCGGCAACACCAGGAAACATTACAGTAAACGTCGATGGCGACACCATACAATTTAACATTTATGCCAGCAATAGTCCAGAAAACTGCAACATAACATGCGACCAATCGTGGCTTACACTTTCGAGCTACACAGCTCCAGGTTCAGGAGAAACGACAACAATCACGCTAACTATTGACCAGAATACATCAGGGGAGACAAGAAACGCAACAATCACAATTACACAAGGTAGTTTTACTACAACTATTTCGGTAACACAGAATGATGTACAATACACAATAACAGTACTTTCAGAAAACACAGACCAAGGAGAGGTTTACGGCGGTGGAACATTCGACGAAGGAACTGTTATTCAGATCTCGGCAGATGCTCACGATGGCTACGAATTCTCGTGGTGGGACGATGGCAACACCGACAATCCACGCAATATAACCGTCACTGAAAATGCAACATACATAGCTTCGTTTGCTCCAGCAACCGGCATCGAAGAAAATATTGTTCCCGAAATATCAATCTTCCCCAACCCCACAAATGATATTCTGAACATCACATCATCGGAAACAATTTCGGAAATAGAGATTGTAAATGTGATGGGTCAGATTGTATTGCAAATGGATGTGAATAGTGATAATGCCGTATGCAATGTTTCCAATTTGTCTAACGGAATGTATTTCATAAGAATCTACGGAAACGAAAACGGCAACATCTATACAAAAAAACTGACAAAGGAATAACACTTAACTTTTAAAGCAAAGAGGCGACCTCAGGGTTGCCTTTTTTGTTTATTATTCTTTGCTACAAGAATCGGATAATTTATTTAATTTTGCGGAATTAAAATTTTACAGTCATGGAAGGAAAACTTTACTTATATAACACACTTTCGCGCACGAAAGTGGAATTCAAGCCGATAAAACCGCCATTCGTAGGAATGTATGTATGCGGACCTACAGTTTACGGCGATGCACATTTGGGTCACGCACGTCCGGCAATAACCTTCGACCTTTTGTTCCGCACACTCACGGCTCTGGGCTACAAGGTTCGCTATGTCCGCAACATCACCGATGTTGGCCACCTCGAACACGACGCCGATGAAGGCGAGGACAAGATTGCAAAGAAGGCTCGTCTCGAACAGCTTGAACCAATGGAAGTTGCACAATACTACACAAACCGCTACCATCATGCAATGGAAAAGTTGAACGTGCTTCCGCCAAGCATCGAACCACACGCATCGGGACATATCCCCGAACAAATCAAGTTCGTTGAGAAAATTCTTGACGCTGGCTACGCATACATCAGCGAAGGTTCTGTTTATTTCGATGTAGAAAAGTACAACCAGAAATTCCACTACGGAAAACTCTCAGGACGTAACATTGAGGAACTCCTTGAAACCACCCGCGAACTCGACGGTCAGACCGAAAAGCGCCGCAGCATCGACTTTGCTCTATGGAAAAAGGCCGCACCGGAACACATTATGCGTTGGGAATCGCCTTGGAGCGACGGTTTCCCCGGCTGGCACATGGAATGCTCGGCTATGGCTACCAAATACTTGGGCGAAGAATTCGATATCCATGGCGGCGGAATGGACCTGATGTTCCCGCACCACGAATGCGAAATCGCACAATCGACAGCAGCACTCGGACACGAATCTGTTCACTACTGGGTTCACAACAACATGATTACCATCAACGGACAGAAGATGGGCAAGTCGTTGGGCAACTTCATCACGCTCGATGAATTTTTCAACGGCACATCGCACAAGAACGCCGAAGGCAAAGAGCTGATAGAGAAGGCTTACTCGCCAATGACAATCAGATTCTTCATCTTACAAGCACACTACCGCGGCACACTCGACTTCTCGAACGAAGCACTTCAGTCGGCCGAAAAGGGACTTGCAAGACTTATGGAAGCATACGCACGCCTCGGAAAACTTACCGCATCCGACACGACAACGGTAGATGTCAAGGACTTGCGCAAGAAATGCGAAGAAGCCATCCTCGACGACCTCAACACTCCGATAGTGATTTCGCACCTGTTCGAAGCAGCTAAGGCA
The DNA here is from genome assembly GCA_902791865.1 of uncultured Bacteroidia bacterium. Classification (GTDB taxonomy): domain Bacteria; phylum Bacteroidota; class Bacteroidia; order Bacteroidales; family ML635J-15; genus Bact-19. Next base: position 166,086 of record CADAXK010000001.1, read on the forward strand.
ATAAACACCGTAGCCGACGGCAAAGGCACAATCTCGAAGGAAGACCTTGAAGAATTACGCAGCACATACAAGCTATTCGTTGAGGACATTCTCGGTCTGCAGGTAGCAGACAATGGCGACAATGGAAAATTAGACTCCTACAAGAAAGCCGTTGACCTCCTCCTGAACATCCGCCTCGAAGCCAAGCAGAACAAGGACTGGGCTACCAGCGACAAGATTCGCAACGAGCTCACCGCCTTGGGCTTCAATATAAAGGACAAGAAGGACGGATTCGAATGGGATTTGTAAGAGGCTAGAAAGCCAAAAGGCTAGAAGGCTAACAGTCTCGCAGACCCACAAGCTAAAAGCCCAAAAGCAACACCCTGCAAGCCTACAACAATAAAAGAATGGGAATATATGGAAATAATAGTTAAGGATGCACAGATACGGACAATGAAAAAGTCTGGGGTGGATTATATTAGCGTGACTGACATTGCTAAACAGAAAAACGCGATAGACCCCAACGGAGTAATTGCAAACTGGATGCGCAACAGAAACACAATAGAATTTCTAGGAATTTGGGAAATGCTCTATAATCCAAATTTTAAACCCCTCGAATTCGAAGGGTTTAGAAAAGAAGCAGGCCTTAATGCATTTACGATGTCCCCATCTCGTTGGATCAATGCAACAAACGCCATCGGAATCATATCACAATCAGGAAGATATGGAGGGACTTACGCACAAACAGACATTGCTTTTGAATTTGCATCGTGGATTTCTGTTGAATTCAGACTATATTTAGTCAAAGAGTTCCAAAGGTTGAAAGTTGAGGAGCAGAAAATGCTCGGTTGGTCAGCAAAGCGCGAATTATCAAAAATAAATTACCATATACACACTAATGCAATCAAAAGCAATCTGATTCCAGAAGAAATTACGACAGCCCAGGCAAGTATCATATACGCAGAAGAAGCAGATGTTCTCAATGTGGCAATGTTCGGCATGACTGCCAAGCAATGGCGCGAAACCAACCCCGATTTGAAAGGGAACATTCGCGACTACGCCACAATCAACGAACTTATATGCCTTTCGAATATGGAGAATATTAACGCAGTATTAATCAACGATGGCGTATCACAACGAGAACGGCTTTTGAAACTTAACCGTATTGCCATACAACAGATGCGTGTTTTAGAGAATGTCAACAACAAGAACCTTTTAGATTAAAATTATCTCTCATACAAATACCATTTGTGGTCGCTATTTGCGAGTTCAAACACAAACAATAAACTCCTAAGATACCTTGGGGACACCTTAATTAAACAAATGAAGATTTTAAATATTTTACAGACGCAAAATTTGTGTCTTAATAGAAACGCCGAAGCCATAGAAACGGACGCAGCCATTTAACATTTTGACTATCAAAACACAAAAAAAGTTTTCAAAAAACGACAAAAGCGTATTTTATTTTTGGAAAAAATGCAATACCTTTGCAAATTGAAAATTTTGGTCAAAAATGGGAGAAACTGAATATAGAGTACAGTTGTCGAATATAAGTACAAATGTAGATCGAATTGTATCGCTCTGCAATTCTCTCATTGAAAAGAACGCCAAATTGACAAAAGAGAACGAGAACTTGAATAATGAACTTAACATAAAGAAAGAGAGACTAATAGAAATAGAAAAAAGATACAATGACCTGAAGCTGGCCCAAGCCTTTAGCAGTCCGATAGCCGGTGGCGACAAGGAAGCCAAGCAGAAGATCAACAAAATAATACGGGAAATAGAAAACTGCATTACTCTTTTAAAAAAGTAGTTAGAAAACAATGGAATACAACGAAAATTTAACGACAACAACCATAACCCTGAACATTGACAGCAGGAGCTACAAACTCAACATTTCCAAGGATGACAAAAGGAAAGAGGAGCTACTAAGGAAATCGGCAGATGTTATGAACTCGTTAATTGAACACAAAAGGAAAACTACTGCGGGAATCCTTACCGATGACCGCGACATCGTTGTGCTTGCACTATTGAACTTTGTATATAAAACTTTAAGCAACGAAATCAATGCCTCCAAGAAAAACGAACAATTGGAGGACTCTATAATAGAGCTGAAAAACTTGAATTTTAAGCTGGAAGAAATTATCGAATCATTCAACAAACTTAACTACAAAGAGTAAACGTTCTTTTAAATATATTCGTGGTTTTAAATATTGCCCGTATAAGTCTTTAAGAGGCTGAAAAACTTAACAATTTAAACACAATTGGAGCATCTCTCTGATTATGTACGACAGGCCTTATGGCTCTTAGGAGCCAGTTGCTTCGCAACCGTTGGAAGCCGGAAATAGTTTGGAGGCTCCGCCCATTCATATCAAGGGGTTTTTTCACGGTTAAAGACTTTGCGGGTTTTTTGTTTTATTTTAAATATATATATATGAGCACATTAACTATTGGAATCATCATCGGAGTCGTAGCATTTGCGGGCGGCACAGCACTATCGTTTTTCCTTTGGGATCACATTCTTGTGAAGAAAAAGAACAAGATTGTAAGCGAAGCCAAGACTGAAGCAGAAGTCATAAAGAAGGAAAAGGAACTCGCCGCAAAGGAAAAATTCCTGCAACTAAAAGCCGAAAACGACAGAAACTTCAACGAAAAGAACCAGAAAATTGCCGCTGCCGAAAACAGAATCAAGCAGAAGGAAGCCAGCATAACTGCCAAAATGGAGGAAATGCAACGCGCAAAGAAAGAAAACGATACCCTCCGAGAAAACCTGAACAAGCAGATTGAACTTGCTGAAAAGAAGGCAGAAGAACTTGACAAGACACACAAGGCACAGGTAGAAAAACTGGAAAGCCTTTCGGGAATATCATCAGAACAAGCAAAGAAGGAACTCATCGAATCGATGCAGGAAAATGCTAAGGCAGAAGCGATTACTCTCATAAACGACATTATTGACGAAGCCAAGATGACCGCTAACAAGGAAGCAAAACGCATCATCCTCGAAACCATACAGCGTGTCGCTACCGAAACTGCAATCGAGAACGCTGTTACCGTATTCCACATCGAAAGCGACGAACTGAAAGGCCGTATCATTGGTCGTGAAGGCCGTAACATCAGGGCTTTGGAAGCTGCAACTGGCGTTGAAATCGTTGTTGATGATACACCAGAAGCAATTCTGCTTTCGGCATTCGACCCTGTAAGACGCGAAATTGCAAGACTTTCTCTGCACCAGCTTGTTACCGATGGTAGAATCCACCCAGCACGTATCGAAGAAGTTGTAAACAAGACCACTAAGCAGATTGAAGAAGAAATCATTGAGGTTGGTAAGCGTACTTCTATTGACCTTGGCGTTCACAACTTGCATCCGGAACTTATCCGCCTAATCGGTAAGATGAAATACCGCTCATCGTACGGACAGAACCTGCTGCAGCACTCGCGCGAAGTTGCTAACCTCTGCGCTATCATGGCAGCAGAACTCGGACTTAACACCAAGTTGGCAAAGCGCGCCGGTCTGCTCCACGATATTGGCAAGGTTTCGGACGAAGAACCTGAACTTCCACACGCAATCTACGGCATGAAATTAGCCGAAAAGTACAAGGAAAAGCCAGAGGTTTGCAATGCAATCGGTGCTCACCACGATGAAACCGAAATGACAAGCCTCATCGCTCCTATAGTACAGATTTGCGATGCTATTTCGGGTGCACGTCCTGGTGCTCGCCGCGAAATAGTAGAATCGTACATCAAGCGTCTGAAAGACCTCGAAAACCTTGCCCTCTCCTACCCGAGCGTTGTCAAGACATACGCAATTCAGGCAGGACGCGAACTTAGGGTTATCGTTGGTAGCGAAAAGATTACAGATGCAGAATCAGAACAACTCAGCCTCGAAATCGCAAGGCGCGTTCAGGACGAAATGACATATCCTGGACAAGTTAAGATTACTGTCATCAGGGAAACAAGGTCGGTAAACTATGCAAAGTAAAGGTATTCTACACGATTCAAAGGTGCTGGTAACCGGCGGTGCCGGATTTATCGGCTCCAACATTGTTGAGCGTCTGCTGGCACAAAACAACACAATCGTCTGCCTCGACAATTTCTCTACAGGCAAGCGCGAAAATGTTGAACCATTCATGAGCAACAGCAACTTTACGCTCATTGAAGGCGACATCCGCGACCTAGAAACTTGTCGCAAAGCATGCGAAGGAATTGAAATCGTTCTCCACGAAGCTGCTCTTGGCTCGGTGCCACGCAGCATCAACGACCCGATAACAACCAACGCGGTAAACATCGGCGGATTCCTAAACATGATTGTAGCAGCAAGAGATGCCAAGGTAAAACGCTTCGTATATGCAGCAAGCTCATCAACCTACGGCGATTCAAAGACATTGCCTAAAATCGAGGAAAACATTGGCAAACCACTGTCGCCATACGCAATAACAAAGTATGTAGATGAACTTTACGCAAGCATTTTCGGCAAACTTTACGGCATGAGCACAATTGGCTTACGATATTTCAATGTATTCGGTCAGAGACAAGACCCCGAAAGTGCGTACGCTGCAGTTTTCCCGAAGTTCATTAAGGCTCTCATAAACCACAAGTCGCCAGTAATCTATGGAGATGGCGAACAGTCGAGAGACTTCACATACATTGACAATGTAATCCAAGCCAACGAACTGGCAGCAACAACGACAAATCCTGAAGCCGAAAATACGGTTTTCAATGTTGCTTTCGGAGAAAGCAATTCGCTCAACGACCTTACTGCCGAAATCGTAGAAAGCCTATCGGCATTTGACCCCGAAATTGCAAAGGTCAAAATTGAGCATGGAGCAGTAAGACTTGGCGACATCCGCGATTCGCTTGCATCTATCGAAAAAGCCAAACGAATTCTGGGGTACAATCCGCACTACGATGTCCACGAAGGACTGAAACATGCAATAAAATGGTATTACGAATATCTGAAATAACAAAAAAGCCCCGAATCGGGGCTTTTTTGTTGCTATTGCATGATTAATTTTTCTTTATCACAGTCTTACCTCCGCTTGAACTTCCTGTCGAAGTTGTACCCGCTTTGCCTGAAGAGGAACTTGAACCGGTCTTGCCTACCGTTGTAGTAGATGAGCTTGATCCTGTTTTGGTTGCAGTACTACCAGAACTTGAGGAACTGCCTGACGATGTTTTTGAACTACCGAAAACAGTTCTTAGCAGACTTGATGTCTGAGCCGATGTCTTAGTGCGAATTTCCTTCTCCTCCTTAGCCATAATCTTGAAAATTCCAGCAACCGCCTTCTCGGTAACATACTGCGTAAGGTCGGTACTAACCTGCGAACCACCCGTAAGCGCCATAACAGCATTGTACTTTGTTGCTAGCGGTGTCCAGTATGATGCCAACTTTATCTTTTCGTTCGACTTTGCAACAACAGACGAAACCTTTGATGTTATGGCAGAGGTTGTTGTCTTCTTCATGTACTCGGTTGCTGCATCCTCGTTACCGAGAATTATGCCTAGAGCATCATTTATAGTCATCTGCGTAATTGCAGTCTTGAAAATCTCCTTTACACCAGTTGCAGCATCCTCGGCAGAACGGTTCAACTTTTCGGTAAACTGGTCAACTTGATTGGAAAATCCAACTTGTCTCAACTTATCTTCAACCTTTTTCAACGACTGTGGAAATGGAATCTTTACTTCCGTATTCCTGAAAAAACCATCAGTCACGCCAAGTTTTGCCAGCGAATTGTCGGCACTAACCTGCAAAAGTTCCTTTACTGCCTTGCCCAATTCGGTCTGCGACATCGAACCAAGCGTAGAATTGCCAGTAGTTGAAAGCAACATGTCGCATCCGCAGAAACATGCCGCCAACATTAATATCACAACTATTCTTTTCATACTATAACAATTTAATTTTCAATATTTTAACAAATCAATCTTCTTTTACAACCGATTTTGCTGCGCGGAAATGCTTCCAAACAAAAAATCCCACGCAAGCCGCAACAGTAACAACTCCACCCAATGAGTACGAAATTGCCTTTCCTAACCCAAAACCTTCCTTTTCGGCAATGAAAATAAAGGTAGAACAAACCATTGTCATAAACAAGGCTGGAACCAATGTTATCCAATAGAATTTCTTCTTTATTGCCAAATAAACCGTTATTGCCCACAAGGTGAACACCGACAAAACCTGATTTGCCCAGGCAAAGTAACGCCAGATTACATCGAATCCCTGTGGCGATGCAAGACTATAAATCAATATTCCAGCCGTCACGGCAAACATCGGAACGGCAATAATGAGCCTATTGCGTATTGGTTTCTGGTCGGAATGCATGAAATCAGCAATTATCAGTCGTGCCGAACGCAAAGCGGTATCACCAGATGTTACAGCAGCACTTATTACACCAAGAATTGTAATTATAGCAATCACAGGTGTAAACCAAGTTTCAGCAATAAGTCCGACCATTGCTGGACCGCTCTTTCCATCGGTAACGATTCCGCTTTCGGGCGAGAAGAAATAAGCCGCAGCAGCAGCCCATATAAGTGCTACAATACCTTCTGTAATCATTGCTCCGTAGAAAATCGGTCGTCCCTGCTTCTCGTTTACCATACAGCGGGCCATAAGCGGCGACTGCGTAGCATGGAATCCCGAAATTGCACCGCAAGCGATGGAGATGAACATCATTGGGAAAATCGGATTTGTTTCGGCAGCTGGGTGACGATTCTCAAGTCCGTCCCACAATTCGGGAATTGCAGGCTGATAGCAAATGAACGCCACCACAATAGCCACGGCCATTCCTAGCAACAGAATGCCGAAAATCGGATATATGCGTCCGATGACCTTGTCGATTGGTAACAATGTAGCAATCAGGTAGTAGAACAAAATTATCCCTACCCAGATGTAGATGTTCCAATTTGGTGTAAAGTGCGTATTGAGCAGAGTTGCAGGCGTATTTACAAAGACAACACCAACTAGAATCATCAGTATCACCATGAAACCGCGCATAAACTGCTTAACACCGTTGCCTAAATAGTCGCCGTGTATTTCGGGCAGACTGCAACCTTTGTTGCGCAACGAAATCATTCCTGCAAAGAAATCGTGTACCGCACCAGCGAAGATGCTACCGAGCACAATCCACAGAAATGAAGCTGTTCCGAACTTTGCGCCCATGATTGCACCGCAGATTGGTCCAACACCAGCAATGTTAAGGAACTGAATCATAAAGATTCTCCACGGCTTCATCGGAATGTAGTCGACACCGTCGGCCATACTTACGGCTGGCGTTACGCGGTTCTTGTCGATGCCGAAAATTCGCTCAGCAAGCTTTCCATAAAGGAAATAACCGACAATCAGCACCGCAATGGCTATAAAAAAGGTAATCATACTATTTATTTTTTACGGAAATTCACAGTTGAGTTTGCCTGAGCAGCCGGCATCACAATCATATCGTTGATGCAAACATGAGCAGGACGGGTTACGATGTAGAGGATAAAGTCGGCAATGTCCTCGGCATATAGCGGAGTAAGTCCGTCGTAGGTATGGTCGGCGCGTTCCTTGTCGCCATGGAAGCGGACGGTGGAAAATTCGGTGTTAACCATTCCGGGCGAAACCTGCGAAACCTTCACGCCATACGGAAGCATATCGATGCGCATACCTTTTGTCAGTGCGTCAACTGCGTGCTTTGTAGCGCAATACACGTTTCCGTTTGCATAAACTTCCTTGCCGGCAATGGAATCAATGTTAATGATATGTCCCGACTTGCGTTCAATCATCATCGGTGAAACCTTGCGTGTAAGGTAAAGCAAACCTTTCACGTTGGTATCAATCATCTTTTCCCAGTCCTCGATGTCGCCGCTCTGAATCGGGTCGAGACCAGATGCAAGACCCGCGTTGTTAACCAAAACATCGATGTTTTTCCACTCTGCTGGCAACGAATCTATTGCCTCGCACACTTGTTTGTTGTCGCGAACATCGAAATTGAGCGTATAAACTTTAGAATCGGTTGTATTTTCGAGTTCCTTCTTCAGTTCCTGAAGGCGCTCGTTTCTACGACCAGTGATTATTACATCATATCCGTTTTTAGCTAATATTTCGGCAGTTGCCTTGCCAATTCCAGCAGTTGCGCCAGATACCAATGCTATCTTTTTCATTGCAAAATCGTTTTTAGAAATTGAGATGTAAAGATAGATAAAATTTTTGTCGGTACTACCACTTTTAACTGCTAACTTTTAATTTATTAGTCGTTGCGTGCAACGACTCTACTTTTATTCCGTTTGTCGTTGCTCGCAACGACTCTACTACATCTCCTCCACCTCAAATATCTCAAACCTGCTCTTTTCCTTCCAGTACTTTTCTATTGCCAGACGGCGAATCTCACTCCAATAGACATCCGATTCCAAACCATGCTTCTGTATCAACGCCATAACATCGGAGGCAATTTCGCGCTTTACTTCATCTTTTACCTTGAAAAGCAACTTGCGTCCATTATAAGAAACCATCGCAGAAGGAGAAACTTCTCCATCAGCAGAAATTGTTATTGCTCCATATCCCAAGGTTGTCCCCGCCCCTATTTGCAAGCCATCGTTAAGACAACTTATAGGTGGCTCGGAACCAGCATTCGACACAATTGCAACCTCATCGAGTCCAACATGCAAGTATTCAAGTATGCGAAGCCCCATTTTTGCTCCGATTATTGAATAAATGCCCAAATGTGAGTGCATTTCGGATGTCAGCAATACCAATTTATATTCGGTGTAACCGTATTTTGATAAAATTTGCTCCGCCAATGGTGCCACATCCGCCGAAAGCAGAGATCCACTTCGTGGCATTTCAGTAATAATCACACCTTTTTCAGTTTCAACAGCATTCAATACCCGCGTGGCAATAACATCGAAATAGGCATCCTGCTTTGGCCGCAAAACCGAAAAGTTCTGTCCGCCAGCCGATTCCTCAAACAATTCGGGGTAAAGTATGTAAAATGGTAACAAATCGTCACAAAACCTAACCGAGGAAAACTTTTGCCCCTCGTAAAAACTTGCAAAAGTCAGTGCATACGGAGTTGCAATCTCGGGCAAAAGCGATAGAAAATCATCGGGATACAGCACATTCCCAGCATCAAACACTTTAAGTTTCAGTCCAGAAGCCACAACCTTGTCAAATGCCGACTTGTCAAGATTGTAGTTGAAGCCGCAAGGAAAATGTTTATCATTAGTGCGCGATGTCCATACAACGTATGTAAGTTTCGACACAATCTCGGGATGCTTTTCCACAAGGTCGGCAAGGTTGGTAAGCGGTCCCATAGCGACATATATCACAGGCTTGCGACTATTGGCTATCGCATCGTAAAGGGCATTGGTCCTAATTTGGTGTCCTGTGCGAAGCAGATTTTTCCAAAACCCCATCGCATCGGCACAATCCTTCTTGTACGACTTGGGATTCTGACCTTTACCAAGCATTATGCCTTCGTGGTGGAACTCAGCCAACAGCGAAGAAAGACATTTTGCAGAATTTTCGGCATCAAGCACACCACCAACCGACTGCACAGCATTTATATTGAAGTCGCGCGATGCCATGAAATATGTCAAGGCACGAAAATCGTCCATACCGCAGTCTGTGTCAATCACTACATTGTACTTTGCACGCTGATGCGCCGATGCATCAGGCGTTACAAAGAACAACAGCAATATGAGACAAACAAGACTATATTTTTGCATTAACCACGACCTCTCATATAAATCTTAAGAAAGCGTTTTCATGGGGAGATTCCGCACAATTGAACAATATTACGATCCCCGTTCCGTATCGCGTTATTGTTCTAATTTGCGGAATGACTGCTTCTTTTAGATTCTTTTGATAACAAAATGATGGCAAAAATTATTATTGCTTAGTATCTTTCAGCCACTTGCAATTAGCAAATCCAGGCATTGCCAAGCATTTGTCCTCCATAGCCCGCATTTCGGTCTGAGCATCTGGTGTCTTGTCATCGTAGCCAAGCATGTGCAAGACAGCATGTATTATCACCCTAAAAATTTCTGTATCTTCGGTTCCGTATGCCTTGCCATTCTCCGCAACTCTGTCAACACTAATGTACACTTCTCCCGAAATCTTGTTTCCCTCGCTATTGTCAAAGGTAATCACATCGGTATAGTAGTCATGCTTCAGAAATTCATTGTTCATCTTCAGCAAATGCTCGTCGGAACAAAAAACGTATGCTATCTTACCTACGGATTTCTTGTGAGATTCAATAACATCCTTAATCCACTTCTTGAGAGCTATATACTTTACTCTCGGCTTCTCTACATCTTCACAAAAAAATTCAATTGCCATAATCAGTTATCCTTTAAATTTTTTAAATATTCCTTGTACTTGTTTTTATAATAATCCTTTAACTTCAAATTGGAGACCTGCAACAGTTCGTTGAACCTTATTTCACTCTCTTTTTCCTCGAAAGCCTTGTCGGGATTACTGAGCTTGTATTCCTTTGCTTCTGTCGACTTGCGTTTCTGCTCAGTTTCACGTTCATTCTGGCTGTTTTCGGCCTGAAGCAAACGCGTAATTATCTGCTCCTGACGGTTTACCGTCTGCTGTGTAATATTGCGGTTGACCAGATCCTTTATGTTCTGTTCTATCATCTTGTTTGCTTCCTTCAAATACTTTGCTGCATCGGGACTAAGTTCGCCGTTCATCATGTCGTTCATCATCTTCTGCATCATTTCCTGCTGCATGAGCATCTTTGCCAACTGCTCGCCACTCTGCCCTTGCTGACCATTCTTCTTCATCTGGTCGAGCATCTGTTGCATTTGCTGTTTCAACTGCTGCTGCATGTCGCGCATCTGCCCCATCTGCTTCTGCTGCGACTGTCCCTGACCTTTGTTCTTGCACTTGTTGCAACTAGAACTTGAATTGGAATTGTTTTGCATCTGCATCTGTTGCTGCTGCATCTGGTCGAGAACCTCCGAAAGCAAAAGTGCAAGGTTGTTTGCCGATGTAAGCACCTTCTGCTGAGAAGTCTGCGCCTGATATTTCTGCGAATTACCCAGATGATCCATAACAGATGCGAGTTCCTTGCGAATATTCATCACTTCGGGCGAAACCATTGACGAAAGTCCTGGTACGCGCGCTGCCAACGCATTCAACGAATCCCTTATTACCGAGAAATTGTCGGTAAGGTTCTTCTGGCGCACAACATATTCCTTGAACTGCGGCGACTTGTACGAAAGTGGTTTCATGCCCGACAAGACATCCTCCTGGTCAAACGAGAAAGTCAGCACATTCTCGAGCAACTGCTTTACATCATCCATGTTCTCACCGTTTTCCTCCATCTCCATCTGAGCCATCATCGAATCCATTTTCTGCGAAAGCTCCTGCATCTTCTGCGAACTGTTTTTCTGCTTGTCCGAAGCCTTGTTGTTCTTGTTATCATTCAAGTCCTCATTAGCCTTCTGCATTTCGTTCGAAATGTCATTCATCTCATTCTTGAAATCCTGCAAAGGCATAGGTTCCTTCAGGTCGGAATTTTTCTCCAAAGTTTTTTCGTACTCTTCCTTTAGCTTGTCGAATTGCTCATTCAGTTCGCTTTGCTCCTTCTTGAGTTCTTCCTGCGACTTACTCTTATCCTTTGTTTCCTCGGCAAGTTTCTTTTCCTTGTCGGCAAGGTTTTCCATCTGGTCGGCAATGCTCTTTACGCGCTCCTCGACTTCCGAACGCTTAAGCAATTCGAGGGTGTTGTCCATGTTCTGCTCCATCTCCTCTACCGACATCTTGAACTCCTCCGACTTTTTGAAAAATTCGTCCTTATTGAAATCCTCCATGAGTTTCTTCATCTCCTCAATCATCTGACGCATTTCATCAGTCATGAGATTTTCCAAAAGGCTGTTGATTTCGGCCTGCTTCTTCAATAAATCCTCGCTCTTTGAGAATTGTTCCTTGTACTGCTGAAGCTGGTTCTGCTCTTCCTTTATCTGCTCCATCAGGCTTTCGAGCTGGTCTTCCTTATCGAGAATGTCCTGCATAATCTGCGAACGGTCGTATGGCGAAAGATTCTCGTTGACGAGTTTACGCTTCAGTTCATCAATGCTTTTCTTTATGTCCTCGCTGATTTTCTTGGCTTCATCAATCTTGTTTTCGGTTTCGGTGTTGGTCTCGTCGCTCATGTCCTGCAAGTCCTGAGCCGATGGAATATTGAACTCCATAACCTTCGACTTCGCCGTCTTAGGCCCGCTGTAACCATCATTGTCGGCAACCTCAAAATAATAGGTAAGCTTATTGCCTGTATGCTCGATAGTAGAAAAATCAACAGCATAGTAGAAATCCTGCGAATTTAGCCTCTGAGAGAACTGCACTGGCGACTTCTGAATTTCCGTTTCGCCATCAAAACAACGGAATGTCAGCCTCGTAAAGCCATAATCATCATCGATTGCACCCTTGAAATAAATAATTGCAGGATTAGCGCTGTCCTTGGCCTCGCTAACCACAATGGTCGGATACAAGTCGGGAACCACGCGAATACGATACTTTATGTCGACCATTTCGCTGAAATATTCGTTGGAGACAAAAAGCATATAGTCGCTTCCTGATGTTATTCGCTTCGAAACCGTGTATTCGTTTTTCTCCTTCGTCGTAGGCAATACGGTACTGTCGAGTACAATTACCAGAGAATCAAGGTTTGCCGTACCGAAAGTCCACTTTACATTCGAGCCAATTGGCACTTCAATATCGCCAGAATTCTTAACCTCGATTGCCTCCAAGCCCGTGTATGCCATCGGAGTTATATTTATCTTAAAATCAAGGATTATCGGTGCTGGCATAACACTCACCTCATAGTCCTTCGACTCTACATCCTGAGCCGTAAAATAGAACTTGAAGGAATTGTTCAATGTCTTGAAATCGTACTTGAAGGTTGAAGCCGACTGCTTTTCCATATAGAACGAATTGCCACCGAAATTTATCAACACATGCTCGGGAACATATTGACCTTCCACACGCAAATTCACGGTGAAATCATCGCCCTGCCTAACCTGCAAGGTGTCGTTTTCAAGTATGAACGAAAACGGCGCAGGCATCTCAAAATGCTCATCGTACTTCACTATTCGTTCCGTTCCCTCGGTGACAATCGCCGGCTTGAACGAAATTATCAGCACAAACACAAGTACAACCGGAGCCAAATACACAAGATACTTGACATTTTTCTTTATCTTGATTGCCGAAAGAAAAGGAATTGGCGAAAGTTTCTCAATTCTCTGCGAGATACTTGCATAAATAAGGTCGCGAGTTTCCGGATTCTCATCAAGCAATGAATTTAGTTCCAATGTATTCTGCAACTTATCCGACACCTCGGGGAAATGCTTTCCCAAAATGCGGCTTGCTTCGGCATACGAAATACGCTTGCCGATTTTCATAAGCTTTAGCAACGGCCACAGAATCATTGTGACGAATACAATGGCATACAAAGTTATCGAACTGATAAACAATGCCGTACGGAATGCAGAAGAAAACCTACCGTAATATTCCGCAATGATTACAATCAGATACCACAATCCCGAAATGGCAAGTGCAAGTATAACACCCTTTACCATCTTGTTCAGATAGTACTTCCTGATAAACTTATCAAGTTTGGAAATCAATATGTTATATTTGTCTTCCATTTCCGTTTAAAGAAACGCAAATATAGTAAAAAAAATTATCCTAGATTGCGAAAAAATTTCACCACTTATATAAGTTGTTTAGTAATAATGAATAAGGAGCGGTATGCATTCCGCCGATGAATTGTGGAGACGCAAAATTTTGCGTTATTGTATGTTTACATTTATGATAAAAATTGTAGCCTCACAATGAATTGCGAGGCTACAGATTATTATATAATTCATGGTGATTCCGTAGGGAATCATTAATTCTTCACCACCTGCCTATTTATCACAAAATCTGTTGTGCTTACCCTTACATTATAAGCAGCTGGCGGAAGATTGTAAAGATTCAATATTGTCTCATAGCTATTTTGTGGTGCATCTACCTTTTCGAACATAATCAGCTTGCCAAGCATATCATACACCTCAATGCGAGCAGGACGATTTTCGAAGTTGTCGAGGACAAGCGTAAGTTCGCCGTTAAACGGGTTCGGGTATGCCTGAACGTCTGGTTCACCGACTTCTGGTTCTTCGCATGCTGCAACTATAATTTCCGAAACGGTACGCGAGCCATCATAGTCAACCTGAACTAAGCGGTAATAATTGTCACCACCATGGAAACCATAGTCTGTGTATGAGTAGTCGAGCGGTTCAATCGAATTTCCTGCACCTGCTACGCGAGCTATCTCAGTGAAATTTATTGCATCGTCGGATTGCTCAATTACAAAGTAGTCGTTATTGCGCTCGGTAGCGGTTGTCCACTCAACAAGAACTGACTTTCCGTCACAAATTGCATTGAATGAAACAAGCTCTATTGGCAACAATGTTGACGGAGTCTTTGATCCAAGAGTCACATAATGGTTACTTGAACTCCTTGTTGCACGTATAGAAACATTTACGCTTATCTTTGTATTGCCGTTTTCTACAGTTCCTGGACCGCCAATGTTTTTCCAGCAAGAGCCTAGCCACATTGCTCCGAAAATATCCTCGTCATCGTATGATGTAGCACCCGCGCCAAAATGGTCGGTAACTTCTGCTGACGAAACCATCAATGTGACATTATTCAATGCTACATTGGAAGAAACATTCCAGAACTCAATATTGCTCACGTGATCAAACTGAGGATCATTGCCATCACAATTATCGTTTGCATTCCACCATCGTGGATAGTCAGACGGAAGGTCATTAGTACCAGCCACATTACGATAGCGTACTGTAGCCGAACCTCCGCTACGAGTTGCAGGAACAGCTATCGTTCCAAGGGTGTGTCCGTTACCAGTCGGGAATGTGAAGGCAGACGAACCAAACGCCTTAGTTACAGCACCATCGACATGGCTAAGAAGAGAAGCTTCGCTTGCCGTTGCTCCAGATACAAAATTCATATCACCTACGATAACACCCTTTGTGAATGCTGCTACGCCATTGACAGTTATACCATGCGGAGCGAAAATCTTCTTACCATCGACAACCTGGGCAAATGTTACATTTCCAAATTCCATTGCACTACTCAAGGTTTGATCGTTAGCACCGTTCAATTCTATTATACTAGTATTATCGGCTACGAAAGTTCCGTTATTGATTATTGAGCCTGCAAGTCTAAGTGTTACATTCTCCATTATATGCAATTCGGCACCTGGCGCTACCTCTATGTTATTCACGGTTGCATCGGAATTCATATATGCCTGCTGAACATCCTGCAAGCAAGTGCCAGAACCACCTATAGCTATATAATAGTTCTTTGCTTCGGATGGCAATTCAGACGCAATAGAATAAGTGCCGTTATTATACTCATACCAGTTTGATGCGATGTTCCAGTTTGATGTTCCGCCTCTCCATACATAGTCGCATGTAGATGTGATTGATATGTCCGGATGGTTGACAGTAATCTGCACTCCTGCATTGGCAGTTGTTCCACAACCATTTGTTGCAGAGTATCTTATATAATATCCATCCAAATCTTGCTGAATGTTGCTATTGGTAAATGGAGTATAAGTTCCGTTCTGCGAAGGACTTATTTCCCAACCTTCTGCTAAGATACTTGAACCATTTGGAATTACTGTTGGTGCAGTAAGGTCAAGAGACTCTCCTACACAAATAGCATCAGGTGCAGATATTGCAGAAACTGCAGGCTTGTCGTTGACGGTTATCTGCACAGACGACATCGTTACACTTGAGCAGTTGTCGGAAACAATAACTCTGTAGTATATTGTTCCTGTTGATGTCGTAGGTGGCGTAAACGAGCTACTGTTGGAGCCTGTGTTATTCCAAGTTGAGCCGTTAGTGGAATACTGCCACTGGTAGTTGTACGAACCACTTCCACTAGATGGAGTTGTCGAAAGAGCGGTAGCTGTAGCGTTAAGGCAGTAGTCGTTGGCATTTGCGATTGCGGATGATACGAGATCGCCGTAGACGTTGTAGTCGACTCGGAGGAAGTCTGTAGTCGTGCAGCCGTCGCTTACCCTTACATAGTAGGTATGGCTGCCGGCAGTTCTGCTGCCGCCTGTATAGGTAGCTGAGGTTGCGCCGCTGATTGCGCTGCCTGCGTTGGCAGCCGTGTACCACTGGTAGGTGACTGGACTATTATTGTTGCTTGAGGTAACGCTGGCAGTAAGACTAGGCGTCTCGCTCTGGCAGTAGTTCGCTCGGCTGGCTGATGCTGTTGCAGTGATTGTGTTGTAGACGTTGTAATCGACCCTGATGAAGTCCGTAGTCGTGCAGCCGTCGCTTACCCTTACATAATAAGTATGACTGCCTGCTGTCCTGCTGCCGCCCGTATAGGTTGCCGAGGTTGCGCCGCTGATTGCGTTGCCTGCGTTGGCTGCCGTGTACCACTGGTAGGTGACTGGACTGTTGTTGTTGCTTGAGGTAACGCTGGCAGTAAGACTAGGCGTCTCGCTCTGGCAGTAGTTTGCTCGGCTGGCTGATGCTGTTGCAGTGATGGTGTTGTAGACGTTGTAGTCGACACGTATAAAATCTGTAGTCGTGCAGCCGTCGCTTACCCTTACATAATAGGTATGACTGCCTGCTGTCCTGCTGCCGCCCGTATAGGTTGCCGAGGTTGCGCCGCTGATTGCGCTGCCTGCGTTGGCCGCAGTGTACCACTGGTATGTAACTGGACTGTTGTTGTTGCTCGAGGTAACGCTGGCTGTAAGACTAGGCGTCTCGCTCTGGCAGTAGTTTGCTCGGCTGGCTGATGCTGTTGCCGTGATGCTGTTGTAGACGTTGTAGTCGACACGGAGGAAGTCTGTAGTCGTGCAACCGTCGCTTACCCTTACATAATAAGTATGACTGCCGGCAGTTCTGCTGCCGCCCGTATAGGTTGCCGAGGTTGCGCCGCTGATTGCGCTGCCTGCGTTGGCAGCCGTGTACCACTGGTAGGTGACTGGACTGCTGTTGTTGCTTGAGGTAACGCTGGCTGTAAGACTAGGCGTCTCGCTCTGGCAGTAGTTTGCACGGCTGGCTGATGCTGTTGCAGTGATGCTGTTGTAAACGTTGTAGTCGACACGGAGGAAGTCCGTAGTCGTGCAGCCGTCGCTTACCCTTACATAATAGGTATGGCTACCGGCAGTTCTGCTGCCGCCCGTATAGGTTGCCGAGGTTGCGCCGCTGATTGCGCTGCCTGCGTTAGCTGCCGTGTACCACTGGTAGGTGACTGGACTGTTGTTGTTGCTCGAGGTAACGCTGGCTGTAAGGCTCGGCGTCTCGCTCTGGCAGTAGTTTGCTCGGCTGGCTGATGCTGTTGCAGTGATGGTGTTGTAGACGTTGTAGTCGACACGGAGGAAGTCTGTAGTCGTGCAACCGTCGCTTACCCTTACATAATAGGTATGGCTACCGGCAGTTCTGCTGCCGCCCGTATAGGTTGCTGAGGTTGCTCCGCTGATTGCGCTGCCCGCGTTGGCCGCAGTGTACCACTGGTAGGTGACTGGACTGTTGTTGTTGCTCGAGGTAACGCTGGCTGTAAGACTAGGCGTCTCGCTCTGGCAGTAGTTCGCTCGGCTGGCTGATGCTGTGGCCGTGATTGTGTTGTAGACGTTGACCAGCACGCTGCTGCTTGCCGAGCAGCTACTACCGCTCCAAACTGTCACCCGATATGTTGTATTAGCTGTAACAGTAGGTGTTACAACAGCAGATGAACCAGAACCACTGGGAGTCCAAGTATAAGTAGTACCTCCAGAAGGCGCTGTCAGTGTAACCTGGGAACCATTGCAAACAATAGATGCTGATGCTGTAACATTAGCGATTGACGACAAAGAAACATAAACTTCATATTCAGAAGTTGAGGTTCCATAATAATTATCGACAATCAAATAGTATGTAGTTCCGGCTGAAAGAGAAACTGATACATCATCAAATACAGCATCATCCCAATGTGTTATTTCTGTTCCTTCATTATCACAAGATGACAACAAAAAGAAGTCGGCATCACCATCATTTGTTGTACCATAAAACGAATAGGTACCCGTTACTGCTGGCGTAAAGGAATAAACCTTTTCTTCTCCAACTTCGTCATATGTCCAATCTCTTACATTAGGATAACTATCCCAGGCGCCAATTCTTCCCAACGTACCCGAATATGTCTGTCCACATGTCATTACAGTAACATCCGAACATGGATTCGGGCAAACATCATATATTGCATACAGGTAAATATTTGAACCGACTGTTATTTCATCACCTGGCAGATAACTGGAGCCACCGCCATTTGCTCTTGTCGCCCATCTCATAAAACATTTGTTCGAACATGCAACAGGAGGACGCACGTTTACCGTTGCAGGATTGCAACTCCACATTGGCACATCTTGTACTTCGTAATCGCTTTCTCCATTACAATTAATTCCGTAATCGTAATATATATGGTAATATCTCCAAGTTGCATCGCGTTCAACAGTATTTTCACATCCATTTTCATTTTGGGCAGTGAAAGAAAAGCCATCTCCATCATTATAATCTCCAGTACCATAATGATAAGTCAAACATTCAACCATAGGATATTCATTACAATCATGGTCCAATGACATGCTTATCGTTGGTGGGGCATTATTTCTAGATGCCACAAGAATGTCGTCGCAAGCAAAATCGTCGCTACCGTACAATGTAATTGTAATGCTTCCTTGTGCCGTCAAGGTAAAGTCACAATACCTTTGCACCCATTCACCTTGACTTCCCAATAATTGTTCTCCAGATGTCGGGCTACCGCTGACTGTTGTACCACTAACAGAAAGAGTACACTTGCCCCCCGATGATACATCCATGAACCAAGCCGAAAGCCTATAATCGCCTGCTGGGACATCTGTAATAGTCTTTACATAGAAATCTCCTGTTCCATCGGCCTGGAACATGTAACCTCGCGTAACATCATCGGCAAATGTGTGATCCGATTTATTCATTACCCATCCATTACTCGAAGCATCGTGATATGTATTTTTATTTATAGCATATACCTTAGTATAGCTTGTCGTACAATTGCTATTACCATGATGACGGCAATCACCGAAGTCCTGCGAGCTAGTATATTGATAATGGTTAACATAATTACATCGTGTATAGTCACCTGCGTGTGTCCATGTAGCAGGAATTATGCCTCCACCCGAAGTATAGTTATGATCTGGATCCGCCAGTTTGTGAGGACCAGCATACCTCTCATCCTGCACATCGTTTCCACCGAAGTCATCGTAATAGACAATGATACCGCAAGAGGAGGAAGCCCCACCTTCAAATGTAAAGCATATATCATCAAGTCCCACTCCGTAACCATAATGGTCAGTAAATTTGAATCCAATCTGATAATTAGCAGCAAATCCTGTTAGAGTTACAGATTGCTCCGTCCACGAAGAATGAGCACTGGTCGTACTGAACAATTCTGTCCATGTCCCACCGTTGACGCGATAACAAACAGCAATTTCATCTATGTCCCCGGCCCAACTTCTATTGACATACGAAAATGTTAAAGAAGCCGATGACACATTGCTCAAATCCATTTCAGGACTAACCAGATATGTTACATTACCTGATGTGCTATGAGTAATCCTAGCATTGTAGGATCCCGTGTTAGCACCAGTACTTGTGTTAGAATCTCCAATTCCTACCGACCAATAAGCACTACCACTACCCTCGCTAGTCCAACCAACGGGCATAGAACCAGACTCAAAATCGACACAGAAATCATCGGGAACAGAAACGGCAGGAACGATACAGAATTTAATTTGATTCTTTACGTTCATGATAGTTCCCGTATAAGATGTTGCACTTTCTGGGTCATAGTTTGTGCCATCGCTATAAATCCTAATTGTCTGGTTTGTTCCATCAAAAACTAGTGAATTCACTGAAGATACATATGAACCAGTATTGTCATCAACAATGAGAGCAACATTTTGTCTTCCATCGTATGAGAAAGGATTGTCAAGCGCAATAGTTGTCCATGCGTCAGCATCGAAAGTCACGCTACCGCTAAAAACAAGGTCACTGGCAGATACATTAATCCAGTCGTTTGTACCAGTAAATGACTCTTTGTTGGTGGCTACCATATACACATTCAAATTACGGGTCATAGCCGCTTTTGCATAGAATGAAACAGAAACAATATCTCCTGCCTCATTTCCAATTTCATCATCTGTATATATTTGCTGAGTTAATGAATAATTATAGAAAATATAGGTTGGCAAATAATTGTGAACAGCAGTTCCGCTTCCTATCTGCACTTCCGCGCAATCACCGCCGCTGCTATTTGCCTCAAAGTTAGCCACGAGTGTATGGTTTGCAGATATGCTGCTTATTGTGTAACTTGCACTAGTAGAAACCTGAGAGCCACCTTCTGTCCAATTGACAAAATGATAGCCACTATTGGGTGTAGCCGTTACAGTTGGCGATGTACCACAGTTGAAAGTACCACCTCCACTAACAGTACCACCAGCACTCGGATTTGCTGAGACGCTGACCGTATGAGTATTCTGCGTGTAACGAGCCTCCAGGGTTCGGTTACTGGAAACGGTAAAGGTGTAGCTGGCATTAGTGCTTACCCTGCTGCCGTTCTCATACCATCCGTCAAAGGTATAGCAAGTATTAGTAGTTGCCGTTACAGTTGTTGAAGTCCCGCAGTTTTTGGTACCACCGCCACTAACAGAACCTCCAGCACTAGGATTTGCTGAGACACTGACCGTATGGGTATTCTGCGTGTAACGAGCCTCCAGGGTTCGGTTTCCAGAAACGGTAAAGGTGTAGCTGGCACTAGTGCTTACCCTGCTGCCGTTCTCATACCATCCGCTGAAAGTATAGCATGTATTGGTAGTAGCCGAAACAGTACAGCTAGCACCACTACTAAAAGTGCCTCCTCCCGAGACGGTACCGCCTGCCGAAGGATTGGCAGAAACACTGACAGTATAATTGGTAGGAGCTACAGAAACAGTCGATATACATACATCATCGATGCCGCAGGTGTACCAGGTGCTGGTTTTGTACCAACGGAAGGCGATGCGCTTGCCAGTAGTCGCACCAACGGCAAGGTCTATATCAATATGACCAGGATTAGTACTAGGATTAGAAACAGTTCCTATCACCTGATACGAATTTGCATCAGTGCCATTGATAACACCATAGGTAAGAGTACCATATGCTGCACTTTCAAAATTGTATCTGAAAGAAAGATGGGAAACCGCTTTGCCCGCAGGGACAGCGGGCATGATGGCGTAGCTGTATTCGCTAGCGCTTCCGCTGGAATAAAAGCAAATATAATTGCTTGAGTTGGGGGCTCCAGGAGTAGTGTTACTTGAAGTAGTCACATGGGGCATGTTGGCAGGTGATGTTTCTGTATTGCCATATACCGTGCCAGCATATATGCGGTTCCATCCCGATGGAAGCACACCGCCAGTGCTATAGCTTCCTGAGCCACTTGTGCTATTGAAGTCCTCGCAGACAGTGGGAGGAGTGTAGGTAAACTTAACATTTGCCCGATATCTATCTAAAGTACCAGTTCTTTCCGTTCCCGGGTCGGTTGAACTATCCACATTGTTTCTCCACATTGAATTTTGTACTTCAGTATACCTACACTGTCTAGCACATCCTCCACCAGTTGTACATCCTTTTCCAAATACCATTACAAGTATGGCTTTCCCTGCTTCATGATTAAACCCAGATGAAAAATTTAATGTTTTCCATCCTGTAGTAGTTATTGTTTCAGTAGTACTACTATAAACTAATTGTGCTCCTGATTTAAATGTTGAAAATGTAGTTGTGCTGGACAAAGTATAACTTGCATCTACATCTTTTATCCATATATTCCACTCTGCAACACTAGTACTAGAATTAATATTAGTAATATCATATGCTATACTCGTCAGTATTATATCGTTATTTAATTCAGCGGCATCACTAGGTGTATATAAATATACATCATATTGCCATCCATACCAGCCAGGCAATGGAGTATAATAAGTTGACGTACCAGAACCTATTGTAAATGCATTTTGCCCAAATGCCTTTCCTCCCAACAGCAAACAAAAAACAAACAACAATACTGCTGTTGTAAGCCCTACGAACTTTGTTTTTATGTTTTCGCTCTGGAATGTCGATTTTTTAATAATGAATGGTATAAAATTATCATCATTCTTTGTCATCATGCCATAGGTTTTGCAACCCATAGGAACATCCAAATGTGCTATATAATGGTACTTCTCGCCATATTTTACTGATAATGACCTCATAATACAAACCTTAATTTTAATAAATTAAAACTTGCTACAAATATAAAAATAATACCAAAAGCAAAATAGGCCGCACAGAATATATTATATAAACATATTTAATTATTAGACGAAATAACATACTACCACAACAAAACAGCACAAATAAACCAAAAGCCAAATCATTAGACTATATATACATATTTGTACATAGATGTATCTGTTAACACAAAAAAAACGTCCGAGCATAGCCCGAACGCTTACATATAATCTGGTTATAATTATCCTATCGACATACTGCCCGCACAAGAAGTCCCCTAGCACGAGAGCTAACATTCACGTATGAATTTTCGGGACTGACAATAAGGCTGTACGCCATATATGGTTCGTTGGCTGTATAGAGCGTACTTGTCCAATAATAACATGTACTGGCATCATACACAATTTCCATATCGCGATAACCATTTGCAGGCAGGAAAATGCTGTTTCCATTAGGTCCTGTAAACTTGTATCCTGCTACTCCGCCCTGCGTTACAGCCGCACGAGTGCAATTGTCAAATAGTTCATCCATCTCATTGCGCGTTGGTGTACGCCAACCTGCGCCCCAGTTTGATGTTGCTGCATCGTCAACAGACTCGAGTGTGGTCAAATTGTCAACATGACCGTTGATACCATAATATGACACATTGCAATATTTGGTCAATTCAACATAAGAACCGTTGCAATACTTATAATTAGTCCAAAAATAACTATACTTGGAAGCAGTTTCGCCCCAAGCAACTGGTTCTCCGTGACCTTCCGGGACTGTTGCTCCGACATTGCAGGTAGCCCACTTGGTGCCGCTCGGCAAACCAAGGTCAATATATGCATGTCCGTTCAACTGTCCTTCGCCCTGCGTGCCTCCATTTGATGACCATTGCGCATACAAAGTCATGCTTTCGTAAATTACTATATCCTGCTCATCGTAGTAATGCAAGCCAGAGCCATCGGCAATTGTATTCCATTTTACAAAAGTGTAGCCTTCGCGTGTGAAAGCATTGGCTGTCAACTCCTGTCTTACTCCGCTTTGGAAGGTCTGAGGTTGCATAGTGCCTGTTCCTCCATTGGCATCAAATGTAACGACAAATGTATTTCCTGTTGTATCACTTGGATGCAAAATGCTATCGGCAGTCCACTGAGCATATAGCGTCATATCGTTGCTAACACTTATTTCCTGACCATCCATGTACCTTACACCAGTTCCATCTGGTATGGTATTCCACTCCGCAAAGCCATAACCTTCACGAGTAAATTTGTTAAGTGTAAGCGCTTTATTTACACTTCCTGTAAATGTCTGCGGATCCATTACTCCAGTTCCGCCATTAGCATCGAAAGTTATAGTATAGGTATCACCAAAATCACATCCACTTAATGCCAGCATTCCCGCTACGGAAACGATAGCAAAAAGAATTAAAAATTTTCTCATATTATTCAAATTATTGTAGAGATGTTGCACGCAACATCTCTACATATTATTATCAATTAATTGTACATTATTAATTAGCGTCTTATGTCCATTTCCTTTATCAGGTTCTGAGCATCGGCATACTTGTCGATGATGAACAAAGCATACCTTACATCCAAGCAGATGCACCTCTGCAAGTTTTCCTCGAAGTCGATGTCGCCCGACATAGCCTCGCTGTTGCCGTCGAATGCAAGACCGATAAGTTCACCGTTGCCGTTGATAACTGGGCTGCCCGAATTACCGCCGGTAATATCGTTGTTGGTAATGAAGCAAGTTGGAACATCACCATTTTTGTTTACATAATTGCCAAAATTCTTATCCTTGTAAAGCTGTTTCAACTTTTCGGGGACAATAAATTCGTAGCTGTTAGGATTTTCCTTTTCCATTACGCCCTTCAAGGTTGTGTAGTAATCGTAGAAAACACCATCACGCGGTTCGTAGCTCTTTACATTTCCGTATGTCATTCTTATAGTCGAGTTTGCATCGGGAGCAAAATTCTTGTCCTTGTTCATGGCAAGTATTCCTTCGATGAATATACGGTTATTCTTTCCCAAATCAGCAGAAAGGTCGTTGTACTCGTAGGCAACTTTTCTATATACGTCAATTATGTCGTCACCGATCTTTAATATAGGATCATTTGTGAATGCAGATTCGGTCGGCTTGTCGAGAAATGCATTGAACTTGGCTTCGGTTGTGAAAATTGACTTGTTTAAAGCATCGTCAACATATTTTTCAACATTGCCTTTGTACTTGGTCTGTATTGTCTTAAAAAATTCAGGGAAATACTTCGGATCCATTTCATTGTAAACCTTGCGATACAATGCCTTCATAAGCGCACGTTCTGTTTCCGGATCATAATCCTTGTAGAAAGCTGCTGCCGGTTCTCTCAAATCGCTTGCGGCAGATGTTATTTCTCCAATCTGCTTTGTAGCAAAGGCAGAAGCCAACGACTTGCAACGGAATGCGAAGTAAGGAAGTTCGGAACCTTGAAGTCCCTCATTATTATACATTACTGCCTCGGCCTGACTTCTTCTCGACTGGTAAATCTTCTGAAGAGCATTCAAAGCATCGCGATACTTCGATTCGCCCTTTGCATCAGCCCACTTGCACAAATCAGATTCGATGTTCTTCTTGATTTCCATAGTATTGAGGTGTGCCAATGCCTTGTTCTGCTCGTTTGAATACTTCCAATAATTTGAACATGAAGCATATTTCGAAGCGTACTGAATCTTCACCTTCGGGTCGGCATTCATTTTTTCACGCAATACATTTACCTTCACGTCCCTGATTTCGTAACGCAACTTGTTTGTAACCTGCATAACTTCCTCAAGTCCGAACGATGTGACATAGCGGTTTGTTGTTCCTGGGAATCCCATAATCATTGCGAAATCGCCATCCTCTACCCCTTTTGCACTAACAGGCAAAAAATGTTTCGGTTTAAGCGGAACATTCTTCTTGGAATATGCTGCTGGCGAACCATCGGGTGCTGTATAAATCCTGAACATCGAGAAGTCGGCTGTGTGACGAGGCCACATCCAGTTGTCGGTATCGCCACCAAACTTACCCATAGATGATGGAGGAGCACCAACAAGACGAACATCCTGATATATAACATATACCAACAAGAAATACTGGTTTCCACCAAACATATCCTTTACCTGGGCCTTGTAATTGGTTCCTTCTACAGCCTTGTCAATTATAGTCTTGGATACATTCTTGATAGCAAGGCTACGGTCACGTTCGGTCATGTCCTTTGTAAACGACTTTTCAACTTCTGCTGTAACATCCTCTATCCTAACGAGTATCGATGCGGTAATACCAGGATTCGAAAGTTCCTCTGACTTCGAATAAGCCCAGAAACCATCCTTCAAATAGTCGTGATCTACTGTAGAATGGGTCTGAATCATTGAATATCCGCAGTGGTGGTTGGTGAACATAAGGCCTTCGCCCGAAACGATTTCGCCCGTGCAGAAATGCCAGAAAGGAGAACCTTCCCTACCCAAACCTACAACTGCATCCTTAATACAGCCCTTGTTTACACTATATATATCTTCAGGAGTTAACTTAAATCCCTGCTTCTTCATATCATCGTAGTTCTTGCCGATCATCGACAATAGCCACATACCTTCGTCTGCCCTTGCTGTCATTCCAAAAACAAGAACAAACACAAATAAAATTGCTGTAATTTTCTTCATAAACATATTATATTTAACTTTTTGACATTTTACTTCTTATAATTTTCCAAACCTTCGTTCAGGAAAGCAATAAATTCCTCAGCATTAGTATTGTACGACATCGGCTTTGTAAGCACCTTTCCTTCGGGACTTACAACCACATAGAATGGCTGTGTATTGCATTGGAAATTAACAATCTGCAAATCGGCATTCACCTCGCCGAGCGTCTTTTTCAACTTGCCATCGTTTGACGATGTAAACTGCTCTTCGACAGGCACTTCAACCGACTTTTCATCCACATACAAGGCGGTCATAACAAACTCGTTGTTAAACTTTTCGGCAATCGACTTGTTAGCCCATATTTCTGCCTGCATTTTCTTGCAATTTGCACACGAATGTCCTGTGAAATAAAGGATTACCGGCTTGTTCTGCGACTTGGCACAATCGAATGCCTGCTTGTAGTCGAAATATGCATTGACACCGTAAGCAGTATGCATTGATTCTGAATACTTTGGAGTTCCGCACAAAGCGCCTTCGGAAGCAACGCCACCATTATCTGCAAGGTTGAAATTCTGCGTGGTCATTGGCGGAAGAAGTCCTGATACCGACGACAAGTTGGCACCAAACATTCCAGGAAACAAATAGAGCGCGAAAACAAAGAACGCCGATGCCAAAATCATACGGAAGAAACCTACTGTTTTGACCTCGCTATCCATTTTGAAACGAATCTTGCCAAGAAGATAAAGTCCGCACAAAACGCTGATTACAATCCAAATGGCAATGTATAGCTCACGACTCATTATGTCGAGGTGATAGTTCTGGTCGATGTTGGAGAAATACTTGAGCGAGAATGCCAACAGGCAGAAGCCCATGACAACCTTCACCGAGTTCATCCATCCACCCGACTTCGGCAACTTCTTAAGCCAGTTAGGAGCTATTGCCAATATTGTGAACGGCAATGCAAAACCAAGTCCGAAACCAAGCATACCGATTGTCGGTTCAAGTACATTTCCACTGGCAGCCTTTACCAACAAAGCACCGACAATTGGTCCCGTACAACTGAAACTTACGATTACAGTGGTAAGAGCCAGGAAGAACGATGCGAAAATTCCGCCCTTGTCAACCTGCTTGTCGCTCTTGTTTGCAAGCGAAGTCGGCAGAATGATTTCGAATAGGCCAAACAAAGATGCAGCAAACACAACAAACAGCAAGAAAAAAATCAAGTTTGGAATCCAGTGCGTGCTAAGTACAGTTGTCAGACCTGCGCCAGCATTTGTCAGCGACACAATCACACCTATAATAGTATATAGTACCGTTATTGAAATTCCGAAAATCAACGCCTTAAGGATAGAATTGAACTTACTGGAGTCTCCCTGCATGAAGAAGCTGATTGTCATTGGAATCATCGGGAACACGCAAGGTGTCAAAATTCCAAGAATACCGAACAGCAGGGAAAGGAAGAAGAATGCCCACATGGAACCGTCTTCAGTCGTTTCCTCAACAAATTCGTTTTGCGAAATAATGCGAGGAGTTCCGCCCTTGTCGGATTTTTGTTCAACTACTTCTGCTTGAGCAGAATCGGCTGCCGGTTCCTCTGCCACCTCGACTTCTGCAACTTCTGTCGTTTTTTCATCAGTAGTCGCAGGTTCTACTGAAGTTTTTTCTGGTTCGGCAGTTTCCTTCTTTGGCAAGTCTATTTTAAAATTAGCATCCGCATTCACTGGTAGACATTGTCCATCCTCGAAGCATGCCTGTCCATTTAGTTCCGCCTTTATGGAAAATGAAGCATCAGTCAAAACCTCAATCTTCTGCTTAAATGTTGCCTTCTTGGTGAAATACTTGACATTAACCATGAAAACATCGTCGTACTCGGCTGTAGGAGCCGGCGACTCGGTAGTTTGTCCGACGGTTTTGTACTTGTCCGACTTTGTGTAAGTAATCACGAGGGGCATAGGTCCGCCCGCATCGAAATGCTGTGAGTAGAGGTGCCATTTGTCCTCTATTGTTGCAGTCATTACAAGATTAAATTCCTTCTCGGAAATCTTTTCTGTAGAAAATTTCCACTTAACAGGTTCTGCCATCTGCGCAAACATCACTGAGAATGAAAACAGCGCAACGACAGCCAATAACATTTTTCGCAAAAGACTCATAAATATATTTTTATTTGAAAGTGCAAAGCTACAAAAAACATTCGGACTTGCAAGAAAAAGGACAATGCAGATTCATCGATTAATGCTAAAAATTTTAGAACATACCACTAAACATGTCACCCAAAATATGCATATACCTCTTGAACTGCCTTGAATTCATTCCGTTGCCAGTCTTGGCAATCTTATCTGACAAAGCAGATGCCTCGTGGCTGTATTTATCGAAATCATCCATTGCGTCCTTGTTGCCCGACATAACTTCTCGCAAAGCACCAACAGACAAATTTACATACTTTTCGTACTCATCAAGCAAGGCATCAATCTCGGCCTCATCTGCCGACACAGATTTGTCGCTAATCTCCGCATTACCGTCATCAAAAAGAAATCTGTTGAAAGCATCCACAAAAACATCTACAATCCCTCCCCCATCAATGGTATCGTGCCTTTCATAATGCCAACTCGAAGAATCTGCCTCCGCTCCCAGCTCATCAAAAAATGCAGAGAAAGAATCTACCATATCGTCCACAAACGAGCGTTCTTCATAATTGTAATCCTCAACATACACATCATCATTCTCGGCATAGCGTGAATTATCATTTATAACCTTTGGCTTCGATGACAAATCTTTTAGTTTATCGCGATATATGCGATAATCCTTCTTCGAAATCTTATTTTCAATCGCAGAAAAACGCTTCTGCTGGGAGCTGTTCAGCTCCATTCCGAACAAAACATTGGCTATTTTCGCAGCAAGTTCCATATCTTTGGCTTTCACTGCATTCTCAAAACAATCCAAATACAAATCAACAACTTCTCCATCAACGACAGAGACCATTTCTGTTCTCATCGAAAACATCGGCGACACACAATCATTTGCCATCGAAACGGCAGCCACGAGCATCACCACGCAAAATACACAAAACTTTTTCATAGTCATTTTGTCATAAAAAAATCAGAACAAATTTAACTTGCTTCTACAAATACTATCCATAATATTTAGTTAAAACTTTTCAAACGATACCATAAAGAAATTATCTTTGCGACATGAAACTCCTCGTGCTAAACTACGAATACCCACCGCTTGGTGGCGGAGCCGGCATAATCTCGAAGAATATTGCCGAAGGTCTTGCTGCGCTTGGCAACGAGGTAACAGTCCTCACGACCTACTATAATGGCACAGAGGAGGATAGCATAGAAAATGGAGTTCGCGTGCTTCGCCTAAAATCAAAGCGCAAGGATGTTTTTCAGTCAAATATCCGCGAAATGCTGTCGTGGATGATTTGCGCCAAGCGCTTCCTGAAAAAACATTTGCAAGTCGGCAAATACGACCTCTGCTTTGCAAATTTCGCACTACCATGCGGTGAAGTCGCTTACAGCATGAAAGATATGTTCCACCTGCCGTATGTAATCATTTCGCACGGACACGACATTCCTTGGTTCTTTCCCGAACAGATGATGTGGTATCACGCCGCTTGCTACCATTGGATTCGCAAGATATGCATGCAGTCGAAGCGCAACTATGTGCAGTCGGACGAAATGCTCTGCAACATCAACGCATTCCTAGGAGGCACGACATCCAAAAACAAGCTTATATTCAACGGATGGAACCGCGACAAATTCTTCCCCGATGAAAGCACGCGAGCAAAAAAGTTTACAATCCTGTTTGCTGGTAGGCTCGTTATGCAAAAAGACCCGATGACATTCCTCAAAGCTATCAAAATAGCAAAGGAAAAGATTTCAGACTTTGAAGTTCACATAGTTGGCGACGGGGCAATGCGTAAGAAGATGGAAGATTTCGTAAAGCAAAACGGACTTGAAAACAATGTTATTTTCAAGAACTGGCTCACAAAGCCGGAGATTATTGCCGAATACCAGTCGGCATCGCTAACTGTCATGCCATCGCTTGCCGAAGGCATGAGCATGGCTCTGCTCGAAGCCCTTGCCTGCGGTCAGTATGTGATTGCCACGAAAGTTAGTAACAACGAAAAACTAATAACCGCCGGCATAAACGGCGACTTCATCGAAAAGAAAGACTACAAGTCGCTTGCCGACAAGATTATAGATTTCCACGACAACAAATTCCAGCACAACTACATCGTTCCAAGAGAACATTTCGACACCATTGCCGAGCAATTCGACTGGAAAAACATTGTAAAGCAATATGATGAAGACCTAAGAGGGATTTTGGATTTACGACTTTAGATTTACGATTTTTGATTGGGGATTTTTGATTTTGGATTTACGATTGTGCAAGAATATTATCATCTTGATTGTTGCATTAGTTACGACAAATGTCAATGCGCAAGATTTTACCGACAGCAACCTGCCGATTATCGTCATTAACACCTGTGGCGATACCATAAACAACGAAAATCATGTCAGATCAAAAATGAAGATCATCTTCCATGAAGACGGAAGCAGAAATTATATGGCCGATACCTCCGACCTGCGAAACCTAAACTACGATGGCGACATTGAAATAAAAATTCGCGGCAACACTTCGCAATACATACCCAAAAAGCCATACGCAATTCACACCATTCATGCCGCCGACGAGAACAACAATGTAAGTTTGCTTGGACTTCCTCCTGAAAATGATTGGATACTAATCAACTTTGCTTT
Source organism: uncultured Bacteroidia bacterium (assembly GCA_902791865.1). Lineage (GTDB taxonomy): Bacteria > Bacteroidota > Bacteroidia > Bacteroidales > ML635J-15 > Bact-19. Next base: position 196,789 of record CADAXK010000001.1, read on the forward strand.
CGACCCGTCATACATACGCGACTTCATATCCTACGGTCTATCGGAAAAGATGGGCAACTATGCACCTAGATGCCGATTCTGCGAAGTTGTTATTGACGGCGATTACATGGGACTGTACATTTTTACCGAAAAACAAAAGGCTGGAAAATATAGAATTAACATTGAAAAGCAGCCGGAACAACTGCAAGTCCACGACACATTACACGGATACATTTTTAGAGCGGATCGCGACATAGACACGACATCATGGTTCGACTATCCATATCATACAAACTACTGCGACTCGATAATGTATTCGATAATCTACCCCAAAGTAGGACACATCAGACAACCCGAAATAGAATACATAAAAGATTACTACAACGAATTCACAGAAAAAATACATGCTCAGAACGAAGCCATTGACGTTGGTTTTCCTTCAATGATTGATATTCAGTCGTTTATCGACTTCATGCTAGTAGGCGAATTCTCGTCAAATGTTGACATTTACCAGCTTAGCACATTCTTCCACAAGGATACCAAAGGAAAACTCCGTGCCGGTCCGGTATGGGACTTCAACCTGACATTCGGCAACGACATACAGACTAACAGAAGCCGATACAATGTATGGCAGTTTTACAACTACACAAATGAAGGTGCAATGTTTTGGAAAGATCTTTTCGACAACCCAACATACCGCTGCCACATGTCGAAACGCTGGCACGAACTAATCGCCGAAGGTCAACCACTAAACTACGAAAGCGTATGTAACTTCATTGACGAAGCCAAATCCACTATTGCAGAAGCTGTTCCTCGCGATTGCGCCAGATGGCAAACAACAAATCACCAAACCAGCAACATCGACTCGATGAAAAACTGGATACAACAACGCATCGAATGGATGAACAACAATATTGGTCAGTGCGAACAATGCCAAGACGAATATGTACCCAACCTTGTTATTTCGCGCATCAACTACAACCCGAAACCTCAAGGCTTTGTAAGTAGCGAAAGGCTGGAATTCATTGAAATAACGAACAACAGCGAGGAACGCATAAACCTTACAGGAATATATTTTGGCGGAATGGGGTTAAGTTATGTTTTCCCAATAAATTCCTTCCTTTTACCAAACCAGAAGGCAATTATCTGTTCCGACAGCATACAATTCGTTACTCATTATGCACAAATACCATTCGGACAATATGCCAGACATCTGTCAAACCAATCGCAAAAACTAGTTTTATATGACGTTTGGGGAAACCTAATCGACGAGGTTACATACAGTTGCAATAGGCCATGGCCAGAAGAAGCCAATGGTCGTGGCTATTTTCTGGAACTCAACGACATTAATTCCGACAATAGCCTTGCCGAAAACTGGAAAGCATCCCAAATACTATCGGCTGAAATATTCAAGCAAAGCGCTACGATGGTGTACCCGAACCCATTCTCCGAACAAATTCACATTTCACAATATAGCGAAACGCCAACATCATACAGCATATACGACATCGCTGGCAAAGAAATCAAGCAAGGCAAGTGCGATGATGTGATTTCTGTTGTCAACACAAGCGACTTGAAAACAGGAATATATTTTATCAGATTAATATCAGGGAAAAACAGTTACAGCGAAAAGATTGTAAAGGAGTAAAAAAAAATGGGAAAAAGTAACGCAAAAAAGGACTCTTCGGCAAAACAATCAAAGAAGAAAAGTGGCAAGTCCATATTCCGCAAGATTTTAAAAATCATATTGATAACAATACTTTGTATTTTCGGACTAAATCTGCTCACAACTATACTCTACCGCTGGGTAAATCCACCAATTACACTCACCATGATTTCACGTTCCGTATTTGAAGGCGAGCCTCTGAAAAAAGAATGGAAGTCGCTTGATGAAATATCGCCCTATCTTGTTGATGCATCCGTGGCAAGCGAAGACAATATGTTCCTAGGTCACAATGGTTTCGACCGCGTAGCCATAGACATTGCAATCGAAGAGCACAAGTCGGGCAAGAACAATCGTGGCGGAAGCGGAATTTCACAGCAGACTGCAAAAAATGTATTTCTGTGGCAAGGTCACTCGTGGATACGCAAAGGACTGGAAGTGTACCAGACTTTCCTCATCGAATTGTTCTGGTCGAAGGAACGAATAATGGAAGTGTACCTGAATGTCATCGAAATGGGACCAGGCATATACGGAGCCGAAGCCGCCGCCCAAGAATATTTCCACAAGAGCGCAAAAAATCTTACCAAGACCGAAGCCTCGCAAATCGTAGCCGCCTACCCCAACCCTCGCGACCCCAAACGCAATCCGAAAAAAGCATCGGCACGAGCAGCAAAAATCAGGAACCTAATGAACCTCATCGGCCCCATAAAGTTCGACGACGAAAGCATAGAACAATGGGAAGAACGCTACGAAAAATACAAGGACAAATACTTCGACAACAAGAAAGACTGATTCCTTTGTATATCGAACTATAAAACCATCCATCCACACCGTTTTTGCACAATTAAAATACAAGTTTCTCATTGTCAAATACATTGTCGCTGTTAATTACTTTTTGAAAAAAATAGCGACAAAATACACATCACTAACTTCAAACGCGCTATTTTCGTAGCAGGTATTTTAAGATTTGCAAAATGGTTAGGTTCACGCATTTACACGTTCACTCCCACTACTCTGTACTCGACGGAATGTCGAAAGTTCCCGATTTGATAAACAAGGCGATGAAAAACGGAATGTACTCCCTCGCCCTCACCGACCATGGAAACATGTACGGCATAAAGGACCTAATGGATACAGCCAAAAGTGTAAACGAAAAAACCAAGGACAAAATCAAGGAACAAGAAAAAATTCTTGCAAAAGAAGATGCTTCAGAAGAGGAAAAAGCAAATGCTTCAAAAAAAATCGAAGAACTAAAGCAACAGATTTTCAAGCCGATAATCGGCATCGAGGCATATTGTGCACGCCGAACCCTTTACGACAAGGACAAGGATTACCGTGAACCTTCGCCCGAAAGCGGAAAAATGAAAATTGTCGATAGCAGTGGCTACCACCTGATTTTGCTTGCAAAAAACAAAAAAGGATACCAGAACCTTTGCAAATTGTCATCCATAGGATTCACACAGGGGTACTACAGCACCCCGCGAATCGACAAGAATGTGCTTGAACAATACCACGAAGGCGTGATTGCAAGTTCCGCTTGTCTTGGCGGTGAAATACCTCAACTCATACTTGGCAACAAACTCGACAAGGCAGAAGAGACAATACTATGGTTCAAGCGCGTGTTCGGCGAAGACTACTACATCGAACTTCAACGGCACAAAACAGACAAGCCTGGCGGTGCTCGCGACACATTCGAAAAGCAACAAATGGTAAACAAGGTGCTTATAGAACTGGCTCGTAAACATGATATTAAGATTATCGCGACTAACGATGTCCACTTCGTTGAGGAGGAACACGGAGAAGCTCACGAAAGGCTTATATGCCTAAGCACACAGACCGAGCTAAACGATCCAAACCGTGGAATGGCATACACCAAGCAGGAATGGCTAAAGTCGCCCGAAGAAATGGAAGCCATTTTCTCCGACTTGCCCGAAGCACTGGAAAACACTATGGAAATCGCTGACAAAATCGAGGTCTACGACATCGACTCCGGACCTATAATGCCAGCTTTCCCGATTCCAGAAGACTTTGGTACAGAGGAAGAATATCGCCAGAAATTTACACACGAGGACCTTTTCAACGAATTTACCCGCGACGAAAACGGTAATGTTGTAATGTCGCAGGAGGAGGCCGAAAAGAAAATCAAGAAAATCGGAGGTTACGACAAACTATACCGCATAAAGCTCGAAGCCGACTACCTTGCAAAACTCGCATGGGACGGTGCCCACAAGCGCTATGGCGAGAATCTTACCAAGGAACAAACCGACAGAATAAAGTTCGAGCTTCACATTATGAAGACAATGGGTTTCCCCGGATACTTCCTCATAGTGCAAGACTACATACGCGGTGCAAGGGAAGAATTGGGCGTATGGGTTGGCCCTGGCCGAGGTTCGGCTGCCGGTTCGGTTGTTGCCTACTGCTTGCATATCACCGACTTAGACCCATTGAAATACGACTTGCTGTTCGAGCGTTTCCTAAACCCCGACCGTATATCGCTTCCCGATATAGATGTTGACTTCGATGATGCAGGGCGCGGTAAGGTACTCGACTGGGTAACAGAGAAATATGGAGAGGAAAAGGTCGCTCACATCATAACATACGGAACAATGGCAACAAAATCGGCAATTGCCGATGTAGGTCGTGTTCAAGGTGTTCCACTTCAGCGCGTAGCCGAAATAAAAGCTTTGATTCCCGACAAATTCGATGAATCATTAAAGGACGAAAAAGGGAAAACGCCTAAGGTAAACCTCAAGAACTGCATAAAATATGTCCCCGAAATCAAGAGTATAGTAGAAGGCGACGACCCCAATGTTGCAACAATGATCGAATACGCCGAAGAACTTGAAGGGACTATACGACAAGTAGGAATACACGCCTGCGGATTCATTATCGGAGCCGACGACCTTACCAAATTCGCACCAATAAGCACTATCGAGGACAAAGAATCCGAACGCCGTCTACCTGTAACCCAATACGACGGACATGTCATTGAAAGCGTTGGACTTATAAAAATGGACTTCCTGGGACTTATCACACTGTCCATTATGAAAGAAGCCGTTTCAAACATCAAGAAGTCAAAAGGCATCGACCTCGACATAAACAGCATTCCTATCGACGACCCCAAAACATACAAGATTTATTGTGCAGGAAAGACAATCGGCATATTCCAGTTTGAATCGGGCGGAATGCAGAAGTACCTTCGCGAACTTCAGCCGACTGTATTCGAAGACCTCATCGCAATGAACGCACTGTATCGTCCGGGACCAATGGCATACATCCCACAGTTCATCGCCCGCAAGCACGGCAAGGAACCTATAACCTACGACATACCCGTAATGGAAAAGTACCTGAAAGATACATACGGAATCACCGTTTATCAGGAGCAGGTCATGCTTTTGTCGCGATTGCTTGCCGATTTCACACGCGGAGAAAGCGACGCATTGCGTAAAGCCATGGGTAAGAAGAAGAAAGACATTGTTGACAAAATGAAGCCCAAGTTCATCGAAGGAGGGAAAAAGAACGGACACGACCCGAAGATTCTTGAAAAAATATGGGGCGACTGGGAAAGCTTTGCTTCGTACGCGTTCAACAAATCGCATGCTGCATGTTACGCATGGGTTTCGTACCAGACAGCCTACCTGAAAGCCCACTACCCTGCCGAATTCATGGCAGCCAACCTCACACTCAACAAGGACGACATTACCGAAGTCACAAAGTTGATGAACGAATGCAAGAGCATGAAGATAAATGTCTTGTCCCCCGACATTAACGAAAGCGACCTCAACTTTACGGTAACCAAGAGCGGTGACATCCGCTTCGGACTCGGTGGCGTAAAAGGCGTAGGCGAAGCCGCTGTTTTGGCAATAATATCTGAACGAGAAGCAAACGGCCCTTACAAGGACATATTCGACTTCGTGTCGAGAGTAAACCTGCAATCGGTAAACAAGAAGACCATCGAAGCTCTGACATTCGGCGGCACATTCGACAGTTTCGATACCCCCACAAATCCAAACTCAACTTCGCGCGACCAGATAGCATCGGTTTTCAACGAAAAGGGAGAATCTACACTCGACACCCTTATCAGGTTCGGACGCTCGGTACAGCAGCAACAAAACGACAATACTATGTCTCTGTTCGGCGGATCCGCGACATTCTCCATATCTCTGCCAAAACTCCCGCCACGAATGGACAAGATGGTATATATGTCAACTAAACTCAAGAACGAATATTCTGTCCTTGGAATATACCTGTCGGCACATCCCCTCGACAAGTTCAAGTTCTTCATCAACAATACCAACATCATTCCGCTCGACAAGGCATCGAAAATCATTGAGGAAAAGAAAGTCAAGACAAAGATGACGGTTGTAGGATACGTTACAAAAAGCGTGGAAAGGACATCTAAGAATGGAAATCTTTTCGGAGAATACACACTCATTGACTACTATGGCGACTTGAAATTCCCGCTATTCAGGGATGACTACAGCAATTACAAGGGCAACCTTTGCGAAGGCTATTCCATAATAATGGACGTAGAAATAAGGGAAAACAAATACCAGTCGAATAAACAGACCGACAACAACGGACCTCAACTGTCTGTCTACTACCGCAACATACGAATGCTACAAAACCTGAAGACAAAATCAATAAACCTGTACATTGACATAAGCAATATCGATTCGGTATTCAGAAAACAGTTTGCTAATATTATCGACACATGTAGCGGAGAAACAGAACTATACATAACACTTTTTGACACACAAAACTCAACTCGAGGAATAAAAATGGTGTCGAGGACAAAGCAAATCGACATAAACAGAGAAGAACTCCGAGAGTTTATCGAGTCGAACGACAATGTTATAAAAAAAGTAGTCATAACACAATGACGTACAAAATAAAATTTGTATATTTGCACAAATTTTAAAAACTGATAATTCATGAGAAAACTTATCGTACTGTTAATCATGGCAATACCACCTTTATTATTTTCGCAAAAGGTGGTAAACGGTTTTGGACTTGAAGTTTTTATGGGCAAGACCTACACTTCTACAGAAAACATCAAGTTCATATACAACAACACAGAATTTCAAGCCAATATGACTGGAGATTCAAAAGTATTCGGAGGAAGTGCATACTTTCCATTCGACATGGGCATAAAGAGACACAGGGTTACTCTTGCTATAGGTCTTGAATACAGGACAGCAAAAGTATTCTTGGGTGCAAACAAGGAAATTGTCGGTTCCGATGGCATAGTGAAAGAAGACATTGCCCTGAACCTGACATCATATTCGCCTTTGGTACAGGCCCTATATAGACCACACTTCTACCTAGGACCTATTCACATGTCGTTCAGCATCGGTGCAAACTTCAAGTATGCAGTGTTCGCACCATTCGAGCTATGCGACAAGTCTAACGAAACCCTTATCAACTACGATTCGAAAAAGACTAGCACAGAAGACGGATACATCGACTTTAATGGCAATGCAGCGGCAGAAAGAATGCGTGATTTCGGATTCCACATCGATCCTCGAATGGGATTCGACTTCTACATTGGCAACTCGCTCGTAATTTCATTGTTCGGCATAGTTCCAGATGTAGCTAGCGCAGCATCAACCAAGTCGATAAAACTTGAATACGGAGCAGGAATAACTTACCTGATCAGAACAAACAAGATAACAGAAGCTAAGATATTACAACAATACAAAAAATAAGGATTATGAAAAAATTGTTTCTAATTTCAATATTATCAATATTTTGCGTAGCAATGGTTTGCTCGCAAGAAGTTGTCCCTGTTATACAATCAGGACATTCGGGAAGCATCATGTTTGTTGAATGGGACAACACTGGCCGATACATAGCCAGCGCCGACGACAACAACGAAATCATAATATACGACATCGTAGCAGGTAAAGTGTTCTACCGCACAAAATTCCCTGGCACCAAACTGATAACTGGTATAAAGTTCGATGAAGACGGGAAACTATATGCAAGCAACACCGACAATGCAATATGCTTCGATCCCAGCACCCTGATTACATCGGATGCACCACACGGAGTTCCACCCAAGAAGATGTCGCCTAACTTCAAGATAAGAAACTCACAACTGAAAAGGAATAGTGGCGGTACATTGTTCAACCGTAATGCATATACAAAATTCACATACGTTGCCGAATCCAACGACAACAAGTACATCATTGCCGGAGACGAAAACGGAGGCCTATACTTCTGCAACAACCTGATGAACTTGCAACACTTCGAAAACATCCACAGTTTGCCAATCAACGACATAACATTCTCGAAACAGGGCAACATGGTTGCAATCGCATCAGCCGACCGCTCGGTAAGTATCTGGCGACTGCCAAGCTACAAACTCGAAAAAAGATTGATCCCAAGAAGTTTCAACATATCGGCACTGGCATCAAGCCCCGACAGCAAGTCGTTTGTTTTCGGCGATGAACTTGGATATGCTTACAGGATAACTTTCATGATCGATAAATTGTTATGCGATGCTGTCGACACCCACGACGGACAAGTTACCGACATTCAGGTTTCGGCAAATAGCAGTGTTGCAGTCACCGCTGGTAGCGACAACTCAGCAGCCGTAGTCGACTTCGACAACAAAAAGGTTCTCCAGAAATTCAAAGCACAAAGCAGTTCGGGCAAGGTAAAACAAGTATTCGACATAAAGGCAATACAGGAACAGGCAATGAAAGGCAACGATTCCAAGAACAGTATCTACGATGAAAATGTATACTCGGTAGCTGTTAGTCCTGATGGAAAGTACATTGCCTACTCCGCTGGAAAATGGGGTCTCGCTGATCCTGTACTTAAATTCGCCAACATTTCTTCCCTAAAGATTTTAGGAAGCAAGGAAGAACGCGTTGCAAAAAAAGGTATTGCTGCAGGAATTGCTGTTCCAAACAACGTACACATTTTCAAGCAAATGTGCTTCGACTCTACCAACAACCTCTACGGTATCGGTGAGGACGACAGAAAAATATATAGGTACAAACCGACAATAACTGGCTACGGCGCTGGATTGGAATGCGAAATGGGTGCAATGACAGAAAGCGTTGATTTCGAAAATTCACTCGTATTACGCCAGAAACAGGAGCCAACTATGGAAGACTACTACCTTGTGAAAATTGACCCTGCAAACGGTGATGTATACAAATGCAAAGGCTACGAAATTGAAAGACTTGGCAAGGACGGAAAGAATGTTACATACAAAGGCCAATACGGTTTCATAAGCGATTTCACCCTTATGAAGGGACAACAATACCTCATCGCTGCCGCTAAGGATGCATCACTAAACATCTACGACATTCAGTCAGGAAAGAAACTCCTTAGCATATATGTTGTTGATGGTGGAAAACTTATCTATGTAACACCCGAACACTACTACATGGCAACTGGCGATGCTATCACCGGTCTCGGATACTACCACGAAGGAAAGGTTTATCCAGCAGAACAGTTCGATATCAAGTACAACCGTCCCGACCTCGTTCTTAAGTCTCTCGATGTTTTCGACAACGAAATCATCGACATGTACAAGTCGGCATACAAGAAGCGTATCCAGAAACTCGGATTTACCGAAAGCATGCTCAACGGAGAAATGGAGTTACCCGAAATTAAGGTTATGAACTCCAACGAAATACAGCTTTCGACAACAAAACAAAATCTTGATGTCAAGCTTTCGATGAAGGATGACAACTACAACCTCAACAGGCTCAACATCTATGTTAACGATGTTCCTCTGTACGGGACCAACGGCATGGACTTAAGCGACAGATATTCGAGAGAAACCATCGTCAATTCGGAAATTCCGCTGTCGAACGGAAGAAATACAATACAATTCTCGTGCGTTAACGAAAAAGGTATGGAATCGCTGAAGGAAGAAATTGAAATCTACTACGACAACCCGAACAAGAAGCAAAAGCCTACACTATACTTAATCTCGTTGGCAGTTGCTAATTACGAACAGTCAGAATACAACCTGCGCTACACCATCAACGATGGACGCGGATTCGTAAAATTGTTCAGCGAACATGCCGACAACTTCGACCATGTTGTTGTTGATTCCCTTTACAACAGCAACTGTACAAAGCAGAACTTCCTCGCACTGAAGGAAAAACTCATGAAATCAAAGGTTGACGATTATGTATATGTTCACATCGCAGGTCACGGTCTGCTCGACGACGATTTGAACTGGTACTTTGCAACCCAGAACATAGACTTCTTCGACCCGTCGGTCAATGGTTTGAAATACGAAGACATTGAAGGTCTGCTCGATGGCATTCCCGCTCGTAACAAGATGCTCCTGATGGATGCTTGCCACTCTGGTGAAGTCGACAAGCAGGACGGCGTTGAAATTGCCGACAAGGCAGACGGAGACGATACCCGTGGTGCTGTAACAGTTAGCAAGCGTAAGAAAACAAAGAATAGCCTCGGCAACTCATTCGAACTTATGCGTCTGCTCTTCAGCGACCTGAAGAAAGGAACAGGAACAGTTGTTATCTCAGCTGCATCGGGTGGCGGTTACGCTTTGGAAAACGAATCCATCGAAAACGGTATATTCACCTACTGTCTGATGGACGCCTTCAAGAAGAACAAGGCCGACAAGAACAAGGACAAGTCAATATCCGTATCGGAACTGCGTAACTTCATATTCGACGGTGTAAGCAAGATGAGTGAAGGAAAGCAGCAACCTACTTCGCGTCGCGAAAACCTGCAGAACGATTTCAATGTAAAATAACACATACTATAATTTGACGGGCTACCCTTTCGGTAGCCTTTTTTTATTTCCAGCAATGACAAAACATAACTGCATGAAAAAAATAATATCAATAGCTATTCTCGCATTAGTGTGCAACATAGCTTTTGCACAAACCAACATTGATGCCATTTACGACAAAGCAGAATCACTAATCAACACAGGAAATAGCTATTATGACGATTTCAAATATTCAAAGGCGCTTGAATATTACAAACAGGCCGCGGATTTGACTAAAAATATAGACAATGGTTACGATGAATATTACGCATATTCGCTAAATAATATTGGTTCAGCATATTACAGTCTTGGCGATTACCAAAATGCTCTAAAATATTGGAAGCAGGAAATGGAAATAAAGGAGGCTATATATGGAATAAATGACCCACAATATGCATCAGCCCTGAATAATGTCTCCATTGCATGCATTCAATTGGGCGACAACAAGACCGCTTTGAAATACTTGCTTCAGTCTGTAAAAATAAAAGAAAAGAATTTAGGAAAGTACGATATTAGCCTAGCCAATGCTTGGATTAATATCAGTGCAATATATCAAAGTTTCGGCGACTACGAAAATGCTAAGAATTGCAGCTTGCTGGCAGCAGAAATAAGGAAAAGAGCTTGGGGAGAGAACCACCCACAATATGCAGTAGCACTAAACGGATTAGGTGCTGTATATTGCATTATGGGAGACTACCAGAATGCATTTAAATGCTATACGCAAAGTATGGAAATATGCAAAAAAGAGTTGGGAGAAAACCATCCCGACTATGCCGAATCGCTATATGGATTAGGCGATGTATATAGCAATACTGGAGAATACCAGAATGCACTTAAATATCTAACACAAGCATTGAAAATATACAAGGAAAAATTAGGCGAGGATCATCCAGATTATGCACACACGCTAAATTTAATCGGAATCACATATTCAAGGATGGATGACAAGCAAACCGCACTAAAATATTTCGTGCAAGCACTCGACATAAAGGAAAAGATTTACGGATTGGAACATCCACAATATGCAGAAACATTAAATAACATCGGTACTATATGTACAGATTTAGGTCAATACCAGAATGCATTGAAGTTTTTTATGCAAGCTATGAAAATAACGAAAAAAAACAATGGCATCTATGCATCTGAACTAAACAATATAGGTAATGTTTATTTCAAAATGGACGATTACTCCAATGCCTTGAACTATTACACACAAGCCAAGGACATATGGAAAAAGTATTATGGGGAAACAAGTTCATACCACTCGATGGCACTGAAAAATATGGGTGCCGCATATTCGAATATGGGCGACTATCATAATGCGATACTGACCAATAAACAAGCTACAGAAATTTTTAGAAACAACCTGATTAGTAACTTCTCGTTTATGACTGCACACGAACGGGAATCCTTCTGGAACTCCTGCGAAGATTATTTTTATGAAACAAGAAACTACTTGTACTACGCATCAGATGATACCACTGCCACTAAAATAGCTTACGATAGCGAACTTATTTCAAAGGGTCTATTACTGGCATCGGAAATAAGTACCACAAACATCATAAAGGAAAGTGGCAACAGCACCCTTATTTCCGAATACGAAGACATGAAAAAAATGCACCAGCAACTTAACAATGAGCTCAGCAAACCTATTGCAGAACGCACATTCGACTGCGATTCGCTTGAAAACGAACTTCAAAAGAAGGAAAGGCACATAATGGAAAGTTGCAAGGAATATGGTGATGCTACTCGCTTTATAAGCATCGGATGGAAGGACATACAAAAATCCATGAAGAACAATGATGTGGCAATTGAATTTACAAATGTTACCACAAAGGGAACTACTCAATTTATGGCTCTTGTCCTTACCAAGAATATGAAAGCTCCGGTTTGCTTACATTTGTTCGAGAAGTCTGAAATGCAGAAACTGCAACGAGGTGTTGCCCCGACAAAAAACGACACTCCAGCTACTGATGAAAACCGAGGGGCTACAACCGTAACAACAAAACGACAGGGAATATACGAATCTACTGGACTTTACAACATGCTTTGGAAACCGCTGGAAAAATATTTCCCCGAAAACCCGCGCATATATTTTGCTCCATCGGGAATGTTGCACCAGATAGCAATTGAATACGCACCAACAGGTGACGGCAAACTTATTTCAGATAAGTACGAGATTTATCGTGTGTCGTCAACGCGTTTCCTTACACTGGACTATATGCCGATGCAGATGAAAAACACAGTTCTCTATGGTGGCATATACTACGACAGCGACACTACCACAATGAAACGCGAAAGCAACCGTTATGCTACCCGCAGTGCCAACTTTACAACATTTGCGGCTTTCAACAAGGATGAAGAACGCGGAAGTCTCAACTATCTGCCAGGTACAAAGACCGAAGTCGAGGATATTGCCAGCAAAATGAAAAACAAGCAAATCACCACAACACTCTACGAAGGCACGCAGGCAAACGAGGAATCATTCAAGGCTCTGTCGGGCAAAAGCATTTCCACCTTGCACATTGCAACACACGGTTTCTTCCTGCCAACAGAGGAAAAACTGTCAGGCGACAACTCGCTCATCCAGTCGGGACTACTAATGTCGGGATCAAACTATGCATGGCAGAATCTTCCAATCCCAGATGGTATTGAGGATGGAGTTCTTACCGCCAAGGAAATCAGCTATATGGACTTGCGCAAAACCGACCTTGTCGTGCTTTCCGCCTGCCAGACAGCCCTCGGCGAAATCACTGGCGAAGGCGTTTTTGGATTGCAACGAGGCTTCAAGAAAGCAGGTGTTCATACCATCATCATGAGCCTATGGCCTGTGGATGACAATGCCACCTTATTGATGATGACCGAATTTTACTCCAACCTTACCAAAGGCATGACCAAGTGCGAAGCCTTCCTCGCAGCACAAAACAAGGTCAAGAACACGGATGGATTCGGAAACCCAAGGTATTGGGCTGCATTCATAATGCTGGATGGAAACGACACCTGCCATTGAACCCCAAAAAACGGAATTAGAACCAGAAACAAGTTCAGGATGACATCCCGTTTTTGAACCTTAAACGTTAAACATTGAACCTGGAAACTTTGAACGCCGCAGGCTTCTCCTACTTCCTAGTAAAAACCAAGTATGTTTTCTTATCGTATATGAACTTCAGAGTATCTGCTCGCATTTCATAAGCATTTACCTTCAGCATATTGTTAATGAATACGACATTATCTGTACTATCCTCAACAGCAGGCAAATATGTAAAACCGGACCATGTCATCTTGTTCTTTTTCTTTATTGTGTAAATTGCCGAAAAAGGCGTCGTTACCGACTCTCCTACCAAAGAATTGTTTTTCAAAAAATGCAAATTAAAACATGTGTCACCACCTGGGATAGGATTGCGATACTCACCATTTGCATTTATGCGAAACAAGTGCCAGTCACCAATGAAAGTATTATAAGTTTCCTCATTGGCTTCACATGATACCAACCCAAATGCAACTGCTACAAGTAAAAAGAAGAATATTTTTTTCATAATCAAAGTTTATTGTTTTCCAAAATTATCAATTTCAATTATTTCCTCGTCTGAAAGTCGAGCTTTACACCCCATTGTGCGTAAATTGTAGTTTATTTGAGCCGTATTTTCAAGCACTTCCATTCTATCAAAAGCCTCAAACAAAGATTTGCCCACTGTAATGGCACCATGTTTAGCCATAATCGCCGCATTACTAGCAGACATAACCTTTGCACATGCATCTGCAAGCTCGGCTGAACCCATAATATGATAATCTACAAGTCCGACATTGCCAAGCATATAGCGGGCTTCGCCTGTAATGGCAGAATCGACAGCCTCTCCAGCAACCGCAAAGGTCGATGCATAAACCGGATGCGAATGCACAATTGCATAAACATCGGGACGGCACTTGTAAATATTAAGGTGCATCTGCGTCTCCATGCTTGGCTTTAGGTTTGGCGTTAGGTTTTCGCCCTGTGGCGACAAAATGATTACCTTGCGCATATCAATGCACGACTTGTCGCTCTGGCTAGCAGTAATGAAAACATAACCATCTGCACTTCGCAAACTTACATTTCCTCCACTGACAGTAGTCAAACGCCTGTCGTACAAACGGCGCATAGTTTCCGCAACCCTTATTCGTTCTAGCTCAAACATCAGAAAAGTTTTTTCAGTTCGTTAGGTTTCACAATACCCTTTTCGGTTATTATTCCTGCAATCAGTTCTGCTGGTGTAACATCGAAGGCAGGATTCATGGCATGGGATGTTGGATTTGCCATTCTGAACTCCTCCACCCTGCCCGATGCCGACAATCCAGAATATTTCAGCACCTCGTCCTCATCGCGTTCTTCAATGTTAATGTGCTTTCCATCTGGAGTTCCGAGGTCGATTGTCGACAATGGAGCCGCTACATAAAACGGTATTCCATAATATTTTGCAGCGATAGCCTTCTCCATTGTGCCAATCTTATTGGCTGTATCACCGTTGGCAGCAATTCGGTCTGCTCCCACAATTACCATGTTTATCTTACCAAGAGACATATAGTGAGCACCGGCATTGTCGGGAATAATTGCATGATCGACACCAGCCGAAGCCAATTCCCATGCCGTCAACCTTGCTCCCTGATTGCGAGGACGGGTTTCGTCTGCATACACGAAAATCTTCTTTCCTGCCGATTGCGCCGCATAAATCGGAGCCAATGCACTTCCATAATCCACGAGAGCCAACCAGCCAGCATTGCAATGAGTCTCAATTCCGTAGCCGTCCTTAATTAGCGTATTACCATATTCGCCAATCATACGCCCCGCCTCGGCGCACTCATCGGCAACAGCAAAAGCCTCACTAATGGCAAATTCACGGGAAACTTTTGCAGCCTTCAAAACCCTATCGGTGGCATAGAAAAGATTTACCGCTGTTGGTCGTGTAGAATCTATTTTCTTTTTAGCAACAATAAGATTTTCAATCAAATTGGCATCATCGGATGCACATATTGCCTGATACATTCCGTAAGCGGCAGCCGCACCTATGGAACCAGCACCTCTGGTTATCATCGTCTTGATAGCCATACAGGTATCGTCCAGAGTTTCGGCCTTGAAAATTTTAAAATCGAACGGCAGAAGATTCTGCTCAATCATGCAGACGGATGTTCCTTCCATCCAGATTGCCCTATAATGTATTCCGTTTACATTCATTACAATAGCGAATGTTTTGAGAAATGTCCAATTACTGATTCTGCGTATGTCTTCGATACTGGTATTTCGGGCGAATTGGCAAAATCAAGGTCTATAAACAAACCACTCTTTTCCTTACGCAAGACCTTTACCTTGTTGAAATTAACGACATAAGACCGATGGCAACGTACAAGGTCGCATTCCGAAAATGTATCCTCAATTGATTTAAGCGTCGACCTAAGCATAAAACGAGAGAACTTTCCCTTGTTTGAATAATATATGTTGACATAGTTGTCAGCCGATTCAACGTACAGCAGGTTGTCAATATCAACCGAAAGCTTCAGCTGACCCTTGTCATCGCTAAAATTGACGATATTATGCTTGGTTTCCGGCTGATCCTTCAAAAGAAGTTCCGTCTCGGAAATCGACTTAGACATATCAGACTTTGTGTCATCTGCTTCAGCTTCCTTTGTCGGCACAACAGCATCAGCCTCAATATCCCTCTTTACTTTCAGTGCCGCATACATCCACGAAAAAATATATGGGACAAGCAGAATAAGAGCCACATACATAAATATTCTGGGGAATATGTCGAAATATCCCTGATTTATATATTTAGGGTCATATTCGTGAGCAAAATATGTATAAAAAGCCGACAATACCGCGAGTTCTCCAGCAATCCATATCAAGAAACTCCTGAAATTCAGAACAACCTTGTTGCGAAGGATGTACATTAGCGAACGGCTTGCAAGCAACACAAAAGAGCCAATCCCCACGACCGACAGAACCGTTATTACATAATCGTCAGTATCCTCCCAGTCGACCCACGACTTAACATTAAAAGGATTCACAAGGAAGATAAAACCGATAGCAAACGCATAAACAAAAACCAAGAAAGTGGCAATGTTTCTTTTACGGTTAAAGTATTTAATTATCGTATCTTTCAAATCAAAAATCCTATTCAAAAATGAAGGTGCAAAGGTACAACTTTTTGTCAAAAGCAAGAAAACAAATTAATCAACAAGGCTTTTTCTATATTAAGCCACTAATAATTAACTTAATAAATTGGACACAATCAAAATCTACTCCCTAATAAACTTGTTAGAAAATACATGATTCCGTTTCCACATTTCAAACCTTTCCTTCTCAATCTGCTTTTCTTCCGCATCACTTCTTTTACCCGACATTATGCTGAGGTTCAATTCGAAGCCGAGAATCAGCGAAATTGATGTCAAATACAAAAGCATCAGCACAATTATTATCGTACCTAGCGAACCATATATCTTGTTGTAGTTAGCAAAGTTATTTAGGTAGAACGAGAATCCCGACGAACAGAGGATCTGCACTATTGTTGCCAGAATTGCACCCGGCGATATGAACTTGTAGCGACTTTTCTTCGATGGTGCGAGGTAATATAGAAACGATATTGCCATAAAGTATAGCAGTACGATTATCAACCATTTGGCAATATGCAGGCAGACATACCAGAAAGTACTATCGGCTATGGTCGTATGATGGGTTGCAAGGTGATCAATGTATTTTGAACCGCCTATTATCACCGTCATTGCTGCAACTATAAGTGTGCATAAAATCAAAACCATTGCTATTGAAATCAATCTCTTGCTGACAAGATTACGTCTGTCTACGTGGTGAAACGATGCGTTGAACGCCTCGATGATTGCAAGAATGCCGTTCGAAGCAAAGAACAGCGATGTTATGATACCGAACGACAGCAATGTTCCGCTTGGGTTGAGGATTGTGTCGGATATAGTGTCGAAGAATACCTCGTAGATTGCCGGTGGCATCATTTCGGTTATCACTCCCATAAGTGTGTCCTGGAACCCTGGAATCGGGACAAATGGAATCAAACTGAATCCGAAAATCAGCAAAGGGAAAATCGCAGAAAACAGACTGTAAGTCACACTTTTAGCCCTGATGGTAAAAGAACCTTTAGAAAGTCCAGTCACAAAAAAGTTACCGATGTAGTATAGGGAGAATCCGCCGAATCCTGGAATTACAATCTTGTCGCCGATAATTTTTATCAAAGCGTCAATCCTTTCGAGAAGACCGAACAACAGGGCGCGAAAATTGAACTTTTTCATTTTATTTTACAGCCTTGAGACTGAGGTCCAGACTTTTAATCTGGTGAGTTAGCGCGCCTATCGACACGAAATCGACACCGCATTCGGCATACTGCCTTATATTGCTGAGCGTAATTCCACCACTCGATTCGGTTTCAACCTTTCCATCGATAATTTTCACAGCTTCGCGCGTGGTTGGAATATCGAAGTTGTCGAGCATAATGCGGTCAACGCCACCAATGCGCAACACCTCGCGCACATCGTCCAAATTACGAGTTTCAACTTCTATTTTCAGGTTGCGACCAGTATCTTTCAAGTACTTGCGAGCCTTGGCAACAGCCTTTTCTATACCACCAGCATAGTCGATATGGTTATCTTTGAGCATAATCATGTCGTACAGACCGATACGGTGGTTGGTTCCGCCACCAATTTTCACGGCTTCCTTCTCGATGAGACGAAGTCCCGGAGTGGTCTTGCGAGTGTCGAGGACTTTGGTATGCAGACCTTGCAACTCCTTGACATATTCGGCAGTAACCGTGGCTATACCGCTCATGCGTTGCATGAAGTTGAGGATCGTGCGTTCGGCACGGAGAATGTCGTGCTGCGGACCACTGAGTTCAAATACGATGTCACCCTTTTTTATCGGAGTGCCATCCTGTATGAAAATGTCAAGTTTCAAGTCTTTCGACAGATAGTTGCAAACGGCTTTTGCCACCTCAACGCCTGCAATTATACCATCCTGCTTAACGAGCAACTTAGCTCTTCCCTGTTCCGACTTGTCGATGCACGATAGCGTAGAATGGTCGCCATCGCCCAAATCCTCCTCAAACGCCCTTGCGATGAGCGAGGTTAAATATTTCTCCGGAATCATTGTTCTTCCTCTATTCTAAGTTGGTGAATTAGCGGAGTTCCCGATTGTTCCTTCACAAGGAAATAAACGCGGAATTTCTTGCCGTTTGTTATTTCGAGAGTTCCGATTGCATATTGAGCTTCGCTTTTTCCGCCCTGATGCAGAAGCGTAAAATTCTTCGGAGAATTCTTGTCGAAGAAATTCTTTACCACTTGTTCGGCTTGCTGACGACTGTAAACTGCCTCTGTTTCTAGAATTGCCACTTCAACAGAGTTGTTGAAATACTTCGACAGTTCGGTTGAGTTGCCGACCTTCATTGCATCAAAAACCTTCGGCGGTATTGCCGAAAATGCCAGCGTTGTTATCAGCATCGCCAACGCAGTGAATATTAACCTTATGTGTTTCATCTTAATGTGCGTTAAAAAATTCAACATTCACATGCAAAAATTAAACCAATTTTTACAATGCAAAGTTACCATTAATTTGAAATGGAATAGTGTCAGCTACGGACTTTTATTCAAAAATTATGAACAAGGAAAGGAATGAATGCCTTCGGCGTTTCATGTGGGCTGACGCCCGTTTCCATGTTTCACGCTGCGCTGTTTCATGGGCTAGCGCCCGTTTCTAAGTTTGAGGGCTTGCGGGCTTAAAGCCTAACAGGCTAACAGTCTTACGGTCTAACAGTCTTACGGTCTAACAGTCCAAACTCCTTGCGGTATTGCCGACAGACAGACTGGCCATCTGCTAGACTGATCTTCTGCTAGACTTTTAGCCTTCTCTTCTTTTAGCCCATTTGTTTTGCATCTTGTCAACAACCAGAAACTTAGAAACTATCTTTTGCATCTTGTCAGAAACCACTTACCTGATTGTTGCATATTCTTCCCTATATCGCATCGGTGTCATCTGTACCTCCTGCCTGAAATAACGGCAGAAAAACGAATCGTTTGGGAAGTTCAGCGCATCGGCGATCTGCTGAATGCTCATGTCGGTTGAATTCAGCAGAACTTTTGCTTCTATTATCACCCTTTCGCGTATGAGTTGCAACGGTGTCTTGCCAGATGCACGATGAATCATTTTTGAGAAATATTTTGGAGACACACAACATCTATCAGCATAAAACGAAACCGTTCTTTCCTTGCCAGCAAAAAGCTGAAGGTCGTCCATAAACTGAATATAAAGTTCGTGTTCACGCCCATTATCGAAGCCTTCATCATTGCCGAACGAATTCTTTTTCATAACACTAAGGAAAGCCCCAGTTGCTACCTGCAGATAACCTTTTACAATCTCGCCTCTGTAAGCCGAGTCTGTTGACATATAAAATTTGTGTACACTTTTGTATAGTTCAATATGCCGTTGCATTTCGTCGTCATCGAGGTGAATTAGCAATGGAACCGAACGGTGCATTATGTATGAACCGACATTAATGGCCGATGCCCCCAAATTGTCATCGCTACCGCTATCTTCGAACGCCATACCTATGACACGAATGTCGGCACTGCTCGAAATCATTTCCACTATCGAACCACCCTGCACCACCAGCACATCGTTGCGACCGACAATAAATTCGTTGCTATTGATTATTGTCCTCACGCTACCTTCTTTGCACAATAACGCAGATGTGAATGCAAATTTAAGCGGAAAAGAAAAAGGAAGCGAATAGGTATTCGCGAAATCGAGCATATTATAGTCACTCTCAAGGTTGTCGCCAATGAATACTGACTCGCCATACGACATGCTCTCGTTGGCTCGGTAAAAAAACCTCAAAAGAATTTGATCAATAGGTGCTTGCATGTTAGTTGCCAATTTTTCACAAAGGTAAGATTTTTTCATCAAATATGAACACAAAAGCGAAAAATAGAACATTGATAACGAACAATAAGAAACAAGTAGGAAGACGACTTTGTATAATTTTGCACCCCGAAATTGACTTAGTATGGCCATGTGTCAACATTACATATTGGAAATCATGCAGAAGAAAATGCACAGCACACCAACTGCGCATAGTAATGTGTTGATGTAAAAGGAGAAAGATTGCATGGCTAAAATCAACCTGTCAGAATTTATTGTAAGAAAACGACTTTGGTTTCTTGTTGCGGCGGTTGCGGTTGCTCTTGCCAGCATATTTTTGATTCCGCACACCAATATAAATTCCGACATGACACGCTACCTGCCCGATGATTCGCAGATGAAGCAGGGGATTGACCAGATGACTGATGAGTTTGGTGAAGACGGCGTTGGCGCAGGCATAGTCAGAGTTATGTTCACATTGCTTCCCGACAGCCTAAGGTCTGCTACCAAAGATGAACTTTCAAACATTGATGGAGTTTCCAATATTTTGTATCAGGACGGCAGCGAAGACTACAACCGCGGAGAAAAAGTACTGTACGAACTTTTATGCAGCAGTCAGCGTAGCCAATACGACATAGCTCACGAGATTTCGGACAAATACGGAGACCGTGTTGTTGTTGAAACTAGTGAAAAGGACACAACCGCTCCTATCGGCGTAATGCTGATAGCCTTTGCTTTGCTTCTTGCCGTGCTTGTCATAATGTGCGAATCGTGGCTCGAACCACCGATATTCCTTACAGCCATTGGCGTAGCCATAGCAATCAACATGGGAACAAACGCTCTGCTCGAAAGCGTGTCGGCAACCACAAACTCAATTGCATCGATTCTACAACTTGTCCTATCCATCGACTATTCCATAATTCTCATGAACCGCTACAGGCAGGAAAAACAGTCGGGAAATAGCGACAAATTCACAGCAATGACCAATGCCATCAAAAAGGCATCCTCATCGATAGTCAGCAGTGCCTTTACCACCATAGTAGGACTTATGGCGCTTGTGTTCATGAAGCTTAAAATCGGTGCCGACATGGGAATAGTTTTGGCAAAAGGCGTACTATGCAGCCTCGTGGCTATTTTCACCGTATTGCCATCGGTAATATTGGCCTTGGATAAAGCTATCGCAAAATCGACAAAAAAGGTTCTGAAATTCAGAACCGATCGCCTCGCCGGTTTCAGCATGAAATTCCGCATACCTCTGGCAATAGTTTTCGTTGCGATATTTGCCGGTTCGTACTACCTGCACAAAAAGACCGAGATTTCATTCTCGCCAGAACAAAAATCCGAGATTGCACAATACTTTCCACAGAAAAACATTATCGTACTATTGTACGAAAATTCCGACTCTGCTAGAATGATAGGGCTCGCCGACAGCCTGTCCACAAATCCAAAAGTCAAGTCCTTCATTTCATATCCATCGTTAATGCAAAAGCAACATACCGCATCAGATATTAAAGGTATGGTCGGCGATATATCGTCAATGGCAGTAGAGAATGGATACAACATGGCCGATCTTGACATAAATACGATTATTGATGCGATATACTACATAGGCACAAAGAATCCAAACGAAGAACGGATGAGCCTTCACGACTTCGCCTCGCTTGCCACAAAATTCAGCAACGACAGCACTCTTTCCGCAAACTTTGGAAAGCAACAGGACTCCAGCGAATTGCAATACCTTAACATCCTAGTTTCGCTTACAGACACATGCCTAATAAACAGCGAGTTGACAACTGATGAAATTTCTGACATTATTGGCATCGACAAGGAACTGATTTCACTTATTTGCCCCGAAAACCAAAAGACAAGCATTCGTGAAATTATCAAATCATCAAAGGAACTGCTAAACACAAGTATGATTCACACACATGCGACAGTTAAAACTCCAGAACCTCAACATATTGAAAAACAAACCAATATTACAGCAGATAACGTTTCCATAGATACATCCAAAAATATTGTTCCAGACGAAAGCACAGTTATTCAAGACGATGAAGACTTGATTTACAAGGATTCGACAATATTCATGAGCCAGCATTCCGCAGCCAAAATTGCCGAGTTCATAGGAATGAAAGAAAAAAGCGCATCAATAATATTTAACCTATACGGGCGAAGCAAAGGACAAAAAACAAAAACCATGTCGCTGTTCGACTTTATACATTTCATCAACAGCGACCTCTCAAATAGGAAAATGTTCGCGTCGCAGATTGATGCAGAAAGTCGCAAATGGCTTAAGCACAAGGAAAATGTTATGTTAGCTGCACTTCAGACCAATAAAGATGACAATTCTGCAGATGAGACTATTGACGAATTTGAGGAAAAATCAACTGAAACAATACCTGATATTGTCGATACGCAAGATGAACCAGATTTTACTTTTGCGATGCCAAAAATTGACAAGGAAAACATTGAAAAGCTCAACAAGGCAGAAAAAATTATGGCAATTGCCACAGAAGGAAGGCTTTTTGATGCTGCCGAAATGTTCGCATTACTCGACTCTCTTGGCGCAGAAACACAAATGAGTGACATTAAATTGGCTTACCTGTACAATGGAATAACACATTTCGATGACGATAGCGTAAAAATGTCGGCAGAAGAAATTATCGGGACGCTGAACGATTCAATAATTGAAAATCCTCGCTTTGCATCCATTGTCAATGTCGAAATGAAGTCAGGAATGGACAATATAAATTCCATGATAGATGACAATCTAAGCAAATTGCGTGGTCATAATTTTTCTCAGGCTATAATTTTCACAGACTTGCCAAAGGAATCTGATGAAACCAGCGACTTTGTTGAAAAGCTTACTGCAAAATGCGACACACAACTTAATGGCACACACTATCTTATCGGAGAATCTGTAATGATGAACGAAATGCGCAACCAATTCGACAGCGAAATGCTTCTTGTTACGCTAATAACCATATTGTCGATTTTCCTCATTGTGGCAATTACCTTCCGCTCGATAGCAGTGCCTGCCATACTTGTAATGACGGTAATGTCGGCTGTGTATATAAATGTTACAGTAAGTGGACTCAACGGCAACTTGCTTTACTTGGCTTATCTCATAATGCAGAGCATACTAATGGGCGCAACTATCGACTATGGCATACTTTTCACAAACAACTACCGCGAAGCCCGTGCATCGATGAGCAAGATAAATTCGATCCGCAAGGCATATATGTCGTCCACACACACCATTTTCACATCTGGAATGATAATGACGCTTGCACCTCTTGCGATGTCGCTCATGCTTGATGATCCTACCACGGTAATGATACTGCAATGCATAGCTGCAGGCGCATTTGCTGCCGTATTGCTGATTATTTTTGTCCTACCAGGACTTCTTGCCGCATTCGACAGATTTGTTGCAAGGAAAAAGGCAAAAGCAGAAAAATAATACCTGTCAATTATTTTACCATCGCTTTTCCTATAAGACTATGAATGAAATTCATGGTAACATTAAGGGAGAATTATCAATTGTTAACCTTCAGCTCGGCGAAGCCAATTGTTCTTTGTCAACCTTCAGCTCAGCGAAGCTAATTGTCAATTATTCATTATCAATTAACCCTATACTTGTATTCCCTCTCCTTCCATTCCGTCATCATTCCAGACTGGTCGAAGCATTTCTTTACAATCCAATTGCCGAATGGATCGTACTCGTATTCGTAACGAAGCATATAGTTTGCTGATGGATTGTTGTTTGCATCACGAGTGCTTGAAAGATTTTCTCCGTTGACTTCGATTTGCGAAATGTAGCTTGTGATTTTCACAACATTGCCCTGCTTATCGTATTTGAAGATGGCGGTGCGACCTTCCTGCCTGCGACAACCTCGACATGGATAGTATTTTGCCGATGTAGGACGATGAATGCTTTCTTTGTATGTGCATACGAACCTTGCATCGGCACGGTCAATTGTGAAAGTGTGTTTGCGGTCGTTGATTGTTATTCGGCCAGTAGACTGATAAACAAAAGTTGTAGCTTGATGGCTTGCGCTGGTGTTATAGGCAAATGTAAAATCATTGCCTGGCTCTTTTGCTATGTTACCATCACTGTCAAAATAAATTGTATTGCTACGCATACATTCGCCTTTTGTGCACCCCTCTGACGTATAGTTTATTTTGAACTTGCTTTCCGTGTAAGACTCGACATTGCCTTTTATGTTGCGACGGTTTCTTTCGTCTGTTTGTGCATACAATGTTGCCGTGAAAACAATCAGCATAAAAAACAATATGGCGACCTTTGTTCTCATATTGTTTCCCAGTCGTCGTGAGTGTTGGCGGAAATGCTGATGCTGCTTGGGATTTGCCTAAGAAGTTCGGTAGTGTGTTGTATTGTTTCTTGCAGAGTGGCTATGGTTTCCGTAATTTTGTCGTGCGGAATTGTAAGTGTAATTTGGCGGTTGTTTTCAATCTGCAGCGACAATTTTGATTCATCGGCAAGGTGTTCAATATGGAATGGCAAGTTGCTTCCCTTCAGTTTGTTGCGCACTATTGCATCAATTGAAAGTATTGAAATGTCGATGTTTTTTGTCTGCTTGCTGATTTCGACAAATATTTCGTTCCATTCCTGTTCCCACTGCGGATACAAATCGTTTATTTCGAAGAACATACGAGCGATTGCGTTTTCCTCGTTACGTGTAACATCAAAGAGATTATTGCCTAGGCAGAAGCCGATTTTCACACCGAGCCTGTATGCCTCAGATTTCTTGATTGTGATGTTCACATTGCTCATTATTACGGCAATATCACCGTCCTTTTCGAAAATGTTTTCAGCAGGAACACCAAGTTCCACAAGGTGTTCCACAAGCAGGTCGATGCTTATGTCCTTGCGCTTCCATATCGAGTGATAAATCATTTCTCCGACCTTCTCGCTGATATAGTCGTCCTTGCCGCGTTCCACTATTGGTGCGTAGTCGTAACCGTGAGCAATGCAATCGCTGATGCGGTCGGAGAGGATGGCGGTGTATTCATGGGGAGTCATTGGGAAGATACGGATAATGCCCGATGTCTTAAGTACAACAGAACTATAAGTCGTTGAGCATGTTTTCTATTGTAGTTTTAATCAAAGGAATATCTTCCTTTACGGTAAGCAGAACGACTTCTGCATCAATCTCAAAATAGTGGTGAGCAATCTTATCTCGCATACGCATTATGCCTGACCATTGCAATTGCGGATATAGTGGTAGAAACTCTCCATTTGAAACTTTATCTAGATTTTTGACGGCCTCACCTATAGCAATTAGATTCATACATACGGCATCAAGTAGTACCATTCCGTTGGGAGAACACAAAAAGTCATCAATGTCATTTATGTTCGCAGTTCGTTCGCAAATGGTGTTTACGAGAGTTTTAATTTGTTGTAGTGTGTTGCGTGTTAGTTCTTTATCAAGCATAACAGCCCTCCTTCATTATTCTATTGCGAAGTATGGCGTTCATGTTTTCTCTAACGCGAACAATCTCAACTTTACATCCAAGTAGTTTTTCCAATTCACACTGCATATTGTCGAGCGTAATCAACGAGAGAGCTTTGCCAGTATAAAATACATCAATGTCGCTGTTCTCAGTTTGTTCACCGCGGGCAACAGAACCAAATACGCCTAACTGGTCAATGCCATAGCGGTCTGCGGCGTATGCCTTGAATTGTCCGAGTGTGTATAATATTTCTTCTGTTGTCTTCATTGTTGATGAATGAACTTCACATTTGCAAAAATACAAAATTTTCGGCATTGCGATTTCCTTCCCTCAAAATAATTTTTGCCAATCCGTTTACTTCCCTTATTTGCTAGTGCGTTCGGAGAGGATGGCGGTGTATTCCTGGGGTGTCATTGGGGGATATTGTTTATTGTCGCATTCGCAAATTTCAAAGAAAAATCCTTTGCAGTGCTTACTAGTTCTGAAATTTTCCCTATTTCGGTGGCAAAATCGCTGTAGCTTATGCAGAAATGCAATTGCTTGTCGTTTGCAAGTGCAACGCTTATTTCGCTACGGTCGGAGAGGTGCTCAATGCTGTACGGAACGTCCAATTTCTTGAGTATGTTCTCAAGCAAGGTTTGCGCAGATAAACGGCTGATTTTCTGTTGTTTGGTCAGTTTGTGAGCTTCTGCCTTGGCTTCGGTGTAGTCTGTTTCGAGCCAGTTGGCGACGAGCTTGGGCAGGTCGGTTATTGTTTGGGCAAGTTGCTCTGTTGAAATGCAAATCTTGTATTCCGCCGATTTCTGTCCGTTCATCACAAAGCGGAAATAGCCGTTTCCCAGGTAGTCGTGCCTATACACTTCGATGCCGATTGTGCCAAGGTCTATGTTTATGATGCTGTTGCCGGCGGTGAGTTCTGGAATTGCAAAGCCATTGTCCTTCAACCTTCTGACAAGCAGTTCGGCTGCAAGGTGGAATTCTTTTTCTGTGGCGGGCGATATGGTTTCCGACATCTTATGCTGCACGAAATGAACTTTTGCTAAGGTTTCATCGTCGCCACAAAGACGGGCAATTTCAAGGTCTTCGGCAAGTTGTGTTATTATGTCGGTCTGTGTGTGCATTGCGGTTACGATATTGTCCATGTTTCGTTTCTGGAAATTTTGTCAATCTCCACATCGGCAGGGATTTTCTCAAGGTTGGCAATAATTTCACGCAATTCGGGCAACAGGTTCCAGCATGTTTCGACAAGTCGCCTATGGCTTATGCCGATGCTAACCTTGCGTTGCCCAACCTTTACTATTAATGTCGATTTCGATTTGCCGTGTTCTATTCTGTATTCAAGTCCGGTGCCGTTAAGCTTTGATGCCACAAGCGCCTCAAGCGACATTCGTTCAATGTCCTGCTGCTTCGACTGCCTCATTGCTTCATCTGCTATGCTGTCCCATTCGCTGTTCCATGTGGTGTAGGAGTTGCCAATCGCAACGATTATGTCGGCAATGTCCTCTGGAGTTTTGTCGGCAATGCCTATTTCTTCAAATTGGTCTTGCAATACCATTTTCGAAATCTGCCCATAACGGCTATCAAATCGCATTTTTATTGTGATTTTCGTTTCTCCGAGGTCAATTTCGTATTCTCGGCGTGGCTTTATAGTGATTTTTTCGTCAGCGACACCCAGACTTTTCATTCGTTCAATCATCGGATCAATAGAAAATCCATCGTGAGCGTATGGCTTTTCATACATGAGCTGACTGATGCAATTGCTAATGTATT
This sequence comes from uncultured Bacteroidia bacterium, assembly GCA_902791865.1. Lineage (GTDB taxonomy): Bacteria > Bacteroidota > Bacteroidia > Bacteroidales > ML635J-15 > Bact-19. The sequence goes on from CADAXK010000001.1 coordinate 224,350, forward strand.
TTCGTCTGCCGATGCGAATTTCCGCGGCTGGGTCGGTGCCGTTTTCGCGGCATCGCCTAATGTCTTCAGCAAGGCGTGATATGTAGTACTGGCGTTTCAGCATTTCGCAGTTCTCATTTCGGCAAAGTTCGCAATTTTTTCCATTTCAGCCTTGCTATTGATGGCAAAAGAGCTATGGTCAATGACAATGCTTTGTCCGCCAATCGATAAGATGGATTTACCGATGTGGTGAACTATATCGTAATTTTTGCCAAGCAACAAACCTACAATTGCATCTATCGTCCTGCAATCAACACAGAATTTCTTCGCAGTCTTTGATATGAGTGTGTATGTTTCAGGCCATTGTCGTTCCCATTCGGGGAATTGCCTGTCGGCGACAATGAGAATATCGGAAGTTGTTGTTGTCGGACAACTCGTTATATTTATGCCACCATCCTTATTTTTGTCGGTAGAAATGTGATAGGCATTCTGCGAAAAGAATGTTATGAATTCCGTGCAGAAAAGGCAGAATGTATGGTTTTTCATTCGGATTTCGTAGCAATGCAAGCTATTGTCATAGGGAAAATCATTAGGCTTAAGTCCATGACGGCGAAGCTCGGTAAGAAAATTGTCTTCCGAAAAGTTTTCCACGCCTCGCGGAGCCTTGTCAAACAATGCGGACAGCCTGTCCTGCATGAAATAATGCCTTGCAAGTTCTTCGCTTATAGCATTGGCAGCAAGCTTTTCGGCAAGTTGGCAAATGCTTGCTTCATAGCTTTCCGTTGTGACAAGTTCCGACATTATTCCTTGAGTTTTAAAGCATTTCCAACTTGTTCAGCAATCTGTTTCATCCCCGCAATTGTCGGATGACTGGTTTTCTTGGCAATGTTTTTTAACTCAACGACAGAAATTCCATAATGATTGCAGACTTCATGGATTGTTTCTGTGATTTCTGGTTTAAGACAGTCGTTTACAATGAAGTATATGTTTGCTTTGGGATGATTTTTGGTCAGGAAGTTTGCAAGGTAGGTCATTGCAGGGCAGAAAGAATACAAATCTTCTTCTGTCCAGTCTTCGTATTTCAGAGTTCCGAGTGGTGCTCCAGCCCAATCGTCGTTTGTTGCACCGAAGACTAGGATAATGTCGGGATTGCCGATGTTAGGTGCACGAGTGATGAAAGAACGGTCCTTATAGTCGCGACCGTAATATCCGCTATAGCTGATAGTTGAGCCGCTGTACGAGTTGTTTATTTCGAGTTGCAGTCCGTATTCTTCGCAAAGAATCCACCACCAGGTCTGCTCAACTTTTTCCACATCGGTACGGTCTCGTTTGGTCTTGAAGTACCATTGCTCGTTTTCCAACGGAGTTGTGTAGCCTTCGAAAGTGCTGTACGAGTCGCCGAGGATTGAGACAGTGGGAAGCTGGGAAAAGGAGAGGGGGCAGAATAGGACTAAAAATATAATTACGGCAACTATATTTTTGATTAATCTTTCGCTTTTATATCCGAAATTATTCAGTTGCATGCATTTTCAATTAACACATATTGTCTAATATTGTATTGTGTACAATTTCGAGACAAAAATATCATTTTTACCTCAACCTACATCTATTCATGGAAGAATATTTTCACATCATTCGATACGTTATGCCTTTTGCCTATTCTTTCTACAGCGGGATCCTGCAAATATTCCTACTACAGATATAATGCCGAGTGCCACTACAATCCATATCCACAAACGAGTATCGCTTTTAGGATTCTCATCCGTCTTGAGAGCATCGATTTCGGCAAACGGATCCTTCTCGCTAAGGTATTTGCCATCGGCAATCAGCTGAAGGGCGTACTCAAGCATTACATCGGTTTCTCCATCAGCGCCCATTGTGATTTCATTGTAAGATAGCGGGAGTTCGTAATCAGGGAGCAAACCTCGTCCCCAAGGGGTGCGTTCGCATACGGTGGTGTCGAAAACAACCTTTACCATAGGAATGGCAACAGTGTTAAGAGAATTGGGCAATACAATGTTGGCTCGTTCTAGTGCTGTAATATAGTGGTAAGCGGAACCCGTTTCACGACCTACGCTTACTCCGCGACGGTTGCGTACCAATACCGCAGGGAAAATCGTTGCGGCCGACATGGAACAGCCGTTTGTAAGCACATAAACTCGCCCTGTATACTGGTGACTGCTGTCGGGCATAACACAACTGTTTGTTTGAATTGTGTCGAAACAATAGTAACCTGGCTTGCCTTCAATCCGTTGATATTCAGGGAAAATTATTTCATCATCTTGGTGATTATCACCGTACCTTAAGTATTCGAAATTTCCCTGTTTGTTTACATACAGATGGCTTCCACGTTGACGATTCATTGGTTGCTGCGCGAAGCATGACAGCAGTCGGTTTGTTACTTCAACGTCGCCCCCCTCGTTGTTGCGCAAGTCGATAATCATATTGGCAGTTTGGCATTCGCCTATCCATTGGACAAGCTGTTCCAATTTGGTGCTGTATATGTCGAATGTCCTGATTGACAGATATGCGGTTGAATCGTTAAGCTGGCGCGTTGTATATACGCTGTCGGTGCCATGCATGGTATTAATTGTTTTCCATTTCATTATTTCGTTTATTGGAGTATCTTTTACAATAAAACGACCAGGATGCAAGCAGAACGGAATATCCACTTCCTCGCCATTATCAAAGACAATGTGACTTTTTGAATCTGCAGTGGCGCCTTGGTTCATTAGTACAGAGAACATGCTCAAAAATACACTAGTCTCTTCCATGTGACTTTGCACATTAAGATCGTATAAGTCGATGTATTGATATGCCTTTTTTGCATAATCGCGTGCAGAAACGCCATCTATGCTAGCTATTACCCGTCCCGCGTATTGTTCATAACCTCGGCATGTAACCAGCACGCGCAGAGTGTCGTTACACCACAAATAGAATAATACAGGAACATAGAAGTCGTATGGCTCTGTTTTTTGTCGGTCGGGCAGAAGTGTCAAGTGGCTGTCGTGTATCTGATGTACGAACCGTATCAGGGGTACTGGCAGACGCAAGGGTATTGAATCTTTTACCGATTGGCGCAAGTCTTCCACAACCTTATGATATTCATCTTCGGACATCAGTCCATTCAGCGAGGGATATATTTCCTTCACGGCATTTTCCAGTATGGTAATGTCTTCGCGCATCTTTTCTGGCGAGATTGGATCTTCGCGTTCAATGATGTCGAGGTGAAACTTGCTTTCCAATCCAAATGGTGTCATTGGATCATCTGCCATACCAGTTTTTGCTGTGACAGATATGCACAACGACGGTTGGTTTATTTTCCTGTACGACCAACCTAATTGTCCAAGTGTGTCACCGGCAGCCACTTTCTGTCCACTTTTGAAACGATAGTTTCCGCGCAGACCGTCAATAATTATTCTTCGACCATCGGCGATGGTTATTGATAAATTCCCCGATAAATATTGGGGGTCAACATTATCAGGAGTGCCTATGCGTTGGATATTCTCGTCCCAATTTTTTTGTGGATCATAATAAAAAGAAGCTTCAAGCCCAAGTTTTTGCCTGTAAAATATGTCTGCATAAGTAATTGTACCATCAGTAGGACAAATTACAAAATCGCCGATCTCACCACTTATGAATATGTCGCAGCAATTGTATTCTTTTCCAATATAGGAACTGGGCTGGCTAACTATATTTTCGCCAGCTTTGTGACCTGCCATAGGCCAAAGCCATGTCTGCGCAAATGCTACAGATGCTTGAAAAATGATGATTGTCAGCATGACGGCTGAACTTTGAAATATTCGTCTCATATTATGCAATTTTATTATTATCAAGATGCAAATATAAAATATTATTTCATTCGATGTAGAAAAATGGAAAAAAGAATATTAGTTACCATATAAAGATATAACTATCCTTTATATTTAGAGACCTTGCAAATGAAGATTTAGAAATGAAACCTGCAAGCGTTTATGCCTTTTGCATTTTTACCACTCCTTATACGGCTTCTTGCATAACTGCGAATTATTGTATTTTTTGTCACCAGTTACTTCCTTGTCAATCCATTCTGGAAGAGAGAATTTTGTATCTTCGGCAGGCACTTCAATTTCGGCAACTACAAGTCCTGCATTGTCGCCCAGGAACTCATCGACCTCCCATTTCAAACCTTGTTCGGCAGGAATAACATAGCGATATTTTTCGATTTGAGGCTTGTCGCATAAAGTGTCGAGCATCTGGCAGGCTTCGGCAACTGGTATTTCGTACTCAAATTCGTTGCGGCTCATGCCTATGGTTTTGTCCTTGAATGTTACGAATCCCTTTTCGCCAGCAATGCGCACGCGTACCGTCATTCCGTTCGTAGTGGGAATGTAGCCCTGCCTATATAGCGTAGGTGTGGCAAGCGACTTGTATTTGTCGCTCTTGACTGTGAATTTATGTTCTATTTCCTTTGCCATGTGCATTTATAAAAATACCCGCCATTTAGACGGGTACATATTGGTATTTAATCCTATTATCTTCTTCCGAAACGCTTGCCCTTGTTGGCGTACATTGTGTGCATAACCTTCTTTGTGTCATCGAATTGCTTCAGGATTCTGTTTACCTCGGCAACGCTTGTTCCGCTACCGTCGGCAATTCTCTTGCGGCGGCTTCCGTTGATGATGTCTGGATTTTCGCGCTCGGCTGGCGTCATGGAGTGAATTATTGCTTCGATGCTCTTGAAAGCGTTGTCATCAATGTCAATGTCCTTGATTGCCTTGCCAAGTCCAGGGATCATGCTTGCTAGTTCCTTGATGTTACCCATCTTCTTGATTTGCTGAATCTGGGCAAGGAAGTCGTTGAAGTTGAATGTATTCTTTGCAATTTTCTTCTGCAACTTGCGCGATTCCTCCTCATCGAACTGCTCTTGTGCACGTTCAACGAGAGAACGAATATCACCCATGCCGAGAATTCTGTCGGCCATACGCTGCGGATGGAAAACATCGATTGCATCCATCTTTTCGCCAGTACCGACGAACTTAATAGGCTTGTTGACAACGCTACGGATGGAAATTGCAGCACCACCGCGTGTATCACCATCCAACTTGGTAAGAATAACACCATCGAAATCAAGTCTGTCGTTGAATTCCTTTGCAGTATTTACAGCGTCTTGACCAGTCATCGAGTCAACTACGAAAAGTATTTCCTGCGGATTGATTGCCTTCTTGATGTTTTCGATCTCGTTCATCATTTCCTCGTCAACAGCTAGACGACCAGCGGTATCAACTATTACAACATCATAGCCGTAAGTCTTTGCGTGCTTTATACCATTCTGGGCAATCTGCACGGGATTCTTGTTGTCATCTTCGCTGTAAACAGGAACATTTATCTGTTCGCCAAGCACCTTTATCTGCTCGATAGCAGCAGGACGATAAACGTCGCAGGCGACGAGCAAAGGTTTCTTGCTGCGCTTAGTCTTCAACATATTGGCCAACTTACCGCTGAAGGTTGTCTTACCAGAACCTTGCAAACCCGACATAAGGATTATTGCAGGATTTCCCTTAGTGTTTATGTCAACGGCATTTTCGCCCATAAGCTTAGCAAGTTCGTCATGTGCAATCTTGACCATGAGCTGGCTAGGCTTGATGGACTTGATGACATTCTGTCCCATTGCAACTTCCTTTACAGTTTCGGTGAACTGCTTGGCTGTCTTGTAGTTGACATCGGCATCAAGCAATGCCTTGCGAACATCCTTCAATGTTTCAGCAACATTTATTTCGGTAATCTTACCTTCGCCCTTAAGTATCTTGAACGACCTCTCTAATCTTTCCGATAAACTTTCAAACATACTGTTATTTCGTTAATACAGACTATAATCAAAAAAAAAGAGCCACTTGTGAGACTTGAACTCGCGACCTACGCATTACGAATGCGTCGCTCTACCAGCTGAGCTAAAGTGGCACTTAATAATTAAGTGGTGCAAAAGTATATCTTTTTTTGGATATGCAAAAATTTATTTTTTTGTTTTTGATGACGTGAAGATGACTTGAAGAAAATTATTATTTTTGCAAATGAAAAATGTATAGAAAATGCCAGTAGCAACAACATCAAGAAAAACGGTTTTACCACGTTTGTTTCCAGTACATACGGAAGACGAGTTGGCAAATGAAATCCTATGTGCCGAACAATCTGGAGATATAGAATGGGATGAGTTTGTCGCAGAGCAAAGCAAATGGGAGAAGAAACATCTGAAATAAATATACGAAAGCGTTTGGTTGTTACTAAACGCTTTAAGGAAAGAATGAATGAAATCCAAGAAGTTGGATTCCAATTATTTGGCGAAAGTGTTGCAATTGCGTTTAGGGAAAAGATTTTTGAACGCATCTTATTGGTGAAGGAATTTCCTGAAATGTATCCAATATGCCCATTTATTGAAAGTAACATCGAAAAACAATATAGGAATATCATTTTCGAAAAGTATTATGTGGTTTATTCTGTAACAAAAACTACAATTAGAATAATTACAATTATTCATCAGGCAACTGACCCCAAAACAATTTCAAAAATTAGGTAGATTTTTCATTATTTATTATCCAATTGTATTTTAATTTGCATTACCTTTGCAGAAACTTCTTGTTGCTCGCGCCAAGACAGGGACATTTGTCACCGTGCGCGCCGTTTTTGGTGAAAACGATAGGCGACGGCGAGGAGTTTTTATTTTTTTTGAATAAAAAGAATTTGGAATAAAGTACGATTGATTTTATGGATAAAAGTTTAATACTCATGAAAAACCTACTCACATTTTTACTTTTAACCTTTTCTGTACTGACAATTACGGCACAGAATTATGTTACTGTCGAACAAATTAGCGATGGCTGGGACAAGAAAACAATAACCGGCGTGAAAGACGGAAGCATACTATCGCTGACAAATGCCTTCAACAAGGTATGGCCAACCCAACCAACCACCACACTGCTAAAAAATCCCGTAAGCAACGATGGTGATGGCGACTGCAATATAATTGTTGACAGTCCAAACGGCTATGTGGCAGCATTTGATTTAGGCGACGACGGAGAATCATTCTCTGCCTGCGTATGGAAACGCAACAACGGGCACCGACTTTTCGCATACGTATTCCAACGCATGCACGGACTGAGCATAAGCCAGATAATCCTGTTCTACGACTACGATCCAGCCAAGGCTACACTCACTCCCGAGCACAATGAACTTACAAACTTCGCCTCATCGTTCGACACCGACTACCACCCCCTAACCTACCAATTGCCACAAAAGGGAAAAGATGTGGTCGTCAACGAATATTTCATGAACTGGTACTGCTCCATCGAACACGACTACAAATGGGACGGCATGAACCTTAAGTTTTCCGATGTAAAAATAGACAAGCTAGACCAAATGCGCAGGTTGTACTTAGATGATTTCGACGAATTTGAAGATTCTGAGTTCACAAAATTCATGCTCTACGACTTTGACGAGGACAATAATCCAGAACTATGGCTATCTTCCCAAAACAATGATTATCAAGCAATATATTCCATAGTGCAAGGTGAAATACAAATGCTCTCCGCTACCTATTTCAAAACTAATTTCAGTTTCTACGAAAATGGAATTTGTACATCTGGAAGTTGCGGCACAGGATGCTTTTATACTCGATGCGTGATGCTAAATGAAAGTAAATCATTCCGTACCTGCGAAGAATTCCAGTCGTATAATTTTGAGACAGATGGAATGGAATATTCATACACAATTGATGGACAGGAAGGATCTAAAGAAGACGGTAAAAAAATGTTCAAGTCGCTTGGTAAGTCTATAGAAATCACGCCAAAGTTCAGACAAATAAAATAACGATGCAATGCTTTGCATCGTTATTCATCGTTTGAAATTACCGAAAATCAAGAGGTTGCATTTGCTCTTTAAAATTTGACATAAAAAATTCATCATACGACACATTTTGTCGTACCTCATTCATATCTTTGCCACGAAAATTATAAAAACAATCTACGCAAAGTGCGTCAGATAGACTATCTTTGCAAACCGAAAAAAATTGAAAGGTAAACACGATGGCAACAAACGTTAACACTAAGGAACTGAAGGAAATACTGGAAACAACACCCAGCAAGCAGAACATTATGCTAGTTGGAAAACACGGAATTGGAAAGTCGGAAATTCTCACCGAATTCTTCGAGAAGAAAGGATTGAAAGTTACCGCACTTTTCCTCGGACAGATGAGCGACCCTGGCGACCTTATCGGTCTTCCGCGTCTTGACGAAAGCACCGGCAAGACAATGTTTATGCCGCCCTACTGGTTCCCGACCGACGGCAAGCCCGTTGTTCTTTTCCTCGATGAACTTAACCGCGCCCGCCCCGAAGTGCTACAGACAATCATGGACTTGGCGTTGAACCGCAAACTTGCAGGCAGAAGTCTTCCCGAAGGCAGTCGTCTGGTTTCGGCTGTCAACGAAGGCGAGGAATATCAGCTCACCGACCTCGACCCAGCCCTTGTGTCGCGATTCAACATCTACAACTTCCGGCCTACTGCTGCCGAATGGCTGCTGTGGGCTGCAGAACAGAAAGTTGACGAGCGTGTCATCAACTTCATTCAGGAAAATCCGCGTTTCCTCGACACCTGCGACAAGGCTGCCGATGAAACTGGCCTCGACAAAAGTCCCGACCGCCGCGCATGGAAAAAAGTTTCCGACTGCATAAAGGATTGCCCCGAACTGAAAGCCATACACAAGAAAATAATTTCTGGAATAGTCGGCGCACAGGCAACTACGGCATTCATGAGTTCAATTTCGCAGAACAGAGTCCTCAGCGCAAAGGAAATCTTGATGAACTACGAAAAACACAAGGCAAAGATTGACAAGTATATGCTTCACGAAACCGCAGTCGCAAACGAATCAATCTTCCGCTTCCTCGAAACACAGGAAATTTCCGACGACGAAAAGCCTACAATTGCCAAGAACCTCGCCTTGTATGTCAAAGGACTGCAATCACCTAAGAAAAAGGAGGAGTTTGCCCATTTCGTATCAATTTACGAGAAAGGCACTTACACACAGGCTATTGTCTTCATACTTACCGAAGCACCAGAATTGTACACACAGATGACCAGCTTCATCAAAAACTTGTAGGCATGGAAGAACGGATTCGGAAGATAAGCGAACGGTGGTTCCTTGTCGAGCCTGCGCTGTTCTCGATTTACTGCACCCACCAGCTTGCGACAAATGTACTAATGGACTGCCCTATCCGTTGCGGACAGGGAATGGTGGAATACAACCCAAACATAATGGAGACTTTTACCGATGCAGAACTCGAAGAAGCCTTGCGTTCCGAAATGATTCGCCTTTTCTTGAAGCATCCCTACGAGCGTCAGCCCGAAAATTCTCTTCCCGAAGCACTTTCTTTTGGCAGTGATATGGTTTTGGGGCAGCACTACAAGTTCAAGACCTTGCATTTCATTTCCGCCGACAATTTTCAACTTCCTGCTGGAGAATGTTTTGAATGGTATGTGGACAAACTGAACGAACTTCTTCGCCAATCTTCCGCTACGCCCGAAAAAAGCGAAGACGACAGCGACGACAAGACCGACGGTGACAATCAGGACGAAAGTGAAGACGATAACAACGATGGCGGAAACGGCAACGAAGGAGAAGGAAATGATGGCGACGGAAATTCCGACAATGGTGAAAACGACAACTCTGATGGCGGTAGCGGTGAAGGCGACCAGAACGGCGAAGGTGCCGACAATGGCGACAACGAAGCCTCTGCCGGCGACGACTCGCAAAGCGAATTCGGCAACGGACTAGACGAAAAAAAGGACCAAAACGGTTTCACAAAGCAGGACATAAAATCAGCCCGCGACCACTCTGCACTTTGGGAAGAAGACGAACTGAAGCAACAAGAAATCAACGAGATAATCACAAGCACAACCAACTGGGGAAGTATCCCTGGCGATATGGTAGAGCAGATAAAAGCTTCGCTGATAGTAAAACTCGACTACCGCAAAGTGCTGTCAAGTTTCCACACAAGCATCTTGTCGAGCCACAGGCACCTGACGCGAATGCGCCCCAACCGTCGCAGCGGATTCAACCAGATGGGAAGCATCTACGAATTGGCTTCGAAACTGCTAGTTGGTGTGGATGTCAGCGGTTCGGTAACAAGCAAGACCTTACAGGCGTTTTACTCTGTAATTGCCCGCTTCTTCAAATATGGTATCGAAACTATCGACACAATCCAGTTCGACACAAAACTCAGGGAACTGGAAACTTTCAAGAAAGCATCCAAAGAAATAAAAATCACCGGTCGTGGCGGAACCAACTTCCAGCCAATCTTCAACTACATCCGCGAACATCGTCAGTACGACGGACTTATAATCCTCACCGACGGCTACGCCGCCCCCCCGAAAGTCGATTTCCCGATGCGCACCAAAGTGCTATGGATTTGTCAGGGCGAACAAGAATACAACGAGCACAAGGACTGGATGAAAAAGACGGGAAAAGTCTGTTGGATAGAGTTTTGAAAGGTGGTTTTAGATGATTATAAAAGTGTCCCTTGCATATTAATAGTAGTTGTTTTAGTGCTGATTTATATATTTTATGAAGAGAAAAAAATAAAAATCCCCGCTGGGAATGGCGGGGATTTGAGTTTCGGTACATTCATCCTTTGATTATTATTCAGATTTGAATCCTCTATTGAAAATTTCTTTTGCAATGTTTGGAATATTCTTATCCCATGAACCTTCATTGGTTAGTCTGGGGAATCCGATTAAATTGTCATATCTAGAATCTGTCAAGATTTCGTATAACGAATGCGTTTCTCTTGGTGAATATGTGTAATCGTGGAAAGTTTGGGAACCCATGCACACTATAAGTTTTGGGTCGATTAACTTTATCATTTGATGCATGACACCAATAAAAAACATCCTTAGATGCCACTCATCTTGTTCGCAATGCGCCAATGTATTATTCTCTTTGCAAATTTTCCTAAACAATGAAACCATTGCTTCTCCATCTTTTGTGGCTACAGGATACAGGTTCATAAACATTATGCTATGTTCAAATTCATCTGCCCATGAAGGTTTTTGATTCGAGCCTTTTTCATTACTTTTTTCTGGATATTTTAATGCTGCCAATTCGTACAATAAATCAACCATTTGTCTCGGAAATTTATTGTTTACTGGTTTGTCAAGTTTAAACCATTCCGCATTCTCTCTTGCTGAATTTTCATTTAAGAAAAACAAATCGGTCTCCGTTAAATGAGGCCACAAAAATAAATGTGGTTGATGTTTTGGATCAAGGCGCCACCAGTCTTTACCGCCAGCAGGGTTGTAACCAAGAAATAATACCTTTGGTTGGAAATATAATTTGCTTGGACCAGCATCAAATCCTCGATATTCAGGATAATTATATTGGTTTTCTGTCAAAAAGTCCATTATCGGACGATATTCCTTTTGTAATGCATAAAATCTTATGCGCAATTCTTCTTTTGTCATCATCGTTTATTTTTTCGCAAAATTAGCAATTATTACTATTTGTTAATTTATTTGCCTTCGTATCTGTACGAAAAATCCGTTTCAATCTCCACTTCAATTCTGAAATCACGCACATACAGAAAATCTGTTATCGCGAAACCTGTATGCTCAAACAAGTTATGGAACGGCATTATAAGATGTAAATCCTTGGTAAGTTCAGCCTCAAGACCTTCGTTCCAGTTGTCGGTTGCACCATCCACTCCGACAAACTCATCAAAGGTTTCGTCAGCCAAATGCAAGGCGTTCACTCGATTGCCAATTCCACATTTGTACTCACTATGCACATCGCGGTCTGTCAAGGCTTCCCACAACGCCTGATAACTATATTTGTCACCAACAGATGAAACTCCTGACAACGGATGTTTCTGGGGGAAGTCAGTGTCAAACCAAAGACTGGCTTCAATATCCTCGTAACCATATTTGCTTTGCAGTTCGCCAACCTTGTTCCAAGTTTCACGAAATGCATTTTTCAAGGCTTCGTTGAATTCCACAATGTCGGGCAACAAATCCTCCTGATGTTTCATTATGGCATTGTTGATGAGTTTTCTTCTGCGCTTCATCAGATGCCTAATGTCAAGGATAAGGATTTCTGTTTCCTCCGAACTTTCAAACAGACATCCGTGCAGACGGCAAATCCGTTGTTCAATTTCCTGTATTTCGCAACAAGTCAAAATCTTTGCTATATCCATCTTTTTATCATTTATTTTGCAATATTATTACTTCTTTCTGCAACAGATTACACACTTTCTTCCATCATCCTCATTTCCTCCATTCTAACCTCAAAAAGATCCGGATTTACCATGACCAATTCTCCGATGTCGTTTGGCAATGCCGACAAAAATTTGCCAGATTCCGAAAACATCATGTATTCATTATCAATGTGCAACACAACAAAACCTTCTCCGAAACTGCAACCCTTGTAGGAATCTTCAGTCACTTTTTTAGCGTCTAAAAATATCGATTTCTTCGGTTTGTCGGTATATGTTATGCTCATATATGGCAGACTTACTGTTTGCGGTTGGTTCATGGAGAAATCTTCCAGCCGTGTGAAGGATACTTTCGCTTTCTTAATTGTCATTGTTTTATAACTTTAGTAATATCTGTGCAAACATAGAATATTCATACGCCAAAACCTGTCGCACATCACAACATTTCTCCCATCACTTTCCTCCTCATTTCCTCCATCTTATCAATCCTGCTGTTTGTGCGCTCATTCTGATGCTGATGCGTGGGGTCGAAGCAGTCGAGAAGGTCGTAGAACTCGCGGCGGTGGTTGGGATAGATTAGGTGGCACAATTCGTGGAAAATCACGTGTTGTTGAAACTCCAACGGCTTTTTCGCCAGTGCCTTGCTCAAACTAATTTTTGCTGGAGTGCACCCATAACAGATGCCCCAAGTTTTCTTGTTGCGACCTATGCGCATTACGGGATGCTGCAAGTGCGGAAAATGCGCGGAGAAAATTTTCCAGCAGTCCTCAAAGACAGGACTAAGTATCTGATATTCTTTTGTACTAGTTTTCATTGTTGAATGTATTTTTTCCAGTCTATGCTTTTCTCATCGTTAGTTATTCGGAAAGCATTGTGAATATTGTTTATGGCTTTGACTGCATCATCAATCATCTCAATACGCCTGTTTATTGTATTTATCGCCAAATCGGGCAACGAAAGTTTTAGCATTCTCGACTTTTCCAGTTTAATGAAGAGAGATATTGACTTCTCGTTTTTCCTAATTTTGTATTCATAGCCGAGAACTTTCATTTTTTGTCTAATGAGTGTTTTAATGCTTAGTTTACTTAATTCAATTGCCTTTTTCTGCTTTTCAAGTTCAAGTCCCCACCACTTTTGTTCTTCAATCCATTTGGGAACAAGAGTGTCTATCTTTTGCAGCAACGCAACATTAATTTCCTTATTACGAAAGGATTCACTACAATTCTGGATTTCTGGAATACTGATAAAGACAAGATCCTTTTCCGGTTTTACTACGATATTTCTGAACGACACTTGCTTGTTTTCTAAAGTTTTCTGAAGAATAACGCCAGTGTCTGTATTTTCACGGCATTCCAAAAGCATTAGTTTTATTCTGCATTTCAATATATCGCTTGTATTGCTGTAGTCATTTGACAGTGATTTTTGCAGGATGGTTTCTATTTCTTTTTCGTGCTGATACATATAGTCCGCGAAATCTGCTTCCCAGTTCGGCATTTGACGGTCTATTTCTTTCATAAATTCTATTAGGTTATGAATTTCTTCAATCCAAATAACTGGTGCTACATTTTTTGTGTAAATGTATTTTTGCATTCCAAATGTACCAATTGTAATGTCTGCATTTTTTAGTTTTATCAGCGTTGTGTCTTCTCCAATTTCTTTTATTGACGCTTCGGGGAATGCCTGTTTAATCGTATTTATTAAATCACAGCCACCCACTCGCATTCTTGGCATATATGAATTATTCAATACAGATGATTTCTTACTTCTATAAAAATTTCTCCATATTTCGTTAGGAAAATTCGTAATGAATTTGATGTGTTTTTCTATGTCCATGTACTTTTTCCAGCAAAGAAAAATCGGATGTGCGCCAAATTATGTCGTATGCCAAAATGTTTTTCTCAAAAATCCCCTTAAACCAATTTTTTCTCGCTTGGCTTTCTTTTGCTTCGTGATGGATTCAATGGTGTTTCTGATGAAATTGTACATCATTTCATCGGCTTGCGCAAATGCCTCGTTAATTGGCGAATCAGGGTGCTGGCGGAAAATGTACTGGTTGTTGAGAAGGTAAATGCCGTCGGCGTTTTTTGCCATCTCGCGCACACCTTCGAGCGACTGCCCAAATCGCTGCGTTCCCTCAAACTCGAGCGGCAAGGTCGCAACGCATATCGTTGTAATTCCCATCAGACGCGCTTCTCGTGCAACAACAGGTGCTGCTCCTGTTCCGCATCCACCGCCCAAACACGAAACCACAAATGCCACATCCGTTCTGTCGCCCAATAACACCCTGATATCTGCGGTTTTATCCTCGGCGGTTTTCCTTCCGACGTTTGGATTACCACCGGTTCCTAAGCCATCGGTGCCGAATTGCAATTTAACCTCTGCCTTCGAGCGTTCGAGCACGGAAGCATCGCAGTCGCAAGCCAACAGCGAAACATCATTTATTCCATTTGCATACAAGCTATTTACTACATTGTTGCCACCGCAGCCGATACCGATAATCTTGATATTGCTTTGCCTATGCGATAATTTGAGAGTACATTTCATTATTCCTTTGTTTTGTTACAGCACAAAGAAAAAGAAAGCCTACGCCAAAATCGGGCGTAGGCTGGGGAAAATGTGTACAATTTAAGTTAATAATAATTATTTGTCCATAATATCCCGACATCTATTGACCACCTCTATAAACAGGTCATATACTCCATCAAAATCTGTACTTGGAAAATATTTCCATCTCGCTGTAGCATGCTCTTCAGGAAGAATATCTTTAAGGTTCATTATTTTTGTATCATAAATATTTTTACGAGAATCAAAATTAATCTGACAATATAGTCCTGATTTGTTTTCTGTTATATATACCGATACTGTTTCTCCGTCTAAAAGGAACGAGACACCAGTATAATAATTGTTGACTTTGCTAGGGTGCATATCAGGAAACTTTTCTTTTGTTTGTGCTTTCCATTTGTCAAATATATTTTGTCTATATGATGATTTTAATTCTATCATTTTGTTCTTGACATTATTCATCTGATTAATTTTTTCTTGAAGAACATTTATTTGTTCTTTTTTGTCTTGGTATTTATCAAGACCTAAATAATCGAAAATATCTGCACTCATATTTTTTTATTTTTTGATAATACTTCAATTAACTTTATGAATCTGTTTTCTGCATTTTCATATGATGTATCGCTCCAAACTAAATAGCCATCATTATTGTATTTTTTATTTCCAAAAGGAATGTGATTCTCAATTTTTTCGATTATAAGTTTTTGGTCTTCAATAGAAAATCCTTCATTACAACTAACTCCCCACCAAGGAGTATTCCCTTGCCTTGTACATAAAGTAATTATTACCATTCCTAGTTTATATTCTATTTTATCTCCATTTGGAGTAGTGTTAAGCGAGTGTTTTTCGCAAATTTCTTTTAGCCAATCATGTGCGATATTCTTTTTTTTATTTTCCATATCCTGAACAAGGGTTGACATGTCATTAATTTTTTCTTCAAGAGCAATAATCTTTTCCTTCTCATCCTTGCAATCTTCAAGTTTTAAGTGATCGATAATAATTTTGTCTAATCTCATATTCATTTCTTTGTCAATTGTTCGTAAATAAAAATATCCTTCTAAATAATCAAGGTATTGCATTGAAGCTGTGAATAAATACACTTCTTTATGCCTACAATTTGGTACAACATGTTCTTTTAGCCATGATATTATGTCATTCTTAAATGTAACTACCTTATAGCGTGTTTTAAATTTATCTTTTAAATTTAGTGACGGGTCTATGTAGCATTGTGTGCAATTACAATTTTTGCAAACATCTTGCGGTTCAAACCAACAACAGTCATCTGGTTCGTACATGTATGGTGGCAAAAATACAACATATATCTGTTCGTCACTAAATCCCTCTTTGCGTAATTTTATAATGTATTTTGCTAATTGATTTTTTTGTTGAGGTGCATTAAATATTTTATTTTCAAATATAATCGCATATTTGTCTTTCTCTCTATTCTCTCTAACTAGTATATCGATTCTAAGATTTTCTGCTGTAATATATGGTTTATCTACTTGAATATTAAATTCACTCAACACATTTTTTACAAAACTTTTTAGTAACACATATTCACCATTGTCAGTATATTGCAGCATAGAAGACAGAATACGGCTATTCGCATTTTCATTTGCAGATAATTCGTCAATTACATTTATATGATAAGGCAACTTTCGCTTTTCTTCAATTAACTTCTTCGTAAAAACATCTGAAAGTTCCATGAGACTTTTGTATGTCTTTGCGGATTCAGAATCTATTGTCTCCAATAGTTTCAATATGTATTTTATCTCGTTTTCGTCCATTTTTATTGTAAAATTCCATTTATACTTTTTTCTAAAATTTTAATAATGACTTTGCAAATTTAATCAATTTCATCTGTTTCTCAAAATTTCATTCCGAGTTTTTTCAGCAAAGAAAAGTAATAGATACGCCAAAATATGTCGCAGATTTTAGGTAAAATACAAAAAAATGCACCAGATGCTGCACTTCGACTTCGCTCAGTGGGCAGTTCAGCATGACAAGTGCCGTTTTTGCTGCCGAGAAACCATGATTCTGGTTACACATTTTATGAAGAGTAAAAAACTCCCCACTTTTGGCAGGGAGTTTCGGCTTTATAATATTATGAATAGTTTTTCATCGTTACCACAAACTTTCTTCCTTCCAGAACCTTATCCATTTCTGCTGGTCTTCGAGCGTTTCGTCGGGGTGCTTACGCTTGTGCTCTTCTTCGATGGCGACAAGGATGCTGTCGTCTTTTACCTTTTTGAGTTCCCACTCTAGGTAGTCATAATAGCGCGAGTCGATTCGCTTATATTTCCGCACAACTTCAGCTCCGACTTTTAGCAGTTCGCTCAGCAGCTTCACAAACTCATCGCGACGGAGCAACATGACGCGCACATAAACCTCCGACCCCATCAGCGTTGTTATGTAATCCATAATGGAATACTGTATAACATTGCGGTAGGTTTCTTCGCGATCTTCGGCATATTTTGCAATGGCACGCTCAAGGTTGCCACCTGCCTGGACAAAACTTGCCAACTCAAAAATCTTCTTTTCAATGGAAGTGTACTTATATTCGCCTCCACAGCAGTCCCAATAATCACGAGTTGCAAAGTAGCCTTCATATTCTTCAATCGGAATGTTCTTATCAATATACATAGCTATAATTTTTTAGTTTCTTACGACAGCAAATGTCGTAAGAACATACGCCAAAACTTGTCGTATGTTTTCAGATTTTTATTGGATTGTCAAAAAAAAAGGAATCTATATACAAGTTGACTAAAGTTTGCCCCACGCCTGTCATTACTCGCAAGCTTCGTGCGCTAAAGGGTCCGCAAGTTAGAACAATAACGCGATAAGGAACGGGGAGCGTAATATTGTTCAACTGTGCGGAACGCAACAGCCTCGTGAAGCAAAGCGAACAATCTCCAACAGATATCGTTTATACAGGAGATTACTCACTGCGTTTCGTGAGGGAGTTCCGTACAGACAGGCTCACACGACACGTTCCTTTGTCGGTTCGCTTTGTCTTACGGAATGACTCAAAGAATTGGAACAGAAGTTCTGTGTGTCAACATGTATATAGTTACCCAAAAAAATTATAGCTATTTAGCTCACTACTTCAGACCCTTCTTCATATTGAAATCCACGGTCCTGGGCATTTTTGTTGATGACTTTACCGCCTGTAAAACATCACCTAGCAACGACAAACTATTATCATGCGAGATGTCAATCAGAAAACGACAGAATCCCTTGCTTCTCAACTTCGACACATTCTGCGTCCACGATACCGCCTTCCTATCGGAAACGACCGTAATACCAGATTCAACAGAACAATCGTAGACAGACTGGCTATCATCCGAAAAATGTTTTGCCGCAATCGGCTGACGCGAATAGAACAAATCGGGATGGAAATAAACAGGAACAATGCCTCCCCTATCCCTGCCAGAAATCAAATTGGGATAGTCGCTTTCGGCTGGATAACAATAATAGCGCACCTTCTCCGACCTTACAAAGTTAACGGCAATGTCGTTCATCAGGTACACATTTTCGTTTGCTGCGACAATGCTCTCATCAGGAATTAACGGCAACTGCGAAATATTTGAAATCACAAACCTTGCAAATCCAGATGCCCGAAGCCGATTCAACATTTTGCGCCACTCGCCAAGCGAAAGCTCCGAAATAAACTTTGGCAATTCGACAAAAACTTTCTGCTTTGTCTCCTTGGGAATTGAGAAAGAAAGCAAAGAATCAATGTCCGACAACTTCAACTTTGCAAATATGGCATCGTATGAGTTTGGATTAATCTTTTTAAGAACGCCAATATCAGACACTCGCAGAAAAAGCCGCAAGTCACTGCCCTTGGAGCCAACAATAGCAAACGAACGCTTCATATTTTCTATTCGTTGTGGAGACGGAAAACTAATACGCTTGGATACAGGTCTCTTGAATTTCGATGAGAAAGGCAAATTCGAAAAGCCTACCAAATAAATGTCCTGTCCAACCGAATAGCCCTGAGTACTGCAGAATATGCGATACCGACCATTTTCATGCTCAATCTTACCTATTTTAATAAATTCCGCATCGGTATCGGATGCATTTCGACATCTTAACTTTGCCTTTTCAGTGATTTTTACATCCGACTCAACGACAATGCACTCGCTATCAACACTTTGAATTTTACCGACATAAACGCCAGTTTCTGACCTGCCGGATGTGGAATGTGCCACATCATGTCCCATGAACCACAATGTTTTCTCCCTAGCAAAGTCAGATGCCAGCAGTTCCTTCGCCTCATCTATCCTCGAATGGTCATCGATTGCCATCCTATATGCCCTAGCAACATTATAAACATAGTCGGGAGTCTTCATCCTGCCCTCAACCTTGAGGGACGAAACCCGCATTCGGGCGAATTCGGGAATAAGGTCAATAAGCTGGAAATCCTTCATGCTGAAAAGCGGAACGCATCCGTTATCAGTCTTGAAATTTCTACGGCAAACTTGGGTACAAAGTCCTCTATTTGCCGAATTACCACCAAGATAACTACTGAAAAGACATTGCCCAGAAACCGAATAGCACAAAGCGCCATGTACAAAAACTTCGGTCTCAACATCCACCGACTGCATTAGTTGCGACAACTCATGCATCGTAAGTTCTCGAGCAAGTACCACGCGCGAGAAACCGCAGTATTTCATATAGTTGCACGATTCCGAATTATGCACCGACATCTGTGTACTGGCATGCAACTCCAAATCAGGGAAAAACCGCCCCACAATGTTAGCCACCGCCAAATCCTGAACTATCAGCGCATCGGGACGGCACTGCGACAATGCCGACAAGGTTTCAATAAGTTCCGCCAACTCGACATTCTTTATCAGGGTATTAACCGTAACATACACCTTGCGTCCACGCGAATGTGCCTCGGCGACTACATTTTGCAAATCGGCATACGAAAAATTGCGAGCACGATTGCGAGCATTGAACTTTTTCAAGCCGAGATAAACCGCATCGGCACCACCTTCCATGGCAGCGAAGAACGATTCAATCGTCCCCGATGGCAAAAGTAGTTCCGGCTTGAAAAGTGGGTTAGGCATGTAAATGGAAGTTTCTAATTATTGGTGGCTTGAAGGCTGCGCTGATTTAAAAATTCGATAATTTGATAATTCGTAGCGACGCGGCACGCCACGTCGCCACAGATTATCAATTATAAATTGTTAATTATCAATTGTCAATTCCCTTTATGTATTCGTCTATCGCCTTGGCTGCCGTCTTGCCTGCGCCCATTGCAAGAATCACAGTTGCAGCACCGCTTACGGCATCACCACCTGCGAAAACGCCCTTACGAGAGGTTGCACCCTTTTCATCGGCGACAATGCAATCCCAGCGATTTGTATCAAGCCCCGGCGTGGTTGACGAAATCAGCGGATTCGGCGATGTGCCAATGGACATTATAACCATATCGGAATCGATAATAAATTCTGAATCAGGAATTACAACAGGACGGCGTCTGCCCGAATCATCAGGTTCGCCGAGCTGCATACGCACGCACTTTATAGCCTTTACCCACGAATTTTCGTTTCCGAGAATCTCAACAGGATTGCATAGCAGGTCGAAGATAACGCCTTCTTCCTTTGCATGATGTACCTCTTCTGCCCTCGCCGGCAATTCTTCCTCTGAACGGCGATATACGACATGTACTTCCGCACCAAGTCGCAACGCTGTACGCGCAGCATCCATTGCTACATTTCCACCGCCTACAACCGTAACTTTCCGTCCGACATAATTTGGAGTCTCATATCCTTCCTTGTATGCGAAAAGCAGATTGTTTCGGGTAAGGAATTCATTTGCCGACACAACACCACAAAGATTTTCGCCCGGAATCTTCATAAAATTGGGCAATCCTGCACCAGAACCAATGAAAACTGCATCGAAATGTTCCTTATCCATAAGGTCATCTATTGAAACAGAGCGACCTATTATAACATTCTTTTCGAACTTGGCTCCGAGTTTCAGCAGATTGTCAACTTCGTGCTTTACAACTGTATGCTTGGGCAAACGGAACGATGGAATACCATAAACAAGTACGCCACCATATTCATGCAACGCCTCGAAAATAGTAACATCATAGCCCATAGTCAGAAGTTCCTTTGCACAGGTAAGTCCCGATGGTCCACTTCCGATTATTGCAACCTTATGGCCATTCTTTTCTACCTTTACGCCAAAGTCGAAGTTGTTTTCGCGCGACCAGTCACCGACAAACCTTTCAAGTTTGCCAATTGCAATTGGTTCGCCCTTTATTCCCAGAATGCACTTACCTTCGCACTGGGTTTCCTGCGGACAAACACGACCACAGACAGCAGGCAATGCAGAATCCTCGTTGATAATCTTTGCTGCTGCTGCGAAATCGCCCTCAGCAACCTTTCCTATGAAATCCGGAATCTTGATTGACACAGGGCAACCAGATACGCACATCGGCTTCTTGCACCTACGGCAACGCTGAGCCTCAATCATCGCTTCCTCGGCATTGTAACCAAGACAAACCTCATCGAAATTGGTTGCACGAACCTTTGCATCCTGTTCTCGTACAGGAACACGCTTGCTGGCATCGCGCGGTTCATCAATGATACCACCGATATGGCACTTGTGACCTTCTGCCATTTCTTCTGCTTCAAGCTGCTTGTGTCCCTCAATATTGTTGTACATCGCCTGACGCTTCATAGCCTCCTCGAAGTCGACCAAAGATGCATCGAATTCAGGACCATCAACGCAGGTGAACTTGGTCTTTCCGCCAACCGAAACACGGCAGGCTCCACACATTCCCGTACCATCGACCATAAGCGAATTGAGGCTGACAGTACACTTTATGCCAAGTTCGGTACAAAGTTTCGACACGAATTTCATCATTATCATAGGACCTATCGAAACAACCTCATCGTACTTGCGACCAGATTCGACCAATTTTCTCAGCATATCCGTAACAAGGCCCTTATGCTCGGTTGTACCATCCTCTGTAACGCAATACAGGTTGCCCGCCATCGATTTCAATTCATCAACATATATAAGCAACGATTCTGTCTTTGCGCCTATAATTACATCGCAGTCAACGCCTTGCTCATGCATCCACTTAACCTGCGGGAAAATTGGTGCAATACCAACGCCACCGCCAATAAATGCAACCTTGTAGTCCTTAAGTTTATCCTTCGGTATATGCACAAGTTCTGATGGACGACCGAGCGGACCAACCACATCGCAGAAGCAATCGCCGACATTGTATGTCGCCATCTGCCTTGTTGACTTGCCAACGACCTTAAAGACAATTGTCACAGTACCAGCTTTTGCATCATTATCACTGACAGTCAAAGGTATTCGTTCTCCCTTTTCGTCCATCTTAACAATTAGGAACTGACCGGGCAATGCCGATTCTGCAATTCTTGGTGCCAGCACATCAAACAACACCATGTCGTCTGTAATATCAACTTTTCTTAAAATTTTATACATATACCAAATTTGTTTTTTATGTTTCTTGTTTCTAAGTTTCTATGTTTCAAGTTCAAAGTTTAAAGTTCAAGGTTCAATGTTTAACGATTTGATGATTTGAAAATTTAAAGATTCGAAAAAAATCCGTTCCCTGAGCCTGTCGAAGGGAAGGATTCAATAAATCGTAAATCGTACTTCGTAAATCGTAAATACATTTTATCTTCTCAATTCAAAGTTTGCCCCCAGATATACCTTCCTAACCTGCGGGTCGTTGCTTAGGTCTTCGGCTGTACCGCTCTTAAGGATTCCGCCCTCAAAAAGCAAATATGCACGGTCAGTAATAGCCAAAGTTTCGTGAACATTATGGTCGGTTATCAGCACGCCGATATTCCTGTTTTTCAAGTGCATAACGATTGTCTGAATATCGTCCACAGCAATCGGATCAACACCTGCAAATGGCTCATCGAGCAGAATGAATTTCGGGTCTATTGCCAACGCACGAGCAATTTCGGTTCGCCTACGCTCGCCACCGGACAACTGGAAACCCTTGCTCTTGCGAATATGCTTCAAGCTGAATTCCTCCAAAAGTTGCTCTGTGATTTCGTTGCGCTCCTTGCGACCAAGGCCATTCCTAAACTCAAGAATCGCCTTAATGTTATCCTCAACCGAAAGTTTCTGGAAAACAGACTCTTCCTGCGCCAGATAACCGATCCCCAAGCGAGCTCGCTTATAAATAGGAAGTTTCGTTATTTCTTTGTCATCAAGGAAAATACGACCGCTATTCGGCTTTATAAGTCCGACTATCATATAAAAAGTGGTAGTTTTTCCTGCGCCATTAGGTCCAAGCAGACCAACGATTTCGCCTTGGTTGACTTCAACATCAACACCCTTGACTACGGTTCGCTTTCCGTACTGCTTGACCAACTGTTCCGTATAAAGTCGCATCTGTTCCTAAATTTTCGGTACGCAAAAGTACAAAGAATAATTTTTTCAACAAAATATCACCACTTAATTAAGGTATAATTTTTTTTATTAATTTTGCACCCGTTTTAAAGGAATTATAAATTTAAATTTACTGTTAGATGAGTAAAGTAAAGTATGTTTACACCTTTGGTGGAAAGACAGCCGAAGGTAAAGCCGACATGAAAAACTTGTTGGGCGGCAAAGGTGCCAACCTTGCCGAAATGTGTTTGCTGGGACTTCCTGTTCCCGCTGGTTTGACAATCACAACCGAATGTTGTACAGCCTACTACGCAAACAACTGCAATCTCCCCGACACATTGATGGAAGATGTATGGGAAGGAATGAAGAATGTTGAAAACATCATGGGCATGAAATATGGCGACACCGAAAATCCTCTTTTGGTATCGTGCCGTTCCGGAGCTCGCAGCTCTATGCCAGGTATGATGGATACAGTTTTGAATATAGGTTTGTGCTCGAAGACAATCCCCGGCCTCATTAAGAAGACTAACAACGAACGTTTCGTTTACGACTCATATCGTCGTCTCATTATGATGTACGCCGACGTTGTTATGGAAAAGGCTGAAGGTATTGAACCTGCTGACGGCAAGGGAATCCGCAAGATTCTCGACGATATGCTCGACGAATTCAAGCACAACAAGGGCTACAAGTCTGATACAGAAATCACTGCCAACGAACTTAAGCAACTAGCCGAAGAATTCAAGGCAAAGGTTAAGGAAGTTCTCGGAACCGAATTCCCGGATGACGCTCGCGCTCAGATGGAAGGCGGTATCAAGGCCGTTTTCAAGTCATGGAACGGAAAGAAGGCTATCTCCTACCGTCGTATCGAAGGTATTCCGGACGACTGGGGTACAGCAGTAAACGTTCAGGCAATGGTATTCGGCAACATGGGCGACAACTCGGCTACAGGCGTTGCTTTCACCCGTAACCCAGCTACCGGCGACAACCAGTTCTACGGTGAATGGCTTATCAACGCTCAGGGCGAAGACGTAGTTGCAGGTATCCGCACCCCTAACCCACTGAACGACGACACTAAGAACGAACAGAACAAGCACATGAAGTCGATGCAGGAACTTATGCCGCAGACCTACAAGGAACTCTGCGACATCCGCAACATCCTCGAAAAGAACTTCCACGATATGCTTGATATCGAATTCACTATCCAGGACGGCAAGCTCTATATGCTCCAGTGCCGTGTTGGTAAGAGAACTGGTGTTGCTGCATTGACAATGGCTCTCGATATGCTTCACGAAGGACTTATCGACGAAAAGGAAGTTGTAATGCGCCTCACTCCGGCTCAACTCCACGAACTCCTCCACCCGATTCTCGATGCAGAAGACGAAAAGAAGCACACCGTAATCGCTAAGGGTCTTCCCGCTGGTCCTGGCGGTGCAGTTGGAAAGATTGCCCTCACAAGCGAAAAGGCTATGCAGTACAACAAAGCAAAGGTTAAGAATATCCTCGTAAGAGAAGAAACCAACCCAGAAGATGTTGAAGGTATGCGTGCTGCCGACGGTATCCTTACCGCTCGCGGTGGTATGACTTCACACGCTGCACTCGTTGCACGTGGCTGGGGTAAGTGCTGCATCGTAGGTTGCGAAGACGTTAAGATAGACTTCAAGAAGGGCGAAGTTCACATTGGCGACAAGACTTTCAAGGAAGGTGACACCTTGAGCCTCAACGGTTCGAAGGGTTGGGTTTACGCCGAAGAAGTAAAGATGATTGACGCTACCGAAAATCCTCTCTTCCAAGAATTCATGAAGCTCGTTGACAAATACAGAACTATGGGTGTTCGCACCAATGCCGACAATCCAGAAGATGCACAGAACGCTATCAACTTCGGCGCAGAAGGTATCGGTCTGTTC
The DNA here is from genome assembly GCA_902791865.1 of uncultured Bacteroidia bacterium. Taxonomy (GTDB): domain Bacteria; phylum Bacteroidota; class Bacteroidia; order Bacteroidales; family ML635J-15; genus Bact-19. Next base: position 249,432 of record CADAXK010000001.1, read on the forward strand.
CGTATCGAGCACATGTTCTACGGAAAGAACAGCGAAAAGCCGTTGGAAAAGCTCCGCAACATGATTCTTTCGAACACAACTGCAGAACGCGTTGCTGCTCTCAACGAACTCGAACCTTATATTAAGGAAGCAGCAAAGGGCACATTGAAGGTTATGAATGGCAAGCCTTTGACATTCAGACTTATGGACCCGCCTCTGCACGAATTCGTACCACAGACCGATGAGAAGCAGCGCGAAGTTGCCAAGGAAAGAGGAATGGACCTTGCAGAACTCAAGAAACGTATCGATGCATTGCACGAAGTTAACCCAATGATGGGTCTCCGTGGTGTTCGTCTTGGTATCGTTTATCCGGAAATCACCGAAACACAGTTCCGCGCTTTGTTCGAAGCAACTGCAGAACTTATGAAGGAAGGTTTCGATCCACATCTGGAAATCATGGTTCCTCTTACAATCAACGTTAAGGAATTGAAGCACCAGAAAGAAATCGCCAACAGAGTTAAGGCTGAAGTAGAAAAGAAGATGGGTGTTACTATCAACTACATGTACGGAACAATGATTGAAATTCCGCGTGCTACCTTGGTTGCCGACCAGATTGCAGAAGTTGCAGAATTCTTCTCATTCGGTACCAACGACCTCACCCAGATGACTCTCGGTTTCTCACGTGACGACGTTAATGCAATCGTTCACACCTACATTGACAACAAGATTATACCAGCCGACCCATTCAACACATTGGATCAGGAAGGTGTTGGTCAACTTGTAAAACTCGGTGTTGAAAGAGGTCGTTCAACTCGCGAAAAGTTGAAAGTTGGTGTTTGCGGCGAACACGGTGGTGACCCTGCATCAGTAGAATTCTTCTACAAGGCTGGTATGACCTACGTATCATGCTCACCATTCAGAGTTCCTGTTGCTCGTCTTGCTGCTGCTCAGGCTGCAATCAAGAACTGCAAATGCTCTTGCAAGTAATTGAATCACAAGAATAATTGGAAATAGGGACAGGTTTCTGTCCCTATTTTTTTGGTATTGAACCACCTCCTCAAACAATGACAAACAACCTAAAACCAAGAAACAGCGAAGCCATTGAACGGCGCAGCCCTCAACAAAGTTAAACAGCGCAGCGAGAAACAAGAAACATAGAAACGGCTTCAGCCATTCAAACGGGCGTAGCCCACCAAACGGCGTTAGCCACAAAAAAAAGCCGCTATTACACGGCAATAAAAAACGGCAGCAGTTTCACTGCCGAAACCAAACCAAAAAGGAACTTTAATTATTGTTCCTCTTCCACTTCAGGAAACTCCGGCTCAACGAAATAGTCGGGCTTTTCGCCTTTCATAAAGGACATAACTTCGTCGTAGGCCTGCGTAAACTTATAAAAATCTTCCTTGTACAAGAATATCTTATGCTTCTCGAAACTGCCATCCTGAATACGCCTGCTCTCAGTCATCACAAGATAGTAGTCGCCATTTGCAGTTGCCTTTACATCAAAGAAATATGTCCTCTTTCCAATCTTTACCGAAGTGGAATTTACAATCCTTCTATCTTTCTCGATTGAATCCATAATTAAAATTTTATCGGGACAAATTTAGACAAATAACTTGATAATGCAAATTTAATATTAAAAATTAACAAGAAAAAGTGAAATTAATACTCAAAAAAGATTATGCACTCATTAATAAAATAACTAAATTTGCGCAAATAATTTTGCATAAACGATGATTAGCAGGAGATTGGTTAGAATAAAGGCGGTTCAGACCTATTACGCTTTTGTTCAAGGTAATTACGATGGCTCACTGGAAAAAGTCTGGGAAGCTCTCGAAATGAGCATTGAAAAGTCATACGAACTTTTTGTGGAAACTTTCTGCCTTATGGTGGCAATAGCCGACCACGCTGAATATAAGATTGAATTCAACCGCAACAAGTTGCTTCCTACCGAAGAAGACCTGAACCCCAACCGCAAATTCGTGGACAACCGAATTATACAGGCTTTCCGTTCCGAACCTACCATAAAGAAATATATGGAGAATGCCAGTTCCAACTGGTCGGAACACTACGAATTTGTACGCAACATCTTCAACAAGATGGCAAATTCCGAGTTCTACAAGAACTACATGGAAGACGAAAATCGTAGTCTAAAGCAGGATACCGACTTGATTTGCAAGATTATAAACAAATACCTCGTCGACAACGACGACCTTGATGAAATCCTCGAAACCGAAAGCATATACTGGAACGATGACATCGAGTTTGCTTTAAGCAACCTGATACAGACAATAAAGAAGCTTAACGAAGACAACATCGACAAGTTCAGGCTTCCGCCTGTCTTCAAAAACGATGAAGACCGAGAATTTGCACACACACTCATTAAGAGCACCTGCCTGTTCCGCCAGAAATTCGACGAACTAATCGAAAAGAACCTGCAAAAATGGGAACTTCAGCGTATAGCATTCATGGACAGGGTAATACTGCACCTCGCTCTTTGCGAAATGACGCAGTTCCCCGAACTTCCTGTGCGAGTTACAATAAACGAATACATTGAAATTGCCAAGGGATACAGCACCGAAAAGAGCGGCACATTCGTAAACGGTATCCTCGACAGGATATACAACCAGAGCAAAAACGACAACACGCTTAACAAAATAGGCATGGGACTATTATAGTAAAGTCGCACCATGGTGCGACTCAAAAAGAAAGTAACTATGAAAACAGAAAAATTAACAATCATATTAATCGCCCTCATGACACTTGCAACAATATCGTGCAAGGAAAACCCGAAGACAGGCGGTGGCGAATACGGAATCGACAACCCAATTTCTGCCGACAATGTTGACGACTACACAAAGGCTAGCGATGGAATGCCCAAGATGACTTTTACAGAAACAGAATACAATTTCGGCACAGTGATCCAAGGCGAGAAAGTTACGCACAAGTTCAAATTTACAAACACTGGCGATGGAAACCTTGTGATTTCGAGCGTAAAGCCATCGTGTGGATGCACATCGCCAAAATGGACGCGAGAACCCGTTAGACCGGGCGAAGAAGGATATGTGGAACTTACTTTCGACAGTTCCAACAAAAACGGAATGCAAAACAAGAATGTGCGCATCGCCGCCAATACCGACCCCAACGAACATGTACTATATATTAGGTGCGATGTCGTTGCCAAATAGTTAACTAATTTAATATCATTTATATGCAAAACTTATCATTAATTTTACTACAGGCTGCACAAGCAGGACAGGAAGCTCCGAAGTCGAACATCTGGATGAATGTAATCTTCTGGGTATTGCTAATCGCAGTAATCTATTTCTTCATGATTAGACCAGCATCGAAGCGCAACAAGGAAGCACAAAAGTTCAAAGAAAGCCTCAAGAAAGGCAGCAAGGTAATAACCGCAGGCGGTGTTTACGGAATCATCGATGAACTTAGCGACACCTACGTGCTTCTCGAAATTGCCAACGGCGTGAAAATCAAGATTGACAAGAACTCAATCGTAAGCTTCACCGAAGCCGAAAACCAGAACAACGATACGGCAGAGAAAAAGTAATTCTTTTATAATTACACCGAATGACAGAACAGCAGGAGCCAAATAAGAAAGGGAATCCCGTTGTAAAAGTGGTCAATAACAGAAATTTTCTGGTATTCCTTGCTTTTGTTGTCCTGTCATTCTTCCTTTGGTTCCTCAACTACCTTAACAAGAACCTCACTAGCGACATAACAATCAAATACAAGTTCAAAAACATTCCCAAAACTATAAGCGAAGAAAGCACTCACAGCGGGGAATTGTCGGTAACTGCATCCGGACAAGGCTACAACCTTTTTCAAGAGAGCTTCAAGACAAGGAACATTCCTCTGAACATTGACCTTGACACGAAAGCCCAAGACAACCGCCCTTTGCTAAAATATGCAAGCAACAAGGGAAAAGCTTATATAATAACGAGCGACCTCAGACCGCTTATCAGAAAAAAGGTAGGAGAAAAAATAAACCTCAGCGACATAAAGCCCGACACAATATTCTTCGACATCATAAATGTAAAGGAGAAAAAAGTCCCTGTAGATATTTCAAACATAGAATACAAACTTATTGACGGGCAACGAATTACAAAGACAATGATTATCCCCGACTCAGTGAGCATAATAGGAAAGACATCTAGCATCGACAGCATAGTTTCAATTGGTGTCGAAGACAAGAACCTTGGCTTGCTGAAGGCAAAAAAACAATACAATCTTGTCCTCGACATACCAGATGGCATAAGCGCATCACAATCAATCGTAAGCATTTCGCACGAAATCGGAATGTTCACTCGGGCAAGCAAACGCATAAAGATTAAGCCAGTCAACTTTCCGCCAGAATATTCGTACACTGTTCTCCCTCAATATGTTGACGTAAATTATCTTGTACAGCTTTCGCACTTCAACGATGTACAGGAATACAATTTCACAGCCACAGCCGACTATAGGAATGCCAAAGGCAACATCATTGAAATCAAGGTTCAGTCAAACGACGGCAAAGTACAGATACTCCGAAGCTCATCCGAAACCTGCTGCTTTATACTCGAAAAGAAATGACAAGCATCGGCATTACAGGAATTATCGGTTCCGGAAAATCAATGCTCAGTCAGGTTTTCCGTTCAATGGACATACCAGTATATGATGCCGATTCTAGAGCAAAATCACTGATGAACAGCAATTTGCAAATAAAAGAATCGTTGGTCAGTTGCTTCGGAGAAAATACATATACCAACGGAACAATCAACAAGGATTATCTCAGGAAAATAGTTTTTGGAAGCGAAGAAAACAGAAAAACCATAAATTCAATAGTCCATCCAGCAGTAAAGCAAGATTTCATCGATTGGAGAAATGCACAGAATTCCAACATAACAGCAATTGAATCTGCAATAATATTTGATGCGAAAATAGATGACATTCTCGACAGCATAATTTTTGTGGAAGCTCCAGAAGAAATCCTAGTAAAGAGAATATGCTTGCGCGACAAAGTTTCGGAAGAAACGGCTCTACAAAAAATAAGAATACAAAGGAAAAATTCAGGTCGAGAAAGATGCAATACCATCTTCATAAACGACAGGAATCATTCATTGATAGAACAAACAGAAACATTTATTAACAACCTAAAACTTTGACAATCATGGGAAAATGGAAATGGATACTTGGTGGCTTGACATGGGTGCTTACCGGTCCTATTGGCGGACTGATTGGTTTCTTTATTGGTTCGGCAATTGACGGACTAAGCAGTTCATCCGATAACGAGCCGACAAGACCGAGCAGCAATCGGACTAGACGCACCGAAAAAGGCGACTTCATGGTGGTTTTGCTTACTCTTTCGGCAGCAGTAATGAAAGCCGACAACATTGTAAAAAAGAGTGAACTGGAATATGTAAAAGCCTTCCTTGTTCAGAATTTCGGAAAGGAAAAGACTCTCAAGGCATTGCAACTACTTAAACCAATGCTAAATGCAGAAATCCCACTCGATGATGTCTGCCGTCAGATAAGATACAACATGAACAACTCGCTGAAGTTGCAACTTCTGCACTATCTTTTCGGAATAGCCAATGCAGACAACGAAATTGTAAAGGAAGAACTCGATGTTTTAAAGCGTATTGCAACTGGAATCGGCATCAGCGATTACGATTTCAACTCCATAAAATCTATGTTCATAGTTGTTGGCAAAGATTCCGACTACGAAATTCTTGGTATCACTAAAGATGCAACCAACGAGGAAGTAAAGAAAGCTTACAAGAAGATGGCTATGAAACATCATCCCGACAAGGTTGCAGGCATGGGCGAAGAAGTCACACGCAAGGCAACAGAGAAATTCCAAGCAATAAACGAAGCCTACGACAGGATTAAGAAGGAAAGAAATATGGCATAAGCCGTCACTTTTTCTTCTTCTTTGGATTTTTTTGGACGCCAACATCTTTACGCCCGCGCTTTACAGTTTCACTGGTACGCAAACGTTCGGCATTATCTTCACTCATCAGAATCTCATCTTCCTCAAATTCGGGATCTCCTTTCTTGCGCTTGCCAGCATTGGGATTGTCTACCGGTTTGCCGCCGTATATGATGTTTTCGTACTTTATAGGACTTCCTCTAAAACTATTTTCATGAAAAACTACATCCTTAACCTTCCCCACCCTGCTTGTATTGCAAACAACTGTATCCAACGACTTGCACTCGGCAAAGGCATCCGCCGAAACCACTGTCCTAACTGACGATTCGACAAGCTTTGAAAAAGCCACCATCTTTAGACTTCGGCACGACATAAAAGCACCTTCCCCAACATTACGCACCTGATCGTACAACAAAACCAATGACAACGCCCAGCAGTTGGCAAAAGCCTCCTTTCCTATTGTACGCACAGTCTTCGAAAATCGCACAGTTGACAAAGCCTTGCAACCTTCAAAAGCATAAGCTCCAATATCCTTTAGACCATTAGGCAAAACTATTGACATCAATCCGCTTGCACGAAAAGCACCTGCGCTTATCGATGTCAAGCCATTCGACAAGTAATAATTCCTTAAGTTAGTACAATTGCGGAAACAATCAGGCCCAATTCGCTTAATATTATCGAGGACTCTAACTACCGACAAGTTAACACACCACCTAAAAGCACTGCTGTCGATTATCTCAACTTCGTTTGGAATCGTTACACATGTTATGTTCCGACAACCATAAAACGCCTTGCTTCCTATCCTCTTCACTGGATAATCCTTGCCATCAATTTTAATTTTGCCAGCAATATCCACCTTTGTCGGCGTTTCTTCATTATAATTCACATCTACATAAAGCGATTTCTGTCCATCCTCAAAAGCATACCTTATGCCCCTGTAAATAAAATGCATGTGCAACGAATCGACAAACTCAACACCGCTACTCACCTGCGCAATACTCTCAATCGCACACATAAGCGATAATGACAATATCAACAAGAAACGCTTCATTTTTCAAAATTTTAGGCAAAGTTAAGAAAGATAATGGAAAAAACATAATACAAACCGACATTTTACTGTTTAGTTTTCAGTACCAAACATTGTGCTGTTGACAAAAAAAGGGAAACAGATTTTGAAGTGAATAATATATAGGTATCTTTGTCAAAAAAATATTTTATTAGAAATGAGACATTTAGATTTTGATACATTACACCTTTTCAGCGTCGAATCGCTGAAGAAAGCAGGTGTTCCCGAAAACGATGCAGAAGTTATAGCCGATGTTCTTCTCGAAGCCGACAAGCTCGGAATCGACTCTCACGGCATCAACCGCTTGAAACCGATATACTTGGACAGAATCAAGGCTGGAATCGTAAACCCGGTTACCAAGGTTGACATTCTGCGCGAAAGTCCTACTACCGCCCTGCTCGACGCCAACAACGGCATGGGACATGTAGTTTCGAAACAAGCAATGCAGATGGCTATCGATAAGGCTAAGAAATTCGGCATGGGTATGGTTGCAGTACGCAATAGTTCGCACTACGGAATCGCTGGTTACTACGGACTTATGGCTGCTCGCGAAGGCATGATTGGTCTTACTGGCACAAATGCCCGTCCATCGATTGCACCGACTTTCGGCGTTGAAAACATGCTCGGTACCAACCCGCTCACATTCGTAATACCCACCGACGAAGAATTTCCGTTCTTCCTCGACTGCGCAACATCGGTAAGCCAGCGCGGAAAGTTCGAATACTACGCCAAAGTAGGCAAAGACCTTCCCAAAGGCTGGTGCATCGACCGCGAAGGCAACTCCAAGACCAATTCGGTGGAAGTCCTCGACGACCTTGTAAAAGGCAAGGCTGCACTTGCTCCGCTCGGTGGAATCGGCGAAGAAACAGCAGGCTACAAGGGTTATGGCTATGCAACTGTAGTTGAAATCCTATCGTCGGCATTGCAGTGCGGCGGATATATGAAGGCTCTTACCGGTCTCGACGAAAACGGCAACAAGAAGCCATACCGCCTCGGGCATTTCTTCATTGCAATAAATGTTGAAACATTCCAGGACCTTGATGTTTTCAAGAAGAATGCAGGCAATCTGCTCCGCGACCTCCGCAACTCACAAAAAATGCCAGGACACGACCGCATTTACACCGCAGGCGAGAAGGAATACGAAAACTTCCTCAATCGTCGTGTAAACGGCGTTCCGATTCCCGATTCACTTTGGGAAGAAATGATTGGCGTAACCAAGGACTACAAACTCGACAAATTCTACAGATTGTTTGGGTTGGAATAAATAGAATTCTTAAAGCATCAAATATTCAAAAAAAGCACCAAATTTGGTGCTTTTTTTAGTTTTCTACTCTCCCATACAGTTCATATTCTGATGCATCATTAATCTTCACATCCACAAAATCTCCGACCTTGTATTTGTCGGAATACGGGAAAAGCACCTCGTTGTCAACTTCCACCGAATCGAACTCTGTACGACCAACAAACATATCGTCTTCGATATAGTCAATAAGCACACGGAAAGTCTTGCCAACCTTCGCCAGATTGGACTGCAACGAGATTTCCTGCTGGATTTCCATAATACGCTCGGCGCGTTCGTCCTTGACATCCTGCGGAACCACATCGCTGAACTCCGATGTAGCAGCCGTGCCGTCCTCCTCCGAATATGTAAACACGCCAAGTCTGTCAAATTTCTGTTCCTTGACAAAGTTCACAAGTTCTTCAAATTCAGCATCTCCCTCGTTCGGGAAACCGACAAGCATTGTGGTGCGGATTACTGCCTCAGGAATTGTCTTGCGAATCTTGTCGAGAAGCGCAACGGTCTGCTTTTTGTCGCCACCACGGTGCATCCCAGAGAGAACCTTGTCGGAAATATGCTGCAAAGGGATGTCGATGTACTTGCAAACCTTTGGATTGTCGCGGATGACATCAAGCAGACGCTCTGGGAACAGGAACGGATATAGGTAATGCAGACGAATCCATTCGACACCAGCGATTTCGGACAGTCGCTCAACAAGTTCGGGCAACATAAAACGATGTTCCATGTCGTAGCCGTAGTAGCACAAGTCCTGCGCGATGAGTATCAGTTCCTTGACTCCGCTTTTTGCAAGATTTTCGGCTTCGGCGACAATATCGTCCATCTTGCGCGAAACATATTTGCCCTTGAACAGCGGAATTGCACAGAAAGCGCAGTTGCGCACGCATCCTTCCGAAATCTTGAGGTAGGCATAATGCCCCCCTGCACTCGACACACGCGAATTTGCCTTGCTTTCGTCCGACTTTTTGCCAAGGAAAGCCAGAAGTTCGTCAATATTGTAGTTGCCGCACATAAAATCGACCTCAGGCAGTTCTGCCTTCAAATCGTCGTAGTAGCGAGCCGACAAGCATCCGAACACGACAATCTTCTTCAGTTTAGATGATTCCTTCTCCCCTGCCAATTTCAGAATCGCATTTATCGACTCCTCCTTGGCATCGTTTATGAAGCCACAGGTATTTACAAATGCAATTTCGGCATCTTTGCATTCCGAATCAAACACAACCTCGTAGCCGTTTGCCACAAGCTGAGCAGCAAGTTTCTCCGAATCAACAAGATTCTTCGAGCACCCCATCGTCACTATATTGACCTTCGACATATACTAATATTCTGGATGAAGTTTATTCTGTAGCTCGATTGCAGCATCTAAATTTTTCCTTAAAACAGGTTTAGCCATAGAAGTTTTACCATTAGAACGTTCGCCAGAATAATGGCAAAAATTTTCCTCATAATCTGGATTTCCATATTCTCTCCATCCATAATATGCATCTCTGCACATTGGCCTGTTCATATCAAACGGAATCTCGACACCAGTCCTTATACAATATCCATGATGTACATCTCTATTTTCTTTTTTTATTTCTCTTATAGAGACTCGGACTTCCTTACTTATTCTAAGCAAACGCTCAACCTCATTATATACATCTTTATATATTTCAGGATCATCTTCTTTTGTAAAGGATATTCCCATCTCGTTATTAGTCTGTTGCGAATGCTCATATAAATTCATTGAAGTAATAATTCCCTGTTTCTCGTTTATATAACATTTTGCATGCAAATTTTCACAAATATTACATCTTATCCCATGTAGCTCTTGCAACCAATTATTATCTTCTATTGAAAGATTATTAACCTTATAAATTATGCGAATATCCTTTTTTAAATAATTCAAATCCGATAACTCTTCTTTTATTTTTGGTGAAAACTGAAGGTAAGGACTTATCAATATCAACTTATCCTCTGTTTTCTCAATTAGTTCATCTAAAAAATTAGAAATTCCGTTTGTTTTTAAAAACTTAGCCATAATTCAAAAATTTGTGCAAAGATACAAAAAAACGTAGATGTCATTCTAAACTTGTTTCAGAATATGACAGCATTTCTTATCGCCACACCGACGGCGTAATAAACACTCGCCACGAACCTTTGCCATCTTTCTCTATATAGCCCTTATCTTGCAACGACTGAAGCATTTTCTGAATAGCAGAACGATTTATGCCGATTTCTTCTTGCAAATAGGCAAATGTTGCCTGCGGTTCGATTTGCAACTCCCGGAGAATCTTCGCATAACTCGGCGTACGAAAGGCTATGCGCTCGCCGTCGTACCACCACACATTTTCATTCTTCTCGGTAACAAACAACACATCATTCTCAAATTCCTGCGCTATAAGTGTTACCATATATTTATAAAATGGTCGTATGGCTTTCAGCGATGCGTGCGCACCATCGTACGGAACACTACCAACAATTAAATCAGACTGATGCAAGGCTTCCAAATAATTATGTTTCAACCTGCTACGCACAACAACCATAGGATAGCCGTGTCGCGACAAAATGTAATTGAACATCAACCTTGCTATACGACCATTGCCATCCTCGAACGGGTGAATGCGAATGTAGCGGTAATGAAACAAAACCGCCAATTCTACTGGCGACAATTTGCCTTCCGACTCAGCTTTGTTGTACCAATCCACAAGGTCTGCCATCAATGCAGGTGTTTCTTCGGGCGATGCGTACTCAAATCGGTCACCATAACGAGTAATCACACTATTCGGGCGTGTCTTGTACTGCCCTGCGTGTATGGTATAGCTTGTCTGCCCTCCCCCTGGAAGATTACGGTAAACAGTATAATCTTCGCGAAGCAAAGTGCGATGCAATGTACGGATAAAGTTCTGTGTCAAAGGTTGCTGCGTTTCCGTAGCCTCGACCAACATCATCTTTAAGCCCACATTACTCGCTTTCATTTCTTCGCAATCGCGAAAATTAGCTTCACCCGATATTTTTCCAAATAGCAAAAGCAATTCAGTTTGACCATAAGTCAAGGTATTACCCTCAATATGATTGCTATTGTAATTAAAATCAATGGAAAAGCGACGACTTAATCTGTTCAAGTCACTTTCCGACAACGGCTGTATCTTCTGCCATTTCTCTAATGCCGCTTGCAATTTCTTATCTCCTGTTCGCATACATTTACCACTATTTTTAGTGGTAACATTACCACCAAATCGGCAACAAAAATACAATTTATTTTTATTATGCAAGAATTAGCAAGAAAATTTTTACAGATTCAAGTTACTACTAGCCGACATTATTTCAGAGAATCAAATTTTAACCATTCTTTTAGTATTTAGAAATCTTAGCAATTACAACATTGAGTAACTTTGCCGAAAATTAAAATTCATACACAAATGAGGAAATATTGTATAGGCATTTTAGCCTTAAATGTATTGATTATGTTATCATCGTGCAACAATGAGACAAAAACTAACAGCAACGAACCGCTGAAGTACCCCGAGACAAAGAAGTGCGACACCGTTGACAACTATTTCGGAACAGCAGTTGCTGACCCGTACCGCTGGCTCGAGGACGACTTCTCAGACGAAACAGCCAACTGGGTAAAGGCGCAGAACGAGGTCACTAACAACTATCTCGCAAAGATTTCATACCGCGACAAGATGAAGAATCGCCTTCAGGAAATAATGAACTACCCGAAGGAAAGCGCACCATCAAAGAAAGGTAGCCGCTACTTCTTCTACCGCAACGACGGTCTTCAGAACCAGAGCGTCTTGTACTACAAGAACTCACTCGACGGTGAAGCCGTTGAACTCCTCGACCCCAACAAGCTGTCGGACGACGGCACTGTTGCCCTGTCGAACCTTGGCATTTCCGACGATGGCAACTACCTCGGCTACGCCATCTCGCGCAACGGCAGCGACTGGGAAGAAATTTTCGTCAAGAACATCGAAACTGGAGAAACCCTCAACGACCATCTTATGTGGGTGAAATTCACCAGCATAGCTTGGAAAGACGACGGATTCTTCTATAGCCGTTTCCCCGAACCGACAAACGAACTATCGGGCGTAAACGAAAACGGTCAGCTCTATTACCACAAGGTTGGCACCGAGCAAAAGGAAGACCAGCTTGCATACGAAGACAAGACAAATCCCGACCTCAGTTTCAACGCTGATGTCATAAACAAACGATACCTTATTATATATGGTAGCGAATCAACTTCTGGCAACTGTTTGTTCTACAAAGACTTGAACAAGGCAAATTCGGAATTTGTAAAGCTCGTTGACAATTTCGACAACGACTATGCAGTAATTGACGAAATTGACGGCAACTTCATCGTTATGACCAACTATTTTGCACCGGAATACAAGATTATCAAGATTTTCCTCGACAACCCGACACCAGCCAAATGGCTCGACCTTATTCCAAAGTCTGACGCAGGCGTACTTACCGAAGTTAGCCACATCGGCAAGAAGTTGATTGCCAACTACACCAAGGATGCTCATACCGTAATACGCATCTTCGACGAGGAAGGTCATTTCATCAGCAACCTCGACAACGATATGATTGGAACAATCGGCGGATTCGGTGGCGACACCGAAGATACCGAAACTTTCTACACCGTGACATCCTACACAACTCCTGCCGCAATCTACAAGTACGACATTACAAACAACAAGTCGGAACTTTACAAGAACTCCGAAATCAAGTTCAACGCCGACGAATATGTCACCGAGCAGAAGTTCTACACATCGAAGGACGGTACGAAAGTTCCGATTTTCCTCACACACAAGAAGGACATCGCTCTTGACGGCAACAACCCTACCCTGCTTTACGGATACGGCGGATTCAACATTTCGCTCACACCAAGTTTCAGCGCTACTCGCATTGCTTGGCTCGAACAAGGCGGCGTTTATGCTGTTGCAAACATCCGTGGCGGTGGCGAATACGGTAAGACCTGGCACGAAGCAGGAACCAAGATGCAGAAGCAGAATGTCTTCGACGACTTCATTGCAGCAGCAGAGTTCCTCATCAGCGAGAAATACACCTGCAAGGAGAAACTTGCTATCCAGGGCGGTTCTAACGGCGGTTTGCTTGTCGGCGCTGTAGTTAACCAGCGTCCCGACCTGTTTGCAGTGGCAATTCCTCAGGTTGGCGTTATGGATATGCTCCGCTACCACAAGTTCACTATCGGCAGATACTGGGCTGTTGACTACGGCACAAGCGAGGACAGCAAGGAAATGTTCGAATACATATATAAATATTCGCCGTTGCATTCGGTTAAGAATGGCGTAGAATACCCAGCAATCCTCGTCACCACTGCCGACCACGACGACAGAGTTGTCCCGGCACACTCGTTCAAGTATGCAGCCACCCTGCAGAACAGCGAAATCGGCAACAAGCCGCACCTTATCCGCATCGAAAGCAATGCAGGCCACGGAAGCGGCAAGCCTCTCGACAAGGCAATCAACGAGGTAGTTGACATCTACTCGTTTATTTTCTACAACATGGGAATAGAACCGAAGTACTAAGCCAATACCACAACACAAAAAGAAAATGCCGGAGAAATCTGGCATTTTTTATTTGTTAGCACTGTTGCACCTCTTGGAAAACCTTCCTCTGCGAATAAAGGAAAATCGCGGCAAGCGCCGCACCCATTACATCCGAAATAGTACAAGACGCCCATATTCCGTGGAGTCCATCGCCCCCCATACTTTCAAAAATTAGCGGCACAATATAGCACATTGGCAACAAGAATATCAGTTGTCGCGAAAGACTTGTAACAATTGCAATCCAAGGCTTGTCAATCGACTGGAAGAAATTGGAATTCACGATAGTAAAGGCAATGAGCGGGAACATTACCATTATATACCGCGTAGCCATAATTGCAATATCCATAAGATCGGCATCATCGGTGAAGGCTCGCACCAAGTAGCGCGGAATGGCAACTCCCAACACGCAGCCAATAATACCTACCAGCACACAGACCTTCATCGTCAGCACATACACAGCCTTGAGCCTGTCGGGATGTCCTGCACCATAGTTGTAGCCAGCAATCGGTTGCATTCCCTGACAAACACCAAGTATTAGAAGCACCGTCAGCATAGCGAAAGTATTCACAATTCCGTATGCTCCAACAGCATAGTCGCCACCATAACGCAAAAGCTGTGCATTTAGCAGAGCAACGACACCTGCAGCAGCAATGTTCATAAGGAAAGGGCTCATGCCTATCATTGTAATATTCCTTATAATATAGCCCTTAATCGTCCAGCAATGAAGCTTGTAGCGTATGAACGAACTCGGCTTTACAAAATGTATAACTGAAATTATTCCCGTCGTTGCCATCGAAATTGTTGTTGCCCAAGCAGCACCTGCAATGCCCCACTTCAGACCGAAAATGAATATCGGATCGAGAATTACATTAAGTATAGCACCCCCAGCAAGTATCAGCATAGACTTTATCGGATAACCCGAAGCTCGGATTAAACCGGTAAGGTTGAATGTCAGAGTTGTGCAAAACATTCCAGGCAACACGATGTACATATATTCACGGGCATACGACACTGTATCGTCGGTTGCACCAAATAGCATAAGTATGTCGTTCATAAATATGTAGCTAAACGACAAGAACAATACGCCAAGTACAAATGTAAAAATCGTGCTGTTGCCAAGAATCTTTTCCGCCCAGTTTATATCTTTCTTTCCCAATACAATAGACATTCGCGCCGATGAGCCGACACCAACCAGCGAACCAAAAGCGTGTATCAGGTTCATTATAGGCATAGTGATGGCAAGTCCTGCAATAGCCAACGGACCTACCCCCTGCCCTATGAAAATCCTGTCGGCAATATTGTATAGCGATGCTATTATCTGGCTTATCACAGCAGGAAGCGCATACTTCCATAATAGCCGCCGTATATCTTTGGTTTCTAACTCCTTAGTTTTGTCCATCTGTTCCAAGTGCGTATTTTTTTTGAGGGTGCAAAATTACAAAAAAATGTCGGTTTTATACACAAAAACAATGTTGCCAATTACCCCTAAATTGCCTACTTTTGCAAAAAAATCGAATATGGTTTCTATCGCTAAAAATTTATACCACATATTATTCATTGTTCTCACAATCGCATTTGTTCTCGTATTTGCTGGATGCGAAAAAATCAACTTGTCGAACATCGACACTCAATGCTACTACATTGGTGAATGCGAAGACAGTACCATAATATTAAAGTTTGAGAATGTAAGTAGCGACAAAGTAACCGGCTTGCGTTACAAAGTAGAGGACTCGCCCATTGCAAAAGAAGGAAACCTTTCTATTAGCGCAGGAAGGAAAAAATGCACTGTAAACATAAATGGTATCGACATTCCAATAAAGGTAATACCCGAAAGCATTGGTAGCGACAGCATTACTGGAGAATACATCGTCGGAAAAGAACATAAAAAATTTCAATTCTATAAATACAAAGCGCCTAAGTTCAAACAATTTGAAGATCAGTTCCAAAACGAAAAATACAAGGTCGCTGTCACAAAAGATGTAGTTTATGGCAATGCCAAAGGATTCTGGAGCTACAACCCCGACAGGAATGTTACTTTTGCTGAAGCATATTCAGAGAAACTCGGCGACCTGTTAAAATACAACCTATCACCGCGCGACATAGACCTAAAAATGGACATTTACCTGCCACAGGATGACACGAGCAAACAGCGACCACTCATAATGTTTATCCACGGCGGTGCTTTTTTCAATGGCGACAAGGCATCAGAAGCATACACGAAATGGAGTACGCATTTTGCAAAAATGGGATTCGTCGTAGCATCAATAAACTACCGCATGGGCTTCCTGCCTAGTGCCGACCAGATTGACTGCGCTGGCTACCGCGCAGCACAAGACGCAAACGCAGCAATGCGCTACCTGGTTCACAATGCAGCCAAATACAGAATAAATACCAACTGGATTTTTGCAGGCGGAACAAGCGCAGGCGCAATAACAGCCCTGAACCTTGCCTTTATGCGCAACAAAAACAGACCGCAATCGACAAAAGGCAGCCTCTTCAAGAGCGATTTAGGCGACATTGAATCTGTTTCGCCCCAATACAAAGAAAAATTTACCATAAAAGCTGTGGCTAACATGTGGGGAGCTGTTCACGACATCAATATGATTTCGAATGCAAAAACCTCAATAATCTCGTTCCATGGCGATGCCGACAACATTGTCCCCTACGGCTACGACCATCCTTTCAACGATGTGCTCGACCCGATAAAAATTGCACTACGGAACGACAACAGCTCAGAGGCAAAATCTGTAAAAAGCATATTCTCGCTGCCACTCAACAAGGCGCTCACCAACAAAATGTACGGTTCGTCGCTAATTGACAGGATGGCAAAGGCAAAAGGCAACCGAAGCAAACTATTCACCTACCCGGGCGGCGGACATAGCCTGCATGTAGACAAAAATAACAACCTAGTGCCGTACTTCTATTTCATACAGGATTCGGTTACTGCATTTTTCGTCGAGGAACTTATTCCAGAACCAATCAGCATTAAGCGCGACAAATCCGACCAATTATGCTACAAAATAATGGGTGGCAGTATTGCCGATATTTACTGGAAAGCAGAAAACGGAATAATTCTAGAAAGTGACAACAAGCAGGCAAAAATAGTATTCCTTCCAACGAAAAACGAAAGGGTAATTATAGTTTCTGGACACTACAGCAACGGTATCGGATTCAGGAAAGAAATAAAATTCTAAAATAATTGAATAACCTATTCCATTCTCAATTATCTTTGCAGAAACAATTTTAAAATTTTATACGATGAAAAAAGCATTAGTATTATTAGCAAGCGTAGCATTCGCTTTGGTAATGTTCTCTTCTTGCAAGAGCGAACCTAAAACTTTAACAAGCGGACAATGGAGTGTTGACTTTTTAGGCGCTATAAGCACCTACCAGTTCAATGATGACATGACAGGAAAATTCATATCGGCTTCTGGCGATGATTTCAGCTATGATTTCACATACGAGATTGTTGGCGATTCAATATTCATCAGCCAAGTTTCAGATGCTATTTTCGACATGGGTCCCGACAAATATGCATACAAGATTAATGGCAACGAACTGAACCTTAAAGGCGGTTACCTTGGCTTAAGCGATATGACCTACAAATGGGAAGAACGCAAGTAATTTATTTTTTAATCATAAACAAAATGAAAAAGACATTAGTATTTTTCGCAAGTGCATTATTTGTAGCACTTATGGCAGTTTCCTGCAAGGACAAGCCTGCTGAGACAACCGATGACGCAATCGATTCATTGATCGAAGATGCAATCGTAGAAGAAGAACCAGCAGAAGACAAGGCTCTTACCGATGGTATTTGGATAAATGATGACTGGGGAAGCAAGACGACTTACCAATTTAATGAAGATGGTAGTTTCAGACACATCAGAAAAGGTAACGACCCTGATTTCGACACCGATGAAACTGGCGTTTACACCATCGATGGAGAAAACATCAAATTGGAAGTAAAAGGTGACAATTGGACCTCAACAGCTAACATGACGTTCAAGATCAAGGGCAACAAGCTTACTCTCACCGAAGCAGGTTTTCCAATGGAATACAAATGGGAAGCTGCTGAATAAAGCGACTAACATTAAAAACAATAAGGCTTCGGCATACCGAAGCCTTATTTGTTTATAAATAACGGACTTCTAACCGAAACAACTAAAACGCTTCAGCATATCCATATCAAGTATTGTAATTTCCTTCTTATTAACCGAAATGGCATTGGCTGACTTCAATTCGGCAAGTATCCTGACAATGTTTTCAGTCGCCAAGCCCGACAATTCAGCAATGTCACGACGAGTAATTATAATAGGTATAACATTACTCTCGAAAATTTTCTCCGACAGGTAAATCAACGAATCGCAAACCTTACTAAGCGACTGCTTGTTTGATATGCTATTTAGACGGTCGTAGAGGTTTTGCAACGAATTTGAGTACATTCTTATGATTTCGGAAGCGAATTTATTATTTGTCCTAATAATATCGTCAAAGACAACTCGTTCCACCAAGCAAACTTTAGAAGAAGTAATAGCCTGACAACCAAAATGATAATGATTATCGCCATACAAACACGAAAGTCCGATTATGCTGAAAGGCTTTGTAATTTTGAAAACAGTGCTCTTAAAATGTATATTCTCAACAAATGACTTAAGCCATCCTTCCTTCAAAATCATAATATATGATGCAAATGAGCCTTGTTTGCACACATTTTCTCCTTTTTTAAACTCAATTTCGGTGTTTGTAACGGTTTTTATTTCCGATGCGCTGAGGCCCAATTTTTTCAAAAAATCGACTAATTTTTTATTATTTTCATCATCTGGTGAGAATGTTCTCATTGTATAATCGTTTAGTTCATAAATTAATATGTCCAAAAGAATCCAATATTTTCTTTGCGCACAAAAATACACAATATTGACAAATATCAATATTTATTTTGATATTTTTTGGCTAAAAATATGATAAAAATTCGTGGTTTTGTAATTCGGTATGAAAGTAAAGCATTAACTTTGGGTCACAAAAATTTAAAATTTAATTTAAACTTTAAAAGTAATATTATGAAAGTACAGAGTATCATGTCGGGTTTGAAGAAGAAACACCCGGGAGAAAAAGAGTATTTGCAAGCAGTACAGGAAGTATTGGAAACCATCGAAGAAGTTTACAACCAGCATCCTGAATTTGAACAGGCAAAGATCATTGAACGTTTGGTAGAACCAGACCGCATCTTCAAGTTCAGAGTTACTTGGGTTGACGACAAGAAGAGGGTTCAGAACAACATCGGTTACCGCGTGCAGTTCAACTCAGCATTAGGCCCATACAAAGGTGGTCTCCGTTTCCATCCGGCAGTTAACGAATCAATGTTGAAATTCTTAGGTTTCGAACAGATATTCAAGAACTCTTTGACTAACCTTCCATTAGGCGGTGCAAAGGGTGGTGCAGATTTCGATCCAACAGGAAAGTCAGATGCTGAAATCATGCGTTTCTGCCAGGCTTTCATGTACGAACTCTGGAGAAACATCGGTGCTGACCTCGATTCACCTGCTGGTGACGTTGGTGTTGGTGGCCGTGAAATAGGTTACCTCTACGGTGCATACAAGAAATTGGCTCGCGAACACAGCACAGGCGCTTTGACAGGTAAGAGCTATGGCTGGGGTGGTTCTTTGATCCGTCCAGAAGCTACAGGTTTCGGCGCAATGTACTATGTTGAAAGAATGGTTAAGCAGAACAAGGACAAGATGGAAGGCAAGAAGATTGCTCTCTCAGGTTTCGGTAACGTAGCTTGGGGTGCTGCAACCAAGGCTGTTGAACTCGGCGCAAAGGTTGTTGCTATTTCAGGTCCTGATGGCGTTTGCGAAATCAAGAACGGTATCACAAAGGAAATGATCGACTATATGCTCGAAATGCGTGCTTCGAACCGCAACAAAGTAGAAGATATGGCAGTTAAGTTCCCGAAGGATGCTAAGTTCACAGCAAAGGCTAAGGCTTGGTCAGTAAAGTGCGATATCGCTTGCCCGTCAGCATTCCAGAACGAATTGAGCGAAGAAGATGCTAAGATGTTGATGAAGAACGGTGTTAAGTACGTTGCTGAAATCTCCAACATGGGTTGCCAGCCAGCAGCTATCGCTGCATTCCAGGCAAAGGGTATTCCATTTGCACCGGGTAAGGCTGTAAACGCTGGTGGTGTTGCTACTTCAGGTCTTGAAATCTGCCAGAATGCAGGTCACATCAACTGGACTGCTGAAGAAGTTGACGCTAAGTTGCACAAGATCATGAACGACATCTTCGACATGTGTGTTGAATATGGTAAGGAAAAAGGCGGTAAGATCAACTACGTAAAGGGTGCTAATATCGCTGGTTTCATGAGAGTTGCAAAGGCTATGATGGCTCAGGGTATTATCTAATAGATAATTCAACTCAAATTATAAAGGCTCGCCATGGCGAGCCTTTTTTGTTTAAATTTGCACAAAATTACAAATATGCTTGTCGATAAGGAAAAATATAGTCGTCCGCACGCGATTGTATTGTTGGTGATTATATCTATTGGAATTGTATTGCGTTTCGTTGGTTTCTCCGACTGTCCATTTACTCACGACGAGTTGAGTGCGATACGTCGGTTACAATTCGACAGTTTCTTTGATATGATACGCAATGGTGTTATGCTTTTTGAGGGGCATCCTGCCGGCGTTCAGTCGTTTCTGTGGTTCTGGTCGAAGATATTCGGAACTTCCGAGGTAGCAATCCGTCTACCGTTTGTACTGATAGGCATTTGTTGTATTCCGCTGATGTATCTTGTTACAAAGATTTGGTTCAACCGCACTGCAGGTATTTTTGCCGCTTCAATAATTGCAGTTAGCCAGTACACCATTTACTATTCAATTTTGGCTCGTCCATACATTTTCGGACTATTCTTTGTGCTTTTGGCATTGGTTTTCTGGTCGAAGATGATTTGCCAAAAGGTCTATTCGTGGAAAAACGTGATTCTGTTTGGTATTTTTGCTTCGTGCTGCGCCTATACGCATCAATTTTCAATGATGGTGGCGGCCCTTATCGGTGTTACGGGGTTATTTTTTCAGTCTCGCAAGTCAATTTCAAGGTATCTGCTTGCAGCTTTTATTGCAATAGTGCTTTATGTTCCTCATATTCCGATAACAATCTATCAGCTTACCGAACTCAAAGGTGTTGGAGGATGGCTTGGCGCACCTAATTTTATGTTTGTGGTGCAGTATTTCCGCTATCTTACTCATTTTTCGTTCATTGTAATGATTTTGGTCGTACTATGCATAATTGTGTCGGGAGAATATACGCGGGAACACTTTGCTTTAGTTTATAGGAAGATTATAACTGCATTTCTGCTTTTTGTAATTCCTTTTGCAGTGGGATACTGGTATTCGGTGCTTGTTGACCCTGTTTTGCAGCAATCGTGCCTGTTATTTTCGTTTCCGTTTTTTATACTGATGGTATGTTCGCTGGTTGGAGAGAAATTAAATCCACTGAAGCTGATTTCGGTCACTTTGTATTGCTGTGCAATGGTGCTGAGCCTTATTTTTGTACGCGAACATTATACGATGATTAACAAATCGATTTATAGTGCTGCGATAAAGACGGCAATTGACTGTAACAAAAAATATGGAGAGGAAAATGTCTGTGATTTGTTCAACATCCAGTATATGAATTATTACGAGTCAAAATATGGATATAATGTAAAAAACAGATATACTGGATATGACCCATCAGCTTTGTGCAAGCAATTGGAGAACGAAAAGGCTGAGTATTTGGTTGCCGTATATCTTGACGATTATGAAATGTATGCTGTCAAGCGGTATTATCCGTATGTGATTGACTATTCAGAATATATTGGTGCAGAAATTTATGTGATGTCTAAGACAGAACAGGCAGAATGCAGTATGCC
Organism: uncultured Bacteroidia bacterium; assembly: GCA_902791865.1. Lineage (GTDB taxonomy): Bacteria > Bacteroidota > Bacteroidia > Bacteroidales > ML635J-15 > Bact-19. Next base: position 271,167 of record CADAXK010000001.1, read on the forward strand.
GAAGCCAGTATTTGACTGCACATACGACCTGCTTGACTACAATGTAGATGACGAGAGGTTGACTTTGATTGATACTCCATTTACAGCACTATCCAATTCTCGCTACGTTCGTCTTGATGTGGAGTTGTTTTATATTCAGAAAGATACAGCAGATGATTTTATTGTTGCATTGCAAGCATTCCACAACGAAAAATCGTATGCTTGGCGAGAGGCAAGTGTCAAGAATTTTTCTGTTCCTATAAATGATAGCGTTCGGAGTGTATTGATACCGATGCGTTATGAGTTGATTTTTAAAGAATCGATGATGCTAAGATTGTTCTCCATAAAGTCTTTCTTGTGGAATGTCGACTTATTAAAGTCGGTACGTCCGATTAGTGCAAGGATTAGGATGACACCTGATAACAGATATATTTATTCACCATGGGAGAATCTGGAGTAGGAATCTGGCTATCATATAGGCTTTCTGCCCAGTATGTTTTTAACGACTTTAATTGCCAGTTTAATCCTAAGCATTTTTACCAATTTCCGACAATAAGGCAGTTGAAATATTGCACAGACACTTCGTCATGTGTATTACACAAACTGCTACCTAGCGACAACATAACACCGATTACATCTTTGGTCTGTACACAAAATCCAAATCGCCATACCTTAGTACCATCATTTTGCGCGAAAGTTCAGCTATCTTGAATGTTTTAGTGCCGATCTTCAAATAATCACATTCGGGAATATCCCATGTTTCGCGGATTGTGTCACAATTCTTCACCTTCAGCATAGTACCATCAGCACTAAATTCATACTCTTCCTTAGGCATACTAATTTCCCGGTTTACAGAATAATCTATGTAACTACTTATCTCCCATTTTCTGCCAGTAAGAACCTTTGTCTTGGCTCCAATTGAACATGTATTGCCACACGATGATGCCAACAACGTAATAAAAGCAATTGATATTATAATAATGTACCGCATTACAAGAATCAAATCAATCGATCCGCGAATTTATTGAAACCACATGCTTTTCTATTATCTTTTTGCCTTCAAGGTTGAAAAGCTCGACATACACGATGTAAATTCCTGCCGGACAAAGCCTATTCTGTGCATCGAATCCGTCCCAAACGATATTGCCGACAGAACCAAGGCTACGGTTGTTTACAAGCGTCTGCACAAGCCTGCCGTTGGTCGAGTACACCGCAATAGTGCCGCTATAGCCAGCCACATCGAGGCTGTAGGTTATGACAAGCTGGTCTTCGTAGCCATCGTTGTCGGGTGAAAAGACCTCGCTGCTCAAGCTTATCTGCGATTCAATCTCGCCAATCTCGTGGAACTGCGAATTTACATAACCAGGCGTTGCAAAGCCAGCGTCTTGCGCCGCCGAATGCCAGTTGCTCAAATCCGAAGCCGGCACATCGTAGTTTATCCTTTCGAGCGAAACTCCGTCCTGCGAACTCAACAATCTGTAATGCTGGGACTTGTTGTAGCTTACAATGTCAATGGTATCGAAGGCGCGACCTGTGATTATGATTGTCCCCTTGTCGTCGGGCATCGAAGGCATCTTAGCGACCTTGTAGAGATTTTCGGAATGCTCGATTGTATAGTGGTTGTAAAGGTCGGCAATGTCTGTACTTATGGCGCTATATTCCTGCGGAAGTATCAGTCGGCTGATGTTTGTAATCTGGTACGAATCCTTTACGGAACCGTCGTCGTTGGTGTTCGAAATCCACAAATCCTTTAGGTCGATGACCTTGTCGGAACGATTGTAAAGTTCTACAAAGTCGCTGCCACCAGAATAAGGATTGAACAGCAATTCGTTTATTGCCAAGTCGTTATATTCAGCCTGCACGCCAATTCCAAACCTAATCTGCGTATTAACCTCGACATTGTTTCCGCTGCAGTCGGTAATATTTTCGCTGATGTTGAGCATATAGACTTTGCCACGCTGTATTTCTGCGCTGAACTTCATTTTTACAACTGTAAGTTGCGGTTCAACAATTTTCACAAATGTCGGATTTCCAAGTTCCTCGACACTGAAATTCTGCGTACTAATCATTTCAGGCAAAACAACTTCGCTGAAATACACGACCACGGTATCGTTTACCACTTCGGCATCGGTCGGGTAAGGCATTGTCCTGTCGGGATTAGTTGCGTTGACCGAGTTCAGTGTTCCGGGCGTACCACCGCGACGGTCGAGAGTAGAACGCCAGTTGGCTGCACCTTCGCAGGGATTGTTCAAGTCAACCATTTCGAGCGAGTAGCCGCCCTGCGCCTTGAAGTTGTCATCGTGCCACGACGACGAGAAAGTGAGCGTGTGGATTATATTGTCGTTCTTGTCATATAGCGAAATCGTTGTACCGCCTTGTGCAAACGACGACATACCATCAACACCAACGACATTCTCAAAATCTTCGAAAAGGAAGGCATTATCGGCAGATGTAAGCACCAGATACGACTTGGCATTTATGATTACCGACGGCAAAGCCTTAGTCGTTGAGCCAAGCGCGATTTTCCACCCCGACAAGCTTACGGCGTTGTCGCTGCGGTTGTAAATCTCCACATATTTTGCATCTGGCAAACCTACCACTGGTGACGGCTTCGACATTATCTCACTGACTACTATCGTGTTGAAAGCAACTGGAACAGTTGAGAACTGTACAGTCTGCCTTTCCATCACATTTCCGCAAAGGTCGGTTATGTTTTCCACCGTAAGGTTGTATATGCGGTTCTGCTCGAACGACATTCCGAACATAAGCACCAGCAGGTTGGGATTATTTGCGTCAAGTCCTGCGTAAACTGGGTTGCCATAGTCGTTGTCGAGAGAAAAGTTGTCGAGCGAAAGCGACACTGTTGTGTCGATGGTTTCCGAAAATGTGATATGCAGTTCGTTTGCTGAGTTTATGCTCAAATCGACAATCGATGGTGCTGTTTCGTCAACATTCTGCCCGAAAATTGAGTTCTGCCGTCCGGGCGTACCGCCGTTTTCGTCTACGGAAGCACGCCAGTTGGTCGACTGTTCGCAGCGGTTGTTGGGGTCGATTCGTTCGAGCGACCATCCGCCATCCTTCTTGTTCACATCCCTGTACCATGCCGACGAGTATGTAATCTTGTCAACCTCCGACATAAACTCGTTGTAAAGCGTGATGGTTGTTCCGCCATTTGTGAGTGCGGTTGTCGCAAGGCTTGTCGTGAGTATGTTGCTTACGTCGTAGAAAAGCGTATCGTTTCCATCACGGCAAATCAGCACATATTCCGAAGGGTAAAGCGTATATGCACCGAGAACTTTCGAGGTGTTACCGATTTTCAAAGACCAGCCTTCGAGGTTTATTGCATCGGGTGAATTGTTGTAAAGCTCGATGTATTCGCTTTCGGGCAGACCGACGACTGGTGTAGGATCGGCCATAATCTCGTTGATAACCACAGAGCCTGTTCCAGCCTCTACAAAAGTCATCTGCGTGGTGGTGGCTGTTGTTGTGTTGCCTTCGCCGTCGGAAATTCCGCCGTATGTAAGCGTGTAGGTGGTTCCGCTTGTGAAACTGCCAGCAAACTGCAAGACAATCTTTCGTGCATCGCCTTCCTGCAAAGTTGCAGAAGTTGCCTGCCCTATGCCGTTGTCCATACTGAAATTGGTAGCGGAAACACTTTCCTCATCAATTTCCTCATCGAACGAAAGAAGAATGCTGTTTTCGCTGGTGAAGCGTGCCGAAACCAATGCTGGTGGCTCAGTATCGACGAAGTATGTCCCCGAAACCGAGAAGTCGTCGAACCAGATTTTGGCAGCATTCGTGACCGTATATTTGCATGCAAGTCCAAAATATCTTGATGCCGAGTAAGTCAAATCAGTAGTTTCGCCTTCCTGGGTATATGTTCCCTCATCGTTTACATCGGTATAAAGTTTCCATTCGCCATCGGCAGAGCGTGTAACCTTGATTATGAAGGTGTTGTTAGTGCCAAGCGTAAGCCCGCGACCATCAATGATTTTTGTCGATGTAGAGCTATTTTTGCGGTATAGGCAAACATTGTCGGTAGTGGAAACGCCGCAAACCCTGACAAAATAGCCGGCAGTGCAAGAAAACGGATTGGCGTTGTCGGAAACTATATAAACATCGCAAAAATTGTTGGTGGAAGGATTGAAGCCGTACCTTACCTTGAAAGTCCATTCGGCACCATCAATTGCATGGCATTCAGTTGAGAGCATAGCTGTGGAGGCCTCAGAATCGTTGAGTTGGAGTTCTCCGCCATTAACTTGAAACTTAGTTGTTTCGCCAGTCCACTGCGGATTCGCGGTAAAGTCGCCATCCGAAAAATCGTCGGTAAAGCCACCGTTGACCTGAGCCGATGCACCAAAGCCAAGCAGCAACAATATTACGAGAGTAAATATCTTAATTTTCATTTGTCTGTCAATTATTGTTCCACAATCCAATCTGTGATATTTTTCTCCTCTTTTGAGAATGCGACACCAACCTTTACAACCTTTTTGTTTCCTGCTTCGTATGGCAACATATAGCCGTTGCTATTGATTTGGTCGAGGGCTTCACGGGCAGTGCCATTTATCTTCAACTCGAAAACATACACCGTATCGCCGACAAACATTACAATATCCGAACGACCATTTGCAGATTTTACCTGAGTGAATACATACTGGCTAAACATAGAGAATATGACATATAATATTGTCTCGTAGAATGCTTCGAATGTAGCAAGATTTTCAAGTTCGTGACGACCATGCTCTAGGTAAGGTATTGAAGCAATGTATGTTTTCAAATGTTGCATAGCCAAATCGACATCTGACTTCATCAACGACTTGCAAATTTCAATTATTGTTGTTCTCGCCAGTATATTATCTCTATTGGTGCATATTGGAAGCAAGTTTGCCATAAATCCGAGCTTTACCTCGTTGTTCGGGAAATCCAAGGTATATGTATTCCACTGGGGGTCATATCCTTTTATCGTCAAATATCCCGACTGGTATAATAAAGGAAGTATCGTTTCCATATTCTCTGTAGGCACATCAAATTCTGAAGCTAAAGCGGTTGTTTTCTCCAACGAAAGCACATTAGTATTAAAACGCTTCATCTGTTCGAAAAGATATGTAGGCGTGCCGCTTCCGAACCAATATGAATCTATTTTTCTGTTCTTGAGTGCCATAGTTAAACTGAATGGATTGAAGATGTCCTCTGAATTCTCACAGAAATTATACCCATCGTACATCTTTTTCAACTTGTCTACCATCTCATCATACGAGCATTTGTAGGTATCGGCAAGTACTTGAATATCTGGTTTAAAAACATCCAACGCCTCGTCAACTGTGATTCCGCAGATTGCCGAATATTGTGGCAACATTGTGACATTGGTAATGTTGTTGAGCGTGGAAAATATGGAAAGTTGAGAGAACTTTGTTATGCCAGTGATGAAAACAAAATGTTCGAACTCTTCGCAAGCCTTCAATGGCTGGTAGAATTCCTGCATAATCTTGCGCACTTCAGCAAGTTTCTCTGGTTCGTCAAGCGCATCAAGCAATGGCGCATCATATTCATCGAGGATAACAACACATTTGAGGCCTGTCTGTTTGTATGCCCTACCCATAAGACTTGCAAACCGAGCGCCAGGTGTCTCGTCATTCAAATCCCTGCCATATTCTTCCTCGTACGGTCTTAGCTGACGTTCAAGTTCCCTTGTTATTCCTTGCAGGTTATACTGATTCTTGCATAGGCTCAAATTGAAGTGAAATACAGGATATTTTTTCCATTCTGTTTCCAGTTTTTCCATTGCAAGCCCTTCGAACAATTCCTTTCTCCCTTCGAAATAACATTTGAGTGTGGAACACAACAATGTTTTACCAAACCTGCGTGGACGGCTCAGAAAAACAAACTGTGATTCGTGAGCCAACTGATAAACGAGATCGGTCTTGTCAACATATATCAATTCTCGTTCGCGTATGTTGTCGAACAATTGTATTCCTGCTGTGAATCTGCGCATTGTCTGCATAATATTCAATTTTTTGCAAAAATACAATTTTATTTGCGATTTACGATTTTAGATTTACGATTTTAATGGAGATCCTAGAAAAACATTCCTACCACCATCACATCATCTGTCTGCTCCAAGTCGCCACGCCACAAATCAAGTTTCTCTGACAGAAATTCCTTTGCCTTATCGGGTGCCATTTGTGAGCATTCCTGCAAAAGGGCGCGGAAACGCGAATATTTCAGCTTGCCGTCGGCTCCAAACTGGTCGGGATAACCATCGGACGATAGGAAGACAACATCGCCAGATTTCACATTTATAATTTCTTCTGTAAATTCTTCACCTACAGCACTTCCCATTATTGCATTTGCCGACTTGTACTCATGTACTTCGGGCTTGCAGGCTAACGGGCGAGCAGTCGAGCAGTCGCCCTTGTCGCCAGAAACTATCCACATTTTCTGCTTTGAGCCAAGAAAACGCACCTCGTTGCCACAAATCCTAACCATCGAAAGGCAAAGCGATTCACCCTTGAGGTTTTCGGCAGACGAAACAATCTCGCAGAACTCGTTATTGATGAAAGACGCCATTTCGGGCAAAGTGTCGTATTTCTCGATTGCCTCATACACCGACTTTATGCCCAGCACCGACAGAAATCCACCCGAAATACCGTGTCCAGTGCAGTCGCCCACAACAACATACGTGGCATCGCCTTTGGTCTGCGAAATGTAAAAATCGCCACCGACGACGACCTTAGGTCTGTCGAGGACAAACATCTGCAAGTTGCTATCCGTCAAATTGTTGCTCATACAACCAAGTTGTATTTCTCGTGCATAGTCGAGGTTTGATGAAATTTCCTCATCGCGTAGCTTGAGGTCGGCGTTGAGTTTATTCAATGCTCGGTTCAGACGGTTTTTCTTTACAAGCAAAAATGCAATGACAGCGATGAAAATCAGAACTATAGCGATTATGGAAAAGAGAATTGCATTGAGCGTCTTTTGATGGGAAATTTCTTCGTCTCGGATTTTGAGTTCTAGTTCAGATTTTTCGCGTTGATATTTGTTTTCCAATCGGTTAAGTTTTTTATTAAGATTAGTTGTATAAATACTATCGCTTAACAAATAATATCTAGTTTGATAATAATATGCTTTTTCAAAATTGGAAATACTATCGTATAGGCTATAGTAATTATCATATAATTTAAGCCTAACTTCATCAAATTTGTTAGTTTTGCATATACTATCAACTTTACTCATTAAGGCAAGTGCCTTGTCATATTCTTTTTCCTTTATGTATATGCTAGATAGACTATTTAGCACAGAAGCATATATATGTTTATCTGTAACTTCGTCTAACAATGTCAGAACTTTTGAAGAAGTGTTCATTGCATCTTCGACCATATCAGTATAGTACTGATGAATAGCAATGTTGTTATATATTACGATTTTTTTGTTTATGTCTGAAACTATATTTAAAGCGCTGTCATACAATATTAATACAGAATCGTATTCATCGGTGGCATAATATAAGTTAGCTTTGTTTACTAATGATATGGCATAGCGTTCTGAATCTTTAGTTAATATTGCTTTTTCAATTGCCATGTCAAAATATTTCTTTGAAATGTCAATGTCTTCATAATCATCGCTATATATATTGCCAATATCATTGTAAACTTGATTCAAAACAATGTTTTCATTAATTTTTTGGGCAACAGCTTCCGCTTTTTCATATAGGTCAAGAGCTTCTTTATAATTTCCAGACTTATTCTTTGAAAATGCTTTGCTTCTTAATCCTACAGCTTTCCAGTAGTCAGAATTGTATTTGATTGCGTATTGCAATATAGTATCAGCATATAATTCTGCTATGTCATTATCGTAAAGGGTATAATAATCAAAATATTCTTTGTAGAATTTAATTTTTGCAGTATCGTCATTCGTTTTTCCAAGTTCCTTTCTCAAACTATCCACATACTCATCCTGTGCAAAGCCACTCAATGCCAATACACAAAACAATATGCCCGACAAAAAGTTTTTCATTATTTCCTTCTGAAAACTTTAGCGACACCCCTCTTGTACATTGCCGTCATATCTTCCGAAAGGTCGAAATACAAGGTCGGAACGATAAACACTATGCATATCACTGCAGAACGCACCACTAAGTCGAGTATCAAGTTGCCCAAATCGGGTATCAACCACGAAAGCAGATAGGCAACAGCTCCAAAAAGCAGTACAAGCAAGTGCTTCATGCAGAACGGATTAAACCCGAATTTCAGCCTTACAAACGCAATCCTTACAACCGAATACACAAGGAACGACAGCATAGAAGCCACTGCCGCGCCAGTAATGCCATAAATCGGCAACAACCACACATTGAATCCGAATATCAACCCGATGAGCATCACCATGATAAGCGTGTGATAACGGTAGTGTTTGCTATACTGAATAATCTCGCCGCTCACGCTTGCTGCCATCTGTATGAGGTGTGAAATGGCAATGAAAAGTATTACCAATCGTCCGTCGGCATACTCGGGAGGAAGAATCTTGAGGATATTGTCGATGTTGCCCCACACCAACACAAACAGTATTACGCCTATAATCAGCATGTTGGTGGTGCACTTGCGATATACTTTCAGCACCATGTCGTCGTCGCCGCTCTTGAACGACTCGGTAATCACCGTGCTCGAAATCCTTATTATCGACCGACCAGGCAACAATATCATCGAACCGAAATAGAAGGCGATGGAATACACGCCCGTTGCGCTCAGGTCACAGTAATGATTTATGAAATAACGGTCAATCTGGTTGACAAACACTCCGCTGAAACTTGAAATCACGCCAAAGAACGCCACCGAGCACATTGCCCTAACAAACTCTCGCGTCAGCAGTTTCTTCGAAGGCTTCAGCGACATATTTCCCTGCACAATGAGCAATATCAGCAACAAAACCGTAGGAACTCCGTAGGCTGCCACATAGTAGATTATAAAGCCGTTGAAGTCGAGCACTCCGAAATAGAACAGCCCGATGCCTATGAGGTTGAGTATTCGCAAAAGGAATTCCTTAACAAACAGCCCGAACGACGAATTGTAGAACATCCGGTTATAGATATCGCTGAGCAGGTAGAATATCGTTATGTAAATGAGTGGCAGAAGCAGGAAAACATAGTCGGCAAAGAGTTTCGACTTTTCATGATTCTGAGCCACAAGATAGTCACGTGCGCCAAAGTAGCCAGCAGTGCATACCAGCGAGCCAAATATTCCCACCGCGACAAGCAGGAACGGGAAACCGTTGTGCCCTTTCTCGGGGTTGCGGAAATATGGGAAAAACCTGACTATCACATTGGTAAAACCGAAGCAACCGAACTGCCCCACAATCGACGACAGGGCAATGAGCAGGTTGGTAAGACCAATCTCGTCGGTAGTGAAAATCTGCGGCATAAGCAGAGCCACATTCACAAAACCTATGAATGCTCCGAGGTAGGAGTAAATCGACCCTTTTATTGTCTGTTTTGCAATGAGTCCCATAAATCGTAGATGCTTTTTTTCGACTTGATATTTTCAAATGGCAAAAGGTATGCTCCTGTAATACAATCCATTGAGCGTAAAGCCGACATAGCCCTGTCGAGTCCGAACGAACTGTAGTCGCGGACAATGAAAAGGTAGTCGAAGTTATGAAATTCGTCGATAAGGTAAATTCCGTTGTGCCTGTTTGATATTAGCAGGAGGTCGGACTTTCGGAAACTGTCGATTGCGTTTCCGTAAACCGAATATTTATTAGGCTCCGATGGTGCGATGTCGAACAACGACAATGCCGGTTGCTGTTCCCTTTCCACTTCGATGTATGGAAGCAGGTAGAAGTCCATTCCAAATCCGCGGACAAGACCGAATGCCAGCTTGTAGTCAATTTCCGATGACGTCAACCCCACAATCTGGAAGTTGACGCTAGGCATATAGTCCAGTTTTACCTTCGAAGTCTTCACAATGCAAACTTACATAAAAAATTATTAGTGGTGGTAAAAATTGAGGAAATTCTTTTGATTGCGTATATACGCAAAAATTTTCAAATATAATTTGCTTTTATAAACAAAGAGCAATACTTTTGCGTTGACAAAAATTGCGTATATACGCAAAAATTTTCAGTGACATGGAAATAAAAAGAGATATTTATCTGCGTAAATTATTGAACAGCAGACATAATGGAATGATAAAGGTTGTTACCGGAATGAGACGCTCTGGAAAATCGTACCTTCTATTCAACCTATTTGCTGATGCATTGCATAGTGAAGGCATCTCACCCGACCATATAATAAAAATAAACTTGGAGGATAGGCGCAACAACGAACTGAGAAACCCAGACAATTTATTACACTACATTGATTCATTGATAATTGATGAAAAAATATACTATATTCTGCTTGATGAGGTACAAATGGTTAATGAATTTGAAGATGTACTAAACAGTTACCTTCATGTGAAAAATGCAGATGTTTATGTTACAGGTTCGAATGCAAAGTTTTTGTCGAAGGATGTGATTACAGAATTTAGAGGCCGTGGCGAGGAAATTCGTATTCATCCGCTTAACTTTGTAGAATATATGTCGGCACAGCCAAATACCAATACATATGATATGAGATTGCTGTTCGATTATATGCAATATGGCGGTTTGCCCAAAGTCGTTACTATACAAGACGAAAGAGAACGCAAGGAATATTTGAAAAGTCTGTTTACACACACATATTTGAAAGATATTAAGGAACGATACTCCATTCAACTGGATGCGGATTTGGAAGAACTTATAGATGTAATTGCAAGCGACATAGGTAGCCTTACCAATTCCTTGAAAATCCAGAATACATTCAAATCAGCTAAGAAAAGTAGTATTTCTATCAATACAATAAAACAATATCTTGATTATATGCAAGATGCCTTTCTGATTGAAAAATCTGTTCGATACGATATAAAAGGACGCAAATACATTGATACACCAGTAAAATATTATTTTGAAGATTTAGGATTGCGTAATTCAAGGTTAAATTTTCGTCAGACCGAACAGACTCATTTGATGGAAAATATGATATACAATGAATTACGCATAAGGGATTATTCTGTCGATGTCGGACAGGTAATTTTCAATACGCGCAACGAAAAAGGAATTAGTGAACGAAAAAATCTAGAAGTTGATTTTGTTTGCAATAAAGGTTACAATCGTATTTACATACAATCGGCTTTTGCGTTTCCGACTATAGACAAACAGAAACAAGAACTGAATTCTTTAAAACGGATAGACGACAATTTCAAGAAGGTAGTCATTGTAGGCGGAATGCAACCTACCTATTACAATGATGATGGAATATTGATACTCAACATCTACGATTTCTTATTTGACAAAGTTTCAATTGATAATTAATTAATGAGTCTCGGCAATATACTTTTAACTCTTTAATCTTCAACATAATAATCTATCTAATTGACAAAAACTGCGTATATACGCAAAAATTTTCAATAAGGCTTTTGCAGCTCAAAAAATTGTAAAACAAAGCATTTTTTATTTTATCATGAACCGCAAATTGTGAAAAATATGGAATATTTGAGCCGCAAATACAAATCTAACGGCAATGGACAATAACAAGGGAATACAGCAAAAAATTAGAACACCATAAGTTAACCAAGGCCCCTACTTCCCATTCCCCTTTTCAAACTCCTCCATCTCCATACTTGCTTCTTCCCACAACGACATCTGCTGCTCGAGCTCCTCGTTCAGCTTGGCTGACATCTTGTAGGCAGTTTCAAGTTTCTGCTGCTCGATTGCAGGATTCGACATAAGGTCGTTAAGACCAGCGATTTCCGATTCGAGCCGCTCAATTTCAGCTTCGGCCTTGTCGATGCGGTTCTGTATGGCTCGACGACGCTTGTTGAGTTCCTTGTTTTCCAGATACTTCTGCTTGTTGTCGGAGATCCCGGCTTCGGCTTTTGCTTCCGCAAGCTTGCGGTCCTTAATCTCGATTTCGCGCATATCCTCAATCTTCTTGTTGCGAAGGAAATCGTATATGCCACCGACATGCAGACGTATCTTCTTGTTTTTGAACTCGTAAACCTTCGACACAAGTCCATCAAGGAAATAACGGTCGTGCGAAACAACTATCAATGTGCCATCGTAGTTCTGGAGTGCCTGCTTCAGAATGTCCTTGGAGCGAATGTCGAGGTGATTGGTAGGCTCGTCGAGCACAAGCAGATTGTAAGGCTGCAACAGAAGTTTTGCCAGCGACAACCGCGAATGTTCGCCACCCGACAGCACCTTCACCTTCTTGTCGATGTCCTCGCCCGAGAAAAGGAAGGCACCGAGTATGTCCCTTATTTTTGTGCGGATGTCGCCAACGGCAATGCGGTCAAGTGTTTCGAAGACAGTTAACTCTGGATCAAGAAGTTCGTCCTGATTCTGGGCAAAGTAACCTATGTTGATGTTATGTCCGATTTTCAGTTCACCCGAATACTCGGTTTCGCCAATGATGACTTTCGACAGTGTAGTCTTGCCCTCGCCGTTTCGTCCCACGAAAGCAACCTTTTCGCCACGCTCTATCACAAGGTCAATCCTATCAAGGATAAGGTTGTCGCCATAGCTTTTGCTTAGTTCCTTGGTTTCGACCACAATGTCGCCCGAGCGCGGTGCTGGGGCAAACTTTATGTGCATAGCGGCGTTGTCGAGGTCATCCACTTCGATGATGTCCATCTTCTCGAGCTGCTTTATGCGCGACTGAACCTGATTGGACTTGGTTGCCTTATAGCGGAAACGCTCGATAAATTCCTCGGTGTCCTTGATTTGCTTCTGCTGGTTTTCGTAGGCGGCAAGTTGCTGTTGCAGGCGTTCCTGCTGCAAAACCTTGAACTTTGAATAAGGAACCTTGTAATCGTATAGTTTTCCGAGGTTTATCTCGATGGTGCGAGTCGTTACATTGTCGAGGAATGCGCGGTCGTGCGAAATTAGCAGAACGGCGCCCTTGTATGCCTGCAAAAAATCCTCGAGCCACTGAATTGACTCTATATCAAGATGATTCGTAGGCTCATCGAGAAGAATGAGGTCGGGGCTTTGCAGAAGGATTTTTGCAAGTTCCACCCTCATACGCCAGCCACCACTGAACTCAGCAATCTTGCGGTTGAAGTCGCTGCGCAGGAAGCCCAAGCCTTTTAGAATCCTTTCGATTTCGGGTTCCATATTGTTCACACCGACGATTTGCAGGTGTTCGTTGAGATGAGCAAGGTTTTCGGCTGCCTTTATGTACGATTCGGAAGTGTAGTCGGTGCGGGTTTCGAGTTCGGCGGCAAGGCGGTCGATTTCGCGCTGTATTTCGGCGATATTGTCAAAAGCCTTCTTGGTTTCCTCAAGCACAGTGTTTTGTGTTGATGCAAGCGCCATCTGCTGTGGCAGGTAGCCGATTGTTATTCCCGATGGTTTCGACACGCTTCCTTCGGTTGGCGTTACTATTCCGCAGATAACTTTCAGCAAGGTTGATTTTCCAGCACCGTTCTTTCCGACGAGACCAATGCGGTCGCGACGGTTTATCATAAAACCGATGTTTGAGAAAAGCTCGAAGCCTCCGAAACGAATGGTTATGTTGTCGATTGATAGCATTTTTTCTGCTGCTATTTAGATTCGGATTTTTCCTTGTCGTTTTTTAAAGACTCTCTATATTCCGCAAGTTTTTTTCTCCTACGGGCCGACATCCAACGTATCAAAATATTAAAGACTTCTAGACCAAGCAATACTAGAGCTGTGGAAACTATTGCAAGCACATACATTCCCCCTCCGCACGCGAGACCAATAGCGGCAGTAACCCACACGCCAGCAGCTGTCGTCAATCCGCGAATAACATTTTCTGCCTTATGAAATATGATTGTGCCTGCACCTATAAAACCAATACCGGTAACCACTTGCGCTGCAATTCTGGCTATGTCCCAACGTTGTTCTTCGGCAAGCTTAATGCCATCGAACCCGTATGCCGACACCACCATAAAGAGTGCCGAACCAAGCGCCACAAGGAAATGCGTACGCAAACCAGCTTCCTTTGCACGATATTCGCGTTCAAGACCAATGGCACCACCAAGCATGGCGGCTACAAAAATTCGCAATATAAATTCCCATGTCATATCCATATTGCAAAAATATTCCTTTTAATTGTATTAGCCATCATTTTGTCAAAAAAACTTGCAAACTATACAAAAAGAAAAGTTGAACCGGGGAGATCCAACTTTTCCGTATTTAGTGAGCATTATGAAAAAACTTATTCAGCAAATAAAAACTTACATGTTTTTATTTGATTTTCGTTCTGCAAAGTTACAAAGTATATTTGATTCTGCAATGATAAATTTGAAAAATTTTCAAAAGAAATTTCATGATATCCCGATTCCAATGCAAAATCCTGCTGTGCGACAACTTGTCCCAAGAGATTTGTAATTGTTATAGTTGTATTCGATGCATCAGTAAGCGTAAATGCTATCCTTGCATCTCCGTTTGCCGGGTTTGGAATAACCGACAAGTTGGACATTATTTCGATTTCGTCAACAGAGTTTGCACTTGATGTATATGTCAATGTCCAACCATCGCCCACCTCATCGTTGGTGTTTGAATAAAATTTTACAAAGATAGAACCATACGGGAATGCTACAGGTTCAGTTGGAAGATTGTTTGAATTATACTTTACAATTTCATTTGCCGAATTGATTTCGGTATGATAAAAAGCAACATAATCCTTACCATCTGATGCAATATCAAAGTCGGTGAATGTAAACCTCAACGAATTTGCACCAGCAGGAGCAACATTCCATGAACAACTTGTAGTCTTATTGTATTGGCACGACTTGCTACCATCGCCAAATGTTCCGCTTGGTTCGGTAATAAGTACTGTATTAAAGCTGCAATATTCCGATGTATAATTTAACTTCCAGCCGTCAGATACTCCAGAACCATCGGTTACAAACTGAACTGTCACAGGAGCAGGCAATTGCGACAACGATGTGGGAGGCAAATTGTTAGCATCGTATGTTCCAAGCAGTGTTGCCGAATTTCCTGTTCCCTTATAAATATTGACATAATCGCCATCTGCCAAGTCAAATTTCGGGAATTTAAAGGTAAGATATGCGCCACAATCTGGATTAATAACATAAGAACAATCCTTATTGTTTGCATAGTCATATATACGGCTTCCATCATCAAATGTTCCTTCCGAACCAGTAATGGTTACGTTCTGGCAAGCATCAAACGACTGATTTGGATGAATATTAATCACAATCTCCTGATTTTGATTGAAATTGTTTTCTTCACCTTGGAGAGTCGCCGTTGAATTAAGATTATCAAGAGTATAGAACCCATTTCCAGCATTCTTGCCCCAACCCCACTGCATGTGGAATTTTTCTTCGCTACCATTTATTTGATATCCGTCGCAGTTCCATGCATGACCAGCGTTTCCAACAGCAGGAGTACCACTGTAAACCATAGGGTACTTTTGGTCGATCTGCGACTTCAGCAACGAACGCCATTCTTCATCGGTATAAGCTTCTGCATTATACCAGTTTGCATCCTTTGAAACATATTTAATATCCGTTGCATACTTAAAGTAATTTTTTAATGCTGATGGGATACTCCATGTCTGCGCACCAGAACCATCAGCAGACCAACTCATCTTGACAGCAACACCTACATGGAAACATATCTTTCCTACTTCCGGATTTTCCGCTGTAGATGGATCATCTGGCATTGAATACCAGTCGTATGTCTGGTTGCCAAAATTCACGGTAATATTGCCATTTCCACCATTCTGCAAACTCGGATGCGTATATGAACCATTACCACTTGCTGGCCAGTTCCAATATTTCATCACATGGCAGGTTGCTGTTGCAACGCATCCAACAGGTGCGTGGTTGTGGTAACTATTGTTTTTTTCTGGACACATAGAATTGAATGGCCAACCTTGCTCCCACACTATTCCATCAAGTAAAATTGGAGATGTTACAACATCACGTGTAGCCTTTGCCTGTGGGTCGTATGTCAAAAGATAATTCCACTCGGCACGATTCTTTTCTGCAAGATCTGCATCGGTCTTGTTTGCCCTGTCGTTACACTCACTGTAATAGTTAAGGTATCCAGCCTGTCCTGGCGACATATTGTTCATGTTGAACGGACATTCAAACGAATATGCTAGAACGGGGGTTATTTGGTCGTCTGACGAAACAACAATATAACCATCATCGTTCACATCAAAAATGTATAAGTTGTACTTAGGATTTGCATCGTTGGGGTTTACAACGCAAGTAAGACTCATGTCGCTCCATTCGGTTGCACGGAATGCATTTACCGTCTGATAGTAATATGCCCTAGCGGCCTTCTCTGCATCTTTGTAAGAAACACGCTCGGCCATTGCATTGAAAGCAATCGCTACGATTGCCAAAATAAGTGTTAATTTCTTCATTATTCTAAAATTTGAGTATTCGAAAATTTGATAATTTGATGATTTAACAATTCAAAGATTTAAAGATACAAATATAATCATTTTTTTATTAAGTCAGAATTAAAATGCAATCCAATGGATTCGCGCCTTGCCATAGCCTGACGGATAATGAGATAACCTATATTGATAAGGTTTCTCAACTCGCAAAGGCTTACCGTAACCTTCGATGTCTTGAACAAGTCCTCGGTTTCGCGGTAAAGGATTTCCAGACGGTCGAACGCGCGTTTAAGACGTAAATCAGTACGTACAATGCCAACATAGTTGCTCATAATCTGCTGCAATTCCTTAAGCGAGTGCGAAACAAGAATCAACTCATCGTTGGTAATCGTTCCTTCTTCGTTCCATAGCGGGATCTTATTTAATGTAGCCTCATCGGGCATAATGGCATCCTTTGAATCCTCGAATGCTCTGTGTGCGAAGACAACCGCCTCAAGCAAAGAATTGGAAGCCAACCTATTTGCACCATGCAAACCAGTACAAGCAGCCTCACCTACAGCATACAGATTCTGAATTGACGTGCGGGCATATTCATCAGTCTTTATTCCACCACACATATAATGCGCTGCAGGAACAACTGGAATCAAATCGTTCTTGATGTTGATTCCAATTTCAAGGCACTTTGCATAAATGGTCGGGAAATGCGTCATAAGCACGTCCTTGTCGATATGCCTTGCATCAAGATAAACATGTTCATCGCCAGAAAGTTTCATTTCCGAGTCGATTGCCCTTGTCACCACATCGCGAGGTGCAAGCGAACCACGTTTGTCGTATTTTACGCAGAAGTCCTCCCCTTTGCGGTTGCGAAGTATTGCACCTGCCCCACGCATTGCCTCGGTAATTAGGAAGGCCGGTCTTTCGCTTGGATTGTATAGCGTAGTCGGATGAAACTGCACGAACTCCATATTCTCCACAGCACCCTTTGCCCTGTAAACCATTGCAATACCATCGCCAGTGATATGCACGGGATTGGTTGTACTCATATAGGCATTTCCGCATCCGCCTGTTGCAATAAGAGTCTTCTTGGCGTAGAAATTGAAAACTTTCTTATTATTAACATCGTAAACGTATGCACCATAACACTTTATATCGGGTGTTGCACGAGTAACCTCAACACCAAGATGATGCTGCGTGATGAGTTCGATTGCGAAATGGTCTTCGTAAATGTCAATATTGGGATTATGTCTAACTTCCTCAACTAAAGCGCGTTGAATCTCGGCGCCGGTCTTATCCTTGAAATGCAGGATTCTCTTTTCTGAATGCCCGCCTTCGCGGTTCATATCGTACTGACCAGTTGAGTCGGTATCGAAATTGGTACCGATTTCCACAAGGTCGCGAATGCGTTCCGGAGCCTCGCGCACTACTATTTCAACGATTTTCCTGTTATTGATACCACAACCGGCAATCATAGTGTCCTCAATGTGCTTCTCAAACGAGTCGTAACTATTCATTACAGAAGCGATTCCGCCCTGTGCCTTAACGGTGGATGTGTCGTCAATCTTATTCTTGCAAATTATTGCCACACGACCATATTTGCTGACCTTGGTTGCATAAAATAGACCAGCTATTCCGCTTCCTATCACTAAAAAATCCACTTGCTTTCTCATTCCTATATACTACAAGTCATTTTAAGAATGCAAATGTAATCTAAAACTTGATACTACAAGTTTCATTTGCCCAATTTTTGACATTCGACAAATAAAAAACTGACTATTAGAAATATTCTTATTCTAATAGTCGATATTAGATGATTTTTTGCACAAAGCGCTCAATAAGGAATAAGTACATGAGTATAAGTCTTTTATTGTTATATATACCCTATGGGCAAAGCGAAAAACATAAGTTGGATAATTATATACCTCATTTCTGTTCAAGAAGCGAGCGGGAAACGGGGATCGAACCCGCGACCCTCAGCTTGGGAAGCTGATGTTCTACCACTGAACTACTCCCGCATCGTCGGTGCAAAGATAAAGATTATTTTAGATTATACGATTTTAGATTTACGATTTTTTAGCATGATGCCAAGCCAGAAACTAGTAAACATAGAAACCCAAAATGAAAAAAGGTCGGACAGCGCCCGACCTTTTTCATTATTAAGCAATACAATTTAGAACTTCGTAACCTTTCTTACGATTACTTCGTTTGCTGTGTAGATTCTTACGAAGTACATACCTGCTGGCTGAGCTTCGAGAGAAATAGTTACAACATCTGAAGAAACTGTTTCGTTGGAAACAACCTGTCCATCAACATTTGCAATTTCAACGCGCTGAGCATTGCCGTTTGTAACAATGTTAACAATGTCGCTTGTCGGATTAGGATAGATTGCTATTTCAGAAGCAAGTTCATCAACCGAAGTAACGATAGAAACATCTTCGTTGCTACGAGGATAAATCTGGATGGTATCGCTATAGAATACAGCAAAACCAGTAATGTCCCAGTTGGTGTTGTCACCGATTTCCATATCCAAAGTCTTGAAACCATTTCTAAGAACTGCTTCGTTGCCATTCTGCGAGAATGTCACATTTCTACCAGTATGACCTTCAGTGTAAGTTGTACCTGTTGCTACTGCTACATTTTCAACTTTTACAAGTTGTGAAACATAATCGTTTGTACGAAGTTGTTCAACAGTGATTACGGTTGGAGCGACAGCGCCAGTATTCTGAGTTGAAGCTGCAGTGTTGAATGTTGGAACAAACTCAAGCATTCCGTAATACATAGTGATTGTACCAGTAATGCCGCCACTGATTACATCGCCTTCGGTGTATTCAGTTGTTATAATGTTGCTACGGTCGTAAATAAGCAGACCAGCAGTAGCATCCTTTACATACATATTACTTCCGTTGCGGTAAACAAATGTTACATCGCCAGTAAGTACGTAGGTGTCTGTAGTATTTTCAAGAGCGTACAAAGCAGCAATGTTCTCGACAAAGTTCGGGAAGGTGTATCTTGCTGTTGCCATGAAGCTAACTTCTTCGCCAAGATATGCAATAGCCTTGATTGTTGTGTTCTGGCTTACTGCAATTGCTTCGGTGTACTGAGTAGATTCGTTGGTAGGTGTAGTACCATCGGTTGTGTAGTAAATGGTAGCACCTTCGGTAGCGCAAGTAATTGTTACATTCTGAGATTCTGTGTAATAACCAGCTACTGGAGTAAATACAGGAGTCGCAACTGTAGGAATAGCACCAAGCTTGTATAAAGTCAACGGATCGCCTGTTGTTGATGTATTCTTGTAGCAAGCAAAACGTGGGTCTCCACTATTCCATTTCAAATTGCGGTTAGTATACTTAACACTTGTTATTACAATTTCTCCATTATTTTCAGAGAATGTCCATTCGTCCCTAGTTTCAGTGAATGTCTCATAAGCATACAATTTGTTGCCATCACTGTTGAGTCCCAAATACCCGTTTCCGTTCAGATACATCGAATATTTGCCATCTTCGGTTGGAGCCACAGTTACCTTGCACATTTCAGTAGTAAGATTTGATTCAATGATACCGTCTTCATAGTACTGGAAAATATTCTCATATGTTCCATAATTGCTATTATGTATTCCTTTGAGGACATTGATTGTTTCCGCAGACAAATCGGTATAAGTTATTAGGTAGTCGCCAGTCCAGTCTGTAAGAGCCTCGGCGATTGGATAGTAGCAACCTTCTGAAGCTACGGGTATTGTTGCTACAAGTGCAACAGTCTTTATAGTTTCACCGCTTGTAAGTGTAAGAGTACCTGTTGTAGTAACGTCGCCTGTGAATGTTACTGTTAAGGTTGCTTCTGTGTTCATTGTTATGGTTTCTGTGTCAACAGTGAAGTTTTCGGTAACAGCTACCGTAATGTTCTCTGTGAGGTTGAGGCTAGAAACATTCAAGGTCTTTGTTTCGTTTGTATTTTCAAAATTCAATGTTTCTGCACTAACAATGATAGTAGGAGTTGTAACAACATTGTAGAATGCTTCGGCAATACCGCTTGCGATATAATCCTGCTTGTAAGCCTTTGCCTTTACTGTTGTAGGTTCTGTAATTGTGAGAGCGGCAGTGTATTCATCAGATTCTTCGGTTGGGTCAGCACCATCGAGAGTGTAGCGAATAGTTGCACCTTCGGTTGCACAAAGGATTTCTACAGTTTGTGCTTCACTATAGTTTCCTTCTTCAACTGAGAATGTAGGAGTGGCAACTAGTGGTGCGCGGAAGAGGTCTAGTGCAAAGTTGTACTGTCCTGCATTGTTATTTTCTGAATTACCATTTGCGTATGCACCAAACACATCGTTGTTACTATGATTTAATGCAACAACTCTACCATTATCAGCTACATTTATAATCTTATATCCAGAGTATTCGCCAACTAAAGCAGATGATATTGTAGTATATTCACTTATGGTCCAGTCCTTATTTGTTGTTTTAGAGAAATTCGTTGAATTACTTGAAAAACCTAAAGTATCATTAGAACCGTTTATAAACCTATATGAACCTTCGTTAACCTTAAGTGTCCATACAATAGAATCGACATCGGTTGTAATAATATCATCTTGAACCGTTACGGCAACACCCTTTAATTTGTTTGTAATTCTTGTCGGAGCAACATAGTAGTGCGTTGCATCGTCATCGTAGCGCGAAGCAATGATAACCTTGTCACCATCCTGCAACTGGTCGAGTGATGTTACGCGGGTGTAGTTGTCTCCTACAATAGGTTCTGTCTTTGTGAAAGTAGCCTCTGCTTCTGCACTGTTGTACATACCTTCCTTAACAGCGATTGCCTTTACCGTAGATGTTTCGTAAAGAGTGAATGGTTCGCTATAGAGGTTTTCTTCTGCAACAGTTGGTGTGTTTCCATCAGTAGTGTAGTAAATGGCAGAGCCTTCTGTTTCGCAAGCCAAAGTCACCTCAACGGATGTTTCAAATTCACCACCATTAGGAGTGATTGTCGGAGTTGCAACGATTTCCCTATCAGTTATATTGTAGGTTGCCGTTACAACTGTGCTACGCAGACCATCCTTTTCTGCGAAAGCATTAATAGTAGTCGTATCGTTGAATGTCAATGGTTCGGTATATTCGAGTTGAGCATCGTTAGGTTCAATATTATAATATATTGTTGCACCTTCAGTTTCACAAGTCAAGGTAACTGTTACACTAGCTACGTATGTACCAGCCGCAGGTGTAAATGTTGGTTCTGCAGGAACTTCTCTCTTAACAATATCCTCTGCTGTGCGCGGGAAAATCTGGTAGTCTGAATTATATTTCGAAACAAAACCAGTTACTGATGTAATAACATCGTCAACTGCATAGTTGCTTTCGGTTATCAAATTGAATCTATCAAAGATTTTCATCGTGTTTTCTCCATCCGAAACAATAATGTTTTGTCCGTCTATTCCTGTTACTGTCAAATTCTGAACTGTTACAAGCTGTGACATAAAGTCGTTTTCGTTAGACATCTGCGGGATGGTTACAACTATAGGTTCAACAGGACCATTATTTTCGGTTGATACGGCAAGGTTTGCAGTAGGAACTACTTCGTAAAGCCCCCTAAAGATTGAAGTCTTACCCATAATTCCACCGCTGATAACATCACCTTCGTTATATTCTGTAGTAATAATCGAATCGTTATTATCAAATATCATCATACCTGCAGTTGCATCCTTTACAAACATATATCTATGATCTCTGAAAACGAAAACAACATCACCTGTAATCTTGTACTGATCGTTGTTGGCAGTTGAATATACTGCTGCAAGGTTTTCGAGGAATACCGGCATTGTGTATGCAGCCGAAGCAATCTGGCTGTTGTTCATTCCTTCCTTTACTGCGATAGCCTTTACTGTAGCCGAAGCACTGAGAGTGAAAGGTTCGGTGTATGAAGTCGATTCAGCAGTCGGATCGGTGCCATCGGTTGTGTAGTGAATTACAGCTTCTGCAGTTTCGCAAACGATAGTAATCAGCTGCGGTGTGTTATAGTTGCCAGCTTCGGGAGCGATAACTGGGGTAGCAACAGTTTCTATATTTGAAATGGTATAGGTTGCCGAAACTATTTCGCTCGAAGCACCGTTCTTTATTGCGATAGCCTTTACCGTGGCTGTTTCGGTAATATGAATAGCCTCGGTGTATGCAGTTGAAGCATCAGTCGGGTCCGAACCATCAAGAGTGTAGTATATGGTTGCACCTTCGGTTTCGCAAGCAAGAGCAACATCAACATTGTTGAAGAAAGTTCCTTCAGCCGGATTGAATGTTGGGTTGGCAATGAGTTCCTGAACCTCACGCGGCGACTTGTATAAAGTTATTGCCGACTGCCCACTGGTATAACAAGCAAAGCGCTTAGGATTGGTAGAACCATTATACTTAATTGAACGAGTATCTGTTCCAACATTTGTAATGCTTACAACTTCGCCAGAAACAGAGAATGTCCATTCGTTACGACCATCTGTAACATCTTCATCAAATTCAAGAGAATTACTAGAATTCCAACCAAGGTATCCGACATTTTCAAGGTAAAGCGTATAACCATTGCTTGTGCTTCTTGCAGTAACCTTTATTGCATCGGTTGTTGCGTTTGCAGTAATCTTATTTCCAACAAGGTAATCTGAAACATCTTGCTCCGTACCATAATTGGTCGAAGTTTCACTGCTTCCTGCTAATGCTTTTACAACACTTCCGTTTGTATTAGTTATAAGGTATTCACCAGTCCAGTCGGTTGCAGGAGCTTCTGTAACAACTGTATAATAAACTGCATCGGGGTCAACAACAGAACCTGTAAGATTTATTGTCTTGCTAGTTGCATTAGTCGAAGCAATTGTAATTGTTGCATTGTATGCACCAACGTCAAGACCAGCCTTCATACGAACGAATACATCTGTAGAAGACACCGTGCCTTCGCTAGGTGTAATGGTTACAGAAGAAGCATAGGTTCCGTCTTCGGTGCTGCACAATTCAAAATCTGCATCGTCGGGAACGCTTACTGTAATATCGGCAGTAAGGTTGCTTCCTTCAACAGAAAAACTCTGTGCTGCCGAAGGTCCATTATTAAGATTGTATGAAAAATCTACAAGAGACTGTGTTAACGAAATTGATGGTCCTCCTTCTTCATACTTGTATATGGAAACTGCTGTTTGTCCAGAAGAGTAGCAAGAAAAAATAGTACCGTTTCTTCTTAAGTTATTGCGAGTATTTGTTCCTTGAGCTATAACTGTTGTCTCACCTCCAGAAATTGTCACCAACCACGAACCATTAGCATCCAAATCTTCTTGTGTTCTCAAATAGTTTGAACCAGAACTTGCAGCAAACAAATAACCATTGCCGACATAGAAGCCAAAGGTGTTGTTTTCTGTTCCTTCGACTAACTTTATGCCCTGAACACCTGCTTCGTCATCAAATTCAACATCGTCTCCGTTGTTTGTTATGGCAACAGCAGCTCTGTTGTTAGAGTTCTGCGTTGTTCCAAGAGCATATTCTCCAGAAACAATAATAATAGAATCACCAACTGCCAAATCGGCAGCAGCAGTTACCAAATTCCATGTCTGTCCGTAAAACGGAGCAGCAATAAAAGTCATAGCCATAGCCGCAACTACAGCCCTTAATTTCTGCGAATGCCGTTTAAAGCTTTTCGCAAGTTTCCCAAAGCCAAACCTTTGAGAAACACCAGCATAAAGTTCTCTCATGTTTAATAATTTTAATTTAACCTAATTTACAAAACTCAAAGGGGCAAAGTTAATTATTTAATAGAAACGAACAAGACCAAACTTTACAACCTCAATAAAAAATTTATGAACCATAAGTTAATAAGTGACATTTTTCATTATTTTTGCGGTGCGTTATAAACAAAAAAATGAATAAATTTATATTGACCATATTGGTTCTGATTTTTTCCTTGTCGATTTATGCACAAAGTGACGCGGAAACATTTACAGACAAACGTGATGGCAACACTTATAATATTATAAGCATCGGCAAACAAAAATGGATGGGCGAAAACCTTCGCTATCTCCCCGAAATAAGTCCTGCAAATGAAGGATACCTGTATGAAATACACTACTATGTATACGGATACAACGGCACCGACATTGACTCGGCAAAAGCAACAGCCAATTATTCGGAATACGGCGTGCTATACAACTATCTTGCAGCAAAGAAAGCATGTCCATTTGGCTGGCGACTACCATCGGAAAAAGACTGGAAAGAATTAGAGACCGTGCTTAACAACTCCCAAACAGGATCATATATGGCCAGCAAGTCTGACTTATGGGACGATGGCAAAATGAAAAAAGCAGCATGCTGGGGTGAGTCAAAATTCAACGCCATGCCTGCCGGATACCGCGATGGCAATGGATTCTTCGCTGAATGCAGAAAAACCGCATACTTCTGGACATCAAAACAAGAAAAGCAAACATACGCATTTTACAGATATATCGAGAACGATGAAACTTATCTTGGTCATGAACATGGCGGATGGGATGACGCTTACTCAATAAGATGCGTTAAAAACTGATAAACAATAAGATAACAATGATAGCAATAGCTGACAGCGGTTCTACCAAAACCTCATGGATTGTCTCGGACAAAAAAGGCAATGTATACAACTTCAAAACTATAGGGTTCAACCCATATTTTGTAACTAAGGAAGAAGTAGAAAAATGCATGGCAGAAGCTTTTCCAAAGGAAATTGATTCGACAGAAGTTACAAATGTTTACTTTTATGGTTCCGGTTGCTCAAACTGCGACAACTATGCCCATCTGCAGGACGCTCTGTCTACATTTTTCCACAAGGCAAGTATATGCATCTTTTCAGACATGCTTGGAACCGCCAGAGCTGTGCTGAAACGCGAAGCCGGTGTTGCCGCCATACTCGGAACAGGTTCAAACTCATGCTTTTTCGATGGCAACGAAATTACCAAAAGCCCCGTTTCGCTTGGCTACATTCTTGGCGACGAAGGCAGTGGCGCCACTATCGGAAAGAATTTCATCAAACAGTACCTTGAAGGCAGGTTCGATGCGGAACTCACACGCCAAATACACGAGGAAACCGGCGAGAACATAACTACTGTGCTTAACGCTGTATACAAGGGCGAACATCCGAACCGTTACCTTGCCAATTTCACAAAGACCATTAACAAGCACATCGACCATCCGCAGATGCAGGAACTAATGCGACAATCGTTCAGGGACTTTTTCGGCAACTATGTGCTAATCTTCCCCGACTACCGAAAATATAGGATTGGATTCTGCGGAAGCATTGCATACCATTTCAACGCAATTTTGTTAGATGAGCTTGAAAAAATTGGGTACGACAAAAACAATGTACTGATCATAAACGAGGTTTTGCCAGAATTAATGAAATACCATAAGGAAGCTAACACGATCTGAAAATGTAAACTGCAATGTTGTTCGGCGACTATACGCTATTTTTTGACATATTTCTTTTCGTGCTGATTTTTTCGGCATGCAAGTTCATATTCAAGAAAAATTGGCTGAACAATATTCTTATTCTGCTTGGCAACGCTCTAATTCTCACAAAAATCGTATCTCCAAGGTCGGTATTCATATTATTTATGGTATCGCTCATTATTTACGGTGCCGGAATAGTACTGCGGAAACGTAAATTCAAGTGGTTGCTGGCAATAATACTCACTTTGCTGATTTCCGTGTTCTCCGTTAGAAACTATCCGCTTGTGCAGTCGTGGTTCGGCGAGTGGTGGGATGCTTTCATGCAGAAACATTTCTTCTCGGTCGAAAAACTTGGCTTGTCGTACATTTTCTTCCGTATGATTCACTGGCTTGTGGAGTGTTATCGGCAGAACATCCGCAGTATAAACGTGTTGTCGTATGTGAACTATCTGTTTTTCTTCCCTACTTTCCCTGCCGGACCTATCGACACATTTAATAATTTCCACTATTGGGTCAATAAAACACATTTGAGGTTCAATCTGAGAATGCTTCTGGCAGGCGTTGGACGGATTTTTGTCGGGGCAGTAAAGCTTTTGCTCATTGTGCCTTTGATAAAGGAGTATGCTGTTGACTATAACGCCTTGCTACCATATATGGGCGGGTGGTCGGCTGTCTGTCTTGCAGCTTTGCTGTATTCAATTTACATCTACATCGATTTTTCGGGCTACTGCGATGTGGCAATAGGCACCGCGTATATGCTTGGAATTCGTACTCCCGAAAATTTCAGGCTGCCGTATCTTTCGTCAAATGTTGCCGAATTCTGGAAAAGGTGGCACATAACTTTCTCCTCATTTCTGAAAATGTATGTTTTCAAGCCTGTAATAGCATTGATAAACCGCACTCCGATTGTAAAGTACAGGATGCTGGTGTCGGTTATTGCGTATTTGGTAACTTTTTTCGTATGTGGGCTTTGGCACGGCAGCACCTTGAATTTTGTCTTTTGGGGACTTTGGCACGGAATCGGATTGTCAATATATAAGGTTGCAACAAATAAGAATGTTGGCAAAAGCAATGGTTCGTTGAGTAAAATCATTGGAGTTGCTGTTACATTTGCTTTTGTGACGGTTGGCTGGATTTTCTTCAATTATCCTGTCGAACAGCTAGTAGAAATGTTTAATTTGCTTTTCTGATGAAGATGTATCGGATGAAATATATGGCATTTGTTGGAGTTGTCGCTTTGGTGGCGGTGGCGTTCTGGATGCTTGCATCGCTGTGCATTCCCTCATTCCGCTATT
Organism: uncultured Bacteroidia bacterium; assembly: GCA_902791865.1. GTDB lineage: Bacteria > Bacteroidota > Bacteroidia > Bacteroidales > ML635J-15 > Bact-19. The sequence continues at coordinate 298,274 of CADAXK010000001.1, forward strand.
CGGCAACCGACAGGCAGCTTTACACTATCCGCCATCAGGAATTGCGCGACAACAATACGCTTTATACCGACTTGCTCGTACAAAGCATCAAGGCAAACAACGGATACCTTGTCCTTGGAACATCTGAGAGCGACTATATGAACGGTGAGAATTATTACGATTTCCTTAATGCCGACACAACACTGAAATGCCGTTTTTCTCTAATTGCTGGGGCAGGAAGAACCGCTTGCACATATTTTCCGTTGATACAAAGCAACAAAAACATCGGAGGGCTGAAGATTATTTATTTCGTAAATCCTGCATACTGGTGCAACAAATTGGCGCGTAGCAATGCCGACTATTTTTTCAGATACACTTCATTTGCGAACTATTACAAGGCAAACAAACCAGAAAACAAAGCCGTGAATGAAATTCTAAAAACCAATTTGCGCAATACGCGACTGGACGATGTGATGTCGGACTTTTTTTCATACTACATCGACAGGGCAAGGCGCAAATACTACCAGGATTTGGTATTCAACATTGATACTGCAAAATTTGAAAATACGCTTGCTTGGATTAAACCGCGCCCCGAATTGACGATGCCTTCCACCTATGAGCCGCCCGACAGCAGTACACATAACTATGACCTTAATGTTGATGCATCGTTTGACATAAACTCGTATTCGCTCGATGCACATCCCGAGGCAACCTACCGCTACGATGAACTATGCGCCATGATACAGGTTTGCCGTGAAAACAATGTTGACATAACATTCGTAGTCGGACCATACAACAGTATTGCATTTGGCAAGGCACATCCGACAGAAGTTCCGGAAATGCAATCGATTTGCGACAGTATAACAAACCTTCTTGAGTCCGAAAACGCAAGCTATATAGACGCTACAGACATTTCATCTACTGCTGGTGCATTTCGCGACTGGCAGCATCATTCCAGCTATGGAGCATATCTTATTTATCAAAAAATCAAGGATTATGTCGTGGAAAAAGAAAATAGGTAAGTTGTTGGTTGTGATTGCCGTCTTTGCGTTGGTGCTCCTTATGTTCATGTTGCGAACCGATGGCGACATATCCTGTCTGTACACTACATTCTGAAATGTTGGATTCCATAGAGCAATTTTTTGGCGCAATAAAAATGCTAAAATATTGTAACCAAATTTGGTTATTATGATATTTAAAACTAAGATTTGATGGAGCAGATTCCAATGTTGGAGGGAAAGGTGGAAAGAATTGGAAATGATGATGTTAAAATATTGTAGATTTGAAATTATACACGACATAGTTATTCCTAAATTATAAGCAATTTATTTATAACCAATAAGTAGCATTGTTATATTGGTTTTTTGTAAGAATTATTGAAGTAAATTTGCACAAATTTGCACAATAAAAATATAAATATTATGATAACAAATGAACATAAAGCAGAAACATTGCTAAGAATAATGAAGGACGCAGCACAAGGTAATATTCTTCAAATGCTTATCTCCGTTAAGGTATCGCAAGAATATAATATTGCCAAATATAAAAATTATGAACAGAAAATTAAAGATGAAGATTTTTGTATCAATTGGATTAACAATCAAATATACCAAAGAGGAGGATGTTTTACCGCATTTGAACTATATGAATTAGCAAGGCATAATGAACAGAAAAACGAGTATCTGAAAAAATCTCAGAAATACTATTCTTCGGCATGTGATGATGTAAAGAACGCAAATGAAATAATTAATCACCTACTAAAAAAATACATATATGGGATTTAATAAAAACGAAGAACATCTTTACCATTTTACAACTTTTGAGGCAGCGACAATGATACTTGCAACCAATAAGTTAAGATTTTCAAAGACTAATAATGCTAATGATATTTTAGAGTCTAATAGATTGATAACTTTTAATCTTGAAGCATTTAAAAGCAAGGACTTTGATCCTGAAAACATTTATAATGAGGTAATAAAATACAGGCAGATTAGTCTTACCTCTGATGATTTTTCTTGCAAACCATACAAATATGGTTTTTGTATAAATCCAATGTGGGGACACTATGCGGACAGTGGCAATGGAGTTTGTATCGTTTTAAACAAAGAAAAACTATTGGCAAAACTTTCAAAATACGATTGTAATTATGGCAATATTGAATATGTTGAAAACTATGATAATACTCTTGACATTAATAGTAACAGCAATTCTAATATAATAAAAGATGTAAAAGAATTTGTTACCAATAATTTGCATGAAACATTTTTTAAGAAGACAACTGATTGGCAATATGAACAAGAATTCAGAATAGTAAAAAGGGCTAATTCGGTAAAGAATGAATATTTAGATATTAAAGGTTGTATTGATTGCATAATAATAAATCGAGCGAAAGATATATCTTCTTATGAATCAGCATTCTCTTCGTTTCAATATGAGGTACTGAAAAAACTATACGATGAAACGTGCATATATAAATATGGTGTTTTCTTTGAAAGTAAAGGTATTTCTAATAGCATAGGAGATTCTATATGGTCAGAAATGCCAAATTTATTAGAGTGTGATTCTTATTATGATCCCAAAGAAGACGCAATAGTGATAACACGAGAACCTTATTAATATTTAATCATTTGGTGCATACTGGACGAATAGAATGCCCCCAATATCTCAAGTATTCATGCGTCTTATAAGTACCCAAATAGAAATAAAGAGTCCATGCATGACCATCGGAACCAGCATTGCTTGACCAATATGTACCGTTTCTTTCTGTGCAATGACGTCCATTGTCAGGAGAATAACCAGCTGCAGGCAAAAAAATACTATTGCCGTTAGGTCCTATCACCTTATATCCTTTTTTACCATTTTGTGTAACCCATTTCCATGTGCAATTATTTATTAGTTCTTCAAATTCGATCTTTGTTGGCATTCTCCATCCTCTTCCCCAATTGACAGATGCTGCATCATTGCTATACGATAAACATCCATAACTTGATGAATAATAATTGTTATTTCCAAATACACTTTTAGATCTAGTTTCTCCATATGCAAATAGGTCTCCATAATCTTCAGGATTAGTGGCTCCTATATTACATGTAGCCCATAGAAGTCCACTTGGCAACCCTAAATCAATCCATTCATGGTTATTATGAACACCTGATAATGGTTTGTTGTTGTAATCAGATGTATTTTCACATTCAAGATAAATTTCGTATGATGTATTAAATGATTTTGAAGACATGCCTAGTTTTAGGGTTATAAAATAAGGCTCTGTCTTTTTATATGTTGTTATTAAAGTAGAATCATTAATCTTAGCCTCTTTTTTTATGTATCCATTCGTTAGCAAAGATTCCTTTATGCTATTATAATATGTGTCTCTAAACACTAAATAATCAATAGCTACTACATTGTCATTATCATCTATATAAAATTTAAACCATCCTTCTGCATATGTTCCAATTCTGCCATAAGCATAATTAATCATAGAATAACTAGTGGCATCACCTTTTGTAGAACCAGAAAAACTCCAACCTTTATTAGTCAAAATATTTTGTCCTGAATCCCATGGTAATCTACACAGGTTTTCCAATTCTTTTATAGACAACCCTTGTGCCGTAGAAGATAATACATAAATCATTAATCCAACTAAAATTAAAAATAATCTTTTCATTTTACAATATTTTCAAGCAGATGATTCCTCAACTCTGCAAATTACAATCTATTTACAGATAGGCATACAAAAAAACGTGGGAATCTTGTTACTCGCTCCCACGGTTCGAGGCTCTCGCATTGCCCATTATCTGTAAGATTGAGCAACGCGAAGCCCACGCTGTGATATTATTGACAAACTATACCAATATACACTAACGCAGACATTCACCGCTGCTTTTTCTTTGACAGATAATTCTAAATTTGCGAGATTTGGAACCGTCAAAGGAAAACGTCAGTAAACGTCTTTCTATATGTCTGTCTTGCACTCTATGCCATACAAACGGCATCGAATGTTCGACACTGCAAAGATAAGATATTTTTGTAATAATGCTGTAAGATTTTTCTGTCAAAAATTGTTGGCAATTAAATCTTCAAATTTTCAAATTTTCAAATCATCGAATCCAAATTATTATTACCTTTGCAACGCTTGACTTTCATTGTCGGGCAATAAAACATATTGCTGGGGTGCTGAAAATAGTAGGCTGAGATTAAACCCGTTGACCAGTCTGGTAATGCAGATTTGGGAATTTCAATCCGCTCTATTTTTTGTACCACACAGATTTGTAAATTGAAATTTATGGATGGACTAAAGTATATACTTACCATTGCTGGCAGCGACTCGGTCGGCGGTGCGGGAATACAGGCCGACATCAAGACAATTTTCTCTCTCGGTCAGTATGCCGCCAGTGCAATAACCGCCGTAACGGCACAAAATACCTGCGGTGTGCGTGCTATTCAGGCTGTCGACTCCAAGGTGCTGTCGGCGCAGATTGATGCCGTGCTCGAGGATATTCCTGTGGACGCCATAAAGATAGGCATGGTCTATACCAAGGAGAATGTTGCCGCAATTCGTGAATCGCTGGCAAAAAACAACTACCGAGGACACCTTGTTCTCGACCCTGTGCTTGTGGCTACAAGCGGCGATATGCTCGCAAAGGCTGATTTCCTTCAGTCGCTCAAGGCGGAACTTTTCCCGCTTTGCACTGTGCTTACGCCAAACATTTCGGAAGCTGAAGCCATTTCGGGAATGAAAATCTCGAACATCGACGATATGGTTGAATGTGGCAGGCGGATAGTTGCCAAATGCCATTGCAAGAATGTTCTTGTCAAAGGCGGGCATTCGCTTGGCGACGAGATGACCGACGTGCTTGTGTCGCAGGACGGTACTTGCAGACATTACACTTCGAAGAAGATAATTTCGGAAAACACCCACGGAACAGGCTGTACGCTCTCATCGGCAATTGCAACCTATCTGGCTATGGGATTTCCGCTCGAAGAGGCTGTTGCATACGCCAAGGACTATGTATATAACGCAATTCTGGCAGCAAAGGATGCAAAAGTGGGACATGGACATGGCTCTACGAATCATTTCTGGGGATTGGAAAGGAAACAAAATAGATAAAATGACAGAAGCAATATGGCAATGATAGAAACCAACCGGGTAGAATTTAAGCGAGAACTTACTCGTGAGCTTGATATTGAAAAGGAAGTAGTTTCTTTTCTAAACTATCGGGAAGGCGGGATTATATATATTGGCATTGATGATAGTGGCAAAGCTGTTGGTGTTAAGGATATTGATGGGGATATGCTAAAAATTAAAGATCGCATTCGCAATGGTATATCTCCCTCGCCAATGGGCTTGTTTGACGTGCTAGTTGAACAAGTACAAAATGTTCCTGTAATTAAGATATTTGTTGCAAGTGGCAGTGAAAAACCATATTACAAAACGTCCTACGGTTTATCTCCACGCGGTTGTTTTATGCGAGTCGGTACTGCTGCAGAACCAATGACAACAGCGCAAATAGAAGACATTTTTACACATCGAGTACGCAATTCATTACGGAATATTCCTTCTCCACGCAAAAAATTGACCTTTAGACAACTACACATATATTATGAAAGCAAGGGGATTGAACTGAATGACCATTTTATGGAAAATCTCGATTTGCTAACTGATGCTGGTGAGCCTAATTATGTTGCCTATTTGCTTGCCGATGAAAACAGCATGTCGATTAAGGTTGCAAAATATGCTGGTGTTGACCGCGATATTCTTGTTGCAAACAATGAATTCGGATTCTGTTCTCTTTTAAAAGCCACAGACCAAGTGCTTGACAAACTAAGAGTTGAAAACAATGTTAGTTCCGAAATAAGATATAAGCGCAGGATTGACACACCACTTTGGGATGAACGAGCAATGCGTGAAATAGTAATAAACGCAATTGTGCATAACGATTACTATACCAACGAAGTGCCTCCCAAGTTTGAAATATTTTCCGACAGGATTGAAATAACATCGGCGGGCAGATTGCCTGTTGACATGACGCAAGAGGAATTTTTCTGTGGTATAAGTTCTCCTCGCAACAAAGAATTAATGCGGGTATTCCGCGATGTGGATTTGGTAGAAGCTCTTGGTTCTGGATTGAAAAGAATACAAAAAGTTTATGAAAAGGACATTTTTTCTTTCACAACGAACTATATACGAACAACAATCCCATTCCACTCACAAATAGTAAAAAATGAAACTTCATACGAAAACACGCTTGGCAATGCAAATGTCGAAATTGGCAATGTAAACAATCTGGAACCAACTAAACGCCAATTAGATATAATTTCGATTATTTCCAATTTTGGCAAAAATGGCGGTGTAATTGGCAGAGATGGCGGTGTAAATTCTGGAATTACAACAAAAGAGATTATTTCCAAGTTGAATATATCGGAGAGAACCATATATCGGGAACTGTCTATCTTGAAGGAAATGAAGCGAATACGATTTGTTGGGTCTGCGAAAAATGGATATTGGAAAATTTTGTCTGACAATAAAGATATACCTATTCTTGAAAACTCATTTGGCGGTGTAAAAGGATCAGAACTCACTAAACGCCAATTAGATATAATCTCAATCATTGCCGAATATGGCAAAAATGGCAGTGTAAATGGCAGAGATGGCGGTGTAAATTCAGGAGCCACGACCAAAGAAATTGTTTCAAAATTGAACATATCCGAAAGAACTGTTCAGCGAGAATTATCTATTCTCAAGGAAATGAAACTTATACGGCGTGTTGGGTCTGACAAGACAGGACATTGGGAAATTATAAAATAAAAAGCATTTAAAAATTATTTACTATGATAGTTTTAGTTAACGGAAATAATACGGAAGTAACATCGGGTTGCACACTTGACAAGTTGTGTGGCATCATCGGCATAAAGGCAAACGAGCCTGTTGCAGTTGCTGTCGGTACCGATGTCATTGACAGGAATATGTGGGATGCCACAGTCCTGCACGAAGGCGACAAGGTTACAATAATTAGGGCAACATGCGGAGGCTGATTGGCATAACACCACAAGAGAATGTGTTCCGCGAGCAGGAACGGATTTCGGCGATGATTCGTAGCGGAAAGGTTGAATATTTCCATATCCGCAAGCCCGATTTCACCGAAATACAGATGCGCGACTACCTTTCGTACTTCGATGCCGATGTGCGGAAGCAATTGTCGTTGCACGACCATCATAGTCTTGCTGTGGAAATGAATATCGGTGGCATACACCTAAACGGCAGAAATCCCAATCCACTCGCGAATTTTGGCGGACGAATTTCTCGCTCGTGTCATAGCGTTGACGAGGTTTTGCAATACAAGGACAAAGTTGACTATTGCTTTCTTTCTCCGATTTTCGACTCGATAAGCAAGCAAGGTTATTGCTCAAAATTTCCGTTGGCGGAGTTGAAGCGTCTGTTCGACGAGAAAGTCCTTGACGAAAAGGTTTGTGCGCTGTCGGGTGTTACCTTTGATAATATCGGCAAACTTGAGGAAGTCGGTTTTTCGTCGTTTGCAATGCTGTCTGCATTGTGGAAACTCCCACGCACTATGTTTATTTCGCACCAGAATGCCCGTTTCGACTATGTTTCGGGTTGCAAGGAGGCATTGCTCGGAGGAATCAGGTTTCTGCAGTTGAGGATGAAGGATGCTTCTGATGACGATGTTCTTGCTATTGCGAAGATTTTGCGTCCCGAATGCGACAAATATGCTGCGTTACTCACTGTTGACGACAGGATAAATCTTCTCGATAGCGGTCTGTTTGATGGAGTACACCTTGGCAAGAACGATATGCCTATAGCAGAAGCCAAGAAGTTGACCGGCAACAAGTTCCTTCTTGGTGCGACTTGCAATACCGCCGACGATGTCTTCGCTGCAATTTCCGATGGTGCCGACTATATTGGTATGGGGCCGTTCCGCTTCACGACTACCAAGAAAAACCTTTCGGCAATACTCGGAATCGAAGGCTACAGCAACATAATGCAGAAATTGCAGTCGCGTGGCTTGAAAATGCCCATTTACGCCATCGGTGGAATTACCGTTGCTGACTTGGAAAACTTAAAACAAACTGGAATATATGGAGTTGCGATTTCATCGGTGATACTTGAATCGCAAAAACCTAACGATACGATAAAACAAATTTTGAAAACATTTTAAAAGGTAAAATACAATGAATGACAATTTAGTTATTGCAGGAAGAGAATTTTCGTCGAGGCTGTTTATCGGCACGGGCAAATTCCCTTCAAACGAAGTGATGAGACAGGCAATATTGGCTTCTGGCTCGCAAATGGTTACTACCGCGCTAAAGAGGCTCAACACTCAGGACAGCGGAAGTGAAAACATACTCGATTTCATTCCGAAGGAATGCGTTTTGTTGCCCAATACATCTGGTGTGCGCAATGCCGAGGAGGCAGTTTTCGCTGCAAAGATGAACCGTGCTGCGCTTGGCACTGAGTGGCTGAAGCTCGAAATACATCCCGACCCCAAATATTTGCTTCCCGATACTCGCGAAACCCTAAAGGCAACCGAGGAATTGGTAAAACTTGGTTTCAAGGTGTTGCCGTATGTTCAGGCAGACCCTGTTGCTTGCAAGCAGTTGGAAGAAATGGGTGCTGCAACCGTAATGCCTTTGGCTTCGCCGATAGGAACCAACAAGGGCATAAAGAACGAGGAAATGCTTCGCATAATCATCGAGCAGAGCAATATTCCAGTTGTAATTGATGCAGGAATTGGCGCTCCTTCGCATGCTGCATACGCAATGGAACTTGGTGCCGATGCATGCCTGATAAATACTGCCATTGCCATTGCCGGTGACCCTGTGAAGATGGCAGAAGCATTTGCTTTGAGCATAAAGGCTGGTCGTATGGCTTACTTGTCGGGCTTGGGTAGCGTCAGCAACATGGCTGTTGCAACATCTCCGCTGACAGCATTTTTGGACGAGGAACAGGAGGCAATTGATAAATAGCCGCCCTTGAGCGAAGCTCAGCTAGCGATAATAATGTACAGACGAAAAATTTTGCGTCTCAACTAGAAACTTAGGAACTAGAAACCAAAAACTAAAAAACAACTAAATGATTGAGACCAACCGCATAGAACTAAAACGGGAACTCACGCGCGAACTTGACCTGGAACGCGAAGTTGTGGCATTTCTCAACTACCGCGAGGGTGGAATCATATACATTGGTATCGATGATAGCGGAAAGCCTGTCGGAGTAAAAGACATTGACGGTGATATGCTCAAGATAAAAGACCGTATCAGGACGGGGATTTCTCCTTCTCCTATGGGCTTGTTTGATGTTATGGTCGAACGCATTGACAATGTCCCTGTTATAAAGATTTTTATAGCAAGCGGCAGCGAAAAGCCTTATTACAAAACTCGTTATGGACTTTCGGAAAGAGGATGCTTTATTCGTGTTGGAACAGCTGCCGAACCTATGACAACCTCGCAGATAGAAGAACTTTACGCTCAGAAAATCCACAATTCGTTAAAAAACGTGGTTTCTCCGAGACAGGATTTAACATTTGCGCAATTGAAAATCTATTACACGGAAAAAGGATTTCAACTCAACGACAATTTTATTCGTTCGCTCGATTTGCAAACTGACGATGGAAAGTACAATTATATTGCATATTTGCTTGCCGATGAAAATGGCAATTCAATGAAACTTGCAAAATACTCAGGGACAGACCGTTACAACCTTATTTCAAACAACGAATATGGTTATTGCTGTCTTATTACCGCAACTCAGAAGGTACTTGACAAACTTGATGTTGAGAACAAGATTTCATCGAAAATAACTCCAAAACGAAGAATAGACACTCCTCAATGGGACAAGATTGCTGTTAGGGAAGCCGTTATAAATGCTGTTGTACATAATGACTATTACTACGGAGCACCATCAAAAGTGGAACTTTTTTCCGACCGTCTGGAAATTACATCTATTGGGAGAATCCCATTAGGCCTGACAAAGGAAGATTTTTTCAGCGGAGTAAGTTTACCTAGAAATCGTGAACTTATGCGTGTTTTCCGTGATGTTGAAATGGTTGAGGCTCTCGGCTCTGGAATGAATCGTATTATGCGCACATACGGACGCGAAAATTTTGAGTTCGGCGATAATTACATCCGTATGATTGTTCCGTATAATTGGATTCCAAAAGATGAGATTGTCGATGAAAACGGCCAGAAAAATGTCCTAGAAAACAACATTCAACTCACTGAACGACAAAAGAGTATTATTAACAGACTATCTAAAACAGGAGAAATCAATGTCCTAGAAAATGTCCTAGAAAATGTCATGGAAAATTCGGTGTCGCTGGCTAATTATTTTGGTGTTAGTGAGCGAACTATAAGGCGAGACTTGCAGTTCCTTCAGAAACACGGATATATTAGGCACATTGGTCCCGACAAAGGCGGAAAATGGCAAGTAATTAATAAAAATGATTTGAATAAAAACGAATAATAATAAATAATGTAAAGACGCAAAATTTTGCGTCTCAACCAGAAACTTAGAACCTAGAAACTAAAAAACTTAACTATATGGCACAAGAAAATTGTTATAGCGACGACAGAGTAAAGAAAATATATGTCAAAGGAAAAAGGTTCCCAGTGGAAGTGGGAATGAAGCAAGTGCTTCTGACCGATACAGTGGTCGATGGCGAGAGAATCCCCAACGAAAGCATAAACTTGTACGATACAGGCGGTGTATTTACCGATCCCGACTACAAGCACGATGTAAAAAAAGGTATTCCGCGCCTTCGCGAGGCATGGCACAGGGATGACGACAATTTCGAACAGCTCGAGGCTTTCACTTCGCGTTACACCAACGCCCAGCTTGCCGACGACGAACTCAAGAAAATCGCCTTCCCGATTACCTATCTGCCCAAGAAGGCAAAGAAAGGCAAGGCTTTCACACAGATGGCGCTGGCTCGTCAGGGAATCGTAACCCCCGAAATGGAATACATTGCTATAAGGGAAAACCTCGGTAAGGAAAACAAGGACAGCTACATCACACCAGAATTTGTTCGCGACGAAGTTGCTGCCGGTAGGGCTGTAATCCCTTCAAATCCAAACCATCCCGAGGCAGAACCGATGATTATCGGAAGCAAGTTCTTTGTGAAGATTAACACCAACATCGGCAATTCGGCTCTCGGTTCATCCATTGAGGAGGAAGTTGAAAAGAGCGTTTACAGTGCTCGTCTCGGCGGCGATACCTTGATGGACTTGTCAACTGGCAAGCACATCCACCAGACACGCGAATGGATAATCCGCAACTGTCCGGTGCCAATGGGTACTGTTCCTATGTATCAGGCACTTGAGAAGGTAAACGGCAAGGCTTACGATCTCACTTGGGAAATGTACCGCGACACCCTTATCGAGCAGTGCGAGCAGGGCGTTGACTACTTTACCATCCACGCCGGATTGCTCAAGCATTTGTTGCCGGCATTGGACAGGCGTCTTACGGGCTGCGTCTCGCGTGGTGGAAGCATTATGGCAAAGTGGATGCGCGATCACAACGAGGAAAACTTCCTTTACACCCATTGGGACGAAATTTGCGACATTCTTGCCGACTACGATGTGGCTGTCAGCATTGGCGACGGTATGCGTCCAGGTTGTACCCACGATGCCAACGACGAGGCTCAGCTTGGCGAACTCAAGGTTATGGGCGAACTCTGCCAGCGTGCTTGGGAGAAGAATGTGCAGGTGCTCATCGAAGGTCCAGGTCATGTGCCGATGGACAAAATCAAGGAAAATATGGAATTGCAGAAGGACTGGTGCCACGATGCTCCGTTCTACACTCTCGGCCCGCTCACTACCGATGTGGCACCGGCTTACGACCATATAACTTCTGCAATTGGTGCTGCAATTATCGGATGGCTCGGCACTGCAATGCTTTGCTATGTTACACCTAAGGAACATCTTTCGTTGCCCAACAAGGACGATGTACGCGAAGGCATTATCACCTACAAGATTGCAGCCCACGCTGCCGACCTTGCAAAGCATCACCCGATGGCAAGCGAGAGGGACGATGCACTCAGCAAGGCTCGTTTCGAGTTCCGCTGGATCGACCAGTTCAACCTGTCGCTCGACCCCGACAAGGCTAGGGAATTCTACGGCGTTGAAAAGATAAAGCACACCCCCTACTGCACAATGTGCGGACCTAATTTCTGCGCTATGCGAATTTCGAGAGAAGTATCGTCGAAAGGAAAGATTACGGAATAGATTGGACTAGAAAAAGTGTGGGCTTTCGCTCAAAATCTATTGTTTTGAGAAATTGCCCACAACTTTTTTTTGATAATGAATTTAGAACCTTTATAATTTATTCCTCAATTCTTCATTCAGTTCATCATCTTTTCCTACCAGTTGCCTTACCAATTTGTAAACCATTGTACACGGATTATGGGTGGCATAACGCTGGTCGTGGTATTCTCGGCTCTTTGCCTCAGCAAATTTTATGGCATTGTCCATAGATCCGTATGTGGTCATAATGTTATAGTTGTTCTTGTCGTTCTTGGCATATTCGTAGGCTGTTTTACACTTGTATTTTGGAGATTTGTTTACTGCTTTAGAAATTGCTTTTTGATATTCAGCCCGGGTCATCCCTGTAGTGCGATTTTCAAAATGATACAAGTACCATAATTCAAATGCCTCGTTGCTCCACGCACAGCATATACCATTGTCTTTTGCCTTGATGATTGCATTGTTGAACTTGTTGTCGGGAAAAGAGTCCTTGTCGAAAACTGCCCACACACGGTCGTACTCCCCTTTGTTTTTAAGTTCTATAGCCTTATCAACGACATTTATCGTGTTGCTACCCAGACCTTTTACTTCTATGTCGTAAATGGTTGTGCCCCTATTGAAATTACGAAACGCTTCAAAATAGTTCGGTTCCGTTTTTGTGCCTTCGCATACAACAAGAATTTTACAAACAATCTGCCGTAATTTGCGTTTCTGTGCCTGTTTTGCATAGCGGCGCACAAGTGCTGGCTCCAATTTTATCCTATTTGCTGGCATATATTCAGGTTTTATTCGTTAACGATATAGGGAATTGCTCCATACCTGCCTGCAATGTAGTTCTTTTCATAGTTTGCATCGTTGCGTGGCTTGGTTCCGTCTGGCAATACAATGTCGGTGAGGCAGTACAAGTCGGTTTGCTCCACATCATTCTTTTCCGTAAACCAGATTTGGTCGCGACGAAGCATCTTTGTCGATAACAGATGTGTGTCGTGTGTGGTAAAAATCAGTTGTGCATTATGAGGATTACTTGTCGTGCTATTAAACAATCGTATGATTTGCTGGGAAATCAGGGAATGCATTTTGGCATCAAGTTCATCAATAACAAGTACAGAGCCTTTTTCTAATGTGTCAAAAATTGGTCCCGACATATCAAAAAGTTTCCTTGTTCCGGAAGACTCCTTTTCGTCAAATGGGAAATTAATTTGTCCGCAAGCATTACCTTTTTTATCGTACAAATTATGTACAGATTCTATTTCAATGTGATATGCTGACATATCATTAGAAATGATAGTCTTTTCTTCGTGCGTAGAAATGCCATTGAACCCTAATTGCAGAGTCTTGAAAAATCTCATGGCTTCTGTGCTGGCATTTCTCCTTGTATGAAATTGCATTTTTGAAAATTCACGATATACTTGATTGTTAAGCCCCGAAGCGACATTAAAGTCAATCTCGAACCAAGAAATCACTTGATTTGAAATTTCACCTCCAAGTTGGGCGCACAACGAAAGGAACAAGCGGTTGCCATTTGTTTTAGTCTCCAAGCCGATGCCTTCTGGAAATTTTTTATCATCAAACGCAATCCCTTCTTTATTCCGAATAAAAAGAACCTGTTCTTTTGAGCGATTGGTTGTTCTGCGAAACAGCCATTCGTCAACAATCTCTGTTTGAGTGTATGAGAAGCCGTAACGATAGCACCAATTTTCTTTCAAGAATGATACCTCAAACATAGTAGGTTTGTTATTGCCTTTCAGAAGTAAAAAAGGTTCGTATTGTAGCATATCGTTTGGATTGAGCCTTACTGATGAAAGCACACATAGTTTCATGGCTTGCATTGCGCTGATTAGATTGGACTTGCCACTCGAATTAGCGCCATACACTGCTAATGTCTTAAGGATGTTATATGAGAACGCTTGAGTAACATTTTCCTTTGCTTCCTCGCTTAATTTCTGCGATTGCAAAGAAACTGTTTTCTTCTCAAAAAAAGACCTATAGTTTTCTATTGTAAAATTCAGTAACATAATTGATTATGTTTTAATCCTTAGTATTTTCTGGTGGCAAAGATACAAATAAAACAAACACCGCGCTTAGATTTGAGAAAAAATCTCAAATCTTAACAATGTTATGAACGGTTTCCCAGTCTCCCCCAAAATAAATTTTGCCATTCCATTCCCTTTTCCTATTTTTGCCATTGGTTTGGCGATGAACCAAGCCGTACATATTGATTAACGAAGCGTTTATGCTCGTCTTGTAAGTGAAAACGTGAGAAATTTTCAACGACAGCAAGAGAGTATAGAGTTCGCGCATACGCGTGGACTGTATTCATTTCTTCTGTCAACGGTAATTCTCACGACCTTCACTTAGAGAAGTGGTATATCAGTACCACGCTTCTTTTGTGTAATTGCCTATGGGGTACTGGTGGGCAGGGAAAAGATATTTTCAGATGCATTTGCATATTGCTGATACGACAAAAAACAGCGTGACACAACTTGAACCGTTTTGGTATAACTTGAACGAAAAGTGTATGTATCAGGGAGTTATCTTTACAATCAAAGAAATTGATAACCATAATAAATAACTTTAACTTTAATAATAATGAGAAAGATACTTATTCTTTTCTGCGTACTGATGACAGGCATTGGTGCGTTTGCGCAAAGCGCAGTGACTGCTTCAGGAGGTGAAGCAAGTGGAAATTCTGGAAACTTGAGTTATTCAATCGGACAGACATTCTATTCTGCAAATGCAGGGACAATCGGACAGATTAACGAAGGAGTTCAGCAGCCCTACGAAATTTTTGATGTTACCGATGTGCAATCTGCTATTTCTAAAGAGATTTCGCTCTCGGTATTCCCGAATCCAACAAGTGATTATCTGACATTGCATATTGAAAGCGATGACATTGAAGGCTTCGACTTTGCAATGTACGACATTTCTGGCAAGGAGATTTTGCAGAAGCGTATAACATCGTCAGAAACAAGTTTTGATATGAACTCGCTGTCGTCAGCAACATATTTTGTCCGTGTGACAAAGCAAAACAGAGAAGTAAAAACATTTAAAATCGTAAAAAATTAGGTAAGATGAAGAAAAATATTCTTATGGCAGTATTCTGCCTTATTTTAAGTGCAATGTCGTTTGCACAGGTGCCGCAGATGATGAGTTACCAAGCGGTAGTTCGCGGAAGTGATAATAATTTAGTCGTCAATCAGCAAATTTCAATGCGAGTAAGCATTTTGCAGGGAAGTGCAGATGGCGGGGCTGTCTATACCGAAATACATTCGGCAACGACCAATGCCAACGGTTTGGTTTCCATTGAAATCGGTAATGGTACAAGCAATGACAACTTTTCTGCAATCAACTGGGCAAACGGGCCTTACTTTGTGAAGACCGAAACCGATGTTAACGGTGGCGAAAACTACGAAATTGTAGGTGTTAGCCAGTTGCTATCTATGCCGTATGCAATGTATGCGCAGTCGGCAGGAAATATGCCCAATGTAAGTGGATTTTTGAGTGAAGAAACCCAAAATCTTGCAGATGTAGTTGCTCTTGGTAATTCTGCAAATGCACAGATAAAGAATTTGGTTGATCCTACTGAAAATCAAGATGCAGCAACTAAGAAGTATATTGATGAATTGATTGCTCAACTGCAAGCCGCAACCGATGCGATAAATAGTGTTATACCTACAGCACATACCATAACATTTGATGCTAACGGTGGAATAGGTGAAATGCAACCGCAAATATTTATGCAGGGTGTAATGCAGTCAATTGATAGCAATATATTTGCCAAAGAAGACTACTGGTTTGCTGGTTGGAATACTGCAGCAGATGGAACTGGTATTTCTTATTCAAATACTCAAATTATAACAATTTCAATGGATATGACTCTTTACGCACAATGGATAGCTTTGACAGGACAACAAAATGGTCATACATGGGTTAATCTTGGACTTCCTTCTGGCACGCTTTGGGCAACTTGTAATGTCGGAGCTAATAATCCAGAAGATTATGGCAACTACTATGCTTGGGGAGAAACTTCTCCAAAGAACACATACAACTGGAATACATATATTTATTGCAATGGAGATTATAATACACTCACAAAATATTGCAATAGTACAATCTATGGTTTTAGCAACGCGGTTACCACGGTAGAACAGCTTCTCGCTTCTGATGATGCCGCTAGTGTCAATTGGGGTAATGGTTGGCAAACTCCTTCTTGTGATGAAATGCAAGAACTTGTTGATAATTGTTCTATTGCTTGGGCATCGCAGAATGGAGTAAACGGATATGTTTTTACAGGTCCAAGCGGCAATTCTATTTTCTTGCCAGCAACTGGTTATTACACGAACTCAACTATTGCAGGGGCCGGTTCATTTTCATGTGGGTATTGGGCAAATTCAATATATACAAATAGTCCTGATCGCGCAAATGGGTTAGGATTTTATGAAAATGGTTGCCATATAAATAGAGCTTATCGTTCTTTAGGACGCCCTATACGAGCAGTATGCAGACAATAAAATAAATGTTTAACAAATTAAAAAATTAAAGATTATGATTAAAAATCCTAATATTGAAGATGCCTTAAATGCATCTTATAAGTTTTGGAAAATCGATGACAACGGAAACATTATCAGATTGGTTCAAGAAGATTATATAATCGAAAAAGATCGTTTTACAGAAATGAATTGGTTAAATCATGTTTTGGGTAAATATGACGAAAATGCAGGCAACGAATTCTATTTTGTTTTTATGGAAGCGCTAAAAAAGGCTGGATATAAAACTCTTACTATTGATTTGGAAGATTATATGAATAAGATTACAGCGGCTAAATAATCATTACCACATTACTTATTCGTTCGGCGTAGGTGTTTTATCTGCGCCGATTTTATTTATAGGCATGCAATAAAAATTTTAATTAAAACTTGTTTTTGTCAAAAATGAGGATTATATTTGTGATGTTGTTAATTTTGAATTATAAAATAATTATAAAAAATATAAAATATATGAAACAATTTAATCATCTAGAAATCCATAAAGATAATGCATTGTTGAAGCAACTTGTAGAGAAAATGAAAAAAATAGAGAATGACTATTTCTTTTACGACAAGAAGGCTTCGGACAATTACAATGATAATTGCAAGAATATAACTAACGATGATGTGTCTTATGCTATTTTCAGAACAGATTTAGAATCATTGTATCTAACTTCAGTTCAAGTGATGGTAAAAGACGATGAACTAAAAGTACTTAATATAACTTCATCTGATTCTCGTTTTTTTAATTTAGGAGTTAGTCGTTATAATTTTGTTATAGATGCATTCTTTCATTATGTTATTGAAAGGTGCATTGATGAATCATATACTAATTGCATTAGTATTTCAGGAGAGGATCGTTCATTGGAAAAAGATTTAGGAAGTGATGTATATAATGCATTAAAAGCATGGGAAGTTCAATGTAATAAAGAAACTCCAATTTCGCATTTGACGGATGAAAAGGCATGGTTTGCGTTTGTAGCTAAGTTACATAAAAGTAGGAAATTCCTTCATCCATCAGATTTAGTACAATGGTTAACCGAAGATTGTCAATGGCCTTCATTTTATAATGACCAAATGACAGAGATGGCGGAAAAATTAGAATATTCTATATCATTGCTGAATTACTATGACGGATTTAATAATATCTAAAGGTTCTATAAACTATAAGGAGATTCCTTATATCTTTTCAGAGAACAAGCCTATTATTTTTTGGGATACTTGTTCATTGCTATATTTTAATAGCATTGTTGACCGAAGGGCATATAGGGAATATGAATGGGATTTGAAATTGTTAGATTTAATAAAATCAGGGGATGTATATTCTACGACATCTTATATTGTATATTATGAATATAACAAACACCATACAAATCTGAAGAATATTGATGAAGAAAGAGAGTCTGATTTAAAATCTATAATGCAACAATATGGCAAAATATTGGGAGGTCAAGACGAAGCTGACTTGCAGAAAGGGATTGACACTCTTCATCTTTCTGCTCATATGGAGAGTTTGGTGCGTCTATTATGGAGCAATACATACATTATAGATGAAGATGTTTCTTTTCTTCAGAAAGCACACAATAGGGTTTTAGCAGGAATGGCACCAAGTAGTGAAAAGCAACAATATAAGGATTGTTATATATGGGAAACATTTCTAACGCTATGTGATTGCTTGACAAATAAAGGAATCGCGTATTTATGACGGAGAACACTGTAGATTATTGCGGTAAAAAAAGTAAAATACCATTAACTGATATTCAAAAAGAATTGGCAGATCATAAAGGTAATTTGGAAATCACTAAGTCAAAATTATGGATAGATATTGCCAAAATATTAGGAATAATATAGGACAATAATCAATTGCGATGATGAAAAATTTATTATTTCAAGATATAATGGTAGAATCGCTATCCGGAAAGTTTCATTTTGAATGAAGACAACGACATCAAAAAATCCTACATCGTCAATCGTAAATTGATTTATCTTTGCAAAACAAAAATTTTGCACAATGGAATTTTATGATACGATAAAAGACCTTAACTGGGAGGAAGTTACAAAAAGCATTTATGCAAAGACGGATGCCGATGTGCGCCGTGCCTTGGGCAAGGAAACCTTGACTTTGGAGGATTTCAAGGCGCTGATTTCGCCCGCTGCCGAAAAATATCTTGAGCAGATGGCGTTGATGTCGCGCAACCTTACCCAGAAGCGTTTCGGAAAGGTGATTTTGCTCTATATCCCGATGTATCTGTCGAACGAGTGCAGCAACCACTGCATATACTGCGGCTTCAACCACAACAACGACATTGCCCGCAAAACCCTCACCGATGACGAAATAATGGAAGAAATAAAGGTCATAAAGTCGATGGGTTATGACAATGTGCTACTGCTTACTGGCGAATGCCCTAGCATTGCAGGTGTTGATTACATCGAACATGCAATAAAGTTGTGCCGCGACCATTTTGCCGCCATCAACCTCGAAGTGTTCCCGATGAAGGTCGAGGAGTACAAGCGTATGGAGCAGGCTGGCTGCAACAGTGTTTACATATATCAGGAGACCTACAACGAAGGCCGCTACAAGGTTTACCACCCCAAGGGAATGAAGAGCAACTACAAGTGGCGTCTCGGCACTCCCGAAAGGATTGCGCAGGCAGGAATTCACCGCGTTGGTCTTGGCGCACTTATCGGACTTGAGGAGTGGCGCACCGAAATGTTCTTCCTTGCTTCGCACCTGCGTTTTATGACGAAGAACTACTGGCGCACAAAGTACAGCCTTTCGTTCCCGCGTATGCGCCCTGCTGCTGGCGGTTTCCAGCCCAATTTCGTGATGAGCGAGAAGCAGTTTGCGCAGACCTTGTGGGCATTCCGCATCTTCGACAACGATGTTGAAATGTCGATGTCAACGCGCGAGACAAGCAATATGCGCAACCATTTCATTACCCTCGGCGTGACATCGGTAAGCGCAGGTTCACACACCGACCCGGGCGGATATGCCCATCCCGACAGGGAACTTGAGCAGTTCCACATCAATGACGGTCGTTCGGCTGCCGAAATGGAAAAGATGATTCGCGCTCAGGGCTACGATGTGATTTACAAGGACTGGGACAAAACATTGAGATAGTATGCTAACCGATTACGAACTTGAAAGATACCAGCGTCAGATTGTTCTTCCGAACTTTGGCGCAGAAGGGCAGGAAAAACTGAGAAATGCCAAAGTTTTGGTTGTAGGCGTTGGCGGTTTGGGAAGTGTTGCTTCGTTGTACCTTACGGCTGCAGGAATTGGCACAGTCGGTCTAATGGAAAAAGATGTGGTTTCGTTGCATAACCTTCAGCGGCAGGTGCTCTACCGCGAAGACGAAATTGGTCAGTCGAAACTAGAACTTGCTGTTAAGACGCTTAGTCGCCTGAATAGCGGCGTGAAACTTGTGCCTTACGATACATTTCTGACTGCCGAAAATGCAAAGTCAGTAGTTGCTGATTATGACATTGTAATCGACTGCACCGACAACTATACGGCACGTTACCTTATAAACGACACCTGCGTGGCACTTGGCAAGCCGTTTGTCTATGGAACTATCGGCGACACAAAAGGCCAGTTGGCTGTGTTCAACTATCAGCCGCCATGTGCCAACTATCGTACCTTATATCCAAACGAGAAGGAACTTGTTGCGCTCGGAAATGTAAACCGTGGCGTGATGGGCGTTCTGCCGTCGGTGA
The DNA here is from genome assembly GCA_902791865.1 of uncultured Bacteroidia bacterium. Lineage (GTDB taxonomy): Bacteria > Bacteroidota > Bacteroidia > Bacteroidales > ML635J-15 > Bact-19. The sequence continues at coordinate 318,751 of CADAXK010000001.1, forward strand.
TTGCCTCGATGGAAGTCAACGAAGTTGTGAAGATGATTACAGGCGTAGGCACTGTGCTGAAAGATACCTTGTTTATGATTGATCTTGCCACAATGGAAACGATGAAGTTCAAGCTGCCGACGAGTTTGTAAACGGCTAATTTTCTACTGTCAACCTATCAGCATTCATCCTCGACATATACTGCTGGATAATTGCTTTTAATTCCTTTTCCATCTGCTGCTGGCACTCGACCTTTCCGACAAGATTATTTTTCATAAACACATCATCCTGAGAATAAACTGCCTTAGTATCTGTACCATCGAACTGCAGCACATAACCATATTTCACATACTGGTATATTCCATTCAGATAATTCACAGCGAATGTCTCATCTGCATTTGTTGAGAACAAATCACAACCAAAAGCCAGATACGAATTGTCATAACCCAACATTCCCAAAACAGTAGGCATGATGTCAATATGCTGGGCAACCTTGTCGTAATAGCCGACAATGCTATCATTACCAGGTTCGTAAATGATTATTGGCACACTAAATCCGCCAATGTCGGTCTGGTATTCTGCATGACTTGTTTCATTGGTATGGTCAGCCGTTAAGACAAAAATCGTGTTGTCGAACCAAGCTTGCTTGCGTGCAGAATCGAAAAACTTACGCAAGGCATTGTCGGTGTAACCTATGCATTTGTGAATCGGCAAATCACCTTGGGGGAAAACTGACTCATACTCAGCAGGAACATTGTACGGATGATGGCTAGATGCCGTAAATACCGCCGTCATAAACGGCTGTTTCATTTCATTCATTGTAGTGCAGAAAAATTGAAGGAACGGCTCATCCCATATTGCCCAGGTGCCATCAAAATCGGCATCGCCACCAAAACGAGAATCGGCATTATACTCGTCACGACCATAATATCCGCCAAAACCAGTACTTCGCGCGAAAGCCTGAAATCCCATGCTTCCGTTCTGCGCACCATGGAAAAAAGCAGTAGTGTAACCTTTCTTGCCAAGTTCGCCAGCAAGACCGCTAACCTTGTTCATTGATGCCGGCGTAAGCACAAACGGTTCTACAAACATCGGAATAGATGACAGGACAGATGGCATTCCATCTATGCTCTTACGGCCATTACTATATGAATATCTGAAAGTTGCACTATGTTCAATAAGAGAATCAACAAAAGGCGTATAACCTTTATATGTACAGTTTTCCAAATCCTTATTGAATGCACCAATGTATTCGCGACCAAAACTTTCTACTATCAGCACCACTACATTTTTATGCTTGAAAACATTGTTTACCACTGGATTATGCACAGGAGTAAACACATTTTCCAAATCTTCCTCATTTGCAAAATAATCTACATTCTGAAAAGTTGAAACACCAATTGTCCTAATTATCGAAAAAGGCGTATTAAGCACCAACGCAGCCTCAACAGGATGATCAACATACTGATTTGCATTGCTAATGGTAATTGGTCGAGTTGCCCGCGTAAAACCGCCACGAACACCAACCACACTCAAATATACAGCCAATGCAAGAAACAAAAAATACGAAATATCATACTTCCACCATAGAAGGCCTTTCCATTCTGTCTTTGGCTTTCTATAAAGTTTGTACATCGCAAACATCAGCACAATAAGCAACAAAAGCAAGTACCAATGGTTCAGGATTTCATTGCCAAAAATTGATACCATATTCTCCTCGTTGCCAAACTCATTGAAAACGGTCGCCGTAGTACGCCTCATGGTGTACTTGAAATAGACGGAATCGATAAGGTTTGCCAAAAGTGCAATTGCATTAAAAATCAAGAAAATCCACTTGCATATACTGTGATACACCTTGTTTTCCTTGAAATGAAGCGGGAACAACATTAGGACTATATACAAAATGTTCACATAGAGGATTCCGGACAAATCGAAACGCAACGAACCTACATACATTTCACAAATGTGCGAAAATGTGAGATTCCCAGAAAAATAGCTGTAGTTCTCGAATAGAAATTCAAGATGAGCAACAAACATAATTGCATACACCAGAAGCAAGTTGCAGATTAATGCAAATAGCGAAGAATCTGTAAATTTTGACAAAATTTTTCCTTTAGTTTCCATTCGCTATTCCAATTTGCATCCCAGTATAGTCCCCATATTTAAAACAAAAGCCCTACTTCTCCTCCTCTGCCAAGGCTTCCTTTGCGTGAGCCAACGCCGCATCAAAGTTGTCGTGTATGTTGCCCTTGCCTATGAGGAAAGATATTCTGCACTTATCCAACGACTTACGAACATTCGGCTGTACACCCGAAAGGAAAATCTTCTTGTTGTCGGTCTTAAGCGACTTGATGGCCTCGCGGAAGTTTCGTTCGCCGGTTTCGTCCATAAATGGCACATGTCGCATTCGTATTATCAGAATCTTAGTGGAATCCGGACGGCCTTTCAGCACCTCGCTAAACTGCTTTGCTGCACCAAAGAAGAATGGACCGCTGATTTCGTAAATTTCAATTCCCTCGGGAATATCATCATAGTTTTCCATTGTGTTGGTGTCGAGGTCGTTCTTAAGAATTGCCTCGCCGTTGTCGGCCATTCGCTTCATGAACATGAGCGAAGCAAGCACTATACCTATTTCGATAGCAACCGTCAAATCGACAAGCACGGTGAGGAAGAATGTGACGAGCAATATTATAATGTCGTACGGCGAACCACGAAGAATTGATGTGAAGCTGCGCCATTCACTCATGTTGTAGGCAACCACTATAAGGATACCAGCCAAACACGACATCGGAATGAGTTTAGCATAGTTTCCAAAACACAGCATTATGAGCAGCAGCGTTACAGCATGTATAATGCCTGCGATAGGAGTACGACCTCCGTTCTTGATGTTGGTTGCCGTACGAGCAATGGCTCCTGTTGCTGGGATTCCGCCGAACAATGGAGTGATGACATTGGCGATACCTTGTCCGATAAGTTCCGTGTTACTACGGTGATTGCTACCAATCATACCGTCGGCTACGACTGCCGAGAGCAATGATTCAATTGAACCAAGCAGTGCGATTGTGATTGCAGGTTGCAGATAATTTCCAACATTTTCCCAATGTATTTCAGGAATGCTGATAGCAAGGCTTCCCTTGATTTCGCCGAACATGCTTTCAATGGTGGTTACGGGAATGTCGAATATTGCAACAACTACGGTCATAAGTATTATTGCCACGAACGAACCGGGAATCTTATTAGTCAACTTGTTTATTATTATGCTTATGAGAATTGTAGCAACTGTAATTCCCAATGCCCAGTAGTTAGTTGTACCAATATTGTCAATGTATACAGACCACTTGTCAACGAATGCTGCTGGCACATCCGAAACCTCAAGTCCAAGAGCATCCTTTATCTGCGTTGAGAAAATGGTCAGTGCAATACCGCTCGTAAATCCGACTACCAAAGGATGTGGAATAAAACGCAAAAGTGAACCTAGTTTCAGCAATCCAAACAATATCATAAAGATACCTGCCAGAATGGTAGAAATCATCAGTCCATCAAGACCATATTGAGCAACTATGCCTGAAATTATGATTACGAATGCACCGGTAGGACCGCCTATCTGCACTCGGCTACCACCGAGAAATGAAATAAGGAAGCCTGCAATTATTGCGGTAACAATACCTTTGTCGGGAGAAACGCCAGAAGCCACAGCAAATGCAATTGCCAAAGGCAGTGCAACTATACCCACGATTATGCCCGAGAACAAGTCCTTTGTGAACTGTTTCTTCGTGTATCCCTTCTTCAGCACGCTGAAAAACTTGGGATAGAAAATGTCTTTTATCTGAAACTTAGCCATTTAGTCTTTCTTGAAAAACGGGCGCAAAATTACAAAAAATATTGCAGATACAAATTGCATAATTAATCCTATTCTTTCATAATCTTTGCTACCATTATTTAATCTCACAAAAAATACCATATATGAAATAATATATGGTGTTACTATTTATTAGGATTATATTTTGATTTCGTTTTGAAAAATAGGTTTATATTTGCGGTTTACAAATTATAATTGCAATGAAGAAATTTTTGTTAATCGTCGCAATATTGGCGACAGCAATGCTGGTCAACTCACAATCGGTGGTAGTCATTGACAATCAGAAACCACAGAACTCATCGGTTCAAATCATCGAAGAAAATAACAGCGGAATTACACTAAAGCTGAATGTAAATTCGTATTCGCTTAGCGAAGTACAAACACCTAACGGCACCGAAGTAATAGTCGGGTCTCCCGATGGCATCAACTATATGGACAAAGGTATTCCCGATGTTCCATACTTTGCAACATCCGTACGCATCCCTGCAAAGGGCAAGGCTATAGCCGAAATCGTTGATGCAAACTACATCATGGTAAATGATATTAGCATCGCTCCTTCGAAAGGTTCAATAAGCCGTAAGATTGATCCGTCAACTGTGCCATACGAGTACGGCAAGTGCTACAGCACAGACGCTTTTGTTCCGAACATTAATGCCACAAACAGCGAAGCATTCTGCATAAGGGACGTACGCGGTACAACGGTTCGCTTCTTCCCGTTCCAGTACAACCCAGTACAGAAGCAGCTGAAAGTTTTCACAGAAATAACCGTTAAGGTAAAGTTCACCCAACTGCCAAGCGAGAACGAAATTACAGCTTCATACGAAAAGATCGACGAATTCGAGAGCATCTACAACCGTCTTTTCATCAACTATGGTAGCAAGACACGCTACACCCAGGTGCAGGACGGACATCCGGGCAGAATGCTTATAATCTGCAAGGACACCTACCAATCGGCAATGCCTGACTTCATAGCATGGAAGCGCGAAAAGGGCATCGAAACCGAAATGGTCCTCATGAGCGCAATTGGTACAACTGCAGCAAACGTGCAGACATACATTACCAACTACTTCAACAACCACAGCGACCTTGCATACATACTTCTCGTTGGCGATGGCGGAGATGTGCCGTCAAATGTTTCAACATATAGTTCCGGTTGGTCTTCAGAAACAAAAACATCAGACAACCAGTATGCATATCTTGTTGGAAACGACCACTATGCAGATGTTTTCATAGGTAGATTCTCTGGTCAATCTGTTGCCAACATAGAGAACATGGTTCGCAAGGTTATCAATTACGAAAAGGAACTTACGACAAGCGCGACATGGCTTTCAAATGCTTACGGCAGTGCATCAAACGAAGGCGGTAATGGTAGCGGGCACAACCAAGGACATGGTACCGAAAGCGATATGACACACATGGGCTATATACAGACAGATCTTGAAACCTATGGATACACTGTAACCCGCGTAAATCAAGGATCAGGATACTCATCGGATGTTGCGGGGACATCAACAGCTTTCAACAATGGAGTGGGAGTTGCTTGCTATATCGGTCACGGCGATGAAACCTCATGGGCAAGCACAAGCTATACAAATTCACATGTCAATGCTCTTACCAATGCCAATAAATATCCTTTCATCATAAGTGTTGCTTGTTTGAACGGCGATTTCAACGGTAAAACCTGCTTCGCAGAGGCTTGGCTTCGCGCAAGCAAGAACGGTAATCCAACTGGCGCACTTGCATTCCTCGGTTCTACGATCAGTCAGGACTGGAACCCGCCTATGACTGCACAAGACGAAATGGTTGACATCATTGTCGAATCTCTTGACGGAAACATTAAGAGAACAATTGGTGGCATTTCATTCAACGGTTATTTCCGAATGATTCAAGACCATCCTGCTAACAGTTCAGAAGGCGACGGAGTCAACACTGCCGACGCATGGACAATTTTTGGCGACCCGTCAACTATGTTCCGCAGCAAGACTCCGCAGGAAATGACAATTACACACCCAAGTGTACTTACTGTAGGTCAGAACGAAATCGAAGTAAGCAGCAATGCAGAAGAAACTCTCATCGCTATCACAAAGGAAATTGATGGTGAAGTTGTTATTCTTGGTGCAGGTTATGTCAACAATGGTACTGCAACTATTGACATTGCAGGATTAGATGCACCTTGCACGGTTAAACTTACAGCAACAGCATACAATAAGGTAACTTACCAGACAGAAATAATGGTAATTGTTCCCGAAGGTCCGTATGTTGTAAATGGTGGCTACACTATCAACGACAACGAAGGCAACAACAATGGTGCTGCAGACAATGGAGAAACAATCAAATTGAACTATACCTTGAATAATGTTGGTGTTGCAGTTGCCAACAATGTAAACATGACAATCGCATCATCAAGCACCGACATTACAATAAGCGACGACAGCGAATCGTTTGGAAACATTGCTGCCGAAGGTACATCGACAAAGGAAAACGCATTTACATTCTCAGTTCGCGATGGCATTGCCGACCAGACAAGCATTCCATTTTCGTATAGCATAACAGCCGACAATTCGGATTCGAGAAGCGGAAACTTTACAATGGTTGTAAATGCTCCAAAACCTGAAATAGAATTTGTCCGCGTTGACGATTCGGAAAACGGCAACAACAACAGCATGATTGATGCCGGAGAAACTGTAAAATTGATTTTCAGCATAAGCAATACAGGACATAATCAACTTGCAGCAGGAACAGCAATAATTACATGCAACGACACTGATATTACGATCGTTACTGGCGAAGTTGAAACCTCGGCAATAGCAGTAAACGGTTCCCAGAATGTAATATTCGAAATCAGTATTCCCGAAAATATCCAGACTGGCTCTACATTGAACTTCAACATTACCGAAACAGCAGGAATGTACACTGCAAGTCTCAACACTGGTCTGGCAGCAGGACTTCAGATTGAAGACTGGGAAAGCAACAGCTTCGATTCCTATGCATGGGAAAACAGCAGTGCAAGACCATGGACAATCGTTTCAACAGGTGCTTACGCAGGTCAGTACTGTGCAAAATCTGGCAATATTGGCAACAATGCTAACAGCGACCTTACAATTACATTGGAAGTCCTTAATGCTGACAATGTTGAATTCTACAAGAAGGTTTCGTGCGAAAATCCTGGTTCATTTTGGGGTAGCACAAACTACTACGACTACCTTGCTTTCTACATCGACGGCGATATGAAAGGTCAGTGGGCTGGCACAAGCGACAATTGGAGCTTGCAGACATATTCTGTTACAGCAGGAACCCATACATTAAAATGGTCGTATGTAAAAGATAGATCAGACACTGGCGGTAGCGACTGCGCATGGATTGATGATATAAAGTTACCAACACACGCAAACTCAACCGTTAGCATACATACCGACATAGATGTTGCCGAAAACTCAATGGACATCTACCCCAACCCTGCAAACGACAACACTTACATCAACCTTAATCTTACCGACAACAGCGAAGTTTCAATTTACATATACAATGCCGTAGGTCAATTAGTAAAGACTATCAACACCAACTTGCAGTCGGGCGAAAACTATGTTGCCGTTGAAACTTCAGCATTGAAGGCTGGAATGTACATAGTTAAGGCAAACATAGGCAATTCGGTTATAACAAAGAATCTATCTATTGTAAAATAATAAAAGGCGATATTTGTAATGGCATTGTGCGAAAGTGCGATGCCATTGTTTTTTAAACATAGAAACATGAAAAAGTCATTCATAACAATTCTATCAATCCTGTTTGCATCGGCAATGTTCGCACAGGAAATTCCACAGGAACTGCGAGGTAAGTATCATGCTTTGCGCTGGGAAGAACTTTCGGCAAAAAGAAACACTCGCGACCTTATCGTAACCGACCCGCCCGAGAATCCGCGAAGCATAGCCGAATTTGAACCTAATCAAGGCGTAATTGTGGCTGCTCCGCCAAGTTATTGGGGCAGCGGCGTTAGTTTTGGAGTACCATATTCGCTTATAGCCGAACTTTCACAGGAAGATACCGTTTACTTGATATGCGCATCAAGCAGTCAGTCGTCTGTTAGAAATACCTTGCAGAATAATGGCGTTAATATGAATCACTTGAAATTTGTAACTCACGAAATCGACTCGTACTGGTGCCGCGACTACAGCCCGTGGTTCATCGAGTATGGCGACAAACAAATTGGAATGATTGACTATGTTTACAACCGACCACGTCCTAACGACGATGAGATTACAAATTACTTCGGCACATATTTCGACAAGCCAGTCTTTGGAATGGATGTCGTGCATACCGGCGGAAACTACATGACCGATGGACTAGGCGTTGCTGCATCGTGTTCTGCATCACTGGATGTCGAAAATTCAGAAGACGGATACACATATACGCCAGCTCAACTTGACACTATATTCAAGAACTACCTCGGAATTACAAACTATATGCACCTTGATGACCCGCTGGGCGACTACATTGCACATATCGACTGCTGGGGCAAATTCATTGATGTCGACAAGGTTATAATCACGAAAGTACCAACATCAAATTCGCAATACGCCGCATACGAGGCAATGGCCGACTACTGGGCAAACCAGACAAGTTCGTACGGCAACAAGTACAAGGTTTACAGAACTTACAGTCCTAATAGACAACCTTATTCCAACTCTTTAATACTTAACCGAAAAGTTTACCTTGCTTTCCCGAATAGCGATGCGACAAACAATGCCAACGCAAAGGCTGTTTACGAAGAGGCAATGCCTGGCTACGAAGTAATAGGCTTCAATCCTATAAGCAGCGCACCATGGGAAGGAACAGATGCATTGCACTGCCGTACGCACGAAGTGCCTCGTTTCGACATGCTTCGCATTGCCCACTACCCTATCCTCGACACCGTTGAATATGCAGAAACTTACACAATCACCGCAAACATCTACACCATCGGCAATGGAGGATCAATCACCAGTGCAAAAGTTTTCTTCAAGATTGACGATGGCGAATACATTTCGGAAGAAATGACACTTGTTTCAGAAGATGAATATTCGTTCACTTTTGATGGTTTACAACGTGGGCAGAAAGTTTCATACTACATAAAGGCAGAAACCGAAAACGGACAAGTGCAGACTCATCCATACATAGGAGAACCCGACCCGCATGTTTTCGTAGTTGAACCAGAAGACAATCCAACAACAATTGAAAACATTGAAACAGGCAACGGATACATTAAGTGCTTCCCAAACCCAGCCACTGAAGTTCTTTTCTTCATTTCAAACAATGTCGATGAAGGAAGCTACAATGTGGAGATAATCAACCAGCAAGGCGCAGTTGTCAAATCGCTCGCAACTGATGCCTCATCGAGATGGGAAGGTGCTTGCATAGACATTTCAGACATGGCTAATGGACTATACTTTGTACGAATGTATAACAACACTAAGTCATACACATGTAAATTCATGAAACAATAAAAGAATAAAAAAATGGCAGACAATTATTTGGAAAACAGATACGAGGAAGTTTTCGGACAAGGAAACACTAAGTCGCACCCGAAACACATAAATTCAATCGATTCGCTCATTGCGAAGAACCGCAGCTATCGTGGCTACAAGAAGGACTATATCGTACGCCCCGAAATGATGGAACGCATTGTGGCTGTGAACACAAAAATTCCGTCGGGACGCAACCAGCAGGTGCTGAGGTTCAAGATTGTAACCAAGGAAACTGGTGCCGAGAAAGTTCTGAAAAACATACATCTCGGCGGTGCTTTGCCCGAACTCCATCTGCCGTTCGAAGGTACAGAGCCCGAAGCATTTGTAATTATCTGCTCTACCGCTGCCGAAAACAAAATTGTTGACATCGACCTTGGCATTTCAATGCAGTCGATGCTGCTGAAAGCAGTGGAAATGGGACTCAACGGCATCATCATCTGCGCTTTCAACAAGGAAGAAATCAAGCGTGAATTTTCGTTGCCATACGAACCTCTGGCAATCGTTGCAATCGGCAAGGGCGACGAAAAGATTGAAATGGTTCCGATTTCCGAATCCGACAGCCACGCCTACTACCGCAAGGACGGAATACATTATGTTCCAAAGGTTAAGTACGAAGACCTTGTAATATAAGGCATTCACATGTCAGCCACCGAACAAGAATACATTCCAATAGAAGCGCATCCACTCCAACCATTTCTTCCCGATGGTGCAGAAATTCTTATGCTCGGCAGTTTTCCGCCCAAGCGCGAACGCTGGTCGATGAACTTCTACTACCCTAACATACAGAACGATATGTGGCGAATCATGGGACTTATCTTCTTCAACGACAAGGACTACTTTGTGGAAGCCAACGGAAAGAAGTTCAGGTTCTGCTACGACAAGGTTGTAAAATTTTGCACCGATAAGCACATTGCAATCTTCGATGCCGCCAGTTCGGTGCGCCGTCTGATGGACAACGCCTCGGATGCCCACTTGGAAATAGTTGAGCAGACAGATATTCCAGCACTTCTACGCAAGATTTCACAATGCCGCACAGTGGTTTCCACTGGAGGAAAATCTGCCGAAACCATTGCAGAACAACTTGATTGCAAAGTGCCAGCAGTCGGCGGATATGCCACTTTTAACCTTGATGGAAAGGAATACAGATTCTATCGTATGCCGTCAAGTTCGCGGGCATTTCCAATGAAACTGGAAAAGAAAGCAGAAGCGTATAGGAGAATTTTTTGGTAAGGTTTGTATCCAACAACATAAAAGCTAGAAACGCCGAAGGCATTGTAAAGACGTGCCATGGCGCGTCTCAACAGAAACGGCGAAGCCATTGAACAGCGAATCCCTCAACGAAGTTAACCTTTAGCTCGGCGTAAGCCAAACCTAGAAACGTGCGCAGCACATAGAAACGGCGTAGCCATAGAAATCTAGAAACAAAAAAACGGAATCAGATCCTGAAACAAGTTCAGGATGACATTCCGTTTTTTTAGAAACGGCGAAGCCAATCGTAAATCGTAAATCAAAAATCGTAAATTCCTAGTGTGCTTCCAGCCAATTCTTTCCAAACCTTGCATCAACAATCAACGGAACGCTCAACTTCACGCAGTTCTGCATTTCGTCAACAACAATCTGCTTCACTATTTCCATTTCCGAAACCGGCACATTGAAATTCAATTCGTCGTGAACCTGCAAAATCATACGCGCCTTGAGGTTGTTTTCGTTGAAACGGCGGAAAATGTTAATCATGGCAATCTTCACGATGTCGGCGGCAGAACCCTGAATTGGCGCGTTCACGGCATTGCGCTCGGCAAATCCGCGGACAATTGCGTTACGACTGTTGATGTCGGGCAGATAGCGGCGGCGACCAAACATAGTTTCTACATATTCCTTTTCGCGTGCATCGGCAATACTGCGCTCAATATATTCCTTTACGCCGCTGAAAGTTTCAAAATAACTGTCAATCAGAGCTTTGCCTTCTTTCGGCGAAATATTCAGGCGCTGACCCAAGCCAAATGCCGAGATACCATATATAATTCCGAAGTTGGCTGTCTTTGCCTTCGAACGCATTTCGCGGGTAACTTCGCTTTCATCAACCTTGAAAATCTTAGACGCCGTAGCTGTATGAATGTCAAGGCTATATTTGTTGAAAGCATCGAGCATAGCATGGTCCTGACTAAGGTGCGCCATCACGCGGAGTTCAATCTGCGAATAGTCGGCAGAGAAAAATATATGCTCGTCGTCGGAAGCAACAAAGGCACTGCGGATGACCTTACCGCGCTCGTCGCGAATAGGAATGTTCTGCAAGTTAGGATTTGCAGAACTCAGTCGTCCCGTAGCCGTAATCGCCTGATTGAAACTTGTGTGCAGCATTCCTGTCGTGGAATTTACAAGTGTCGGCAGAACATCAACGTATGTGCTAATCAACTTGTTGACCGAACGCCATTCCAAAATTTCGTTTACTATCGGGTGCTTGTCAATAAGTTTCATAAGTTCCTCCTCGCTCGTGCTGTACTGCTTGGTCTTGGTCATCTTTGGCTTCGGATCAACCTTGAGCTTCTCGAACAAAATCACACCCAACTGCTTCGGCGACGAGATATTGAACTTTTCGCCAGCATGCTCATAGATACTTTCCTCTATTCCAACAAGTTCCTTCTGCAATTCGGCAGAATATTCCTTCATTCTCGCCGAATCGATTCTTACGCCAGTCCTTTCCATCGACATCAAAACCTTAATAAGCGGAATTTCAATATCGTAGAGAAGTTTTTCTATTCCCTGCTCCTTGATTTTCGATAACAGAATATCCTTCAGCTGGAAAGTTATGTCGGCATCCTCGCAGGAATAGTTGCTTACGATACGAGGCTCTACGCTTCGCATCGTACGCTGGTTCTTGCCTTTTTCTCCAATGAGTTCCTCGATTGGAATCATCCTGTAACCCAGATACTTGTTAGCAAGGAAATCAAGGTTATGCTTTTCCTCCGGCTCAAGAATATAGTGGGCCAACATGGTATCAAAAAGCTTGTTTTCTACCTCGACACCATAATTTTCAAGGATTTCCAAGTCGTATTTAAGGTTCTGTCCAACCATTGTCTTCGACTTGTCGGAGAAAATTGGTGCAAAAAACTTCAGAATCGACAAGACTGCATTTCTGTCGGCAGGGCAAGCTACATAATACGCCACGCCCTTTTCCAACGCAAAAGCCATTCCGACAAGTTCGGCAGTAAGGGCATCGGTGCCAGTGGTTTCGGTATCGAAGCAATATTCGTCAAGGGCGGCAAGTTTTTCGGCAAGCTGCTTAGCCTCGAAAGGAGTCTCAACAAGCGTATATGATACATTTTTGTCAGAAAAACTCTTTTCAAGAACGGGTTGTTGCGGCGCAAATTCCTGCACTGGCTGACTGAACAAGTCGAGCTGCAACTGCGGCTGAGCAACTTTCTCAGTCTTATTTTCGGGGGCAGGCTCGGCAAAGGCTTTGCTTCCTATAATCCTCTGCTTCAGCGTGAAGAATTCCAAATCGTTGAAAACGCTTGCCAATGCATCAAAATCGGGTGTTTCCAATTTCATTTCGTCAAGCGTAACATCCACAGGCACATCGGTCTTTATGGTTGCAAGCTTGTACGACATACGCAACTGCTCGATGTTGTTCTCAAACGACTCCTTTTGCTTGCCTTTTAGCTGCGAAATATTCTTGATAATATTTTCAATGTCACCATATTTTGCAATAAGGTTGGCAGCAGTTTTCTGACCGACTCCCGGCACACCCGGAATATTGTCAATGCTATCGCCCCACAACGCAAGTATGTCAATTACTTTTCTCGGATTATCGATGCCAAACTTCTCGTTTACCTCTTTTACGCCAAGCACTTCGGGCACATTTCCTGAATGAGGCGGCTTGTACATGAAGATATTTTCATCGACGAGCTGACCGTAGTCCTTGTCTGGGGTCATCATATATACCTGATTCTCAGCATTTGCGAACTTCTTTGCAAGTGTACCAATGACGTCATCAGCCTCGTATCCAGCAATCTGGATTATCGGAATGCGGTAAGCCTCAAGAATCTGCTTGATATACGGTACAGCGACCTTAATGTCCTCGGGCGTAGCCTCGCGGTTTGCCTTGTATTCGGGAAACATATCGTGGCGGAAATTCGGTCCCGACGGATCGAAAGCCACGGCAATGTGGGTGGGTTGCTCGCGTTTAAGCACATCTTCCAATGTATTCACAAAGCCGAACACTGCCGAAGTGTTTATTTTCTTGGAATTAATGCGTGGATTCTTGATAAAAGCGTAATAAGCCCTGAATATCAAAGCGTAGGCATCGAGAAAAAATATCTTGTTTGACATTAGCGTAAAATTATCGTTTCAGACTACAAAGTTAAACAAATTCCACAAAAAAAGGCCACCGATGGTAGCCTTTATATGATTTTTATTTTTAATCTGTAGCGACGCAATGCATTGCGTCGCTACAGATAATATCAAATCTACATGCAATGTATGTATTTCTCAACCAATTCGCGGATTTCTTCGGTCTTACCATAGAGCTTTTCGCTCAAACCCTTGTCGTTGTACGATTTCAAGCCCTTGATAACCGCATCGATAAGTCCTGGTTGGAAAATCTTGTCTTTTTCGAAGAACTTGCGCTTTGCATCAAGTGCATCGGCAGAATCCCAGCAGCAATCCGGAAGAGCTTTCAGATTAGCCAACTTGTCCTTGAACTCCTCGCTGAAAATGTTTACATTTACGTACAAGTCCTTAGCCATCTTGAGCGAACCGCGCATTGTAAGTCCGTGCTGTGCAGCAACAATCAGAGCTGCCATATACAAGTACAAGTCAGCCGAACCATCACCGCTACGGATTTCAACGGTCTGCTTGCTGTCGTAATCAGCAGCCTTGCTCTTTTCCTGCGGATTTGCATCGCGGAACATATTGATGTCGCCAGTCCAACCCAGAGGAACGCGCACTAAAACGCTTCTGTTGCGGTCGCCCCAGCAAATGTTGGTAGGAGCTTCCTGATGAGGAACAAGACGCAGATAAGATGTCGGGATTGTATTTCCGAAAGCGGTAAGAGCATCGGCAAGGTCGAGGATACCGGCAATCATCTTGCGTGCATCGTCGCTGAGAACGCCATTGTCAACCATCATGTTCTTGCCGTCCTTCGAAAGCATCATGTGGATGTGCAGACCACTTCCAGCCTTTCCGACAGTAATCTTCGGAGCAAAACTCAAGTGTACGCCATAGTCGCTGCAGAGTTTGCGGAGAATCCACTTTGCGATAATCAACTGTTCTACAGCTGATTCGGACTCGCAAGGAAGGAATTCTATTTCCTGTTGCTCGTAGTAGAAATCGCCATCGGTGAAGTTGCCAACCTCCGAATGTCCGTACTTAATCTTACCGCCACACTGCGCAATAAGGTGCATGGCTTCCTTGCGGATGAACTCGTAGTTTGCAAACGGAGCCGACTCGTGGTAACCGCGCTGGTCAACAGCCGGGAACATAGCGTTTTCGCTCTTGTCGGCAATGATGTAGTATTCGAGTTCGCCCAAAGCCTTGAAAGTGTAGCCAGTTGTGTCTTTCAACTTCTGGTGAGCCTTCTTCAAGATGTTTTCAGGCGATGATGCCAGCGGCTTGCCGTTGTTGTCGTAGTACGAGCAAAGGATGTCGATGCTCGGAATTTCCTCGAAAGGATTTACGAAAGCAGTACGGTACTTTGGAATTACATACAAGTCGCTCGAACCTGCACCGATAAAGGTAAACAGGCTGGAACCGTCAACGCGCTCGCCAGTGGTAAGAATCTGGTCGAGGTATTCGGCGCTGTTGATGACGAAATTCAAGGTCTTGAGCCTGCCGTCGCCACCAACATAGCGGAAGTTGAGCATCTCGATGTTGTTTTCTACAATATATTTAATGATGTCAGCCTTTGTGAACTCCTCACAAGGCTTCTGCAAATACCTTTCAAGAAGGTTAGGACTTAAATCAAAATTCTTCTTTTCCATTTCAAAAATAAATTCAAAAATTTTTTGGCGAAGTTAATTATATTTACTCACTTTGCAACTTATTAAAAGATAGTTTTATAACATGTTTTTCTGGCTGTCAAAAATACTGCAATACTTAATTTCTCCACTTACATGGATTGTCATAATATTCATACTTTCGTTCTGCTTCAAGAGTGAAAAGACAAAAAAAGGATTAAGAATTACCGTTTTTGTATTGTTGCTTATTTTCACAAATCCTCTACTAGTAAACGTCTGTCTCAATGCTTGGGAACAAGATCGAACGCCAGAAACAGAACTTACAGAACGCTACGACTACGGCATTGTTCTTACTGGAATGATTTTTTACGACTCCCAAAACGACAAGATCGAGTTCGGACAATCCACCGACAGAATTCTCGAAGCCGTTCGGTTGTACTATGCTGGACGCATCAACAAGATTTTCATTTCGGGTGGTTCGGGGCTTCTGCTTGACCAGACGCACAAGGAATCGCAACTGCTAAAAGATTATCTTAAAAGCATAAACGTTCCAGAAGAAGACATAATCATCGAAACCGAGTCGCGCAACACCCACGAAAATGCAGTAGAGGCTGCAAAGGTTTTGCGCCCGACTGAAAGTTCCGATACCTATTTATTAATAACAAGTGCCTCGCACTTCCGCCGTGCAGCCAAGTGCTTCGAAAACGAAGGATTTACTTTTGACTCATATCCCGTTGACTACTGCAGTCGGAAAATATGCGCAAATCCCGAAACATGGCTAATCCCTGCACCATCGGCATTTACAACATGGAATATGCTTCTGCACGAAATTGCAGGATATGTAATGTATGACTGGAGCGGGTATTTCTAGTGCTGTTATGAAAAAAATATTTTTTCGACACTCAATCATTGGAAAAAAGTTTGTTTCTTTGCAGTATGTTTTCTGAAATTTGCGACGGAGCATCGGTAGGTCTTACGGCATCCATTACTGTAGGACCAGTTGCGGTATTATGCATACAGCGCGCACTCACGCGACCTCGAATATCATCATTCATTTCTGGACTTGGTGTTGTATTCGCCGACACACTAATGGCCGCTTTGTCGTACTTTTTATACTCGCTGATTTTCAACAAAATACAAGAATACAAGCCAATTCTTGGCGTCATTGGTGGCATCATCGTGATAATATTCGGCGTGTTCATGTTCAAGCGCAATGCCGTCAAAGACATACGACAAAGCAAGGACAACCGCAACTCACTCTGGCAGGACTTTATATCTGTGGTAGGACTTACGCTCTCCAACTTCATCGGTGCAATGACCTACATTTTCGCATTTTTTGCAATGTTCAATGTGGGTGCAGGCGATGGTGTTTCCGACAGCAACGAATTGATTAAAGGCATACTTATAATGCTAGGCTTTGTGCTTGGCTCATTTGCATGGTGGACTTTCCTTACCATGTCGCTAAGTTTCTTCAGGAAGAAAATCAGACCACGCCATTTCGTTGTCATTAATCGAGTAGGCGGTTCAATAATCATTCTGCTTGGCATATACACGATAATATCAACTTTCGTGGAAATAATATAGAATTCAAGGATTCAAAGATTCAAGAATTCAAAGATTTTAGAATTTGATGATTCCATAAAAATCAATAAATTTGCATTGTTTTATAGTACAGACAAAATGAATATAACAAAGACATCAAACCCTACTTTGGGTAAAAACGCGTTTGCCAGCGAACCAGTCGCCACCGATGGCAATGTAATGACACTGAAAGGCGCAATCAACAAGACAATAATCCTATTTGCAATACTTCTGCTCACGGCAATAGTTTCGTGGAAACTTACAATTTCAGGAAGCATTGCAGGCTCTGCAGTGCTTATTGGCGCATCAATCGGTGCTTTCATTGTTGCCATGATTGCAAGCTTTGTAAAGAAATCAGCCCCTATTACCGCACCAATATATGCGGCACTCGAAGGATTTCTTCTCGGTGCAATCTCCTCCCTATTCGAAGCTGCATACAGCGGAATCGTATTTCAGGCAGTAGTACTAACACTGCTAGTTTTCGGGCTTATGCTGTTCATGTACAAGACCGGCATACTGAAGGCATCAGGTAAATTCATGAAAGGCGTAGTCATCGCAACAGGTGCAATAGGAATTTTCTACCTTGTAAGCTTCATTGTTGGCTTATTTACTCCAGCATTTAACGAATATCTTTTTGCAAATCCACTAATCGGAATAGCAATCAGCGTGGTAATTGTAATAGTCGCAGCTTTGAATCTTATCCTAGACTTCAGCACCATAGAAAATTCAGCGAATTCGGGCGCTCCGAAATACATGGAATGGTATGCTGGATTCGGACTAATGGTAACCCTTGTATGGCTTTACATTGAAATATTAAGGTTATTGTCGTACCTTAGAAGAGACTAATCCAACAATAAATAACATCTAATTCAAATTTTTTATCAGATGAAAAAGTACATATCAGTTTTAACAGCATTAACACTATTGATTATGGTAAGTTCGTGCAACAAGAAAACAGAAACAGAAAACAAGGAGCAGGACAATCCACTGCTTCAGGAATGGACATCCGAATATGGCGTTCCGCCGTTCGATAAAATCAAGACCGAGCACTACATCCCTGCATTCGAGGAAGCAATGAGGGTAAACAAGGAAGAAATTGATGCTATCGTCAACAATCCCGACGCACCGACCTTTGAAAATACAATCGAAGCCCTTGAGGAAAGCGGTTCATTGCTGACAAGAGTAGAAAGCATTTTCTTCAACCTTGCGGAATGCATCAATTCGCCCGAAATGGAACAGATTTCAGAAGAAATTCTACCGAAACTTTCGCAACATGGCGACGACATTAGTCTCAACGCCAAGTTGTTCGAGCGCATCAAGGCTGTTTACGACCAACGCGAATCGCTCAACCTTGAGCCGGTACAGATGCGTCTGCTCGAAGAAACCTACAAGGGTTTTGTCCGTGGCGGTGCTAATGTTCCTGCCGAGAAACAGGCCCGTTTCCGCGAAATCAACGAAAAACTGTCGTTGCTCACTATGAAGTTCGGCAACAATGTGCTTAAGGCTACCAACGACTACAAGCTTGTGGTTGACGATGTTGCCCGTCTCGAAGGTTGCACCGAAGGTCAGCTTGCCGCCGCTTTGGAACTCGGCAACGAATCGGAAGAAACAAAGGGCAAATATGTTTTCACAATCCATCTGCCAAGCATGGAACCTTTCCTCATGAACTGCAAGGACCGCGAACTGCGCAAGGAACTCTGGACTGCATACTCTACCCGTTGCACATCGGGCGAAACCGACAACACTCAAATCATAAACGAGATTGTAAATCTCCGTTTGGAAAAAGCTAACATCCTCGGCTACAAGTCGCATGCGGCATACGTTCTCGACGACAACATGGCAAAGACACCAGAAGCCGTTGACGAACTTTTGATGCAGGTATGGGAACCAGCACTTGCAAAAGCAAAGGAAGAAGCAGCTGAATACCAGAAGATGATTGATGCAGAGGGCGGAAACTTCAAGCTCGAACCTTGCGACTGGCGCTACTACAGCGAAACCCTCCGCAAGCAGAAATACGACCTCGACGACGATGTTATCCGTCCATACTTCTCGCTCGACAATGTTCGCGACGGAATGTTTATGGTTGCCAACAAGCTCTATGGCATCGAGTTCCGCGAAAACAAGAATATTCCAGTTTACCATCCCGATGCTGTTGTTTACGAAGTTACAGAAAACAACAATGTTATCGCAATACTCTATATGGACTTCTTCCCACGCGAAAGCAAACGTAGCGGTGCTTGGATGACCAACTTCCGCGAACAGTCATATACAAAGGACGGCAAGAAAATCATACCTTTAGTATCATTGGTATTGAACTTCACAAAACCTTCGGGCGACAAGCCTTCGCTGCTCAACTTCGACGAGACTTCCACCCTCTTCCACGAGTTCGGACACGCTCTGCACAGCATACTTACCGACTGCCGCTACGAATCGCTGTCGGGAACAAATGTTTCGCGCGACTTTGTTGAACTGCCATCACAGGTTATGGAACAATGGGCTGGCTATCCCGAAGTCATGAAGATGTACGCTAAGCACTACAAGACTGGCGAAGTTATTCCCGATTCTCTCATCAACAAGATTGAAGCAGCATCGACCTACGGACAGGGCTTCATCAACACCGAACTCATTGCAGCATCGTTGCTCGATATGGCTTACGCCAACATCAGCGAACCTACCGAAATCAAGTTCCCCGACTTCGAGGATGCCGAAATGCAGAAAATCGGCTTGATTCCCGAAATCATCTCGCGCTACAGAAGCACCTACTTCCAGCATGTATTCTCGGGCGGATACAGCGCAGGCTACTACGGCTACACTTGGGCAGCAGTCCTCGACAACGATGCCTTCGAAGCCTTCAAGGAAAACGGTGTTTTCGACAAGAAGACCGCCGATGCATTCCGCTACAATGTCCTGCAGAATGGCAACACCGAAGACGCAATGGTTCTCTACAAGCGTTTCCGCGGTCAGGAACCATCAATTGAACCGCTGCTGAAGAATAGAGGATTGAAATAAGATAGATTTTCAACAAAAAAAATATAGGCTGCCCACAAAGACAGCCTATATTTTTTATTCTCATTCTTTTACTTGCTAATCCCGATTGTTTCTATTCCAATATTTGTCGGAGATACATCCAAGGTCGGCATGCTAACATCGCCTCGTATAGGCGCGAATAAGTCTTCGTCGAAAAATACGCCCCACTCAAAAATCCAACCGTTGTCTGCTCTCTGGTGGTCGCAGATATACAATGTCCAGTCTCCATTGAGAGGACAGCCGACGAGAGATTCCAGGCTCTCGTAGGTTGCATAGTTGCCTGCGTCTAGCACATTGATACCTGATTCGGTATTTCCGCAAGGATCGGTATATGTAATACTAGTAGTGTTGTTGTTTAAAGAATTTGTGCCCATAGGTTGTGTAGCGGTTGGAGTGAAATTGTATTCATAACCTTCTCCGGCAGTATAATAGCAGTCGTTTGATTCAGGTGGATCTGGAGCAAGTCCAAGGTGGATGTTTGAACCGCCGTTCGAACCTGAATTATTTATCGTTGTGAGCGACCATCCGGGAACTATTGTACCTACAGAACCACGTGCATGAAGCAAGCATTGCTGCCCGTTTGGGCACTGCACCATTATGCTAAGGTCTCCTAGGTATGAGTGTTCAATATTCAAATATACGCGTTCGATATCGTTTACAGAAGTAACGGTAGCTCCTTCATAGAATATACTATCTACTACTAGATTATAATTATAACATACCTCGCCTCCATCGGGAATAAACGATGAAGACCTGATAATTGGAGTGAAAGGAGTATCGAAGGACCTCAACTCACCATACCTAGTGCCATCGGAATTTGTAGCGTACGCCCTGTAGTAGTATCTTCTGCGAGCCTTTAGTCCGGAAATATTCGCAGAATAGCTTGCCGAATCGACATCTACTTGTACTATATTCGATAGGCTATTGATGCTTCTACCATAAACAAAGCCTCTTTCTGTTACTGCGAGTCCGTTATCAGTAACAATGTAGCCGCTTAATGTTGCCGTGCTGTCGGTAATATCTGTAGCCTCATCAGCTTGAACTTCCGGCAAACATGTAATCGTCAGATGCAAGTTAACTACCGAATCGTATCCAGCGGCATTGGTAAAAGTAACTGTCGGGGCGTCGGTACTTTCGGTATAAGTATTCCCGTCAATCCAAGTATAACTGCCGCAGGCGATTTGTTCAACAACCACGTACGATTCGAAATTATGGGTAAAGTTCAAAGTTATATCTTCGCTGCTTGCCTGCACCTGCTCAACTATGGCACTTTCTTCTACTACGCCGTCAATGCTGGCGTATCCAACATAGCGCATATTGTCGCCAACGTGGAATTCATTGACTGATTCCAACTTTGCCCTAATGCCATCGAACCCTCCAGCATACTTTATGCTGCTGCCGCATCCGTTACCAATGTTTACCATCCTTATCGAATACGAACGGCTTCCTACAACGGCATTGAGCACGTATGTCTGAGGACTTGCCGCCGAAATGTCGAAGGTATGGACACCGGCATTGAGATTTCCGCTGTACTCGGCATATATTTTCCCAAAAGCATCAAGCAGCTGCATACGAACATTTTCGTTCTGCGACAACGAAAGTTCTACGCTGGTTTCGCAATTGAACGGATTTGGAACATTCTGTCCAAGTCCCTGTCCTACTGCAACATCCATCGCCATACCATTAAGCGAACTAAATACTATTATGGTATCGGGATACTGAATAGTTTCCGACCAGCCTCGTGTTATATTTTCTACCGCAATACTATCCACACGGCAATAATTAGCATTGTTAAGCCGTCCAATAAAACGAACCGTCACCTCCTGTGAAGAAACATGCAAAACAGAAAGCATTAAAGCGACAATCGAAATACAAATAGACAAATACTTCATATAACTATCTTATTCAATAAACATTCAAAATTACACAACAAACTGATAACAAACATATTACCATATAGCACAAACAAATATTTCCCATACTGTCCAATAGGTATCAGTCATATTATATACTATTACAAAGATATGCATTATCATCGACAAAAATACAAAAAAAACAATAAACGAAATTTAAAACACAAAATATTTGTACCAGCAAAAACCATTCATTGGAATTCCGTTTGCAAGCACTGAAAACTATTAATTCTGCAAACAACAAGTTACAAAAATCACCACAACTAAATTGCGGATAATCGCTAACACTAGCAAACCTATCTATGCGTATCCCACTCATTATCAAAACAAATATTTTCTGCAAATATAAAAAATATTTTTAGAATTGATAATATGACACAAAAAATGCCCGATCGAAAAAATCGGGCATTAACTGAGTATTTTACTTAGAACTATTCGTTTCCTTTCTGTCTGCTCTCTATCAGTGCCTTTATCGGGGCAATACCGAGATGCGAACTCTGTTCGATTGCCTTCAATACAGCGCCACCACCTGTAAATATATAGTAGTCCTTGCTGTCGAGAGCCATAATGTAAAGACCTGGCAACAAACGCTTTAGTTCCTGCATTGTATCACCACCGCCATACAGCTTTACTGCCTGCGGATTCTGGTCGATAATAGTATCGAGAGCGATTGTACCCTCGTTGAAATGCGGAACAAAACCCATAACTGCATTTACGAAAATTGTCTTTGCAGAATGGAAAACATCGATGATTTCCGGCTCATCGTAGCAACGCGGGTCAACATCCATAACCCAGTTGAATTCTGTTCCAGGAGCAACTTGGCGGATGTCGTGGATTCTATACTTGCCCTCTACCCTCTCGCCAAACACATCCGACTCACAGATAATTGGCATTTCAACAACCTTACCAGGATATTGCTTTGCAAAATCAACAAATTCCTTTGCTAGTTTTACATCGTCTTCCTCCACGCCCTTAATCTTGAAGCCATATTTTGCACATAGGTATGCATTGTAAATTACACCACCAAGCACCAACTTGTCAGCCTTCTTCAACAGAGCATACAAGGAATCAATCTTTGTATCGAACTTACTACCAGCCACAACAGCAACGAATGGACTTTCTGCTTCGAAAATACGGTTCAGGTTCTCTATTTCGCGCTGCATAAGGAAACCGGCATACGACGGCAAGTACTTTGTAACGCCAACCGTTGAAGCGTGAGCCTGCCAGCTACCGAATGCATCGTTTACATATATGTCGGCCAAACCTGCAAGCTGATTTGCAAACCTGTCCTGCTCCTCGCCTTTTGCCTCCTCGCCGGTAAACCAACGGGTATTCGGTAAATAAATCATATCGACATCGTGGTTGCGCAAACGGCGGATGCTATGGTTTACATTGGTTTCGATGCTTAGATAACCATTATCTTCGTGCGAATAGAAATCAGGAACTTCTATTTTAATGTGCAACTTGTCCTCAAGATAATCGACTATCGGCTGTACCGACGTCTTGGCATCAATCGTGATCTTGCCAGTCTTCTTGTCCTTCGGACGACCAACGTGGGTCATAAGGATTATCTTTCCGCCCTTGGAAAGTATGTAGAACAAAGTTCCAAATGTTGCATCTATTCTGTATGGGTCGTGTATAACGCCCGACTTAACTACATTGTGGTCAACTCTTACGAGTACGATTTTGCCTTTAAGGTCGGCTTCTTGAATCAAAGGGAGTCTGTTATCCATATATTAATTTGTTTTAAAGTTTGAAGGCATAAATATAAACAAAAAAGCGATACGAACAAAATCGTATCGCTTTTTTTCGTTATCGTAGTAACATTACCGTTCCCGTCTTCTCGTAATCTATACCAAACATATCCTTGAAGTACGCCCGCCATGTATAAACTCCTTCGGGGCAAGGACGAGTACCATCGGTTCCGTCCCACTCTTCTTCCAAGTTGGTAGACTTGAACTGAACTGCTCCCCAACGGTCATAAATAATCAACATATAACTATTGGGGTCTATTGATGTACCGAAAAGACGGAAAGTTTCATTTATTTCATCGTTGTTAGGTGTAAATGCCGTAGGTGCGAATATGTTGTACTCGTTGCTTACCTGAATGTCAACACCTGCCGTATCTGTACATCCGTACAACGATGTAGTAGTCAGTACTACATGGTAGGTACCTGGCATTGTATATGTATGAACTGGACTTGACGATGATGATGTCGTATTGTCTCCGAAATTCCACATATTCCAGAACCCGCCATGCGAATAGTTGGTGAAGTTAACAATCGGGCTCGACATTGATATGTTTGCCCTGTCAACCCTGAAATCGGCCTCTGGAATCGAGAATACAGTGATTGCAATCGAGGTGTCGCGTTTGCAACCCTGATACGAAGTAACCTCAAGCTTTACATTGAACAAACCAGAGTTATAGAAGATATGCTTAGGATTCTTTGCAAACGACATGTTTTCAAAATCACCATCATCGAAATTCCACAGATATGACTGACCTACATCTGGTGTATTCTCTGAGAACGAAACACGTAACGGAGCGCATCCTTCTACAACATCGGCAGAAATATTCATTGGAACTTCCTCATACGTACGGATACTAATTGGAATAACCACGCTGTCGTATCGACAACTATCGTATGCAACGAAATTAAATACCGTATCGAAATCAACAATCGGTTCAAACGGCATCTTCAACGGCTCGCCATTGACATACAGATCGTCAATTGTAATTCCGCCACCTGTAACACTGATGTCAAATTCAGATCTTGTGCCTGGACATACCAAAGTATCCGACAATAATACGACATCCAACGTTATCGGGTCGAGAACGGAAACTGTAACTGACATTTCCGCACTCGAGCAATTGGTTGCATCAACAACCGAAGCATAGTATGTTGTCGTCTGCGTTGGTGCAACCTCGGTTGACATACCGCTTTCGCCATTGCTCCACAATATTGTATATGGAGGCACGCCACCAGAAACAATTCCAATACCAATCTGCGTAGGCATACCGTGACATACAGTAAAGTCATCCATCATCTGTATGTAGAACGGCTCGGGCTGTCCTACGACATAAGTATATTCGCGATGACAGAAATTAGCATCTGTAAGTGTCACCGTATATGTTCCGGCAGGAACTCCAACAAGATTCTGCTGCCATAGTCCGTTTGACCATTCATAATGATATGGTTCGTAACCACCATCAGCTGTAAACATTACATTACCATCCGACAAGCCATAGCACGAAGCATCTCTACCTGAAATTTGTCCCGACAATGGGAATTCAGACTGATATATGTGCGCCGTATCGTATGCGAGACATCCATTCTCATCCGTAATTGTAACAGAATACAGACCAGGAACAAGATTGTCAATGTCTTCGGAGATTGCACCAGTATTCCATGTATAATAATAAGGTGGAGTTCCGCCAAATACATTCAAGTCGCATACACCATTGCCTTCACCGTAACATCTCACATCGGTTGGTGTTATGTCACCATGCAACGGCAATGCTGGCTGATGTATCTGAGCCATAGCATATTCAACGCATCCATGAGCATCGGTTACTGTAACAATGTAAAATCCTGCATATAAGTCAGACAAGTCCTCTGTAACCTCACCATTGCTCCACTGATACGAATATGGTTCTGTACCTCCAGTTACAGTCAAGTCTATACTTCCCGAATTTTCTGCATAGCATCTAACATCACGAGCATCAATGTTAAGTGTCAAAGGTTCTGGCTGTTCCACCACATAGGTTGATATTACAAAGCATCCATTGGCATCTGTTATGGTAACCGTATATGCGCCAGCACCAATATTATGCAAATCCTGAACGGTATAACCATTTGACCAGTAGTATGTATAAGCTGGAGTTCCACCCTCAACAGTTATATTTATCGAACCATCTCTCATGCCAAAGCACGATACATTCATTATATAAACATCAGTTATTTCCAATGGTGCATCTGGCTCATCCACAACAACCTGATCTTCGTGTTCACAACCAACAGCATCTGTTACAGTCACCGTATATGTACCAGCAGGAACTCCCTGCGGATTTTGCTGCGTACTGCCATTAGACCACAGATATTGATACGGAGGCAAGCCTCCATATACTGTAACATAAAGGTTTCCTGTTGATTCGCCATGGCACAGAACATCATCGGCTCTCGTTATACTCTCCAGAGGAGAATTGGCCTCTAGGATATTTGCTTCACCAGCAACTGTACATCCGTATGTATCGGAAAGTGTTATGTAGTAATAACCAGAATATACATTGATTTCATCGGTTGGTCCCGCATGTGTATTAGTTGTTCCTTCCGAATACTGCCATGTATAGTTAGGTGCTCCATTTATAGCGGTAACAGTAATCACGCCCGAATTGTCGCCATAACATATTACATTAGACGAACTTACATCTATGTCAAGTTCTGGACGCGGATGCAACCATGTACCAGGGAAGGTTACATTGTACTGGTTGTCGGGGAAACGCAAATCCCATTCACGCTCGAGTCCAAGGAAATCCAAATCTACATCAAACAAATCGAACGACTGGTCGATCAAAGCGCCGCAATCTGTTGGAATACATATATCAAAACGACTATTTCTATCTCGCGTCCTCGGTTCTTCATTATATCTTTCTACATCAATACCAGCTATTTCGTAAGAAGAAGCCACTGCATCATCAGCAATCTCGTAGCCACCTTCAATTTCTGGCAACTGGAATTCAGGCACTGTCACAACACTGAACAAACCGCCATCAAATCCAGGGATACTTATTGCTATGTGCAACACCTGCAAGTCAAGTGCAAGGCGGAGATTATTATAGGTATGATTTACAAAACCGCTATGAATATTATATGTCACATCGTACACCTGAAGGGAATCCCAACCATAACACGGATAAGTAATATACAAATCGTTATTTACTTTGAATGTAATGTTATCCGATTCTCCTTCCTGCACTACAGTACCTCCAACTTCACGCTCCGAGAACGGTAACGGCGTTGCAAACCTCAATGTAGCCATTATGTCTGGACAGAATGAGAATTCCTGCACTAGCGCCATTGTCATCTGCAATGTCGCATGAAGAATATAATACTCAATTGTAATCACATAGTCTTCGTATATAGGATATTCTATCGTCTGACCTTCGAGTATATCAACTATCTGACCGATTTCTGGCTGACCTACCGCATTACCGATGAACCTTATGAACTGCA
The DNA here is from genome assembly GCA_902791865.1 of uncultured Bacteroidia bacterium. Classification (GTDB taxonomy): domain Bacteria; phylum Bacteroidota; class Bacteroidia; order Bacteroidales; family ML635J-15; genus Bact-19. Next base: position 345,799 of record CADAXK010000001.1, read on the forward strand.
ACAAGTTCCAGTGCATATAGAACCAGTCATCCTGACCTTCTGCATACAAGCACTGGCCATCAATACGATCTTCGGTTTCTACATAAGGAATAGTTATGTCGGCTGTAATACCGATTCCGAATGCATCTGGAATATGAATAACAAGAGAATCACCATCGCCCAAGAAGCCCGTATTTATGTAAGGCATACCGGTATCCTCATCAATCCACGGATATGCATATTCTCCAGTCTGTGCATTAAGGTACAGAACAGCAATGGAGTCGTGAGGCACAGGTGATGAAAATTGAGGGTTGATAGGATAACCAATATGTGGAATCAAAGGAACCTCAACAACTGTAGAGCCAAGAACTTCCACTGAAACCGACATATCAACGCCAAATCCATATTCAAGGTCCAAGGCTATTGTTCCCGCCGTAGGGAAATGAGTATCGAGAGCCCATCCGTTCTGAACTGTATAAGTAGAATGAATCGGGGTTGTCTCTCCATGATCGAATCCATAATGGTCGGGGAAATCAAGTGTTATCTGCACAGGATAATCAACTCCGATATAGCCGCTCGAAAAACCATGCATGCTGAACGTAGAATTCAGATACATATACAAATCGAAATCGAAAGCAATTCCTAAAGCATCCGTTCCGAACATCTGGTGAATGGGGAAATCGGAACCTTCGCACTCTCCACCGACACATAGGTCAATAAGGCTATAATCGAAATCGATGAACGTAGCTGCGCCACCGCCCCACATGTCTACCGAATCGACATGATAGTTTATGCTATGCCTTAATATATTCGTATTGTCCTGCGACATCACCCAACATGGCGAAAGCAGGGCAAGAACAATTGCAAGCGTTATATATAGTCTTTTCTTCATAAGCATTACTCGTAAATTTTAGAGGTCAACATACTCTGCAGGATAACAGGACGCATCTTGTTACGCATCATTTTGATATAACCTGCATTTATCCATATTGTATAATGATAGTCTCCTGACATCAATATAAGTCTCTCAAAAACAAAACCTTTAAGCTTCATCTCAGCAGTAAAAAGCATGCCATCGCTTCCATCGTGCATCACAACAGGCTCAACCGACAAAAGCTTCATACCTTGCGACGCAAAATAAGCAGAATCCATCGCCCTCGAAATCATGATATATGACGTACCAGCAACTTCCTCCACCTGAATACTGCTCATTGTACCGACATGCATAAAACCAGGCAAAGAATCGGAATAGATAAAATATTCTGGAGGCTGAATCCTTATGTTGGTCTGGGGTATGGCAACCATCTTGCTCTCATCATAAACAAAACTTTCGTCAACGGCAGTAAGACCATTCAATGCAGAGGCTAGCCCTGCTCTCTGCGACTGCTGACCTTCCTGCACATCCTCCTGTGCAAAGGCCGAAAAAGCCATCGCAAAAATTAGCAACGCACTGACAATTACCCTGTTCATAAAACCTATTTACATTTAATTTAAACCGCGTAAAGATACGTTTTTATTTTCAATCTACACCTTATTTAACGACTTTTTTTTAGTAGAGATGCCTGATGTATATAAAAACTTTTTTGATTAGTTCACAACCAACTGATTACAAACGCAATACAATTACACAAAAATTAAAAATATTCTCTAAAAATCCTACGACAAGATTTCATTAACATCATTTAAACATAACGAAAACAAAAATTATTGATGAATTTATTATTTTCGCCAATTCAATTTTCAACATTTTTTCATCATCAATGAATTTGAAACTAGGAAGATATTTACAAAGGGAAACGCTAATCCATGTGTTGGCGTTGATTATCTTCATAGCCATATCAGCCATTTACACAAAAATGCTGTTGATAGACACAAATGAACAATTTGTAGAAAATAAAGTATTCAGCATTTCAAGCAATCTATGGGACGAGCAATCGTACTCTGGATGCCCAGCAATTTCACAGGGTAAAATAGACAGCACAAACCCATTTGCAAAAGCAATATTCCACATCAATCAGCACAGCAATTTAATGCCGTTCTTTCTGACTCTAGCAAGCCTGATTGGATTCTACATTTTTCTCAATTCACTAAAAATTAATCCATTAAGTTCCATTATCGGAGCACTTGCGTATGGCCTCTTCTGCTACGGAATTGGCGAAATACAAGCGGGCGAGTACATGGAAATGACAGCCATCTGCCTGATACCGTACATACTGACAGGAATCGCATGCTTGTTCAACGGAATGTTAGCCATAGGGACAATAATCACATTGATTTCCACCGCTTTGCTCACAGCGACCTGCCATTATCAACTCCTCATCTACACAATATTCATTGCTACAGTATTCATAATCGTGGAACTTTTTGCAAAGGGCAAAAGCATTGCCGGAAAACTTCTGCCTACAATAATTGCCATAGCTGTATTCGCTGTAGCATTTTTCACCAATAGCGAAGCTATTTTTCAGGAATACGAATACTCGAAATACGCATCAGGACAACTTCCAGACTACAATACCGAAACCGCATTTTTTGACGACGGCGGAGAAACTCTCTCTCTGATCATACCAAACATAAAAGGCGGAAAATCAAGCAAAAAACTATCAGAGAATTCCGAAACATTCAATTTACTTGAACCATTTTTCGGAAGTGAAAATGCAAAAAAAATATGCGAAAAGTCGCCGATGTACTTCGGCAAAAAACAATTCAGCAACGGAAGTATGTACATCGGTGCCATAGCCGTACTACTTGCCCTTTTCGGAAGCATAACAAGCAAAAAAAGAGTCAAATGGTGGGCAATAATCGTAAGCGTCATAGCAATAATACTTTCGTGTGGCAATATTGAATATTTCGTCACAAAAAATATTCCATTATTCCATAATTTTAGTCATTTTTCAAATATTTTAATAATTCTGGCAATCGGATTATCAATTCTAACATCTATCGGAACCGAAGAAATCATTGCACAAAACGCAGAACGCAACGAGCGCAAAGAACGAATCGCTCTATACATTTCTACTAGCATAATATCAGCAATACTACTTATTTTTGTTGCATTCCCATCAATTGCAGGCGACAGTAGCATCGACCCAACCAATCAAACGGAAGTAGATGTGGCAGAACATCTTGCATCGTACATGCCACAGGATGCAGAATACGCCGATGCGGTTGCTGAATTCAAAACCGACTATGTAACCGCCATTCGCAACGACAGAATTTCTCTCATCAGACGCGATGCTGCCAAGTCGCTACTTTTCATACTGTTAGGCGCAACTGCAATATTTTTCGCCCGTAAGAAAAATCTCAACGGCTGGATTCTCGTTGCAACATTGTCGATACTCGCAGTTGCCGACATCACAATTGCAAACCTACAACAAAATGGAGAAAAAAATACTCAGGATTTGACTTCTAACTATGCGAATTCGGAAATAGAAACCGACAACGGAACATTCAGAGTCATCGACATTAGATACAATACCGCATTAAGCGACAACACAACATGCCATAAATTCAACTCAATAAGTGGTGCAAATGAATATTGCCCGAAACGCTATCGGACATTCTGCGATTCAATTCTAAACAAGGAACTTGCACTCACTCGCTACAATATTCTTTCGTGGGCACAACGGGATGGAATGACAAGTGACGAAATTCAAGAAGTATTCTCACAGAAATTCAAGTCACCTACATTGGACATGCTGAATGTCAAATATATAATCCTTTCGGACAATGCTAAACCGCTTGTCAACACGCACGCATCTGGTAACGCTTGGCTTGCCGATAGCATAAGATGGGCAAATCTGGAGCCGATAGAACTCGCACAACTCAAACATATTGACACGCGACACACAGCTATCGTAAATGAAAAATACAGGGCCGAATTTGCCGACATCGAATTTGAAATCGACAGCACCGACTATATAAAATTGGTAGCAAACGATGGTGACATTCTACGATACGAATCTTCATGCAGAGGAAACAGACTTGCAATCTTCTCCGAAACCTTCTATCCGAAAGGATGGAAAGCTACGATCGATAACGACAAAGCATCATTTTTCAGGTGCAACTACATTCTGCGAGGAATGATAATACCACATGGAAAGCACGAAATCGTATTCCGATACGAGCCCAAGTCGGCAAAAACGGGAGTTACTGTTTCCATTGCAAGCAACATAGCATTGGCTATCATAATAATTATCAGCATAATAATACAAATCATAACCGCATTCAAACGCAAAAACAAAATTCAAAACATAGAAGCATGACATTGATTTTCGACAAATATCAAGGGGCAGGAAACGACTTCATCATAATCGACAACAGGGATGGAAAGCAGAACCTGTCGTGCCAAGAGATTAGCTCATTGTGCGACAGGCGCTTCGGCATTGGTGCAGACGGACTTATCCTAGTCGAAAAAAGCGACATTGCCGATTTTGCCATGAAATTCTACAATTCAGATGGAAAAACAGCAAGCATGTGCGGAAACGGTGGCAGATGCATTGCAAAATACGCTTTCGACCATAAGATTGCTGGTACGAACATGAAATTTCTGGCAGAGGATGGAATGCACGAAGCAATTATCATTAACGACGAAAGCGTGAAAATCAAGATGATCGATGTAAACGGCATAACCGTTTTCCATGACGGAATGTGGACAAATACTGGCGTTCCGCATTTTGTAAAATTCGTTGACGACATTAGTAATGTAAATGTCAAAATTGAAGGCAGAAAACTTGCTGACGACAAGCGTTTCGCACCAGACCGGACCAATGTCAACTTTACCGACAACATCAATGGATACCGAATCGCTACTTACGAACGCGGTGTTGAGGGCGAAACATTAGCATGTGGAACTGGCACCGTTGCAACAGCTCTGTGTATCAACGCGAAACATGACATACAATCGCCAATTGCCATACAAGCAAAAGGCGGTTTGCTAAAAGTATATTTTGAAAAGAAAAATTGTAACTACGAAAATATATGGCTCGAAGGGCCTGCTTTAAAAGTATTTGAAGGGAAAACAGATGGAAGAAAATTTTAACATAGCTCCAAAATTCGATTTGCATGTACATACTACAGCATCCGACGGAAGCTTAAACGCGCAACAGATTGTCGCCGAAGCCAAACGCTTGGGAATAAAAACGATGGCAATCACCGACCACGATACCATTGGAAATGTAAACGACTGTATCGCAGAAGGGAAAAAGCAAGATGTCAGAATTATCCCTGGCGTAGAACTTAGCGCCGAAACTAACACAGGCAAAATGCACATTCTAGGCTATGGAATCGATCCCGACAATGCAGAGTTCAATGCAGTAATGAAGATGCTTCGCGATGCAAGGGAAGTCAGGAACAGCAACATAATTGCAGCACTCAATCAATTGTTCCACATGGACATACAAATCGAAGATGTACGGAAATATGCAAAAGGTGAAACAATCGGAAAACCACACATTGCAGCGGCAATAGTAGAAAAAGGCTATTGCAACGACATCGAATATGCATTTCGGAAGTTCTTGGGAAGCAAGAAACTGGAAGGCATTGACAGAAAAAAATTGCCCCCTCGAAGCTGTATCGAACTTATTGAAAGGGCTGGTGGATTAGCATTTATCGCCCACCCAAAATCTTTGAAACTTCCGAATGACAAAACCCTAGCGAAGATAAAAGAGCTGAAAGGATATGGACTCGCTGGCATTGAAGCATTTCACAGCAGTCACTCGCAAAAGCAATGCGAAGCATACAAGAGCATGGCAGAGCAACTTGGACTGATGATTTCATGTGGAAGCGACTTTCACGGACCGGAAGTCAAAAAAGACATAAAACTTGGCTTCGGACTTAACAGCAACCTGCCCACCGACAACGAGGAAATTGTAAACACACTTCTCAAAGCATTAAAGATGATATAAATGGAAACAAATTTCGCTAAAGAAGTAAAAATAGGTAACTTACGCATTGGCGGCATACACAGGATTGCTATACAAAGCATGACCAATGTTCCTGTTGGCGACATTCAAGCATCCGTGAAACAATGCAAGCAACTTTTCGATGCCGGTGCCGACATTGTTCGACTTTCAGTCCCGCGCATGCCCGACATTGAAAGCCTGCACGAAGTAAAGAAAATCCTCGTTGCAGATGGCTACACCAAACCGCTTGTCGCCGATGTGCATTTCAGTTCGCAAATTGCCGAAGAATGTGCAAGAATAGTTGAAAAGGTTAGGATAAACCCCGGCAACTACATCGACAAGCGTGCCAACTTCAAGGAACTGAACCTCAGCGAATCTGAATACAACCTAGAACTAGAAAAAATGCACGACAGGCTGTTGCCTCTTATCAAAGTCTGCAACGAGTACGGCACGGCAATCAGAATCGGTTCAAACCACGGCTCTCTGTCCGACAGGATTTTGTCGCGATACGGCAACACCGCTAAAGGAATGGTCGAGGCCGCCATGGAGTTCATCAGCATTTTCGAAGCCGAAAACTTCCATAACCTTGTCATATCTATGAAGGCAAGCAATGTGAAGGTTATGACCGAATCGTGTGAACTTCTGAATCAGCGAATGGCAGAAAATGGCAACATTTATCCTCAGCATCTGGGAGTTACTGAAGCTGGGTCGGGCAACGATGCCAGAATAAAGTCATGCCTCGGCATTGCATACCTGCTAAACAAGGGAATTGGCGACACAATAAGGGTTTCGCTCACCGAAAATCCTGTAAACGAGATAACTTTCGCTCAAAAGTTCGTAGCCGAACTCGGTGAAAAAAAGGCATATCCAACAAATCCGCCCTACCCCGAACTGACAGGAAATGCAAGCTATACACCCAAATCGCATGATGCAGAAACCGCCATAGCAGAAACTTGCATAGCTCTAAGCAACAACCTCATCGACAAGAAAATAACCGATCTAAACATAAACGGCGAGATTGCAGGAATCAACAACAAAGATTTCTCTGCCGACATAATGCAGGCTGCAGGAATATGCATCAGCAAGGCCGAATTTATTTCCTGCCCGGGGTGCGGACGCACCAACTACGACCTTGAACGCATTTCGGAAGCCGTGAAACGCGAATTTGCGCACCTCAAAGGACTGAAAATAGCAACAATGGGCTGCGTTGTGAACGGTCCTGGCGAGATGGCTGATGCCGACTATGGCTGCGTTGGCAGCACAAAAGACCACGTCATAATATACAAGGGACAAATGCCCATTATTCGCGATGTTCCGCAGGACAACGCCGTAGAAATGCTAAAGAAAGTTATTGCCGACAACGGCGACTGGAAAGAAAGGTAAAATCGGAAAACAATTACCAATCGTTTTCGACAAGCCCCCATTCTGCCACATTATTTTCAATATATTCGGTTGTGTGGTTCATTTCGACAGAATCGCGAATGATATAATACTATATTTATCCTTAAATTTTTCTTCAGACATAACTAAGTGTCAACAACATATATATATTAAGATGTTTATTGTCGAGTATTCGCACCTTGGCATACGGGACGGACAGATAATCCTAGCCAGCGTTGTTTCTGGTACATATCTGGTTTATATTCAATGTCTAAACATCGTGATGTATTTTCAGACAAATATTCATTGTCTAACTGTTCAATTGTTGACGTGGAACTAGACCAGTAGTTGCCATATTTGCCCATATCTAAATAATTTCCGTTCCATCTGCCTGCAAACGGCAAAAAAACGCTATTGCCGTTGGAACGGCTGGTGAATAACATACCTACCCTTCCGTTATAGTCAATCCTATTACAAACGCATTCGCTTATCAGTTCCTTAAAATCATCAAATGTCGGCATTAGCCAGTTTCCGCCCCAATTTACGGCAGCGGCATCGTTGCTCAATGGCAAGCGGACTGGAGATTGCTGATATGCATAGTTTTCTTGCGTGTATGCTGTCTTTGGTTCGGTTTCGCCCCACGCAAAATATTCGCCATATTCTTCCGCATTAGAAGCACCAATGTTACAGGTTGCCCACTTGGTGCCGCTCGGCAGACACAAATCGACATAGTTGTGTCCATCAATACTGCCGTTGCCTTCCGCCGAAAACCATCTTGCGTGCAAGGTAATATCTTTGTCCAAATTATGAATCTTGTCGCCATCAGAATACAAGTCCCCTTCATCGGAATACCAGCCAAAGAAGTTGTATCCTTCCCGTGAAAAAGTGCAGGCACTTAGCGGTTGCATTTCACATTCATAAAAAGTCTGCGGTTGCATTTCTCCATTTCCTCCGTTGGCATCAAAGGTAACCGTGTATTTCAGTTCTTCCCATTGTGCATACAAGGTCATTGAGGATGTAATTCTTATTTCTTGATTATCAGCATAAGAGACTCCTGTACCATCGGGTATCGTATTCCATCCCGAAAATCTATAGCAACCTTCGTGTCCAAATTCGTTAAAGTCCAAATGCCATTTTACACCCTCCCTGAATTTCTGTGGACGCATTTCTCCAACTCCACCATTTGCATCAAATTCCACATATATTATATGCTTCCAACAGCCTTCAAAGGTCAACAATCCCACAACTGAACAACATATTACAAGAAAAGCAAATAAGTATCTCCTTGTCAATGTATTATATACTATCCCTTTCATATTAAACGATTTATGTTGTTTGATATTTTCTATTTATTATCTAGAACGAACAGGTCGCACTGGCATTCCAAATGAACGAGAATCCTTAATAACCGAAGCGCTCCTGTCTTCAAAATAAAAGCATTTCGCCTTATTATCACTTACGTGTTCTTCATCCTCCATAGCAATAGTACTTGTCCAATACTCGCCATTTTCTCCAGCTTTGTTCAAACAAGACGCATACCATCCCGCCATAGGCAGAAAAAGGACATTGCCATTGGATTTGCCAGTAAACATATATCCTTGCACACGTGAATTATACTCGCCATTTTCCATATACCAAACCCTGTTGATAATACACGCCTCACTTGTCAGTTCCTTGAAATCGTCAGAAGTCGGCATTCTCCATCCGCCGCCCCAATTGGCAACCGCAGCATCATTTTCTGCTGGCAAGATGACTGGATTGTCGTGGTACAAATAACTGTCGTACGAATATGTCGTCTTAGGAACGGTTTCGCCCCACGCAAAATAGTCGCCATAATCCTTGACAGAAGAAGCTCCAATATTGCGTGTTGCCCAAAGCGTACCACTTGGAAGTCCCAGGTCGACATAATACTGTCCATCTGCAGAACCGTTGCCTTGCTTTGAGAACCATCTTGCGTGCAAAGTAACATCCTTTGAGACTTTGAACCTACCTTCATCCGAAACTATTTCGCTCCAGTCGGTGTACCATCCATAAAATATGTAACCTTCGCGGGTAAAAGTATTAGGGTTAAGATTCTGCTCCTCATAATATTCAAAAGCTTGAGGCTGCATTTCTCCCTCGCCACCATTAGCATCAAAAGTAACGTAATATTTTCTTACAGACCACTGTGCATACAGCGTAATGGTTGAGGTAATTGCAATCTCCTGCCCATCGGAATATGATATGCCGCTGCCGTCTGGTATAGTATTCCAACAAACGAAATCGCAACCTTCCTTGCGGAATTCGTTTAATTTCAACGCTTCCTTTACACCTCTCTTAAATTTCTGACTTTTCATAATGCCACCTCCGCCACCATTGGGGTCGAATTCGACATGTATGCCAAGAGGTTTCTCACATCCGCAGACTGCCAGCAGGCTTGCGACAATACATAATATCAATAATGAAGAAAAACTACTTTTCATAAAAAATGGGACTTCTATTTTTAACAAATTTATGCCGTTTCTCCAGTTCCTGCGAAGTCCGTCAAACAGAATCTAAAGATAACGACACTGCAAATCTATATATTTTTCTATTAAAATCCTTCTATTTTCTTTGTTTTTTTGAATATATTTTTTTGAGGGGGAGGTGATAATCAATAAGTTACACAACAAAAAGAATAACAAGTTTGGTCGTGTCTCGTTGCGACCAAACTTACCATTCTTTTGCAGTCATACTAGAATTTCGGGCATTCCCATTTCAAATCCTCAACGCAGGGGTCGCATTCCAAATTAATGGCACGACCAATGCAAAGGGCGCTCTTCCCTTTTTTTATGTGCGAATAAGCAAGGTCTATAGTTTCCGAAACCTTGTTGCCGTTGGCATCAACGCCATTTACTACCACTTCGTAGAAATCCATGTAATTTGTATAGCGGTACGAAACCGAATTAATCTTCACATATTGCTTGGCATCATAACCGTCGGCACAGCAACCGCAATACAAGAGGACATATTTCTGCTTCTTGAGAAGTTTCACTGCATTTTGTGCATCCTGTTCCGAAACGAACTCCAACTGGTCGGCCATTGCTGTCATTGAAAGGCAAAGCACCGCGATAAGCATAAACACTAATTTTCTCATATCATTATCATTATTAATAATGGTGCAAAAGTAGTCATAATATTGATGCACTGAAAATAAAAATCGTAAATCCAAAATCGCAAATCCCAAATCCCAAATCCGAAATCGTAAATCGTAAATCAATTTGAATTATCTTTGCACGATTTTTCATTTTAACGATGACACAAAGGAAACGAAATATGACAACAGCCGGAATATTTACGATATTACTATTGCTAGTATCCAACATATTTATGACATTCGCGTGGTACGGCAACCTTAAACTGCAGCAGATGGACATTTCCACCTCGTGGCCGCTGATACTGATAATATTATGTTCGTGGGGACTAGCCTTTTTCGAATACTGCGCAATGATTCCCGCCAACCGCCTAGGTTCGCAGATTAACGGTGGGCCATTCTCGCTTATGCAGCTAAAAATCATACAGGAAGCCATTTCGCTAACGGTTTTCACAGCCATTGTCGCATTAGTTTTCAAGGGAGAACCGATAAAATGGAACCATTTGGTGGCATTCGGCTTTATAATATTAGCGGTATTCTTCGCTTTTCTCAACACTGGCGACAAAAACAAACCGGCAAAGAACGGCGCCGAAATAACCGCGACGACCGAAAATCCACATTCGTCCGACAGCGAAACCAAACTTTGAACAGGCAAAAAGCCATTCACAGCCCGAAAAACATCGGTGCTGATTATTAGCGACATACAAAAAAGTTATGAACAACTTGGAAAATCTGTCCGCCAAAACAGCGGCTGTTTCACCAATAAATATTATTTTTGACATTTGAATAATTAACGAATTAAAATGGGTAAGATAATAACATTAGCCAACCAGAAAGGTGGCGTAGGGAAAACGACCACCGCAATAAACCTTGCAGCAAGCCTTGCCGCATTGGAATACAAGGTACTGCTCGTCGATGCCGACCCGCAGGCAAACGCAACATCGGGTACGGGATTCGATGTAAACAACATTCGCACGGGACTTTACGACTGCCTCGTAAAGGACGAAGACCCTGAAAAGGTAATACTTACATCCGAAGAACTCGATGGTCTGTCGGTGCTTCCAACCAACATCGACCTTGTTGGTGCGGAAATCGAAATGCTCGAAATGCCCAATCGTGAATACATACTAAAAAATGTACTCGAAAAGGTACGCGACAAGTATGATTTCATACTCATCGACTGCTCGCCTTCGCTCGGAATAATAGTCATAAATGCACTAACCGCTTCCGACTCGGTGCTGATTCCCGTGCAATGCGAATACTTTGCTCTTGAAGGTCTCGGCAAACTCCTCAACAGCGTAAGGCTCGTGCAGGCCAACCTCAATCCCGACCTCGACATCGAAGGATTTGTTATGACAATGTACGACAAGCGCGTTAAGATTTCGGAACAGGTACTCGACGAAGTAAGACATCATTTCGACGATATGGTTTTCAACACTATAATTCACAGAAACGTAAAACTCAGCGAAGCTCCAAGCTACGGACAATCGATTGTAGAATACGATGTTAGCTCAACTGGCGCAATCAACTACATGAACCTTGCCAAGGAACTTCTGCAACGAAATAATATGACCAAGTAAAATGACAGACAAGAAAAACGATACCAAAAAGAAAAAAAGTGGTCTCGGTCGCGGACTAGGCTCACTGATAGATGCAGATGCAACATCAATAAGAAATCGTGCTACACAGCAAAACGACATTCCAATCGACTCTATCGAAGTCAATCCTTTCCAGCCACGAAAGGATTTTGACGAAACTGCCCTGCAGGAATTGGCAGATTCGATAAAGGAACTCGGTGTAATCCAAGCTATTTCCGTAAAGGATATGGGCAACGGAAAATACCAGCTCATTTCTGGAGAACGCCGTCTGCGTGCATCCAAGATGGCTGGACTGAAAAAAATTCCAGCATACATCAGAACCGATGTCACCGACCAGTCGATGCTTGAAATGGCCCTCGTAGAGAACATCCAGCGAGAAGACCTCAACGCAATCGAAGTTGCACTAACATACCAGCAACTTATCGACGAGTGCAAGATGACTCAGGAACAGCTAAGTACACGTGTTGGAAAATCGCGTTCGGCGATAGCCAACTTCCTGCGTCTGCTCAACCTGCCTCCCAAAATCCAGACTGGCATCCGCGACGAGAAAATCTCGATGGGACACGCACGCGCACTTCTTGGAGCAAAGGACGAGGAAACAATGCTCATGATTTACGACCAGATTCTGAAATACGACTTCTCTGTTCGCAAGGTCGAGGAAATCATAAAGGAATACACTGGCGGAAAAGCAGAAAAGAAGGAAAAGAAAAAAGTGCTCGCCACCAACGAGGACTACGCTCTGCTGCAGAAAAGTCTATCGAGCCGCTTCGCTACCGATGTAGAACTCAAGCGCAACACGAAAGGCAAAGGCAAGATTGTGATCCCATTCAAGAACGACAGCGATTTTGAACGCATAATTGCAATTCTCGACAAGTTGAACTCATAGAATACCAAATTGAGCAGTGCCGTAAAAATATTGTTAATTATCGTACTGACTTTCATGGTTTCTGGTGCAAATGCCCAAATCGACACATTGAGCAGAGAGCAAGTCAAGGCAAAGGAAAAAGTCCACTCCCCAAAAACCGCCACACTGCTTGCAATAGTTCCAGGTGCTGGTCAGGCATACAACCGCAAATACTGGAAGATGCCAATCGTATATGCAACAATGGGCACCTCTATGTACTTTGCAATTAGTAACCAGAAAGAATTCAGCAGGTTCAAAAAAGCATACATGCAACGCGACAATGGGGAACACGATGAATTCTACGGAGTTTTATCAAACGAAGCTATAATTAACAATATGGACAGAAACCGCACAATCCGCGACTACCTGATTGCAGGAACTATATTGATATATGCCCTGCAAATAGTCGATGCAACCGTTGATGCTCACCTTTTCTACTTCGATGTCGGCGACAACCTTTCTGCCAGTTTCTATCCTCGAACATTTAATACTGCCTATACAAGGACTCCAATTCTTGGCGTCGGCTGTTCATTAAACTTTTAGCCCATGAAAAAGATAACATTGCTTATTATAACATTGACAATCGTTTGCATGGCATGGGCACAGGACAAAGATTCTACCGTCCAGGTCAGAAACACCTACGACATGGTCGACAGTCTCGAAGTGTTCCTAAAGCAGTGGTATTATTATACTGGTCGCGATACAATCTGTTACTTGGATGACAACGACAAAAAATATTTCGACACCGACCTGCCCGATTCTATTTTCAAGGAACGCGTTGAGAAAATTGCAACTCCAATAAATGTGGTTTACAATGCCAACGTGCAGAAATACCTTGACAAATATGTAAAACGTGGACATCGGTTAGCTCCCAAATTGCTGGGACTTTCGCATCAATATTTCTCGATGTTCGAGGAAAAACTTGATGCCTACGGCATTCCATTGGAACTGAAATACCTTGCCGTGATTGAATCGGCACTGAATCCACGCGCAAAGTCACCTGCCGGAGCAGTGGGCTTGTGGCAGTTTATGTACAAGACTGGTCTTAACATGGGGCTGGAAATCACATCTTTCGTCGATGAGCGTATGGACCCAGAAAAATCCACAGATGCCGCTTGTAAATACCTTAAAATGCTTCACAATACCTACAACGACTGGACTTTGGCGCTTGCTGCCTACAATGCTGGTCCGGGTAGGATAAACGGTGCAATGAAACGTTCGGGCAAATCGACTTACTGGGAAATTTACCCATATCTGCCCGAAGAAACACGCAACTATGTGCCTGGTTTCATCGCTATGATGTATATGTTCGAGTACCATGACTTGCACAATTTCAAGCCCGAAAAGATAGACTTCTTCGAAGATGTTGATACCGTAATGGTCAAGAAGCAGCTGCATTTTGCCCAGTTGGATTCGGTATTGGGTATTCCTGTCGAGGAATCGCGCGAACTCAATCCTCAGTACAAGCTTGACATTGTCCCTGCTATCAACAAGAATTATCCGTTGAAAATGCAACGCAAGTACATCCGCAAATTCATGGAGCTTGAAGATTCCATTTATAATTTCCAGGATTCGGTAATGTTTAGCAAGCAGAAAATCACTCAGGCCATTTCCGACAACAAGTATGGAGTCCCGTCGGGACAGCCGGCAGGAACAAACGCCACTATCTACACCGTAAGGTCGGGCGATGTGCTTGGAAGCATTGCAAAACGCTATGGTGTGACCGTCGCTAACATCAAGAGTTGGAACGGACTTTATAGCGACAGGCTGCAGATAGGTCAGAAACTGAAAATATATACTAAGGGTGCGCCAAAAACTTCAACACCGACAACAACAAACTCGGCTAGCACCACTCCGCAGAAACTCGACCCCGCATACGAATATTATACTGTGCAGCAAGGAGATACGCCTGCAAAAATCGCAGCCAAGTACAACGGAGTTTCTGCTGACGATATAATAAGGTTAAATGGTATAGACCCGTCAAAATTAAGAGTTGGACAAAAACTAAAGATAAGGAAAAAATAAAATGAAAAACATTGCAGTATTGGCAGGAGGCTACACTTCTGAACGTCAGATAAGCCTCAATTCGGGAAACCAGATTCTTGAAAACATCGACAGGAATCTTTACAACGCCTACCTCGTAGATGTAAGGAAAGATGGTTTCTTCTGCATTTTCAACGGAAAGGAATATAGCGTTGACCTTAATAAGTTTGCCGTAGAAATCGAAGGCAAACCGACAAAATTCGACTATGCCTACCTTGCACTCCACGGTTCTCCAGGCGAGGACGGAAAGGTTCAGGCTTTGCTCGATATACTTGGAATACCATATTCTGCCTGCGATGTTTTCTCGTCGATGATAACTTTCAACAAGATTGCCGCAAAGAAAATGCTTGCCGACGAAGGCATTGCAATGGCTAAGATGGCAATAATCCGTGGCGAAAATCCTTTCGATGTTGACGAAATCATCGAAAAGGTCGGTCTGCCTTGCTTCGTAAAACCTGCAACGGCTGGTTCAAGCTTTGGTGTTACAAAGGTTTACGAAAAGGACAAGTTCATCGATGCAATAAACTTGGCTCGTACCGAGGACACGACCATAATTGTTGAGGAATTTATAAAAGGTGTAGAAGTTTCGTGTGGTGTTCTCAAGACTGCCGACTACGAGCAGGTTTTCCCCGTAACGGAAATCTCCACCAAGAACGACTATTTTGATACCGAAGCAAAATATACTCCCGGAGTCACCAACGAAATAACCCCTGCCCGCATCAGCGACGACGAAACACGAAAGGTGCAGGAAGCCGTTTCGCGCATCTACGACATTATCGGTTGCAGCGGAATCGTGCGTATCGACTTCATTATCAAGGAAGGAACTCCATATTTCATTGAGGTTAACTCCATCCCTGGCATGAGCGCAGAAAGCATTGTGCCTAAGCAAATTCGCACTATGGGCAAAAATATGACAGAAATACTTAATAAGGTAATAGCAGAAAAGTTGAAATAATTATGGTAAAGGAAATTTTCGACCACGTATCGGTAAGGGAATACGCCGACAAGGAAATTCCCGAAAGCGTTCTGAACAAGGTTCTCGAAGCCGCATCAAGGGCATCGAACACTGGCAACATGCAGATTTACAGCATCATTGTCAATACCGACAAGGAAATGATAGCTAAGTTGGCACCAACGCATTTCTGCCAGCCTGCAATAACCAACGCCAAGGCCGTGCTTACATTCTGCGCCGACATCAACCGCTTTAAAATCTGGTGCGAAAACAGGAATGCCAAGGCTGGATTCGACAATTTCCTGACCTTTATGACAGCTGCCACCGATGCAATAATTGCAGCGCAGAATGCCTGCCTAGAAGCCGAAAGCAACGGATTGGGAATTTGCTATTTAGGTACGGTAATCTACAATGCCGACAAGATTATTGAGATTCTAAAACTTCCGAAGGGCGTTGTTCCCGTTGCTACAGTAACAATGGGTTACCCAAAGCAGCAACTGCCACTTACCGAACGTCTTCCGCTTGAGGCGATAGTTCACCGTGAGACATATCACAACTTTAGCGCAAGCGACATCGACAGGATTTATGCAGAGACCGAAAGCCTTGAATCGAACAAAAAATTCGTTGCCGAGAACAATAAACAGACGCTTGCTCAAGTTTTTGCAGAAGTCAGATACACAAAGGAAGGCAACGAACAGGCATCTAAATGTCTGCTTGATGTACTGAAAAAACAAGGATTCTTGCCAAATGAATAAACGACTGCTGCTCACCATATTACTCGCAATATGCACTTTGTCGCTCGTTGCACAGACCGACAATACTAAGCCTCGTGCAACCAAGGAAAAGTCGAAGTACAACAAGATGTTCAGCGAAGTACAGTATGGTGACAAAATATACAAGCAGGGAAGCAACTGGCTGACTTTCGGCATGGGCGTAAGCTACAAGATAAACTACGAACCCACTTACGAAAAAGGGCTTAACAGAACAATGGCTCTTGCATACCATTTCCGATACAAGGCTGTATATTTTAATGTAGGCTGGCATTTCTCAGGCGAAAATTTCTTTTTTGAAAGTTGGTACAATCCCGATCTGAGGGGAATCCGTGCAATGCATCAGCTAAACGATTTCCACGCAGGTGCTGGACTGCGTTTCGAGGACAGATGGTATCATTTCGGATTTTTCATTGGACCTGCGTGGGCGATTGCTTGGGTACCAAATCCCGATTATCCAACAGGTTCAATAATAAAGAACACTATCGGCGGACACGTGGAAGTGCAAACGACCTTCAAGTTCCTATATGATGTGGGAATTGGCATTTCATTGTTCGGCAGTTTCAACAAATACTATCAAGTAATTGGCGTACAAGGACATTTTTACTTCTCTGGCGCTTACAAGATGAAATACTAAGGAATTACAAAACAAAAACATTGAAAAGTCGCTCAACAGCACAACACAACCAGAAACATAGAAACTTAGAAACAAGAAACTAAAAAAATATAACGTTATGACTTACATCAAGGATTATATCAAGGAAAACAGGGAAAGGTTCTTCGAGGAACTTTTCGGACTAATTAGGATTCCGTCAATAAGTTCGGAAGCCTCGCACAAGTCGGATATGATAAAGTGCGCCGAGCACTGGAAATACTTGCTCAAGCAGGCTGGTGCCGACAAGGCAGAAGTAATGCCGACAAAAGGCAACCCAATCGTTTACGGCGAGAAGATTATCGACCCGTCGAAGCCAACTGTTATTGTTTACGGTCACTACGACGTGATGCCTGTTGACCCGATTGAACTTTGGAAGACAGAGCCTTTCGAACCAGTTATAAAGGAAGGTAAGATTTGGGCGCGCGGTGCCGACGACGATAAGGGACAAAGCTTTATGCACGCAAAAGCTTTCGAACTCATGGTTAAGACCAAGACTTTGCCATGCAACGTAAAGTTCATGCTCGAAGGCGAAGAAGAAATTGGCTCTCCGAGCCTCACCGAATGGTGTGCAGAACAAAAAGATTTGCTCAAGGGCGATGTTATTCTTGTTTCCGATACAGGAATGATAGCATCGGACATTCCGAGCGTTACCACAGGACTGCGCGGACTCGCATACTGGGAAGTTGAAGTTACCGGACCAGATCACGACCTTCACAGTGGAATTTTCGGCGGTGCAGTAGCAAATCCTATCAATGTGCTTTGCAAGATGATTGCCGAGCTTCACGATGAAAACGGCAAGATAACTATCCCAGGATTCTACGATGATGTTCTCGAAGTATCGGCAGAGGAAAGAGAATTGCTTGCTGGCAAGCCTTTCAACGAAGAAGAATACAAGAAAGCTATTGACGTTAAGGCTCTCAAGGGAGAAAAAGGCTTCACAACTTGCGAACGCACTGGCATCCGTCCATGCTTGGATGTATGTGGAATTTGGGGTGGCTACACCGGCGAAGGCTCAAAGACCGTGCTTCCATCGAAGGCATTTGCAAAGATTTCGACACGTCTAGTCCCGAATCAGGACCACAAAAAGATCGCACAACTTTTCAAGGAATACTTCGAGAAGGTTGCTCCAGAATATGTAAAGGTAGAAGTACGTCCTTTGCACGGCGGACAAGGCTACGTTTGCCCGATTGACCTCCCTGCATACAAGGCAGCAGAAAAGGCATACATCGAAGTATTCGGCAAACGCCCGATTCCAGTTCGTAGCGGTGGAAGTATTCCTATCATTTCGCGTTTCGAAGAAGTACTCGGCATAAAGTCGATACTTATGGGATTTGGCCTCGAATCGGATGCAATACACTCTCCAAACGAGAACTATCCAGTTGAAAATTTCCTCAAGGGAATCGAGACTATTCCGCTGTTTTACAAGTATTTCGCAGAAATGAAATAAATAAAAAAGCAAACAAAGTTAAAGGCTGCCATAAAGGGCGGCCTTTTTCATGAACAAATCTTAAATATTTCCTAATCAATGTTAAATATTTTTTAAACTGCCTCATAGCAAAGAAAAACAAGTTTTTTGGCACAATTTTTATAATTTTACAAACTGAACAAATTAAAAATTTACGGTTATGAAACGGTTTATCATATTAGGATGTCTGGTACTAGGGATTAGTATCGCATCGGTGGCACAAACGGTAACTGCAGCAAGCGAAGAAATTGCTGACGATTTTGATCTCAAAGCTGCGGCTTCACTGTTCGGAGACTCAAAAGACATTGAAGACTTCGAGAATAAATTAAACGATGAATCGATAGGAATTTCTAACCTCGACCTCAACGGCGATGGTGAAATTGACTATCTAAGATGCGTTGAAACGGTAGAAAATGGTGATCACTACATCGTGATACAAGCAGTTCTTGCAACCGACATCTACCAAGACATAGCAACGATATATGTGAAAAAAGATGTTGAAACCAAAAACATCACGGTTCAAGTGATTGGCAACGAATACATCTACGGACGCAACTATATAGTAGAGCCTGTTTACATATACCGTCCTGTAATATACAACTGGTTCTGGGATCCATACTGGCACTACTGGCACTCGCCATACTACTGGGGATACTACCCACACTACTGGCACTGCTGGCACCACAGACCATACCATGTATATCATCACCACATTGTAACTTACCATCACCACCATCACTGCAGCTATAGGCATCCAGAACATCCGCATCACGGATACAACGGACACAGAGATGGTCACAATGGATACGGGGACTCACATCCTCACGGAAGCTACAACGAAAGACACCCTGAACACAACAATATTAGCGACCATCACAGGTCGATAAACGCCAGCACTGCAACCAAGGCTCCTGCTAACTACAACGATTCGAGACTTTCGAAAGACAACGGCAGCAGAACGCCTGCTAACAACAACGGCTCACGAGTTGCAACCGACAATGCCAACAGAACACCTGCTAACAATGGCGGTTCTAGAGTAGCAAACGACAACATAGGCAAAACGCCTGCTAATAACAGCAACTCTAGAGTAGCAAACGATGCCACCAACAGAACGCCTGCTAACAATAGCGGATCAAGAGTGGCAAACGACAACACCAACAGAAAACCTGCCAACAACAGCAGCTCAAGGGTGACAAACGAAACCATCAACAGAACTCCTGCTAACAACAACTCAAGTGTAAACTCTTCGAGGCCAAGTTCATCGAACAACAGTTCAAGAGTAAACTCCTCGAGTTCATCAAAGCCAAGCAGCAGCTACAACTCTTCAAGCTCACGCCCAAGCTCGCCGAGCAATAGTTCAAGAGTAAACTCATCAAGCAGTTCTCACTCTAGCTCGTCGAAGCCAAGCAGCAGCTACAACTCATCAAGCTCGCGCCCAAGCTCATCGAGCAGCAGTTCAAGAGTAAACTCATCAAGCAGTTCTCACTCCAGCTCGTCGAAGCCAAGCAGCAGCTACAACTCATCAAGCTCACGACCAAGCTCATCGAGCAGCAGTTCAAGAGTAAACTCATCGAGTTCATCAAGACCAAGCAGCAGCTACAACTCATCAAGTTCACGCCCAAGCTCATCGAGCAGCTCAAGGGTAAGCTCTTCAAGCAGTTCGCGTCCAAGTTCGTCGAGCAGCTACCACAGCAGTTCGTCAAGCTCGCGCTCAAGCTCACCAAGTTCACACTCGAGTTCATCTTCGAGCAGATCGAGTGGCAGCAGCCATAGCTCGTCAAGCCATTCATCCTCATCTCGCAGATAACACTATGATATAGCATTTCATGACAACAAAATGATGCAGACTAAGAATCTGCATCATTTTTTTATTAATTTTGCACCATCAAACAATATAAAAAACAATATAAACTATTAAAAACATCAAGGTCGCGGCACGCCACGACTCAACAACAAACTAATATGAGACGATTATTGATAATTATTTCGCTGACACTTGTCACATTCCTTGCAAAGTCACAAAAAATAGAATACTTCAACGACCTTATGTCGGACATGTACAATTTCGCCATCTACGAACCTGCAGGCTACGATCCAGTAAACAGCACCGATATGCCTGTGGTAATGTTCCTGCACGGACGCAGTATGAGCATCGGTCTTGACGGCTACAGGTACGGTACGATAACATCGATAGATATGGGTTACGACATCCTGAAAGGACAGCAAGCACTAGTTTTGGAGCCAAACGCAAGAGGGAACGAAGGCTGGGGTTCAGTGAAGCTGCACAAGGTTTACGAATTTCTGAAGGCCCATTATGCATTCGACCACGACAAGTTTTATGTGATAGGCATGAGTATGGGCGGCTGGGGAACTCTAAACTATGTCAACAAATACCCTGATGAAGTGGCCGCCTGCGTTGGCATTTGCGGAGGCTGTGACGCTAAGACTCCCTGTGGACTCAACAAGGTGCCTACCTGGATTATTCATGCCACTGACGATGAAACAACAGATGTCGCTTGTTCCGATAGGGTTGTCGAGGCAATGAAAACTTGCGGAAATACCAATCTGCTGAAATATAGCCGATTGACCAGCGGAGGACATAGCCTGATAAATTATTTTCAATATCACAACCTATACACATGGCTTTTTAAACACAACCGAACCAAC
Source organism: uncultured Bacteroidia bacterium (assembly GCA_902791865.1). Classification (GTDB taxonomy): domain Bacteria; phylum Bacteroidota; class Bacteroidia; order Bacteroidales; family ML635J-15; genus Bact-19. Next base: position 367,224 of record CADAXK010000001.1, read on the forward strand.
CGCAGATTCGATACAAGCGTCAACTTTGTAGACAATCCTGTTCATGCCGCCTATCATTGGTCGAGTGGCATCGGAGAGTCAATTTATATTACACAAGCAGAACTTGCCAAGATACAGGCACGTACTCCAAAGCCCCAAGGTAGCAATACCATGGCATCGAACAGTGGTACAACTACATCAAGTAACAGTACAGGCAATAGCGGGAATCCGTCAAGTACGACAAAACCAACGTCAAGCACAAAGCCAGTTTCGTCGTCATCGAGCAACACAAATTCGTCGTCGAAACCAACAACGACAAACAAGCCAACTTCAACATCAAAGCCCGCAAATACAGTTACGATAAAACCAAGTAATACGACATCCACATCAAAACCAAACACCGCCACAGTAAAGCCAGTAACAACATCAGAAAAAGGCATCTACATTGTCAAGCAAGGCGATACTTTAAAGAAAATTGCAAAAAAACACAAGATAAAGTACAAAAAACTTCTCCAGATAAACCACTTCACCAAAGATAGAAAAATTAAAGTCGGTGACAAGATAAAAATAGCATAAAGTATATCCAGCATATCGTAGTCAGCTCTTTAACCATTGCAAAAAACGATTGCTGTAAAAGATTTTATATACCTTTGCCATTTTAAAACAAAAGATAATGAAGACGAGTAACATGATTGTACCAAACCTGCTACTGGGAATGGCAGGAGGTATTCAGTATCGCGCACTTTTGAAAGCGACAAAGAATCCACGCAAGGCCAGTGAAAAGACACTTCGTGAAATCCTCACATACGCAAAAGATACCGTTTACGGCAAGGAACATAAATTCGAGTATATTCTCGAAGCCAACGATGATACGGAATTGTACCGCCGTTATCGCGAACAAGTAAAACCCAACGAATACGAGGATTTGCGTCCATACGTTGAACGTCACAAGCACGGCGAAGCCGACATTCTATTCCCAGGCAAGCCTGTACTATATGCCACCACATCGGGTTCTACTGCAGAACCGAAATGGATTCCAATAACCGAACGTTACCTGAAGACAATCTACGGCAAGATGACTAAGGTATGGCTATACAATTTCATCCAGAACCGTCACAAGGTATTTGCCGGCAAGATTTTATCAATCGTGGGCAAGGTAATAGAAGGATATGCTCCCGATGGCACGGTTTACGGTTCGGTAAGCGGTGTAACTCAAAGAGACTGCCCTGGCTTCGTTAAGAAACTCTACAGCAATCCGCAGTGCGTATATAGCATCGCAGACTACACAGCTCGCTACTATGTTCTTATGCGCATGGGCATCGAACAAGACATTACATTGATTGTCACAGCAAACCCATCAACTATTGTTGAGTTGCAAAACAATGTAAACCGCTACTACGATGAATATGTAAACGACATTGAACATGGCACACTGAAAGCAGACCTCAACATTGATCCTGAGATTCGCAAGGAGTTGGAAGCTTGCCTAAAGCCGAATCCCAAACGTGCTGCAGAACTTCGTGCATTGAAGGCAAAATACGGCAATGTGCTTCCAAAACACTATTGGCCCAACATGCAGATTCTAAACACATGGAAATGCGGAAACACAAAAGTATATCTTGACAAATTCAAGGATTCGTTCCCCAAAAGCATGTTACATCAGGAATTCGGCTACTTCGCATCAGAATGCCGCTTCGGTCTGGTTATGGACGACACGCTTAACAGCGTTATGTTCCCACACATGCACTACTATGAGTTTGTCAAGGAAGAAGACATGGACTCCCCTAACCCGACATTCTACCAGTTGCACGAATTGGTTGAAGGTCAGCGCTACTGCCCGTATGTGAGCACATTTGCTGGTCTGTATCGCTACAACATGAACGACTTGCTGGAGGTTGGCCCTAACTTCAAGAATACGCCTACCGTACACATGATACAAAAGACACACGGCATTGTAACCATGACTGGCGAAAAACTATATGAGCGTCAGTTCATTGAGGCTGTCCACAAGGCAGAAGATACCACTGGCTTGAAGACTCGCTTCTTCATTGGTTTCGCCGAGTTGCCCGAATCGCGCTACAACTTCTACTACGAGTTTGCCGATCAGGAAACCACACAAGAACAAGCTGATAAATTCACTGAAGCCGTTGATGCTGCATTGAAGGAAATCAACATGGAATACAAGGCAAAGCGCGAATCGTTGAGATTGAAAGATGCGGTAACATACCGCCTGCAATTTGAATCGTTCGAGCATTTCAAAGAAGCTTGCATAAAAGAAGGAGCCCGCGATGGACAGTTCAAGCTCAACCTGCTGCTGCAGGACGAAAAACGCCAAGAAAAGTTCAACAAACTTGTAAAATAATGGCAGAAATAAAAGCTGTCATATTCGACCTAGATGGGACTTTGTACAACAAGTCCCATCTTCATATTCGCATAATACTCAACCAGTTGATTCGCGGAAGACTTATCATGCTAAAACGTGAAAGAGATGTTCGTGCGATGTTAAAAGGTCAGTACTTCGGAAACGAAGATGCTTTTTACGATAATTTCTTCAGCAATATCGGGAAAAATAATGCCAGAAAGTGGTATTTCGACTGCTATATGCCACAAATGGCAAAAGTCCTGCGCAAGCACTATAACCTTGCCCCATGGGTAAAAGAATACATTATGCCATTGCGTGAAAAAGGCGTGAAAATCGTAGTCTTTTCCGATTACGGTTTTGTCGAAGAAAAGCTCAATGCAATAGGATTCGACCTCCAGTTGGCCGATTATCTTTTCGATGCGCCTTCGTTAGGCGGACTAAAGCCATGCCGTGAAGCATTTATGAACGTCTGTAAAAAAATCGGAATCGAACCGCAACACTGCCTCATGATTGGTGATCGCGATGATACCGATGGAGATGGTGCAAAGTCTGTCGGAATGCGATTTGTAAAAGTAGAAAAGGCATCAAAACCAATGGAAATGGATGTCTCTGGTTCTTGATTTCTAATTTCTGTTTTTTCAACAACTAGGAACGACGTTGGCCTCAATCCTCCATAGCTGGCCACGGATTTACCTCTATTCCAGCCATCTGCTCCATATTCTTGTGGGCCATAGTGCAGACTCGCAGAAGTTCCTCCTTACGGTTTGCATTCTTGTCGAAAAATATCGGTTCGCCAACATGCAAGGTCACGCATGGTTCATTACGCTTTCCTAACAATTTGTACAAACCTTTGCGCTCGCGATAGCTGTATACCAATGGAATTACAGGAATATCATACTTATATGCCATTGAAAACGCGCCAAGTTTGAACGGACGAATTGGCACATACATGTTCCACCGCACCGTCTCTGGAAAAATCAGAAACCAGTCCTTACGTCTATGATACTCGTCGAATGCCTCGTTAAACTTGCGCATACCTCCGCGGGTTTCAGGAATGGGAATACCACCGGCATGGCGCATAAACCAGCCGTTCTTGCCGTTGAAATGCTTGGCAAACATAGGAATCCATATCCTACCGAAGCGCTTAACTGCTTGATTTACACCAAATGCATCAAAAATAAAAACATGATTGCATATACACATTGCACCATTTTTCAATTCTTTGCGATACTTGCGGACATTTTTTCGACCTTCTATCCTAAATCCGAAATGAAAACGATTCCAAAATGCGACTAGAACCCATTTTACGAAAAATCCCAGTATTCCGTTCAACTTGAAACTCAACGAATTGTCGACATACGGAAATGTCTCGTCAAACTGATATTTTCCTTTAGAAGAATCTTCGACCTCCACTTTCAGCAGACGACGAAACGGGTCATCGGTAGGATATTCCATTCCAATATCTGGAATGCAGACATCTTCTTTTACCTTAAATGTACCGAATTGCATTTTATTAATTCTTAACACCGCAAATATAATGTTTTTTTGGGGAATATTATCAAAACAACGCAATTCCACCTATTCGTATAGAAACAAGAAACTTCCTTTGAACTTTCAAACCTTTTCATTATTTTTGCCATACAAAATTTAAAAAGGTAATATTCTATGGCAGATCAAAGACTAGAAGAGTATCGTGCATACTACAAAGCACGCACCGAGCGGTATGCTGGCAACCCGCACAGAAAACATTCATACGAAGCCGAGAAAAAACTAAGCGACCTTTTCGACAGGTACGACACCCTTGAGGAAATTGGACAGAACCTTGGACATCTCAACGTAGATTGTGCATTTGCAACTGTACGTGATCAGTACGAGATGGAAAGCGAATACTACGAGAGCGTTCAGGAACCTGTGCGCAAGAAAGGCGCCGACAACATACTCGCCAACCTTGACAAGTACACCGACCTCAACGATATGATGACCATGATTAACGACCTTTCCAACAAGAACAACGTCGAAGTAACGACCGACGAGGGAAGCGGCAAGGCTCTGTTTGATAACTGGAAGCAGATTGACGAAATCGACATCTTCACCAAGGCTGTTGTCCCTGCAAAATATAAGAGCAATATGATGGAAACCGTTGCCAAGACAAAGCAGAGCATAGTTGAAAATGTAAAATCGACCGAGGACACTTTGGGCAAGTGGGTAGAAGGCTGGCGCATGAAACCTGAACTTACGCGCGAATATAGGTACAGGCACGTTATGCCATATAGCGACGAGGAAATTGAGGAACACCTCAAGAAGTTCAAAAGCATTATTAACAGATAAAAGGAGGACAAGATATGGCAGTAGATAAAACAATGCTCGACGCAATGACCAGCGGCTACAAGTTCTATCTCGACGACATGAAGAGCAAGAACATCACAGGTCAGTACTACGACGAAGTTGAAAGGCTTTACAAGCGCATCGAGGAGATCGGCCAGGAAAGTGCCGATATGAACGAAATGTACGCCAAGATGCAGAACGAAAACATCACCGTAAAAATGTCCGAAGCCTACACCCGCGCACTTACCGAAGAAGGCAACAAGAAATATATGCCGCAGAATGGAGAAGTTCCCGATGATAGTCAGCTGTTCAAGAATAACATTGATGCATTAAAAAATTGTATCAAGTCCTTGCGCGACAATTTCGACAGTTTGATGGAAAAAGCTACCGAGTCGGAGCGAATGAGACTTATGGTCGAAAACAATCCTGAGCCACTTATCAAGTGTATCGAGGATATGATAGCAGTATCGGAAGAGCCTGGCATGACATACGCCAACTTCCTGCGCATACAGATTGAACGCGGTCTCGACAAGGCTGCCGAAGGCGTTACTACCCGCAGTTTCCTCGAAGACATTGTCGAATGCAAGAAAGCCTTTATGGTACCCGAAATCGAAATCAAGATGTGGGAAGAAAAACTCGAAGAGTACAAAAAGGTGGCTGCAAACAACAAATTTAACCTTGTGGATCTGCACGAGTGGGAGTTTATTTCCGACAGGATAGACAGAAAGTACAAGCCGGAACTCATAAGGCGCGAGCGTATCAACGATATGTTCATGGAAATTGTCAGCGATTTGGCTCACTGGGTTATTTCGTACTGCTCGTATCCGCCATCAGAGATGATGCCTTGGAATGTAATGCCGCGCGATGCCGCAATTGCCGATTTGACAAGAATCCAGAAGGTTACTCCCGGTATAGTTAAGGAACGTGAAAAACTTCTTTTCCGTTACTTCGGTCTAAGGCTAAAGGACATCGTAAAAGACGAATACTTCCTGAACGACATAAAGTCTAACATGATAGACGATTCGCAGGAATATCTTGAATTCCTTTTGCTCGAGGTTTATCCTCAATGCAAGCCATTCAACGATGCATCACGCGAACTTATCGACAAGCAGACTTCGTTTTACAGAGGCAAGAAGGAAGTAAATCCTGACAGAAAAGAGCCTTACCTAAGAATGAAGAAGTACTACGATTCCAAGTTTGGCGAAGGATACATGGTAAAATCGTTGAAAGAACAAGGTCTTGGCAATGCCGACAAGGAAGAATACGAAAGCAACGCTGCTCCTTGGAATCTTGAATCTTTCTTAAGCCACGTCGAAGGCAAGATTGCAGAACCCGACCTCAACGAAACCTTTGTGGACAATTCTGCATCGAGCAAAATCGAGGAAGCAACCAGCACGATCAAGGAAAAAGCAGGTGGTTTGTTCTCATTCTTCAAAAAGGGAAATGACAATAACGATGGGGAATCCAGACAATATAAAACGAGGAGGACATAACCTTCCTCGTTTTTTTATGCAACTTCAAATTTTTCAAAATGGACTTTCAGACAACAAAAGCTTTGCTTGATGAGCGGTACGAGAAGTTTGCCGTAGCTAGTTTCGTGGATAACGACCCTATACAGATTCCTCATTCGTTTTCACGAAAAGAAGACATAGAAATCAGCGGATTTTTCGCATCGATGATAGCATGGGGCAACCGCAAGATGATAATAAACAACGCGAAACGCTTCATGCAATTAATGGACAATGCCCCATACGATTTCGTTATGAACTTCGAGGCAAAGGACCTCAAGGCTCTTGATGCCGCTATACACCGCACTTTCAATGGAGATGACATGCGCTTCTTTGTTCGCTCGCTAGCAAACATTTACCGTAATCATGGCGGACTCGAAGCTATTTTCTGCAAATTCCACGAAATGGACAAGAACCTTATGAATGTTCATACGGTTCTGTTCGAAATTCCGCACGAGTCACGCAACATGCGCCACATTTCCGACATAACAAAAGGCTCTGCGGCCAAGCGGCTAAACATGTTCCTGCGCTGGATGGTGCGCAATGACGGACGCGGAATAGATTTCGGTTTATGGAAAAGCATTAGTCCTGCCAACTTGCTCATTCCTCTCGATGTACACTGCGGACGCTGTGCCCGCGACCTAAACCTGCTTACACGCAAGCAGAACGATTGGAAATCGGTGCTTGAACTCACAGAGAACCTTCGCAAATTCGACCCTGCAGACCCAATAAAGTACGACTTCGCACTTTTTGGCTCGGGTGTAAACCAAAATCCCGTTGTCTGATGCGTGACGACTTCTTCACATTCAAGCAGTTTCGCATAATGCACCGCAAGTCGATAATGAAAGTCGGCACGGATGGTGTGCTGCTTGGCGCTTATGTAGACGGTAAAAACGCAAGCCGAATACTCGACATTGGCACAGGCACAGGTTTGCTTTGCCTGATGCTTGCACAGAAAAGCAACGCAACGATTCATGGAATCGACATAAATTCCGAGGCAGTAGAGGTGGCAAAATTCAATGTCGAGCAAAGCAAATGGCACGAACGGATAGAAATATTTCACTCATCAGTGCAGGATTTCGCGCCAGAGGGAAAGTACGACCTAATTGTGTCAAACCCACCGTTCTATACAACAGATGTCATTGCACCAGAAAAGGGCCGTGCGCTTGCTCGTCACGACATAAGCCTGAATATCTCCGATTTGGCATTGGCAATAAGTAGATTTTTATCGGAAAGCGGTCGCTGCTATGTGATTTATCCTACCGAACAATGCATGCAATTCGAGAATAATGCAGAAAGGTTAGGCTTGTATGCAACCGCAAGACTTTATGTTTCATCACATCCTGACACTCCTAGTATCCGCACAATCTTAGGAATGAGCAGAGAAAAATGTGAACCCAATTGCGACACGCTATTCATTGAAAATGGCGCACGCCACGACTTCAGCGAGAAGTACAAACTCCTAACAAAAGATTATTACTTGAAATTTTAGAATAGTCCGAGAGTAAGGGCCAGATAAACTCCCGGTGCGTTAAGAACGGACTGCTTGTATAGTTCCGGCGTTTTTACCTTTATATGAAACTGATAGTTTATTCCGAGCGAAATCTTAAGAATATCGGTAATTGAGTATTCCACTGCAGCAGATGGGACAATTGCGACAAAACCTGCCCTATCGAATCCTTTACGGCTTACGGCATTTATTAACGCCGATGAGCCATAGCCAACTTTTATATCGGTAACCAAGTGAAAAGAGTGGTCGTTGAAAAATGGATAGCCGAAATATATACCGCCATGACTCTGTCTTAGACTGTATGGGTTAGAATCTGTACCTACAATTCTTGCAGCTTTGCTCATTCCGTCGAAATATGCACCGATACGAAAGTCCTTGACAATAAAACCGCACGAACCGCCAATAGTTATCGACATGCCTTTTTCTACCGAGAAGAATTGTCCGTTAATTGTACAGAAACCACCCTGCTGGTACTCGTCCGGCTGAGCCTGCGAAAATCCAGCAAAGCTTAATAAGGATAAAATCAATATGAAAACAAGTTTTCTCATCATATAAACCAAACCTAATTATTGGATATTTATTGTGTATGATTATAAAAAACAGCGGAACTTGTCCGCTGTTTTCCTATATGAGCATTTCGAATTCTAGTTAAAACCTCCCAATTTGATGATGTCGATACGCTTGTTTACGCACATAGCAGGAATCTTGGCTGCCATTGCTTCGTTTTCAGGATTCTTAATATCCTTTATGTACGACTTGTACTGGTCGGTCATGAAGATAACAAGGTCACATTCTGCTTCGTTAGCATACTTGTACATTTCGTCCGAGAAATTCTTCTTGCTGTCGAGGTACTTGATATCGTAGTCGATAAGGCAATCGTTGAACATGTTTTCAGCAAAAGTAATTGTGTTTTGTATTGCCTTTCTGCTGAATCCATCACTGTCCCTATAAGAAATGATATAAACCTTGCTTTCGAACAATGTATTCAGATATTTTACCCACTGAACTCTGATTCTCGATGACTTATCAGCATCGATCGGGATAAGGATTCGGTCGTATTCTCCGTAGATTGGTGGATTCTGAACCAGAATGAACGGGATAGTAACGAACTTCTCGACAATCTTGATTGCCTTTTTCAAGTTCTTTATTCCGTGAGTTCCCATTACGGCAAGGTGAGCATTTATTTCGGTTCCATACCTATATATTTCCTTATCAATGTCTCCCTTTCTAACTTCCACAGTGATTTCCAAGTTTCCTTTGTCCTTCTTGAAATCATCTGCTATTGTTTGCAACTTTGCCTTTGCCGATTCGATTTCATCTGTCTTCGAGACAATGTGAATCAAACTGATAGGGTTGTTGTGTGTCTTACCAATCATATAGGCGTGCTCGAGAGCGTAGGCGCCTACCTCTGTAAAATCGTGCGGTACTAATATTGGTCTCATATTTATTTATTATAAAGTAATCAATAAAAAAACAATTCTCATTGTCGGCAAATTTATAAAATATTTTAGTACCGACAAAAGATTTGTCTTCTTTTTTATTTTTTTTGTTAACACCACAAAGTTAATGTAAAATGGCTTCGACGTTTCTGGTTCAACGTTTCTGGTTTAACGTTTAAGGTTCCTGGATTTGAAAATTTGAAAAATTTGAAGATTCGATAATTTGATGATTGTAGCGGCGCAATGTGTTGCGCCGATTATGTGCAATGATTTGCGCCGTTTAAGACGCAAGATTTTGCGTCTGTAAAAGAAGAATCGCGCCCATTTGTAGAATCGCGCCAAGGCACGATTGTACAAATCAAGGGTTCAAAAATTTAAGGTTCAATGTTAACGTTTACCCTATCACATTTTTCATTGTTCTCAGTTTGTGGGTATATTTTTTCAGCTCATCGTTGTAAATACCATTATGGTCAATTCTATCGATACGAACTTTCTTGGATGCATGGATTATCTCGGTAGAAGAATACACTATTCCTACATGCACGATATTGCCTTCATCGTCGTCGAAAAAAGCGAGATCGCCAGGTTGTGCTTCCATGACAAAACTCATTGTCTTGCCCTCCTTTACCTGCTCCGAAGCATCGCGAGGCATAAGCACACCCGACATCCTGTAAACCAATTGCACAAAACCACTGCAATCGATTCCCCACTGCGAACGTCCGCCCCAGAGATAAGGGGTCTCAATCAAAGCTTCGGCATCGGCAATAACACGGCTACGAGCATCCATACCTCCGCGCTCCGAAAAGTCGCTCAATATGTAATAATTGTTAGCTCCTATATTAAAATTTCGTTCTGCAAAAGCCGATTCTGGCAATAGAGAACCCTTGGGAATAAACATCTGAAGCTTCTCGTTTTTTATCATCATGGTTGGACTATCGCATACTACATACCTATTTTTTACATACGATGCATCATGACTATCACCAACATACGAAGAAACTGTCACAGTCTCTATCCAACCACAATAGTTGTCGTGAAGCAAACGGATTTTTGTCCAGTCGGAATGCCTTGCAACAATCTCAAACACCTCGCCGAAAAGCACCTGACTTACCATTTCAGACCTGTGCGACATTCCTGCCCGCAACGGAAGATATGCATATTCGCAAATGCCCAATTCCATAATTAACTATATATAAGATACTTACTTCTAATTTTCTTAAAATTTTCAAGTCCTTCTTCCCACGAATGCCTTATATCTTCTTCAGGCACACCGTTTTCGATCTGCTTGCGAAACTCCTTTGTTCCGACAAGCTTTTCGAGCATATTGTTCTTGTTGAAGAAATTGGGCTTATCTGGAAATAGTTCATACATTTTGATTATCAATGACACATTGAATTTGCCAACACTCCAATCAAATATTGCATCGCCATCGGCAAGGTTGAAGCCATAGCATTCCTTTCCGTTGAGCAAAGGATTGGATGCCCCAGCGTTTGGCTTTGGCGTAAATGTAAAAGGATTTTCAACTACATCCTTGTACAGAGGGTGCCCGAGCACTTGAAACTGCATGTCGGTTCCACGACCTACACTTATGCAAGTTGCCTCGAAAATGCAAAGCGTAGGATAAAGTTCAATGCTTCTTGCGTTTGGCAGATTTGGCGATGGCTTTATTGGCAGTTTGTACTTACGGTAATGTGTGTAGTTTTGACATGGAACAACGGTTAGACTACACTCAACTCCACCTTTCAGCCAGCCTTCGCCATTAATCATCTGCGCGTATTCGCCTATCGTCATACCATATACTATTGGAACAGGATGCATTCCGACAAACGAACGATAATTTGCAGTATCGAGCACTGGTCCATCAATGTATGAAGCGTTTGGATTCGGACGGTCAAGGACAATTACAGGAATTTCCGATTCTGCACATGCTTCCATCACATAATGCAAAGTAGAAAGATAAGTGTAAAAACGCACCCCAACATCCTGAAGGTCGAAAACAACCATATCAACATCTTTCAACTGCTCCTTTGATGGTTTCTTGTTGTTTCCGTATAGAGAAACAACATCAAGTCCCGTCTTTTCATCCTTTCCGCTATCCACTTTCTGACCAGCATCGGCAGTGCCACGGAAACCATGTTCTGGACAAAATGCCTTGACGACCTTCACACCTTCCTTCAAAAGCATATCCGCCAGATGAAGCGTATCGATAATGCTTGCCTGATTGGCGACAATTGCCACACTTTTTCCCTCAAGCAAAGGCAGATACATATCGGTATTGTATATTCCAGGGAATATTGGCAGAGCCTCTATCCTATCAGGCTTTTCGGTTGGAACATCAACGGTTTGATTCTCAAGCGCACCTGCATTTCCACACGAAGAAATCACAAGTGCAGCAAACATTACCGCCAGAATAGAAAATTTCATATTAATTCCAATTAATTTCACAAAATTAGGTCAAAATAAAACATCAAGCATCGGCATATCATAAAGTTAATAACAAAGCGATGTTATTTGGCACAAAGAGTTTTGCAAGCTGAATATCACTATTAACACAAGGTGCATCAATATGGTATTATGGGGCAAAAAACAATCCACACGAACTACCTTCCATCAAACAATCTCAAAACAAAATAAAAAGCATCTTCTTTTACACACAATAAAACAACAATGTAATTCGTTATACAAAAAATTGATAATATATGGATACCAGATTTTCAACAACATTTAGCATGCTCTGCATAATTATGCTGGCATTTGCCACATCGTGTAGCAACAAAAGTGAAAAAATGTCGGATAGCGACTATGTAAACCTCGCTCAGGAAAAGATTGACAATTGCAAGTCGGGACACATTAAGATGAAATATTCTCACAGGTTCGACAATGAGCCGAGGTCTAGAGAATCTGTGTTCGACATCGAATTCTATTTCATGAAGGATAGTACTGGCAGCGTAAAGTCATTCTATTCAACAGTTAAGTACGACACAGTTAACACGGAAAACTTGTTTTTCAACGATACAGTTACCTCTTTGGACAATGGAGCAATATCAAGATGCTTGTACTTCCCAACACAGCCACAGTATTATGAATACAAGTGGGTTAAGAATGGCAATCTCACAAAAATCTTTGGATACGACAGCATTTCGTGTACCGACACCATAATAAACCAGAACATGGCAGCAATAATATCGGCCGACAAGTACAACGAAACGGGTTCCGTATTCCGCACACACGAACATTGCTCCTACATTATTGGAACCGACGGAACACTGTACGCAACCACATACTGCTACGAAGAACTAATGTTGCCCAACGCAACGTCCGCGTACAAGCACTACTACGACCACATAGACATCGAGGAGATTACGCTTTACAATGAAATAAACCCAGACATCGAAAGCTTGATAAACAACAAGCGTTCCGAATTGTCAAGTTTCACGAAACCCGAAACAACACTTAGCACCCGTCCAAATGACGATTCAAACGAACTCACAATAGAACATAAGCCCTTCCCGGAAAAAGCCTACAACTGGCAACTGCCGACATATAACGGAGACTCACTATCATCGATAGACATAAAGTCAAAGATAATGTTTGTAGGATTCTACGATTTAACCGATCCATTTTCTATCACAGAAGAAATTTTTGCCCTGCACTGCATGAAACTCATCGACAGCACATACAACGACAACGATGTATGCGTAGTTGGAATCAACATTGGTGACAAGGAGACCGACAAGGCGAGAGCCATATTGGAATCGGGAGACATCAAATTCAACAATGCGATGGGAAATAGTCTAGCTCAGCAATACAACTTGAAATCTTGCCCATACTTTTTGATAATCGACTGCGCCACAAACAAAATAATATATCACCAACGAGGTTCGTACGGCTACGAAAACTATGGCGCTAACGAATATATGAAGGTGATTGACGAAGCATTGGAGAGGATAAAGGGATAAACGAAAAGCACGAAAGGCCAACTAGCAAAAAAAACTCACAATCCGGCAAAAGGCAGTCATGCCGATAGCAGTTTTTGCCCGCCATAGACGCTAAGGACATTAATGTCCTTAACGTCCTTATTTTGTGGTGGGCAAGAAAAAACTGCAACTATCGGGAATCCTCCATAACAAACACCTATATAATAATACCCCACACAATTAAACAGGAAAAAATCACGCAAACATCACCAATAACAACGACTTACGGAAAGATTGTTCATTTGTTCAAAAAAAGTGATTTAAAACATTTGCCCTTTAAAAATAAAAGTCGTACTTTTGGGAAAATTTTTAACAAAACAAACTTAATAATATTATGGCAAAAATCAGAGGAGCCGTTAAAGTTGACACCGAAAAGTGCAAGGGCTGCAGCGTTTGCTTGGGTGCTTGTCCTATGGGTGTCCTTGATCTGGCAAAAGAAGTGAATGGTAAGGGGTACAACTACTGCTACATGAAAGACCCCGAGAAGTGCATTGGCTGTGCAAGCTGTGCTATTGTATGTCCCGATGGAGTAATTTCTGTCTATAAGGTAAAGGTGGACTAATTAATCTCAAAAAAATTAGCTAAATGGAAAAGGAATTAAAGTTAATGAAAGGTAACGAAGCTATAGCAGAAGCTGCTATTCGTTACGGGGCAGACGCTTATTTCGGATATCCTATTACTCCGCAGTCGGAAGTAATCGAATATTTCATGGAGCAAAACCCAATTGAGAGAACTGGTATGGTTGTATTGCAGGCAGAAAGCGAAGTTGCTGCAATCAATATGGTATATGGTGCCGCTGCTTGCGGTATGGCCGCTATGACATCTTCGTCAAGCCCGGGCTTCAGCTTGAAGCAGGAAGGTCTTTCATACATCGCTGGTGCAGAATTGCCCTGCTTGGTACTTAACGTAGTTAGAGGTGGACCAGGCCTTGGTACTATCCAGCCTTCACAGTCAGACTATTTCCAGTCGACCAAGGGTGGTGGACACGGTGACTACAGACTTATCGTTCTTGCACCTGCATCGGTTCAGGAAATGTACGACTTCGTACAGATTGGTTTCGACCTTGCTTTCAAGTACCGCAACCCTGTATTGATTCTTTCCGACGGTATCATCGGTCAGATGATGGAAAAGGTTGAAATTGGTCCTCAGAGAGTAAGAAGAACAATGGATGAAGTTATCAAGCAGTGCCCGTGGGCTACTACCGGCAAGACCGCTAACCGCGAACGCAACATCATAACTTCACTCGACCTTGTAGCTTCACGTCAGGAAGAATTCAACCGCAAGCTCGTAAAGAAGTACGACACTATCCGCGAAAAGGAAGTAAGATGCGAATGCATCAACTGCGACGATGCCGACTACGTATTCGTAGCATACGGAACATCATCACGTCTCTGCATGAAGTCTATGGACCTTCTGCGCAAGGAAGGATACAAGGTAGGTCTCGTTCGTCCTATCACTTTGTTCCCATACCCATCGAAGATTATCGCTGGTCTCGCTGAGAGAGTAAAGGGATTCCTTACTATCGAAATGAGCACCGGACAGATGGTAGAAGACGTAATGCTCGCAGTAAACGGCAAGCGCCCAGTTAAGCACTATGGTCGTGTTGGCGGCGTTGTTCCGACTCCGGAAGAAATCGTTGACGCAATGAAGAATTTTATGAAAGGAGAATAAGTCATGGCAGAATTAACAATTAACGATATAATCAAAGAAGAAAACCTTGTTTACAAGAAAACAAAGGTAATGACCGATAACGTGATGCACTACTGCCCAGGTTGCGGACACGGAACTACCCACCGCCTTGTTGCTGAAGTTATCGAAGAATTAGGAATTCAGGACAAGACCATCGGTGTCACTCCAGTAGGATGCTCGGTTTTGATGTACAACTACCTCGACATCGACATGCAGGAAGCTGCTCACGGTCGTGCACCTGCCATCGCAACTGCTATCAAGAGGGTTATGCCCGACAAGTTCGTATTCACCTATCAGGGCGACGGCGACTTGGCTGCTATCGGTACTGCCGAAACAATCCACAGCTGCAACAGAGGCGAAAACATCACCATCATTTTCGTAAACAATGGTATCTACGGTATGACTGGCGGTCAGATGGCTCCTACCACACTTGCTGGCATGAAGGCTGTTACCTGCCCACGCGGTCGTGATGTAAACACTATGGGTTACCCACTGCACATCACCGAACTCATCGCACAGTTGCCTAATGTTCGCTTCGTAACACGTCAGTCGGTTCACACTCCGGCAAACGTTCGCAAGGCTAAGGCTGCTATCCGCAAGGCTTTCGAAAACCAGAAGGACGGCAAGGGCGGACTTTCGTTCGTTGAAATAGTTTCGAACTGCAACTCCAACTGGAAGATGACAGCAGTTGACGCAAACAAGTGGATGGAAGAAAATACTTTCAAGGAGTATCCGCTCGGCGACATCAAGGTTGAATGGGAACTTCAGGAAGGTAAAATCAGCTTAAGAAACAGAAAGTTGGACTACTAAAAATTTAAGATCATGACAGAAGAAATAATTATAGCAGGATTCGGCGGACAGGGTGTCCTCTCTATGGGTAAGATTTTGGCATACTCTGGACTTATGCAGGGACAGGAAATCGCTTGGATGCCTTCGTACGGACCAGAAATGAGAGGCGGAACATCAAACGTTACCGTTATCATCAGCGACGAAAGAGTTAGCTCTCCTATCCTCACCCAGTACGACACGGTTATCGTTCTTAACCAGCAGTCGATGGACAAGTTCGAAAGCACAGTAAAACCTGGCGGAACTTTGATTTTCGACCCGAACGGAATCACTAAGATGCCAACCCGCAAGGACATCAATATCTACAAGATTGAAGCTGCACAGCTGGCGTCCGACATGGGTAACCAGAAGGTTTTCAACATGATTGTCCTCGGTGCTTTCCTCAAGGTTAGACCTATCGTTGACAACCGTTATGTTGAAGAAGGTTTGAGACACTCTCTTCCAGAACGCGCCCACAAGCTTATTCCATTGAACATGGAAGCTATCGAAAAGGGCAAGGCAGAAGTTGTAAAGATGTAAACTCTACCTTATATCAGAAAAAAAGCCACTCGAAGGGGTGGCTTTTTTTGTTGACTTTGAGCATCATTTATTTTGCCATTCCACAAAAATGTTATAATTTTGCACCCGATTTTGTTTAACTGTGCGATGGGGCTACGAGTGCGTAGCTGAGTAGTACATAAATAATTTTATAAAAGTAATGAAACATTTTGAATTGAAAGGTACAGTACGTACCGAGTTCGGCAAGAAGGCCGCAAAGCAAATCAAGAGAAGCAACAACATTCCATGCGTAGTTTACGGCATCGAACAGACCATTCACTTCACAGTTGCAAGTGCTGATGTCCGCAACCTTATCTTCACACCTGAAGTAATGTTCGCAGACCTTGACCTCGACGGAAAGAAGAGAATTACCTTGCTCAAGGAAATCCAGTTCGACCCGATTTCTGACCAGGTTATTCACATCGACTTCTACGAAGTTGATCCTGCAAAGCCAGTAAAGGTTCGCATTCCTTTGAAGCTCGTTGGTAACTCAGCTGGTGTAAAGGCCGGTGGTAAGTTGAAACACAGCCTCAAGAAGATCGCTATCAAGGGTATGATTGAAGACATTCCTAATGTTTACGAAGTCAACATCGAAGACTTGAAACTTGGCGAAACTATCAGAATTAAGGACTTGAAGTCTGACAAGCTCGAATTCACCGAAAACGGTAGCACTCTTATCGCATCTGTAATGATTGCTCGTGGTGCATCTAGCGACGAAGGTTCTGAAGAAGGTGGCGAAGCTGCTGAAACTCCAGCTGCTGAATAAGCCACAAATTTCAATATCTGAATTGTGAAGTATCT
This sequence comes from uncultured Bacteroidia bacterium, assembly GCA_902791865.1. Classification (GTDB taxonomy): domain Bacteria; phylum Bacteroidota; class Bacteroidia; order Bacteroidales; family ML635J-15; genus Bact-19. The sequence continues at coordinate 384,197 of CADAXK010000001.1, forward strand.
CATCGTCGGGTTAGGAAATCCCGGAGCAGAATACAAGAATACAAGGCACAATATTGGATATACGGTGCTCGACGCTTTCGCAGAAAGCGCGGGCATCGCTTTTTTTGATAAGCGCTATGCATATCGCGCCGAAACGAACATAAAAGGACGCACGCTCATCCTCATAAAGCCCACAACATACATGAACCTCAGCGGAAATGCCGTAAGGTACTACATGAATCAGGAAAAAATTCCAGTAGAAAATGTATTCGTAATTGTAGACGACCTTGCACTTCCTTTCGGCACAATTAGAATAAAACCCAAGGGAAGCAGCGGTGGTCACAATGGTCTGCAAAACATACAGGATACCATCGGCACAAGCGAATATGCCAGACTTAGATTCGGCATCGGAAACGAATTTTCGCGCGGAGGTCAAATCGACTTTGTGCTTGGCGAGTGGACAAAAGAGGAATGCGAAAAACTCAAATCGCGCGTAGAAATTGCAGTAAATGCCATAAAGGACTTTCCGCTTATCGGCATCGAACGCACAATGAATACCTACAATAACAAATAGACCATGCCAGCACCTAAACCACAGAAGCAGAACTACCGTAACTTTTTTTCGCGTATGGCAGGAAAACTTGCCAACTCGAAGAAACCCAGATGGTTCATCCGTGGTTTTATAAAAATGTGGAAAAAGAAATACAAGATCGACCTGTCGGAATATGTTGTTCCTAATTCAGGTTACAAGACTTTCAACTCTTTTTTCACACGTTACCTGAAACCTGGCACCCGTCCAATAAGCGATGGACTGACTTCGCCTGTAGATGGATTTATTTTCGACTTTGGCAAAATTACAGGCGACAATAAAATATATGTAAAGTTCAAGCACTACTATGTCGATGACCTCATCTGTGACGAATACGAAGACATGTCATCATACGCAGTGCTATACCTCTCCCCTGCCAATTACCACCGCGTACACGCAGCCTTCGACATGGAAATAACCGACATAAGTTATCTACCTGGCACATTGCGTCCAGTAAAGCCAAAAGTCGTTTACAAAAAAGACCGCGTATACTGTCGCAACGAACGCATTGTAATTCACGGCAAATCTGAATTTGGAAATTTCTACATGATTCTAGTTGGTGCTTTGTTCGTCGGCAAGACAAAACTCTCGTTCGACAGCGGATTGCAGACCAACATTAAGAACGGAGTAGCCTCAAAACGAATCTACGAAAACAGCATCCACATTAAAAAGGGCGATGAAGTCGGCTACTTTGAAATGGGCTCTAGCGTTATACTCCTGATGAAAGACGAACGCCTAGGAAAGATAAACCTGCCTTTGAATTCCCCAATAAAGGTTGGAAATCCCCTTGCATAATTATAATCCAAGGATAACACTCCTTTTGTAGCAAAAGCTCATTACCAGAGCAAGAAAAACTTAATTTTCAACCACATAGCATTCATACAAACACGACAATGTTAATAAAAATCATTAACACTTTTTTTTCTCATTGTCAAACACAATATTTTTGCGCTGATAATATAAAAACACAAATACTATGAGGAAATTTTTAATTATGCTAGGGGCACTTGTGTTTACAGTAAACATTTTTGCCCAAGAAAACAACAAGGACGGAGAGGTCAACATGATGTCCAAACGTGGCGAATACATTCTGCCTGTTGAAGGAGATTTCGCACTTGGAATCAACGCTCTCCCAATGGTAAATTACTTTGGTAATTTGTTCAATGGTACTGCTGGCAACAGCACTGGCTTCAGAACATTTACACACACACTTGTACGTACAACTCCAGTTCTCTTTGGAAAGTACTATCTTAGCGACAAGTCGGCTATCCGCGCTGGTTTGCTCATTGGCGTTTACAACGAAACCAATCGTGAAAATGTCATGATGAACCAGCAGATTCCAGACCCAAAGGTTACTGTTACCGACATTATGAAGAGTACGGAAACCGACCTCGGCATTGGTGCTGATTATCTCATGTACAGAGGCAAAGGTCGCGTTCAGGGTTTCTACGGTGGCGGAATTTCGTTTAACTACACCAAAACCAAAGCTACCTACAACTATGGAAACCTTATCACTACCGAATTCTCATCACCTTTCTGGTACGACTTTGCAAACACAACAACCACATCGGGTGGAACACGTATCCTTTCACAGAGCGGAGACCGTTCATACGGTGTAATTCTTAGCGGTGTTGTTGGTGTTGAATACTTTATCGCTCCTAAGATTTCGATTGGCGGTGAATTCAGACTTGGTCTCTACACTGGATACGACACATACGGCACAACAACCGTTGAACGTTGGACCGGTACAGAAAGAGAAGTTGAAACCTTGCCAAAGGCTGCTAATGACGGAAGCATCGCATTCAGAAACGCATCATCTGGTTCATTGTTTATGATGTTCCATTTTTAATAATCTAAAATAAAGTTTAACCAAAAATTATTATCATGAAGAAATTATTTTCAATTATCGTTATCGCTCTTATTGGAGCATTTGTTATGTCATCCTGCGAAAAGGAATATGAAACAGAACCATTGAAGACTGTAAATGTATCTGGTGAAGTACACGCTTGGCTCGACCTTACTGGAAGCGAAATACAAAATGCACCAAACGGCACAAAGATTATATTCAGGACCAATGCTGCAAATCTTTGCAAAACAGTTGACGGTTCATACGCATACAACACATTGCAGTATGAAGCAACCGTAAGCGATGGCAAATATTCAATTGACTTGCCAGCTGTTAATTTCCAGAGCGTTACATACAATATTACTCCAGTAGAATTTGTTGCAGAACAAAAGCAAACAACACCTGCTGGCGCTGTAATAAAGAAGGTTTATGTTGTTAATCCTTTGACATCAGCACCATCTATTGATGTTCAGGAAGGTGAAATTCACTACAGAGTTGATATTGAATACAGATAAAAGAACAAAAAAAATAATAAAGCCGCCCCTTAAAGGCGGCTTTATTTGTGTCAATAAAAACAAAAAGGCTGACAAATGCCAGCCTTTTTAGTTTTGCATTAGACAATTAGTTCTTCTTGCCAATTCCGAGCTTTCCAGCAACTTCCTTGCCAGTGTTTACAGCTTCCTTACCAGCTTCTGCAGTCTTCTTAGCGATCTTTTCAGATGCTACAAGCATTCTCTGGTTTAATTTGTTGAAACGATCAAGCTGAGCATCGTCAAGGTTTTCGGTCTTAATCTTTGCCTTTGCAGCTTCTGCATTGGTCTTAACTTCCTTTGCCTTGTCGATTCCACCATTTTCAGCAAGTTCTTCATAGCTTACTACCAATCTTTCATATTCATCGAGGTAAGCATTGAAGTCGATTGCTTCATTTGCTGGTGCAGCGGTTGTTGCTTCTGCTGCTGCTGGAGTTTCTTCAACTTCTTCAACAGCTGCTTCTGCGTTCTGATCTTCTTCTGCTTCTGCAGGCTTGTCGTTGCAGGAAACAGCCATAAGTGCTACGAATAAAGCACTTGCCATAAATACTAATGTCTTTTTCATTTTAATAATATTAAATTTTTAAATTAGATACCGCAAATATATTTATTTTTTAAAAACGGTGAACGTTTTTTTTATTTTTTTCTTACGTTGTTTCATGCCTTCGCCGTTTCTGTCGAGACGCGCCATGGCACGATTGTACAAGATGATTTGAAAATTCAAAAATTCAAAAATTCAATGATTCAATGATTTGTAGCGGCGCAATGATTTGCGCCGTTTATGTGCAATGCGTTGCACCGATTAAGACGCAAGATTCTGCGTCTGTACAGAAAGAATCGCGCGATGATTTAAAAACCATCAAAAATAAAAAAAACCGCCCTTGCGAGCGGTTTTTCTATTTTTGATTGCATTGATTATTCAACAACAATCTGCTCAACGTAAACCTTATCGCCGCTGATGATTCTTACAAAGTAAGTACCAGGACGGAGGTCGTGGCTGAAGTTCATTGTTTCTCCGTTCATCACGTTGATGTCGCGAGTTTCAACAACTGCGCCACTAGCATTGATGAGCTGGTAGGTTGCATCACCTTCGATATTGCTGAAGTCTATGCTGAACATACCGTTGTTCGGGTTCGGGTAGATTGCCATAGAACCAGCCTCAAGAATTTCGACAGATGTTACAGGTACGAATGTCACTGCGAGAGTGTGATCTCCTTCTACTGCATCGAATGTGTAGGTGTGACCAGCAAGCTGCTCGGTAGTAAGTTCGATTTCTGTTTCATCAACAGTGAGAACACCAATCTGGTAGTTTTCAGCAGGAGTAATTACAAATGCTGGAGTTGCACCTTCGTTTACAACAACAGGAGCAGTAACTTCTTCATCGTTGTATGTAACGGTTCCATTTTCACCTGCATTAACAGTGATTGTGTAGGTTACAGGACCAGGAATTGCTTCAAATGTTGCTACGATAGTGTGGTTTGCTGTTACGTTTGCAAATGTATAAACACCTTCAACAAGCTGTTCTGTTACATTTGCTTCGTTTTCGGTTGTTGCATCAACAATTACGCTTGCAATTCTGAAGCCTTCGTTAGCTGTGATTGTGAATGAAGCATTTCCACCTTCAACAACTGTTACTTCTGCTGGGTTGATAGAACCACCTTCACCAGCAGTTGCTGTGATTGTGTAGGATACAGGAACTGGTATTGCCTCGAAGGTTGCTGTAATAGTATGGTTTGCTGTTACGTTTGCGAATGTGTAAACACCGTCAACAAGCAGTTCTGTTACATTTTCGGTTTCATCAACCATTACGCTTGCAATTCTATAACCTTCATCAGGAGTGATTGTGAATTCCTGACTTGCACCATAGTTAACGGTAGCTTCTGCTGGGTTAATTGTACCATTATCACCAGCGGTTGCTGTGATTGTGTAGGTGTTGATTGCAAATGTAGCTGCAATAGTATGGTTTTCTGTAACATTTGTGAATGTATAAACACCATCTACGAGTTCTTCGATTGCTTCAACATCATCAACCATTACGCTTGCGATATGGTAACCAGTAGCAGCTTCGATTGTGAATGCCTTGTTTTCGCCTTCTACAACTTCAATAGCTCCGCTCGGAGTAATAGTACCATTTTCACCAGCAGTTGCTGTGATTGTGTAGGTTGTTGCGTCAACAGAAACAAATGTAGCTGCGATTGTGTGGTCAGCAGTTACGTTCTCGAATGTGTAAACGCCGTCAACAAGCTGCTCGATTGCCTCAGCACCGTCAACAAGAACGCTAAGTGTACGGAAGCCATCGTTAGCTGAAATTGAGAATGTCTGAGTTGCACCGTAGTTTACAACAACTTCGTCGTTAGGTGTGATAGTTCCGTTTTCGCCTGCGGTTGCTGTAATAACATAGGTGTTAATTGCAAATGTTGCATTGATGGTATGGTTAGCTGTTACATTTGTAAATGTGTAAACACCATCTACAAGTTCTGTAGTAACATCAACTTCGTTTTCAGTTGTAGCATCAACTATTACGCTTACAATGTGGTAGCCAGTAGCGGCTTCGATTGTGAATGAAGCATTTCCACCTTCAACAACTGTTACTTCTGCAGGGTTGATTGAACCACCATCATTAGCAGTTGCTGTGATTGTGTAGGTTGGTATTGCCTCGAAGGTTGCTGCAATAGTGTGGTTTGCTGTTACATTAACGAATGTGTAAACACCATCAACAAGCTGTTCAGTTACATTTTCGGTTTCGTCAACCATTACGCTTACAATTCTGTAGCCTTCGTTAGCAGAGATTGTGAATGCCTGGCTTGCACCATAGTTAACGGTAGCTTCTTCCGGAGTAATTGTACCGTTAGCACCTGCGGTTGCTGTGATTGTGTAGGTGTTGATAGTGTATGTAACATTAACAACAACATTTTCTGCTGGCATAGCACCAGATACGATCAACTGGTCAGCTGTGTAACCATCGACAACTGGAGAAACAACCATATATTCTTCTCCTTCGGCAAACGTTCCAACATAGTCATCTGCTGCTGGAGTATTGTCAGCTTTTACATAATGTATTGTCAATGTGTAGGTAGGTACTGCCTCAAATGTTGCTGCAATAGTATGGTTAGCAGTTACGTTTGTGAAAGTGTAAACGCCATCTACGAGCTGAGCAACAACTTCGGTTTCATTGTCAACCATTACGCTTGAGATTCTGTAACCGCCATTAGCAACAATTGTGAATGACTTATTGTCACCTTCATATACTGTAACTTCACCATTAGGAGTAATTGTACCACCATCACCGGCTGTTGCTGTGATTGTGTAGGTGTTAGCAGGTATAAGCTCGAATGTTGCTGCGATAGTATGGTTTGCTCTTACATTTGTGAATGTGTAAACACCATTATTAGCAACAACTTCATTGGTAACATCAAATTCACCATCAACCATTACACTTGCAATTCTGTAGCCTTCGTTTGCTACGATTGTGTACGTCTCATTTGATCCACACGGAATATTTTCATAATCACTATTATGAGTAATTGTTCCGCCTTCACTTGCAGTTGCTGTGATTGTCAATGTTATCGCATCAAAGTTAGCAACGATGTTGTGGTTTTCTGTAACATTCTCGAATGTGTAAACGCCATTATTTGCTATTACTTCATCAGTAACATCAACACCATCAACCATTACCTGTCCTATGCGGAAACATTCATTGACAGGAGTAATTGTAAACGTCTGAGACTCTCCATCAAGAACACTTATAATTCCTTCCGGTGTTATTGAACCGTCAGCTCCTGTTCCTGCAGAAATTGTATGTACGCGTTCAAACGTTGCAGCGATAGTGTGGTCAGCGGTTACATTTTCAAATGTGTAAACGCCTTCAGCAGCGATAACAGCTTCGGTAACATTTTCTGTTTCGTCAACTATAACGCTTGCAATTCTGTAGCCTTCGTTTGCTGTGATTGTGATTTCCTTGTTTGCACCGCAATTTACTGCGCTAGTCTCGGTGATAGAACCGCCTTCTCCAGCAGTTGCAGTAATATTATAGGTGTTGATTGCAAATGTTGCTGCGATGGAGTGAGCTGCTGTTACATTTTCGAATGTGTAAACGCCGTTTGCTGCGATTACAGTTGCTGTAACATCAACATCGTCAACCAATACGCTTGCAATTCTGTAGCAGCTAGCAGGAGTAATCGTGATTTCCTTGTTATCACCGCAGTTTACTGTGCTAGTTTCGGTAATTGTACCATTTTCGCCAGCAGTTGCTGTGATTGTGTAGGTTATCTGCTCGAATGTTGCTGCAATATTGTGGTCTGCAATAACGTTTTCGAATGTGTAAACGCCGTTAGCAGCGATAACAGCTTCGGTAACATTTTCTGTTTCGTCAACTATAACGCTTGCAATTCTGTAGCAGTTGCTTGCAGGAGTAATCGTGATTTCCTTGTTAGCGCCGCAATTTACTGTGCTAGTTTCGGTGATTGTACCATTGCCTTCTACAGTTGTTGTAATAGCATAGGTGTTGATTGCAAATGTTGCTGCGATAGTGTGAGCTGCATTTACATTTTCGAATGTGTAAACGCCGTTAGCTGCGATAACAGCATCGGTAACATCTACATTGTCATCAACCATTACGCTTGCAATTCTGTAGCAGTCGTTAGCTTCGATTGTGAACATCTTGTTTTCTCCACAATTTGCAACGTTGCCGTTTCCATCGTTAGCAGTAATTGAACCATTTGCATCAGCAGTTGTTGTGATTGTGTAGGTTATCTGCTCGAATGTTGCTACAATGGTGTGGTTTGCCATAACGTTCTCGAATGTGTAAACGCCGTCAACAACATCGTTGATTGCTTCTTCATCGTCAACCAATACGCTTGCAATTCTGTAGCAGGGGCTTGCTGCGATTGTGAACGGCTTGTTCTCTCCGCAGTTTGCAACGTTGCCATTTCCATCGTTAGCAGTAATTGTACCATTTTCGCCAGCAGTTGCTGTGATTGTGTAGGTTATCTGCTCGAATGTAGCTACAAGCTCGTGGTCTGCTGTGATGTTCTGCATTGCGTAAACGCCATTTTCATCAAGGTCGATGATTGCATCAACACCGTCAACCGTGAAGCTTGCAATGCGGTAGCAGTTGCCTTGTGGCTGGATTGCGAACGACTTGTTTTCACCGCAGTTTGCAACGCAAGATTCGGTAATTGTACCATTACCTACTACTGATGTTATTATATTATAGGTATTCAATGCAAATGTTGCTGCGATAGTGTGGGCTGCATTTACATTATCGAATGTGTAAACGCCATTTTCATCAACATTGCTGATTGCTTCAACGCCGTCAACCGTTACGCTTGCAATATGGTAGCACTCGTCTGGAGTAATTGTGAACGACTGAGATTCACCATATTCTACCTCAACATTTCCATTCGGATCGATTGAGCCATTTGGATCTGCACTTGCTGTGATTGTATAAACATTTGTTAATTTGAAATTGTCAACATACAAATAATACTGATAATTTGAGAAGTAATTAATTGCAATATATCTGGTTGCTGCCGGTACTACAATTCTGTATTCTGCAAAATTAGTTGATGTTGCGGTTACATCAGCACCAAGGGCCGTGAACGAAGCAATGTTAGCATCGGTTGTTGAGGTCATAACGCGGAAATTTTCATTTGAGCTACTTGATTTAGCATAGTCAAATGTCAATACTGCATCTTCTGTCAATGCAAGTTCCGGGGTAATGAGATACTGGTTGTAATCTTCGTTTGAAGCTCTCGAAAAACTGCTGAAACTAAATACATTGTTACCAGACATGTCAAATATACCCATTTTTCCACTAGTTACATCATTTTCAGTATTGTTAGATATTGCAGTCCAGCAGTTAACTGTTTCGGAATTATTTTCGAATGTTTCAACGAATGGAACTGCAAATACGCCACATTCTGTTCTGAACGAATATTCGGTCCAATCTTCAGCATTGTCGCAGTTGGACTGAACATATACGAAATACTGAGTATTTGCTGTCAAACCTTCGAGAGCCTTAGTAGTTGCATCAACTGTTCCGTCGAATACATCTGCAGTAGCAGTCATATCGGTCATAGCGGTAGTCGAAACCTTAACCAAGTAAGAAGTTTCGGTGTAAGCCTGAGTCCAACCCAATGTTGCTGTAGTTGCAGTAAGTTCAGTAGCATTTACTGCTGTTGGGTTAACACAAGCATCCGGGTCGTTAATTATTGTGACATTGTAAATATGAAAAGTAGTTCCGTCTTCTGCCGTTACAGTATAAGTAACAGGTGATGTGAAATCACGGGCATAACCACTTTCAGGAGTAATTTCTGCAGCTGGAGATATTGTAATTTCAGGAGCAATAGAGGTAAGGTCAACATTCCATTCTGCTACTGCGTGTACAGTGTAGATGTTGGATTCTGTATTGCTTACTATTTCCGCAGTCGTTCCTGCCTTCTGACCTACAAAAGTAAATCCAGTAATGAAAGCATCGCGGCTTACAGGAACCTTGGTTACATTAACAGTCCATACCTTTGAATTTCCTGCTTCTGCCGTAACGGTGTATCTTATAGTGCGTGAATCCCCATCGCCTGTGATTACAGGAGCAGAGATTTCTGCATAGTCGGAAATAGTGTAAGTAGGATTAAGGTCTACATCAAAATCTGTTGAGTTGGTAACTGTTATATCAATAGTACCTGTATTGGCACCGCTTGTGATAGATGCAGGGGCAGCCTCTGTCGGCAATGTGTAGGTAAGAATTTCGGCTGCGGTAGAAACCTCACGTACAACTACATTGTCAATCCATGCATAATAGAGAGAACTTCCTGGTCTGTAGTTTATTGCAAAATACTTGGTTCCTGCAGGAACAACTGTCTTATATAAAGTCCAAGTTGCGCTATAAGCAGGAATTTCTTCCGTTGTCCAAGTGAAATCACTTATAGCATTTCCTGTTGATGAAGTTCCAAAGTAAAGATGCTCATCCGTACTACGCTGTCTATAGTAGAAAGAAACTAAATACGAGCCATCAACATCAAACTCTGGAGAAATCAAATACTGATTATAATCAGATGTGTTAGAATATGATGAGAACAAGAAACTTCTATCTCCATCGTTTGCTGCTACGCCACAACCATAAGGGCTATTATCGGTTGAGGTTACGTGTTTCATAACATTACTTGAAGCAGGATTAGCCACAGCATATTCAATGTTCCAGCAACTTGCAGGACAAGTCTCTGACTCAAAGCTCTCTGTATATGGCAATTCTGTTATTGCCTCGCAAGGTGTTGTGAAGTTTGTGCTTATCCAGCCTTCTGCATTGTTGCATACCGACTGAACATATACGAAGAACTGAGTATTTGCACTAAGACCTTCGAGTGCCTTGGTTGTTGCATCAACAGTTCCGTCGAATACATCTGCAGTAGCATTCATATCGGCCATAGCGGTTGTCGAAACCTTAACCAAGTATGATGTTTCTGTGTAACCCTGTACCCAGTTCAATGTAGCAGTGTGAACGGTTACATCGTTAACCTGCAAACCTGTCGGGTTGATACAAGCATCGGGGTCGTTGATTATTGTAACGATGTAAGCGTGTTCTGTTGTTCCATCTTCTGCTGTTACAGTATAAGTAACAGGGCTGGTGAAATTCTGAGAAGCACCACTTGCAGGAACAACTGTTGCTGCGTTAGAAATAGTAACTTCTGGAGCAATAGCGGTGAGGTCAACATTCCATTCTGCAACTGCTTTTACTGTATAAATGTCGTTTTCTGTATTGCTAACGATTGTTGCCTCCGAACCAGCCTTCTGTCCTGCAAATGAGAAAGCGGTTATGAAAGCATCATGGCTTACTTGAGCCTTGGTTACTGTAACCGTCCAATGCTTGATTGTTGTTCTGTCTTCTGCTGTTACATTGTATTCAATAGTACAAGATTCACCATTAACAGCAACTGTTACAACAGGATCACCGATTTCTGCGCCATCAGAAATAGTATAAACTGGGGCAAGAGCGTTGAGGTCGGTAGTAAAAGGTACTGTAACTTCGATTGTTCCATCACCCATTGTTGTTTCGCCAACCTGACCTGGAATTGCGTAGGTAAGAATTTCTGCAGCGTGGGAAGCTTCGCGAACTGTGATGTCGTCGATATACATACCATTATTGGTCCTGCTTGAGTTAGCCGCATCTATCATAATGGCGATATAGTTGCCCGAACCAGTCAAACCAAAGGAATACGGCTTATATGAAGTTGTCAAAGTCTGTTCTTCTCCAATCTGTACAAATGTGCTTGCATCGGTCGGGTCGGTCATCAAACCTATCTTGAAAGTACTGGTAGCGCTATATCCTTTTGCCCAAAACTCGATTACCTTGGTATTGGGGTTTTCCATAGCTGGCAATATTGCATATTGAGGTTGTGGATCGTAATCTGTCCAACTAGAATAATACGAATATAACCTTAAACTATTAGGTGTCGAGTGTGAGTAGTCGGTATAACTGTAGTAATATATAGTAGGATAATACTTATAAGAACTATATGAACATTCGTTGATGTAATTCCAGCATAAGGTGGGTAAAGTACGTGATGAAGGCGTTGATGCTGATGCTACGGTATAGCCATCAAAGTTCTCACTCCACGGGAAAGAAGTGATAACATCGCATGCTGTTTTAAATTCGAGAACCGAACTCCATGCTCCGAAATCAGTACCACCGCAGTATGCACGTACCTTAACATAATATGTTGAAGCACTTGTCAGCGAGGTCATGCTGTAAGTTGCTGCGTTAACAATCTCTTCGGTTGCTCCAGCGAAATCAGCTGAAGAGCTGTATGCCACCTGCCATTGCGAAGCTTCGCCAGCAGGCCATGCAAGGGTTGCTCCTGTAGTAGTAATGTTGCTAACAGCAAGATTGGTAACATCGTATGCACAAGCCATACGTGTAATGCTTACATTATCAATTGCTGCAGGGGGCTGATTATTTGTGGTATTATCACTGCGCCAAGCAAAAACAAAGTAATAGTTACCAGCAGTTACATTAACAGCATTTACTGCTGTTTGCCATGTATCAACTAAGTTAAGCTTGCTACCACCATCCAAAGCTATCCAACCTGTTGGAACTGCATTTGAAGACAAACCAGTAGGTAGTGATGTGCCTGCAGAAAGTGTTACTGATGCAGGTACTAAAGCTACCCTCATAAAATCCCAAGTACTTTCTCCATTGGCCATCCAGTCGTACGAGAATTCATATTTGCCAGTAGCAAAGATGAGCAGTTTGGTAGCATACACCATAGTATTTTCATCACTATATTCATTAGTAAAACCATTGTCGTTAGAAACATATAAGGCGTGTGTACCTCCGTTATTAACAGCTTCGCCCCAAGCCCATACGTTTGTAAGATTACCATTGATAAGTTCCCAGTCACAAGTTGCACCTTCAAAGTTGTCGCTCCAACTATCGCCAACTTCGGTAGCGACTGCTGTGGTAGAGAAACTTGTTGCATTAGTCCATTCACTTTCGCCATCACCACCACAATCGGCCTTTACTCTTACATAGTAGGTTGTTTGAGGATTCAAATCAGAAATTGACAAAGATGGAGTTCCGCTTACATTATTTGATATTGCACTAGAAAAATCAGAATTTGTACTGTATTCAAGTACCCAGTTTGTAGCACCATCACTCTGTGTCCAACTTATATCAACAGAATTATGGCTAATATTGCTAACAGTTAAACTTTTGGGCTTAGCACAAGTAGGTGCTACACCTGGAGTGTAAGCGAAAGTGGTCTTGGGAAGGAATGACTGAGGAGTGCCACTTCCCCAACTACCGGAGTAATAAATAGAAGAGCCTGACGCTGCTGAAACACCATAGAAGGATGTAGACTTATAAGTACTACTTGCAGTTTCGACATAAGTACCAATAAAGAGATTACCGCCTCCATAAGTGTAAGTTTCGTCAAGTTCAATCTCCAACGGGTTGGTGTTGCTTACAGTACCCGTGTATACTAGGGTGAAGTCATCCGGTCCGCTAATGCTACTGAGCGTGGTGCCATCCACTTCTCCCATATACACTTTAATAGTAGGACTACCCCATGACTCTGGAGAGCCAGAAATGTAGAAAGTCAACGAGGAGATTGTTCCTCCTTCCATATCACTCATGCCTTCTGTTTCGGCAGGAATGACAAATTCACACGTACACCCATGAGTGTCGACATAAGAGCCGTAAAAAGGAATGTAACTGTTTGTTGCCGTTCCATCACAAACCGTCACGGTTACTTGTGCCACCGCCCCAATCACTGTCATCAGCAACAGGAGCACACTAAATATTAGTTTTTTCATTGTTACAAACTCCAGTTATATGCCATCGGAGCCGTCGGCTTTAAAACATCAAATTATTTATATTCAACTACATGCGCCCAAAATACACTTTTTCAGGCAAAGTGCAAAGATAGGTGTTTTTTTTGATATGTAGAAAAAAAAAGATTTGTGCCACTGAAGTGCTGCGCAGTTCTATGGCTAACGCCGTTTCTGGTTTTGGGGCTTGCAGGCTCGAAGGCTCACAGGCTTGAAGCCATAACGTACTGAACGTTATTTCGTCATGGCTGTTAGCCTGTCTGCCTGTTAGACTTTTAGCCCCTTTTTGTTGCGCCCGTTTCAGATTTCTGGTTTCAGGTTTAACGTTCAACGTTTAACGTTTAAGGTTTAACGTTCAAGGTTCAAAAATTTGAAAATTTGATGGTTTGAAGGGCACCGCCCATTTCTTGTAGAATCGCGCCATGGCACGATTGTACAAGATAATATGGAAATTCAACAATTTAACGATTTGATAATTGTAGGCGCAATGCGTTGCGCCGATTGCAATGATTTGCGCCGTTTAAGACGCAAGATTTTGCGTCTGTACAAGGCGAAGCGCCCAAAGGTCTTAAAAGAGTCGCTGCGCGAGAACGGCGAAGCCCTCAATGCAATTAAATCTTACAAATTGACACAAACCTTTAGCTCGCGACACGAAGAGAGCAATTATACAAATTTTATTAGCCATATTTGTTTAATTTGAAAAAGATTTGTTCAATTTCTGCCCGCAGGGCACTAAAAAAAGTCGCTACGCGAGAAAGGCAAAGCCGTTCTGCCCTTCAGGGCACTAAAAAATCCGTTTCTGTGCATGAGGCACAAAAAAAGGTCGCCCTTGCGAGCGACCTCTGTATTCTTGGTTGTGCTATTTGTTATTCAACAACAATCTGCTCAACGTAAACCTTGTCGCCATTGATGATTCTTACGAAGTAAGCCCCTGGACGGAGGTCGTGGTTGAAGTTCATTGTTTCACCATTCATAACGTTGATGTCGCGAGTTTCAACAACCACGCCTCGAGCATCGATAAGCTGATAGGTTGCATCACCTTCGATGTTGCTGAAGTCTATGCTGAACATACCGTTGTTCGGGTTCGGGTAGATCGACATCGAACCTGCTTCAATCTCGTCAGCAGAAACGACAGCTATGAATGTAACACTAAGTGTATGGTCGGTTGTAACAGATCTGAAAGTATAAGTTTCATTTCGCCACTTGGGGTAACAGTACCATGTTCACCAACGGTAAGAGTAATTGTATGAGTTGCTGGAGGTATTGCCTCGAAGGTTACAGCAAGAGTGATGTCTGCCATTATAGGTTCGAATGTGTAGGTTAATCCGCCCAACTGTTGCTGCGTAAGTTCTACTGTATCTCCACCTACTGTGAGGACATCAATCTGATAGCCTGTAGCAGGAGTGATTTCAAATTCTGGAGTTGCACCCTCAGTTACTACGATAGGAGCAGAAACCAAAGCATCGTTATAATAAACGTTACCATTTTCATCAGCGTTAACAGTGATTGTGTAGGTAGGTATTTCTTCGAATATTACGTTAATCGTATGGTCTTGTGTTATATTTTCAAATGTGTAGAAGAATACGCCGTCGCCAGCAACAACATTTTCAGTGACATCATTTGTTGCATCAACCATTACGCTTTCAATTCTGTAGCCTTCATTTGCAACAATTGTAAAATCGGCATCTTCACCTTGGTAAACTGTCACTTCGGCAGGGCTGATTGTACCATTTTCGCCAGCAGTTGCTGTAATTGTGTACGATGGCAATAAAACCTTGAAGTTATCGACAATGAAAGAATAATGATCAGCCTCCGATTCGCACTTGATACCAATGTAAATATCCTGTCCTGCATATCCAGAAAGGTCAATGTCTGTTATTGCCACGAATTCATCATTATTCACAGTCTGTGTTGCATGAATCTGTGTTGCGCTTTCGTAGTTTTCCGGATCATCCATTACATATACCGAGAATCTTTCCGAAATAGTATTAGAGTTTACTGCATAATCGAATGTCAAATAGGCATTTTCTACTATCGCAATCTTAGGAGAAATCAACCAGTCGTTGGCATCATTATATGTATCGAAATTATAATATGCTGATTCTCCATTACCAGTAATCATATTACCATAACACCAAGTGGTATTATCATCGTTTGCATCCACTACAGTCCAGCATTGCCTTGATCCCGAAACTTCTTCGAATGTTTCGACAAATGGAAGCGAATATGCTGAACCATCGCATTCTGTAATAAAATAGGTTTCGTACCAATCATCGGTGCTACAATTAGGCTTAAGGTATATATAGTATGTTGTGGCCGCCGTCAATCCGGTAAGATCAACGTTAATCTCGTCACCATTAACAGCAATTATACTGTCATATACATCGGCTTCGGCTTCCATATCTGTCATTTCGGTTGTAGAAACCTTCAGCTGGTAAGATGTTTCGGTATAAATCCTATACCATGCCAAAGATGCAGTTGTAGCTGTTATATTGTCAATATCAATGTAATATGGCATAATACAAGCATTCGGGTCGTTGATGATTGTTACCGTCCAGTTGGCAGTACTTTCGCCATCTTCGGCTACAACAGTATAGACAACCGGTTCGTTGAAATATTGATCCGTACCGCTTTCGGGGGTGATGGTAGCCATTGGCGAAACCTCGATATCCGGAAATATAGGATCTGTAAGATCCCAATACCATTCCGCATACGCCAAGACGGTTTTATTTACTGTATCTATTACCGACTCTCCTACCTGCTCGTCGAATGTGAACGAAACTATATCGTTTGCGGTGCTTGCAGATTCTGCCTTTGTAACAACGACAGTCCAGTCCTTGGTAGTTGTCCTGTCTTCTGCTGTAACGGTGTATGTATATGTTTTTTCATTTTCCAATACGGTTGCACTATTCTCGGTATAAATAGCGTCAACCGAAAGTGTAAGGCTTTCGGCAAGATCATAGAGGTCAGCCTGATACGAAGCGATTGCAGTAACAGTTGCATTTTCGCTGTCGATTACAGGAGCGGCCATACGTGTTGGGAATCTGAAATCAACAATTTCTGCATCGTGGAGTGCATCACGGAGCTCAAAGTTGTCCAAGAACAAATACCATCCATCAAGACCTCCCTGAGGAACATGAATAGCGATATAAACAGTTCCGTGATAATCTGTCAATGGAATATTTTTTCTCTGAAATGATGTATTGTTAACCGTTTCAAGGGGCTGCAGTACCACTGTAAAATCTTCAATACTTGATGATGTGGTGGAAAGAAGGACCTCGTAGTCATTGGGTTCGTCAGCGCTTTCAACGCGCACATCGAAACTGAATCCATAGTTGCCGTCAAGTTCAAAAGGAGGAAGTATGAGGTAGTCGTCATTGTTTCCTTCATTATAATCTGTATAAATGGCAGCCTGAATATTATCCAAATCATAATTGTCTATATACCAATAATCGTCATCTTGATTATTATCAATAATCGACCAGCATTCTGGGAAATTTAAATCTGGCAAAGAATCAAAGTCTTCTGTCCATGGGAAATCAGCAATTGGTTCGCATTCTGTTTCAAATGTAAGCATTCTTATTCCGCTTTCGCTATCATCACCGCAAACAGCCATTACATATACATCATATAAAGTCCTTGTCTCAAGACCTTCCAATGTATAACTTGTACTTGTCAGTTCCACGGTAGTACCTTCGGTTTCAATATCAAACCCATAAGCTCCATACTTGAGCACCCATGTGGATTCGCTACCAACCGGCCTCCACGAAACATTTGCAGTTGAAGAAGTAACATTGTTCACAGCAAGTTTTCTAACCTTCGGACATGCAGGATTTTCTTCTACATCAATAACGAGTTTAATATCGCTATGCCCCCTAAAAACCTCCTTATTTCCACCAAACGATGACAAATCGTCGATGTTAGGAAGATCAGTATCACTATAATAGGTAATTGCCGTGTTTCCACCGGTTGATGTATAATAAAATTTATAATTCGGCCCAGGATAATCAAAAACCGGATCGTATATACATACTATAAGATTGTCTGTACCATTGTAATAAAATTCGTTATCGAGGTTAATAGTCATCCAACCGGCATTAGAAGCAGCAAAGTTGCCAGAGTACACCAATGTGGCATCTGTTAAAGGAACTATATCACCATAATAACTAAACGAACTCTTACTCGTAGCCATCATGTATATCTTAACATCTGGCAGGTCGAAAGAATTAACGAAATCATAATAGTAACTGATAGAGGTAATTGTACCTGCCACACCAATTTCTTCTGCAGTATAAATCTGCTCTGTAAGCGAATAATTGTAGAACATGTTTACAGGAAAATAAAAGTCCGTTCCTGAACCATCACCAATCGTCACTTCCGTCTGTGCGACTGCTCCAAATGCCATTGCCAGCAATAGGAGCACACTAAATAATAGTTTTTTCATATTCCAAACCTCCCGTTATATGCCATCGGACCCCTCGGCTTTAATCAAAACTTTTATAAAATGTTACTTGTTAAGTATTTATTTGCGGTGCAAAGATAAATATTAGATTACAAATAGGCAATAGAAAAGTTTCTGGGGGAGGCGGGGCTTGCAGGCTCAAAGGCTCACAGGCTTGAAGCCATAACGTACTGAACGTTATTTCGTCATGGCTGTTAGCTTGTCTGCCTGTTAGACTTTTAGCCCCTTTTTGTTGCGCCCGTTTAAATGGCTGCGACGTTTCTCAGGTTTAACGTTTAAGGTTCTAGAATTTGAGAATTTGATGATTTGAAAATTCAATAATTCAAAAATTTAAAATGCGGCGTTTCTGTAGAGACGCGCCATGGCACGTCTTTACATGAGATGACGCCGTTTGAAGGTTTCTGGTTCGACGTTTCTGGTTTAACGTTTAAGGTTTAACGTTCAAGGTTCAAAAATTTGAAAATTTGATGATTTGATAATTCGATAATTTGATAATTCGATGATTGTAGCGGCGCAATGCTTTGCGCCGTTTATGTGCAATGATTTGCGCCGTTTGCAATGCGTTGCGCCGATTATGACGCAAGATTTTGCGTCTGTACAGAAAGAATCGCGAGATGATAAAAAAAACCGCCCTTTCGAGCGTTTTTTTTATTTTTGATTGCTGTGATTATTCAACAACAATCTGCTCAATGTAAACCTTGTCGCCATTGATGATTCTTACGAAGTAAGCACCAGCGCGGAGATTGTGGTTGAAGTTCATTGTTTCACCATTCATAACATTGATGTCACGAGTTTCAACAACCACGCCTCGAGCATCGATAAGCTGATAGGTTGCATCACCTTCGATGTTGCTGAAGTCGATGCTGAACATACCGTTGTTCGGGTTCGGGTAGATAGACATCGAACCTGCTTCAATCTCGTCAGCAGAAACGACAGCTATGAATGTAACACTAAGTGTATGGTCGGTTGTAACAGATCTGAAAGTATAAGTTTCA
>CADAXK010000002.1 GCA_902791865.1 uncultured Bacteroidia bacterium
AGCCTTTGAAAAAGAAATAGTTCAACCTTGTTTTGGGTCTCTTTTTGACACTTATAACATTTTCATGGCAATTTCAGGTCTCTTTTTGACACATACGCCAAAAATTCAATGATTTAATAATTGTAGCGGCGCAATGATTTGCGCCGATTGAGACGCAAAATTTTGCGTCTGTACAGGAAGAATCGCGCCATGGCACGATTGTACATGATGAATCAATAATAATTGTAGTGGCGCAATGTGTTGCGCCGTTTCCTATGCCTTCTTTATCTTGCTTTTCGCATTTTCCAGAATGAAGTGCAACCTGTTGAACACATTAGCCTCCGATGTGCCGGCGTCGAAGTCGAGGAAGAGTAGGTTCATGTCGGGGTAAATCTGCTTGATTTTCTTTTCCATGCCCTTGGAAATGATGTGGTTGGCTATACAACCGAATGGTTGTAAACTTACCACGCTGCTTATTCCGTTCTTTGCATAGTTTGCAATTTCGGCAGGCAGAAGCCAGCCTTCGCCGAAGTTGGTGGCTGGATTTACAATCTTGGTGGCATCATTGAAGGCTTCGAACAGGTTGTCGAACGGACGGTAGCTCGGGAAGCCTGCGCAAATCTTGTCGTACTTGCGTGCAAACCTTGCTATTAGGTTGTAAATGCTTGTGCTTACGAATGTTGGCGTCTTGCTGGGCTTGATGTGGTATTTGCGGTTTACTGCGTTGTTTACCAGTCCGTTGATGAAGAAGTTGTAAATCGACGGCACTGCAACTTCAAAGCCTTGGTCGTTGAGCCAATCAACAACGTACTTGTTGCTGAATGCGTTGTATTTCAGGTATATCTCGCCGACGATGCCGATGGTCGGGTAGGTGCTTCCTTCGTTGATGTTCTCGCGGAATTCAGCAACGGCTTTCTTTAGAAGTCCCTGAAGTTTTTCGCCATTCTTGTTTTCGATGTACGGGAAACTCATTTCGGTGTATTTGTCCCTGATTTTCCGAGCAATACCTTTTTCCTTTTCCCTGATGACTGCTCCTTGGTACAATTTGGAAAGGCAGTCGGCATACAGCATTGTGTTGAGTAACAAGCCGATGTTTTTCGAAACATGAAGGTCGAACCCTGGCTGGTAGTTTATCTTGCTGCTGCCTGTTGCCACCGAAATGACGGGAATATTCTCGAATCCTGCAGTTACCATTGCGTTCTTAATCAGCGACAAATAGTTGCTGGCTCGGCATTGTCCACCTGTCTGCGTGATGGCAACGGCAATGTCGTCCGGATTGAATTTTCCGCTTTTGAGAGCCATCATTATCGTGCCGATGACAATGGTGGCAGGGTAGCAGATGTCGTTGTTGGCGTATTTAAGGCCATATTCGTTCGATTCAGGCGTTCCTTTTGGCAGGTTGAGAAGATTATAGCCCTTTGCCTTAAAGAAGGCTGGAATGAACTCTGAATAGCCTTCTGCGAAGTATGGACCGATAATTAACCTGCGTTTGTCGGCTTCCATGAACGGTTTGGTGGTTACGAACTTGGTTTCCTTGCGATGTCCGTTGTTGAGCTTGAGGCTTTCAACGAGAGAACGGATGCGCAGGCGCAGAGAACCTATGTTGTTTACATCATCAATCTTTAATATGGTGAGATTCTTGCCTTTACGGTTCAATATGCTTCCCATCTCATCGAGTATGAAGGCATCGGGACCGCAGCCGAACGAGGTGAGTTCGATAAACTGAACATTGTCGGGAGCGTTGGCAACATAGTGCGCCGCCTTGAAGATTCGCGTCGGGAAACTCCACTGTGTGAGCGAGTGCAGTTCGTCGAAGATGTTTTCATTGTCCAGATACGAAACATTTTCGGTTACGACATCTATGCCCATCTCGGCAACTGCCTGTGACACTTTGTGTTGTATGAGCGGGTCGATGTGGTAGGGACGGCCTGCCAGAACAATTACTGTTCTGCCGTCGCGATTGGCTTTTTCGATTACCTCGGCGGTGCGCTCTGTGAGGCGTGCGCGGAAGTTTGCCTGTGCTTCAATGGCATTTTCGATGGCTTTGCGACGCATCTTCTTGTCAAAGCCAAGCGACTTCAAATAGGCATTGCACGACTTCCAAAGCAACTCATCATTACTGAATGTAATTATCGGATTGTCAAATCGTATGCCGTATTTATTTTCAGTATCGATTGAACTCTTTATTACATCACCGTAACCGCTCACGATGGGGCAGTTGTAGCTGTTGTTCGACTTCTCGTCGTCCTTTACTTCGAGTACGATGTAAGGGTAGAAAATGAAATCGACTTTCTTGTTGACAAGGTCGAGTATATGTCCGTTCATGAGTTTCGCAGGGAAGCAGATGTTGTCGGACATAATCGACTTAACGCCAGGCTCGTAGAGTTTGTTTGTCGAGTCGCCTGACAATACGACTTCGTAGCCCAAGGTGCTGAACATTGCCTGCCAGAACTGGAAATTCTCGTACATGCCCAATGCGCGCGGCAGTCCGACCTTTTTGCCGTTCTTGGCGGTTGTGTATTCATGCTTTTCAAACAGCATGTCGTCCTTTTCGGCGTGCAGGTTGATGCCCTTGGCGGTGCTTTCTGACCTGTTGGAGAATACTTTTTCGCAGTTGTTGCCCGCGTAGAACGAATTGCCGTTCTCGAACTTGAAAATGTTCACAGTGCATTGGTTTTCACAACCTTTGCAGTTGACAATCGACGATTTATATTCGTTGAACTTGATAAGTTCCGAAATGCTGGTCTCGTTGTGGCAATCGGTTGATTTTCCGTAGATTGCAGCACCAAAGGCTCCCATAAGTTCGGGAATGTCGGAGAAGAAGACATTTTTGCCTGTCAGCACTTCCAATGCTTTGACTATGGAGAGGTTCTTCATTGTTCCGCCCTGAACGACAATGTTGTCGCCAAGTTCGTTCAAGTTCTTTAGTTTCAGTACTTTGAACAGGCAATTCTTGATGACGGAGTAGGAGAAACCTGCGGCAATATTCTCTATGGAGGTGCCTTCGCGAAGCGACTGCTTTACCTTTGAGTTCATAAAGACTGTGCAGCGGGTGCCGAGGTCGTAGGGTTGGTCGGCGGTGCATGCCATGCGTGCAAATTCTGCAACAGGATAGTTGAGCATGTTGGCGTAAGTCTCTATGAACGAGCCACATCCCGACGAACAAGCCTCGTTGATTTCGATGCGCTTTATGCTGCCATTGTCGATGAAGATGGCTTTCATGTCCTGTCCGCCTATGTCGAGGACAAACGACACTTCGGGGCAAACTTCACGGGCTGCAATGTAGTGCGCCATTGTCTCGACAATGCCATTGTTCATATTAAAGGCTTTCTTTAATAGATTTTCGCCATATCCTGTAGCAGTGCTACTTACGATTTTGATTTTTATGTTTTTCTCCTCCTCAAATTTTTGCAGCGACCTCATACTTTCGACAAAAGTATTGAAACTGTTACCATTATTTCGGAGGTAATCCTTATAGATTATGTTGAGATTGTTGTCGATAAGGACAACTTTGGTTGTGGTGGAGCCAGAATCGACGCCAAGATGACACCTTATCTCTGATCCGCTTTCTGGTTCAATTGTCTTGAGCGAGAATCTCTGTCGGTCGGCTTTCCAGGTCTGGAATTCTTCATCGGAATCGAAGAGCTTTTTTAAGACATTACCATTTGATTTAGAAATAGAATCATGCTTTTTGTTCAACTTTTGAATTAAGTTGGAAATTGACTCTGGTTTCTCGTTGTACTTCTTGGCTAAGAAGGCGCATCCCAATGCAGGGAACAATTCCGTATTTTCTGGAATTATACAATCTTCATTGTTGATTTTTAAGATGTTAATAAAGCTCTCTTTAAGTTGTGGTATAAACTTGAACGGACCACCGCAGAAAAGTATTGGCGGTACTATGTCGGTTCCGCGGGCAAGCGACGATGTCACCTGCATTGCCACCGAGTTGAGCACCGAAGCGGCAATGTCCTGCTTGCTGGTGTTTCGGCTTATAAGGTTCTGTATATCAGTCTTCGAGAATACTCCGCAGCGTGAAGCTATGGGGTAGATTGTCTTGTGGTCTGCGGCTAACTGATTGAGTTCTATCGGCTCTATGCCGAGCAGGGTGGCCGTCTGGTCGATGAACGCTCCTGTTCCACCTGCGCACGAACCATTCATGCGGATGTCGGGAGTTTTGCCTGGCTGGAGGAAAATCATCTTGCTGTCCTCGCCGCCAATATCGACGAAGGTGCGTACCTGCGGATACTTTTCCTTTATCCATTCGGTGGAAGCAATGACTTCCTGAACGAACCTTGCGCCGGCCTTTTCTGCGTATCCCATTCCTACAGAGCCTGTTATTATTGTGCTTGCTTCGATGTCACCAAGCTTTTCGACGACTTTGCCGAGTGTTTCCGACAGCGTGTCGACCACATTGGCGTTGTGGCGCCTGTATTCCGAAAACAGAATGTTGTCGTCTCTGTCGAGGACTATGGTTTTTACAGTTGTTGAACCGATGTCGATTCCGAGTCTATATGATTGATTTTCCATGCTTTACTTGTTTTTAGGTCTTAAGCTGCACATTATTGTCTCTACCACTTCGTGCTTGCGTTGTTGCAACAGCTCGGCAATTTCTTCGTCGTCGAAGTTGAACTGGCTTTCGAGGAGCGGAAGCATAAAGAATATTATTATGTTCATTGACACTATGTTGATTAGCAGGTCGAGGGTGGAGATGGGGCGGATGTTGCCTTTCTGGATTTCTTCCTGCAGTTCGTGGTCGAAGCGACGGTATATTTCAAGGTTCTTGTTGTAAATGTTTTTGACAAGTGCGCTACGGCGTTCTTCGTTAAGTATCAGTTCGTTGACTATCAAAAACGGAATCTGCCTGTTCTCTATCAGCAGGTTGAAGTGCGCCTCGATTTTCTTGCGTAGCCTTGTGGTGAACGGCTCGTCGCTGTCGTCGAAGGTTGTGAAAATGTAGAGGAACTTAGTGAATTTCGCTTGAAAAATCTGCTGGAAAAGGTTTTCTTTAGTGCGAAAATAGTAGTGTACGAGAGCTTGGTTGCATCCCGCTTTCTTGGCTATGTCGGTGGTACTCACCAGCGAAAATCCCTTTTCGAGGAACAGTTCTTCGGCACATTGCAGAATCTGCTGTTCCATATTGTTGTCCTTGTTCATCCTTTGCGTTTTAAAAACTGCCGCAAAATTAATAATTTTATTTAATAGAGTTATTAAATTGACTGATGAAATTTTTAGATTATAGTATTGGGGTGATTTTTAATTATTTGCCAATTGCAAAAACTAATTGCACTAAAATAGGAAATTAGGGGAAATGTTTGGAAAATGTCCCCTAATTTGTAGTAATGTTTGCGATACTGTCGCAAGAATTCGATTGACTATGAATTGCTATCTTAATACAACGCCTTTCCCGTCATTTCCTTTGGCTGTTCTATGCCCATGAGTTTCAATATTGTTGGGGCAACATCGGCTAAGATGCCGTTGTTCAGCGATTTTACCTTGTCGGAAATGGCAATGCAGGGAACAGGGTTGAGCGAATGGGCGGTGTTTGGCGAACCATCGGGATTAACGGCGTTGTCGGCGTTGCCGTGGTCGGCGATGATGATGACATCGTAGCCGTTGTTGCGGGCGGCGGCAACCACTTCGCCTATGCACTTGTCAACATCCTCAACTGCTTCCCAGATCGCCTTGTAAACGCCTGTATGTCCGACCATATCGCCGTTGGCAAAGTTGACAACAATAAGGTTGTGCTCGTTCTTGTTGATTTCGGCAACAAGGTTGTCCTTGACGATGAACGCGCTCATTTCGGGCTGCAGGTCGTAGGTGGCAACTTTGGGCGAGGGTATGAGTATGCGCTTTTCTCCATCAAATTCGGTTTCGCGACCACCGTTGAAGAAGAAGGTCACGTGTGCGTACTTTTCGGTTTCGGCTATTCGCAGTTGCTTCAGTCCGTTGCGCGAAACTATCTCGCCGAGAGTGTTTTGCGGATATTCCTTGCCGTAAATCACATTCACGCCCTTGAAATTCTCATCGTAGCAGGTCATTGTGTAGTACTTGAGCGGAATTGTGTGCATTCCTTCTTCGGGGAATTCCTGCTGGGTGAGGGCGGTGGTTATCTGGCGGAGCCTGTCGGTGCGGAAGTTGAAGCAGATGACAACATCGTCGGGCTGAATGGTCGTGAGCGGATTGCCGTTGCCGTCAACCATCACTATAGGCTTAATGAATTCGTCGGTAACGCCTTCGTCGTACGACTTTTGCATCGAGGCAAGTATGTCGGTTGATTTTTCGCCTATACCACTGACCATCAAGTCGTATCCGAGTTTTATGCGGTTCCAGCGCTTGTCACGGTCCATAGTGTAGTAACGACCTACGAGCGAGGCAAGTTTTACAGCCGACTTGGTTTCCGACATATAATCGACAATTCCCTTAACGAAGCCGATTCCGCTCTTGGGGTCGGTGTCGCGGCCGTCGGTGAGGGCGTGTACGAAAGTCTGTTTGCAACCTTTCATGTCCGACATCTTAATTAGTGCTTCGAGATGCTTGTCCGACGAGTGTACGCCGCCGTTGGAGACAAGTCCTAGCAGATGCACCTGCTTGCCGTTCTTCAATGCATAATCGAAGGCTTCGTTTAGCTTTTCGTTCTTGAAGAAGTCGCCGCTTGCAATGGCGTTATTGATGCGACCATAGTCCTGATATACAATACGACCGGCGCCAATGTTGAGGTGTCCGACTTCTGAGTTTCCCATCTGTCCGTCGGGCAGACCGACATTCTCACCGCAGGCAAGAAGTTGCGAATGAGGATATTGCTTTAGAAAATTGTGATAGTTTATTGTGTTTGCCGAGTCAATTACATCGGCCTTGTCGTGCTTTCCAATTCCCCATCCGTCGAGTATCATGAGGATGGCTTTCTTGTTTTCGTTCATCTGTTTGAGTGTTTAAAATAACTTGCGAAGATAATAAAAATATGCTTTTATCTGTTAGCGAAAATTTTGTCCATTATATTTTCGACTTGTCCTGCGTAATAATAAGGTAAATTGTAGAGAGTGAACTGTTTTCCGCTTGGGAGAGTTATGGTATCGACAGTTTTTGGTTGAGCCCAGAAACGCATTGCGTACTGGCATGATGCCTGTTCCATAAAGAGATTCAGAGATTTAAGGTGCGCATTGTGTCCCGATTTTACTTCTATTGGCATGGCTCCGTAGAGTCGGCTTTTGTAGAGGAAATCTATTTCCGCCTGCGAATTTTTTTCTTCTCTTACCCAAAAATGCCTATAGTCCAGAAACAAATTGGATTGCCCTAAAAGTTCCTGACCTACAATGTGTTCCGCTATTTTGCCTTTCCATGCATCAACAATGTCGGTTTTGCCGAAAAGTTCAGATTGTACGCCTGCTGCATAGTTTACCAATCCTGTGTCCAGCCACATTAGTTTAGGCTTTTTTCGCATGTCATCGCTGAATGGAACTGTGGTTTCTGTAGTCGGGTATGTCAGTTCAAGAAGCATGGCTTTTTGCAGGGTTCTCATGGCTTCGCCAACTTCTCGGCTTTTGTAGTTGCTGTTGCCGAAACGCTCGAATGTTATCCGTGATGCTGCATATTGCCAGCCCTTGTTTATTATGAACCGCAAAACATTGCGCATGGTTTCATTTTTCTTGTACTTTTCCACATCATCTGAGTAACTGGTAAGAAGTGGCTGATATACATTGTCCAATGCAACAAGGTCGTGTTTCTTTGCGTATTGCGCTACAGCCTCTGGCATTCCGCCAACGAGCGCGTACTGGTTGAAAAGCGTCATCACCCTGTTGTGAAGCACATCAGGCACATCGAAATTTTCTATCATGTCGCGAAGCGGCTTTTCGTCTATCGCTCCGAGAAATTCTGTGAAAGTGCAGGGGCGGAGTGCCATAAATTCCACTCGTCCCACAGGGAATGATATTTCGGTGTTTATCATTGTCTCAAGCAAAGAGCCTGCTGCTATGACATAAACATCGGGCAGTTCCTCGTAGAAGAATCGCAAAACCTTTACTGCAAATGGCGAATTTTGTATTTCATCGATGAAAAGCAATATGTCACCTTCCTTTTTCTTGTGCCTTACCGACAAAAGCAGGTCGAAAAGTTCTTTGGCTGACATTTCGCGCGAAAACAGTTGCAAGTCATCTGGATTTTCAAGGTTAAACGACAGGAAAGAATTGAACTCTTTGGCAAAGGTTTTTATCAGCGAAGTTTTACCGACTTGCCTTGCTCCTCTGACTATAAGAGGCTTCCTGTTTTCTTTAGTCCTCCAGTTTCTGAGCCATTTTATTGCATTTCTTTGAAACATAATGGTTTGCGATTTTTATTTCTCCGCAAAGATACATCTTTTTGCACAAATCCAAACATAAAATCAAAAATTTTTGTAACAAATCCAAACATAAAATCGAGATTTTTTGTAACAGATCCAAAGATACTTTTGGGCTTAGTTCTTGATTGTCGTCCTCAAAATCGGTCTTGCTTGTTTTATAACTTTGCCCTATTTGTTAATAATGTTTAAGAGAGAACATCAATTTTTTTCAGTAGTTTTGCACTCCTAAAATAGTTTCCGATGACCAAGAAAGATACAGAAACACCGCTGATGAAGCAGTACTATGAAGTGAAACGCAAGCACCCTGATGCAATTCTTTTGTTTAGGGTAGGCGATTTCTACGAAACCTTTGGCGATGACGCGGTTGTGGCGAGTAAAATTCTTGGCATAACGCTTACTCAGCGTGCCGGAGCTCCGCTTGCAGGCGTTCCATATCATGCAATCGACACTTACTTGCCAAGGCTTGTCCGTGCTGGTCAGCGGGTGGCTATTTGCGAACAGCTTGAAGACCCAAAGACTGCAAAAACCATTGTGAAGCGTGGCATTACCGAATTGGTAACTCCTGGCATAACAATGGACGACAATGTGCTTGAACAGAAGGAAAACAATTTCCTTGCAAGCATTTACTTCGACAAAAAGATTTACGGAATATCTTTCCTCGACATTTCTACTGGCGAATTCCTTGTCTCGCAAGGTACTCGTGAGTACATCGATAAACTGATCCAAAACTTTAAGCCAAAGGAAGTTATCTTCGAGAAGAACCAGAAAGCGGAAATATTGGAAAACTTCCGCGAGCTTCCTGCAACATACGATCTTCCCGACTGGATGTTTACCGAGGAAAATGCTTTCGAGAAACTTACTAGGCAGTTTAACTCTAAGTCGCTCAAAGGTTTCGGAGTGGAACATTTGAAGGTCGGTGTTATCGCTGCTGGCGCAATAATCGATTACCTTGAATATACCAAGCACGACTGTTGCGAGCACATAAAGAACCTTGCACGTATCGATGAAGACAAGTATGTGTGGCTCGACAAGTTTACAATTCGCAACCTTGAGCTTTTTGATTCGGGATACGAAAACGGAAAAAGTTTGATTAATGTAATCGACAGTACCCAGACGGGAATGGGAGGCAGGTTGCTAAAGCGTTGGTTGTCATTGCCTCTGAAGAATGTAGCGGAAATAAACGAGCGCCTGAATGTGGTCGAGTACTTGATAAAGAACAATGAGGTTTGCAATGGCATTTCGTCACAGCTGTCAATGGTTGGCGATATTGAGCGTTTGGCATCCAAAGTGGCTGTCATGCGAGTGAATCCGCGCGAAATGCTTCAGTTGAAATATTCCCTCGATGCCATAGAACCGATAATTAAGCTTTGCAGGGAGTCGAAACTTCCTGAAATGCAGGTCATCGGAGAGAAAATCTACGATTGCACAGAATTGCGCGATAAAATTGGCAGTTATCTTAATCCCGAATGCCCCAACATGCTCTCGAAGGGCAATGTGATAAAAAGTGGTGCAAATGCTGAACTCGATGAACTGAGAAGCATATCAAACGGAGGACGGAACTATCTCAACGACCTTGAACGGCGTGAAAGCCAAAGAACGGGAATTCCCTCGTTGAAAGTAAGTTATAACAATGTTTTCGGTTATTACTTCGAGGTGCGCAATACGCACAAGGACAAGGTTCCGCCCGAGTGGACACGCAAGCAGACACTTGTAAGCGCCGAGCGATACATCAACGAGGAACTCAAGGAATACGAGGGAAAAATACTCGGCGCCGAAGAAAAGATTTCGGCAATCGAATCGCGACTATATAACGAACTTATTGCTTTTGCAACAACGCAAATAGGCAAGGTACAGGTAAATGCTGGGCTTGTCGCCCGTCTCGATTGCTTGCTTTCGTTTGCAAAGGATGCCGTGCAGAACAATTATTGCCGTCCGGAGGTTAACGAGGAAAACATAATCGACATAAAGGAAGGTCGTCATCCTGTGATAGAGAAGCAGTTGAAATTTGGCGAACCATATATTTCAAACAATGTTTTCCTCGATGACAAGACCCAGCAGATAATGATGATTACCGGACCTAACATGTCTGGAAAGTCGGCGTTGTTACGCCAGACTGCGCTGATATGCATTATGGCGCAAATAGGTAGTTATGTGCCGGCACAGAAAGCAACGCTTGGAATAGTTGACAAGATTTTCACCCGCGTTGGTGCATCCGATAACATTTCGATGGGAGAATCCACTTTCATGGTCGAAATGACCGAGGCCGCAAGCATAATGAACAATTTGTCGGACAAGAGCCTGATCCTGCTCGATGAACTTGGTCGTGGTACAAGTACCTACGATGGTATTTCAATAGCTTGGGCGATTGCCGAATACATTCATGAACATTCGAAGGCAAAGACTTTGTTCGCAACACATTACCATGAGCTTAACGAAATGGAGAAGGATTTCAGCAGAATTCGCAACTACAATGTTTCGGTACAAGAGTCGGGCAACAAAGTGATTTTCCTTCGTAAACTGCAGTCGGGTGGGAGCGAGCATAGCTTTGGTATTCATGTTGCAAAGATGGCTGGTATGCCAAAGTCTATTGTATATCGTGCCAACAAGATTCTTGAACAGCTTGAAGCGACTGGAAGCGATGTTAACGGTGTTGCAAATGTCGGAAAACCAGTGGATAACATTGCCCAGAACCGTGATGGTTACCAGTTGAGTTTCTTCCAGTTGGACGATCCTGTGCTTTCGCAAATAAAGAAGGAACTTATGAATCTTGACATTGACCGCCTAAGTCCGTTGGAGGCTCTTAACAAGTTGAACGAAATCAAGAAGTTGGCAGGGGCAAAATAGGTAGATGCTTGTTTTTGGGGCATTATGTTTCAGATGCTGAAACAAGTTCAGCATGACTTAGTAGGGGGTAGTGTTTCACCATTTTCTATTTCCTGAAAACCTCAACCGCCTTGTCGAAAATTCCGCTAAGGTAGGCGAGGGTCATTCCGTAGTTTGAAATAGGTATGCCAGCATCAACGGCTGGTTTCAGCCTGTTCATCAGTTGTTTGCGTGTCACCATGCAACCTCCGCATTGTATTACCATCGCAAAGTCGGTAATAGGTTCTGGAATGCCGTCAAACCCGGCTACAAAAGTGAAATCCAATTCCTTGCCAGTGAATTTGCGCAGTCCGTTTGGAATCTTTACCCGGCCTATGTCCTCGCACGATACATGGTGGCTGCAACTTTCGAGCATCAGTATCTTGTCACCATCCTTTAGTTCTGAAATGTGCGGTGTTCCTTTCAGATAGTTGGCAAAATCGCCTTTGCTACGGGCAAGTACAATCGAGAAACTTGTCAGAGGTACATCCTTAGGGATCATATCCTTTACCTTGTGGAAAACTTGCGAATCGGTTATGGCAAGGCGTGGCTTTATTCCTCGGCGGAAAAATTCTTCGACTTCGGTGTCCTGAATTACGAATGCCATGCAGTGGTTGTCGAGGCAGTCGCGCAGAACCTGCACTTGTGGAAGAATCATTCGTCCTTGTGGGGCTTCGCTGTCTATTGGCGTGATTAGCAGTACAATGTCATTCTTTTCAACAATGTCGCCAAGCAGAGAACCGAATGTCCAAGTGTTTTCGGGGGCAATTTGCTTTATCGTATCGAAAACAAGAGAAACCTTGTCGCGGTTTTGTGTGGTGAAGTCGATTACAGGGACTTTGAATTCGTTTTCAATGCTTGTTTTCAGACTATTATCCAGTGGAGTAATGTCTGATTTATTGTGTATTATGAAAAAAGGAGTTTTTAGTGCGTTCAGTTTGTCAATAAGTTCGCGTTCTTGTGCTCCGAATTCGTTGTTCGAAATCACTATTATTGCCATGTCGATGATGTTAATGGTGTCGAGTGATTTCTGAACTCTTAATTGCCCTGTATCGCCCTCGTCATCAATGCCTGCAGTGTCGATGAAAATGACGGGAGCATAGCCCAGTATTTCGTACGAGCGTTTAACAGGGTCGGTGGTAGTTCCCTTAAGGTCAGAAACTATTGAAATGTTTTGTCCTGACAGACAGTTTATCAGCGATGATTTTCCTGCGTTGCGTCTTCCGTATATGCCGATGTGCGGCTTGTTGTCTTTTCCTTGTTTCATCACAATAATATTATGATCATGAGAATGCAAAGATAATTAAAAGGCAAAAAAAATGCGGACATTTTTGTCCGCATTTTTGTGTATAAAGCTAATCGCTTATTTCTTGAAGTATCTGTTGTAGAGACCTTCGAAAGCCTTGCCGTGACGAGCTTCGTCGCGAGCCATTTCGTGAACTGTGTCGTGGATGGCATCGAGGTTGTTCTTCTTTGCGCACTTAGCCAATTCGAACTTACCAGCGGTTGCACCAAATTCGCAGTCGATTCTCCACTTCAGGTTCTTTTCGGTCGAAGCGGTCATGTTAGGATCGCATTCTGACCCGAGGAGTTCTGCAAACTTAGCTGCATGTTCTGCTTCCTCGAAAGCTGCCTTTTCCCAGTAGAGACCGATTTCAGGATAACCTTCGCGGTGTGCGATTCTTGCCATGCAGAGGTACATACCTACTTCGGAGCATTCGCCTGTGAAGTTAGCCTTCAACTGTTCAATAATATATTGCTTGTCTTCGGGTGAGCAAGCGTCGAGATTCATACCTACGCCAAATACATGTTCTGCTGCAAGAGGAGCGTTTTCCTGCATTTCCTTGAACTTGCTTCCTGGAACCTTGCAAACTGGGCATTTGAAATCTTCAGGCATGCTTTCGCCTTCATAAACGTAACCACAAACTGGGCATACAAATTTTTTCTTCATCGTCTATTTGTTTTTTATTAGTTATTATTCTTTTTTAATTGCAATGGTGGTGGTCGCAGCTGTGTTCACAACCATCATGATGTTGGCTGCAACATTCACCTTGCGCGTAAATTTTACCGTTCAGGAAGTTAAGCACGACTTCGCTTGTCGGACCGCTGCATCCGTTGAAAACGCCGATTCCGCTCGATTCGAGCATTGCTACAGCGCCTCCGCCGATTCCGCCGGCAAGCATCACATCTATTTCCTTCTCGAGGAAAGTGTGGATAATGTTCGACTTGCATCCGCAACCTTCGGGCGAATCCAACTTTTCTTTGCTGATTATGGTTTTGGTTTCGTCGTCAACCTTGAATATTGTGAAATATTCGCAGTGACCGAAATGCTCGTCAACCATGTCGCCTTCCCTTGTGGGTATTGCTATGTTGAAAATCATTTCCTGCTGTTTTAGTAGAGAACTAATGATGGAGTGTTGTAGGTTCTGCCAGCGAGTTCCTGGTCGAGCATATACAATGCGCGAGCGTCGCCACCAAAGAGTTCCATCTTGCTGATGAGGTCGTTGGCATTCTTTTCTTCTTCGCCCTGTTCCTTGATGAACCACTGGAGAAGTTCCATTGTTCTGTAGTCCTTAGCCTTAGCTGCTTCACCGTAGATATTGTCGATGAGCGAGGTAACATACTTTTCGTGTTCCAAAGCAGCCTTTAGAGGATCCATAAAGGTCTTGTACTTCTTGTCTGGCTGGTCGATTGCAAGCAAGGTAACCTTTTCGCCATTGTTCTGGAGGTACTGGTAGAACAACATTGCGTGGTCGCGTTCTTCTTGAGCCTGAACCTTATACCAGTTTGCGAAACCAGCAAGTCCCTTCGATTCGAAGAAGTTCGACATGTCAAGGTAAAGATAGCCAGAGTACAATTCCTTGTTTATCTGTGTGTTGATTAATTCTGAAACTTTTTTGTTCATGATATTTTCCTTTCTATTTTAATTGTTTGACAAATTACTCTTATTCTATTGTTATCTTTTCAAAGTCGGAAGCACCGTGCTTGCACCACGGACAGATGAAGTCGGCAGGAAGTTCCTCGCCTTCATATACATATCCGCACACCTTGCATCTCCAGCCAACCTTTACCGATGGTTCTGGCTTCGGCTTGATGTTTTTCTGGTAGTAGGAGTAGGTAACCGATTCTACATCCGACAAAACCTGCTTTTCGGTAATTTCGGCAATGAAAATGCTGTGAGTACCGCAGTCAACTACATTTTTTACTGCGCCAGAAATGAAAGCGTTTGTGTATTTGGGAATGTAGTAAAGTCCGTTTTCGCTACGTTGAACGGCATCACATTTCTCGAACTTGTTCACATCGCGACCACTCTGGAATCCGAAGTGACTTATTACATTCATTGGAACTTCCTTTGTCAGGATTGAGACATTCAGAAGGTTGGTCCTGACAATCATGTCGTGGGTGAAGTTCTTCTTGTTCATGCTTACGGCGATTGTCTGAGGTGTTCCGCTCGAAACCTGTATCACAGAGTTGCTTATGCAGCCGTTGTCCTTTTCGCCTTCGCGGGCGGTGATTACGAATAGTCCGTATTCAATGTTGTATAGTGCGTCGCTCATTGTTGTGTATCAATGTCTTAAAATTATTACAATCATTACGCAAGCATCCATAATGGTTTGCTTGACAAGATTGCGAATATACACAAGATTTCTTAATAGGCAATAAAAATTTTTATGGAAATTTTTGAAGTGTTGGATTTCTTTTTGAGACGCAAAATTTTGCGTCTGTACAATTGTTGCGTCGTGGCGTGCCGCGACTGTATAATTTCGTGGCGTGCCGCGACTGTAATTATTGTTGTATTGTGGCGTGTCGCGACAATATTAATGAATGTTTTTATAATTGTAGAGACGTTGCGTGCAACGTCTAATGCTAATTTAGTGTTTGGAAACATTAAAATATGTCATAATTTAGTGTTTGAAAACACTTTTTTTGCTTTGCTGTGGATGTTTGGGTTGTTATATTAATATAATTAATATATAGGTATTGTCGCTGTTGAATAGTAAAAAATACTCGGTGCTAAATGTCTAATTTTTTGTGGATAACTTTTATGCTCTTTTGTAGCACGAAGCAATTTTTTTGTAATTTTGCCAAATAAAAATGATGAAATATGAAGCAAAAGCCATTCGATACAGAATCCAATGATAAACAGTCTGTTGTAGCTGAGCCTGCTCTAACATACGGAAATATTGAGGCTACTAGGGTAGCAAGACCTGTCGGCACTTCTGGCAGAATGTCGGTAGAAGAATATTTTGGGGAACTTCGTGCTATGGTCAACGAATACTATGAAAATCTACAAAGTTGAAATAGATTCGTCGGCACGGGAAGACCTTATGTTCCTGTTTAATTTCTTAAAAGAGGTAAAATCTCAAACTGGCGCAAATCAATATATTGATATGATTATAGCCGAGGTACAGTCTCTTTCTGTTTTTGCTGGGCTTTATCGCGTAAGCCATTTCGCAGATGTTCTATGTTATCATCCCAATGCACGTCGAATGGTGTCACACAATAAGAAATGGGTGTATATATATCATATTGAAGACGATGTTGTGGTTGTTGACCGTATTCGTCCTGCCAAAATGATAACCAAGTAATTTTTTGTGTGATTTCTTAGTCAAGTGATATTTGCCCACAACAAAACAAGGCATAACCATCACGATTATGCCTTGTTTTTTTTTAGTTTCTTCGCAGACTATTCTTCTTCAAAGTCTTCCTTTCCAACTCCGCAGAGAGGGCAAGTCCAGTCGTCTGGCAAGTCTTCGAATGCGGTTCCCGGAGCTATTTTGCTGTCGGGGTCACCTGCTGTCGGGTCGTAAACATATCCGCAAATCTTACAAACATACTTCTTCATATTCGTGTCTGTTTTAGGGTTAGTAATTATTTGTTCAAAATCTCATTTACAAATTTGTCAACGCTGTCCTTCTGGCTTTCGTTCAATGCCGACTTGATTGTGAGCGTGGTGTCGCAGATGACATTGTTGTTGAATGCCAGCATTTCACGCATTTGCTTTCCTGCCGTCGGTGCCCAGGTGCCGTTTTCGGCTACGGCAAACACGCGGTTCTGCAGGTTGTGCGATTTCATCTCGTCGATGAGAATCTTTACAGGCGTGTAGACTTCGGCATTGTAGGTGGACGATAGGATTACAATCCTGCGGCAGCGGAATGCTTCCGAAAGCAGGTAGGACGGATGTGTAACCGATGCGTCGTACATTGCAATGTTTTTCTGTCCGGCTTCGGCAAGGCGCGAAGCGACAATGTTGGCTGCCGATTCGGTATGACCGTACAGCGAACCGTATATTATTAATATGGTATCGTCCTCGGCTTCGTAGCGGCTCCATTTGTCGTACTTGTCAACGAAATAGCCGATATTTTCGCGCCAGATTGGTCCGTGAAGCGGGCATAGCATCTTTATTTCCAATGCGGAAGCTTTTTTCAGAAGATTCTGTACCTGTGTGCCGTACTTGCCTACGATGTTGGTGTAGTAGCGGCGTGCTTCGTCGAGCCAGTCGCGGTCGAAGTTGACTTCGTCGGCGAAAAGGTTGCCGTTCAGAGCCTTGAATGTGCCGAATGCATCTGCCGAAAACAATGTCTTGGTTGTAATGTCGTAGCTGACAATGACTTCTGGCCAGTGAACCATAGGAGCTGTGCAGAAAGTAAATTCGTGCTTGCCGAAACTCATCTTGTCGCCTTCCTTTACGGTGATGAAGCGCTCAGTTGCTATGCAGTCGAAGAACTGCAGAATCATCTTCTGAGCCTGTGCGCTGCAGATGATTTTTGCTTCGGGGTATTCGTATGCGGTACGGCAAAGCAACGAGCTGTGGTCTGGCTCAACGTGGTTTACAATTATATAATCCAGTTTTTCGTTGTCGCCGATGAGCGAGTATATATTCTCGAAGAATTGGTCGGCAACAGAGTTGTCGGATGTGTCGATGAGTACATTTTTCTCGTCCTTTAGCAGGTATGCGTTGTACGATACGCCCTGTGGCACAGGCATTATGTTTTCGAAAAGATTGAGTCGGCGGTCGCTCGAACCTACCCAGTATAAATCTTCGCTGATTTTCCTTGCGTTGTTCATTTTATTTGTGTTTTTGTTTTGTAATTCGCAAAGTTAATGTTTTCGTTGAGAGATAGGCAAAAATTATTTCAATAATTTTAAAATTGTTTTTAATGTTTTGATTTATAGGATTGCGTCTGTTGTGTCGTAGCGCGCCGCGACGGTACAATTTTTGTGATTATTGATTTGTAACGCAAAATTTTGCGTCTGTACATAATATAAAGGATATCATTGTAGAGACGTTGCGTGCAACGTCTTAAATATATGTACGTGATGAATGTTTGTAAATTATTGATAAATAGAATATTATAATTGTACTGTATTTGGTTTTTTAGTTTCAACTATAAAAATCTTTAATTTTTTACATTTTGAAATATAAATTTTGAGAAAATTTTGCAGTTCAGAATATAAATGAGAATAATTTGTAAGTGTATCTTGTTGATATATTTGTGATTAATAAATGTTAGGTTCAACATTTTTCAAAAAAATAATTGCCTTGCCAATTTTTTAGTAAATTTGCGGTCAAATAAATTTTAAATAGATAATAGTTATGTCAGAAAAACTTACATTGAGAGACAATGCGACCATGCGCTGGCTTGCATTGCTGTTGTTGGCTCTGGCGATGTTCTGTTCATACATCTTTATGGACATTCTGTCGCCGATTAAGGACTTGATGCAGGACACCCGTGGTTGGGACAGTGCTTCGTTTGGCAGAATGCAGGGAGCAGAGGTTTTCCTCAACGTCTATGTTTTTTTCCTCATTTTTGCTGGTATCATCCTCGACAAGATGGGTGTACGTTTCACTGCCGTTCTTTCGGGTGCTGTAATGTTGATAGGTGGTTTCATAAAGTACTATGCTGTTAGTGAGAGCTTTGTCGGTACCGGCCTTGAAGAATGGTTTACCAATCATCTTAACTGGGATGGCGAATTTCCTATTATAGGTACTATCTTCCCGTTTGCCGAAGGTATGCCGGCATCTGCAAAACTTGCAGCAATAGGCTTCATGCTTTTCGGTTGCGGTTGTGAAATGGCTGGTATTACGGTAAGCCGTGGTATTGTTAAATGGTTCAAGGGCCGCGAAACAGCTTTGGCTATGGGTTCGGAAATGGCTCTCGCTCGTCTTGGTGTTGCAACCTGTATGATTTTCTCACCGTATTTTGCAAAACTCGGTGGCGAAATTCACGTAGATAACGCTGTTAAATTCGGTGTTGTGCTGCTTTGCATTGCCTTGATGATGTTCATCGTATATTTCTTCATGGATAAGAAACTTGACGCTCAGACTGGTGAAGCAGAAGAAAAGGACGATCCATTTAAATTCAAAGATTTGGGCAAGATTTTCACAAGCTTAGGTTTCTGGCTTGTAGCTTTGCTTTGCGTACTTTACTACTCGGCAATCTTCCCATTCCAGAAATATGCTGTTAATATGCTTCAGTGCAACTTGACATTGAATCCTGCTGATGCAAGTACATATTGGGGCGGTAGTACAGAATCGTTCCCGATTTCTGTGACAATCGTTCAGTATATTATTATGTTGATTGTTGCTATCTGCTCATTTGCAAGCAATTTCTCAAAGAAGAAAGGCTTGAAGTTTGGTTTGATGGGATTTGCTGTTATCGCATTGATAGTTTACTGCTATATGGGTTACATGAGAGGTACTGCCGAGACCATTTTCGCAGTATTCCCATTGTTGGCTGTAGCAATTACTCCTATCCTTGGTAACTATGTTGACCATAAGGGTAAGGCTGCAACAATGCTTATGCTCGGTTCAATATTGCTTGTAATCTGCCACCTCACTTTCGCATTCATCCTCCCGATGTTCAAGGGTAGTGCTGTTGGTGGTACTGTAATCGCTTACGTAACCATTCTCGTACTCGGAGCTTCGTTCTCGTTGGTACCTGCTGCTTTGTGGCCAAGCGTTCCAAAGCTGGTTGACGAAAAGATTATCGGTTCGGCTTACGCTGCAATATTCTGGATTCAGAATATAGGTCTTGGTTTGTTCCCAGCACTTATCGGTCTGGTTCTCAACGGAACTAACGCTGAAGGTACAGCTGCTCACGAGCTTGACTACACTTGGGCTCTTATTATGCTTGCTGCACTTGGTATTGCTGCATTGCTCATTTCAATATACCTTAAGGCTGTAGATAAGAAAAAAGGTTATGGCCTTGAACAGCCGAACATTAAATAAGCTTATTTCCATATTTTTTGCAAGGGAGAGGGATTCTTATGAATCTCTCTCTTTTTTTGCTAATGCCATTTCTGCCATTAACAAACTATTAAGTAATGATAAAGTTGAGTTAATCATTGTGTTGGAAAAAATATCTTTTGA
Source organism: uncultured Bacteroidia bacterium (assembly GCA_902791865.1). Lineage (GTDB taxonomy): Bacteria > Bacteroidota > Bacteroidia > Bacteroidales > ML635J-15 > Bact-19. The sequence continues at coordinate 19,548 of CADAXK010000002.1, forward strand.
GAAAATGCGTTAAATTTGCTGATAATTGAAAAATAGAAAGGACAGAAATATGAAAACGAAAACTTGGCTCGTAGGGCTTTTGTCGGGAATAATTGGCGGAGGAATCGTTCTTGCGGGAACATTTTTCTTCACATCAAATAAGGTTGTAGATAATAGTGATACCCAGTTGACATATAACGCAAACAAATCAGATGATGTTGAGGTGACAAATGTCAGTCTCGGCAACGTACGCGTAGCAGGTAGCACTGATTTCTGCGATGCTGCCGAAAAGTGTATGCCAGCTGTCGTCCACATAAAGACAAGCTACAATCAGCCTACATATACGCTGTACGATTTTATTTTCGGCACGCAGTCGGCAATGCAGGTTTCGTCATCGGGGTCTGGAGTGATTGTTTCATCGGATGGTTATATTGTTACAAATAATCACGTTATTGAAAATGCGGAAATCATCGAGGTTGTAATGAATAACAAAAGGTCGTATACTGGCAAGATTATCGGACGAGATGCGACTACCGATTTGGCGTTGCTTAAGATTGATGCATCTGACCTTCCGCATCTCACTTACGGCAACAGCGATGACTTGCGGATAGGAGAGTGGGTGTTGGCAATCGGCAATCCGTTCAACCTGACATCTACTGTGACTGCTGGAATTGTAAGTGCAAAGGCTCGCAATATTGATGCTAATTCGGGAAATCAGGTCATTGAGTCGTATATTCAGACCGATGCGGCAGTAAATCCAGGAAGCAGTGGTGGTGCATTGGTTAACGCAAAGGGCGAACTTGTGGGTATAAATTCGGCCATTGCCTCGCAGACAGGTTCGTATGTCGGTTATTCATTTGCAATTCCTGTAAATATGGTTCGCAAGATTGTTGCCGACTTGGTTGAGTTTGGCAGTGTACAGCGCGCCTATATGGGCATTGAGATGATTGACCTTGATGCACAGATCGCCAAGAAATTGAATGTTGATGAGGTTTCGGGCGTGTATGTGTCGAAACTAGTGAGCGGTGGTGCTGCCGAAAAGGCTGGCATTAGGTCGGGTGACATAATTCTGGGCATAAACGACACCAAGATAAATTCGGCTACCGAATTGCTTGAGGCTGTAAGTTTGTATCGTCCTGGTGCAAATGTGACGCTTGATGTGAAGTCGGGCAGTTCTACCCGCAAGGTTGACATGACATTGCAGAATCGTTATGGCAGTGTGGAACTATTGAAGTCATCGGAGAGGATGGAGGCGCTTGGCGCTCGGCTCGAACCGATTAACGATCAGATGAAGTCGCGCTTGCGCATAAGAAATGGTTTGCAAGTTAATGATTTGTCTGCAGGAAAACTTGCTGCCAGTGGCATACAGAACGGCTTTATAATTGTACGTGCCAACAACAAGAATATAAATTCGGTACAAGATCTTGAAAATGCCATCAAGTCATCTGGCAACGCGATTTTCCTTGAAGGCATTTATCCCAATGGTATGACTGGTTATTATGCGTTGAAATTGGATTAGGAAAACAATACCAACAAAAAAGGCTGGAAATTCCAGCCTTTTTTTTGTTTTGTGCAATCGTTGCTTACTTAACCTTCGAACTAATCTTGTCGTAGCCCTTTGCTTCGGTTGCGAGCTTCATTGACTTGTTGTAGTTGTTTTCAGCATTGAGGATAGCGAAAAGTTCGTCCTGTGCATCCTTCTTGTCCTGATACTTGGTCTTGATTTCAGCGTCAACGCTCTGGTATTCGCAGAAAGCATCGTTTATCTTGGTAGCCTCTTCGTCGCTGATTTCATTGTCGGCAATGGCTTCCTTGATTAGGTTTGCTATTGAATTCTTTGATTCCAAGATTGTTACTGCATCATGAACAGGGCAGATTTCTTTAGCGCATTCTTCCTTTGTTTCGTTATTTTCCTTTGGCTCTTGCTTGCAGCTGTAAAGCATCATTGCAAGAACAGATACGATTGCTAATAAAACTAATTTCTTCATATTACAATTATTTATTTGTTAGACTTAATTTTGCATATCCTTCGGTGTTTGCGAGCTTTAGTGTTACATCAGCCATTCTCACCCAAACTTCATCAGAGGTGTACTGCTGTTCAAATTCTGCTCGGTCATTTGCATTGCCAGCATAACTTTCTGTTATTTCGGCAATTAAATCCATGTATTTCTTTTCAGAATCCTTTATTGTTTCAATGTCGCCATCATCTATAATCTCATCTGCGATAGCCTTTTCAACCTTGTCGCAATATTCGTTTACAGCCTTTACAACCTTGTCGGCATTGTCTTTCGGAGTTGTGGCGCACGACCAAAGTATCATTGTCAAGGCAATCACTATTATCAACGGAATCTTCTTCATCCTATTAAACATTGTTGAACAAAATGCAAAGGTAAATTTTATTCCGAATAAAAAAAAGCAAATAAAATTATTTTTTTTTGACGGCAAGCAAATTATCAAATTATCAAATCTTCAAACCTTAAACAAGAAACCAGAAACGGCTTTAGCCCCATGAAGCGCCGCAGGCATTCAAATCATCTTGTACAATCGTGCCATGGCGCGATTCTTTATGTACAGACGCAAAATTTTGCGTCTCAACAGAAACGGGCGCAACCATTGAAACCAGAACGGCGTAGCCCTCAACGAAGTTAAACGCCGTAGGCATAGAAACGGCGAAGCCATTAAACGGGCTTTAGCCCCTTACACTTCCCTTTTCAACTCATCGAAATTCTTTCCGAATACGCCCTGAACCTTATCGATAGAAATGAACGCATCGGGGTCTTCCTGATTGATTACCTGCATGATGTCCTGTTTGTCGGTGCGATGGGCGAGAACCATCAGCACATCCTTGTCTTCCTTGGAGTACCAGCCGTAGGCCTTTAGCACTGTAACGCCTCTGTGCACCTCGTTGGTTATACGGTCGGCAATCTCCTTGGGCTTGTTGGTAAAGATGATAATCTGGAATGTCTTTCGGTAGCCGTCCATTACCATGTCGGAAACATACGAGTACGAGAACATATAGATGTAGCAGTAAATCAAGGTCTGTATGTCGTGGACGATGAAGTACGACGAACCGATTATCAACACATTGATGTACATGGAGATACGCCCGTAAGGTATGTTCTTGTACTTGAGAATCATAAGTATGATGATGTCGGTTCCGCCAGTGTTTCCGCCATACGAAATTGTAAGACCTACGCCGATTGCCGAAATTGCCGCACCAAGCACAGCATTCGATAGCAAATCATTGGCAATCAATGGTTCTGTTATTATTGACTGGAACAGTCCGAACAATGCCGAACTTATTGCCGTGCAGAATATCGTATTGATGGCGAAACGCTTGCCCAAGGTCTTTGCACCTATAAGGATAAGTATTGCGTTGAGCACGAAGTTGCTGATGCCGACAGGGCAGGAGGTACCATAGTACAAGATTGTGGATAGACCAGCAATTCCGCCGCCGGTGAGCTTGTTTGGCAACATGAATGCCGAATATCCGAATGTATATATTATAAGTCCGATGAGCATTAGAAAGTAGTTCTTCACCGGATTTTTCAGTTGCTTTAATTTGTCAGTTTTCATGTTTTTTTGCTTTTAATTTAATATTGCTATACAATCCCTTCTCTCATTAAATCGTGCAGATGAACAACACCGAGGTATTTGTCGCCATCGACGATTAAAACCTGAGTTATGCTGTTCTTTTGCATCATCTGCAGTGCATTGACGGCCAATTCGCCATCCTGTATGCACTTTGGCGACTTGGTCATAATGTCAGCGGCCTTTATGTCCTTGATATTGTCGTAATTGTTGAGCATACGGCGAATGTCGCCGTCGGTGATTATGCCTAGAACTTTTTCGTTTTCGTCAACCACTGCAGCGGCGCCGAGACGCTTGCTCGAAATCTCTGAAATTACGAACTTTATGCTTGCATCGGGCGAAACCTGTGGCTTTTCGTTCTGCACATAAATGTCGTTTACCTTTAGATATAATTTCTTTCCGAGCGATCCTCCTGGGTGGAACTTTGCAAAATCATCAGGAGTAAAGCCTTTCATTTCGAGTAATGCGACAGTAAGAGCATCGCCAACAACGAGTTGAGCCGTGGTACTCGATGTGGGGGCAAGGTTGTGCGGCGAGGCTTCCGAATCGACAGTAGAACGCAGAACTATGTCAGCAGACTTTGCCAGAAACGATTCCGTGTCGGAAACAATGGCGATGAGCAGGTTGTTGTTGCGCTTTATAAGCGGAATTAAAACCTTGATTTCTGGAGTGTTGCCACTCTTGGATATACATATTACCACATCGTCGTCCTGCACAATGCCAAGGTCGCCGTGAATTGCATCGGCGGCGTGCATAAATATTGCTGGAGTGCCAGTTGAATTTAGGCTGGCAACGATTTTTGCGCCTATAGCTGCACTTTTGCCAATACCAGTTATTACAACACGACCTTTTGATTCCGAGATTCTTATGGCAGCTTTTGCAAAGTTGTCATCTATGTAGTCGGCTATTTTACGAATTGCATCAGCTTCGTGTAAAACTGTGCGTCTGCCAATGCCTATTATTTCCTGATAATCCTGCATGAAAAAATTTTTTTGCAAAATTAATATTTAATCACAAAAAAAACTTATCTTTGTTTTCGTATGACCATGCCGTTTTTCGACGGTGTGCCTAATTATATTAAGGTATGGACGCAAGAGAAGAAAAAATATATGAACTCTTAAAGAAATATTTTGGGTTCAGCGATTTTAAGGGACAGCAGAAGGAAGTGATTCTCAGTCTATTGGATGGGAAGGATAGTTTTGTGCTTATGCCTACGGGTGGTGGTAAGTCGTTGTGCTACCAGTTGCCTGCATTGATGCTTGAAGGTACTGCCATCATTATTTCGCCGTTGATTGCGCTTATGAAGAATCAGGTGGATGCAATGCGTGGTTTCAGCATGGAAGAAGGCGTGGCGCATTTCCTAAATTCAACCTTGAGCAAGGCAGAAATTACCGTTGTTAAGGACGACATATTGTCGGGCAAGACGAAACTTCTTTATGTTGCGCCGGAATCCTTGACAAAGGAGGAAAATGTTGAGTTCCTGAAAAAATTCAAGATTTCGTTCTATGCAGTTGACGAGGCGCACTGTATTTCGGAATGGGGACACGATTTCCGACCAGAATACCGCCGTATCCGTTCCATTGTCAACGAAATAGGTCGTGCTCCGCTGATGACATTGACCGCAACGGCAACACCAAAGGTTCAGCACGACATACAGAAAAACTTGGATATGCTTGATGCAAATGTTTTCAAGTCATCGTTCCGCCGTCCCAACCTTTATTATGAAGTGCGTCCGAAAATAAATGCTACCAAGCAGATAATCAAATATATAAAGGATAATCCAGGCAAGTCGGGCATTATATACTGCCTTAGCCGCAAGAAGGTTGAAGAATTGGCAGAAATGCTTGTTGTCAACCAGATAAAGGCTTTGCCTTACCATGCTGGAATGGATGCGGCAACGCGTTCGCGCAATCAGGACATGTTCCTTAGCGAGGAAGTTGATGTTATTGTGGCTACCATTGCATTCGGTATGGGAATCGACAAGCCGGATGTACGATTTGTAATTCACTACAATATTCCCAAGAGCCTCGAAGGTTACTATCAGGAGACAGGCCGTGCAGGTCGTGACGGTGGCGAAGGCAAGTGCATTGCTTTCTACACCTACGATGACATTCAGAAACTGGAAAAGTTCATGCAGAACAAGCCAATGAACGAACAGGAAATTGGCAAGCAGCTTCTTGCCGAGACGGTATCGTACGCAGAATCAACCACTTGTCGTGTACGCCAGTTGCTCAACTATTTCGGAGAAGAAATGACCGAGGATTGTGGAAATTGCGACAACTGTCTTAATCCGAAGGAAAAGTTCGAAGGCAAGGAAGATGTTCAGACTGTCCTAGAAACAATCATTGCGGCAAAGGAAGGCTTCAAGACAGAGCATTTCATAAATATCCTGATGGGAAAGTTAACATCGGAAATTTCAAATTATCAGCACGACAAGTTGCCGACCTTTGGAATTGGTGCGGACGAAACTCCTTTGTATTGGAAAGGTGTTATCCGTCAGATGATTATAGCAAAGTTAATCGAGAAGGGAATTGTGAACTATGGTCTGCTTAAGGTTACCGAAAAAGGCTACGAGTTCTTTAAGAATCCGTACTCGATAATGCTTACTCGCGATACTGACTACGAAGCTATTGAGGATCAGGAGCGAGACTCTGAATATGGCGGTACAGCGGCTGCTGACGAGGAATTGTACAACATGCTGAAGAATCTCCGCAAGGACATTGCCAAGAAATTGAATCTGCCTCCATACGTGATATTCGATGATGCATCCCTGCAGGACATGGCAATTCAGTACCCGATAACCATTGATGAATTGAAGAATTGCCAGAAAGTTGGACAGGGCAAGGCACAAAAGTTCGGCAAGGAATTCGTTGATCTCATTAAGCAGCACATCGAAATTAATGGCATCGACCGACCAGAAGACCTTGTGATAAAGTCAGTTGGTTCAAGTTCCGAGTCAAAGCGTATGATTATCAGGAATATCGACAGCCGTATGTCGCTTGATGACATTGCCGATGGCATGAAGATGACACTCATGGAACTCATTGAGCAACTAGAATCATTCGTGGATTCTGGTACTACCATAAATATCGATTACTACCTGAACTCAATACTTGATGAGGGTGACATTGATGACATATACACCTATTTCCGCGAAGATTCGGAAGAAGGAACCATTGATGAGGCTTTGCGTGAGTTTGGGGATGACTATTCTGAGGAGGAAATCAGGCTTGTCAGACTGAAATTCATCTGCGAGATGGGAAACTAAAATGGATTTACGATTTTAGATTTACGATTTACGATTGAAGCAACGACCCTACAAATAAAAAAACAAAACCTTGCAAACTTCTAATTCAGAACGGCTTAAATATTCCGCAGGAATTGTTTCCATTGTGGTAAACACTTTGCTTTTTGCCTTGAAATACTGGGCAGGCATAGTGTCTGGTTCGGTGGCTTTGCTTGCCGATGCTTGGCATACCTTGTCCGATTCACTCAGTTCGGTGGCGGTGATTATTGGCGTGAAACTTTCATCACGCAAGGCCGACAAGAAACATCCCTTTGGACATGGCCGTATCGAAAACCTTGTTGCAATACTGATAGGGGTGATGCTGGCAATTGTCGCCTACGAATTTGTAATGGAATCGGTTGACAAACTGCGCAATCCCGACACTAAGGCTATTTTTGGAACTCTGGCAATTGTGGTGACGGCTGTGTCTATTGTTGTGAAGGAATTGATGGCGCAGTTCTCGTTCTATGTGGCCCGCAAAACGGGCAGTACATCTGTAAAAGCTGATGGTTGGCACCATCGCAGCGATGCGTTGTCGTCAATTGTGGTGTTGGCTGGAATTTTCCTGCAGGATTATTTCTGGTGGATAGATGCTGTGCTTGGTATTTGCGTATCGATAATTCTTATGGTTGCCGTGTACCATATTATCCGTGAGGCAGTTGATAAGCTTATGGGACAGAATGTCCCTGAGGAAACTATTGAGAAAGTCAATGCAATAATTTCCGATACTATTGGCTACGACATAAAAGCGCATCATTTTCATATTCATAATTACGGAACGCACAGCGAACTGACTTTCCACATAAAGTTGCCGCCAGAAATGACGATTCTCGAAGGTCACGGCATTGCCGACAAAATTGAAAAGCAACTGCGCGAAAGAATGGGTGTTGAGTCGACAATACATATTGAGCCAATGGATTGATGGTAGTTGGCGATTTTCGGTTGTTTTTGTTTGATAACTTGTTTATAAATTAACCTTTCATTAACCGATATAGTGCATGGCATGGTTTAACTTTGCCATTTAATTTTTTAATCATTGTATTTTGAAAACTATAAGGATTAGAAAAGGCTTGGACATCAAGATGCAGGGTGGGGCGGAAGAGTTGGTTTCCAGCAAGTTGACTCCGCAGAAATACTGCATAAGACCAACAGATTTTCATGGTGTAACACCCAAGATGGACTGCAAGGAAGGAGACCGTCTGAAACGTGGAACTATAGTTTTCCACGACAAGGACGTGCCAGAAATTTGCTTTGCGTCTCCGTGTTCGGGTATCTTAAAAAATATTGTGCGTGGCGAAAAACGCAAGATTCTAAGGGTTGAGATAGAAGCCGACGGCAGCGACGAGGCTGTAACCTTCGACACCAATGAAGACTTAAAGACGCTTTTTTCAAAGGCTGGCATTTATCCGCTTATAAATCAGCGTCCTTACGGAATCGTCGCCAATCCAAACTTAACTCCGCGCGACATTTTCATCTCTTTCCTCGACACTTCTCCGCTTGCTTGCAATGTGGAGTACGCTCTGAAGGATGATGTTGAGTATCTGAAACTTGCAATACGAGCACTGTATCATTTCACAAGCGGAAACATCTATCTGTCGTTCGGAAAGGATTCGCGTCTTGCAATGCTTATGCCCGATGACCCCGAAATCATTAAGACAGAGTTCGTTGGGAAACATCCTGCAGGACTTGTCGGTACGCAGATAAACAAACTGAAGCCAATAAACAAGGGAGAAACGGTGTGGACTATCAGCGCATCGAACTTGCCAATCATTGGTCGTCTGCTGAAACATGGTGAATATCAGCCAGAAAAGATTGTAGCTGTATGTGGCGCAGAAGTAGTTGCTCCGCAATATTACAAGCTAAAAATTGGTGCCGACTTGTCGCAGTTGCGCAATGGTATGCTTTTGTCGGAGAATGTGAGGATAATTTCCGGCAATGTGCTTACGGGCATAAATGTTACTGATAATCCGTATCTTGGCTTCAACGAAATGCAGGTTTCGGTAATCCCCGAAGGCGACGACTACGAAATGTTCGGATGGATGTTGCCTGGTGCAAACAAGTTCAGCAACTCGCGGACTTTCCTCTCGATGCTCACACCTTGGAAGCGCTTCAATCTCGACACCAATATGCACGGCGAAGAACGCGCGTATGTCGTTACTGGCCAGTACGAAAAGGTTTGTCCGCTCGATATTTATCCGCAACTGTTGGTAAAGGCAGCAATGACCGACGATATTGACAAGATGGAAGAACTTGGTATTTACGAGGTTATAGAGGAGGACTTGGCATTGTGTGAATTTGTTTGCACCTCGAAGATTGCAGTTCAGCAGACGATTCGTCACGGCTTGGATTTAGTACGTAAAGAAATGGAATAGTTGATTATGAATCCGATACGAAAAATTATTGACAACATAAAGCCTAAGGTGCTGGGGAAGATGCCTTTTATGACCTCGACTTTCGAGGCGTTCGAGACTTTCTTCTTCGTGCCTAAGGATGTTACTGAAAACGGTTCGCATATCCGCGATGCAATAGACATGAAGCGAACGATGATTATTGTCGTTTTTGCTTTAATTCCTTGTTTATTGTTTGGTATGTACAATGTGGGCTATCAACATTTTTACTCGATGGGAGTGCTTGCCGAAACTGGCTTCTGGACAGTCTTCTGGTATGGCTTTCTCAAAGTTTTCTGGTTGTTGCTTGTGTCGTACCTTGTCGGTTTGACAATCGAATTTGCCTTCGCTCAGGTACGCAAGCACAAGGTTAACGAGGGATTTCTCGTTACAGGAATGCTTATTCCGTTGATAATGCCCGTAGATACGCCATTGTGGATGGTCGGTCTGGCAACTGCTTTTGCCGTGCTGGTAGGAAAGGAGTTGTTCGGTGGCACTGGAATGAACATCGTGAATCCAGCCTTGCTGGCGCGTGCGTTCCTTTTCTTCTCGTATCCTTCAAAGATGTCTGGCGACAAAATTTGGATAGCAGGAATGACTGACGGAAATGCTGTGGATGGTTTTTCTGGCGCAACTCCATTGGCTCAGATAGGCGAGGGTAGTGATGTGATAACAAACGGATTTGGTGAGCCTACTTCAATTCTTGATTTGGTTGTTGGCTTCATCCCGGGTTCCATTGGCGAGACATCGATAATCGCCATTGCCTTGGGCGCACTCATACTTCTATTTACAGGTATAGCAAGCTGGAAGATAATGTTTTCGGTATTCGCAGGAGGAGCCGCAATGGCTTTTGCCTTGCATTCGTACACGCCAATCGACTGGTACTGGCATCTGTGCCTCGGTGGTTTCGCATTTGGCGCTGTATTTATGGCTACCGATCCCGTGACTGCCGCCCAAACTGAAAAGGGAAAATACATCTATGGTTTCCTTATCGGTGTGATGGCCATGCTGATACGAATCCTGAACCCAGCTTTCCCCGAAGGCATGATGCTGGCGATACTGCTGATGAACATATTTGCACCGCTTATCGACTATTGCGTAGTAAGGGCTAACATTAACAAGAGGTTGAGACGCGTGAAAGTAAGACGCGTAAGACGTAGAAAAAACAGATAGGCTATGGACAGGAACAAGAATTCATACATATTTATATACTCGATAATTTTGGTTGTGGTTGTGGCTGGTGCTCTGAGCCTTGTCGCCGTATTGCTTCAGCCTAAGCAGGCCAAGAACTACGAGATAGAGCAGAAAAGAAACATTCTGTCGGCTCTTAAGATAAACGTCGAAACCAAGGAGGTAGAATCGGCCTACGCAAAAATCGTGACCGAAATCGCAGTTGACGAATCGGGCAACGAGGTTGAAAAAGAAGACGCACTGGTTTTGTATAAGGCTCAGACCGACAAAGGTTTGAAATTCGTTTTCCCGCTTTCGGGAAAAGGCCTCTGGGGACCAATCTGGGGCTATATCTCATTGGACGAAGACCTTAACACTGTCTATGGCGCATACTTCGACCATAAGTCGGAAACTTCGGGACTTGGTGCCGAAATTGCTACCGAACATTTTCAGTCGCAGTTTTCCGGAAAGAAGATTTTCAATTCCGAAAATCAGTTTGTTGCAGTGAAAACTAACAAGCGAGGCGCACAGAACGAAAACGAAGTCGATGCAATTTCGGGTGCGACAATAACTTCTACATCGGTAAGCGAAATGTTAGAGTCTTGCTTGAATAAATACTTGCCATACATCGAAAAATCAAGAAGATAAGTGCTATGGAAAAGAATAGAAAAGAAAGAATATTTTTAGACCCGCTAGTCAGGAACAACCCGATTACGGTACAGATATTAGGTATTTGCTCGGCGCTGGCAGTGACGGTCAAGTTGCAGTCGGCTGTGGTTATGGCGTTGAGCCTTACTTTTGTAGTGGTACTGTCGAATGTGATCGTGTCGCTGCTGCGAAAGACTATCCCCAACAGAATCAGAATAATAGTTCAACTTGTGGTTGTGGCTTTCCTCGTGATTGTCGTCGACCAGTTCCTAAAGGCATACGTGTTCGACATCAGCAAGCAACTTTCTGTATTCGTGGGACTTATAATAACGAACTGCATTGTCATGGGACGCTTGGAAGCCTTTGCAATGTCGAACAGTCCGCGCCGCAGCTTCATTGATGGACTAGCCAATGGACTTGGCTACGGCTTTATATTGATTGTGGTTGCGTTTTTCCGCGAATTGCTCGGTAGCGGAACAATCTGGAACTATCAGGTCGTGCCTCAGGCATTCTACGATGCGGGTTACATGAACAACGGACTTATGATTATGCCGCCTATGGCGTTGATAGCGGTAGGATTGATAGTGTGGATACAGCGTGCACGCCAGCAGAAAAAGGAGGAGGGTAAATAATGGAAAACATTGCTAACATATTCGTCAAGTCGATTTTTATCGACAATATGATTTTCGCATATTTTCTCGGAATGTGCTCGTACCTTGCTGTGTCGAAGACAGTTAAGACTTCGTTCGGATTGGGCGTTGCAGTGGCGTTTATGCTAACGATTACCGTTCCGATCAACTATCTTATCGAAAAGTATTTGCTTTGCAAGGGCGCAATGACATGGATTTCACCGTCGTTTGCCGATGTTGACCTGTCATTTCTTACATTTATAGTATTCATTGCAGTTGTGGCTTCGATGACTCAGCTAGTCGAGATGGTAATTGAAAAATTCTCGCCGTCGCTGTACAATTCGCTGGGAATCTTCCTGCCGCTGATTGCTGTAAACTGCGCAATATTAGGCGGATCTCTATTTATGGCAGAACGTTCGTATGCAAATGTCGGTGAGGCTGCCGTTTTCGGTTTTGGATCGGGAATTGGCTGGTTGCTTGCAATTGTCAGCCTTGCCGCCATCCGCGAAAAGATTAAATACTCGAAGATACCTAAAGCCCTTGACGGATTGGGCATTGCGTTCATAATTGTCGGTCTTATGGGACTTGCATTCATGGGATTTATGGGAATAAAATTGTAGGATTATGCTGTTGTTTCAATCTATAGTTCTTATCAGTGCCATTGCGGTTTTCCTTGTCGTGATGGTAGCCTTGGTTGCAATTTTGCTTTTTGCCAAGAAAAAACTTACACCTCAGTCGAAGGTGAAAATTACGATTAACGATAAAGATACTCTCGAAGTCGATACTGGCAACTCGTTGATGCTTACGCTCAAGGAGCACAACATCCATCTTCCTTCGGCATGCGGTGGCGGTGGTAGCTGCGGTATGTGCAAGTGCCGTGTGGTGCAGGGTGGAAATGGAATTCTGCCGACAGAAACTGGCTTCTTCACACGCAAGGAACAGCAGAATTTCTGGCGTCTGGCTTGTCAGGTGAAGGTTCGCAACGACATGAAACTTGTTATTCCCGAGGATATTATGGGAATCAAGAAGATGGAGTGCGAAGTTGTGTCGAACCGCAATGTGGCTACATTTATAAAGGAATTTGTTGTCAAGTTGCCTGAAGGCGAGACTCTCAACTTCAAGTCGGGTTCGTACATACAGATTGATGTTCCGCAAGTTACTGTCGATTATTCGAAGGACATCGAGGTCGAGGACGAATTCAAGGAAGACTGGGACAAGCTTGGCATCTGGAAGTTGAAGATGACAAATCCCGAACCAACTTTCCGTGCTTACTCGATGGCAAATCATCCGGCCGAGAGCAATATGGTTATGCTGAACATCCGTATTGCAACTCCGCCGTGGGATAGGAGCGCAGGAACATTCATGAATGTCAATCCGGGTGTATGCTCGTCGTTCATTTTCTCGCGCAAGTCGGGCGACAAGGTTATGATTTCGGGACCTTACGGCGAATTCCACATCAAGGATACAGACCGCGAGATTATGTTCATCGGTGGTGGCGCAGGTATGGCTCCAATGCGTTCGCATATCTTCCATTTGTTCAAGACTTTGAAGACAACGCGCAAGGTTTCGTTCTGGTACGGAGCACGCTCGCGCCGCGAGATTTTCTACGAAAACGACTTTAAGCAGATTGAAGCCGAGTTCCCGAACTTCTCGTTCAATATTGCCTTGTCGGAGCCTAAGCCCGAGGACAACTGGGACGGTTATGTAGGTTTCATCCACAAGGTTATCGAGGACAATTATCTGAAGAGCCATCAGGAGCCAGAAGAAATTGAATATTACCTCTGTGGTCCGCCAATGATGACTGCTGCCGTCACCAAGATGCTCGACGACTACGGCGTTCCAGAGGAAATGATAGCATTCGATGATTTTGGTGGATAGACAATTTTGTTGCACTTACGAAAAATACATTATCTTTGTCCGAATAAACGTATAAAATGATGTAAAAACTGAAATATAAAATATAACTGAGCTTTGCTCTTATTCTTGATTTCGAAAAATCGCCAAATTTATGTACTCAGGAATTTGTTGCAAATGTTCACGCTACGGCGTGGATTATTTTGTGCTTATTAGAGTACAGGGTTTTGGCGAGCCTTCGGAATATGATAAGCGTACAAGCAAAACGATTCACGCTTTTTTATGGTCGATGGCGAAATACATATAGGCAGGATAATTCAGGCAAAACTGAAGGAGCAAGGTCGCTCGGTGGTTTGGCTTGCTAAGCAAATTCCATGTACTCGCGAACATTTGTATAAGATTTTCGCCAAGCCTGACATAAATACCGCAATGCTGCAGCGAATCTCAAAAATTCTGGATTACAATTTCTTTAAGCTGTACGAGTAATGTATCCTTTTTAGTTACGATTATGTTGTGTTTTTGAATACGGAAATGTATAATATAGTTGAAATAAGCAATATAATTTTGTCTAATTGTTAAATTATACTTTAAAACCGATGTGCCGATGGGATATAACTGGTAGGAAAAGAAATGAGAACAATAAGGATTATTGCTTTTTGCATTGTGGCAATGTTCTTTTTCAACGGACTTTATGCTCAAGAAGAAAAACCTGTTATTGATTGCAATTATGAAATGCCTGCATTCAGCGACAATTCGGCATTGATGATTGATGCTTGCACTGTTTCTGACAAGTTCGGCAATGGTTCGAAAGTCGCCGGGTTCAATGTCAAGATTGTAAACTATTCAAAGTACAAATCTGTACAATTTGAGGTTTTCGTACATTCACCATTGACACAGAAATGGGAGAGCCTTGGCAATGAAACACTTCCCGGATTCGATGCAGATGCTAACTTTGGCAAGAAATTTCAAGACTTGGGAATGTATCGTTACTTTGCTGTAGTGACAAAGGATGCAAGCAGGTACGATTTCAAGGTGGAAAAAGGGATGGCTAAAATTGAAATTTTAGTTTATACGAAGGGCGCTGATATGACGCAGCAGCCGTTGCCTTATTACGATGCTTCCAATGCATATGTGTTCACATCGAAGAAACTTCCGAGAGGTGCAGGCGAAAATATAAGGATGATTAACAATTCATCGCAACAAACTTTGAACTTAGGTATTTTTGGCTGGGACAAAAAGAATTACGAATGGGTTAAGATAGCAAGTCTTTCGGCTCAGTCCGGACAAAAGAAACCTACAGTTTTTGAAGCAGATAACAAAAAGATTCATTTCTCGAAATTCGACTATTTGTCAATAGTCGCACACGACGGAAAGAAGTACGATTACATTTTCCGCGAAGACCATAGCGATTGGAGCATTGATGCAAGCGACCATATTGGAGACTAAATATTGAAGAATAAGAACTAAAAACGAAAGAAAATGAGAACTTTAATTAAAGTAATGCCGATAGTTTTTGTATTGGCTACAATTATGAGTGGTTGTAAGAAGGACGGAACTATAGTCGTAAAGAACAATACGCATTCGACTTACGATGTTGTGGTTACTGATGATATGAATTTTATGGCGTACAAGACTATTGCGCCCGAGGGTTCAGATGTACTGACAAGCACTGACATTGATTGCTACTTCGGATTTGTAGCAACACAAAAGGATGGTTATTTTGAACATCCACAGGTAGTGAATGATGTTAAATATTTGCCGAAGAAGGGTTCTATTTCGTTTAAGATAGAAAGTCGTCCTGCATACATAAAGTATGTAAACATTACAAGCGACAACTATCAGGTTGACATCACTTGTGCTGCAAACAGCACTATAAAGCAGATAACCTTGCCAGGCAGAACTTTAGATTCTCTTGAAGTGGAGGCTGGATATTCTTACAACTTGAAGTTCACGCAACTTGATGGTTATGTGCTTTATCCATCTACTCGCGAATATACAGTTAATGCTGACTGTGGTTATATCTATACTTACGAGACACCTAACTTGGTTAAAAGTGAGAATGGTGGAGAAATAGAAGAGTATGAATATTAGAATTGTTTCTCAGCAAAAAAACTAACATAATGTAGTAGAAACATAAAAACACAAAGAAACGCATCGTAATCGGTGCGTTTCTTTTTTATCTGTATTTCGCCAATGATGACTGCTGCTGTCACCAAGATGCTCTACGACTACGGCATTCCACCAGAGATGATAGCATTCGATGATTTTGGTGGATAAAAGGATTTGCGATAACCATTCCCATTGATTCTTGTACAATCGTGCCATGGCGCGATTCAACCAGAAACGGGCTTTAGCCCATGAAACCGTGCGTAGCCCATGAACGGCGAAGCCCTCAACGAAGTTAACCTTTAGCTCGGCGTAAGCCAAACGCCGCAGGCATTCAAACCTAGAAATGGCGAAGCCCATCTATTCCAAATATATCTTTCCGCTTTTGTCGTTCTTGTTCTGCTTCTTGTACTGTTCTGCCTTGTGTTTTACAACCATGATGAAGTAATAGGCATTCATGCTGTTTATGAAGTCGGCGGTAAAACCGCACCAATCAAGGAATCGTTCTGCTTCAAGTCTCGAGAAACCAGTAAGTTCCATTAATTGCTCGGTTGTTATGCGCTCTTCAATCAATGCGCTTATATGGTCTTTTTCTTGTAGTTCGGCAAGTTTCTTTCTTTCCTTGCCCTCCTTGCTAAATGCTTCGTAAAGTGCTGTTATTGGGCTGAATACGAATCCTGCGCCTTCTGTTTGCGGACGATTGTAGAAGTCGATGGCTTTCTGTTTTACTGGAAAGTTCTGGTTTGCATATGTATAATCGTCGTCGGGCAGATTCATTGTGGTGACTTCGTATTTCAGCTGGTTGTAGCGCCATTCAAAAATGTTTACGGTTGGCAACAGGTAGGCTTCGGTCTTCAACTTGACAATCAGCGGTTCGTTCCTGTCGATTGCCTTATCGTCGATGACGATGAATTTCCGTTCGTAGCCAAGCATCGAGAACCTTATTGTGTCGTACATTTTTGCCGACAAAGCAAAATATCCAGCTGTATCGCTAATTGTACCTTCGCGTCTGTGCCTTATTGAGATGTTTGTATATGGTAGCGGTTTGTCGTCTTCTATGTCGAGCACATAACCTGCGACAATTACACGGTCGTCCATCTTGATGAACTGGGAAAAGGAAAAATTGCAGTTAAGAATAAGCAATATGCTGAATAATAATATCTTAACTGCAATTTTCATCGCAAAGTTTTTTTACTTTACAAACTCAAGAACCGAATCAGTTATGTATTTCAGCGTTTCTTCGTTGAGTTCTGTGTTCATAGGCAGGGCAATGACCGATTCGCAAAGTTTGTCGGTGTTTGGAAATGCATTAGGATTGTATTCGAATCCTTGGAATGCTTTCTGTTTGTGCAATGGAATCGGATAGTAAACTGCCGATGCAACTCCTTTGGCTTTCAGGTGTTCCATGAGGGCAGTACGGTCAACGCCATTCAGTCGCATAACGTACTGGTGGAATGTGTGAGTTGTGTTTTGTGCGCGTTTAGGTGTGCTGATTTTCGGACAGTTGGCGAATGCCTTGTCGTAGTAGTCGGCTGCCGTGCGACGGGCGTTGTTGTATTCGTCAAGATGTGGAAGTTTTGCCCTGAGTACAACTGCCTGAATAGTGTCCAAGCGCGAGTTTACACCTATTCTGTCGTGGTGGTATCTTACCTTCATGCCGTGGTTTACGATAGAACCAATTTTCTCTGCTAGTTCGGCATCGTTGGTGAATATAGCTCCACCATCGCCATAGCAACCGAGGTTCTTGGATGGGAAGAACGAGGTGCAACCGATGTGTCCGATTGTTCCTGCTTTTTTCACTGTGCCATCAGAAAAATGGTAATCGCTGCCTATTGCTTGTGCGGTATCTTCGATGACATAGAGGTTATGGCGTTTTGCAATGTCCATAATACGTTCCATATCGGCGCACTGACCGAATAGGTGAACAGGGATTATAGCTTTGGTGCGAGGTGTGATTGCCTTCTCAATTTCATCGGGATTGATGAGATATGTCTCGGGGTCAACATCGACCATTACTGGTGTAAGTTGGAGCAGGGCTATTGTCTCCACGGTGGCAATGAAAGTGAAATCGGCGGAAATAACTTCGTCACCAGGTTTCAGTCCAAGTGCCATGAGGGCAATTTGCAGAGCATCGGTGCCGTTGCCGCAGGTAATGACATTTCCAACATTGAGATACGATGCCAGTTCGTTGCGGAAGTCCTTGACGTCCTGCCCGTTAATGAATTCGGTGTTATTTATCACTCTTGCAATACCGTTGTCTATTTCATCCTTTATTTTTAGGTATTGCGATTTTAAGTCAACCATTTGAATCATAATCAAAAATTTTTTTGCAAAAATAAGAAAAATGGCGACAACTCGCCATCTTTACCATTGGAACTTTTTTCCATCATTCGCTGTTACGCAAGTTCCAAAATTTTCTTTACCAAACTACGGCTCGGACTTATTTTTGGAAGAAAATCCAACTGTTTGTCCATTTCTGCCATTTCACTCATGTTGAGCAGATATTCGTCCGTTATGCCGTTTTCATTGGTATTGATTGTGTAAAAATACGAATAGACATCTGTCATAGGCAAATCCTTTTATTTGTTTGAATGGATAACGCATATTTTTATCGTTTATTTTGTTTGATGATAATTTTTTTGAAAAAAAACATTGTCGTGTGGATAAAATGCTGAATGACATGGTGTTGCTGTCGTGACAAATGAATCTTTGAACATTGATGCAAAACATTGCGCCGCTACAATTCGAATCATCAAATAATCAAATCATCAAATTTTCAAATCATTGTATTACCTTTGTCGTCTATGGCAGTGTATCGTTTACCGGATGATTTTCTTTGGTTTCCAGACCCCAATGGGGCAGATGAAGAGGGTTTGGTTGCTGTAGGTGGCGACTTTTCGCCCGATCGGGTATTGCTTGCATTGTGTTCGGGGATATTCCCGTGGCCTTGCGAAGACGAGGAACTGCTGTGGTTTTCGCTTGACCCTCGTTTTGTCGTTTTCCCCGAGAAGGCGCACATTTCGAAGTCGTTGAGACGAAGCTGCCGAAATTTCACTGTAAGGGTAAATGCAAACTTTGAGGCTGTTATACGGCGTTGTTCTACTGTTGTCCGTGATGGTCAGGATGGTACATGGATTACTGAAGGCATAATTTCGGCATACACAAAGCTTCACGAGTGGGGCTACGGATATTCCTTCGAGGCATATCAGGGCGACAAACTTGTTGGCGGACTTTATGGAAACCTTATCGGAAAGATTTTCATTGGAGAGTCGATGTTTCACGAGGTTACCGATGCCGGCAAGGTGGCATTCTGCGGACTTGTTGAATTTTGCCTCAAAAATGGCGTGGTTCTTATTGATTGCCAGCAGAAGACAACTTTGCTTGAAAGTCTTGGCGGAGAAGAAATTAAACGAACAGATTATTTGAAACTTTTAAAGGAATACGGGGATTTCCCGTTTACAGAATATGTTGAAAACAAAGGTTAAGGATATTATTTCAAGCTATGGCGTTCCTAAGGGAACACGGCTTTTGTGTGCTGTCAGTGGTGGCATCGACTCGATTGTCATGCTTCATTTGCTGAATGAAATGAATTACGAATGTGTTGTTGCTCATTGCAATTTCAAGTTGAGAGGCGAGGAGTCGGATGGTGACGAGCAGTTTGTGCGCCAGATGTGCGAAAAGTTGTTTGTACCATGTTTTGTGAATGTTTTTGATACTCACAAATATGCCGATGAAACAGGTCTGTCGATACAGATGGCAGCGCGAAAATTGCGCTACGACTGGTTCTACGAACTTGCCGAAAAGGAAAACTGCCAGTACATTGCACTTGCTCACAATTCGGATGACCAAGCCGAAACTGCCATACTGAACATTGTTCGCGGAACGGGCATCCGTGGCGTGTCGGGGATGAAACCTTTGCTTGGAAAATTGTTCCGTCCGCTTATAGAGGTTTCGCGTGCCGACATTGCGCAGATTTCTGCAGAAGATAAAATTCCATATCATGACGATTCTACCAATGCAACAATCAAGTATGCACGCAACAAGGTTCGTCATCTGGTGTTGCCGTTGCTTCAGGAAATAAATGCGGCCGCCAAGGAAAATATTTTGCGGTCTGTTTCGTATTTTGCAGATACCGAGCGAATTATGAACGACTATGTGAGAATGGCAAAAGAAAATGCATTGTCGTATGAGGGGAATGTCATGAAGATTGATGTTGCAAAGGTATTGCAGACTGCAGCGCCATCAACAGTTTTTTTCGAAATGCTTGTGGGTGAGGGCGTTCCAAAACCACTGGCAAGCGAATCCATTTGTCTGCTTGATGCGCAGACTGGTCGCAAATGTATGCTTGCTGACATGGAGGTGGTTCGCAACCGAGATTTTATCGAGGTTTACAAAATAGAGTCTCAGAATGCTGATTTTGAGGCGACTATAAATGTAATCGGTGACTTGAAGAAATATGGATTCAATATTTCAATGGCATATTGCGATGACGATTTCACCTGTGAGCGAAATCCCAAAATCGCATATCTGGATGTAAAGAAACTAAAATTTCCGCTTACTCTTCGCAATTGGCGCCATGGCGACAAGTTCATCCCGTTGGGAATGAAAGGATCGCGGAAACTTAGCGATTTCTTCAAGGATGAAAAACTGTCTCAGTCGCAGAAATCAAAAGTGCAAGTTCTTGAGTCTGATGGAAAAATATCTTGGGTTGTCGGTATGCGAATCGATGATAGGTTCAAGTTCGATAGCAAAACTAAGGAAGTGTATGTGCTTCGTAAGGTTGGGGAATAAATTACGGTTAAATATTTTTGCTAATTTTGCGACATTATTTTTAACAGGTATATAAAGATGAAAGCATTCAAGGCATACGACATCAGAGGTGTTTATGGTGTTGACTTTACAAAGGAAGATGTTTATAGGATTGGATTTTTCCTTCCGCAGATAATGAAATGTGATAAAATACTTGTCGGCAGGGATGTGCGTGTTTCGTCTCCAGAAATATTCGATAGCTTGTCGAAAGGTATTACCGATGCTGGTGTCGATGTGTATAATGTAGGAATTTGCACAACTCCGCTAGTTTATTGGAGCACAGCAAAATTCGGTTTCGATGCATCGGTAATGATTACAGCATCACACAATCCGGCATCGCACAATGGTTTGAAGGTTTCTGGTCCAAATGCAACGCCAGTAGGCTATGATGACGGACTTAACAAGGTGGAAGAACTGGTGCTTAATGGCACGGTTACGCCTGTTGAGAATAAGGGACATGTTGTCGACTATGATGTGTCCGACAAGTACATGGATTTTATGCGTCAGTATGTTCCCGACATTTCAAATTTGAAGGTAAGCGTGGACTGTAGCAATGGAATGTCGGCCTTGTTTATTAAGAAGTTGTTGGGCGACAATGCTTTATATATCTGTGATGATCTTGATGGAACATTCCCAAATCACGAGGGAAATCCGCTTATGTCCGAAAACCGTGAAATGCTTCGTGAGCATGTGCTCGAGCATAAGTCTGATATCGGTGTAATTTATGATGGAGATGCAGATCGCGTAATGTTTCTGGATGAGAAAGGCCAATTTGTTTCTCCCGATTTGATGATAGCTGTGCTTTGTCATTATTTCCTTGAGGAAAAAGGTCTGAAAGGCAAAGTATATCAGGATATTCGTACATCGAAGGCTGTAGGAGAGTATGTTGCTAAGTTTGGTAGTGAAATGGTAATGTGGCGTGTTGGTCGTGCTTACGCAGCGAAGAAGCTTCGTGAAGTTGATGGCATTTTCGGTGGCGAGCTGGCTGGTCATTATTATTTCCGTGATTTCTATTATTCCGATTCTGGTATTCTTGCCAGTCTGTTGATTCTGCGTATTGTAGCGAAGATGAAGAAGCAGGGAATATCGGTTTCGCAGTTGATTTCAAATATTAGCCACTACGAAAATTCTGGTGAAATCAATTATGAGGTTAACGAGAAGCAGAAGGCTATGGACATGGTTGTCGAGCATTTCCGCAGTCAGGCGAAACCCGATGCATTCTACGATTTCGATGGCTACCGCATGGAATATCCCGACTGGTGGCTTAATATCCGCCCTTCGAATACAGAGCCTTATCTGCGCTTTTTGTGCGAGGCAAAGTCAACGGAATTGCTTGAGAGCATAAAGTCTCAGGTGGAGAAGATTATTGAGAGTGTAAAGTAACTATTCTAGAAATACTTCGAAATCTTGCCGATAGCATCTGGTAGAGCAAACAGCACGACATTGTCACCCTGACGGATTTGCGTATCGCCCATGGCGATGAAGCTCTTGTTGCCACGTACTATGCCACCGATGATGATTCCTTGCGGGAACTTTATGTCTTTCAACTGGTTCTTTGTAACTACGGCATCCTTCGACACTACAAATTCAAGAACTTCTGCCTTGGTTCCTGTTAAGCATTTAATCATTGCAACTTCTGCCTTCATTGTCAATGCGTAAATCATACTTGCTGTGCTTAACTTCTTGTTTATTATGGTGTCGATTCCCATGCGAGAAGCGACATCAATGTAGTCCATGTTTTCGATTTCGGCAATTACCTTTTTCACGCCGTAGCGCTTAGCCATCAGGCAGGTAAGTATGTTTGTTTCGTCATCACCTGTAACAGCCGTGAATACATCAGTATTTTCAAGTCCTTCATCGAGCAGGTTGTCAATGTTGCGTCCATCGCTATTGATAACCATTGTGTTAGGAAGCATGTCGACTAACTTTTTGCTCTTTTCTGGATCAATTTCGAAAAGCTTGATATTGAGTTGCGATTCAAGGAACTTTGATGTGCGGATTCCAATGCGGCTGCCGCCGAGTATCATAATGTTGTGCAGTTCGAGCTTCGATATGCCTATTGCAGAAAGCAAGTCCTGCATAATTTCAGGCAAAGTTATGATGTAGATATAGTCGTTTGTCTGGATAATGGTTTCGCCATTCGGGATAATTGTTTCAAATTCTCGTGTGATGGCGGCAATACGGAAGTCGCGCAGGTCGGTAAGTGTTGCAAAATTCTTCAGCATCAGGTTTCTGAGTGGTGAATTTTCGTCTACCTTTATTACAAACATGGTAAGTTTTCCTCCCGAAAATTCAAAGATTTCGGTTGTGCCAGTCTGCTTGATTACGCCAACAACTTCTTGTGCAGCAATGTATTCTGGGTATATGAGCCTATCGATTCCAAGGTTTATGAACGACAATTTATTTACAGGCGAAAGGTATTCCATGTTGTCGATTCGGGCAACGGTTTTCTTTGCACCGAACTTTTTGGCGAATACGCAGGCAAGAACATTTGAGTCTTCCGAATTAGTAACAGCAATGAAGAGGTCGCAGTTTGCAACGCCAGCTTCCTTCAGCACCGAAAACGATGTGCATGAGCCATATAGCGAAATAAGGTCGTAGGATGATTCCACTTCCTTGAGAATTTCCTTGTTGGTGTCGATTACAACTATGTCGTGTCCTTCCTTGACGAGCTTTTTCGCCAAATATCTGCCTACATTTCCCGACCCTGCAATAATTATGTTCATACTTTAATATTTTATGTTCTTGACCAGTACTTCGTTTATCTTTTCCATTATTACCGAATAATATCCGGGGTATCTGTTTGGTTCGACCTGCATTTCGGCGCATCTGTCGGTTTGCCACTGCCTTAGGTAGTTGTAGTAGGGCAGAGGCTTGCCCAGAAGTATCCTTGCATCGCGTTTTACCTGTAACTTGTCATCGATGGCGAAAATTGCTCCGTACTTTGATGGAATGTTAGAATCCTTTGCCAGTTGCAAGTTAACATAGCCAGTTTCTATTTTATAACCGCGCTTGTCGGGAATGAGAACCGGGCGCACATTTATGCCGTTTTCCTGACATACTATAAGGAACAAAAGGTGTATCAGCGACTTCTGCATATTTTTCATTTCTCTTGAGAAAATGCCATTAAGCATCGAACTTCCTTTTTCGTCAGCGATAATGTTTTCATTTTCAAATATATCTCTTATGATACCAAGAGTTTCAAGTCCAGTGTTGTCGCCAAGTCGAATCCAAACTTTTCTCGACATATCGCGCATATAGTGCGAAAACTCGTAGTCGTCGAAAGTATTGTCAGTGATTTTTTCAATCATTACAGTACCTGCGAGTAGAGATGGTTCTGGCGATAATTTTGCCGTATAGTTCCTAAATTCGTTTAGGAAAATCCTTGATATGGAGAGTTGTGCGACTTCGGCAATCCTGTATTTTTCAATTTCGCCACATTCTTTCGAATAAACCTTTCGCGTTAGTTCGCCTGAAAAATCACCGAAATTCTCGACAATGATGTTTTTTATGCCCTCAAAAATCCTTTCATCAGGATCATCAAGGAGACTTAATATTGATTTTACTTGTGCCTTTTCCATCTTATTCGCGTCTTGATACTTTTATAACACCATCAATTTCGAGCATTCTACGTATTAGATTGTCAAGATTGTACTTGTTTTGCACGAAAAGGTTGATTTTTCCAGTGAATATTTCGCCGTTTGTTTCGAAATGCAACATGTTTGAGTTCACGTTGGCTTCTTGTGATATTAGCTTGGTGATATTGTAAACCAGTCCTAAATGGTCGATTCCCTCAATGTTGATTTGTACTTCGTACGATTGTCCCTTATAGCTTTCCCATTCTATTGTCACAATCTTTTCTCCGTGTGTGGCTGCTAGTCCTTTCAGCTCCGGACAATCCTTCTTGTGGACAATTACCATGTTGGTAGGAGTGATGTAGCCGACAACTTCGTCGCCAGGAATAGGGTTGCAGCATGTTGCAAGCGAGAATCGTTTTTCGGCATCATTTATAACAAAGGTGTCCTTGTGACTTATTTTTCCGTCTTTTGTGCTTGTACTCGACTTGCCCATTCCTAGTTTCCAGAACTTTGTGAAGAAACCATCCTGTTTGGTGTTGTTATGGTCGTCGAGCATTGTCATTATTTCGGTTATGTCGTTCTCCTTGATTTGTCCGGAACCAAGCTGATAGAAGAACTCGTCGTCGGAATTTATGTCAAGTTTTTCGCGTAGGTGGCGTATGTCTTTGCTTTCGAGTACAAGGTTTAGTTCCTTCTGCTTTTTCTCGAATATTCTCCGACCCTTGTCGATGTCGCTACTCTTGTCGGCTTTCAAAGCCTTTTTTATCAAGCTTTTGGCGCGAGCCGACATTGCAAAGTTAAGCCATTCTATCTTTGGTGTCTGTTTCCTTGATGTGAGGATTTCCACCTGGTCTCCGCTATATAAAGTCTGTGAAAGTGGAGCCATCTTGTGGTTTACTTTTGCGGCTATCGCATGGTTTCCAACATCGGTGTGAATATCGTAGGCAAAGTCGATGACGGTTGATCCTTTCGGAATGTCAACAATTTCGCCTTTAGGCGTGAAGATGTGTATTTCCTTTGTGAATATGTCGAGTTTGAAGTCGTCGAGGAAATCAAACGAACTTTCGGTGTTGCTTAACGTTTCCTTCATGTTTTCAATGAGGGAGTTAAGTCCTGGGTTGTTTCCCTTTTCCCCAGTCTTGTATTTCCAGTGCGAGGCGATACCCTTCTCGGCTATGTCGTCCATCTTTCGGCTACGAATCTGTATTTCTACCCAGCGACCAAGCGGTCCCATAACGGTAACATGCAGAGCTTCGTATCCATTTGGCTTTGGCTTTTTTACCCAGTCGCGGATTCTTCCAGGGTGGTATTCGTATACATTGGTTATCAGCGACATGATACGGTAGCATGTTTCACGGGCCTTGTCGTCGGTCATGTCGTCTGGGTGATCAAAAATTATCCTTATCGCAAATAGGTCGTATACATCTTCGAACGGAATGTTTTGCTTCTGCATCTTGCGCCAAATGGAATATACCGATTTCATTCGGCCTTTGATTGTGCATTTTATTCCATTGTCGTCCATAATCTTCCTAAGCGGAACAATGAAATCGTCGATGTATTTGTCACGGTCAATTTGTGTTTCGTTTATCTTTTTCGAAATTTCGTTGTATGCTGTGGGATTTGTGAATTTAAGCGACAGGTCTTCGAGTTCTGTTTTTATTGAGTAAAGGCCAAGTCTTTCTGCCAATGGCGCATACACATTGCTGGTTTCGCTGGCTATTTTCACCTGCTTGTATTCGGGCATCGAATCAAGGGTGCGCATATTGTGCAGACGGTCTGCCAACTTAATCATTATCACGCGGATGTCTTCTGACATTGTCATAAGCATCTTGCGGAAGTTTTCTATTTGCTTCGATGCATCCTGGTCGAGTATGGTGGATATTTTGGTAAGTCCTTCGACAATGCTTGCAATCTTTGGTCCGAACATGCGCTCTATGTCGGCAACGGTGTAGTCGGTGTCCTCGACCACATCGTGCAACAGTGCGCTGGCAATGGCTTTTCGTCCCAGACCTATTTCCGATGCGACAATCTTTGCAACTGCTATCGGGTGGATGATGTATGGCTCACCGCTTTTACGTCTCATTTTCGAATGAGCTTCGTTTGCAAGTTCGAATGCCTTGCGCACGAAGGCAATGTCCTCGTCGGTCTTAAGCCTTTTTGCTGACTTAATAAGGTCAGTGTAAAGCTGTTCAATGTATGTCTGTTCTTCTGCTGTCAGTGCCATTGCTATCAATTTTAACAAACAAAGATACTACTTTCTGTCAAGAGGTACAATTAAAAAATGATTTGTTACTAACTTTTGATGTTAATTGTGGAAAACTGTGCGTGAAAAACAAAAAAGGCGGTCGAAATAACCGCCTTTTGTCGGAGTGGCGCGACTCGAACGCGCGACCGCTTGCACCCCATGCAAGAATGCTAGCCAACTGCACCACACCCCGCTTTTTGAATTGGACTGCAAAAGTAATCCTTTTTGTCAGTATGGCAATGATTTTTTTGAAAAACTTTTACTCCATTTCCAATGTGCAAATTGTGTCGGTAATTTTCAGTTTGTAAGTGCCACCTTCAACCAACGGGCGGTTGTCGTCAATGTGACCAATTGGGAAGCCGAAACCTACAGGGTATGAATATTCGTCGGTGTGAGCCTTGACGATTTCGTAGGCGGTTTTGCCAAACGGACTGGCATTGTCCTTCATGTCGCTGAATGTGCCGACGACAAGTCCGCGCAATTTCGCCAGCTTGCCACTCATTTTCAGATTTATCAACATGCGGTCGAGGTGGTATAGGTATTCGTTCAAATCCTCGATGAACAGAATCTTGTCGTCGCAATCGATGGCAAAGTCTGTTCCCTGCAGACTATAGATTATCGACATGTTTCCGCCTATGAGGGTGCCTTTTGCCGTGCCTTTTCTATTCAGCTCGTTTGGTTCGGCGATATATGCAATTTTTTCACCATGCAAAATCTTGAAAATGTCGCTTATGCATTCGGCGTTTGGGTTGTTGTGGATTGCCTTTGCCATTTGGCAATGCAGACTTTTCACACCGTTTTGGCTTGCTAGTATGTGAAGGTTGGTTATGTCGCTGAATCCAAGAATCCATTTCGGGTGCTTCTTGAATTTCGACATGTTTAGCTTGTCGACAATATGATTTACTCCGTAACCGCCACGCGAACAGAGTATTGCATAAACGTTTGGATTGTCAAGTGCTTCCTGCAGATCGGCAAGCCGTTCTGCATCGGTGCCTGCCATCTGGTTGTGTCTGCCAAGGCAGTGCGGTGATATTTTGACTTCGTATCCTATTGTTTCCAAATACGATTTTGCTGAGGCAACAAAGTCAGGATTAATGTATCCAGCTGGACTTACTATTGCAATTCTGCTTCCTTTCGATAGAAATGGAGGTGTCTTCATCTTTTTTTATTTTTTGCAAAAATGCAAAAAACAATAGCCCATTTTATGTCTTGTCGTAATTGGTTGTTAACATGGTCGTGTAAATTTCTATTTTGGATTCAATGGAATAAAAATGTTGATATTTATTTTGAGTATGTATTTTTGAATCGAAAAAAATGATAACTTTGCAACTTGTTTATTTATTAGTATCTAATTTTTAATTAAAGGAAAATGAGAAAGTTTTTTGTTTTTGTAGTAGCATTGTTGATGACAACAATCGTTACAGCCCAAAGGGTTGATGTTGAAGAGACAACTGGTGTTTTTGGAAAGGCAAATTATCCAGCAATGGCGACACAGGTAATGTTTTCTGATGCAAAGTCGGTAATAAAGGAATTTACTAATATGATTAAGTCTTACAATCCTGAGTCATTGGAACAGAAGAAGAGCCTTATTACCGTTGACAATGTGATAATTCCGGCAATAAGCGAGAATCCAATTGATATTTATGCAAACATAACCCAGTCAAAAGGATCTGATGTTGTAAATATGGTGGTAGCTTTTTCGTTGGGAGCAAATGTTTTTATTACATCATCGCAGGCTCCATCGATGTTTCCTACAGCATCAAATATTCTTAAGGTTTTTGCCAATGATTTGACTGCAAAGAATCGTGATGCTATCCTCAGCAAGCTTGGTAAGGAATTGGATAAGGAAGAAAAGAAACTCGCATCGAATGAAAAGAAGGCTGCTAGCTATCAGAAGTCAATCGATGGTTACCAGAAGAACTTGGATAAGGCTGAGTTGAAGAAAAAGGAAGCCAATGATAATATTCAGAGCACCAATGCAAAGATTGAAGCATCAGAACAGCTTATTAAGGATTATGCAAGAGATATAAATCCAGAAAACAGTGGCGATGTTATCGAGAAGGCTTCAAAGGCAAGAGATAAGGAAACAAAGAAGTTGGAATCTTACAAGAAGTCATTGGGCGGATACAATAAGACTATTGAGTCATCAAACAAGGATATTGAAAAGAATACCAAGGGTAAGACCAAAGCAGAAAATGGCCTTTCTACAGTAAATAAGAGCATCGAAAAGCAGAGGGAAGTTGTACGCGAAAAGAAGGATGCTTACAAGAAGGTTGAAAACATGTAAAAACAAATAGAAATGAAGTTTGGAGTAGTAATTTTCCCGGGTTCAAATTGTGACCACGATATGGTTTATGCGCTTCGCGACATCCTTAAGCAGGAAGTCGTAGAATTGTGGCATAAGGATACAGATTTGCAAAACTGCGATGCAATAGCAATCCCCGGCGGATTTTCGTATGGCGACTATCTGCGTTCGGGCGCAATTGCAAAATTCTCACCTATAATGGAAAAGGTTGTTGAATTTGCTGCAAAGGGCGGTTTTGTGTTCGGTGTATGCAATGGTTTCCAGATTCTTTGCGAATCGGGCTTGTTGCCAGGCACATTGCTTCACAACACAAATCAGAAGTTCATTTGCAAAAATCAGTACATTAAAGCCGACAACAACGATACGGCAATGACAATGTCGATTCCTAAGAACAAACCGCTTAACATCCCGATTGCACACGGCGAAGGTCGCTATTATGCTCCAGAAGATGTTTTGAAGAAACTTCATCAGAATGGCCAGATTATATGGCGCTACTGTGATAACGAAGGCAACCTTTCGGAAGCTGACTGTCCAAATGGTTCGCTGATGAACATTGCTGGCGTTTGCAATGCTGGTAAGAATGTCTTCGGAATGATGCCTCACCCAGAAAGGGCTGTGGATCCGGAACTAGGCAATACCGATGGTCAGTACATTCTGAAGTCGATAATTGACTACCTCGAAGATAGAAAATAAAAGATGAATTAGATTTATAAAGCCGTCCACAAGACGGCTTTTTTTATTTTGTAATCTTTCCGCTATTGCTTATTTTCGGCAGATTGTCGTAAATGTCGGCAGCGGTAAGTTCCTGAATAATCTTTAGTACGCGTTTTTGTGGGTCAATGTGCGGACCTCGGTTAGGCTTTGTCTGGTATGTGGATATTATTTCGCCATCGATAAAGTTGCCGTTTGATGCATTTACCCTTATTCGGAAAATTGGAGCAAGTCCCATTTCGTCATTTATGTTTATAGTATTGTAGGTAAAGAAATTTCCCATGCTGTAGGCTATGAATTTTCCTTTGTATATTTCGATGGCTCTTGTTACATGAGGTCCGTGTCCAAGCACTATGTCGGCGCCATTGTCGATGGCATCGTGGGCAAATTGGTAGGCGTTGCCACGGTTCTGTTCTATGTAGTAGTCATCGGCACGAGTGAGATGCCTGTATTTCTTTCCTTCGCCACCGCAGTGCATCGAAACAATTACAATGTCGCAGGTTTTGCGTAATGTCTTTATTGTGTTGGCAACCAATTGCTTGTCGTGAAGGTTGGCGATGGCGGTGTTGGGTGAGAATGCACAGAATCCATACTTTACTCCATTTTTCGTAAAGGTACATGATGGTTTTGTTGCATAGCCTGCCCAGTTGAATCCCATTTTGTCGAGGATTTTGGCTGTATTTTCTCTTCCGTACTGACGGAAGTCGTTTGCGTGGTTGTTGCCGACACTTATCAAGTTGAATCCAGCATCCTTGTATCCATTGGCGAAAACAGATGGCATCCCGAAGCAGAAAGGCTTACATTCGGGAACAAGGGTATCGGCGAGCACACCTTCCATGTTGCAGAAAACTATGTCGCCATTGAAGTATGGCTTTACTTCGTCAAGAAAGCCATGATAGTTTTCGCTTGGCGGAAGATAGCTTCTGTCTGGGAAAATAGAACCATACATAATATCGCCGACTGCAACTACTGTTATAGTGTCGTGTTTGACTTGTGAATTGGCTTTTTGCACCGATAAAATTAGCGTTGAGGTAACAAGCAAAAGGATTATTGTCAGTTTATTCATTGTCGTTTTTAGTTTTGTTGCTAATAAGTAAAATGCCACCAATTATAATAGGCATTCCAACATTTATGAGGTATAGCAGGAGAGATGCAAGTGTTATCGCTGTCTCCTGAGTTGTGAAAATTCCTGTGAAAAATATAGCGAAGGATGTTCTGATGCCTAGTTCGGCGGCGGCAATGCTTGGAATAAGGTAGGTGCAAATGTATGTGGATGAAATAGCAACGAAAGCATTGCTTGGTGCAATGTCGATTCCGAAAAATTTAAGGCAAAGGAAGAACTGAATGCTGAATACGACATACCTAAGCATACTCATTAATATTGTCGTCAGTTTTTGTTTGTTGCTAATGTCGCATTGTGGAATGTATTTGGCTAGGTGCTTTTGTGCAAACTTAGTGTTACTCAATGCTGTGACAATCTTGTCGAATTTCATGTATACAATGATTGCTACAATTGTGCATGATGCGCCTATTGCGATAAGTATGCCTGTAGGAACCGATTCGTTGTGCATTGAGCCAATAGCAATCAGTCCTATAATGCCAAAAATCAGTGTGGTGCAGAACTGTGCGGTGTCTCCGAAAATCGTCAGGTACGATGCTTTTGTACGGTTTCCCTTTTCTACGAAAAGTACCCTGCCGGCAAATTCTCCGACTCTGTTTGGCGTTATGGTTCCAACGGTTACACCTGACATTACAGCTTTCAGACATCTGCCGAAGCCAATGTTCTGTTCGCTTCTTATAAGGTTTCGCCATTTCCAAGTTTCTAATAGCCAATTTATTGGCATTAGTAGCAATATGATTGTGAGTATTATTCCGCGAGTAGTGCTGATGTTTGCAAAATAGGACGGAAGTTCGCCAATGTCGGGAGATGTTGCTACTTTGTAGGCGATGTATGCATACGCCAGCACTGCTATTGCAACCTTGACTGCCGTCTTGATTATCCTTGCTGATTTTGCATCCATTACTTGTCCTTGTTAACAATTGGTATCAATGCGGTGGAAATCAATCCGAAAACTATTATCAGCAAAGTTTGAAGTCCGTGTGCGACCAGAGCAAACGATGCTCCTGTTTCGCTTGGGATACCATATATTATTAGTGTTTGGATTAGCATGAAATGGTAAGATCCCATTCCGTTTGGCGAGGGAACTATCATTCCGAAACTTCCTGCAACAAAGAGCATTAATGCGGCAAGTATGCCTAGTGAACTCAGTTCTTCGAAGGCAAAAAAGCAGAAATACAGCATTACGAAGTACAAAATCCATATCAGGAAGGAATGAAATATGATGCCTAATTTGTGCTTTGCATTTTTTAGGCTTAGAATTCCCGTCCAGAAGCCATTAATGAACTTGGAAATTTTTTGGCAGAACTTGAATCTGTCAAGTTTTCCTTTTGCAATAGCAACAAGCAGGCAAATTCCTGCGATTCCCAATACTGCAAGTATTGAAATCGTCAGCGGAGAGAATATTTTTTTCAGGTTGTCGTTTATTTCGGGGTGCTGGGCAATGAAGTCGCCGAAAACATTTGCCTGAGTTGCAAATGCTACGATAGTAAGTAATGCAACAAGAAGAAGGTCGAGAAGCCTTTCGCTGACTACCGTTCCCAAAACCTTTGAGAAATCGTGCTTTTCGTAGCGGGAAATCAGGGCGCACCTTGTAACTTCGCCGAGCCTCGGTATGGCAAGGTTTGCAAAGTAGGCGTTAAGTACGGCAAAAAAAGTGTTCACAAACCTCGGCTTTTCGCCTGTTGTTTCAAGCATAAGTTGCCATCTGCGGGCGCGACTGACATGACTTAACAGACTGATTACCGATGCAGGTATCAGCCAGCCCCATTTTATGTCGGAAAGTGTATTTGCAAAATTTTTAAAGTCGAAGTCCTTGTAAACCAACATGAATATGGCTATGCCAAAGCCAATGAACAGTATGATTTTTATGGCAGTTTTCAGTTTTTTGTTCATGCTGGAAAAATTTTCGCAAATATATCATTTTTTATTGCGACTTTTGCATTATGGTTAGACCAAAAAAATATCTAGGACAGCATTTCCTTACCGATACAAGCATTGCAGCTCGTATTGGCGATGCTTTACAAAATGAATCGAACTTTCCTGTGCTTGAAATTGGGCCGGGAACTGGAATTCTTACAAAGGAACTGATTAGACGAAATTTTTCCAATCTCATTTTGGCGGAAATTGATACAGAGTCTGTTGAATATCTGAAGAAAAATTTGGATACGACAAAGTTCAACCTGCAAGAAGCCGATTTCCTGAAGATGGATTTGTCAGCCTTGAGCGATTCCGAAATGTGCATTGTGGGCAATTTTCCTTACAATATTTCAAGCCAGATATTTTTCAAGGCATTGGAAAACAGGGAAAAAGTTTCGGAAATCGTCTGCATGATACAGAAGGAGGTTGCCGAACGCATAGCATCGAAGGAGGGTAGCAAGGTTTATGGCATTTTGAGCGTGCTGATGCAATTATATTATAGGTGCGAATATCTTTTTACTGTTCACGAGCATGTTTTCAATCCTCCGCCAAAGGTGAAGTCGGGCGTTGTAAGGTTTGTGCGCTATCGTTCTGCAATTGATGGCGTTGACGAGAAGAAACTTTTTTTAGTTGTTAAGACGGCTTTCAATCAGCGGCGCAAGACCTTGCGCAATTCCTTGAAGTCGATGATTTCTCCCGATACCGACATGACGCACCGTTTCTGGAATCTTCGTCCCGAACAGCTGTCGCCCGAGGATTTTGTTGAATTGACACAACTGATTGACAAAGCTTGATTATTTGTAATTCATTAATTATCCATATATTTGCACCGTAAAACTGAAGAAATTTTGAACCGAACAAAGATATATTTCGTTTCCGATGCGCATTTTGGCGTTGACAGCCAGTTTACTACCAAACAAAGAGAAAAATTTTTCGTAGAGTGGCTGGATGCTATAAAAGTCAATGCCTCAGAGCTTTATCTTCTTGGTGATATATTCGATTTTTGGTTCGAGTACAGCTATGTTGTACCGCGAGGATTCGTTATTGTGCTTGCCAAGTTGCGTGAACTTTCGGATGCTGGCGTAAAAATCAAGTATTTCACAGGCAATCACGACATGTGGGTTTTCGACTATCTGCCCGAGGTGATTGGCGCAGAATTGCATACTGTTCCAGAGCTGCGCGAAATTGATGGAAAAAAATTCTACATCGCTCATGGTGACGGACTTGGAAAGTACGATCGCAAGTACAATTTGATGAAAGGAATGTTTCATAATCGTTTCTTCCAGTTTATGTTCAAGTGGATACATCCAGATTGGGGATGCCGTTTTGCATTGTGGTGTTCGCACCGCAGTCGCCTGAAGCACGATTTGCCCGAAACACCTGATTATGAAAAGGAATTCCTTGTTATGTATTCGCGCGAGGTGTTGAAAAAAGAACATTTTGATTATTTCGTATTCGGACATCGTCACATCCCTTATCAGTATGCGCTTGATGATAGTTCCTTGTTTACAAACATCGGCGACTGGCTTTTCAATTTTTCGTATGCTGTGTATGATGGTGAAAATATCTCATTGCAGAAACATCAGGTGCGGAATGAAGAATAGCATGCTATAGTTGTCTGTTGAATTTGCTGTTGATGTTTTTATTTTTTGCGTGCAATATTTTTAAACCATTAGAGTTATATTTGCAAAAAAATATTTTGAAAAAGTATCTTCTGTCCATATTATTGTTGATGGTTGTTTCTTTTTCCTTCGCACAGAAGGAAAGACCAATGAACTTGCCCAAATTGGACGAACAGACATTGCATTTTGGCTATTCGTTGGGGCTTAACACTATGGACTTTATGATTCGTCCGTCTGACAGATTCCTAACACAAGCAATTGATACTATTTATGGCGTTGAGGTCGGTCGTTTTGTGGGCTTCAACATAAATATCATATCAAATTTTAGGATAGCTAAGTATCTGGATTTTAGGTTTACACCTGGATTGGTGTTCGGACAGCGCAATTTGCACTACAAATGCTTGAAGAAGGGTGATATTTGGCGCCATACAATGATGATTGAATCAACCTTTATCGATTTGCCAATCCAGTTCAAATACAAGGCAGCCCGTATCAGCAATTGGCGACCATTTTTGACTGCAGGAGCCTCAGCGCGAATCGATATGGCTTCACAGAAAAAGATAAAGCCCGAGGAGTATCCGAAGATTCGTTTGCGTAGGTTCGATGTTTATTATGAGATTGGTGGTGGTGTGGATTTCTTCCTCGAATACTTTATGTTCGGTATCGAATTGAAGGCTTCGTGGGGCATTTTGAACGATGTTGTATATGATGGCTCTCAATATGCCGACTATTTTAAGCGACTAAATTCCAGGATGTTGATTATCTGCTTCAATTTCGAAGGCGGAAAATTGGATTTTATAAGGAAACATAGAAAATAATGCTTCAGGAAGCCGATTTTATTTTTTATCCGGAACAACTTTACAATAGGACTTTTGTGCTGAAGTCCATATCGCAACAGTTAGGTTGTCGAGAATCTGATATTTCTGCGTATCGTATTGTACGCAAGTCGATTGATGCGAGAAAAGGGGTTAAGTTCAATGTCCGTTTGCAGGTTGCAATGAAGGGCGATGTTTTCCCGGATTTGCGTGGAAACTTTGAATTTCATGATGTTTCAAAATCACCTTTCGTCACTATAATTGGTGCAGGTCCTGCTGGATATTTTGCCGCCTTGCAGTGCATTATGTCTGGACTGAAACCTGTTGTGTTTGAGAGAGGCAAGTCGGTTGATGAACGTAAATTTGATATTGCGGCGCTAAATTCGCAGCACATTTTGAATCCAGAATCCAACTATGCCTTTGGCGAGGGCGGTGCTGGCACTTATTCCGATGGCAAGTTGTACACTCGAAGCAAAAAACGTGGCAATGTGACCGAAGTTTTGCAACTTTTGCACTATTTTG
Source organism: uncultured Bacteroidia bacterium (assembly GCA_902791865.1). Lineage (GTDB taxonomy): Bacteria > Bacteroidota > Bacteroidia > Bacteroidales > ML635J-15 > Bact-19. Next base: position 54,842 of record CADAXK010000002.1, read on the forward strand.
GTGCCGACGAGGATATTCTTGTCGAGGCTCATCCGCATATCGGAACCGATAGGCTTCATGCTATAATGCGCAACATCAGAAACAAAATACTTGATTGTGGCGGTGAAATACATTTTTCTTCTAAACTGACTGGTATTAAGGTTGTTGTAAACAAAGTGACTTCTGTTGTCATTAATGGTACTGATGAATATCCATGTGAAAATTTAATTCTTGCAACTGGTCATTCTGCTCGCGACATTTACTATATGCTTAATTCCAATGGCATCCAGCTTCGCGAAAAAGGCTTTGCGATGGGTGTGCGCGTTGAGCATCCGCAGGCGTTGATTGATTCGATACAATATAAATGCAAGGAGCGAGGGAAATATCTTCCTGCTGCATCGTATGCGCTTGTAAAACAAGTGGATGGACGAGGCGTGTATTCGTTTTGCATGTGTCCCGGAGGAAAGATTGTAAGCGCATTGACTGAAGATAAAACCATAGTTGTAAACGGAATGTCAAATTCTAAGCGTAATTCGCCGTATGCCAATTCGGGCATAGTGGTTGAGCTGCGTCCAGAGGATTATGCTTCGTATTCCGAAAATAAAATCTTTTCTGGCTTGGATTTTCAAAAATCGCTTGAAACATTGGCATTTAGGAATGGTGGCGGTGATGTAGTTGCACCTGCACAAAGGCTTGCCGACTTTGTGTCGGGAAAAATATCGGCAGGACTGCCAAAAGTTTCGTATGAACCAGGTGTGGTTAGCAGTCCTATGCACTTTTGGATGCCTGAATTTTTGTCAAGGCGTTTGCGCGAAGGTTTCCGCCAGTTCGACAGGCAGATGCATGGATTTTTGACAAATGAAGCCGTAGTGGTAGGAGTGGAGTCGCGTACGAGTAGCCCATTGCAGGTTGTCCGCGATGCAGAATCTATGCGTAGTGTCTCTATTTCAAATCTTTATCCTTGTGGCGAAGGCGCAGGCTATGCCGGAGGAATTGTATCATCCGCAGTTGATGGGATGGAAGCGGTGAAGAGGATTGTGTAGGAGGCTAACAGTCTCACTGTCTCAAAGGCTTGCAGTCTAACCGTCTTGAAGTCTGTTCGACAGGTCTTCTGGACTTCCGTCTGACAGGTCTTCATTTGGATAGGTCTTCTGGTCTTCAATCCGCCTGGTCTTCCTATTTCATATAGAAGTTTCTTTGCCTTAGGGCTTCGAAAACCATTGCGGAAACGGATGTTGAAACATTCAGCGAATCAATGTATCCTAGCATTGGAATCTTTATGCGATGGTCGGCATTCTGTATCCATTTTTCTGTAAGTCCTGTGGCTTCGGTGCCAAAGACAAGGGCGGTCTTTCCTCGATAATCGTACTTGTGGTAGAATTCTGAGGCACGGAGTTCGGCGGCGTAGCTTGTGATGCCGTTTTCTCGCAACCATTTTATGGTGCTGTCGAAGTCGGTGCTTACTACATTGTTGCTGAATACGCAGCCGAGGCTCGACCTTACCGAGTTGGGATTGTATATGTCGGTATGCGGGTCGCAGATTATGATGCCATCTACTTTTGCAGCGTCGCCAATTCGACATATTGCACCGAGGTTGCCTGGTTTTTCAACGGCTTCGAGGATAATGAACAGAGAGTTGTCTTTTACGGGAAGGTCTGAAAGTTTCTTTTCGGCAATTTCACCTATTATATATAGTCCGCCGGTGGTTTCGCGGTACGAAATCTTTGAAAAAACTTCTTCGCTGACATCGTAAACATCTGCGGTGTTGAATTGCTTGCCTACAAGGAGTTTTACATCTGTTTCGCTGATAATTTCGGGGCAAAAAAGTATTTTTTGGAATTTTATGTTTGCACTAACGGCAAGTTCGGTTTCCTTTTTGCCTTCAATCAGCACAACATTGTCGGCTTTGCGTTCCTTTGATTTCGACTGATATGCTATTATTTTCTTTATCAGTGGGTTCTTTATGCTGGTTATTGTTGTCATTGTGAAAAAAATTAATCTAAAAAGTTTCGGTGAATTAAGAAAGGTTAGTGCTACTCTTAACCTACGCATTGGACGGTTATCTTTAGTCGCCGAAGAATGGGAGCGAAACTTGACACAAAGTTAGAAAATTTAATTGACAATGAAATAAAAAAGATGTGATGTTGCTATATAACCCACAAAAACGAATTATTTTTGCAAAAAACATTTTTATGACACACACATCGGAATATCAGTTGGTTGATGCAGGACTTTGGCGCGACTATGAACTAATAGATAGCGGTGATTTTGAGAAACTTGAACGCTTTGGAAAATATATCATCCGTCGTCCTGAACCGCAGGCTGTATGGAAAAAGTCCCTTGATGCCGCCGAGTGGAACCATGCCGATGCTTTTTTCTTGATTGATGTTCAGAACGCCAACGGGGAAAAAGGTCGTTGGACACGAAAGCGCAGTATGCCCGATGAGTGGACTATCGGCTATGAACATAATGATATGAAAATTTCCTTTGTGCTTAAATTCAACACATTCAAGCATATAGGCGTTTTTCCCGAACAGGCCGATAATTGGAATTTCATTTATGATAATGTGAAGCGTATTGCATCGCCAGATTGCAATGTGCTCAATTTGTTTGCTTATACTGGAGGAGCGAGCTTGGCTGCAAGGGCTGCTGGAGCTAAGGTCTATCATGTCGATTCAGTCAGACAGGTGGTGAATTGGGCATCGGAAAACCAGTCGGCAAGTGGACTGTCTGATATTCATTGGGTTGTGGAAGATGCCATGAAATTTGTGAAGCGGGAAATCCGTCGTGGAAACAAGTACAACGGTATTATAATGGATCCGCCAGCCTTTGGTCGTGGACCAGCGGGCGAAAAGTGGATTATCGAGGATTCGATTGACGAACTTGTTGCTTTGTCGGCGCAATTGTTGAAAGACAAGGATTCGTTTTTTATCCTCAACATGTATTCGATGGGATTGTCGGCTTTGGTTTCGGAGAATGTGGTCAAGTCTCACTTCACTGATGTGTCTACTCAATCTGGCGAAATGTTCTTTGCCGACAAGGCAGGACGGAGGCTTCCTTTAGGTACATTCGTACGTTTTGCAAAGTGAATATTTGTTAATAAATAGACGCAAAATCTTTTTCCTGTTACATTTATATGTTTGTTGTCTGTTGATAAAAAATACTACATGTCAATTACTTTGTGGCATGTAAGTTGTACTTTTGCCATTCAACATAAAGACTTTATGACGAATGATTATGAAACGGAACATAACCTATGCAGTTTTCCTTTTGCTAATGTTTATGCCTATTCTGCATGTGTCTGCGCAGAAAACATATACTGACTTGCGTGACAAGTCGACGTACAAGGTTGTAGAATTTGGCAATAAGTTGTGGATGGCTGAAAACTTACGTTATTTACCATCGGTAAATCCTTCTGGAAATTTGGAGCCAGAAGATTTTTATACGGAGAAATACTATGTGTATGGATATGATGGAAATAGCGTAGAGGAAGCCAAGGCAACTCAAGAATATAAAACTTATGGTGTCCTATATAACATGACGGCAGCCAAGAAAGCGTGTCCCGAAGGATGGCATCTTGCTAAGGATTCCGATTGGAAAAATTTAGAGAAGATTCTTGGTATATCGGGAAATCAATTAAAAGAAATAGGTAATAGGGGCGATGACCAGGGTTCTCGTATGGCCGGTGATACATCTCTATGGATTGTAAAAGGAGATGAGAAAATAAAGAGTGATGTGTTTGGTTCATCAGGATTCATGGCCTTGCCTGGAGGTTTCTTGGGGTCAAATGGAAAATTCATCAGTAAGGGCGCCAAGGCTAGTTTCTGGACAAGTACTGAATATTGTGAAGGCTATTCGTATTTTCGTAGCATAGGAGCCAATAGTAAATCTATTTATCGAAACAAGGATGACGATAGAACGGCAATGTCGGTTCGTTGTGTGAGTGATTACTATTGGTAAACCGATTTTAGAAGTAGAATATGGTATGAAACAAAAAAGGCGAACATTTGTTCGCCTTTTTTGTGGGGTGGAAGAAGGGATTCGAACCCTCGACCCTCGGAACCACAATCCGGTACTCTAACCAGCTGAGCTACATCCACCATTTTGAGACTGCAAAGATACGCTTTTTTTTGATTGGAAAATATTTTTATTCGTTTTTTTCAAAAATATTTTGTCCGTGTCGTAAGCGTTTGATATTTAGCAGTCTATTTCTTTGTTGTTGCTTTCTTTGTTGTTTTTGTAGCCTTTTTTTCAGTAGTCTTTTTTTCTGTACTTGCAGATTTCTTGCTTTCCTTGGCTTTTTTCGTTTCGGTAGTCTTTGTTTTCGTCTCCTTTTTCTCCTCTATCTCTTTTACTGTTTCCTTTTTCTCTTTTGAAGCTTTTTCTTTTGATTTTGATGTAGTATTTTTTGTTGTTTTCTTGGCTGTGACTTTGGGCTCTGATTTTTCCTGAGTCTTTTGCTTCTTAGTCTTGACTTCTATTTCGTCAAAATCGTCATCATCATCGTCAAGGTCATCGTCATCAAAATCATCGTCATCATAGTTGTCATCATCTTCGTCCTCATCATCGTCATCTTCACCATCATCTTCTATACCAGGGCCGAAAGTTTTCTCTTCACCGTACTTTTCGTCAAAATCGTCATCGTCGGATGTTTCTTCCTCAAGTCCTTCTATCTTTTCGGTGCTGAGTTCGCTTTCCTTGATATCTTCATCATCCTCGTCATCGTCAATGTCGGAGTAAACTATTTTTATTTCATCGTTGTTTATTCTTACGAGGTATATCTTGTCCTCGGTTTCGAAAGGCAATGCACTAACAAGAGCTCCGTCCTTGTTTGGATATTGTACGAGCTTGTCAGCGTATCCGTGAGGATATGCGGCCTTTATAAGATCTTTAACTTCTTTGTCAAGTTTGTCGTAGTCCTTGATAACCCTCGGTTTGTTTGTCGTAGCCATTGTTTTTCAGTTAAGTTTTCTGTATATCTTTTCAGCGGTAAAAGTGAAAAAAAAAATTCAACTACAATAAAAAAAATAAAAATTTTTATTTGACTGATAATGTGTTGACTTTTAGGTAATTATGCAAAATATATGGTACGTGCTAATAGTGTGTTCTGTTGTTTTTTTAGTTTGTTTATTCTTTTGTACGGCAAAAAAAGGAGAAATCATATTAATTTTACCACTTGAAAAATGTAAATTTTATGCAAATGGATTCGGTTCGCAAGGTCAAAAGTGAAGTATTGCTTCAGAGCTCTAAAAGTTGGAATAATCAGCAGATGTCTGCATATCTGAAAGGCGTTCCACAATGCACAATTTTGAAGATAACAGTGCCTCCTCATACGCAATTGCCAAAGCATACTCATCCGATGATGAACGCTGGTGTCGTCGTGAAGGGCGAACTTCATGTTGTTGATTGCGAGGGCAATGAAATTACATTGCACGAAGGTGATCCTGTGCTCGAATGTGTTGACAAATTGCACTATGGCGAGAATCTGACGGACGAAGACACTGTATTGTATATGTTTTATGCAGGTGTAGTGGGGATGGATTTGAGTCGTTAGCTTCGTTATTTAAAAATTTAAAAATTCAAAAATTCAATGATTTAATGATTTGTAGGGAAAAATATTTGTTTAATTCCGTATAATCATTATCTTTGCAGAAATTTAATAGTTTAATAATATGGGAACACAGAAATACACCTTAAAATTAATTGCCATTGTTACAGCGCTATTGATGCTGGCAATTAGCGGTTGCAAGAAAAAGGAAACCTACACTGTAACTTTTGATGCCAATGGAGGCACCGGAACTATGGCGGAACAGATTTTCAAGGAAGGAGAAGCGCAGTCGCTAACGCGTAATTCATTCACACGCGAAGATTACGTTTTCACCAACTGGAGCATAATGAAGGACGGCAATGGAACAACATACAGCGATGGAGAAACCATAACAGTCACCTTCAATATGACTTTGTTTGCACAGTGGAAATGTACGTTGCCAAGTCCTGCGCCAATAGATTCCGTAATGATAACTTTCGATGCAAACGGCGGAACTGGCGAAATGGATCCTTTGGTTTTATTGCCAGGGAAAACACGTACACTTACAACAAATGCTTTCTCAAAGGAAAATCATTGGTTTAAAGGTTGGAATACAGCGACAGATGGAAGTGGTACTGCGTACGCAGATTCTGCTGAAATTACAATAACAGAAAGTATCACTTTGTTTGCCCAGTGGAGTTTGGGCGTGACAGGAAATGCAAACGGACATGATTATGTCGACCTTGGACTTCCGAGCGGCAAGAAATGGGCAACTTGCAATGTCGGTGCTGATTCTCCGATTGAATTTGGCAACTATTATGCATGGGGAGAAATAACGCCTAAGGAAACCTATACTTGGAGTAACTATATATGGTGTAATGATGATGAATTTGCGCTGACAAAGTATTGTGATAACAGAAACTTTGGTAACGAAGGTTTTACGGACAATATTAGAACTTTGTTGCCCGAAGACGATGCTGCTACCGTAAACTGGGATACGAGCTGGAGAATGCCTACATACAGTGAAATGTTTGAGCTGAAAACTAATTGCATCGTAACATGGATAACACAGAACGGAATAAATGGGCGCTTGTTTACAGGACCTAACGGCAACTCCATCTTCTTTCCTGTTGCTGGCAATCGCTTCGATAGCACCATAGGCGGAGCCAACACCTACGGCAGTTACTGGTCTAGTTCTGTTACTTCTAGTTTCCCGTCGGGAGCAAGAGAGCTGTTCTTAGATTATAACGGATGTTTTTTCGATCATGGAGACCGCAGTTGCGGACAACCAGTAAGAGCAGTATTGGTGGAGTAGGAGGCTAAAGCCTGTTTCTGGTTTCACGTTTAAGGTTTCAAGTTTGCTTGCGCGAGCTAAAGGTTAACTTCGTTGAGGGCTGCGCCGTTCAATGTCGGGTCACGTTTTAAACGTGACCGTACACAAGAATTTAATAATTTATATCGGTGCAATGTTTTGCGCCTGCACAAATCTCTAAAATAGAAACAGCCATTTCGGAAATGTGTGTTTCTATTTGTAATAAATTGTGGTTTAGTGCGTTGTGACGGAAAATATATGTGTTTCTTTTGAATAAGTGACAAAATTTTGCACGATTTGCATTCCTTTTTGTTTGCCTTTTGTTTTCAAGCCCGTTAGCCTGTTCACCTTTTCTTCTGTTAGCCTTTTTTTTGTCAACTTTTACCGTCAAATTCGGTTAATAACTATCTTTAAAAACTTCGTTTTTCCGATGGAAAATTGTTACCTTTGCGCACGTTTTTAGAAAATAAATAATTTTTATGGCAGAAGATAAAGACTTGGAACAGAACGGCGCTGTAAATGCCCAGCAAACGGGCGCAGACTATTCTGCGAATAGCATTCAGGTTCTGGAAGGTTTGGAGGCTGTGCGTAAGCGTCCGGCCATGTACATTGGTGATATTAGTGAAAAAGGTCTGCACCATCTCGTTTATGAGGTTGTTGATAACTCTATCGACGAGGCTATGGCAGGCTACTGCAACGAGATATATGTCCGCATCGGAAAGGACAATTCGATACTTGTCAGGGATAACGGTCGTGGTATTCCTGTCGGAATGCACGAGAAGGAACACAAGTCGGCTCTCGAAGTCGTTATGACGGTTCTTCACGCAGGCGGTAAGTTCGACAAGGGTTCGTACAAGGTTTCCGGCGGTCTGCACGGCGTAGGTGTTTCCTGCGTCAACGCATTGTCGAAGAAACTCATCGCTACCGTTTGCCGCGAAGGCAAGATGTACCGTCAGGAATACGCCTACGGAAAGCCTATGACTCAGGTTGAAGTTATCGGCGACTCGGATAAGACTGGAACTCAGGTGGAATTCTGGCCTGACGATACCATTTTCACCGTTACCGAATACAAGTACGATATACTTGAAACCCGTATCCGCGACTTGTCGTACCTGAACAAGGGCATAAGGCTTGTGCTCGAGGACGAAAGAGTAAAGGACGAGAACGGCGAAAATCTCCGCAAGGAATTCTATTCGGAACACGGCTTGAGCGAATTCGTTGAATACCTCGACGAAGGCCGCGAAAAGCTCACTGGCAGCGTTATCCACACTTCGACCGTAAAGAATGGCGTTCCTGTTGAAATCGCACTTCAGTACAACAACGAATACACCGAAAACCTTCACTCGTTTGTAAACAACATCAACACGATAGAGGGTGGAACTCACTTGACAGGTTTCCGCCGTGGTTTGACAAGAACCTTGAAGAACTACGCCGAAACTTCGGGAATGCTGGCAAAGGCAAAGGTTGAAATCAATGGAGACGACTTCCGCGAAGGTCTTACCGCTGTTATTTCGGTCAAGGTTGCCGAACCGCAGTTCGAAGGACAGACAAAGACCAAACTTGGTAACAGTGATATTATAGGTGTAGTTGACCAGGCTGTAAGCGAGATGCTTAGCATTTACCTCGAGGAAAATCCGAACGAGGCAAAGGCTATAGTTGACAAGGTAGTTCTTGCTGCTCAGGCTCGTATTGCAGCACGCAAGGCTCGCGAGCAGGTTCAGCGCAAGAATGTTATGACAGGTGCTGGACTTCCCGGCAAGTTGGCAGACTGCTCCGACCGCGACCCCGAAAAGTGCGAGCTTTTCCTCGTCGAGGGTGATTCTGCAGGCGGTACGGCAAAGCAGGGTAGGGACAAGAACTTCCAGGCAATCCTTCCGTTGCGCGGTAAGATTCTGAATGTGGAAAAGGCAATGCCTCACCGCGTTCTCGACAGCGAGGAAATAAAGAACATATATTCGGCTCTCGGCGTAACAATAGGAACCTCGGAAGACAGCAAGGCTCTGAACCTCGAAAAGCTTCGTTATCACAAGATTATCATCATGGCCGATGCCGATGTCGATGGTCGCCATATTGCAACGCTGATTATGACTTTCTTCTTCCGCTACATGCGTCCGATTATCGAAAAGGGATACCTATATATAGCTATGCCTCCGCTGTACTTGGTCAAGAAGGGCAATGTAGGCAAGTATGCTTGGACAGAGGAAGAACGAATCGCCTTGGTCAACGAGATGGGCAAGGGCAGCGAATCGGGCTTGAAGGTTCAGCGATACAAAGGTCTTGGTGAAATGAACGACGACCAGCTTTGGGAAACCACAATGGACCCGAACGGCAGAACCGTAAAGCAGGTGTCGATAGAAAACGCCAGCGAAGCCGACAGAATTTTCTCTATGCTTATGGGCGACGAAGTCGGTCCGCGTCGTGAATTCATTGAGGCACACGCAACATACGCCAATATCGATGCTTAAAAACATGTGTTATATAACAACTAAAAAAGCGATTGTAATTGATATAAAAGAAATAATTTTGCGGTAAAATTTTTAAATACACAGCAATGAGTGATAAACAAAAGAAAATAGTAGAACTTGAAGAAGTTGTAATAAAGTTCGCCGGCGACTCTGGCGACGGAATGCAGCTTACAGGCACTCAGTTTTCAGATGCTTCAGCTTCATTTGGAAACGAATTATTAACTTTCCCGGATTATCCTGCTGAAATCAGGGCTCCTCAAGGAACCATAGCAGGCGTATCGGGATTCCAGGTACATATCGGTGCAAAGGAAGTACAGACTCCTGGCGACCTTGCAGATGTTCTCATCGCAATGAACCCTGCAGCCTTGAAGACCAATATGAAGTGGGTAAAGCCGGGCGCAACAATCATAGTGGATGTTGACAGCTTCGACCAGAAGCACTGCGAAAAGGCAGGTTACGACTACGACCCGCTACAGAGCAGCGACCTCGACGACTACACAGTAATCAAGGCTCCGATAACCTCGTTGTCGCGTTCTACAGTGAACGACCTCAACCTTGGCATTGATGTCAAGACAGCCGACAAGACTCGTAACCAGTTTGTTATGGGTATGCTTATCTGGTTGTTCAACCGCGATATGAAGGTTGAAGAAGAGTTCATCGAGAAGAAGTTCGCAAAGAAGCCCGCTTTGATTGCTCCGAATGTTGCAGTTCTTCACGCTGGTTACAACTATGCTGACACTCTCGAGGCTATTGCAACCCAGTTCTATGTAAAGCCAGTTGCTGGAAAGAAGGGTATGTTCCGTCAGATTACCGGCAACACTGCAACCGCTTGGGGCTTGATGGCTGGTGCAGAAAAGGCCGGCTTGAAGCTCTTCCTCGGTTCTTATCCTATTACTCCTGCTTCGGACATTTTGCACGAATTGTGCAAGCACAAACACTTGGGTGTTAAGACATTCCAGGCAGAAGACGAAATTGCTGGTATTTGTACTGCAATAGGTGCAAGCTTCGGTGGAAATCTTGGTGTTACTTCGACATCGGGTCCTGGTCTTGCTCTTAAGACCGAAGCCGCTGGTTTGGCTGTTATCACCGAATTGCCTTTGGTAATCGTTGATGTTCAGCGTGGTGGTCCTTCAACAGGTTTGCCAACCAAGACCGAACAGAGCGACTTGCTTCAGGCTATCCACGGACGTCACGGCGAATCGCCAATGCCGGTTATCGCCGCTTCAACTCCAGGCAACTGCTTCAACTTCGCATACGAAGCCTGCAAGATTGCTGTTGAACACATGACTCCGGTTATCCTCCTTACCGACGGCTACTTGGCAAACGGTACCGAATTGTGGGAAATCCCCAACTACGAAGCTATGCCAAAGATTGTTCCTCCGTTCGTAAAGGACAACGACCCAGAATACCAGCCTTACAAGCGTGATGCTGAAAAGTTGAACCGTATGTGGGCTTTGCCGGGTCAGAAGGGCTTGGAACACAGAATCGGCGGTCTTGAAAAGTCGGATGTTTACGGCGATGTTTCACACGACCCGATGAACCACCAGGTTATGACAAACTACCGTGCCGAAAAGGTACAACGCATTGCCAACTATATTCCTGAACAGGAAATCATCGGCAGCCAGAACGGTGGCGAACTCCTCGTAATAGGCTGGGGGGGTACTTTCGGTGCTTTGAACATGGCAGTTAAGGAATTGCGCGAAGAAGGCTACGATGTAAGCTTGGCTCAGTTTAACTACATCTTCCCGTTGCCAAAGAACACCGAGGATGTCTTGAAGAAGTTCAAGAAGCGCGTTGTTTGCGAATTGAACCTTGGTCAGTTTGCAGATTACCTGCGCACCCAGTATCCGCAGTATCCTTACGAACAGTTCAACAAGGTACAGGGATTGCCGTTCTTTATTAGTGAATTGAAAGAGAAATTTAAACAACTTTTAGCAAAATAGTAATTATGGAAGAAGTACAGAAACTTACAAGAGAAGACTTTCAGACCGCAGGTCCAGTAAAATGGTGTGCAGGTTGTGGTAGTTATTCAATTTTGGCTGCAGTGCAGAATGCTCTTCCGCAGATTGGAGTTCCAAAGGAAAAGATAGTATTCGTATCGGGTATTGGCTGCTCGTCACGATTCCCGTACTACATGAAGACTTACGGCTTCCATACATTGCACGGAAGAGGTGCTGCTATAGCATCCGGTCTTAAGTCGGCTCGTCCCGACCTTAATGTTTGGCTCGCTACAGGTGACGGCGACTCGATGGCTATCGGTGGAAACCACTTCATTCATTTGATTCGCAGAAACATCGACATCAATGTGTTGGTATTCAACAATAAGATTTACGGTCTTACAAAGGGACAGTATTCTCCGACAACTCCTTACGGTTCGATTACAAAGTCGTCACCTGATGGAACAATCGAGAATCCTTTCAAGCCGGGCGAACTCGTAATCGGTGCAGAAGGCAACTTCTTCGCAAGGGTTATCGACAAGGAGCCGCGCAACCTCGAAAAGACCTTGATTGCCGCAAATGCTCACAAGGGTGCATCAATTGTTGAAGTATTGCAGAACTGCGTTATCTTCAACGATAAGATTCACGAAAGCATTATCGGTAAGGATGTTCGCGATGACAATGTAGTAATGCTCGAACACGGCAAGCCGATGATTTTCGGTAAGGAACACGACAAGGGTCTCGTTCTTGATGGTGCCGACCTCAAGGTCGTTAAGATTGGCGAAAACGGCATTACCGAAAAGGACATTCTGGTTCACGACATGACAACCAAGAATCCGAGCATCCACTACTTGCTTGCTAAGATGACTTACCCGCTGGCAATCGGCGTTATCCGTAGCGTTGACGATGCAACCTACGAAACCAAGTTGCAGGAGCAGGTTGACAATGCAGTTGCAACCACCAAGGTTAAGACTGTTGACCAGTTGCTTCACAGCGGCCAGATCTTTGAGATAAAATAAATTTTTTTCATAATAATTGATTTGATTGACCTCGAAACTTAAAGTTTCGAGGTTTTTTTATGTGTTTTTGTGATACATTTTATTTTCTCTTTTCAAATCCGATTTTAATTCCTAAATTTGCCCTTTAATTTTTAGTTGAAATGAATAAGACCATATTAATTACAGGAGGAGCAGGTTTCATTGGCTCGCATGTAGTAAGACTTTTTGTTAACAAATATCCAGAATATCAGATTGTTAATGTCGATAAACTGACATACGCAGGCAACCTTGAAAATTTGAAGGATGTTGAGAATGCTCCAAATTATAAATTTGAGAAAGTTGACATTGTTGACTATGAAGCAGTAAAATCGCTTTTTGCAAAGTATTCGCCTGATGCAGTAATTCATCTTGCTGCCGAAAGCCATGTTGACAGAAGCATAACAAATCCGTTGGAATTCATATACACGAATTTTGTCGGTACTGCAAATCTTTTGACTGCTGCCCGTGATTTTTGGAAGGGAAATTATGACAGCAAGCGTTTCTACCATATTTCCACCGACGAGGTATACGGTTCGCTTGGCAACGAAGGTTTCTTCAAGGAAACTACTCCATATTCGCCACGTTCGCCGTATTCGGCATCAAAGGCAAGTTCCGACCACCTTGTTCGCGCTTACCATCATACTTTCGGAATGAATGTCGTTCTGTCGAACTGCTCCAACAACTATGGTCCTAACCAGTTCCCAGAAAAGCTCATTCCGTTGTCAATTAACAATATAAAGAACAACAAGTCAATTCCAATTTACGGCAAGGGACTTAATGTCCGTGACTGGTTGTTCGTTATCGACCATGCTCGTGCAATCGACTGCATTTTCCACAATGGCAAGAATGGCGAAACATATAATATAGGTGGCAACAACGAATGGACTAACATCGCATTAATCAAGAAGTTGTGCGAAGTTATGGATAGAAAGCTAGGTCGTGAGCAAGGAACTTCCGAAAAGTTGATAACCTACGTTACCGACAGGGCTGGACACGATTTGCGCTATGCAATCGATTCTACCAAGTTGCAGACCGAACTTGGATGGAAGCCATCTTTGCAGTTTGAGGAAGGCATCGAAAAGACTGTTGACTGGTACTTGGCTAACGAGGAATGGCTCAATAGGATAGTCTCGGGCGACTATGCAAAGTATTACGAACAGATGTATAAGAACAGATAAAAACAAAAGCAATAAAAATATTTCATAATGGAAACATATTACATTGGAACAGAAAGATTAACGCTTGACAAATTAGAAGAAATCATTGAAAGCGGATGTGAAATAGCTTTGTCGGAAGAGGCAATAAAGAACATAGAGCATTGCCGCAACTACTTGGATGAGAAGATGAAGAACCGTGAAAAGCCGATTTACGGCATTACTACCGGTTTCGGTTCGCTGTGCAATACTTCGGTTTCGGAAAACGAGCTCGAGCAGCTTCAGGAAAACCTTATAAAGTCGCACTCCTGCGGTATGGGCGAGGAAGTTGAACAGCGTATTGTCCGTCTGATGATGTTTTTGAAAGTCAAGAATATGTCGTATGGTATTTCGGGCGTTTGTGTATCAACGGCTCAGCGTCTTGTTGATTTCTACAACAAGGGTATAACTCCTGTCGTATATCAGCTTGGTTCGCTTGGCGCATCGGGCGACTTGGCTCCGTTGGCACACATAACACTTGCAATGCTCGGAATGGGAGAGGTATACTACAAAGGACAGAAGCGTGAATCGGCTGACGTTCTCCGCGAACTCGACATGGAACCGCTCCGCCTCAAGTCGAAGGAAGGTCTTGCTCTTATCAACGGCACTCAGTTTATGCTTTCGCACGCTATTGATGCTTTGCTCCGTGGTCGTAAAATCTTGAAGAATGCAGATATCATCGCAACCATGTCTCTCGAAGGTTTCAACGGACTTGCTGACCCGTTTACCGAAAACCTTCACACCATCCGTCCGCACAAGGGACAGATTAAGACGGCACAGAATATCCGTGCATATCTTACTGGATCGGAATTGCAGAAGCAGAAGAAGACAACAGTTCAGGATCCGTATTCGTTTCGCTGTGTTCCGCAGGTTCATGGAGCATCTAAGGATGCTTGGGACTATGTTGCAAGCGTTGTGGAGACCGAAATCAACTCGGTTACCGACAATCCTATGGTATTCCCGGATGATGACCTCGTATTGAGCGGCGGTAATTTCCATGGACAGCCACTGGCTATAGTTATGGACTTCCTTTCAATCGCTATGGCAGAAATCGGTAGCATTTCAGAACGTCGTATCTACCGTCTTATCAGCGGTGACAGGGGATTGCCGGCATTCTTGGTTGCAAAGCCAGGTCTCAACAGCGGTTTCATGATTCCGCAATATACTGCAGCATCTATCGTCAGCCAGAACAAGCAGTTGTGTATGCCTGCAAGCGTTGATTCGTTGTCGTCTTCAAACGAGCAGGAGGACCATGTAAGTATGGGTGCAAATGCAGGAACAAAGCTTCTGCGCGTAGTTGCAAATGTGGAAAGAGTTCTTGCTATCGAATGCTTTGCTGCAAGCCAGGCATTGTATTTCCGCGAGCCGCTCAAGCCGTCGCCGTTCATTCAGGAGTTTGTCAGCGATTTCCGCAAGGAAGTTCCAATCGTTCAGGACGATACGATAATGTACAAACTGATGAACAAGTCGCTTGAGTTCTTGAAGAAGAGAAAGTAATTAAACACAACTTTTGTAAAAAGGGCAATCAGAAATGGTTGTCCTTTTTTTTGTGAATGGCTACGCCGTTTCAAGTTTCAGGTTTTAGCAACCAGAACCATTTTTAAACGTTGAACTTAGAACCAGAAACTTAGAACCAGAAACTTCCTTATTTCCTATTTGCTAACAGTTCGTCGTACAGATTCTTCATGTCGTTGACGAGGCGAGTGTAGTGGAATTTGTCGCGGACAAAAATCCAGCCGTCTTCTGACATCTGCTTTCGCATTTCATCATTGTTGACAAGCGTAAGCAGATTCTCGCTGAATGCATCCACATTCTGGGTAGGAGAGAGCAGTGCTGTTTTGCCTTCTACAACGACATCCCTTATGCCACCTACAATTGTGCTGACAACCGGCACATTCGCAGCCTGCGATTCGATTATGGATACAGGTGTGCCTTCGTTGAGCGATGTCAAGGCGGATATTTCAGAACCGGCAAAAACATAGTCGGCATCCTTTATCCACGATGTAAAAATTAGGTCGGAATTTGGAACTTTGTGCTCCGGTGTCGATGCTGTAAGTCCATGCATACTTGCATATTCCAGCAGTCCGTTACGTAAATCGCCATCGCCGACAATTACGCCACGAACCTTGCGGTTGGTCTTCGACTTTACATCCCTTATGGCATCGATGAACATCCTGTGGTTTTTCACTGGCACAAGACGACCAACGATCGAAACGGCAATCTCGTCATCGGCAATATCGTACTGCTTGCGGAAAGCATCGCGTTTCATCGCCTTGTTTTCCTGGAAACGGTTAAGGTCGAAGCCCAAAGGTATTACGCGGAATTTATCTGGTGGCGCAATTTTGTAGACCTCAGAGAGTTCGTATTTTTGAATGTCGCTGATGGCAACAATTGCAGAGGTACGTTTTGCGTAGTGCTGCTCAATCTTCTGGAATGTGGCGGTTACATATTTGTTGAAATACGAGTTGAAGATATGACCGTGGAAAGTGTGTACAATCACTGGTACTCCGCAACTTATGGCTGCCTGTCGCCCAAGTACGCCTGCCTTTGATGCGTGGGTGTGGACAATGTCGGGCTTGTAGCGCTTTATGATGCTTTTGATTTTTTCGTATGCAACGACATCGTTGTAACCGTTGATGCTTCGCATCATTTCACTAATCTTAATGGCGTGAATGCCAAGTTTTTGTACAATATAGTCGGAGCAGGCTTCCGACTTGTCGTTCATTCCGCCGACCAACAGGGTTTCGTAGTCGGGAGCCATGTACTTTGTAAGGTAGCTTACATTGTATGTCGGACCGCCGAGATTGAACCTGTTTATTATCCTTAATACTTTGGGCATCAGTTTATTATTGAGATTAATTTAGCTTTTTTTGTCCTTTTTGCCTTGATGACAATAAGGTTTGCAATTATCACGGTGATGGCTACGCCTATGATTCCGAGGCAGATACCTGTTATTACCAAAAAAAGTAGCAGCACCCAGTACCTCATGTTCAGGACGCTGCTAACCTTTATGCC
Source organism: uncultured Bacteroidia bacterium (assembly GCA_902791865.1). Taxonomy (GTDB): domain Bacteria; phylum Bacteroidota; class Bacteroidia; order Bacteroidales; family ML635J-15; genus Bact-19. The sequence continues at coordinate 71,307 of CADAXK010000002.1, forward strand.
TTTTTTCTTTTCTTCGACAATGTGAAGGATGGAACCGTCGTAAACATAAATGTCACCCTTCCTAATCACGGTCTTGCTGTAGTTTGACTTGATTAGGTCGAATACTTCTTGTTTCTTTGGCGACAGTTCCTGCATATCCTAGTGGTTCTGCTTGTAGATTTCGAGGCGCTTTTCGAGCAATTCCATCTTGTCGGGCGTAATCTGCGATACGCAGGCACGAAGTCCGTACTTCTTGCTACCAGTGTTGTCTAGCGTAATTGCGCTGATTCCGTAGTGCAGAAGTTCTTCCAATAATTTGTCGCCAGTCCAGTCCTTATAGGTGATGGTGAAGTAGAAACCATCTGCCAAGTCCTTGTCGATGTCCTTGTCGTACACGATGTTAAAACCTGCATCAACGAAAAGTTTCTTCATCCTTTCGGCACGCTTTCCGTATTCTTCGATGTCCTTTATGAAATTGAAAGTGCCGTCGTTTGCTGCCTTGAGCATTGCAGCCAGACCGTACTGTGCTGAGTGGCAAACGCCCGAACTCAATGCGTAGATGATTCGCATTACGAATGTTGCACCGAACTGGTCTCTGCCGAAACGCTTTTGCAGGTTAGGATAGGAGCGGTGGAAAACCTTGTCGGAAATTGCCACAACTGCCACACGCTGACCGGCATAGCTAAATGCCTTGGAACCCGAAATCATAAGTATGTAGTTGTCGGTGTAGTTTGCAACCGAAGCCTGATATGGCGGGAATCCTGGATGATAGGTGTCATCGCGGAAATCCATGCGGAAGTATGCAAGGTCTTCGATTACTATTGCATCGTACTTGTTGGCAACTTCGGCGATGATTTTCAGTTCGTCGTCTGTGAAGCAAATCCAGCTCGGGTTGTTGGGGTTGGAGTAGATGATGGAGTTGATGTTGCCCTTCGAGAGGTAGGATTCCAGCTTGTCGCGAAGTTTTTCGCCACGGTAATCGTAAACATCAAAGCTTTCGTACTTATGTCCCATTACATTGAACTGCTGTTTCTGCACTGGGAATCCAGGGTCGATGAAAAGTGCGGTGTCCTTCTTCGGGTCGAGGTTCGAGCAGGTGAGGAAGGTTGCGTAACCGCCTTGCATTGAACCTACTGTCGGTATGCAGCATTCTGGCGATATATCAACTCCGATAAAGTTCTTTACGAACCTTGATGCTTCTTTCTTGAGTTCTGGAACACCGTCCACCATCGGGTAGATGGCTGCCACGCCGTCGTTGAGGGCCTTTATTTCGGCTTCGGTGCCAACCTTTGGCGGCTTGAGGCTCGGTACGCCCATCTCCATCCTGACGAATTTTTCGCCGGTTTCCTTCTCTATGCAATTAACTAATCCGACAATTTCTCTGATTGTCGATTTGCCTATGTTGTTGATTCCCAACTTACGGCATTGTTCCTGAATAACTGTGTCACAAATTGGTGTGTTAGCCATATCTATGTAATTTTAAAATTTCACAATGTTAATAAAATTTTCCATACGAAAAACTTGTTCTGCAACATTATTTTGAAACATTCAGCAATGTGTCTGAGTATTCGAATTTTAACCCAGATATTTCTTCAAATTCCTTGCCGCTGTCGAGAATGTCTTCATCGTCGGCTTCGTAGTGCCATACGATTGTAATGCCCTCATTACCTTTGAGTTTCTTGAAGAAGTTGTACAGGAATTTAGCGGAACTCGTGTTGAAATAACCCAGCGAAAAGTGAATTCTGAGATTGTGGTTCTCTGCGTATTTTGTTGATACTATGTTGTTTAGCTTTGCGAATATCTCAGTTGGATTTTCCGGTATGATAACTCCCCATACACATAGGTCGCCGTTTTCCTCGTATATGTGTGGCGTTTTTCCTGTTGCTTCTACTAGTACTTTCATTTTCTATCTGTTGAATGTTAAGTTTATTTCAAATGTTTCGTCCGAGAATTTGGTTTCGATATCGGAGTCCGATTTCAGTCGGCAGAGGACAAGTCCGTTTCCTGTACCTTGTTCCAAGTTTTCAGAGCTAAGATTTTTCTTGAATAATTCCTTTAGGTTAACTATGCTAATACTGTTAATTTCTTGGATTTTGTTATTTAAATAATTGGCACTAATCTCGTCAAGTTTCCTTGCTGTTTTTAGCTTAATGCAGCCGTCGGATTCGATGACGGAAATGTCTATTCCGTTGCCTTTGTTGTGGATGGTGTTGTTTTGCAAAAGCTCTATTGCACAAGATATTATCCGTTTCCGCAGTGGCTTGTCGTTTTCCTGAAGTTTGCTTTCCAAAGTTTCGACTATGTTTTCGTAGTCGCTTCCTACGGAAATATGTAAGGATAATATTGTTTTTGTGCTTGACAAATTACTTGAAACTTATCGGTTTGGGTATTGTTATCTGCTTCATCGCTTCAAGTGCAAAAACATCGGTCATTCCCGAAATATAATCGGTAATTATGTTGATTTCGGTTTCGTTGCGGGAAGTGTAGAAGTGGTCCATGGTGTTGATGTACTGACCAAAATACCTGTCGAGTTCGATGGTTGATTCGGCGTATTTGCCATAGTCCTTTTGGTTCTTGGTGTAAATGTCGTGCAAGTAGTCAAAAAGGTTGTTTATTATCTTATGGCAGAAGCGGTCGTATTCGTTTAGAATCTTGTTGCTGTAAATCTTCTCGTAGTTGAACTTTTTTAGCTTTGTAACCACTTCGTAGGTATCGTCGGAGAATCCAATCATGTCGCGGTTCTTCGAGTTTTCAATCAAGTCGAGAATCAATGAGTTGATAATCTGACCGTTGTGGTTGCCGAGCATTTCCTTTACGTCGTCAGGAACATCGTCTTCGGTGATGAATCCAGCAACGAAGGCGTCTTCGAGGTCGCGACCGAGATAGGCTATCTTATCTGAGAAACGCATAATGCAACCTTCGTAGGATGAAGGCATTACGGAACGGTCCTTTATTGCGTCGAGGTCGTTGACAGTCTTGTTCGGGTAGGCGTACTGTTCGTCGCGTTCTCCATTGTGGCAGATGATGCCGTCCATGACGCCGTAGCATAGGTTAAGTCCGTTGCCGTGGTTGGCGAGGTTGGCGACTTGGCGGTAGGAGTTGACTTCGTGGACAAAATGCCCGTGCCCTGAGTTTGAAAGGATTATGTCGAGCGATTTTTCACCGGCGTGACCGAAAGGTGTGTGCCCGAGGTCGTGTCCGAGACCTATTGCGTATGCCATTTCGTCGTTTAGTTCCCAGCCGACCTTGTTCAAGCCCTTGCAGATGGTCGATGCAATGGTTGCAACATGCAACACGTGCTCAATTCTTGTGCAAATGTGGTCATTTTCAGGCGCAAAGAAAACTTGGGTTTTCTTTTTCAGTCGGCGGAACGGCGTGGAATGGATTATTGCCGTCTGGTCGCGGAAATAGTCGCCGCGTATGTCTGTTTCCCTGTAAGTCTTTCGTTTTGAATATACTTCGTCTGGTAGTGGGTTTCTCATATCTATTCCTTTAAATATTTGTCGTAAACGTGTGTCGGTTTGTAATTTTTGAGGTATTCGACGGCTTCTTCGGGCGTTTCGCAGACGTAATAGGTTGTCCTGTAGTTGCATACGGTAAATCCTTCGTCGAAGAACTTATCCATTTGCCTTAGCATATCGTCGAAGAAATGGTTGAAGTTGAGAATGACAATCGCCTTGTTGTGGTACTTCAACTGCTTGAGCGTCAGTATTTCAAACATTTCGTCCATTGTGCCGAAAGCACCGGGCATTATGGCGAACGAGTCGGCGTGTTCGCGCAGGTACGACTTGCGTTCCTTCATATCTTCGGTCACGACAAGTTCCTGCATGTCGTCGGACACAATGCCCTCACGGTGAAGCTTTTCGGGGACGACGCCGATTATTTTTGCGCCGCCTTGATTGTATGCTCCGCGCATCATCGCGCCCATAAGACCGATGATTCCGCCACCGTGGTATATGGTGAAGTCGTTCTCGGCCAATATCTTGCCGAAACGCTCTGCATAGTCGTAATATTCTTTCTGCAAGTCTTCGCTCGAACTGCAGAATACGCAAACCGATTTTGTCATTTCTTAAATTTTTTACAAAAATAATAATAGAAGTTGAAATGGGGATATTTCAAATATAATTTTTGCAGGCTATAGTTTGGTAAGCAACCGTTTTTTTTATTTGTAATAATATTAATAATCAAAGCGATTGTCATTCCGCAAGTTAGAACAATAACACGATACGGAACGGAGAGTGTAATATTGTTCAACTGTGCGGAATCTCCCGTAAAAAAACAAATTAAAAAGGAGATTCCGTACAGACAGGCTCACAAGCAATGTTCCTTTTGCTGTTCGCTTTGTCTTACGGAATGACTAAAAGAGAGATAAAAAGCAATCTTAGTTTCATGTCAAATTTTTCGTGTCACAGTAATCTTATTCACATTCGAGAATCGAATATGGTTAATATCTTGTTGCGATATTTCTGCGACAAGATTTTCGTGCTTTTTACATTTGCAAACTGTATAGAGAAATTGAGATTGAAATGGGTGAAGATTTGCAAATTGCTTGTAATCAGGAATATTATATAGCCAAAATCTATGGCTGTAACGACTTTCGTAAGAAGATTGAAGGATTCGGCTTGGAGGTCGGAAAGAAGGTTGTCGCGCTGAAGTCGGATGCTGATGGTAACCTTGCTTTTTCGGTTGAAGGTTGCAAACGAAACTGCACATTCCCAAAATCTTATCTCTCTAATCTGTCGTTAGTTCCGGCTTCCGACCCGCAATGCCAGGATTTTATAATCAACGAATTGAATACAGTGAATGTTTCATTGTTTCAGACTAAGGATTCGTTTGCCACGGGATTGTTTGGCGGGGAGGCGAATGCCAAGTTTGAGAACTATGACATTAACGTAACATATTTGCCACAAGTCGATTACATTTTTGGTGACGATTATGCCAACAAGCGTTTCCGCAATCTTGTGCTTGCCGAAAAGACGGATGTCTTTGTGGCGGTTGTCGATTTTCATAAGTTGGAAACGGAGTTGGTGCCTGTTGTCCAGTTGATGGACTTGGGCGTGAAGATTGTGCTTGTCATAAGAGGCTACTGCGAGGAAAATGAAGATGGTCTGCATGTTGACTTGAATAAGATGTCGAAGTTGCTTGGTGTTCCGATTGTTCATTTCAACGAAGCCGATGAGACTGGCGAAAGTCGTGAAAATGTCATCCGTACAATTTTGTCGGCTTATGCTGGCGACAATCCCGATATGCGCTATGTTCATGTGAATTACGGTCGTCAGGTTGAACGGCATATCCGTATGATACAGAAAGAATTGGAGTCTAAAAAAGGCTACGACTTCAATGCTTCGTCGCGCTATATGGCGATAAGTTTGCTCGAAGAGGATAGGATTGTGCATAGCTTCAATACTCCGTGCCATTCGTGCAACACCGTAAAGTGCTTTGTAAAAATGCATTCGGCTGTGCTTGGCAAGCAGTTCAACAACCATGTGTATTATGTTCTGAAGCAGGCTCGCCGTTCTTATATCGATGGTCTTATGTCGAAGGTTACTGGTGTGCGCAAGTCGCAGTGGGATTCCGAGAAGGCCGATTCAGTACTTCTGCACAAGACTTGGGGATTCCCGTTGTTTCTGCTTATTATGGCTGCAATTTTCTGCGCCACATTTGAGCTAGGACGCTTCCCGATGGAGTGGATTTCCAATGCTATGGTTTCGCTTTCCGATTCGGTGAGGGTGTCGGTCGGTGGCGTGTTTGGCGGCTTCCTTGCCGATGGACTTATTGGCGGTGTGGGAGCGGTACTTTCGTTTGTGCCAATTCTTTTCATTTTCTATCTTCTGGTCGGACTGCTTGAAAATTCGGGTTATATGTCGCGTGCATCGTATTGCGTGGATGGCTTTATGCGCAGACTTGGATTGCAAGGCAAGTCGCTGGTTCCTATGGTGCTGGGATTTGGATGCTCTATTCCTGCCATAATGAGCGCAAGGCATATCGAAAGCAAGAAAGACAGGATTCTGGCTACACTTGCCATACCGTTTTTGCCCTGTGCTGCGCGTGTGCCGGTCTGCTTGCTCTTGGTGTCGGCATTCTTCCCTAAGTTCCCTGCTTTGATAATGTTCATTGTATATCTGGTGGGAATGTTGCTTGCAATGGCGTTTGCAAAAATCTACAGTAAAACATTGCTGAAAAACAATGAGTATCCGTATGTTATAGAACTTGCATCATACAAGAAACCAACGCTCTTTATTTCATTTAGTTACATGTGGAATCGTACTTGGGAATATCTGAAGCGTATTTCGGGAATCGTTGTGCTTGGTGCCATAGTAGTGTGGGCTTTAGCGTATTATCCGCAAAATGTTGAAAATAGGGAAGATGCTTCTGTTGCTGAAACCCAGATAGAATCATCCGCATTGGCAAAGGTTGGCAATTTTATAGAACCGGTTTTCCGTCCGCTTGGTTTCGACTGGAAGATGTCTGTGGAAGCAATCTCTGGATTTGCAGGCAAAGAGTTGACAATCAGTACAATGTCGATGCTGAATAGGACAGAGGAAGTGTCTGCGGAAGCTGATGATGGCGAAGCAAATGCTTCCGTTGCGGCTTTGGCGTTCGTGTTCTTCATGCTGATATGTTTTCCGTGTCTGGGTGCTACATCGGCAATACGCAATGTATCGGGCTTCAAGTGGGCAGCCTTGTCGGCTGGCATGTCAATAGTGCTTGCGTGGATTGTGGCATTTGGTGTGTATCAGATAGGGGTGCTGATATAAGATTTAGCATATTGTAACAAAAAAAGGAAGGTTGAGCCTTCCTTTTTTTGTTATTGTCGCCGTTGTTCTGTTTTTAGAACTTCGGCTTAATCGAATAGTTCTTACTCAACCAAAGCATCTGTTCTGCAAAGTTGTCGGGGTAGGAGATTTCAATGTCCTTCAAGTTGCCCTTTTCGTCGAACACTTGCGTAAGTTTAGGATTTACAAAGCCTCCGTAGGGTGCAAGGTTCAAAGCGCGGTAGCGTTCAAGCACTTCCTTGTGCAGTTCGGGATCAACCTTAACTGCGTATTTCTCGACCATTGCTGCGCCTGCTGCATAGTCGCCTTCCGACTTTATGCGCTGAATTTCGGCAAGCAAAGTTCCGAAAAGTTCACGCAACTTCTTGTAATCATTAATTTTAACGTATGTCTTGCCGTCCTTCTTGAACATTTCAATCACATTGTCGGTCTTGCCGTTTTCGTAGCACCAGCGCGAAATGAGTGCGCGGTTGCGCATGTGGGCTTCCTCGATGTTCTTGCCTTCCAATATTCTGGTAAGCTGGGTGATAAGTCCGTTGCGGATATAGCCATCGTATTCTGCCTTGTAGGCTTCCTTGTCGGGCAAAAGTCCGAGTTCTACCATCTTGTCATCTGCAAGGTAGTAAAGACCGAAAAGGTCGGCGCGTGCTTCTTCCAATGTCGATGAATGTTCCTTTAGTGCATTGGGGTCGGTGTCGGGCAAAAGCTGACCGCTGCCGTGTCCAAGGCATTCGTGGAGGTCGGTGTGAAGGTTGTCGGTGATAGAACTGTACTTCTTGGCTCTTGCGATTTCCTCTTCGCTTGCTGCAAATTCCTCGAGGCTTCCGCCGCGCTGCAATGCTGCCTGGTCGTAGGCGTAGGTGAGGTTAGTAATAGTAACCGACTTTGAGCCGTGGTCCTTGCGAATCCAGTCGGCGTTAGGCAGGTTGATTCCGATTGGCGGAGCCGGGAAGCAGTCGCCACCGAGAGCAACAACATTAATGGCCTTTGCAGAAACGCCTTTTACCTTTTCCTTCTTGAAACGCTTGTCAACAGGGCTGTTATCCTCGAACCACTGTGCGTTTTCGCTTATCAGCTTGGTCATCTTGGTGGCTTCGATGTCCTTGAAGTCAACAATTGCTTCCCAGGTAGCCTTAAGACCCAGAGGGTCGCCGTAGTTCTCGATGAAGCCGTTTACATAGTCAACTCGCGGGTCGGTATTTTCTGCCCACATTACATTGTATTCGTCCCATGTTGTGAGGTCACCGGTTTGGTAGTATTCAATAAGTTTGCGCAGTTCGGCTTTCTGCACATCGCTTTCGGCAAATTCGATTGCTTTTTCAAGGTTCTCGACAATTTTTTCTATGGTTTCGCTGTACATTCCACCGATTTTGTATGTGCGCTCTACAATATTTCCGCCATCGGCTGTCTTTATGAGCTTTGAATTCAAACCTTTAGAAATAGGTCTTGCTGTGTCGGGAACCTGCATGGCGTTGTAGTAGTCTTCAACTTCCTTGGCGGTAAGGTTCTCGTAGAAGTTGTTGCACGACTGTGCGATAATGTCAACGCCCTCGGCTGTATTGTTCTTGCTCTGGTACTTGTCGGGATTGAAGATAATGTCGCAAAGCAGGTCGGTGAATTCGTTCTTGTCCATGCCTTCGGTTGCATTCATTGCAATGTAGCCGTCCTTCGACTGTTCGAGCAGCATCCTGAAATATTCCTCAGAAAACTTTGGCGAGAACTTGTCGTTGGAATAGTGGTGGTGAATGCCGTTTGCGAACCATACCTTCTTAAGATATATCTCGAAGTTTTTCCAGTCATCGCATTCCTTGTCACCTTCGTAGGTTGTGTAAATTCCCTCTAATGTATTACGAATCATAAGGTTGTACTTGAAGAACTGGTCGTAGAGGATGTCGCGGCCCCAGTAGGTGGCTTCGGCTAAATAATAGATGAACTGCTTTTGCTGTAGAGATAACGAATCCCAGTCTGGCACTTGGTAGCGCATTACCTTGATGTCATCGAACTGGTCAATCTGCCATTGGAATTCCTGTTCCTCGGCAGGCTTTGCTTCTTCTTTCTTTTCCGTGCACGATGACACGATTAAACTTCCGCTAAGCATAATGAACATTAGTTTTGTTAAGTTTTTCATATACAATAAATTATTACAAAAATTTCTTTAATTCAAACATTCCTGTCCCATTTGCAAAGATAGTAACTTTTTGCTTGTAGATGATGTCGTTTGTGGGTTTTTAGTGTATTTGTTTGGTATACAATGCTTAATCCGTGTATAAACGACAGTAAACGAATAATAAACGAAAGTAAATGTTTGTATTCGCTTTAATGGTTTTAGCATGGACGATATTTGCGGGAAAATTATTGTTTTACATTATTAATAGGTGCGTATGGCAAATTTGATTCTTTCGGATTTTTCTTCTTATGAAGTTGAAAATTTAATATTTACAATAAGGAACAAGCAGGTGATGATTGACTATCATCTTGCAGAACTTTATGGTGTTGAAACCAAGGTTCTCAATCAGCAGGTGAAGCGTAATATTGAGCGATTTCCAGAGCGTTTTAGATTTCAATTGACTGATGATGAGAGAGATAAGGTGGTCACAAATTGTGACCACCTCTCTAAGTTGAAGTTTTCAAAGACCAATCCGTATGCATTTACTGAACAAGGTGTGGCTATGCTTTCGGCTGTGCTTCGCAGCGAAACTGCAGTTGTGGTAAGTGTGCGTATTATCGATGCATTTGTCGAAATGAGAAATGCAATTTCGCGTGACGGCTCAATAATTAAGCGCCTTGATAGTCTTGAGCAGAGCCGTGTTGAAGCAGATAGAAAGTTTGATAAGATATTTTCGGTGATAGAAAGCAGAAACTTGAATAAAAAGGAAGGCATTTTTTTCAATGGTCAGGTATTTGACGCGTATGTATTTATAATAGAATTGATAAAAAGTGCAGAGCATAGTTTGGTTTTAATTGACAACTACATAGACGAATCGGTGCTGCTGATGCTTGCAAAAAGGAAGGATAATGTAGTCGCCAAGATTTATACGCAAGGCATTTCTAAGCAATTGAATTTGGATATTGCAAAGCATAATGCTGAATATAAACCAATTGAAGTTGTTATTTTCAAAAATGCACATGACAGGTTTCTGCTTGTTGACGATAAGGTGTATCATGTTGGTGCATCATTGAAAGACTTTGGCAAGAAATTGTTCGCGCTCACACTTATGAATGATGTTACAGCCGAATGGCTGATTTCAAAAATTGAGTAATTGATTTGTTCTAAATCGTAAATCTAGTGTTATTTTTGTTGCAAAATTTTGTGGTATGGATTTACAGCGGCACGAACTGCAAGAGCGCATAGCAGAAGGAGAGGGCTTGCACCTCGACTTTAAGCATAGCATAACCGATTCGGGCAAGATTGCTCGTTCGTTGGCTGCATACGCTAATACAGATGGTGGTTCGTTGCTGATTGGAGTTCGTGACAACGGTTTGATAGCTGGTGTAAAATCCGAAGAAGAGTGCTACATGATAGAAACCGCCGCATTGCTATATACTTATCCAGTTGTGGAATATTCGACTGTCAATCATGTTGTTGATGGAAAAAATGTGCTGGAGATTGTTGTTGAGCGTAGCGAGAAACTTCCGCATTATGCGCCTGATGTACGCGGCGACATGAGGGCTTTTGTGCGTTGTGCCGACAAGAATGTGCTTGCGCCACCCGAACTTGTTCGGTATTGGCGACAATCGAAAAGCTATGTGCCATCGGAATTATTCTACGATGATGTCATGAAGTTTATTGTGAACGAAATTCGTATAAACGGATTCGTTACAAAGGACTTTATTGTCCATTTTACTGGAATGTCTGTGCGAAGTGTCGAGGATGTGCTTGTGAATCTTATGCTCATGCAGGTCGTTAGGATTGAAATGGATGAAAAAACGGTCAGGTTTGTTTTTACTGAAGAATATAAAAATCAGTGTATATGAGAAATTTAATTGCAATATTGCTGTTGCTTGTTCCTGTGTTCGTTTCGGCACAGTTTGACAAGTATTTTGAAGATAGAACCATGCGTGTCGATTATTTTCATGCTGGTTATTCATCGGATGATACCTATTATATTGATGAAATCATCGCCGAACCTTTTTGGGGCGGTTCAAAGGTCAATCTGATAGACGAAACTAATTTCGGAAAATATTTGGTAAAAGTCATTGACAAGGCATCGGGTACGCTGATTTACAGCAAGTCGTATTCTACATTGTTCGGAGAGTGGCAGACGGTTGACGAAGCCAAGTCGGTACAAAAAAGTTTTTCGGAGTCGGTGGTGTTTCCTTATCCAAAGGTGGCTGTTACAGTCGTATTCTGTACAAAGTCTTATGAAACTGGTGATTATGTTGAAAAATACCGCTACAGTATTGATCCATTCGACAAATGTCTGATTAAACAGGACAATCGCCACAAGTATCCAGTATTCGAGGTTCACAAGGGAGGAAACGGAGATGCTGCTCACAAAGTTGACATTGTGATTGTTCCTGATGGATACACTGCATCTCAGATGTCGCTGTTCAAGAAGGATTGCGAAAAATTCAAGAAGGAATTTTTCGGCTACGAGCCATATACTTCGCATAAGGATGACTTTAATATTCATGCAGTCCTTGCTCCATCGGAGGAGTCGGGAGTAGATGAACCTTGCAGGGGGATATGGAAGAATACAGTTGTAAGTTGTTCGTACTGGTCGCTTGGAAGTGAGCGCTATCTTATGACCACCGACAATAAGGCTCTTCGCGATGTCGCCGCAAATGCACCATACGACCAGATTTATATTCTGGTCAATAGTCCCAAATATGGTGGCGGTGGAATTTTCAACTGGTACTGCACTGGAGTTAATTCCAACAAGATGGCAGGAAAAATCATCGTGCATGAATTCGGTCATGGTTTTGCTGGACTTGGTGACGAATATGTTGGCGGAGCTGAATACAACGACTTTTACAACAAGAAACTGGAACCAGCCGATCCTAATGTCACGACATTGGTTAACTTTGATGTTAAATGGAAGGACATGATTGAACCTGGAACTCCGATTCCTACGCCAGCAACAGCTGAATACAAGGACAAAGTCGGTGTTTATGAGGGAGCTGGCTATATGAGCAAGGATTTTTATCGTCCGATGCAGGATTGCTTGATGAATCATTTCCAGTGCGATGCGTTTTGCCCTGTTTGTCAGAGAGCAATTGTTAGAATGATTGAATTTTACACAAAATAGGAGGAATGTTTATGTACGAGTATAAGTATCCCAGGCCAATGGTTACGGTTGACATGGTAGTTCTGACAGCTGACAGAAAAAACATAGTGCTTATTAAGCGCCGCAACGAACCGTGCAAGGGATGTTGGGCGTTACCTGGCGGTTTTATCGAGATGGACGAAACCCTTGAAGAGTCGGCTGTGCGTGAATTGCGTGAGGAAACATCGCTTTCGGGCATTAAGTTGACTAAGTTTGATGTTTTTGGCGATCCTGGTCGTGATCCGCGAGGAAGGACAATAACAATTGCTTTCTGGGGAATTTGTGATAATCCTGCAGATGCCCATGCCGATGACGATGCTGCCGAACTTGAATGGTTTTCACTTGATAGCCTTCCAGAGCTTGCTTTTGACCATGCGAAGATAATTGGAAGCATGAAGCAATTGCTTGGATTGTAGCCGTTATTCAAAAATGCATGTTAATACAACTGATTTGTTTGTAAGTCAGTTGTTTAGCTTGTGGATTTTACATTTCAAAAAAAGTTAAAATACATTAACATATTATATTTGTTTTTTTTACTTTTGCGCTTGTCAATTCAAAAACACAAAAAGGAGAACTATGTATAAAATTGAAAGGCATCCTATTCTTGAAATCCCCGCAGAAGACCTTGTGGAGTTTCAGTACGAAGGACAAACAGTTAAAGGTCAGCGTGGAAAAACTATAGCAGCAGCTTTGCATCAGGCGGGATTTCCAGTACACAGCCATAGCCTAGATGGTCGCAACCGCAGTCTTGAATGTGGTATAGGTAAATGTGGCGCTTGCGAAATGCTTGTAGATGGCAAGATTCGCCGTATATGCATCACCAAGGTCGATGGCGTTAAGGAAGTTCGCGAGATACCAAAGGGATATTGCCCGGGAGTAGAGGCTAATCCTCAGAAAGAAGTAAAGATTCATAAGACGACAGTCGCCATAATAGGTGCAGGACCTGCTGGACTTGCATGCCGTGAAAAACTAAACGAACTTGGCATTCCAAATCTCGTAATCGACAATAATGCATCTATTGGTGGACAGTTCAATATGCAGACGCACCAGTTCTTCTTCTTCGAGAAGGAAAAGAAATTTGGGGGAATGCGTGGCTTCGATATAGCAAAAACTCTTGCTGGCGATAACCATGATGGCATATTGCTCAACAATACTGTATGGGATTTACTCGAAGGCAAGCGCATAGCATTGAAGAATGTAGTAAATCAGGAAATAAGTTATGTAGATGCTGAGCATCTTGTAGTGGCAACAGGTGCCGTGCCTTTCATGCCGGTATTCGAAAACGATGATGTTCCTGGCGTTTACACTGCAGCAGTTTTCCAAAAGATGATGAATCAGGAAAACACCTTGCTCGGCAAGCGAGTCCTCACAGTTGGTGCAGGAAACATTGGCTACTTGACATCATATCAGGGAATGCAGGCTGGTGCTGAAATCAAGGCAATCATCGAAGGTATGGACCACGAAGGCGGTTTCCCTGTTCAGGCAAACCGTGTACGCCGTCTTGGTATTCCAATCCTTACATCTCACATATTGCTTAAGGCAATTCCAAATGACGATTATACAGGAATTAAGGGTGCTGTGATTGCTGAATGCAAGAACTTCAAGCCGATTCCTGGAACAGAAAAGATTATCGATGACATTGACATTATTAATATATGTACAGGTCTTGTTCCAGATGACCAGATTTTGACAAAGGGAAAACATGTCTTCGGTCTTAATACCTACGGTTGTGGTGATGCTGTACGCATAGGCGAGGGTACAAGCGCCGTATTGCGCGGAAAGCAGGTAGCTTACGAAGTTGCTCAGAATCTTGGTATTCGCATCAATTATGACGAATATCTTGAGATTTCTCGTCAATATATTGACTCTCAGCAACATCCTGTGCGTGTACTTGACAAGCCGAATCTGCCAGAAAATGCCCGTATGCACGAAAAGCCATTTGTTCAACTCGACTGTCTATATGGCTTCGCATGTAATCCTTGTTCGTTCTCATGTCCGCAGGGCGCAATTACAAAGTCTAGCACAAATACAACTCCAGTTGTAGATTACAACAAGTGCATTGGCTGTATGCAGTGCGTTAACCATTGCCCGGGACTTGCAATTTTTGGCTACGACATCAACAAGAATGTTCTTTTCCTGCCTGTTGAATATGATGTTGAAGAAGGTAATGAAGTCTTCCTTGTTGACAACAATGGCAAGCCTGTCGGCGAGGGTGTCATTGAGAAGGTTTTGCGCAAGGAAAACAAGACTCATGTGGTTCGCGTGAAGGCAACTACTATTTCGGGAGAACAGCTTACTGCAGCTAGAGGCTTTATCCTTAAGGAACGCTATCCGAAACCATTGGAGTTTAAGGGCTTGCATGATGTAGACAGCGAAATGTATGTTTGCCATTGCGAAGATGTTGATATTAAGACCATACTTAATGTAATAGGTGACCGCAAATACATATCAGTAGATGAGTTGAAGCATATTACCCGTATGGGTATGGGACCTTGCCGTGGCAAACGCTGTGTATCGCGTGCCCGTCAGATTTTGCGCACTCACGGAATAGAATTGGTCGGCGAATCGTCACCGCGTGCTCCATTGGCAAATCAGGTGACTTTGGGTGACCTCTATAATCCAAACGCAAAGGAAGTTTATGTATTCCCCAAAGGTCACGATGTTCGCAAGGAAGAAGTGAAGGTTTTGGTTGCCGGTGGTGGTATGGCAGGTAGTGCTGCTTTCCGCTATTTCGCAGAGGCAGGAATGAAGCCAGTATTGATTAATTACGACCGTGGTTCATCATGGCGTTGCATCGGCGGTGGTCGTCCTGCATTCTCTAATCCGGACATTTCCGATATTGCAAATCATAACCTTGAAATTTTCAAGAGCATACAGTCTGTTCACAACATCGACTTCAAGATGACCAAATATGTAAATCTCGTACACGATGATGCTACATATAAGGCTCTTGATGCTTCGCGTGCTTGGAGTGATGCCTATATGATTGAAAAGAAGGATTTCCGCAATGAGATTTCTCCATTGTGGAATATGGACAGCAATGTATATAGCCATGCTCTCATTTCAAATAACTGCTGGCAGGCAACTCCTGGTCGTACAATCGACTATGTAAGAAGTATTGCTGTGCAGAATGGCGGTCGTCTGATGGAAGACTGCGAATTGCTGTCGGTATACAAGAACGGCGATAAGTTCGTTGCTCTCGTTCGTACACACGACAAGCAGTTTGTTGAGTTCACATGCGAACACTTTGTCAATTCGCTTGGTTGGGGTGCTGAGAAATTTACCGATATGCTTGGTATCGACACTCAGTTGTATCCGGTTAAGCATCAGGCATTTATTACAAGGCGTTTGCCGAACCTCGGAAAGGCAGGAGATTCGCTCGATATGATAATCGACCGTCGTCATTATAAGGGATTCAGTGCAGTATATGGACAGCAGTTCTTGCATACTGGACAGATAATAGGTTGTGCATCACCCGATTGTGATGCTTTTGAGGCAAGACAGAACCTGAAGTACAACAGCAAGGAATTCCTTGAGATTGTAAGCGAAGTATTTGCAGACTGGATTCCGAACCTTGCATCTGTCGGTTTCCATGCCGTATGGGCTGGCTACTATATGGAGCCTCGCTATATTGTTGACCCTGAAGTCGGTATGCTGACAGGTTTGCGCGGTCATGGATTTATGCTCGGACAGTATCTCGCAAAGATTTATGTTGATAAGTATCTCGGCAAACCAGTTCCTGGCTACATGAAGGATCTTGCCCTCAGCGGAAAGGGACTTAGCGAAAATGCTTTCAAATAGACCAAGTTAAATCTTATAAGAAAAAAAGGGCGGTTTCGCCCTTTTTTTGTGTGCTTCAATCGAAAGTCGTAAATATTTATTACCTTTACGGCGTTTTATAATTGCGAAAGATGAAAAACAAAAATAAACTGATAATCATAATATTGCTGTACGCTGTTAGTGTTGCTGCATCCGTATTTATTTTCCCGACCGAAAACCAGTTTGAATATTCATACGACAAAGGTACACAATGGCTATACGATGACCTTTATGCTCCGTACAATTTTGCTATATGTCGCTCCCAAGAAGATATTAAGGCGGAAAAGGATAGCATTGTGGCTGATTTCATCCCATATTATAAGTTCGATACTATTGCGCCATCTAACTTCATTTCTGCTTTTGGTGGTCTTGTCGATAAGGCGGCCAGCGAAAAATTAAATGTTTCGGAAAATGATGCTCATTCGTTTGCAGAAGCATTCAGAACCAAGCTTAATGCAATTTACAAAAAAGGCGTTATCCAGCCATCGTTAGTAGCCGAATACAAAAATGCAGGTAATAGGATTCGTGTTGTGCAAAACAACGTAAGTGAATTTGAGCTTGTCGACAATTTTTACACGAAAGAATCTGCAAAAACGGAAATCCGTGACTTATATAAAAGTTTTTCCAATATTTATGAAGCCGATTCAATGTCTGGTTTTGTCGTGAGAGATCTTGTTGCAAAGACAGATTTTGTTGTAAATGTGGCTATTGATGAGGAATTGAACGACTTGTATTTGCAGGATAGGTTGGGTGCTGTTTCACCGATGTCGGGGATGGTACACAAAGGAGAACTGATTATTTCGAAAGGCATGATGGTTGACGAGCATTCCAAGCGTCTGCTCGATTCGTACAAGATGCAATTCGAGAATACTACAGGCCGAAAGTCTTTCTGGTTGGTTGAACTTGGCGTATTGATAATCTTATTGATTATTTATGCAAATATACTTTATTATTCGCTCAAGTTCGGTAGAAAGAAAAAATGGGGCATCAAGGAGAATGTGTTTGTACTTTCGCTCATGTTGTTGCTTTTCATTGTGACATTCCTTGTATTCAAGTATTCGACGGTAAGCATTAATATTGTACCATTTGCGCTTGTCCCGCTGTTGCTTGTGACTTTCATTGATTTTGACATTTCGTTCCTCGTATATCTCATAACGATTTTTGTTGCAAGTTTCTTTGCAGCCAATAGGTTCGAGTTCGTATTCATACAGACAATTGCAGGGTTGATAGGTATGTTTAGTTTGCGCAACACATCAAAGCGTCAGCAGATATTTATCAGCATGATTGTAGTGTTTATTGCTTATGCTTTGCTTCATACAGGATTTTCGTTAATGAGACTTGGTACTATTTCCGCTCAGGAATTAGAGGAATTCATGTATTATGGCATTTCATCGGCTATGTTGCTTTTGTATCTGCCGTTTGTCTTCATATTCGAGAAGATTTTCGGTTTCATTTCGGGATTTACCTTGGTGGAACTTTGCGATACAAACAACGAGGCATTGCGCGAGTTGTCGGAAAAGGCACCTGGAACATTCCAGCATTCGGTGATGCTGTCGAATTTGTCCGAGGCGATAGTCCGTGAAATAGGAGGAAAGCCATTGCTTGCTCGTGCCGGAGCTTTGTATCATGACATTGGCAAGACATACGCTCCTGAGTATTTTATCGAAAACCAAAATGGTGGCGCAAATATTCATGAAGGACTTCCGTATGAGAAATCGGCACAGATGATTATTGCGCATGTAGGCAAGGGTGTTGAGATGGCAAAGAAATACAAGTTGCCTCCGCAGATAGTTGATTTCATTGAACAGCATCATGGCACATCGTTGACGCGATATTTCTACTATTCGTGGAAAAATGCAAATCCCGACAAGACGCCAGATATTTCAAAATTCCAATATGCAGGTCCAAAACCGCAGTCGGTGGAACTTATTGCAACTATGATGGCCGATTCCGTGGAAGCGGCAGCAAGAACCTTGAAGGTTTATTCGCACGAGTCTATTTCAGCTCTTGTGAACAATATCGTTGAGTCGCAGTTTAAGGACGGTCAGTACGATGATGTCGACATAACCATGAAACAGATTGGCAAGGCAAAGCAAATTCTGATTTCTAAGATTGAAAACATTTACCATTCAAGGATTGAATATCCCGAACTAAACAGCGAGGCAAAACAATAAAAAGTATTTGTTGGAGTTATAGGGAGTATGCGTAGGCTTTTACTTGTATTGTTGCTGACATTTGTCGCTTGCGTGGCGTTTTCGCAGAATGCCACATATTTCGGTTATGTCCGCGATGCAAACAAAAAGCCTGTGGAATTTGCCAATGTTATGGTTGTCGGGTCAAATGCAGGAACGACAACCGATGCTGACGGTTACTTTGAACTGAGCGTTCCTGCCGGCAAGGATGTTGAGATACAAATTTCTTTTTTAGGTTACGAGCCTTTTACGCAGAAAGTAAATCTGAAAGCAAATGAACGTAAGCAAGTTACGGCAATACTTACCGAAGGCGCAGTCATGCTTCCAACAGCCGATATTGGTGCAACAAGCGAAAGGCATGTCTCGGGAACACGACTCAACCCGCAGATATCAATGAAGATACCAACCACAGGCGGTTTCGAGGACATACTTAAGGCTTTGCCATCGGTGGCATCCAACAATGAACTTAGTTCGCAGTACAATGTGCGTGGCGGTAACTTTGACGAGAATCTTGTCTTCGTGAACGATATAGAGATTTACCGTCCTCAGCTTATCCGTTCGGGACAGCAGGAGGGACTTAGTTTCATAAATTCCGACATGGTATCATCCATTTTGTTCTCTGCTGGTGCTTTCGAAGCAAAGTATGGCGACAAAATGTCATCGGTACTTGATATTAAGTACAAGAAACCAACAGAATTCTGCGCATCGATAATGGCAAGTCTGCTTGGTGCGAACGCTCACGTTGAGGGAACTAGCAAAAACCATTTGTTCCGATACAATGTCGGCGTAAGGTACAAGACATCAAAGTATTTGTTAACATCTATGGATGTCTCTGGTCATTATGACCCCTCGTACATAGATGGACAGGCGTATCTTGTATATACTGTCAGCGAAAAGTTGGAACTCAATTTCCTTGGAAACTACAGCAACAACAAGTACAAGTATATTCCCCTTGACGGCGAAACATCATTCGGAACTGTCAGCGATGCGCTAAAGGTGAGAACTTATTTCGAAGGGCAGGAATTGGATAAGTTTAACAATGGAACTGCTGCGTTGTCGGCAATTTATTCTCCGAACAATAATCTAAGTCTCAAATTCATAGCATCTGGATATTATACCAACGAGGCGGAAACATACGACATACTTGCCCAGTATTATCTAAACGAAATCGACCAGCAGCTCGGTTCTTCAATTGGTGATAGCGTAGCAAACATAGGAGTCGGCTCTTTCCTTGACCATGCCCGTAATTATTATGATGGATATGTGGTATCGGCAAAGCATATTGGAACATTTGTCAAAGGCGAGAACAAGTTGGACTGGGGCGTGCAGGCAAACTACGAAAACTATTCGTACAAGGTACATGAATGGACAATGAATGATTCGGCAGACTATTCGTTGCCTTATTCCGACAACATGGTGTTCCTGTATCAGACTGACATCGCAAACATTGGTCTGCAAAGTGTGCGAGCATCGGCATATATTCAGGATTCGTATATGTTTAAGACCGATGCAGCAGACGTGTCGCTAGGAGGTGGTGTTAGACTGAACTACTGGACTTTTAACAAGCAATTTCTTGCAAGTCCGCGACTTAACTTTAGCGTAAAGCCCAAAACATGGAAGCAGGATTTCGTATTCCGTTTTGCAACAGGTCTTTACCATCAGCCGCCAACAATTAAGGAAGCTCGTAGAATTAGTGATGGAACTCTTAACGAAAACATTAAGGCTCAGTCATCAGTGCAGGCGGTTGTCGGTATGGACTACAATTTCCTTGCATGGGGACGTCCTTTTAAGTTGGTCGCTGAGGCATACTATAAATATATGTACAACTTGAATCCTTATAATGTCGACAATGTGCAGATAAAATATTATGGTGAAAATATAGCACATGGTTATGCATACGGATTGGAAGCAAAAGTCAATGGTGAGTTTGTGCCAGGTACTGAATCGTGGGTTAGTCTTGGTTTAATGCGCACTTACGAAGATATTGAAAACGATTTCTATACGCAAACCGTTGACAATGTTGTAGATACTGTATATCCAGGCTATATTCCGCGTCCAACAGATCAGCTTGTAAATTTTGGAATTTTCTTTCAGGACTATATACCTAAAGCTCCGACATGGAAGGTATTTCTAAGTTTGCATTTCGGTACAGGGCTTCCATACGGACCGCCAAATTCGGAACGCTATTTGGCTACTGGCCGAATGAAGGCCTACCGCCGTGTTGACTTTGGAATCTCGAAGCAGTTTAATTTCAAGAAGGCCGACTGGATTAAGGATTTCTGGATTTCGCTTGAGGTATTCAACTTGTTGAATACGAAGAATGAAATCTCACATACTTGGATTACAGATATTCGTGGTAGGGAATATGCAGTGCCGTCGTACCTTACGGGAATCAGGCCGAACCTTAAAATTGTTATCAAATTTTAGATGTTATCATAAAATTAAATTAAAAGTCGAGTAGTATATTCTAGTTGCGAAAAATAACTTTAACTTTGCACGGATTTATTAAAACGAAAATATAATGGAAGATTTTAATAACGAAGAAAAGAATCTGCCGAGTGTAGAAGAGCAGATTGCACAGATAGAAAGGGAAATTCATGGCGAAAAGGCAGAACCGAAATTGTCACAGGAGCCTGAAAAACCAGTAGAACAAGAACCAGCAAACGAGTCGTGCGAAGCAAAGCCTAAGAAATGCAATTGCGGAATGTGCGTTGGTTTGTGCGGTATAATTTTAGGCCTTGCAGCAATCATACTTTTTGTATTGATGTTTACTGGTGTTATTAGTCCTAAAGATTCTTCTACAGAAGATGTAAAGGTTGAGGAAACTGTTTTCGACAAACCAGTTGGTGATGCCGAAGCACAAGACATTGCTTACATCGACCTTGATACGCTTTTGCTTACTTACAACTATGCCATAAAGTTGCAGGAAGACCTTGCAATGGAACAGAAGAAGGCAGAGGGCACAATTCAGTCGCGTATGAAGAAGTTCGAAAGCATGTACAATGCATATATGGAGAAGGCTCGTACAGGAATGTTCCTAAGTGCAGCCAGTCAGCAGGCACAGCAGAGTGAACTCGAGAAGGAGCAGGCTGCTATTGAAAGCTTGCAGGCTACATTGTCGAACCAGCTTCTTGAAAAGCAAAGCGCAATGAATCAGGAAATATACGATACTGTAATTAATTTTGTAAACCAGTATGCTGATGGCCGTTTCAAGATTGTTCTCGGCAATATGGGCGGTGTGACGGTTGTTTATTCGCAGCAGGGAATGAACATTACCAACGATGTGGTTGCTAAGCTCAACCAGCGTTACGGCGGCATCCTCGAAAACGATACAAAAGCCGAATAACAGATGAACTTTGCAGAGTCTTACTACAAAAGGTACTCTGTTGCACCTAAGATATTTAACGATAATCCCCGCATTGATACGGGGATTATTGTTGTTATACCATGTTATGATGATGATTTTGTTTTCAAGACTTTGCAGTCGCTAGATTCTGCCGATAAGCCTCAATGTTCGGTTGAAGTGATTGTTGTTGTCAATTCTGCCGAGGATACGAGTGAAGTTATTGTTGAAAAGAATAAGCGCATATATGCAGAACTTTCGCAGAATGGCGGACTGTATTCCAATTTTAAACTTTTACCATATATAATAGAAGGTGTACAGCATAAGATTGCCGGTGTCGGTAATGCCCGCAAAATTGGAATGGATGAGGCGGTGTACAGGTTTGCGTCGATAGAGAATCCGCGAGGTATAATTGTTTCGCTTGATTCCGATTGTCTTGTTTCAAAAGACTATTTCATAAAAATTTACGAGCGCTTTTGTCTTTCAAAAGACCTGCCGAATGCTTGTACTTTGCAGTTTCAGCATAATTTTGATGAAACATTGTATTCCAAACAGGAGATTGATGCTTGTCGTCGGTACGAAATGTATTTGCGATATTTCCGTCTGGCGCAGAAAGTTGCAGGAATACCACAATGTCTTCATACTATAGGTTCGTGCTTTGCAGTTACGGCAGAAACATACGCAAAAATGGGAGGGATGGCGCGTAGGCAGGCTGGCGAGGATTTTTATTTCTTGCAGAAATTGGCTTTGCAGTCTAAAGTATCATCAGTAAATGAGCCGATTGTTTTTCCTGCTCCATCAATATCCGAGCGAGTTCCTTTTGGTACGGGTCGTTCTGTAAAGAAAATAATTGAGACAGGTTCGTGTAAAGTTTACAATTTTGGACTTTTTTTGTTGCTAAAAAAGTTTTATTCGACAATTTCCGTACTATATGATGGTAATACGTCTGTTCCAAATGAGATAATAGATTTTGTCGGAGAGCAGAAGTTCTTTATTATGGTAGATGAGTGTCGTAAAAATACTTCAGACCGAAATAGTTTTGAGAAACGAATGCATACAAAGTTTGATGTCTTTTTTATGATTCGCTTTTTGAATGGCTTTTCTGAATCGTCAATGTATCCTCCAGAAGATATTGAAGTCGCTGTGATGAAACTGTTTGATAATTATGGATATAATACGGAGGGAGACTTGTATCGGAATATTTTTTCTCTTGATTGTGCAACTTCAAATTAGCAGGTTGTTTGTAAGAATAATAAAATAAATTTGAATTTTTGTGTGTTTATTTTAAAATTAAATTTAAATTTGCACAATAATACAAGTATGAAAGGTTTGTTTTCATTGATATTATCTATGTTAATCGGCATGTATATTTATGCCGCAGATTTTATTTGTGTGAAAAACTTTTCAGAAAGTGGTTTTCAGATGTTTACGTTTACACCAGTGGAAGATACGGGAAGATTTGTGGATCCTCGTGACGGCAATTCGTATCGAACGGTAAAGGTGGGCAATCGTGTGTGGATGGCAGAAAATCTGCGCTATTCGAAGGATATACCAATCGGCACATCAAAGAGTAACAAGCCACATGTGTATTATCCGAATGGAAGTGCCGAGAATGTTGCACAATATGGATATTTGTACAATTGGTACGCTGCCGAGAATGCTTGCCCTAGCGGTTGGCATTTGCCGACTAATTCGGATTGGAAGCAACTCAAGACTGCATTGGGTGGTGATAATGTCGGTTCTCAATTGGCAACTAAGGCTGAACTATGGAATGATGGTTCGCTTGAAAGAAATTCTTCTTTTGGGAAATCTGGCTTTTCTGTATTGCCCTCAGGCAGCTTCGATGGCAAGGCTTATGGAAATTTCGGATCATTTTCATATTTTTGGTCCGATACTGAATATGAATATTATAGTGGCAATGCCTATTATAGATACATATATTACAATTATGCAGGCATTGTGTCAAACTACAGCAACAAAAGCGATGGCTTTTCTGTACGCTGTGTAAAGGACGAGTAGGTAAGGTCGGACATACGGCTTTAAATGCTGTTTCCCCATCTTCTAAGATAATAACATTTCGCTTTTTATGTTATGTAGCATTTGTTTATAATATTACAGCATCTCGATTGTTTGTTTGATAATAAAAACTTATCTTTGCACGCATTAAAGAAAATAATTAAACGAAATGATAAACGATAAACTATTAAATCCAAAAAGCGTTGTAATCGTTGGTGGTTCCGACGATGTTCATAAGCCCGGCGGAAAGGTGCTGAAGAATTTGCTTTCAAGTCCTTTCAAAGGTCAGGTGTATGTTGTTAATCCCAAGATGGATGTAGTTCAGGGCGTAAAGAGCTACCATACGGTAGAGGAATTGCCAGAAGTTGACTGCGCTGTACTTGCTATCGCGGCTAAGTTCTGTGCTCACGCTGTTGATGTTCTCGCAAACACCAAGAAGACTGGCGGTTTCATCATTCTGTCGGCTGGTTTCGGTGAGGAGAACGAGGAAGGCGCAAAGATTGAACGCCAGATTGTTGAATATATCAACAATGTAGGCGGCAGCCTGATTGGTCCTAACTGCACAGGTTTCCTCAACAGCAACTACTGCGGTGCTTTCGACACTCCAATCCCGCAGCTCGATCCTCATGGCGTTGATTTCATCACCGGTTCGGGTGCAACTGCTGTGTTCATCAAAGAATATGGTATTTCCAACGGTTTGAAATTCAATAGCGTATGGGCTGTAGGTAACTCGGCTCAGATTGGTATCGAGGATGTTCTCGAACACCTAGACAATACCTTCGACCCAGTTAAGAGTTCGCGTGTAATCATGCTCTATATGGAAAAGATTGGCGACCCGCAGAAGATGCTCAAGCATTCGCGCTCGCTCATCAACAAGGGATGCCACATTGCTGCAATTAAGTCGGGTGGTTCTGCCGCTGGTAGCCGTGCTGCTTCGTCACACACTGGCGCTTTGGCAACCAACGATGCTGCTGTCGATGCTCTTTTCCGCAAGGCTGGTATAGTTCGTTGTAGCAACCGTCAGGAACTGACAACAGTTTGCGCTGTTTTCATGCATCCTGAAATTAAGGGTAACCGTTGCGCTGTTATCACACACGCTGGTGGTCCTGCCGTTATGCTTACCGACGTTTTGTCGAATGGCGGTATGGAAGTTCCTCCTCTGAAGGATCATCCGGCAAGTGCTCCGCTGCTTGCAAAGCTCTTCGGAGGTTCATCGGTTGGTAATCCTATCGACTTCCTTGCTACTGGTACTGCAGAGCAGTTGGGTTATATCATCGACACTGTTGAAAACGAATATGAAGACATTGATTTCTCAGTTGTCATCTTCGGTTCACCGGGATTGTTCAGCAACAGAGAGGTTTACGACCTGCTTGGCGAAAAGATGAAGACCTGCAAGAAGCCTATCTTCCCAGTGTTGCCATCAATCATCAATGTAAAGGACGATATTGACGATTTCATTGCTAAGGGACATATCAACTTCCCGGAAGAATGCGTGCTTGGAAATGCTTTGTGCAAGATTTACCACACACCAAAGCCACAGCCAGAAAATGTTGAGCTTCCGAAGATTGATGTTGCTCGCATCCGCAAGACTATCGACCGCGTACAGAACGGTTATATGGAGATTGCCGACTACAACGAGCTTCTCGATGCAGCAGGAATCAACCGCAAGAAATCGGTAGAAGTTGACAAGAAGGAAGATGCGCTTGCTTTCGCAAAGGAAGTAGGTTGCAGCAAGGATGTTCCTCTGGTAATGAAGGTTGTAGGTCCGTTGCATAAGTCTGATGTTGGCGGTGTTGTTCTTGGTGTAAAGGATATGGACACCGTTGCAAAGGAATTCGACCGTCTTATTAAGATTCAGGATACCTACGCAGTTGAAATGTATCCGATGCTTGATGGTACCGATGTATATATAGGTGCAATCCGTGACCCGAAGTTCGGACATCAGGTATTCTTCGGACTTGGTGGTATTTTCATCGAGGTGCTGAAGGATGTACAGAGCGCACTTGCTCCAATCACCGCTGCCGAAGCAAAGGAAATGCTCACCAAGTTGCGCGGCTACAAGATTTTGCAGGGTGTTCGCGGTCAGGAACCTGTTAATATCGACATTTATGCCGATCAGGTTGCTCGCGTAAGCGCATTGGTGATGGCTGCTCCCGAAATTGCCGAGATGGACTTGAACCCGTTGCTTGGCAATCCGCGCAATGTCGTTGCCGTTGACGCTCGTATCAGAATTGAAAAGTAATATTTTCAAGGCATATAGGCACAGGGACTTTCGTTGGGAAGTTCTTGTGCTTTTTTGATAAAAATTGGAAGTCGCATTTTGCGACATCCAACTGGTCGCAAAATGCGACCGGTTCAAAAACGAAATTTTATTATAATGAAAAAACAAGATTTCATATTTATCATCTGCGTGATTGTGGTGCTTACACCGTTTTTCATTCCGCAGACACATTTTCTCGAATACTTTAACTTGTGGACTGCCACACATCCGTTCATAATGAGCTTCTTCAAGTTCGCGATACTGGCGACGGTAGGTGAGATGCTCGGTTTGCGCATATCAAAGGGAGTGTACAACCAGAAAGGTTTCGGCGTACTGCCACGTGCAATTGTGTGGGGAATACTCGGTATGGGAATCTGCATGGCAATGATAATATTCAAGGCTGGTGTGCCAACATTCCTCGACATTGTCGGTGGATGCGAAAAAGGCACGATGGCAGGTCTGCTTGCTGGCGAACTGTCGTGGGGTAAGGTAGGCGTAGCTTTCGCTGTCAGTGTGGCGATGAACTCGATTTTTGCACCAGTGTTTATGACCTTGCATAAAATTACCGACACTCACATCCTTAACAACGGTGGAACTCTCCGTGGTTTCTTCCGTCCTATCAAGATGGAACAGATAATCGTCGGACTGAACTGGAAGGCGCAGTGGAGCTTGGTTTTCAAGAAGTACATACCGCTGTTCTGGTTCCCTGCACATACGATAACCTTCCTGCTTCCCGCCAACTTGCAGGTGCTTTTTGCAGCGTTGCTCGGCGTGGTATTGGGCGTGATGCTGTCGATTGCAAATTTAAGGAAAGGGTAGAAGGCAAACAGGCGAACAGGCGAATAGTCTAGCGGCCTTTTAGACTTTTAGCCGAGTTAGCCCCCCAAAAAAATATTTGCACGATGTTGGCTCTTGCCTTCTACGAATCAAATACAAGGCTCTGCCTTTAATAAAGACAATAATAGAAAATAATCAACTCGGCAGTTGCGTATGTGCCTGCCGAGTTTTTTTTGTTTCCAAATTCAAAACCAAATATCCAACAGCGTTAAATAAATTTATTACCTTTGCGAAAAAGAAAGTATGTGCAGGCTAATGCAGTCTGTCAGACTGTTAGACTGCAAGACTGTTAGACTTAATAGGTATGGTAGAAATTGTAAAAAATATTGAAGGAATCCGCTCCCGTCTGCCTATGTCGGTGGAACTGGTGGCGGTGTCGAAGACTCATCCCGTGGAGTACATCTTGGATGCGTATAGCTGCGGACAACGCATTTTTGGTGAAAACAAGGTGCAGGAAATGGACCAGAAGCACGAAGCACTTAAGGATTCCTGTCCCGACATAAAGTGGCATCTCATAGGTCATTTGCAGACCAACAAGGTGAAGTACATAACTTCGTATGTCGATATGATTCACAGCGTTGACAGCCTGAAGCTGCTTCAAGAAATCGACAAGCATGCCAAGAAGGACGGTCGCGTGATAAAATGCCTTTTCGAGATGCATATAGCTTCAGAGGAGACAAAATTTGGACTTGATAGGGACGAACTTGTGCAAATTCTTGAGTCGCCAGAATTTAAGTCGCTGCAGAATGTGAAGATTTGCGGACTTATGGGAATGGCTTCCAATACCGACGATACAGAAAAGGTTCGTATGGAAATGCGTTCGCTAAAGGAGACTTTCGATTTTGTCAAGAAGAATTATTTTGCAAAAGATCTGGATTTCCGCGAGATAAGCATGGGCATGAGCAGCGACTGGAAGATTGCCATTCAGGAAGGCTCGACTATGGTAAGGATCGGAAGTACAATTTTCGGAAAGAGAAATTATAATGTTCAGTAGGCAATGAAGGAACGCCTGCTAATTGCAATAATCCTGCTAGTTTCCTTTCTTGTTTCAGCAGGTTGTTCGTCAGTGTTGATGGGTATTCTTGGCATGTCAACTCCTCATGCAATAAGCGAAACAAAACTGGAATATAAAAAGAAAAAGTACAAGCTTAATGAGTTCACGCATTGCAATGTAACAGAAGATGGCTTTTGGAATTGTATGCTTTCAATAGGTGATATTAATTCCGTGCAGGTGTTCAAGGACGGGAATTTGATTGTTCCAAAAACCGATAATAAATCATGTTCGGCTGTAGTTGAAAAGTTTATTGATTTCATCCAAGATTCTACAATATACGAAATTGTTGACAGCGTCAAACTTACTGACTATTTCAATCCAAAGTATATTGCTGATTATGAGAATGTAAAGTTTTTCGATTCCACTCGATATGCAATTCTTGTCTATTGGGCATCGTATGCTGGGTTCTTGAATAGGCAGAATACCAAGAAAACATACGCATCTTCTATATGCGGTTTGCTCGACAGTGGATTCAAAGCCGAGGTGCGTTATGTGAACTGCGATGTAAAAGATGGCTGGTCGTTTAAAAAGTTGACGAAGAAGATGCTAGCGGAAAAAATGCCTAATATTCAGAAGTAATTTCCTAAATCGTAAATCCAAAATCGTAAATCGTAAATCAAAATTTAGTGCTATTTTTGCAGTCGTATGAAATTGTCGGTCGTCATAGTAAACTACAATGTCAAGCATTTCCTCGAGCAATGTCTGAATTCGGTTGCTGCAGCTGCCGAGCATTGCGAAACTGAGGTCTTTGTTGTGGATAACAATTCGGTCGATGGTTCGTGCAATATGCTTCGCGAGAAATTTCCGTGGGTAAAACTTATCGAAAATAAGAAAAATTACGGCTTTTCATACGCTAACAATCAGGCAATAAAGCAGTCTACAGGCGAATATGTACTTCTGCTCAATCCAGATACTGTGATAGAGGAGGATACCTTGAAATCGGTTTGCGATTTTATGGACACTCATCCCGATGCTGGAGGACTTGGGGTGAAAATGATTGATGGGAAAGGCCGTTTTCTGCCCGAATCGAAGCGCGGATTGCCTACGCCACAAGTAGCATTCTACAAGATTTTTGGACTGTCGAAACTTTTTCCTAAATCGAAAAAGTTCGGCAAATATCATCTTACATATCTCGACAAGGACCAAATCCATAAGGTCGATGTGCTGTCGGGTGCTTTTATGCTTCTTCGTGCCGAAACTCTCAATAAAATTGGTCTGCTCGATGAAACATTCTTCATGTATGGCGAGGATATAGACCTTTCGTACCGAATTACGCTTGGCGGATACAACAACTACTATTATCCCGAAACGACAATCATACACTATAAGGGCGAAAGCACGAAGAAGGGCAGTGTTAACTATGTGCTAGTGTTCTACAATGCCATGAAAATTTTCGCACGCAAGCATTTTTCCAAAGGGAAAGGTGCAGGGACGATGATTTTCTTCATCAACCTCGCAATATATTTGCGTGCGGCAATGGCTATTGCAGGACGGTTCATTACTAATGCAATTACACCAGTGATTGATGCTTTGCTTATCCTTGCCGGATTCTTGATAATCACACCGTTATGGGAAACTCATTTGTTTGGAGAGGGAAGCGCATATCCGCATGATGTGTTTGTCGGTGCAATGATAATGTACATTTCGGTGTGGTTGTTGTCGTTACTGCTTTCTGGCGGTTACGACAAGCCTGTGAAAATGAAGAATATATACAAGGGAATATTTATTGGAGCTGTCGTGATTCTCGCAGTGTACGCCTTATTGCCTACATATTTGCGTTTTTCACGAGCCTTGATTCTTTTGGGTACGGCATGGACTTTAATCGTTGTGCCACTTGTAAGATTGTTGCTTAATTACACAAAGGTTACTGTTTTTAAAGTAAATCTGCCAAAGCGCAAAAAAGTAGCAGTAGTAGGTAGCAAGGAAGAATGTTGTTCGTTGGTTGGACAGTTAATGTCATCAAGGACAAAGGTTTCCATTGTTGCGTATGTTAGTCCCGATTCGGTAGAGGACAAGTTTTTTGCGGGTGATGTGTCGCAGTTGGATGAGATTGTGACTATAAACAAGATCGATGAACTTATTTTCTGTGCAAAAGATATTCAGGCTCAGCAAATTATCAAAACAATGCTGAATCTTTCCAGTTTGAAACTCGACTATAAGATTGCAAGTCCTGATGGCTTTTCGGTGATTGGCAGCAATTCGATAAACACAACAGGAGAACTGTACAATATTGACATAAATGCAATCGACAAGCCTGAAAATCGTCGCTCAAAACGAATGTTCGACTTTGTGGTTTCGCTATTGATTATTTTGTTTTCGCCGATATTGATATGGTTCATCAGGGGCAAATTGAAGGCATACGCCAACTTGTTTGCTGTGCTTTTCGGAAGCAAAACCTTTGTGTCGTATTGCACTGCTGAGAACGACATTACGCTTCTGCCCAAGATTAAAAAAGGCGTTTTCTCTGTCGGTATGGTTTACGGCAGAGAGGTGAAAAAGGATGTTGCTGACCGACTTAACATAATGTACGCAAAGGATTACCGCGTGTCCCACGATGTGACAATGCTGTTCAAACTATGGAGGAAACTTGGATGCAACTAACAGGAAAGAAGATTTTCCTCCGCAAGATGGAACCCGAGGATTTGGAATTTCTTTATTCAATTGAGAATAATTCTGATTTCTGGTATGTTAGTGAGACAAAATCGCCGTATTCGCGTTGGGAACTGAAGCAGTACATTGAAAACTATTGCTACGATATTTTTACAACCAAGGAGTTGCGTCTGATGATTTGCGATTATGTTTTGCAAAAGCCAATTGGCATTGTCGATTTGTTTGAATACCATCCTTTGCACAATCGGTGTGGTGTGGGAATAATCGTATCGCCTGAGCATAACAGAATGGGCATTGCTACAGAGGCATTGCAGTTGGTTATGGAGTATGCATTCAAAACCTTGCTGCTAAAGCAATTATGGTGCATGATTGATGCTAGTAACGATGTCAGCATTGCACTTTTCGAGAAGTGTGGTTTTGTCAAAAGCGGAACTCTGAAGCAATGGAAGCAGACCGAAGATGGCTATGCCGATGTGGGTGTGTGGCAGTACCTTAAAGATTCAAGGATTTAAATATTTAATAATTCAAAAAAACAGAATGTCATATTGAACTTGTTTCAATATTAGATTTTGTTTTTCTATAATTTACATTTGTTGAGAGAAGTCGAAAAGACCTTCTGTTTTTCGTCTTTTAGCCCGATTTGATTGTTCGTACTTCTTAAAACCGCTTGATTCAACAGTTTTGGTTTCATTGCCATCATGAATTATGAAGTAAGCTTCCATGCCGTTGATGCTTTCAACGATTTCCATTGCTTTTTCGGCACCCATGACCATGAATGCTGTGGCGTATGCATCGGCGCGTATGCAGTCGGGGTAGACAACAGTTGCGCTAACCATTTCGTTTTCGGCTGGATAGCCTGTGAGTGGATTTATAGAATGTCCATATTTTTTCTCGCCCTCTTCCAAAAATTTGCGGTAGTTTCCTGATGTGTTTACTGCCATGTCGGAAAGTCGGATGACAATCTGGTTTTCACGGTATTCGTATCCACTACCTTCAATTGGCTTGTCAACGCCGATTTTCCAGTTTTCGCCCTTTGCGTTTTTGCCCGAGCAATATATTTCTCCGCCAATTTCCACCAAAAAGTCGGTAATTCCCTTGCTTTTGAAAAAATCGGAAACATAGTCAACCGACATTCCTTGCGCAATTGCATTTGTAATTATTTGTACGTCTTGGTCTTTTTTTGTGATTTTGCCGTTTGCAATATCAATTTTGCCAAGACCTACATGTTGTAGCAGTCTGTCGATTTCGGCGCTGTCGGGGATATGTTTTTCGTGGCGAACCCAGCCGAATCCCCAGGCGTTGACAATAGGAGCGACGCTCACATCGAATATTCCTCCGGTGTTTTCCCACACTTCCTTCGAAACCCTGAAAAATTCCTCGGTAAGAGCATCTAGCGAATCGGTTTCGTTGCGATTTATGCGCGAAATGAGCGAGGTGCTGTCGTAGTTGGACAATGATCGGCAGAAATTGTCTAGCAAACTGTCAATTTCCTTGTTGTAATTTATATCGCTATGGTAAGTGATGTTGAACATTGTTCCCTGTGTAGGTCCGCTGTACTTTATGTATTCGGCATTTCGGCTACATGATGCAGAAATTGTAGCTAACGCTATTATTCCCCAGAAAATTTTTTGTTTGAACATTTTAATTTTCAGTTTGTTGTGTTTTACTTTCAAATCGTTTGACTTTGTTTGCAAAACAACAAAAAAAATCAATATCTACAATTTCTTAATCATTACATTGTTTTTGCTATGAATAAATTTTGCTAGTTCGTTACCATTCTATATATTTGCGCATGGTTTGGTTCGCCAAGCTGTACATATTGATTAACGAAGCGTTATGCTCGTCTTGTTCGTAGAAACCTGAGAAATTTCTAAACGGCAGCAAGTGAGTGTAAGGGTTCGCGCATTTAGCGTGGACTGTTTGCAACTTTTTCTGTCAACGGTAATTCTCAGGACCTCTACGAAAAGAAGTGGTATATCAGTGCCACGCTTCTATTTTATAATTGCCCAAGAGGCACTGTAGGGCAAGAAAAAGGTTGCGCCCGACACGAATAAGGGATTGAAAAATGAAGAAATTTTTAATCGGACTGTTGTTCTTGGCAGTTGGAGCATCATTGTTTTCGTCTTGCAAGAAAGAAGAAGGTGAGGGCAAGGATGGAGATTCTGGTATTTATGTTGGTATCATTGGTTTCAACGATAAGATTACCGAATATAAAGCAGGCAAAGGCAAGAAGGAAAAAAAGATGCGTCTTCTTAATTCTGGAACACAGACGGAATTCGAATCATTTATTGATGGCCTTGAAGTAAGTAATGGAACCAAGTTGTATCACGCCGTGAGGGTTGCAATAGATGATATACAAGCAGCTTCATTACCTGATGATTTGCGTAATGTTTCTATAATAACCTTTACCGACGGTCTTGATCTTGGCTCATATGGTGAAAGTGAGTATGATAGTGGAGATGAATATATCCAGTCGATAAGCACCCGTATTCTAAACGAGAAAGCGCATAACCTTCAGATAAATGCATATTGCATTGGTATGAAAGGCGGTGATGTTGGAGACGAGGAAAAGTTTCGCAATGATCTCCAGAAACTTTCGAGCAGTACCGAAAATGCAATGCTAGTGTCGAACATGTCGGAAGTAAACGAGAAATTCAAGCAGATTGCAGCATCGCTTTATAAAGAGAATGTTTCGCAGTCATTAGCATTGTCGATTCCTCTTCCAGAAAAAGATCAGCAATTGAGGTTTACATTTGATGTAAGTTCTAATTCTCCTGCAGATGCAAGCAATTCGCAAATGTATATTGATTTCCAGTTCGGAGGGAAAAGCAATCCTGAAATAAAGAACATCGTTTACCACGGCATTTCTGGCAGCCAGACAACAATAATGGGAACGACAGATGACGAAAGTTACTGGTATTCCTACAATTTTGGCAATATATCATTGCCTGATGGCAATACTGTTCCGACTGATAATGTAAAAGAGTGGTATTTGGGAGGTAATGGTCAATGGCAGATAAATTCTGAGTTTGATGGTGGTGCAAATGTGGAAGTTTCTACAGAGAAAAGTAGTGCTGCCATATTCCTTGTTCTTGACTGTTCAAGTTCGCTTGGGTCAGAAGTCTCTAATATGAAAAATGCTGCAAAAAACTTTATCGCAACATTGATGGGGGAGCATGCTGGTAGTGGAGATACCAATACTGACATAAGTGGTTATTGTAATGGACATTCTTATGTCGACCTTGGTTTGCCTAGTGGATTATTATGGGCGACTTGTAATATTGGTGCTGGTAGTGCTTATGGATATGGTGATTATTATGCTTGGGGAGAAACAACAACCAAAAATGATTATTCGGAAAATACATATACCTACACAAATAATCCAGATGTTTTGCCAAATGACGCTGATGCTGCTTCAATATGTTGGGGAAGTTCGTGGCGGATTCCTACATATAATGAATTAGAAGAATTAATAAATAATTGTACAACTAGGTATGTTACAAAAAATGGTGTGAATGGTAGAATGTTCATCGGTCCTAATGGAAAAAGTATATTTATGCCAGCTTCTGGATACATTACTGGCAGTGATTATATGTATGTAGGCACACTCGGCAGATACTGGACAAGTTCAATTAATAGTGATAGCGGACAACGGTCTTATACATTGAATTTCGATACGAATAATTGTGTGATAAGTAGCAGTGGACGCAATGTCGGTCGTTCTATTCGAGCTGTTTGTACGCCGCAATAATACCTATGATTTGTCAAAACTAAACAGCAGCCAGTAAGATATTGGCTGCTGTTCTTTTTTTTATTCGATTATAAATTAATTCTTATCCCACATCAAAAAAAATCAACGCAATTCATATAAAAGTGGTAACTTTGCACCTTAAAAATAAAACAACAATATATGGGTATAATAAGTTTTTTATCTAAGATGTTCGGTACCAAGTCGGAACGCGACTTGAAGGCACTGACACCAATACTTAACGAAGTGCTGGCTTTGGAAGATGAATTTCTGGCTTTGTCGAACGATGAGTTGAGGGCACGCACTCAAGAATTGAGAAAAGGTATTCATGAACATATAAGTGGCGAGGAAAAGCAGATTGCAGAACTGAGGGAAAAGGCTCAGGGCTTGGATATCTGGCAACGCGAGGAAGTGTTCAACGAGATTGACAAGATAGAGGAGAAGATTGACAAGAAAATCGAGGAACATCTGATGACAATTCTGCCGCAGGCATTTTCCATATTAAAGGAAACTGCACGCAGGTTCAAGGATAATGCCGAGGTTGTGGTTACAGCAACCGATTTTGATCGCGATTTGGCTGCTACAAACGATTTTGTTACAATTGACCGCGACATGGCTATCTGGAAGAATTCATGGGTTGCCGGTGGTAACATGGTAACATGGGATATGGTTCACTACAATGTGCAGCTAATCGGTGGTATCGTTCTCCATCAGGGAAAGATAGCCGAAATGGCAACTGGTGAAGGTAAGACCCTCGTGGCAACTTTGCCTGTGTTCCTTAATGCATTGACGGGTAGGGGCGTACATGTCGTAACTGTTAACGACTACCTAGCAAAACGTGACTCCGAATGGATGGGACCGTTATATATGTTCCATGGTTTGTCAGTTGATTGTATTGACAAGCACGAACCAAACAGCGAAGCTCGTCGTAAGGCATACGCATCCGATATTACTTTCGGAACAAACAATGAGTTCGGTTTCGACTATTTGCGTGATAATATGGCACTTTCGCCAGCCGATTTGGTACAGCGCAAGCACAATTATGCAATCGTTGATGAGGTCGACTCGGTTCTTATCGATGATGCCCGTACGCCTTTGATTATTTCTGGTCCTACACCCAAGGGCGATGATCAGCTTTTCGATGACTTGAAACCGCAAGTTCAGCAACTTGTTGCAGCTCAGAAGGATTTGTTCAACAAAATTTTCAATGATGCCAAGAAGCTTATCATGGATTCTAACCTGAAGGATGGTGGTTTCAAGCTGTTGCAGGCTTACAAGGCTTTGCCAAAGAACAAGGCTCTTATCAAGTTCTTGTCAGAACAAGGTATGAAGGCATTGTTGCAGAAGACCGAAAACTTCTACATGCAGGACAACAACAAGATGATGCATCTTGCTACCGATGATTTGTATTTCGTTATCGATGAAAAACTTAACTCGGTGGATTTGACTGACAAAGGTTTTGACTTGCTTGCAAATTCAACTTCTGATCCTAATTTCTTCGTTATGCCCGACATCGGTGTTGCTCTTGCAGAACTTGAGAAGGAAAATCTTCCTATTCCGGAGAAATTGCAGAAGAAAGACGATATTATTCGCGACTATTCAATAAAATCGGAGCGTATTCATACTATAAACCAGTTGCTTAAAGCATACACAATGTTCGAAAAGGATGTTGATTATGTTATTATTGACAACAAGGTAAAGATTGTTGATGAGCAGACTGGCCGTATTATGGAAGGACGTCGTTGGTCGGATGGTTTGCACCAGGCAGTGGAATCCAAGGAAAATGTAAAGGTCGAGGCTGCAACCCAGACATACGCAACAATCACATTGCAGAACTATTTCAGAATGTACCACAAGCTTTCGGGTATGACCGGTACTGCTGAGACAGAGGCTGGTGAATTCTGGGACATCTACAAACTTGATGTTGTGACAATTCCAACCAATAAACCTGTAATCCGTAACGACTACGAAGATCTAATTTACAAGACAACCAAGGAAAAATATGCAGCCGTAATTGATGAAATTGAACGCTTGGTTAATATTGGTCGTCCTGTGCTTGTCGGTACGACATCGGTTGAGGTTTCCGAATTGCTTAGCAAGATTCTTACTCGCAAGGGAATAAAGCATAATGTATTGAATGCTAAGTTGCATAAGCGCGAGGCCGACATCGTTGCCGAGGCTGGTCAGTCGAGTACGGTTACCATTGCAACCAACATGGCAGGTCGTGGTACCGATATTAAGTTGTCGCCAGAGGTTCGTGCTGCTGGTGGTTTGGCAATCATCGGTACTGAACGCCACGAGTCGCGTCGTGTCGACCGCCAGTTGCGTGGTCGTGCTGGTCGTCAGGGAGATCCAGGTTCTTCACAGTTCTTCGTTTCGCTCGAGGACAACCTTATGCGTCTGTTCGGTTCCGACAGGATTGCATCTATAATGGATAGGATGGGACATGTTGAGGGCGAAGCTATTCAGCATTCTATGATTTCCAAGTCCATTGAGCGAGCACAGAAAAAAGTTGAGGAGAACAACTTCGGTATTCGTAAGCACTTGCTCGAATACGATGACGTTATGAATGCTCAGCGTACCGTAATATACAAGAAGCGTCGCAATGCTTTGGATGGTGAGCGCCTTGGTGCCGACATTGCAAACATGATGAACGATGTATGCGTTTCGTTGGTTGATGAATGCTACGGAAACTACACATACGATGAGTTCAAGTTCGAAGTATTCAAGACTCTTGCCATCGACATCGATCTTGGCGAAGACAAATACGACAATATGTCTCGCGCCGAACTTGTTGACTATCTGTACGAAACGCTCCGTGAAACACACAAGCGCAAGGCACAGCAGATTGCTGAACAGGCATATCCTACTATCAAGTATGTATTCGAGAACAAGGGCAATATGTACAAGAACATCATCGTTCCTATTACTGATGGTGTAAAGCAGTACAATGTTGTTGTAAACCTCGAGAAGGCATACCAGACCAAGGGCGAGGAGATTGTTCATGCCTACGACAAGACGGCTGTTCTCCGCAACATCGACGAATCTTGGAAGGAACATCTGCGTGAGATGGACGATTTGCGCCAGTCGGTTCGTGCTGCATCATACGAGCAGAAAGACCCGTTGCTGATTTACAAGCTTGAATCTTACAACATTTTCAAGGAAATGCTTGACAAGACTAACCGTTCCATCATTTCTATCTTGATGAAGGCTTACATTCCGATGTCGAATCCAGACGAGGTTAAGGAAGCCCGTCAGCCACGCCAAAAGCTTGACACCAGCCGCATGCGTACAGGTCGTGAGGAAGTTGGCAACAATCGTCCACAGTACAACGATCCGAGTGCAGGCAAGCCAAAGAACGAGCCTGTCCGTGTTGAGAAGAAGGTCGGCAGAAATGATCCGTGTCCGTGTGGTAGCGGTAAGAAATTCAAGAATTGCCACGGTGCAATGATGGGAGACGCTGAATAAAAATCATGTGGTCATGCTGAACATGTTTCAGCATTTTATAGAAAGAATTACAGCAGTCGGCAAGGTCGGCTGCTGTTTTTTTATGCTAATTCCATATCTATTTGCTTCTTTTCGAGGTTCACATCCGAAATGCGTACTTTCACCTCGTCGCCAAGCCTGTAAATCTTGCCAGTTTCTATTCCCTGAAGGCAATATTCCTCGGCAAAGAACTCGTAGTTGTCGTCCATAAGAGTGCGCACATGAACAAGGCCTTCGCAAGCCGACTCCTTCAGTTCCACAAAGAATCCGTATTCCTGAACGCCAGAAATAACGCCGTCGAAAACATAGCCAATCTTGTCCTGCAGGAATTCCGCCTGCTTGTACTTTATGGAACTGCGCTCCGCCAAAACGGCCTGCTGCTCCTTGAACGAACAATGCTTGCATTTCAATTCAAGGTCTTCGATATCTGGTGTTTGACTGCGCAAGTAAGCATATAGCAAACGATGAGTCATTACATCAGGATAGCGGCGGATTGGAGAAGTAAAGTGTGTGTAGAAGTCGAATGCTAAACCGTAATGACCTATGTTCTTGGTAGAATATACAGCCTTAGCCATTGCTCTGACGGCAAGGTTTTCAATTATGTTTTGCTCGGGCTTGCCCTTCACATCGTTTACCAAGCCGTTCAGCGAATTGGACAACGAAATGCTGTTGGACATATCAATCGAATAGCCGAACTGGCTTATGAACGTCGAGAAATTTGACAGTTTGTCGTAGTTCGGTTCTGCGTGAACACGATAAACGAACGGCTTGTGCTTCTTGCCGATAAGTTCAGCAACATTACGGTTTGCCAGAAGCATAAATTCCTCTATCAAATTGTTTGCTTCCTTCGATTCCTTGAAATATACGCTTACGGGACGTGCATCTTCGTCAAGCACAAACTTAACCTCCTTATGTTCGAAGTTGAATGCACCCTTCTGGAAACGAGCCGAACGCAATATTTTTGCCAACTCGTTCAGTTTCAATATTTCCTCGGCGAAATCACCCTTGCCGGTCTCAATGATTTCCTGAGCCTCCTCGTATGCAAAACGCCTATCGGACGAAATTATGGTCTTCATCGGCTTGAAACTGAGAACTTCGGCTTTGTCGTTCATCTCGAACACCGCTGAAAAACAGAACTTTTCCTCGTTGGGACGAAGCGAACAAAGGAAGTTGCACAAGCGTTCTGGCAACATCGGCACAGTGCGGTCAACAAGATAAACGGAAGTTGCACGGTTGAATGCCTCGTCGTCAAGCGGAGTATTTTCGCGCATATAGTGGGTGACATCGGCGATATGCACACCTATTCTATAATTACCGTTGTCCAATTTTTCAAACGACAACGCATCGTCGAAGTCCTTGGCATCGGCAGGGTCGATTGTAAATGTCGGCGCATTGCGGAAATCCACGCGCGTCTTAAGGTCGTAGTCTGTAATTTCAAACTTAATGCGGTTTGCCTCGCGCTCAATGTCTTCGGAGAATTTTGCAGGAAGTCCGTATTCGGCAAGAATGGCGTGCATCTCGGTGTTGTTGTCGCCAGCTTCGCCAAGCACCTCAATAACCTTTCCCACAGGATTCTGACGACCGTTGGGCCATTCTTCTATCTCGACAAGCACTTTCTGGTCTTCCTTGGCGCCCATAAGTCTGTCGGACGGGATGAGAATGTCATACATAACCTTCTGGCTGTCTGGGATCATGAACGAGTAGTGTCCAGCTGTGCGGATAGTGCCGACAAACTGCGTCCTTGCCCTGCGAATAACCTCCACGACCTCGCCTTCGAGCCTGTTGCTAGACTTACGTGCATATAGGCTAACCTTCACGGTATCGCCATCGAAGGCCGAATTAAGGTTCTTGAACGAAACAAAAATGTCCTCCGACAATTCCTCGCTAGTGACGAAGGCATTGCCAGTCTTAGTAATCTCAAGAGTGCCAACGACTTTGCCCGACTTGGCTTTCAGTTTGAACTTTCCGCGCGAAGCCTCCTTGAGCGTTCCCGCCTTTGTTAGTTCGCACAGAATCTGGTTTATCAATGTCCGCGACGACGGTTCCGTATAGCCCAGCTTTGTGGAAATCTGCTTGTAGTTGAATTCCTTGTTTGGGTTTTCGTAGAACACGCCCATTATGCCGCTTGTCAAGGTTTTCTTGTCGCGACCCAAATTATCATCGTTGGTTTTTCGAGGCATAGTTATCGTTTAATTTTTGCAGTGCAAATTTACAGTAAAAAACATTGGTGTTTGCAAAAATTCTAAATTTGTTATAAATGATGTATCTTTGTCTCCAATTTTATGGTTATAAAAACCAATGATTACTTCTTACATGCATAATTTATGTTCAGTCTATTCCAAGGGAATTCCATTCCCGCACCAATAAAAGCCCAACACCTATGACAAACACACCATCCTCGTCCGAAATATTCTCGTGGTTGCAGCCTGGAGCATGGAGGGAACCTTGCATTGTCCATGTAACAATGGTCGCACAAGCACGTCAGCCTATTTTTGGTACACTTATGCACGACGGAACAAAAGCAGTAGTGGAAAAAACACCGATAGGTTGGGTTCTTGTAAATCAGCAGCGACGTATGCTTGAACTTTGTCCCGAAATAAAAATCCTTGCCGACAAAGTTATGCCAGACCATCATCACATTGTTATACAGGTTATGCATACGATGTCTCGTAGTATAAAAGAGGTTGTGCGCGGATATATGCAGGGGTGCAAAGCCGAGGCTCGAAAACTAGGATTTGTCGGCAATCTGTACGATGCACCACCGTATTATCGAGTACTAACGCACAAGGGTCAGCTTAAAGCGATGATAGAATATGTGTATGCAAACGCAGAGCGATCTTGGTTGCGTAAGCAAAATCCTGACATTTTCCGAATCCATAGGCAGACTGAAGTTTGCGATTTGCTGTTTACCTCGTTGGGCAATCATTTTCTGCTGGATTGGCCAAATCGGCAATTGGTTGAAATGTCGCGTTCCGCCACAGATGAGCAGATAGAACAACTATTGCAATACACATTGACACAAGCAGGCAATGGTGCAGTAACATATACAGCAGCTATTAGCAAAGGTGAGCAGTTGATTGCGCGTACAATTCGAGAACAAGGTTTTCCTTTGGTTGTTCTTCTAAACAATGGCTTTCCAGAAAACGGTTCTAAGCAAGAACGGTTTTACAAGCCTGGCGGCGTTTATTTTGAGGCATGCGCAAAAGGACAGTTATTGCTTTTGGAACCATTTGAACAAACATTCTTGGATGCTTCTATTCGTCAGGCTACAGAACAAGTGCTTTACAGCAAGGCAGAGGCAAAGCATTATAGTTATACTGGAATATCAGTTGAATCACAGCGGTATCGTTTTGTTGCTCTTAATGAAATAGGCCGGCGTATTGTGGAAAGGTTGAGTTTGGTAAGGCGCGGATGGAATCCGCTGTAAGGGACGGAACATTTGGACTATTGCGCCAAAGCATCCCAAAATATTACCTCTAAAAATAAATTTTGCTATTCCATTTCCTTTTTCTATTTTTGCCATTGGTTTGGCGATGAACCAAGCCGTACATATTGATTAACGAAGCGTTATGCTCGTCTTGTTGACGGAAATGTGAGAAGTTTCTATCAGAGACAAGAGGGATTTGAATTTTCAGCAGTCGAACAACATTCGGCTGCTCCTTTTTACAGCAACATCGTCATATATATCGGCAAATAGGTTACAAGTTCGCTATCCTGCACCCCATCATCACGCACCTATTTTAGCAAATTATTTTTGAAAAAATTATCATAAAAAATATAGGGGCAGATTTTAACCGCCCCTAATTTTTATAATTAAAACAATGTATTCTGCGTTCCTGGCATAAACTTGTTCAAGTGCCTGTAGGCCTTTTCGGTGGCTTCGCGTCCGCGTGGGGTGCGCTTTATGAAGCCTTCCATTATCAAGAACGGCTCATAAACTTCCTCCAAGGTGCCTTCGTCCTCGCCTACGGCAGTTGCAATAGTCTTCAGACCGACTGGACCACCGCCAAACTTCTCGATGATTGTAAGCAGAATCTTGTTGTCCTGCTCATCAAGTCCGTACTGGTCAATGTTGAGAGCCGACAGCGAATGCTTTGCAATGGCAAGGTCGATGCTTCCGTTGCCAATCACCTGCGCAAAGTCGCGGACACGACGCAGCAAGGCGTTTGCAATACGTGGCGTACCACGGCTACGACGCGAAATCTCAAATGTTGCATCTTCCGTAATCTGCACGTTAAGCAATGAAGCAGAACGCTTTACAATCTTGCACAAAACATCGGCGGTATAGTACTGCAAGTGGCAGTTGATGCCGAAACGCGCACGCAGAGGACTTGTCAGCAAGCCCGAACGGGTTGTCGCACCGATAAGTGTAAACGGTTCAAGCGGAATCTGTACCGAACGTGCCGCAGGACCTTTGTCGATAAGTATGTCGATGCGGAAATCCTCCATTGCCGAGTACAAGTATTCCTCGACAAGCGGATTCAAGCGATGAATTTCATCGATGAAAAGCACATCGTTCTTTTCCAAACTTGTAAGAAGTCCGGCAAGGTCACCAGGTTTGTCGAGCACTGGTCCCGATGTGGTCTTGAAACCGACGCCAAGTTCGTTTGCAATGATATTTGCAAGCGTAGTTTTGCCAAGCCCCGGAGGTCCGTGCAGCAAAACGTGGTCGAGAGCCTCCTCGCGCATCTTGGCGGCCTTCACAAAGACCTGAAGGTTCTCAACAATATTTGATTGCCCGTTGAAGTCGCTAAATTCGAGCGGTCGCAGAGCCTTTTCAAACTCTTTTTCCGCAGGAGTCAAGGTTTCCTCTTCGGGACGTACATAATTATTCATAGTGAATATTTTTTTGCAAAGTTAAGCAAAAAAACAATTGGACTTCGGCATGTGGATATGCCTTTAATAGAATTTTATCAACATTGTTTTTCCCTTTTCCCAAAGACGTATTTCCATGTGCATTCGTCGGGAACGGGATCGTAGCCGCTGCCGCCCCAAGGATTGCAACTGAGTATTCGTCTGGCGGTTAAGAAGAAGCCTTTCAATAGACCGTGCTTTCGGAATGCATCTAGTCCGTATGCCGAGCATGTTGGCGTGTAACGACACGAATTGGGCAGGAGGGGAGATATGAGTTTCCTGTAGATCTGAATCAGCAAAATGAATGGGAATGTCAATATTTTTCTAATTATTGGCATTATGCGGATTTTTCTATGTTTCTTTTGCCAGCAATGGCTTCCTTGAGCGGTTCGAATTGACGGCGCGTATTGGCGCAGAGGTTGATGTTTGCTTCGCAAAGCCGTCTCGCGTCTTCGGAATGCTTCTTGAACCACATTGTAATGGATGCAGATGAAACTCCAAGAGTTTCGGCAATGTTAACAGCGGTCAGTTTTTGTCCACTTTCGACGGTTGCGTTGTAGGCATCTTCGAGGCGTTCAAGGTATGCGATGATTTTTGAATGCCGTTTTTCAAGTACGCTTTCCTGTTTTGCAACTGTTGTTTCGCTTGGCGCATCGTGCTTTACCAAAATGTCGGTATCATCAATTTCAATCTGCGAGTTGTCATATACTTCGGCCTTAAAGCTTGCTGCACGGTCGATCGCATTGAGCAATGGTTCCATATTGTCGCCTGCATATTCGCTTACAACCGCTTCTGCATCTTTGGTTAGCGAAAAATCCTTTCCGTACCGTTTTCCTAGAGCGACAAGCTTTTCCTTGACAATCTTCATTGTCTTGTCGGCTGGAATTTCCATTTCTCGTTTCATTGCGGAAATTGTTCTGTCCTTGTGCTTGATGTATTCGATTAGCATCTGCATCTTGGATTCGCTTTGCTTTAATATGTCCATCAGCGATTTTGTGACCGAATAGCAAAGTGCGGCTATTATTTCCTTGTCCTGCACCGACATTTTTGTCTCGTAGCCACCGCTTACCATGATGTTGAGACTTCCGAGAGTCGGCCTGACTGTTACAAAATACAGGTCGTCAAGGTTGTCGATAGGGGACTGGTGCCTAATGCAAAGTGTCAGGTTCTGGTCTTCGAAGAGAATGCTGTCGCGGTTTTCCGTAGTTTCCCACGATGTGCGTTTGTTTTTTGTCTGCTTGCGCTTTTCAATGTCGTTGGTAGAGATTATTCCATCGTCGTGCGTAAGAAGGTTCTCATCGAGCCACGATTTCTTTATTCCGTTGTTTGTCTGGTGAACGCACGAAACAGTATGCACCGACAATGTCTTCGCTAGAAGTAGCATTATCTCGTTGCTGTAGCTTGTGCGTTTTAAGTTCATTTGAATTTTAAGTTTTTTAAGCGGTCGCAAATTTAATAAATTTAAATTTAATTAAACAAGACGAATTAAAAATATTTAAGCGAGAATTTGCTTAAACTTAATTAAGTATTGTTTAAATTGTTGAATTATAATTTGTTGTGAGTGTATTTTTGCATCGTTTTAAATCATTTATGTATGGCGGTTAAATGATATAGGAAAGAAAGATTAAGTAATTTAAGTTAAAATTTAAAAATATAAGGTATGAAAAACGAAGCTTTTGTATGGGTATCGGAGAATAAGGTAGAGTTCTTT
The DNA here is from genome assembly GCA_902791865.1 of uncultured Bacteroidia bacterium. Taxonomy (GTDB): domain Bacteria; phylum Bacteroidota; class Bacteroidia; order Bacteroidales; family ML635J-15; genus Bact-19. The sequence continues at coordinate 115,259 of CADAXK010000002.1, forward strand.
ACAGAAAATGAAAAATCTTTGAGAATGGATTTTTGCAGTGACGACTATAGTAATTTCAACGAATATGTATCTGCTGTGATTAGCAGTTTTGCAAAGGGTAGCAGCAATAGAATCTCGGTGGCAAAGTTGGTTTTGCCGAGTTCGTATTACCATTTTGGCGAGCAGGTGATGCCTGGTGTGCGTTCAAAGAAGGATGAGAAGTACAAGATTCGCAATTTCTCGACACCGATTTCAATGATAGGAGATACCGATGCTACAAACTATTTCGATGTTCATACCGACTACGAGTGCGAGGGCAAGTCGTGCAAGAAATTGGAGGATATTCCGCTTTTGTGCAAGTATCTGAAACGCAAAACTTTCCTATATTGGGATTCACGTCGCTTGTCAGCACTTGTTTCTAACCTTTCAAAGTTCGGAATCGAAGTTTCTTCGGTTGTGCCAGACATTTGTTTGTACAATGGCACTGCAAAAGATTATCGTGGATATAATGCTGTAGTTTCTGTATTTGACAGATTTTCAGACATTAGCATCTTTTCTGGAGGTAATGTGAAGCGAACGATAAGGTTTCAGTTTGGGCTTAATGATGTCGTTCGCAGGTTGAGTGATGCGTTTGGTCTTTCGTATCGCAACTGTAGGAAGCTCATGGAGTTGTATGGTTTTGTAACCGTTCCGCAGCAGTATGTGCATTACGAAATTTCAGTGCCTGTGTTCGATGATGTGAAGAAGAATGTAAAACTGACCGATTTGTCGTATGAAATCAGGGAAATGCTTAGACATGAGTTTTCCATGCTTTACGATGAAATCAGGGATTGTGGGGTAAATGAAGTGGTATTCAGAGGTTTGCCGGTAGTTGGTGCCAATGTTTTATTCCAAATGATGACAAACTTCGAGTGCAATTGCTTCGATTCGGTTTCATACGAAAAACTTGCTTTGCTTTTCGATGTGATGGATGCCAATTCGTATTCGGAAACTATTGTCGCTGAGCCTGTTGCTGAAGTAAAAGCGGAGCCTGCAAACGAAGTTTCGATAGATGAGCCAGCAAAGTCTGCACGGTCAACAGCGCGCGACATTGCCAAAACCATGAAGCCTGCATGGTTCGACAGTCTCATGTACAAGATAAACCAGTCGAAGGAAAAAATAAATGCGCTGATGGTGGAATAGGGCTTTGGTGCTCAATGTAAGAAAAGTATTAATGGGGATATATCATGCAAAAGGGACAGATTAATCTGCCCCTTTTTAGTAGTCTGTTTGTCTCAGATTCTGAAACAAGTTCAGAATGATAATTGAGGATGGGTTGAAGTCAAAAGGTTTATACTTTCAGGCAGTTAGCCTGTTAGACTTTTAGCCTGCTAGCCTTTGTTACTCCTTTACAACCAAAATAAATCCGCTGCCGTGAATGTTGTCAATCTGGACTGAATCATCGTTCTTGAAGTATTTTCTAAGCTTTGTTATGTAAACATCCATGCTTCTGGCGTTGAAGTAGTTGTCATCGCCCCAGATTTTCTTCAGTGCTTCGTTGCGGTCTAGGACATTGTTCTTATTGATGTACAATGCCTTAAGCAAGTCGGCTTCGCGTGGGGTTAGGCGGTGTTCCTCGTCTGTGCTTGTCAGTGAACGAATCTTGGTGTTGAACTTGTACTTGCCAATTGTCACCACATCGCTGATGCCTGGCTTAATGTCGAAGTTGCGGCGCAGTATTGCTCTGATTTTCATTAACAATACATCCGATTCAAACGGCTTTGTGAGGTAGTCATCAGCACCAATGCGGAACCCTTCCATAATGTCTTCCTTAAGCGATCTTGCAGTCAGGAATATAACCGGACAACTTGGGCTTATTCTCTTGATTTCCTTTGCGATAGTGAAGCCATCAACATTAGGTAGCATCACATCGAGTATGCAGAGGTTGTATTCGCGCGACAGAAAGGCGTTTACTGCGTCTTTGCCATCTGTTATGAGGGTAACATAGAAGTCGTTCATTTCCAAGTACGATTTTAGCACGAAGCCAAAGTTTACATCGTCCTCAACCAATAATAATTTTTCCTTACTCATAATTTATGTCTTTTAGTGTTAATGGTAAACTTACTGTGAATGTGCTTCCTTTGCCTTCGGTGCTGTTCACCGTTATGAGGCCGTGATGTGCAAGCACGATTTCCTTGGCGTAGTTCAGTCCTAGTCCGAATCCCTTGACATTGTGGGTGTTGCCAGTGTGTGCTCGGTAGAATCTGTCGAATACTTTCGTCTGAGCATCCTTCGACATTCCTATGCCGTTGTCCTTCACTGCGAAGAAGAACCTGTCGCCTTTGGTGTAGGTGCTTACATGTATTTCGGGAGCATCTTTTGTATATTTTATTGCATTGTCAATCAGGTTTATAAGGACTGTGGTCATAAGCACGGTATCCATTTGTATGTGGACTTCGCCGTCACAGGTTTCGATTTGCAGGGAACCGCCTTTTTGTGAGACTTGTAGCGACATTGTTCCTGCAACATCTCTAACGAATGCGTTTGCATCTTCATCGGTAAGGTTTAGCTTTAGCCCGTTGCGGTCGAGGGTGGCAATTTGCAGAACCTGTTCCACATGCTGTGTCATCCTTGAAGTCTCCTGAAGTATTACTTCTGCCATGCCAGAAATTGTCTCTTTGTTTTCAATTACTTGCGGACTTTTTATTGCTGTCGCTGCAAGCTTTATTGTTGCGATAGGTGTCTTGAATTCGTGAGTCATATTGTTCACGAAATCGGTCTTAATGGCATTGAGTTTCTTTTGCTTCAATATTGTGAATATTGCAACGCTGAAAGTAGCTATGAATAGTATCGAGATTAGCAACGAAACTATTACCTGCGAGTATATCGATGCAAAGATTGCGTTTTTCTTGGTTGGGAAGTCAACAACGAAAAGGTTGGGGTTTTCCATGACATTTCCTGGCGTCATGTTGTACTTGTAGCATTTGTCCAACCTGCTGATGTCGAAGTTCTTGGATGCCAGCTTAGTTTCCATGCTGATGTCATCGATTATGGCAAACTCAAAATTCATGTCGATGCCAAAAGATGTAAGTGTGCGTTTCAGAACGCGTTCGATAGTTTCTGCATCAAACCTTTTTTCAATAGGTAGCTGTCTGCATGTGAACTCAGCTTCGAGTTGTATCGCAAGTTTGTTGAACTGTGAACTTGGATCGGAAAGTTGTCCTAGATAATATGCTTCGATTGCATCAACATCTTCGTTTTTAATGGAGTATGAATGTTTATCTGAAGTTTTAATTACATTTGTTGGAATGTTCTCTTCATCGAAATAAGATGTCATTGTGGAGTTGATGTGAACCTTGTCTGGTCTTGTGTCGGTCTTTCCTCCGTCCTGAACTTTAAACTTGTCGTACACGAAAATGGCGACTTCCTGCTTTTGCAATGTAATGATTGTCTGGTTAATGGCTTCATTTATAGCTCTTTCGGTTATTTCCGCCGACTTTTTGTACGATGAAGTTATGTGGCTGACCTGAAGCATGATGAGCACTATCATCGAAACCGACAACATTACTATGCTCCACGATACAACTTTCTTCTTTTTCATGTCTGCAAATTTAAAAACACTTTCCTTTTTTCAATTATCCTTAACACATTTTTAACTTAAAATGGCTTTTTTGTGATATTTCGACCTTTTATAACACGATGTTGTTAAAAAAATGCTTTTCTCCGCTTTAGTCGGTTTGTGGCAATGGACTATATTCGCAATATGAAAAATAAAGTAGGCATATTGTTGCTTGGGATGATGGTGCTGACGATGTCGGCAATGGCTCAGATAGAGTCGTCGATACCATCTGACAAGCCAAAACTCGTGATTGGAATAGTGGTAGAACAGATGCGTCAGGACTATATTGACCGTTTCTGGGATAATTTTGGAAACAAGGGATTCAAGAAACTTGCTGTTAACGGAAGCTACTGCGTGAATGCAAACCTTAACTATTCGCTTACGCAGACTGCTCCTGGATATGCAACAATCGTAACTGGCGCTGAACCATGCAGTCACGGCATTGTGTCAAACTATTGGTTTAACAAACTTACTGGCGAAAAAATTGATTGCATATATTCCGAAAAGAAGGAAACTGCCGTTGGCGGTTCCAAGGATGCCGATGGTCGCGTGTCGCCAATGAATATGCTTTCGACAACTTTCAGTGACGAGGCGAAGCTGTTCAACCGTGGCAAATCTAAGGTTATAAGCATGTCGCTGTCAAAATATGCTGCCGTACTTTCGGGAGGCTACGCTGCCGATGCTGCATATTGGTTCGATCAAGTTTCGGGCGAATGGATGACATCCACTTATTACACAAGCACTTTGCCCAAGTGGGTTGTGGATGTTAACAGCAAGAAAATGCCAGACACTTATCTTGAGAGATCATGGGAGCCGATGCTTCCGCTTGAGAAATACAACGAGGTGCTTTCTGACTCAAGCAAGTACGAATTTGGAATAGATGGCATGTACAAGACTTTTCCGTACAACTACCAGAACATTACAAAGACAGTCAGAAACTATAAGTTGCTGACAATGATACCGGAAGGCAACACTTTGCTAAACGACCTTGCCGTGGCAGCCCTGTATGGTGAAGAACTGGGCAAGGATGAGTTTACCGATTTTCTGTTCATAAACTATTCTGTGCCAGAGGAAGTTGGTAAGTTGTACGGACCGCAGTCTATTGAGGTGCAGGACTTGTTCTTGCGTCTCGACAAGGATCTGGAGCATCTTATTGATGTGGTCGAAGATTTGGTTGGCAAGAACAATTGCCTAATTTACCTCACTTCCAATCATGGAGTTTCGGAAATGCCTCAGTATCTGCAAGACCAGAAAATGCCTGCAGGAAACTTTAAGCAATACTATATGTTAGCGCTTGTAAAGTCTTATCTAAAAGCTTTATATGGCGATGGAGATTGGATTCTTGATTTCAATAATTCGCAGATTTATCTGAACAGGTCGTTGATAGAGGATTCGCAGATTTCGCTCAATGAAATTCGCGAAAAGATTATCGACTTCATAATGAACTCGGCAGGGATTGCCAACGCCATTGGCGCCAACCAGTTCCAGAACATTGTTTTTGCAGAGGGCATGCCTGTGAAGATGCAGAATTCGTACAACCAGAAGCGTTCTGGCGACATTATGATTGCGCTTAAGCCTGGCTGGATAGAGGACATTCCATATTGCACCGATCACAATTCCGGCTATTCCTGCAACACCCATGTTCCGCTGATATGGTATGGCTGGAAAGTGAAGAAGCAGAAGGTATTCAGTCAGATAAACATAACCGATATTGCACCGACTGTTTCAACCGCGCTTGGTACACCTCCGCCGCCAATCGTAAGCGGTAAGGTGCTTGAGAATATATTCCTGAACAAATAGGTAGGTTTCAGACATGATATTGTGCAAATAATGAAAATGTTTGCCAAAAACTTTAACTTTTCTTTTGAAACATTGATAGATACAATGCGTTATTTTCGCAAAAGTTTTATATCGGAATAGATATGAGAAGATTTTTGTCATTAATAGTCATTTTGAGCATGTCGTTTGCCTTGTTTGCCGATGGCGTAACCTTCACAGGCAAGGCACCGTCTAGAGTTGGTGTAGGGCAACGGATGCAGGTTCAATATACAATCAACGAAAAGCCATCGTCAATACAGCTGGGCAATATTCCCGGATTCAAGATGGTTGGAGGTCCGTCTCAGAGTTCTAGTTCTAGTGTGAGCATAGTGAACGGAAGCATGACGAGCAGCAACACATACACATATACCTATACTCTCGAAGCTGTTTCGGAAGGAACCTATACTCTTGAAGGAGCCATTGCAGTAGTCGGTGGTACAAAATACACATCAAATAGCATTTCGGTTACCGTGCAAAAGGAAGCTGTACAGCAGCAACAGCAAAGGCAATCTAGCTATTACGATCCATTCGAGGATATTTTTGGCTCTGGACGTTCCCAACAACAACAGAATCAGCCAAAGGCAACAATATCATCCGATGATGTACTGTTGCGTACATTTTCAAGCAAATCGAGCCTTGCAAAAGGTGAGGGAGCAATAATTACCATTAAACTTTATACTGCTGTTGACTTGATGTCTATCGAGGATTTTTCCACACCGAAACTCAACAATTTTTATGTCGAGGAATTGGAGACCGACCAGAACCTTAAATGGTCGCGCGAAACTGTAAATGGTAAGACTTACAATGTGGCCGTGCTGAAGAAATACCTTGTTTTCCCACGTGTTGCAGGTAAAGTCGATATTGACAAGGCTGACATAAAGTGTATGGCAAGGGTTGTGTCGGGCAGACATCCGTTCTGGGGTTACACCTACGACAATGCACCAGTCTCGGCAACATCCAACACGCTTTCGTTGAATGTGGCGTCGTTGCCGCAAGAACCTGTAGGATTTTCGGGTGCTGTAGGAAAATTCAACATATCGCTTAGCATGCCAACCGATACCGTTTCGGTAAACGATGCCGTAGTTTGCAAGATAACTATCTCTGGTTCAGGAAATTTTAATAATATTGAATCTCCTAAAATATCATGTCCCAAGGAGTTTGAGCAATACGATCCTGTTGTAACAAGCAAACTCAATGCATCGGAATCTGGCTTGTCGGGAAGCAAGACATGGGAATACACAATTGTTCCTCGTTATGGCGGTTCGTTCAATCTAGGCACAGTATCGCTTGTATATTACGATCTTGCTACAAAAACATATAATACCGTATCAACCGAGCCGATAGTTGTGAATGTTAGAAAGGGAAGTGGCGATATGGCATCGGGGACAATCTACAATGCGCAGACGGGCGTAGAAGTCATAAATCCCGAAGATGTAAGGTTTATTCACAAAGGCAACTTGAATCTTGCATCAGCTTATTCTCCGCTAATGCTTTCTGGATTGTACTGGACGATAATAATTTGTCTGATTGTGGTTTTCATTGTTTTGGTGGTTGTTTTGAGAAAGAACATCAAGAAACGTCAGGATGTGGAGCTGATGAAACGCCAGAAGGCCAGCAAGATTTCGCGCAAGCGACTGAAAAACGCAAGGAAATTCATGCAGACAAACAATCAAACCGATTTCTACAAGGAAATTATCACTGCTTTGTGGGGTTATGCTAGCGATAAACTTTCGATTCCTACATCGCAGCTTACAAAGGACAATGTAATGCAGGCATTCGCAGAACATAACATCGACGAAAACCTTTCTAAGAAATTCGTTGACCTTATTGACAAGTGCGAATTTGCTCATTTTGTTTCGGGCAGTGGCAACGAAATGACTGCAATATACGAGGAAACCACTGGAATTATTGAACAATTAGAAGAAAACATGAGGTAGCCATGAAGAAGATTTTTGCATATATCACACTTTCGCTGTTATCGTTGAATATGTTTTCTGCCGATGTCGATGCATTGGCCGATAGCGCACAGAACTATTTTATGCAGACTCGCTACGCCGAAGCAGTTGCCCTGTATGATTCGATATGCAGGATGGGCTATTCGTCGTCGGACCTATATTATAATATGGGCAACTGCTACTTCCGTCTAAACGAAATTCCATATTCGGTATATTACTACGAGAAATCGCTGATGCTAAATCCATCTAATAGTGATGCCGAATTTAACCTCAACATAGCCAACCGTTCATTAAAGCAGGTGGTCGAGGTATTGCCAAAGCCTTTCTACGAAAGGTGGGGGACTGCGGTGCTTGGCATTATGGGAACCGATGCTTGGACTATCTTTAACATTATAATGCTTGCGCTTGTGCTTGCAGGAATCGCGCTATACCTTTTTATGGGAAGTATTGCATTGCGTAAATTAGGTTTTTCGGTTGCTGTGATTGCATTTGTACTTTTTATTCTCACAGCCATTTGCGCCTACAAGTCATCGGTAAGGATTACGGAAAACAATTATGCAGTTGTTTTTGAGCAGTCGATGGTAAAGTCGTCTCCTAATGCCGATGCCGTAAATTCATTTGAAATTTTCGAAGGGTTGAAGGTCAACGTTGTTGATTCTGCAAATGGCATGTACAACATTAGGCTTGCCGATGGCAAGGAAGGCTGGATTGATGCAAATGATGTGAAGTTGCTTGCAGAGTAATGAGAAAAATCCTGTTAGCCATAATGTTATGCTTTGCAGTGACGATACAGTCGTGTTCCTTTTTTGAATCCGTAGTGTCGATATTTTCAAGGAATTGCACAAAAAATGTTACCGATAAGTATGTTTTTCGTGCATCTGCCGAGGCGTCGTCACCAACATTGCAAATGTCGCAGGACAAGGCAAATGCCGATGCAAGGCGCATTATGCTCGAACAGATTGATGAGTACATTGCCAATTCGGTTTCGTACAAAAGTTTTCTTCGTGATGACAAGTTTGAGGAAAAGATTGACCTAATGCGCAACAAGGTGCTCGAATCAAGTGAAATATCTTGTTCGCACGTATCGCAAAAGTCTGGCGTTTACAAATATTCCACAACCTTGCAGATAAACAGATCAACAGTTGACAACATAATTTCGGAATACAAATGACAATTGCCCTCGACATAATTCTGATTGTAATTGCTGCAGTACTATTGATAATAGGAATAATAGGCTGCTTTATACCAATATTGCCAGGTCCGCCAATATCGTTTGCAGGTTTGCTTGCAGTATTTTTTGTCAGCTATTGCGACATACAATTGTCAACATTGTTGATACTTGGCGTGATAATGGTTGTCGTCACAGTCCTTGATTTTCTTGTGCCATCGTGGGCGACAAAGAAATTTGGCGGAACAAAGTGGGGTAGTCGCGGTGCTGCAATAGGTGTGCTAATCAGTCTGATAGGTTTTGCATGGTGGGCAATTTTCATAGCTCCTTTTGCTGGTGCTTTTGTCGGCGAAATACTCTATTTGAAAAAGCATGGACAGAAAACAGAAGGCAATATGAAAGGCGTTTGGAAGGCTGCTTTTGGTGCTTTCCTGGGAATGATGTGTGGCATAATGCTCAAACTGATTTATTCCTGTTTTTTGGTGTTCTTTGTTATCAAAGAACTGATAATGGGAATTTTCGGATAATATCCTACTTCATGGGGTCGAATATGCTGAAATGTACGCTACCGTACTTTTTCGTACCGACAAGATGTTGAAAACCAGAGAAATCAGTAGTTTCGCCATGCTCAATGATTAAGTAGGAAGTGTCGGAAAGCAAATTGTTGCGGAACACAGAATGGTAGATTTCCTCAATGTTATCGAGTGCGTAAGGTGGGTCTGCAAATATTACATCAAATTTCTTTGTGCAAGTGTCCAAGTAGCGGAATACATCGGATTTGTAAATTACAGCCTGCGAAAATCCTAATTCCTTGAAATTCTTCTCTATATATGCTGCATGCTTTACATTGCTTTCTACCGCTACTAGCGATTTTACACCACGGCTTGCAAATTCGTACGATATGCTTCCCGTTCCACTGAAAAGGTCAAGCACGTCAATGTTTTCGAAGTTAAAGTCGTTGTTTAGTATGTTGAACAATGCTTCCTTTGCGAAGTCGGTCGTTGGTCTTGCCTTGAAATTGGCAGGAGGATTGAACATTTTGCCTCTGTATTTTCCGCCGATTATTCTCATTTGCCAGCATTAATGAAATTATAGAAGTAGTGCGGTGCAAATTCTTGGAAATGATAGAAATACTTGTAGTCCCTGTTTATGGATTCAAAGTAAACATTTCGTACAAATTTTTTCAAGTGTATGACGGCGAGGTCATCCGGTTCAATAAAGCCAGAAAATACAACCTCGCATTCTTCCTGCGACATTCCGAGTTGCTCGAAGGTATTCACAATGAAATACAGAATGTCGTTTGATGACTTGTAGCTATATGTATTATAGTTGCAGATTTGAGCCTTGTCAATCACCAGCACATCAAAGAAGTCCTCGAAAACCTGCACGAACATTCGCGGACTATTGGGCTTTTCGCTGATTTTTGTTCTTGTTAGTCCCGACTCGATGAATGTGTGCGATTGTGGGCAAATGCTGTATCTTGTAAAAAGGCAGTCAAGTAGATTGATAATTTCTTTCTTTGCCGAATAAATCAAAACTGTCTGCGATTTTGGCAACTTAGAAAAAAGTATTTTTTCATCGTCGGCAATTCGTCTGTTGAGAGCGAAAATGTTTTCTCCCTGGCTTTCCTCGAATATTGCATCGGGGACAATTGTCACGCTTTTTGTCGCATATACGACATTTACATTTTCGAATTGCAGAACTTCTTCATCGGTAAGAAATTGCTTTATTTCTTCACAACGATTGGCGTTTGCCGAAAATTGCTTAGAAACAAGAGCAAGCATCTTGTTGTTGTCGATGTCGTATATAGAATAAGAAAGTCCATCTTGTGTTATCAAGATGGACAGACTATTTTTTGAGAGCAAATCGATGTCGCCCTTAATGTGAACAGGTTTCATTATTACTCCTGTTTTTTCTTTTCCATAGTAGCATCCCAGTTACCTGCGTTGTTGTTTGCTTCGTCTAGTTTGCCGACTCTCAGGCAGGTATCTTGCATTTTGTCCTTGTAGTTTACTGTAAGTTGTCTGTCGAGACCATCCAGCAAATCATCGTAGAGAGCATAGCACTGGAAAACCTTTACGGGAACACCCGAACCAGTCATTACGGTTGCAGTGTCCAACTTGAATTCTACTTTTCTTCCAACTCTTGTGTATCTAATTTCTTCTACTGGGTAGCCGAGGTGCTTGAAAAGAGAATCCTTAACGGGAACAAGAATCGTATCACGGCTGAAGTCTTTAAGACCTTTTTCTTCAACTTCCTTCCAGTTGCCGGTTTTCTTTGCCTTTTCAATTATTTCAATTGCTTTCTTGTCGTTCAATCCAGCTTTCAACTGTTCGTCGGTCAATGTTCCTATTGCCTTAACAACTTTCAGTTGACCTTCGTTGATGAATTTAATCAAATCGTCAAATGACTTTGTATATAAATGGTCGTATGTCGGAACTTTGCTTTTTACAAATATTGTATCGTTTCCATTAATTTTATCGATGACTTTCTTGCCGTTTTTTACCGAGTCCTTGGTATATACAGGGGAGAGTACATTTTCCTTGTATGCTACTTGTGCAGTACGGATAGCAATAAGTTGATCAACTGTTGTTTGAAATCTCGCAATTCTCTGTTCTTCATAATCGATTGGCTTCTGGATGCCATAAACAATTTTATAGGTCAAAAATGCAACTAGTCCTAGTAGCACTACCGAAACAACGATTCTAATTACCTTTTCCATTATTAAAATTTTAAGTTTAATTTTGCAGTCGCAAAGTTAGAATTTTTTTTAATACGGCAAGCAAATAATAAAAAACTTTATGACGCGGGAAGAGTTTAAAGACAGACTTCACCATTTTATGAATTGTGAACTGACAGTCGGACAGTTATCGGCAGCCGATTCGCTATATTCGTTTATGGGCGACAGGGAAAAACTTTGCACATTCCTGCTGAAAGGTTATGCCGGAACTGGAAAAACTACGCTGATAAGCGCGTTCATAAAGTTGCTTGAAGAAGTAAAAATCAATACCGTGCTTCTTGCTCCGACGGGTAGGGCTGCGAAAGTATTGTCAAATTATTCGGGACGGCATGCATCAACTATTCACAAGTGCATTTATCGCAAAAAGTCAACTTCCGATCCGGACAGTTCGTTCTCGTTGAATTTCAACAATTACAAGAATACGGTTTTCATTGTCGATGAAGCCTCAATGATTGGTAATGCTCCGAACACAGAAAATGCTTTTGGTAGTGGTCGCCTTCTCGATGATTTGTTCGCCTACGCTTTTAACGATAATAACTGCCGCGTGATTCTTCTTGGTGATTCCGCCCAGCTTCCGCCAGTCGGAACGGCTATCAGTCCTGCTTTGGACGAAGCGTATCTTAGAGCATACGGACTTAAGGTATATTCGTGCGAATTGTCGGAAGTTGTCAGACAAGACGCGGATTCCGGCATATTGTTCAATGCCACGCAGTTGCGCAAAATGATGACAGACGGCAATTTCAATTATCCAAAATTGAAGCACAAAGATTTCCCCGAGATTGAATCAATTACTGGTGCTGAGCTGATCGAAGAAATAGAGAATTCGTATTCCCGCTATGGCAACGATGAAACCAGAATCATCTGCAAGACAAACAAATACGCCAACCGTTACAATATGGGAATCCGCAACCGCATTCTATGGCGCGAGGAAGAACTTTCATACGGTGACTTGCTGATGGTTGTTAAGAACAATTACTCGTGGTTGCCCGAAAATGCCGAAATCGACTTCATAGCAAACGGCGATATGGTTGAAGTTCTGAAGGTTAGACGGCATTACGAGTTGTACGGACATCGCTATGCCGACTTGTATGTGCGCTTTGTCGATTTTCCTGACCTGGAAATAGATGTGAAGGTTCTGCTTGATACTTTGGCAATAGATTCTGCTGGTATGCCAGGCAATTACTACAAGGAACTGTGGGAACAACTTGAACTGGACTACTCCGACATCCTTGACTCAAAGAAACGCCATGAAGCAATACTTAAAGACCCATATTACAATGCCTTGCAAATAAAATATGCATACGCAATGACCTGTCACAAGTCGCAAGGCGGGCAGTGGAAGTCGGTGTTCATCGACCATGGCTGGATAAACAAGGACGAAATTACTGATGAAGGCAAATATGAATTCCTTCGTTGGCTATATACCGCAATCACAAGAGCAACTGAAAAATTGTATCTGGTGAATTTCGACAAGGAATTTTTGGAGGAATAAATCCAATTATTTGTTGCTTAATTTTGAATAAAGAGCATATAATTCATTTTCTTGAGTGCTCCAATTGTATTTTTCTTCAACAGCCTTGCGTCCGTTTTCGCCCATTCGTTTCGCTGTATCTTTGTCGTTGCACAATCTTGATATTTCTTTTGCAATGGCATCGGTGTCGAATGGATTAACGCAAACTCCGCATTCGTTTTTTTCAACAATTTCTTTCCAGAATGCAAAATCGGAACAAATAACAGGTATGCCAGCAGCCATGTATTCGAACATTTTAACAGGCAAAGAATCTAGATAGCTTGGCATAGGGTGCAGGATAATCAATCCGGCAATGGATTTTTGTAGCACTTCATTTATGTTTTTCCTGTCGAGATACCCAAGAAAATCAACGTTTTCCCAGCCTTTCTTGTTTTTCATTTCATCGATTAGTGATTCTGGGGAAAATTTTCCTGCCAAAAACAATTTTGACGAGGTGGCACCTATTGCGGCAACCATTTCGTGTATTCCACGAGTATAAAACAATCCGCCTACATAGCATACTGCGTTTTCCTTGTTTTCCCACGATGGATTGAATGTTATGTCGTCGAGGTCAGGGTAGTTGTTTATGTTTTTAACAGGAGCATTGGTAACTTTTTTGAAACGCTCCTCGATGTGAGGAGTTGCTGTCACAACTGCGCTAAGCCTTCTGACTTTTCTGTTTTCCATTCGTTCCGACATTCTCGACACGGTTTTGCGTAGAAACTTCGGAATCCATGACTTTGTAAGTATCTGGCGTGGAAGATCTTCATGACTGTCGTAAATAACAGTCTTTCCTTTCTTGGCAAGTTTTACGCCAGTTGACAGTAGTTCGGAATCGTGAAAGTGGTATATGTCGGCATCAATTGCAATGGCTTTCTTATATGCTTTGCGAGGAAACTTCAATATCCTTTGTAATCTTCCATTAGGTTTGCCGACATCGAAAATATTTATTCCGTCAATATTTTCATTGCCTTTGCCATCGGCTACGATAAGGTTTACATCATCATACCTTTTCGCAAGCGACTTGCATTCTTTGATGAATATTCTTACATCATATCGTGGATGGACGGTGGTTAGGTGGCAAATTTTTGTCATGGTCAGTATCTTTCAAAAAAAACATCAGTATCAGTATAAAGAACAGTCCTCCGTGCGTCAACATGCTGGTTAGCAGTGCGCTGTTAAGGAAAAGCATAACAAAGGCAATCACAATTCCGAAATACGCCTTGTCGATTTTCAAAGTTTCGATAAACTTTATTATGATTGCCGTAACCATAATAAATAGAATAGAACCTATATGTCCGAAGTTCATGAATCCGTCGGCAATAATTCCGGTGTTGCAACTTGTTCCTGGCTTGCCGTACATGTAGTCGCCCATAAGGAATGCAGGATCAAGAGAATACGGATAATCAACAAAACTGCTGAAAATGCTGTGTGACAGATATATCGGGTTGCCTTCGTAGAAATCGAAGCAATAGTTGCATATTTGTACTGGCAGGAAGAAAAGCCGTCTGACAAAAATAGATTCGGCTAGGATATTGTCGGTTAATGCACTTATTGCAATTGATAAAAATATCAATATTAATATTCCGGATAATATAAGTCCTGCTTTTGCCTTATAGTTGTCGAAAAAGTAAAAGGCAATTATCAAGAATATTGATAGGAATAGAGCTTTGTGCGGATTTACGGCAAACAAATATAGCATTATGATGATTCCAATTATGCTTATCCATATCTTGCGATTCTTGATTCCAAGAATAATTACCAAAGGAAGCATAACCTTTGCTAATGGTCCAGCAAGGTATGATGTAAAGAAGTTGCCTGCTGATTTTGCTGCTGCTCTTGCTTCATAAAGTTCCGAGCCAAATGAAAAAGATTTTGTGTTTATGTTGAACTTGTATGTCAAGACAAACGGAATCAGCATTATGATTGACAATAGTAGGAGAGTCGGCAATTTGTGCTTGTCGCGTACTGTCTTTATATTGAAATTCGGGATTACAATATATTTGCTTGTTAAAGCAAAGACAAATAATATGGAGTATAGCGGTGCATATATTGTGCAGTTGCCAAACTGGTACAGTATTATTGCTGGAATGGCAAATGTGATTGATACAAAGACGCTTATGGCATACGAGAATTCGGATACTTTTTTGTTAACGAAAAGTCGTAGCATTAGGACAAATAGCATTACGAATCCAACATTTATAGTTGTCGGAGAGAATGAAAGCACGAAGTTGTTGGCTGTGAAAAGCGGTGCTACGAAACTAAAATATTCGTAGGTCATCACAATGTAGAAGCACACGAACATCAGCAGATGCAAAATACTATTTGATATTAACTTAGCTTTCATTTCCAGTACGTTTGTCGTATTTACGTGTGCAGTTGATAATCAGTATAAAATATATTGAGTAGGCTAAAATATTAATGCCCGTGTATATTGCCAGAAAATGTGTTATCGGCAGGAACTTTATCCATATCAATGAGAGTACGGCACCAAAATAGCAAATCTGCCAAACCGCGAGAACTTTCAGTTTTTCAAGTACGGTAAAGCTTATGCTTAATGGGGAAACTATGAATTGTACGGCGAAGGCTGGTGCTAGTATTGCCGAGTATTTGCCTGACAATGACCATATATCGGAAAAAAAGAATGAAAATATCCATTCTCCCCAGATCATTATGACAATCATAAATGGTAGTATGCCGATGGTCAAGTACATGGCCGTCTTCAGTATGCTCGGCGATAGTTTTGCATTGCTTTTTACCTTGTCGCTAAGTTCTTTAAGTAAAACTTGAGATAGTGATGCTGTTATGAATGATATTGGAACTATTAGCATTTGTCTGCTTAGGTCGAAGTAGCCTGCTGTGTCTGAACTATAGAACTTGTTTATGAAGAACACGGGAAGTAGCATGCTAGCAGTGTTTAGCACAGCTGGTATTGTCTGGTATTTGGGAAACGATGAATATCTTTTTAACGATGCCTTTATTTTGCGCCACGACAAGTTTCTGAATGTAAATCCTTTTCTTTTTGCTTGGTATAATCCTGATGCTATGTTGGTGGTGTTTCCAATTATGTCGCCGACAAATAATCCGCTTGCTGATTTTAATACACCAAATCCTGACTGTACAATTCCCTCTGAGAGTCTGCGGAAAACTTTGTTTATAGAGATTGCCTTGAATGCGGAATTGCGTGTCAGCCAGTAGTTTAAAAATTGGTATGTGGAGAATAGGAATGTTGACAGTGGTACAAAGTAGAGCCAATATCCGTATTTTTCTGGAAAATCAAGCCACTTGATTATATATGTTTTGAAAATAATAGTTACGATTAGTACCAATAAGTTTATTAATAAAGAGATTAGTATTCCACCAGCCACAAGTCCAGACGCTTTTCTGTCGTCTTTTGGTAATACTACTGCAAGTTCGTATCGCATTGTCGATAAGATTACTAATATTCCAACAATGCTCATGTAAACAGAAAATGCTCCGAATACCTCTGGTGAATACAAACGGCGCAAGACGAGTTGAAACAGCATCAGTATTACTTGCGCTATGGCAGTTCCCGACACTAATAGTGTTACATTCTTTAATATCCGGTTGTTCAGAACCTTACGAATGTCCATCGTGTTTTGGAACTAATCTTTTTACTTGTTGTATTTCTTGTAGAAATCGGCAAAGATAAAAACGAATATCATAAACAGAAACGAAATGACTGTTGCCGTGACTACGCGCATAATTCTGTTTGGCGCAGGTGATATCAGGGAAGAAGGAACGTGAAGCACATCAAAGAAACTATCAAGTTCTTTGATGTCAATTGTAGCCTCATTTATCATAGCATTTGTGTTCGCTATGTATTTTGCATTTTGTTCAAGACATGATTTTAGTCTTGTCATTTGCGGGTCAGCACTTATTGCATTTGCAACATTTCCGTCTATTCTGCCTATTATTTGTTCGTATGTCTTACCCGATTCTCCTTTTACGACTCCATATATTTCGACAATACGGTTTTCCATTTGTTTTACTATTGAATCATTTTCAATATCTTGCGCTTTAATCTTATCTACCATTGGTGCACTGAGCTGGTTTATATTTTCTGCAAGATACGACCTGATTTGTTCGTTGAACGATTGGTACAGTATGTCTGCTAGATGTGTTGCTTCTTCCTTCGATTCTCCCTTTGCCGACAAAATTGTCTTAGTGTCATTTGTTATTAGGATGCGTCTGTTGTAGTTGGATTCGGTCAGTTTGCTATCTTCTCCAGCTTGATTTATTATCGACTGCTTGAAATTTTCATCGTAGCGAACGGCATTTACAACATAGTCAATATCAATGAATCCGATACTTTTGACATTCTTTGCACGTAGTTCGTACTTTGCTTCGTATAGGTAAGGTTTTACCGAAGGAAGTGTGTAGATAAATGTTGCAATAGCGACAATTGCTGTTACAGCAATTATCCATATTTTTTTAGCCCATATTATTGATAAATAGTATTTTATCGTTTTCATTCTATTTTGTATAAATTTGTGCAAATTTACATTGTTTTGCTTAAGTGTGCAATATTATGTATGTTTTTATTACTTTCGCACCGTTAAAATTTATAACGATGAAAATAGCTCTTGCACAATTAAACTATTACATTGGCAATTTCGAGTCCAATGCAAAAAAAATCATTTCTACAGCAAGGAAAGCAAAGGAAAATGGTGCCGACCTTGTTGTGTTTTCTGAATTGTCGGTTTGTGGTTATTGCCCCGACGATTTGCTTTATCGTACCGATTTTATTGACGGATGCAATGCATCTGTCGAAAATATAATTGCCGAATGTGCTGACATTCCAATAATTATAGGTGCTCCGCTGTCAAATGTTTCGGGCAAAGGCAAACAACTTTTCAATGCTGCGCTATTTATTGCAAATGGCGATGTCAAGTCGCAGTGCAAGACGGTTTTGCCTGATGAAGGTGTGGTTGATGAGCATAGGTATTTTGAGCCAAGCGACAAGTTTGATCTCATTAACCTGAACGGTGTAAAAATCGCCCTGACAGTTGGAGGTGATGTCGTTGATTATCCAATGGATATGCTTGCAAAGTTAAATCCCGACTTTATTGTAAATATTTCGGCAGTAGCATACGCTCACGACGACAATCATTTGTCGGATTTGTCGCAGGTAGCAAAAAAATACGGTTTGCCTTTGTTGAATGTAAATCAGGTTGGAGCCAACACCAATCTTATTTACGAAGGTCGCAGCATCGCTTTCAATGCCGAAGGCAGGGTAATCGCAGAATGCAAGTCTTTTGAAGAAGATTTGCAATATGTTGAAACTAAATCGTTTAAGTCGGCAGGAGAGGAGCTTCGCAAAATGGACACGACCGAAAGTATTTTCAGTGCGATAACACTTGGGTTGCGCGACTATTTTTCAAAAATGAATTTTAAGACGGCTGTTCTCGGTCTATCGGGAGGCATTGATTCTGCCGTAGTGCTGGCACTTGCCGTGAATGCTCTCGGCAGCGAAAATGTTCATTCGATACTTATGCCGACATGCTATTCAAGTTCACATTCGGTTGACGATTCGTTGGAAATGCTAAAGAGAACAAAATCAAGCTACCATATTATTCCAATAGAGGATTTGCGCAATGCTTTCGGAACGGCTATGGCAGAAGCTTTCGAGGGTACGAAACCTGGACTTGCCGAGGAAAATATTCAGGCTCGTCTGCGTGGAAGCATACTGATGGCATATTCCAACAAGTTTGGCAACATTCTGCTCAATACTTCCAACAAGAGCGAAGAAGCTGTAGGATATTCAACACTTTATGGCGATATGTGCGGTTCGCTGTCGTTGCTTGGCGATGTGTATAAGACTGAGGTTTACCGACTTGCAAGGTACATTAATGAGCATTGTGGTAACATCATTCCGCAACATATAATCGACAAGGCTCCATCAGCAGAGTTGCGTCCTGACCAGAAGGACCAGGATTCGCTTCCGCCATACGACATTCTTGATGGCATCTTGAACTGCTACCTTGAGGGCAACATGACTGCTGATGAGATAAAAGCTAAAGGCTTTGATGCCGAGACTGTTGATTTTGTTTTGAAACTGGTTAAGCGTGTAGAATACAAGCGCTTCCAAGCTCCACCGATACTCAAGATTTCATCTTGTCCATTCGGACATTCGCAAAGCGTACCGCTGGTTGCAAAGTATTAATTAATAATGGATAATTGATAATTGACAAATTGTAGTGGCGTAATGTATTGCGCCGCTACAAATTTTATGTTTAATGCGTTTTGGTTTTGCTGATTTTTGTTGTTTATGAACAATAAAATTGCTGTATTTTAATTTTCATTGTCTATAGACAATAAAAATACGATGTATTTTTTCTTGTAGAGGGTGAAATTATAGTGCATTATTCCTCAAAATAAATTTTGCCATTTCGTTCCCATTCCGTATTTTTGTCCTTGGTTTGGTGCTTGTGCCCGACCGTATATTTTGGATTAACGAAGCGTTATGCTCGTCTTGCTGCTAGAAACGTGAGAAATTTCAGAGACAAGAGAGCATGATAGTTTGCGCGTTACGCGTGGGCTGTTATGTCTGCATCTTTCTCAACGGTAATTCTCACGACCTCTAGCAGGAGAAGTGGTGTATCAGTGCCACGCTTCTTTTTTGTGAATTGCCTATGTGGTACTGGTGGGCAGAAAAAGTTGCGCCCGACACGTATAAGGGATTATACGATGAGAAAAATAGTAATTGGACTTTTGTCTCTTATTGTATTGTCATCTGTTTTTTCTGCCTGTAAGAAAGATGGAGAAGGAAAGGATGGGGATCCGGGCATATATGTAGGAATTGTTGGCTTTAACGACAAAATTACGGAATATTCTGTGGGACACGGAAAAAGACAGAAAAAGTTACGCCTTTTAAATTCAGGAACGCAGAAAGAGTTTGAGTCGTTTATTGATGAACTAGAGGTTAGTAATGGTACTAAACTTTATCACGCGGTAAGAGTTGCAATTGATAATATGCAAGCAGCATCGTTGCCTGAAGACTTGCGTAGTGTGTCAATAATAACTTTTACAGATGGACTTGACCTTGGTTCGTATGGCGATAGCGAGTATGATAGTGGAGATGAATATGTTAGAGCTATCTGCAACAGAATTTTTACAGAAAAGGTTCATAACCTTCCGATGAATGCCTATTGCATAGGAATGAAGGGTGATGATGTAGGTGACGAAGAAAAGTTTCGTAGTGACCTTCAGAAACTTTCGAGTAGTAGCGAAAATGCAATGCTTGTGTCTAATATGTCAGAAGTAAACGAAAAGTTTAAGCAGATAGCTTCGTCGCTTTATAAGGAAAATGTTTTGCAGTCGTTGGCATTGAAAATTCCTCTTCCGGAAAAAAATCAGCAGTTGAGGTTTACGTTTGATGTCAGTGGTAATTCTTCTGTAGATGCAAGCAATTCGCAGATTCATATTGATTTTCAATTCGATTCAAAGAGCAATCCTGAAATAAAATATATTATCTACGAAGGAATTACAGGTAGTCGTACAACTATTATGGGAACGACGAAAGACAAATATTGGTATTCGTATGATTTTGGAGGAATATCGTTGTCTGTAGGAGGAACAGTCCCAACTGATAATGTAAAAGAGTGGTATCTTGACAGCAATGGTCAGTGGCAGATAAATTCTGAATTTGATGGTGGTGCAAATGTTGAGGTAAGCACTGAAGTTAGTAGTGCCGCAGTTATTCTTGTCCTTGATTGTTCTAGTTCGCTTGGTTCAGAGGTCTTTAACATGAAGCAGGCGGCTAAGGATTTTATTGCAACATTGAGAGGGGCAAGTTTGGAAGGTGGCTCATCATCACCAGTACAGTCATCAAATACTTTGAACGGACACGAGTTTGTTGATCTTGGACTTCCGAGTGGTCTGAGATGGGCGACCTGCAATATTGGTGCAATCACACCCGAGGGGTACGGCGACTATTTTGCCTGGGGCGAAACAACACCAAAGGAAACATATACTTGTGAAACATATATTTATGCAGAAGGAACGACTTGGAATAATCCTAGATTAACAAAATATTGCTTCAATGCAGACTATGGCAACAACGGCTTTACCGATGCACTTACCACCCTTGAAGCCTCTGATGACGCCGCCACTGCCAACTGGGGTGTAGGTTGGAGAATGCCGACCTACGATGAAATGGTAGAATTGAAGAATAATTGTACTGTGATGTGGACGACACGTAACGGTGTAAATGGTTGCTTGTTCACTGGTTCTAATGGGAACACTATTTTCATGCCTGCTGCTGGTGGCAGGTATGATGATGGGGCGCTCGTCGATGCTACAGTCTTTGGTTTTTATAGCTCAAGTACGATTGATTTGAGCGATACGTACAGAGCGTTAATTCTTCGATTTTATTCAGGTTATTGTGGTAAAGGCTCTGCTCATCGTGACAGCGGAAATCCTGTCCGTGCTGTTTGCTCATCCCGGAACTAATCTTGTTGTCTCGAAACGCACAAAACTACTGTAATTTTTAAATTCTTAAATAAATCAAAAAAGGTTGCCTCACGACAACCTTTTTTTCTTTGTTACGTTTATCTATTGTTACAATAATTTCTTCTTCAGGTTCAGAATCATATCCTCGGTCATTTTGTCGAGGTCGTACTGAGGTTTCCAGCCCCATTCGTTGCGGGCGCAGCTGTCGTCCATGTTGTTTGGCCAGCTATCGGCAATTGCCTGCTTTATTGGTTCCGGCTCGTAAACCATCTCGAAGTTTGGATAGTGCTTCTTGATTGCATTGTAGATGATTTCCGGGTCAAAGCTCATTGCTGTAACGTTGAAGCTGTTGCGGTGTACAAGCTTTGACGGGTCGGCTTCCATAATGTCAATCATAGCCTTTTGTGCATCAGGCATATACATCATATCCATGAAAGTACCTTTCTTCAACGGGCATACGAACTTTTCGCCCTTAACTGCTGCGTAGTAAATTTCTACTGCGTAGTCGGTTGTGCCGCCGCCCGGCAATGTGAGGTGGCTGATGAGACCAGGGAAGCGTACGCTACGGGTGTCAACGCCGAAACGGGTGAAATAGTAGTCGCTCAGCAATTCGCCTGTAACTTTGGTTACACCATATATAGTATTAGGACGCTGGATTGTGTCCTGTGGCGTGTTGTCGTGAGGAGTGCTAGGACCAAATGCACCTATGCTACTTGGAGTGAATACTGCGCAGTTGAACAAACGGGCAACTTCGAGGCAGTTGACCAACGAGCCTATACCAACGTTCCAGCCCAACATAGGGTTGAGTTCAGCGGTAGCACTCAATATTGCAGCAAGATTGTAAATTGTGTCAATGTTGTACTTCTTAACAGCAGTTGCTATCTGCATAACCTGTGTAGAATCAATGCGTTCAATTGGACCGCGCTCGTAGTCTTGTCCCTTAAGCGGACGCAAGTCAGAGCAAACTACATGATTGTCACCATAAACATCGCGCAAGTTGCGTGTCAATTCGGAGCCTATTTGACCTCCAGCACCAATAATTAATATGTTTTTCATTGTTTTATACTTAAAAATCTATTTCAATATGTTTGGCAAAAATATATAATATGCAACAATGCGCAAAGACTTTTTTTCAAATAAAAAAATCCCCACCGATAAAATGGCAGGGACTCTTAGATGCGAATTATACTAATGTACTTATTCTTCGTCAACAACCTTGTCGCTTGTTGCAATCAGTTCACCTGTATACATGTCCTTTATTTCCAGTATTGTAAAATACCATTTTCTTTCTCCGCTTGCGTATGCGTCAATGCTGGAGCCAAAAAGTTCGTATGTGAGGCCGCTAATCTTTCCAAACTGCTTTTGTCCATGTTTCAGTTTGACTTCCTTCTTTCCGCTGTGGCGTTTTTCACCGTTGTTGTCTTCTATAAAAATTTGATAACGCACAATTACGTCGGCATTTCCATTGTTTTGGAAATATAGCGACAATTCAAGCGGACTACTGTCGTCCTTGCTGTTTGCGTGAGCAATCTTGGTCTTTATCAACACATTTGCAACTGAGTCAAAGTCAGAATATCCTTTCTGGCAAAATGCAGACAGGCAAGTTGTTGCAACGATAACTAATACTAATAACTTTTTCATATTACTTTGAGTTTTCTGGTTTTACATATTTTCCTGCAAACAATATTGCATTGTTCTTGTTTTCCTTAATCACAAAAACAAAAGGACGGTTGATGGTAACCTTAGGATTTTTATTAATCATAGCGGTTTTCTCTCTTACAATCACAGCTGTCGCCGCTGCGGCTTCTGTACCTTTTTCCGACACTTCAATGAACGACTTGTGTATCACTTCGTCTATCAGCAGGTTGCTTTTTCCGTTCATCTTCGAGAAATCGGCACTTTTCGAGAATGCAGCCTTTATGCCCAAATCCATAAGGTATTTTTTCATTTCAAAGCGCGATTCTATCTTGAATTTCGGCATCGAAACATCAGCCTTGAAAGTTTGTAGCGATTGGCTAAGTTTGTCAAACTTTTCGATGTCAAGGTCTGCTATATACTTGTCAATGTCAACCTTTTCCTTTGGCATAATTATGTACATCGAAGCCTTGCCTTTTTCGTAGTTTATCTTCATTATCTGTGCATCATCGCTTTCGCCAAGTCCAACATCCTGAGTACCATTCATAAAGTCAGTAACATACTCAACCGAATTTTTACCGTAGAAAGTCATTTGTCTTGTCTTTTCTCCCTTGAATTCTATATCCCATTTTGCATTGAAGTATATAGCGTTCAATAGGATAAGTCTTGTGAGTTCGTTTACATCGTTTTTAGTAATCAAGTCGGTAATTTTGTTGTTGGTATTCTTAGCCACCCACTCGTTCACTCTTTTTACTGCTTCGTTTCGGTCTGCATCGTTGCTAAAGTCAGCCTGCGATATTGTAGCATCAAAATCCTTTAGACAATTCATGTAGCTTTCGAGGAAATTGTAGCTTTTCTGTGCTACAGCAGCATTGCTTATTGTGAACACGCTTTTGTCGGCCTTGTATTCCTTGAGCAGATTCGCGAAATCTTTATGGGATTCCGACTGGTCTTTTTTGAATTTCAACACTTTGCGCATTTCGGTGGCAGTCTTTTTGTTTGCTCCGTCGTATGCCATTGCCAAAGCATCGTAAATACTAAACGGACTGATAAACATGTTAGATCCCGATTTTGATGTGTCAGAATTATTTATCTGCTTTAAAACATCGAATGAAAAGTCGTTGTTGCTTTCAACTATCGAATTTAACGACGAGTTCTGCGAGCACATCGTTACACTGAAAACAATCGCAATAACAAACAAAAATCTTT
Organism: uncultured Bacteroidia bacterium; assembly: GCA_902791865.1. Classification (GTDB taxonomy): domain Bacteria; phylum Bacteroidota; class Bacteroidia; order Bacteroidales; family ML635J-15; genus Bact-19. Next base: position 139,346 of record CADAXK010000002.1, read on the forward strand.
TTTTCATATCATTGAACATTAAAATTTACTAATTCATTAAATTATTTCCTTGCCATAAATCGGTTAGATGACCAGCGTATTCGTTTTTTTTGAAACCATTTGGGCTCTCCAGCTTGCAAAAACACATGCAACTCACTGATAAACAGGGAAGGATATGACATATTACATCATTCATCTTTGTTGAACTTTTAGAACAAATGGCTGCTTTTGCAATTGCCGTGCCGATTTTTTGACGTAAATCCAAAATCTGAACTTGCAGAATGTGTGAAATTCCACAGTCAAAATTCAGCAATCTCGATACCTTATTATATATAGCCATAATTCAATGGCAAAAATAATATATTGTTTTATGTAGACAAAAAGAATTGTCATTACTCGATTCAAAAAATCGCTGGTTAAAAAATTGACGAATTGAAAGAATCATTTTAAGGGGGTAAATAGGGGAGATTTTTCTGCAGAGTACATTCTATATATAGGGATGAAAATAATTAAAATTATAAGGTTTTGACAAATCACTTTTGAAAGCTATTGTTTACAATTGTAAAATAAATTAAGCTGGATTTTTACAGAATACAAATGTAAAATACTTGGTGCGGTACTGATTTAATTTACATACGTAAAAAGTTTAACATCAATTACTCTTATAGATTTTAACATTTGTTAAATGGATAATTTATTGATTAAATATTTTTGTAATGCACTCATTTATATTAAGATATAAATTTTATTTAAAGTTATGGTTATGTATTTGTGTGCCAATATGTACGACTGAATGTTAAAATTAGTATTATTAAGTATGTTTGTTGGAGTTTATATTCTTAATAATCAGTATTTTAATGATGATTAATTGTATTTATTGTTTAATAATGCCTATTATTGCTAAATCACTAAAAAAGAATAGTGTATATAATATTGATACTTTTGCTGTGCATTTTACATTTTACAAATGTAAATCTAATTATTGTTTATATCTTTTTACAAATGTAAAGAAGATTAATGTTACATTTGTAAACTGAAATTTTGTAAAAAATATGATAGATAGAATTCGAAAAATTATGGAGGAAGAAGGCATGTCGTCGGGTAAGTTTGCCGATGAAGTTGGCATCATAGATTCGAGGCTGTCGCACTATCTTTCGGGACGAAATAAAGTAACACTTGAATTGGTGACAAAAATTTTAGAGCGTTTCCGTGGCATAAATTCCGAATGGCTTCTTTTTGGTCGAGGAGAAATGTATAAGTCGGCAGATGCAAAAGGTGCATATCGTGAACCTGATTTATTTTCACCACTTCCTGCTAGACAAGAATCTCCCTTAAACGACAACAAAGCCGATAATTCGTACAGCAACATTACTAGCAGTGATTTTTTCGAACCAGAACAAGTTAAAACAGCAGAAAATGATATTGAAACTACAGATCAGTATCTTGAAAATCAGAATGTTGATATTCGTAAAGTCAGCCCAAAACAACAACGAGAAATAGAGAAGATAATTGTTATGTATTCTGATTTCACCTTTGACAGTTATACACCAAACGGACATAAGATATAGAATAACATATCTATACCTATAATTATTTAAGACTACCTTTCGCTATCACGTCGAAAAGTTTTATTTTTGCATTCCAAATAAAAGTATAATGGAAAGGAACTATTCTCAGTCGTTGATTGATGCATGGCAGTATAGCCGAGAGGAAGCGGTAAGGCTTGGTAGCAGTATGCTCAATCCGGAACATCTATTTTTAGGAATACTGCGCAATTCGGAATGCGAAGCCGTACAAAAACTCAAGGAACTGAATGTCAATATAAACGAACTGAAAACTGCAATAGAGAATAACTACCGTTCGTCTGAACTTGCACTTACAAATCCCGATGATGTTGTTGATAGTAAGCTTATTGCCAGAATACGCCTCTTTATGAACTCCGAAGCAATATCTCTTGGCAATGATGAAATAAATACGAATCATCTGATGCTTGCAATACTAAAAGTGCCAAGTAACTTGTTGGTTCTCTTAGGTAAATTTAACATAGAGTACGACTTGTATAGAATGACTATGGAACTTGGCGCTTGGGAGGTAGAAGATAGCGATGTTCAAGATGATGATCTTCCATTTGATGACGACAGCATGCCAATGTCAAACGATAATTCATTCGTTGATCCTCCAATGGGTAATGGTCGCCGCAGAAGGATGGGGAACAAGTCGCGTACACCTATGCTCGACCAGTTTGGTGTCGATTTGACAGCTGCTGCAATGGAAGACAAGCTAGATCCTGTATATGGTCGTGAAAACGAGATTGCCCGTATTACTCAGATTCTATCTAGGCGTAGGAAAAACAATCCTGTATTGATAGGAGAGCCTGGAGTTGGAAAGTCGGCAATAATCGAGGCTTTGGCTACTAAGATTGTAAAGAAAGAAGTGTCGCATGTACTTCTTGACAAGAAGCTTATCATGCTGAATATGACATCAATGGTAGCAGGAACAATGTATCGTGGTCAGTTTGAGGAACGTATGACCGATCTTATTGACGAGTTGAAGGATTCGCCAGATGTTATATTGTTCATTGACGAAATACATACCATTGTCGGTGCCGGCGATTCATCGGGGAACTTCGATGCTGCAAACATTCTGAAGCCGGCTCTGGCGCGTGGAGAAATACAGTGCATTGGCTCGACAACACTTGACGAATATCGCAAGATTGAGCGTGATGGTGCATTGGAACGTCGTTTCCAGAAGGTCATTGTTGAGCCTCCTTCAATCGAAGATACAGTATGTATCCTGCAGAAGGTAAAAGGCAAATACGAAGACCACCACAAGGTTATATATTCCGATAAGGCAATAGAAGCCTGTGTGAAACTTACAGACAGGTACATTAGTGACCGTGCTCAACCCGATAAGGCTATCGATGCGCTCGACGAGGCTGGGGCAAGAATGCACACATTCAAGGTTTCTGTTCCAAGCAAGATTGTCGAATACGAAGAGGACTTGCAGAAAATTCGTGAAATGAAGATGCTGGCTGTAAAGGAGCAGCATTTTGAGGAAGCCGCAACCTATCGCGACAAGGAACGCGAACTGGAAACCAATATTGCTCACTACAAGAAGCAGTGGCTGTCGGAGATGAACGAAGACAAGAAACTGATAACCGAGGATGATGTTGCGGAGGTTGTTGCAATGATTTCCGGAATACCAGTAAAGCGTGTGGCTCAATCAGAGGGTACACGACTGCTTGAAATGGACAAGGCTCTTTCAGGAAAGATTATTGGTCAGGACGAGGCTATAAGCAAGATTGTGAGTGCAATACACAGGAATAGGGCTGGTTTGAAAGATCCGAACAAGCCTATTGGCACATTCATTTTCCTTGGGCCTACTGGTGTTGGAAAGACACAACTTGCAAAGATTTTGGCCAACTATCTGTTCGATACCGAAGACGCTTTGATTCGCATTGATATGAGTGAATACATGGAAAAGTTCTCGGTGTCGAGGCTTGTGGGTGCGCCTCCAGGATACGTCGGATACGAAGAAGGCGGTCAGCTTACCGAACGTGTAAGACGGAAACCTTATTCAGTGGTTCTTCTTGATGAAATAGAAAAGGCTCATCCCGATGTATTCAATATTCTGCTTCAGATACTTGACGAAGGTCGTCTTACCGATAGTTCGGGCAGAAAGATTGACTTCAGGAATACAATTCTTATAATGACGTCAAACATTGGTTCGCGTCAGCTTTCTGATTTTGGCGTTGGCGTAGGCTTCGACACCAAGGCTCGCAAGGATGCATACGGAGAGAATGCTAAGGCTGTGATTGAAAATGCATTGAAGAAGACGTTCTCGCCCGAATTTATCAATAGGATAGATGATATTGTGCAGTTCAACACTTTGTCGAAGGATGACATCTGCAAGATCATTGACATTGAACTTTCTGGTCTATACGACAGGGTACACGGTATGGGATTCACCTTGGACATCGCGCAGTCGGCACGAGACTTCATTGTGGAAAAGGGCTACGATCCGAAGTTCGGCGCTCGTCATCTTAAACGCGCTATTCAGAGGTATGTCGAGGATGTGCTTGCAGAGTACATAATAAAGGCAGAAGTGTCTGAAAACAACCATATTAACCTGGAATACGACGAGTCCGAAGGCATGAAAGTGTCGCTGTCGAAGATTTAGCATGCACGTATGGACGATAGCAATTTGACGGTAAACGCAATGTGGATAGGCAATAGCCTTTCCGCTTGCGAGTTGCTGACCATCAAGTCGTTCTTAAACAACGGGCATAAATTTGTGTTATGGGCATACGATAATATATATACGCAGCTTCCTAGTGGGACAATATTAAGGGATGCTTCCGAAATAATACCGCGTGAAAAGGTTTTTTCGTACAAGTACAGCAATCAGTTTGGACATGGCAAGGGCAGTTATGCCGGATTTAGCGACATATTCCGCTACAAGTTGCTGTATCTGAATGGCGGTTGGTGGGTCGATATGGATGTTACTTGCCTGAAACCACTTGATTTTGAAGATGATTATGTTTTCCGATCACATCATTCGCTTCCTTTGGTTGGCAATGTGATGAAATGTCCGAAAGATTCACCACTTATGGAAAAATGCTATAACGAAGCTGTTTCAAAAGTGGATGAAAACAACCGTGACTGGCATTTGCCGATACAGATTCTCGTTGACAATGTGATTGAAATGGGGCTTAAGGGGCATGTGAAAACTTTTTCCAACGAGGATTCGTGGAATGTTGTCCGCAAAATGCTGTATAGGAACGTGCCTGTTCCTAGTAATTGGAGTGTAATTCATTGGGTTAACGAGGAATGGAGAAGAAACGGCATTGATCGTACTGCTTTTCTCAAGTCATCATTGTTCTCTGAACTTGCAAGACGCAATGATGTGCAGATAGGGTATACGGGTTTTGCAAAAAGTGTATCAACAAGATTTAAGTTGAGCTTGTTTTGGCATGGCTTAATGCAGTGATATATAACAAAAAAGCGTCTTTTGTGACGCTTTTTTTTATTTATTAACCGAGGTAACTCTTCAACAACTTGCTTCTGTTTGAATGTTTCAGTCGTCGGATTGCCTTTTCCTTAATTTGGCGAACGCGTTCGCGCGTAAGACCGAACTGGTCGCTTATTTCTTCGAGTGTTCTTTCGGGACCACCGATGCCGAAAAACATCTTTACAATTTCTCTTTCTCTTTCGGTAAGAGCGGCAAGTACGCGCTCAATTTCCTTTGACAAGGATTCTTCGATAAGTTTAGAGTCTGTATTTGGCAGGTCTGTATTTTCAAGAACGTCTACAAGGCTGTTGTCCTCGCCGTTTGCAAATGGAGCATCAAGTGATGTGTGTCTGCCCGAAACCTTCAGTGTGTCTGAAATCTTATCTTCTGGCATGTCAAGAACCTTAGCCAATTCTTCCGAGGTAGGACGGCGTTCGTATTCTTGCTCAAAACGAGAAAGAGCCTTGTTGATTTTGTTGAGCGAACCAACCTGATTAAGAGGAAGCCTTACGATTCTAGCTTGTTCGGCCAAGGCCTGAAGTATAGACTGGCGTATCCACCACACAGCATACGATATGAACTTGAAACCACGAGTCTCATCAAATTTCTCTGCTGCCCTGATAAGTCCGAGGTTGCCTTCGTTGATAAGGTCGGGGAGGCTCAAGCCTTGATTCTGGTACTGTTTTGCTACGGAAACAACGAAACGGAGATTTGCCTTTGTAAGTTTTTCCAATGCTTCACGGTCGCCTTTCCTGATTTTCTGCGCCAATTCTACTTCTTCTTCAACTGTGATAAGTTCTTCTTTACCAATCTCCTGCAAATACTTGTCCAACGATGCACTCTCGCGATTGGTAATTGATTTAGTAATCTTTAATTGTCTCATTTCTTATTTTTAAAATCAATATCTTATACGACAGTCTTCCAAAAAAGTTTTATTTATTTCAAAAAAAAATCTGCCCCAAGATTGAGGCAGATTTTTTTTGATATTGTAAGTTGATTATCTTACAACGTTAACCTTTGAAACAGAGTCGTTAATCTTAACGAAGTATGTTCCGTTCGAAAGGTTGCTGATGTCGATTGTGTGGTTGCTTGAAATGTTTTCGTTTGTGTAAACAACCTGACCGAGAGCATTGATGATTTCAACGTTAGCATTTTCTGCGTTAACAATTGTTATGTTGTTGCTTGCTGGGTTAGGATAGATGCTGATTACGTTTTCAACTTCATCAATGTTTGTGCAAGAGTTAACAGATAATACTTCCTGATGTATGCTAGTTCCGCATTCATTTGTAGCTGTCAATATTACTGTGTAATCACCTGCTGTATTGTAAGTCATTGTTGGGTTTTCTTCGGTAGAAGTTGTTGAGCCGTCACCGAAGAATTGGTTAAGGTCGAAACCTTCCTCGCCAGTAAGTTCACCGAGGTCAACTCCAGCACCATCGCCAAAGTTCCATGCGTATGATTGTGCATTTTGAGAGGTGTTGGTGAATTGGATCTGCTGACCAGTGCAAAGTTCCTGTGAGTGTGTGAATGATGCAGTTGGAACAGGTGTGCAGTCATAAACTACGAAACTGTTGATAGCAGCGCCCTGTATTGAGTTTCCTCCAGTCATACCGCCGAAGATGTTGCCGAACAAGTCGCCCATTCCGGTTTCATCGTCACCCATGTTCATGCTGGTGGTCTTGAAAGCGAATCTGAACTTTACGCTTGAAAGGTTTGCTGAACTTGGGAAGTTAAGCTTTGTCTTTACAGTTACGAATCCGTTAGTATTTCCAGACCATCCCGGTTCGCTCATTTCACCGGTCATCATGTTTGTTGTATACCATCCTTCGTTGATGTCACCATCACCAGCAACTACAACAATCCACGAAGAACCACCGTTTACAGTGTATTGCAAAGAGAGGGAGCCTCCAAAGATTCCGAACATGCTAGTCGGGTCGAATGGCATATCTCCAGTATCACCTGTATCACCCATATCCATTGCGCTGAGGTTGTATTTGAGGCTAATCTTTACGATAGGGTTGGTCATTCCTGTTAGGTTGTAGCAAGGAGAGTAGAGGAAGGATTCTTCACTTGGGTTTACTGGTCCGTTTGGATTTGTAGCCCATGTCCAGATGCTGTCGTTTTGTGAGACTGCAGTTTTTCCAAATTCCCATGATGAATTTGAGCCAGCTGCATACCAGTCGTTTACAAAATCATCTTCGTCGACATTGTCAAATATAGCGTAAGCATTGTTAGCGTCGTATAAGCCTTGTGAAACAACAAAGCCTTCTGCTTCATCGTTTGTCGGGTCTTCGTCATCAGTGAGAGCTGTTCTAGCTATTAAGTTGTATGTTCCGAATGTAGGAAGGCTGAGAGTTTCGTTGAATGTATACTCGGCAGTTGCGCCTACTGCTATTGGGGTGCTAATGGTTTCTTCAATCCAGTTTTCACCGCCGTCAACAGAGTATTTTACAATGTATGATGACTGTTCTTCGCGACCATAGTTCTTTATGGTTATGCTTACGTGACCATTTGAAAGTCCACAACCCGATGCAGGACCAGTTATTGCAGTAACGCCTAAGTCTTTGTCGGCTGCATTTCTTACAACAATGTTATCAACAGCAACGCCGGCACCACCAGTTGTTGTTCCGCCAAAAAGACCGCCAAGGTCGAAACCTGAACCTGCATTGTAGATTATACGAAGCTGTACGCTCGACTGGTTTGCATATCTTGCAAGACTGATGTTCTTGTTTACAGGAACACCACTTGCTTCGATGGGAGCCACTGTATCCCAAGTTGTTCCGTCTATTGAACCCAAAACGAAACCTCTGGTTGTTGAGCCTCCACCGATTCCAAAAATATCACCCATTCCGCCTGAAGAAACAGGATAGTCTGCCGCAACGTCGAAATGAAGTTCTGGCATGTCAAGTTCAGCAAAACTCAAGCAAGGAGATGCGATGTATGAGTTCTTGCTGACAGCGGTGTCGGTCATGTAGAAGTGGTTTTCGCTTTCTTCGAGCTGACGGATAGACCATGAGTTGGCTGGGTTTGCTGTCCAGTTGAAGGGTTCGTCACCTTCAAAGTTTTCTATGAAAGCAAATTCTGTTATTAATGCATTTCTTGTTACGGTTGCTTCACCAGAGTTGTTTTCTTCGGCTTCGTCACCAACGAGGGTAGCAACGATTTCGATTGTATTGCTTCCTTCTGCCAAAGCCACATTTTCGAAAGTCCTTGTCAATGTAGCACCTGATGCAATTGCGGGAAGTGTTTCTGTCGCTGCTACAACACCATTTACATTGCATACTACCGATACCGCATTTTCTGCTATTTCAAGTGTACCTGGGTTAGCAATTGTGTATGAAACAGAAGTTGTTGCTGAGCATCCCGAATTTGTAACTGTTACTGTGCGTACTGCAACGTCGTGTTCAACAACTTTTTCAACCGAAATATTGAAGGTTGCAGTGGTGTAACTTGAAGCTGCACCAATACCGAACATACCTTGTGAAACTAACGAGTCAGCAGCAACAACAATGTAGTATTCTGTTGATGCTGTAAGGCTTACGTTGTTCATTGAAACAGAAGTTGCTGTCAATGAATTGGAAACGGATGGTGTTCCAATTAATTGAGCACTTTCTGCGTCTGGGCATCCGTTGAATAGAAATACGCCCACATTTGATGGAGTCAAATTGAAAGAAACCTCTGGTGAGTAGGTTCTTGAAATTCCCGATAGTACGATTGTTACATTCTGGTTCTCAGTCGGGATGTACTTGTAAACATGGCATCCGCTACGCATTGTGTAGGTTGACAATGTGTAAGGATTTGTTCCCAAAGTCGTCTGACTTTGTGCGGAATAAGGAAGGCTTGCGATTGCGCTTGGGTTTGCACAATTTTCGCCTTCTGTCTGTGCAAATGCAGCAAATGAAATAATAAGTGCTGCAATACTAAAGATAAATTTTCTCATCATACAGTTTGTTTAAAGTTATATATTCTGCAAATATATTGAAACAATGTCACTGGAATGTTTTTTAGTGTTACTTTTTGTTAACAATAAAAAATGCCAGCATAAGTAGCCATTCGTTTGCTTCATGATTGTAATACAACGATTTAAGCTGGACAAAAGCCTGACTTTCCATTGTTGAAAACCATAAAGTTATCAACAATATCGCTGTCTTGTTAAAAAAATATTGTTGCAATATCACTTTTCTTTCGACCTGTCAAACTATTTTTGCTAAAACTAATTCGACATGAAAAAGATTCTTATCTCGTCGCAGACACAACAACTGGATGTGCAGACAATGGTTGCTCAGGGAATATCGTCGTATGAACTCATGGAACGTGCAGTGCATGAGTTATATGCAAATATGAGGACTGTATGCGGAAAAGTAGATGGAAAAAACTTTGTGGTTGTTTCTGGTACAGGCAATAATGGAGGAGATGGACTCGGAGTTGCAAGGTTGTTGATACATGATAATGCCGATGTGAAAGTGTGGGTTTGTGACTTTTCTGAAAAAATGAGTGCTGAATGTCGCAAAAATCTTGACTTGGTCATGGCTATGGATTCGGAATGTGTTACAATGTTGAGCAAAACAGATTTTGATGAACTTGTAATTCCCGAAGATACAATTATAATTGATGCAATGTTTGGAACTGGGCTTAGCCGAAGCGTGACGGGCAAGTATGCAGACATTATAAATATTATAAATAGGTCGGCTGGGAAGGTGTGGTCAATCGACATTCCGTCTGGATTGTTCGGTGAGGATAATGCTTGCAACAATGGTGCGATTGTCAATGCCGATGCCACATTTGCAATAGGGAATATGCCGTTGTCGTCAATGTTCGCTGAAAATTATGTCCATTATGGAGAAATAAAACTAGTAGACATAGGCCACGATGAAAAATCGCGCGAAGCAATGTCAACAGAATTTAATGTTATTGAAGAGGATGATGTCGTTCGACATTTCCGTATCAGGCATCCTTTCGACCATAAGGGAACTTTTGGACATGCGTTTATGGTGACTGGCAGTCGTGGCAAAGCTGGTGCTGCAATTATGGCATCCAAAGCTTGTCTGCGTTCTGGTGTCGGTTTGCTGACATTGTTGTCGCCGGAAGATATTTGTGAAATAATGCAGATTTCGGTACCTGAGGCAATGTACGAAACCAACTTTTCTGGAAGTTTCGAAAAGTACAATGCATTGGGAATCGGTCCTGGGGTAGGCACTGGAGCGTCAGCGTGTAAATATGTAGACGCAGTTATAAACTCAGGTAAGCCATTTGTTGCCGATGCGGATGCGTTGAATATTATTGCAAAAAACAACTTCATGCTCGAAAAGCTTAGCAATTGCATACTTACACCACATCCGAAAGAGTTCGAACGGCTCTTTGGATGTTTCGGATCGTCGGTGGAAAGGTTGCACTTTATGTCATGTTTTTCTCGTGAGCATAATTGCGCGATAATTTTAAAAGGTGGAGTAACTGCAATTTCGCTTACCAATGGAAGCATATTATTTTATATAGGTATGAATCCAGGAGTTGCAACAGGAGGCAGTGGTGATGTGCTGACTGGAATAATAACTTCTTTGCTAGCTCAGGGCTATACTGTTGATGAAGCTGCAGTTGCTGGTACATGGATTCATGGCGAAGCTGGAAAACTTGCGAGTGCAGAATTTGGAATGGTGTCAACATTGCCTACTGATGTTATTGCAAAATTACCACTGGTAACCACACGATTATACGAACATAACAGAGTATTAAATTTTTGCAATTGATAATATTTGTGCTACTTTTGCACTTAATTATTTTTAAATATAATTCATCTTTATGAAAAGATTTAGTATAATAGCTGTATTTGCTTTGTTTATAACGACTTGCTCTTTCGCACAAATCAAAGTTTTCCCAATTTCGGATACGGAAACGACAATAAAGAAAAATGCGTTCATGTATTATCTTCCGCAGACGACATTGGAGGTAAAAATCAAAGTGACTACAGAAACTTTAGTGCCTGGTCCTTATTCAAAATATGCAGAGAAGTACTTGTGCATAAAAAATGCAGCAACAAGTATAGTTTCCGATGTAAAGATTGAAAATGTTGATATAAACGAAATTGCACAGCCAGATCCAAATGCTTGCTATATGGTTGTGTGCGACCATGATGCAAATATCAATTACAACAGCAGGGGCATTATAATTGGATATAACTGCGGAGAGCAAACAGATGAATACAAATCGGCTGAGAGCCATTTTTCAAAGAACTCTAGCATTGTAATTCCTTCGTTTACTGACTATGGTGTCAAACAGAATTTTACAAAAAATACAGATACGACATACAAGGTCGTTGAGGTTGATTCCGTTTTCCAGAAGATACCTATTTATAATAAGGTAATCATAAGCAAAGACGAGGAAATGAAAGCCGAAGAAGCTGCCAACTATATCATAAAGATTAGAAAGCGCCTTTTCAAGGTGCTTACAGCACAGTTCGAAACTGAAACACCACCAACAGATATTGAAATCATGGTAAACGAACTGAAAAATATGGAAAACCGCTATCTTGAATTGTTCATCGGTAAGATTGAAAGGGAAACAAAAGAATATGTCTTCTACTATACGCCACAGCCAGAATTGACAGAAGAGAGGATTCCTATTTGTTATATTACTGAAGATGATGAACTTGTGGAAAAGAAAGCCGAAAATTCAGAGCCTGTATATCTTGTCATGAAGAATGCGCAGGCGACAAAGGAAATAGGTAATTTCTACGGTAGGCAACATGACCTTAAGAAGAAGGAAAAGGAGATGGGTCTATACTACAGGATACCGTCGGATGTAGTTGTTTCTGTTGATTTTGATGATTTTACATATTATAAAAGTGTGATTTCGATTCCTCAGTGTGGTTATGTTGGACATTTGCCTGCCGAAATATTTAAGAACAAGAACCTTAAGATTGCGTTTGACGAAAAGTTCGGTTCTATAAAGGGCATATATACAAAATAATGCATCTGAAACCAGAAAGTGAATATTTTGCTGAATAAATTTAATGCTGAAAGACACGATTTTTCGTGTCTTCGCGTTTTATAGACATGTTTGTCCTGTTGCGTAATATTCTGCCGCTGTGCATTTTGCTAATATTGTTGGGCGCCGGTGCGCATGCTCAACGGGTAAGCATATATGTGCGCGACAGCGATGCCGACAGCTACCGCATGTATGGTGTAAAGAAATGCAACGACAGCCTTTCGGTGGATTTGTACCTGAAGGGATATATTGACAAGCAGCATCGCAAGTCACATATTTATGCCGGATTCGACAGCATAAATTATGGCAACGGCAGGGTGGATGCATACGCAACTCTAGGCGAACCTTTGCAGAATGTAAGTCTTGATGTGTCGGAAGTCCCATTCAGGGTAAGCCGTAGGAAAAAATGCAATCCGATTTTCTATCCTGAACTATGCGAACAAATTGTGGAATATTATACCGACAAAGGTTATCTTTTTGCAACTGCAAGCATTGATAGTGTAAGTTTTGGAGAGAATAGTTTTTCTGCAAAAGTAAAAGCCGACAAAGGTATGCTCGTAAAGGTTGACAGTTTGATTATCAATGGTAATGCAAAGATTAGCCATGCTTACATGGAACGCACACTTGAATTGCGGCACAATACCGTGCTGACAACCGATAAGATAGAACGAATAGACAATCGAATCAATAACATTCCGTTCCTTGAGCAGGAACAAGCCTATCAGTTAGCCTTTTCCGACACAAAATCCGATGTTCTGCTGTTTCTGAAAGGCAAGAAGGCCAGTTCGTTCAGCGGTGTGCTTGGCATTATGCCTAAAAGCCAGACTACTGGCAAGTTGCTGATTACTGGCGACATTGACTTGTCGTTGGTCAACGCTTTTCATCGTGGCGAAAATTTCAAGTTCAACTGGAAAAAATATGAAACGCAGAACCAGACGCTTAATGTTGGCGGGGCATTCCCGTATATATTCAAGTCGCCAGTAGGATTGGGCGCAGACTTTTCTTTGGAAAAGAAAGATTCATCGTACCTGAAAACCGACTTCTACGGCAAGGTCATGGTTGGCAACCAGATAAGCAGAGGATTTTACATATATTATCGTAATACGGCATCGTTTCCGATTGGCAACAACGATAGCATTTCGGGAAACATTACCAATTTCAGGACAAACCTTTTCGGCTTCGGCATCGACTACTGTAGTGTAGATAACCTGCGCAATCCATACAAGGGCTTAATCTTTGCCGTGACTGCCGATGCCGGCAGGAAAAATGAAACCGAAGCAAAAAATCCTCTTTTCCATGCCAATCTTTTCTACGACATCAGCGGATATATAGGCGTGGTTCGAGGTTTTACCATAAAGTTGCGCAACAGTACAAAATTCATTTACAGCAAGAGCATTTTCGACAACGAATTGCTATGGGTCGGCGGTAAGAACAGCATCCGCGGATTCGATGAGTTGTCGCTTCCTGCAACTTATTACACGCTTGGAACTATTGAGTTGCGCTATTTGTTCGAACGCAATTCTGCTGTGTATGTTCTGACCGATGCAATGTATTTTGGCAAGATGTATACAGCAGAAACATCAAGCAACTATGCACTGGGCATCGGTGTCGGCATTGACTTTAGCACGCCGGCAGGAATATTTTCGCTTGTATATGCAATAGGAAAACAAAACGAAAACCCGTTTAGTTTCAACAACTCTAAAATACATTTCGGATATAAAAGCTATTTTTAGTATTTCAGGCAATGCACATTCGTATAATATCGCGCCAAATACATTGTCGTTCTGGGTGGATACAGAGATTTTGAGTGCTACATTATTAAAAAAATGTTGTATCTTTGCAACTGCAAATCTTATGCTGGCCAAAACTTTTGACCATTAAGAAATGGAACAGGAAAGGCAAAAAAACAATGGCATCCTTGTAAAGGGAAAAATCATCAATATGGTGAATTATACCTTATTGTATTATGCTGCTATTGTGCTGAATATCGCAATTGCCGACTCTATATACTGGAATTTTGCATGGAAGTTGGTCGTGCTGGAAGCCTTTGTGGTTATACTGGCATGTGTGGCCGTAAAAAAGATAGTTAACTCTCCTAAATGCAAAATTTGGCACTTTGTAACCTTCGAAGTCGCCATTATTATTGTCAACATGCTGTTAATAGGTTGGCTTGCTGGATGCTTGAACTTGTTTTACATCGTTACAATTGAGTTGTCGTCCGTATATTTGGCAGTCATGATTGGAAACCCGTTCTGGGTGATAAACGAGAAAAAGCGCATCGAGGAAGTAAAGAGGATGGAGGAGGAGAAGCATCGTCTGGAACTTTATTATCTGAACTTGCAACTGAATCCGCATTTCCTTTTCAATACGCTGAATGTCATATATATACAATCGAGAAAGGAGAAAGCTCTTGCATCATCTGAAATGGTAATGCAATTGTCGGAATTGCTGAGATACCAGTTGTACGAAAGTGTTGACAAGAAAGTTTTGCTGAAGTCGGACTTGAAGCATATTGAAAACTACATTGAATTGCAAAAGATTCGCAAAGCGGACATAGTAATTGACTACCAAAAAGAGGGAAATATGGACGGAGTGATGGTTTATCCGTTCCTGTTTATATCCTTCCTCGAGAATTCGTTCAAGTTTGTTTGTGAAAACTCTCTTGGTGAAAAATTTATAAAGATTTTTGTAAAAGTTGATGAAAGTTGTGTTACTTTTGTCGCACAAAATACTAAGTGTGATGTTATTTCCGATGTAAACGCACAAAAAACAAAGTCGAGCGGAATCGGAATTGAGAATACGAAGAAGAGGTTAGACCTCTTGTATTCAGGCAAATATTCGCTTAATATTGAACAAAATGATAAGTATTTTAATGTCGAACTAAAAATATTTGAAAATGATTAAATGTATTATTGTTGATGATGAACCTCTGGCACGCGAAGGCATGAGGATGAACATCGAAGAATTGGACAACCTCGAGTTGGTTGGCGAATTCGCAAGTGCTGCAGAAGCAAGCAAGTTTTTGTTGAAGAACAAGGTTGACTTGATGTTTTTGGACGTTGAAATGCCAGGAACAAACGGTATCGACTTCCTTAAGAACCTCGACAATCCACCAATGGTAATCCTTACCACTGCATATCCGCAGTATGCAGTAGAGGCTTACGAACTTGATGTTGTTGACTACCTTGTAAAGCCTATCAAGTTTGAACGCTTTGTAAGATCGGTGGCAAAGGCTGATGAAATCATGAAGATGTCGGCTTCACCATGCATTTTCGATGCTTACGAAGACAAGTTTATCTTCATTAAGTCGGAAAGAAAGTATGTAAAGGTTAATTTCGATGACCTGCTCTTCATCGAAGGACTGAAGGACTATGTCATTATTCACGCAACACACGGAAAGTATATGACCGCAATGAATGTGAAGACCATTTTCAACAAGTTGCCGGAAAATACTTTCTTCAGAGTTAGCAAGTCGTATATCGTTAATGTAAACCACATTGACGACATTGATGGCGCTTATATTAACATCAAGGGAAATCAAGTTCCTATCGGACGTTCGTATAGGGATTCGTTTGTTGACTATATAAACACTCGCTTGTTGAGAAGATAGGTAGTCTTAATAAAATCAAAAAAAATAATACCTTAATTTTGAGGTATTATTTTTTTTTGTACCTTTGACAATTGTGACAAAGATTGATTTGAAACTGAATATGGAAGCTTTCGATGAGCGCACCGCAAGTGATGCCAAGCTGAAAAATGACTTGCTGTCATGTTTCAAAAAGGAATCGCCAAATACATTCAACATCTTGAATAGCATGGTGTTGAATAGCGATTTTGCTGGTGCAGCCAACGAACTTCACAAGTTGAAAGGCAATGTAGGCATTTTCGGATTCGACAACATTGCCGATTATATCGTCATGATTGAAAAAAAATTAAAGTCGGGAGAAAATGCTGATTATTTTGGCATGATCTTGGAATTGTCTAGGTCCGTCAATGAACATATTGTAGAATTAGAAAAAAATATATTAATAAATTAAATCGAAGAGTTATGGGTTTGTTCACAAAACTGAAAAATGAATTTATTGACATTATCGAATGGCTCGATCCGACCAATAATACGATTGTGTATCGCTTCGAGAGATATCAGAACGAAATAAAGATGGGAGCAAAGCTCACCGTAAGGGAGTCGCAGGTAGCAGTCTTCATTAACGAAGGACAGATTGCCGATGTGTTCCAGCCAGGTATGTACACGTTGACAACGCAGAACATGCCAATACTTGCAACATTGAAAGGATGGAAGTATGGTTTCAACAGCCCGTTCAAGGCAGAAGTTTACTTCGTCAACACCAAGAAGTTCCTTGACAACAAGTGGGGTACTCCGAATCCCGTAATGGTAAGGGACCCCGAATTCGGTCCTGTTCGTCTGCGTGCATTCGGCGTTTATGAATACAGGGTTGAAGATGCCGCTAAGTTCATTAAGGATATTGTTGGAACCGATGGCGACTTTACAGTTGAAAAGATTAACAACCAGTTGCGCAACATAATAATTACCAGATTCTCGGATGCTGTAGCAGAATCGAAGATTCCAGTTCTTGACATGGCATCGAACTATAACGAGTTCTCTGAGAAGATCGGACAGGTAATTATCGATGAATACAAGGAATACGGTTTGAACATGACCAAGTTCCTCGTTTCCAATATCAGTCTGCCCGAAGAGGTTGAAAAGGCTATGGACAAGCGTTCGAGCATGGGCGTTCTTGGTGACCTCAACAGATACACGCAGTTCCAGGCAGCAAATGCTATGGAAGCAGCTGCTACAAACCCAGGCGGAGGCGCCGCAGCATCAGGAATGGGAATGGGCATGGGATTTGCTATGGCAGGTCAGATGATGAATGCAATGAACCCGATGATGAATCAGCAGCAAATGTACCAACAGCCTCAGCAGGGTGGCTATCAGCAGCAACAGCCGATGGCTCCGCCACCAATGCCAGCTGCATCAACATTCTTTGTTGCTGTAAACGGACAGCAGTCTGGTCCGTTCGACATGAATACATTGTCAACAATGGTTAAAAATGGTCAGTTGACCAAGGATACTTTGGTATGGAAGCAGGGTATGCCAGCATGGGCAGCTGCAGGTTCGGTACAGGAATTGTCATCACTGTTCGGTGCTGTCCCTCCGCCAATGCCAGGGATGCCACCCGTACCGCCACAAATGTAATTGATTAACTTTAATAGATTTGAATATGAAACTCAGATGCTTTTTATTGGTTGTTTTTGCTGCATTAGCATTCGGCGCAAAGGCGCAGACTCTAACAGCAAACGAAATCCCCGATGGAATAAATCCTGACGACTATGGATTTCCACGGATGGAAGAATACGAGCAGCAGATGCCAAAAGATGCAGATTTGTGTTCTCTTTCTTTTGAAAATGCAACCGGCTATTATGTCGATGTTTGGATTGATAAGTCGTACAAGGGTAGGATTACACCATGGAAGCGCATGGCGATGAAGATTTTATCGAAGGACAGCGAAGTGTATTTCAGAACTAGCGGCGGAACTTTCCAGTGGTACACAAAAGCCGAATGCGATGGCGCTTTCGTACTTGAAGTTGAAGAGGACGAAGATTAGAGATGCCGATTATTAGTGCTTTTGAAAAAGAACTTGCTATATTCTCGGACAAACTGAAATTGTCCGAGAATATAGTCATTATACACCATTATAATCCGGATGGTGATGCTATCGGCTCATCGCTGGGTTTGTACAATGCTCTAAAGCAGACAGGCAAGTCGGTTAAGGTCATCAGCCCGACATTCTTTCCCGACAACCTGAAATGGATGCCCGGGGCAAAGGATATGAAGGTCATTGGCAAGAAAACACAGGAAGACCAAACAATCCTAGATGGCGCCGACATGATAATTTGCGTTGACATGAACGCGAAAAAAAGAGCTGGCGTTATTCAACCACAATTTGAAAAATCGACAGCCTATAAGGTTCTTTTCGACCATCATCCTTATGTTGAAAAGTTCACCGACATTGCAATTGCCGACACAAGTTATTCATCTGCTTGCGAGCTTATATTTGAAGTAATTGAGAATACTTATCTCAACCAATACTTTAATATGGATGTGGTTACTTGCCTATATACTGGAATCCTTACCGATACAGGTTCTTTCGAGTATAGCTCATCGAATCCGAACCTTTTCAGGGTAGTTGGCAAGATTATGGAATTCGGCATCGAGAAGAACAAGATTTACAACAGGTTGTTCAATGCGTGGTCGGAGGACAGAATCAGGTTTATGGGCTTTGTTACTTGTAGCAGAATGGTTGTCATGCCGGAATACAAGACCGCCTACATTTACATAACTGCCGAGGACAGAAAACGATTCAGAGAGAAATTCGGTGATACAGAGAACTTTGTGAACATTCCAATGCAAATAAACGGCATTGTATTCACCGCAATATTCATTGAGCGCGACAACTTCATCAAGGCAAGTTTCCGTTCAAAAGGAACGTTTGATGTCAATTCGTTCAGTGCCAAGCATTTCAACGGAGGTGGTCATGTAAATGCATCGGGAGGCGAGGCCTATATTCCGTTGAACGAAGCCTGCAAGAAGTTTGAGGACCTTGTAAAGGGTGAATATGCTGAGGAGTTAAAGAATTACATTTACTAAACTATGTAACATGCTTGTAAAAAAGTTGTTATATATAACAATTCTTACTTTTTTGGTTGTTTCCTGCAAGTCGAATGGTGAGCAAACAGAAATAAAAGATCCGTATTCAAAAGTCAAGGCGGAAAAGCAGGAAGAGACTATCCAGATAAACAAGGATATGCTTGATGTCAACAGGGATATTGTAGAAAAGTATATCGCTCGTCACAACTGGGAAATGATAGAAACAGAATCAGGACTTTTGTATATGATTTATGCAAAAACTAATGATATAGAGGTAAAAAGCGGAGATATTGTCGAGTTTTCCTTTAAGACTTCCTTGTTGAACGGAGATGTGCTATACGATTCCGATGCAACCGGCAACAGAAAAATGACAATAGACAGGAATCAGGAAGAGTCGGGGCTTAACGAAGGCCTAAAGCTCATGAAAAAAGGCGAGAAGGCCTATTTTATCCTTCAGCCGCATTTAGCTTTCGGTGTGGCAGGAGATTCTTACAAGATTCCACCGTATTCCGTTTTGGTTTACGACATTGAGGTGGTCGACATAAAGTCACCGGAGAGCGAATTTTCAGATTACGGAGAGGTTGTACTATAATGAAGCGATTTTATTACATATTCATATTTTTATTTGCAGTCGCAATAATGCATTCATGCAAAGGAAATTACGGTGACTTTAATGTTGCTGAATCTGGATTGCAATATCGTTTTGTTGAATCGCATGAAAATGCCCAGCTTCCAAAAATCGGTAATGTGCTTGAACTTGAATATTCGTATGAAAAGGAGGATGGTACTATTCTTTTCGATTCTCGAGAAGGAGGAAGGAAATACATGAAAACCCTTCAAAAGCCAGCACATACAGGCGGCTGCATCGAGGATGGGTTGGCAATGATGCATGAAGGCGATTCGGCAATATTCAAGATTAGCGCAGAAAATTTCCTGCTCTTTTCGGAGAAATACGGACATTTGCCCAATGGAGTCGATGCGCTTGATCCTATCATCATAAAGGTTAGGCTAGTTGACATTATGGACGAGAAGGACATGGAATTGTATCTGTCGTCGCGTTATCACACAGGCGAAGAGAAGGAAATGGAAATCCTTGACAATTATCTCAAAAACGCAAATATTACTGCCGAGCCAACGGAATCGGGTTTATATTTCATTGAACGCAATGCTGGTTCGGGTGATTATATAAAGGAAGGCAATGATGTTGCTGTAAACTATACGCTTACGCTTACTGATGGTTCGCTAGTGGAAACTACGCTTGGTCAGGAACCGATGACATTCGTTGTCGGAAGAGAAAAGTTCATTGCTGGTTGGGAGGAAGCCATAAGGATGATGAAAAAAGGAATGACGGCTACAGTAATCATTCCGTCAAAAATAGGATATGGTTCCGAAACAAAGGGTGATATTTTGCCTTATTCAACATTGATTTTTGATATTGAAATCCTTGATGTTAAATGAGATACAGATTTGTCATATTGTTGTTGCTGTCGTTCGCCGTTTTGATGGTGATTTCGTGCAAGGATAAGGAGAAAAAAACGGAAGAAACGACACAAACTTCTGAAACCAAAGGTGCTGAACTTACGCAAGTGGAGATAGATTCGCTTCTTTCGCAATGGGACTACAGCAACGACTCTGGACAGGTTTCTATGATGGTCTTTGGAGAAAACGGAGAAGCGGAATATGTTGTAGACCGTCCAGAAAATGTGTTCCTTAAGACCGCAACAGGCATTGAATACAAGATAGTGAAAGCGTCAAAGTCGCGTAAGATGCCAAAGGTCGGCGATGTCATGTACATGAACATGTCGTATAGTACCGAAAAGGGTGATTCTTTGTTGTTTTCTAGTTCCGACTTAAACGAAGAGTTTAAGATGAGACTGGCTGCACCAAGCGACAAAGGTTGCATTGAGGAAGCATTTATGCTTTTGCATGAAGGCGATAGTGCTGTAATCAAAGTCGATGCGATAAAATTCTTTGTCAAGTCGCAGGGAAGGACTAGTGTTCCAGCTTTTATCCGTAAGGGCGACAGGCTTGTCTTTAATGTGAAGATGAAAAAGATTGTCTCAGGAATTGATTACGCAAACTCCAACAAAGAGGTGATACAAAAGCGAATAGAGGAGGAGAACAGCCTGATAAACAGATTTTTGATTGGCAAGAATTATCCTCAGAAAAGGACAGACAGCGGACTGTACATTCTTACTATAAATAAAGGAGCAGGCAAAAAGCCTTCGGTTGGCAGTACCGTAAAAATTGACTATACAGCAGCATTTATCGATGGTTCGGTGTTCGACTCAACTCTTGAACGTTCAGAACCTTTCTCGTTTGTAATTGGCAAGAAGCAAGTAATTGTCGGACTTGAAGAAGCCGTGATGAACATGCAGGTCGGTGACCATTGCCTTGTGATTATTCCGTTCCGTTTGGCATACGGCGAACAAAAATACGGGAATGTAATTCCTCCATATAGCACTTTAGTCTTTGAAATAGAACTACTTGATGCAAAATAAACGGGAAATATTGCTCTATTTCGGATCGTTCAATCCTATTCACATTGGACACCTTGCTATTGCCAACTATCTCGTTGAATATACGGGAGTTAACGAATTATGGTTTGTCGTTACTCCACACAATCCTCTCAAAAAATCATCAACATTGATTGATGACAGGGTGCGTCAATATTTAGTTCAACTGGCAATAGGCAACTATCCGAAATTCAGAGTGTCGGACATAGAGTTTTACTTGCCAAAACCGAATTATACAATCAATACTTTGACGCATCTGTCGGAAAAATTTCCAGATTACAATTTCAGCATACTGATTGGCGGCGACAACCTTGAAACTTTTCACAAGTGGAAAAACTACGATGTCATTTTGCGTGACTACAAGGTTTACGTCTATCGCCGTCCTGGTTGCGAAGTCGTTGAATACGAGAACTCTGACATAGAAATCGTAGATGCGCCCCTGATAGAAATTTCGTCTAGTTTTATCCGTGAATCGATAAGGCAAGGAAAGGATATGCGTTTTTTCATGCCCGAAGAGGTTGCTAGATATATAGACCAGATGGGCTACTGGAAGGAAAGACCTTGTTTTGAACCAAAAGAGTAGCATCCTGATAATGAAACCATTAACTAAAAATATAATCACACATGCAGTCATTGTACTGCTTTTTTTTGTCGTAGCGGTAGTGTATATGCATTCGATTCTTAACGGCAAGATTATCAGTCAGGACGATGTAATTAATTATAGGTGGTCGTCAACTGAATATGCAAAATACAAGGCCGAAACTGGCGAAGATGCCTACTGGAATAATTCTGCTTTCAGCGGAATGCCTATGTATCAGATGCATAACATCCCATCGAAGAACATTTTCCAGCCGTTGAAATATGTGCTTACGCTTACATTTATCGGTGATGGTCCCGAAGGACGTAACTGCGACTGGGGAATAATGTTTCTTTATCTGCTCGGTTTTTATGTGGCATTGACGGCAATGGGTGTAAAGCCCTGGTTGAGTTTGTTGGGGGCATTTGCCTTTGGTTTTGGAAGTTACAACATAATAATTATTGCGGTTGGGCATATTACCAAGGCGTGGGCAATATCTATGATTGCTCCGATTTTGGCAGGGATGATTCTCGCTTTCCGAAAGAAATATCTATGGGGAATGTTGTTGTTTACCATTGCGTTGGGACTTCAAATCCAGTGCAACCACATACAGATTACCTATTATACATTGCTGATGGCAGTTGTCGTTGGAATTGTATATCTGGTGTATTCCATTAAGAATAAGGAATTTAAGCATTTTGCAAAAGGAGTAGTGG
The DNA here is from genome assembly GCA_902791865.1 of uncultured Bacteroidia bacterium. GTDB lineage: Bacteria > Bacteroidota > Bacteroidia > Bacteroidales > ML635J-15 > Bact-19. The sequence goes on from CADAXK010000002.1 coordinate 161,795, forward strand.
GACTTGCTATATGTGCAGTGCTTGTACTATTGTCGACATCGCGGTACTTTATGGTTAATGCTGAGTATGTGAAGCAGACAATGCGTGGCGGTTCGGAATTGACAATAACACCAAACGACATATATCAAGAAGAAAATCAAGCAGTTGAAGATGATGGACTTGATGCGGAATATGCATCGGAATGGAGCTATGGCAAGGCGGAGACAATGACCTTGCTTGTTCCTGGATTCTATGGTGGCAGTTCCGACGAACCGGTGTCGAAAAGTTCGGCATACTACAAGTTGCAGAAAGATGAGATTGCGCCGTTGTATTGGGGAAATCAGAGGTTTACATCTGGACCAGTCTATTTCGGAGCAATTATAGTTTTCCTGTTTTTGCTCGGATTGCTTGTAGTTAAAGGACCGGAACGTTGGTGGTTGCTTTCAGTGACGATAATTGGAATCGTTATGGCGTGGGGCGGTAACTTGCCTTGGTTCAACGATTTCCTGCGCAATTATATGCCGATGTACAGCAAATTCAGGTCTCCGTCTATGAGCCTTGTGATTGCAAGCGTTTCGGCTGTGATAATGGCTGTGCTAGCATTGAGGCAAGTGTTTTTCGAAACTGACCGAAAAAAATACAACATTTCGCTATATGTTTCAGCAGGTATAACATTGATAATCTGCCTGTTGGTAGCAATAGTAGGGACGTCTATATGCAATTTTAGTGGAGCAGGGGACTCATCGCTTTCTGCCGAAGTTAAGAATGCTTTGATTGTTGATCGTCAGAGCCTTATGACGGCTGATGCGTGGCGTTCTTTCGCTTTTGTGTTTGTCGTTGCACTTGTGTTATGGTTGTACGTTAACGATAAGTTCAAGAATGTCAAGATTATAGCAGCAATAATAGCTGTGTTGGTGCTTGTTGACCTTATAGGTGTTGACAGCAGGTATCTGAATGAGGATAAGTATGTGAAGGAGAGTTCTCTGGACTTTAAGCCTGACGACGGCGACAAGCAGATTTACCAGATGGCTGCCGAAAACAACGATGTAGATTATCGTGTGTTCAACATTAAACCCAAGTATGGGTCGGCTTTCAACGATGCACGCACATCGGCATTTCATCATTCGGCTGGCGGTTATAGCGGTGTGAAACTTGCGCGTTATCAGGATGTTATAGAATTTTATCTGGCACATTACAACAAGAATGTAATGAATATGCTGAATATCAGGTATTTCCTTAAATTTAAGGATGGTAAATATCAAGTACGAAGAAATGCAGATGCATACGGGAATGCTTGGTTTGTGGATTCTGTAAAATATGTTGATTGTGCAAATGATGAAGTTCTGGCTCTAAATGACGAGAATCTAAAAAATACAGCAATAGTAAATAAAAATGAATTTAGCGGATTGTCGGCAAGTTATGAGCATGACTCGACGGCAGAAATTTCTTTGGTTGCAGAAAAACCGTACAATCCGAATTCGCGTAAATATTCTGTGCATACAAACAAAAATGCTTTAGCTGTATTTTCGGAAATTTATTATAGTCCAGATTGGCGTGCGTATATAGACGGAAATCCTGTAAAATATTTGAGAGCTAATTATTTGCTGAGAGCAATGGAAATTCCAGCCGGTGAACATATTGTTGAATTTCGCAACGAAGCACCGACGTTCCATAAGTGGGAAACCTTTGAGCTTGCTTCATCAATTTTCCTTGCGATTCTGATTGTCGTTGCGATTTTCCTAAATTTTCGAAAAAAGAAATCTGTGATTAATTAATGGATAAATTTCCCTTGTAGGAGCGTTTCGAGAAATGCTATTTTACATAATATAAATTATAGGACAAATAGAGCACCACAAAACCCATGATAATTTTGTTGTATAAAAATGGATTGATGCAGTAATTTGTAGCATCGCAATGTTTTGTGATAATGCTAGATTTTTGAATTGGCAGATTTTTTTGAGGATTTTTCGTGCGTAGTGCATTTATGCTAGAAATTTGTGTATATTTGTTGCGAGTTTAATTGGTATTTAACATTGCTTTATATTTGCCCATGAATAGCAAAACATTTCTCATCTTTATAGTATTCTTGCTTTTGGGAATTGCAGGATACTCACAAGTAATAAACTTGGACGCCACAACCACAGGCAGTACAATTACCACTTGTAGCGCAACGCTCTACGATTCCGGCGGTCCCGATGGCAACTATTCTGCTAATGAAAACTATACGATTACATTTTGTAGCGATAATGGTGGATTCATTGTTGTTGATGTGCTTTCGTTTCGTACTGAGCCGACATCCGATTACCTAATCCTATACGATGGCAATAGCACTAATGCCAGTATCATTGCTACACTTAGTGGACAAATGCCAGAACAGACAGAATATATAACAACTGGAAGTTGCATGACAATACAATGGCATAGTGATGGCTCTGTACAATATCCTGGCTTTGGACTAAGTACACGATGCGGATTCCCATGTCAAGCATATACTGCAAGAATAATATTGGATGCTCAATATGATGCGACAAATGATATTTATCAAGGTTGCATTGGCAGTACGGTTTCGGCACAAATAGATTTTCCGAACAACAATGTCAACTATGAACAGACAATAGACAATACTACATTTTCGTGGAGAGTTGTAAAAAATAATGAAATGACTACATATTCAGGACTTGGGCTTAATGATTTGGATGAGCCTCTTGTTTCTGGAGCTTATTTAATTATGCTTACAACATCTGATATTAATAATTGTAGGCAAAACGATGAAATAGCGACTTATATATCCATGACACCTACATTTAATGTAACTTCAATGTCTTCGCCAGTATGTATGGGTACGGATTTGGAATTGCATGGCTCCGTTGTCCCTCCGAACGCCTGGTATGAAAATTTTTCGGCAACAAACGATGAACGGCACTGTTTCGATGACTCCCATCAAGACTTGATACAAACAAATTGCTTTTATTTCACTGATTTTTCAGTAGAGCGAACAATTACTTCAGGATCTGACATAGAATCAATTGGCATGAACATGGAGCATTCATATATGGGAGACCTAGACATATTTTTACGGTGTCCCAATAGACAGCAAGTTGAACTTTTCCATCAGTCCTGTGGCGGAGCATTCTATGGCGAGCCTGTAGATACAGATGATTCGGGGACAAATTCTTGCAACGATGGAGATGAATATGTGGGTATTGGATACGACTATTATTGGACAGAGGGAGCAAACAACGGACGAATGGCAGACAATTGCCCAGGACAAGGAAATTCGTTGCCATCAGGGTATTACCAGCCAGATGGCAATTTCAGCGATTTGATAGGTTGTCCGCTTAACGGCGAGTGGTGTGTTATATTTGTAGATAATATGGATGTTGACGATGGCGTTCTATTCCATACTGAGATAAATTTTGCAGATTATCTTACACAAGAATCGGTTCTTTTCCAGAATACCTACGGCAATGAAATGTGGTGGGAAGGCGATGGTGTACAAACTGCAGGATTTGCTACCGATAATACCGCAATTCCAACAATTCCAGGGACATCGGCCTACACTTTCCATGCAACCGATAATTTCGGATGTACTTACGACACAACCTTATATGTCACCGTTTACGAAGCTCCTATTGCAAACATAGCTGAAGATGATTATGCGATCTGCGGATATACGGGACAATTATCTGTCGATTTTAACGGCATAGGCGAAGGCATTTGGGAAACTAATGCGCCTGCGGGTATGGTCAGCATTGACAATGCCTCCTCTCCCACCATAAACATCAGCACGACGGAACTCAACACTGGAAATGCAGAACATCCATATTACGAATTTTATTGGACGGCGCAAAATGACAATTTGTGTACCGATAGTGATACAGTAAGGGTGAGATTCGTAAGAACGCCTACAGCAAACTTTAATATGAACATAGGCGACACTGTTGTGTGCGGAAACACATTTGAGCATCTGCAGGCAGAAGATTTGGAAGAATCGTATTTGGGAGTCTGGTACGATGTCAATACATCGACATTGTTCGGAGAAGACAACGCATTGGCTGGCAGCCCATCGTCCTCGGCAACTGTTGAGGACTACGGTCGCCACGACTTTTACTGGATTGTGTACAATGAATATGTAACCGATCCAAATGTTTGCAGGGATACTGCCGGACCATGGACTGTCAACTTTTTGCAACGGCCAAATGCTCAAATCGCTGAAGACGATTTTTATATCTGTGGGTATTCGGGGCAACTTACCGCTGGATACGATATTGGCGAAGGCATTTGGAGCACATCGACTGGCCTTATCAGTTTCGACAACGCCTCCTCTCCCACTACAAATGTCAGTACGACGGAACTAAATACAGGAAATGCCGAACATCCATATTACCAATTGTACTGGACAGTGCGAAACACTGAATTGTGTACCGATGTGGACAGTATAAGGGTTATGTTTGTAAGCGCACCGACTGCAAACTTTAACATGAATATTGGCGATACCATAGCGTGCGGAAACACCTTTGAACATCTGCAGGCAGAAGAACTGGGAGATTCATTTGCTGGATACTGGTACGAAGCAAATTCATCAACGCAGTTCGGCGATGACAACTCATTATCCACAAGTGCTTCGACTATAGCAACCGTTGAAGACTATGGTCGACACGACTTCTACTGGATTGTGTACAATGAACTGGTGGACAATCCCAATTCATGCAGAGATACGGCTGGTCCGTGGACAGTAAATTTCCTCCAACCGCCTACGGCACATATAACAGAAAACGAATTTGTTTTCTGCGGCAATTCGGGACAGCTTACGGCCGACTACGACAGCATATACGGAGGTATGTGGGTGTCTGATGCGTCATCACTAGTAAGTTTCGACAATGCCACCTCTCCCACCACAACTGTAAGCACTACGGAACTAAATACAGGCAATACCGAACATCCCTATTACATGTTGTATTGGACAGTGCAAAATACCGAATTCTGCGCAAATACTGATAGCGCAAGGGTGATTTTCAAAAGAAAGCCATCGAGCGAGTTCTCTGTAATTCCCCCCAAGTGCTTCGGCGAATCAGCAATCATAATAGCCGCAGAAGATTCGCTTCCTTTGTACAACTGGGATTTTGACAATGGTCTCACCACCAGCATAACTGCAAATGCGGCTTCTGGATATTATAAGGCACTTATATTCTGGGACAACCAAGAGCAAAGCCACACGGTCGTTCTTTCAACAACCGATTCGTATGGTTGTCATTCCGACATTACACAAATAACAATCGATGAACCCTACCGTCCCGAATATAGCTACATAATATATGGCGACACCTGTGCCATGGGCAAAGGTGGCATCGAGCTAACAGATGAAACGGGATACTACACGTTCTTCTGGCTTGACAATTCTGAGAACAGCGCCAATGCTACGGGCTACGATCATGAAACAGGTGTCATTACCGACTCGCATGTTTACAATCTTCCTGCCGGCACGTATACCTACCATACCCAGTATCAGACATTCAACAGCGATTACACACAAAGCTACCAGCAATATTTCCACGACATCAACTGCCACAGTTACCCCGAAATAGAAATAAGCGTCATTGGCAAGATAATGGCTGGAATTGCATTGTCGGAGGACATCGACATTGGCAGTATAGCAACGCCCAATGCCGATGTAGTTTTCGTCAACACCACCGATTACGATAGCATCTACAATACAATCTGCGACTGGAACTTTGGCGATGGCTCGACAGCATCGACCTGTGACGAACTTGTAGAACACACTTATTTAGAACCATGCAGGTATTTCCCCTATTTGGTTGTGCAGAACAGGGATTTGCCCGAATGTCGTGACACGGCTTTCTTCGAGCTTGCTGTGAATAAGAGAATAGACACTGTAGTTAATACCTCATATTTTGAATACGAATGGCATACGTATTATGTTAGCGGAGAATACTTGATTAACATGCATTCGGACAATGGTTGTACATACATATTGATTTTAAACATCACTCTTCCTAATGATGTTGCTGAATACGAAAAGTATGGAATCGACATATATCCAAATCCAACAGAAAACTTTCTTAGAATAATATCAGAGATGAAAATGTCTGCTGTCGAAATTATTTCAGCAACAGGTCAGTTGGTTATGTCATCGGAAACCAACGACAGCTATGTAGATTTTGATGTCAGCAGTCTTAATGATGGAGTCTATTTCGTAAGGATTTACGGTGAAGACAACGTGGCTCCTATTGTACAAAAGTTTATTAAGGAATAAAAGGCTATTGGTTATGTACAGGAATGTTAATCTAAGGTTACCGTTAATATATTTCGTGTTTGTGGCACTTGCTTTTTCGTTTGCATCATGTCATCACGAACCTATTGTGCTTAATCCTTCGGTTACGCTCAATATTGAGCTGCTAAAAACCAAAACTAAGGAAGTTTCAAGCAAAAGTGCAGTCGTTACGTTTGATGCGTTTGTAAAAATCGTTTATGAAACAGACACGACCGAATATGTTTGCACATTCGTCGAAAAAGAAGATGACATATACATTCTTGACTACACTCGTAGCAATATTATGCATGTCGCATTAAGAAAAGCTTTTCATGTGGAAGTTTCAGCCAATTATGACGGCGAGGTGCTATTCGGAAAGTCGGGCGAACTTATAGCAGAAAACGAAAATGAAGCCATTATTGTGGTCATAGAACTTGGGGCAAATGGTTATGATTATGTGGATTTGGGCCTTCCAAGTCGCATGTTATGGGCAACCTGCAACTTGGGTGCAAATAGTCCCGAAGAATATGGAAACTACTATGCCTGGGCAGAAACAGAAACAAAGAACACATACGTTATTGGTAATTACAACTACAACAGTGGTATAGAGACAATTGATGCATCACACGATGCGGCGACAATAAACATGGGCGGAAACTGGCACATACCGACTTTAGATGACTTCGAGGAACTTATAACCAATTGTACTTGGACATGGACGAGCATGAATGAGGTTGACGGATGCCTTCTTACGGGTCCAAACGGCAACAGCATGTTTCTGCCTGCCGCCGGCGGTATGGGTGGCGAAGAGGTACACAACGACAAGACATGCGGTATATATTGGCTAAATTCAATATTTCCAAACGACACCGAATATGCATGGGGAATTTTGTCGGATGCTGATACAATAAAAAGGACAAGCTACTGTAGGTATTACGGACAAACAATACGTCCAGCTTGCAATAGGAATAGACAATGATGGAATAATCTATTGTTCAGGCGTGGTACAGAACATATTTGCAATTGACAGCCAAATCGTCAATCGTAAAATCAAACCTTTAGCTCGTGCAAGCAATCCTTTTGTATCTTGTCAAAAGAATCGTCAATCGTACTTCGTAAATCTAAAATCGTAAATCCCCTTAGGGTTCTACCATAAAGTTCAGAGAGAAATTGGAATTTGGATTCAATTGCATTTCGTTGATGGTTTCGTTGTCGCAGAAATTATCAACGGAAATTTCCTTGCGTTCGTAAATTGGAATTACGGCATCGTAGATGCGTTCAATTATTCTGTCCTTATTATCAACAGAATATGTGATTTTTTGCGGAAGCCAGCCACTACCACCAACCTGAATATAATTGTCGAAACGAATCAAATGCAACATTCCATCGTTTCGAGTGCGTTGAACCATTTGTGGCAAAAGTGTTTCTGCATCAAACCATATCTGGTTGCTATTTTTTGTGTCGTCATTATAGTTCGAAATTCCAACTATGTATGACTTCTTTTCTGTTTCCGGATCCTGATATGTGCAAAATTCCGAAGTGTTTACAATTCCTGATCGGTCAAGTCTGGCAATGGCGTCGTCGGCTTTCATGCCGTACAAATCCAGCACAACAAGTACAAAGTCGTTGATTCCCGGATTGGCAGAAACCATTTCCCCATTCTTGAAGGCATAAATCGTATCATTGTTATAGATGTATCCGTCATCGTTAACAAGGTCGGTCTTGATGATATGCTGTGACGGCCTTACATATTCGGCACTGCATGTACTACGCTTTTCCGTATTGTCATCAGTAAACTTTACGACAGAAATCATGTATCTAATGTTTGAGAACCAGTTGGTCTCGTACCGCTTGCTAATAGCGGAAAACAATGATTTCGTTGACCTTATGTTTGAACATGATGAAGCTGACAAGAGGAAAAATATTCCAATCGTCAGCAAAACAAATGTCCTATTTCTAAACAAAATCTTCATCAGTTCGTTACTATAACGAAACTTCTTTGATATTATTGTCCTACAAAATCTCTCCGTTAAGAATTACAGTATCAATCAGATCGGTGCAATATGCGTACGGCATAAATTCTATCGACGGGATTTCCTTTGTAATAAATACATTAGCCTTCTTTCCAACTGTAATACTTCCTGCTATGTCGCTCACACCCATTGCGTATGCAGAATTGAGCGTTGATGCTATTATAGCCTCTTCGGGAAGCATCTTGTAGTTGACGCAAGCAAGCGACATCATGAACTTCATGTTTCCTGCTGGCGAAGAGCCAGGATTGTAGTCGGAAGCAATTGCAACAGGCAGACCTGCCTCTATCATCTTGCGTGCAGGTGCGTATGGCATATTCAGGAAAAATGCGGCACCAGGAAGGATTGTCGGCATGGTCTCGCTATCCTTCAGCACAGCAATCTCATCATCGCCAGTATATTCTATATGGTCAACCGAAAGAGCGTTATACTTCACTCCTACCTGTATGCCACCCGACTTTGCCATTTCGTTGGCATGGATTTTTGGACGCATACCATATTTAATTCCAGCCATAAGAATACGTTCGGTCTGCTCGGTGGTAAAGAATCCCTTGTCGCAGAACACATCCACAAAGTCTGCCAATTCTTCGGCAGCCACAAGTGGAAGCATTTCGTTAATAATCTTGTCGACATATCCATCAGGATCTTCCTTGTACTCCAATGGAGTTGCGTGAGCGCCAAGGAAAGTCGAGCGGACAATCAGCGGAGTTGTTTCCTTTATGCGCTTGATTACGCGCAACATCTTGAGCTCGCTCTCAGTGTCAAGTCCATAGCCACTCTTAATTTCCACAGCACCAGTGCCGAACGAAATAATTTCGTTGATGCGTTCCATTGCCTGAGCATAAAGTTCGTCCTCGCTTGTATTTCTAAGGCGTTCGGCAGAATTCAGGATTCCCCCGCCCCTTTTTGCTATTTGTTCGTAGCTGAGACCACGAATCTTGTCGCTGTATTCGATTTCGCGGCTGCCTGCATATACTAGATGTGTATGCGAATCACAGAAAGATGGAAATACCATTTTGCCTGTTGCGTCTATTTCCATACTCTTTTCATCATCACTGTCCCAATCGGGATTCAGGTCCGACATCTTGCCATACGAGTGGATTTTGTCATCTTCGATTATAAGGTATGCATCCTTTATAGTCTGCAATTTCGACATTTCCTCTCCCTTTGCAAGCAGACGACCGCTTTCGTCAACATTGACTAATTCCTTTATGTTGCTTATTAAAGTTTTCATTTAAATTATATATATTATTTATCTAATAATCAATTCATCTATCATATCAGCGCCAATTGTTTTGTTAATTCTTGCAACAAGTTGGTTACGTATTAGCATCATTTCGTTTCGGATAATCGAGGACTTTACCTTTACGTACATTTTTCTGCGGTCGAAAGAAATTTCCTCGGTAGCTTTAGCCACGTATTCGCCTGATATTTCGCTCCATAGTGATTTAATCTTGTGCTTGCGGTAATTTTCTGCCAGTACTGGATTAGAGTTCAGCACCGCAGTCAACAACGAGCCAATTTGTTCGTGACCTTGCCTATCCATTTAACATTTTTTTAAGAACTGCAAAGATACAACATATTGTATTCCTACCAAAACAAAAAATTGTTTCCACGGAAAATTAAAAGACGAATATTTCTTTGCAGGTATTACAATATTAATTACCTTCGCAATTTAAAAATTGAATTTGAGTTTTAAATAAACAGATGCTATTGAAGGGCATGCATAATGGTTTTAAAGCCACTGACAATCAGTTGTGTACAAGAAAAGTTTTTCTTGCATATCCCTACATGCATCATAACGTTGAAAATTTATCTCTTCAGCCGTATTTTGCGGTTGACATCATTAATTTAATACACACTTAATTATTCTATTTATGGACGAATTATTAAACACCGAGAACTCTATTGAGAACTCTATCGAGAATGAAAACACTGAAACACAGGTTGTTTCGGAAGTTGAACAGGTAGCACTGGATGCAGAGCCAAAATTTGAAGAACCGGTTGCAGAACCAGTAGCCGATGTGCCACAGGAAGTCGTGCTTGAGCAAGAACCCGCAGTTGAAGCTCAGCCCGAAGTAAAGGAACCTGAAGTTACCGAAGCCGACTTTGCTGGTCTTAACAAGGAGGAAATCCTTGAGAAAATCCGCTACTATGTACACGATTCCGAAAAGGAAGACTGCAAGAAGGAAATTGACATTCTCCGCAAACTGTATTATGAAAGGCAACGCGAAGACCACGAAAACATCAAGCGTGAACTGCGCGAAAAGGCAGGCGAAGGCGTTGAAATAGAGATGCCTAAGGATCCTACAGAAGACTACTTCAAGGAACTTATGGAAGACTATCGCAAGCAACGCGAAGAACGCATGCGTCGTCAAGAAGAATTAAAGGAAAAGAATTACGAGAAAAAACTCGCTATAATAGAGAAAATTAAACAGTTGGGAAGCAGCGAATCTGTTTCACAATCGTACAACGATTTCAAAAACCTGCAGAAGGAATGGATGGAAATAGGTCAAGTTCCCGCAGAAAAGAACAAGGAACTTTGGGAAAACTACCAGATGCATGTTTCCAACTACTACAATCTGCTGAAAATCAACCGTGAACTTCGCGAACTTGATTACAAGAAGAACCTTGAGCAGAAAATTGCACTTTGCGAAAGAATGGAAGAACTTCTGCTTGAACCCAATGCACTGACAGCTTTCCGCAAGTCGACCGAACTGTTCAACGAATGGAAGGAAATTGGACCAGTTCCAAACGACAAGCGCGAGGAAATATGGGACAGATTCAACGAGGTTCGCACCAAGATATACAACAATTTCCACGAGCATAACGAGAAGCAGAAAGCCGAACGCGAACAGAACTACGAACAGAAAGTGCTTCTCTGCGAAAGAATCGAGGCTATGGTTGCCGATGATGCTTTGCCTACATCGGGCAAGGATTGGCTTGTGGCATCACAGAAAGTGCTTGAGCTTCAGGCATTGTGGAAGACAATAGGCATGGTTCCAACCGCAGTAAATAATGAAATTTACGAAAGATTCAGATCGTCGTGCAACAAGTTCTTCGACATGAAGAAGGAATACTTCGACAGGATGAACAGCGATTTGGAAGAAAACCTTCGCAAAAAGACCGAACTTTGCGTTACTGCCGAGTCGCTTCAAGACAGTACCGACTGGAAGAAGACAACCGAAATGTTTTACGACTTGCAGAAGAAATGGAAAGAAATAGGTCCTGCACCTAAGAAGCATTCTGACCAGATCTGGGGCCGCTTCCGTGCTGCCTGCAACAAGTTCTTCGATGCTAAGAGCCAGTTCTATTCAAACATAGAGGCCGAACATCAGATGAACCTGGAAAAGAAAGAAAATCTTATTTCCGAGGTAAAAGCTTATGTTCCTGTTGAAGACCAGACTCAGAATATTGAGAAAATCAAAGAGTTCAGAACTCGTTGGAATGAAATAGGCTATGTTGCCACATCCGAAAAGGATCGTCTGTACAACGAATTCAAGGAAGCTATAAACAAGATTTTTGCTACAATTAACCTCAACCGCAACGACATTGAAATTTCGACCTTTACATCGCAAGTTGAAATGATGAAGGAGGCTGGCGAAACTACGGCTTTGCAAAAGGAAAGAGCAGCAATAGTGCACAAGATTCAGGACTTGACCGTTGAGATTGCACAGATCGAAAACAATCTCGGCTTCTTCTCTAGCGGTTCCGATTCTATTGTTCAGGAATTCAACAAAAAGATTCAAAAAATTAAAAACGAAATTTCAGTATTGAAAGAAAAGAAAAAAGCAATTGATATAGCAGAGAGGGAACTTAAAGGTACAAACAATGAATAAGTTGTTTTCATTTTTCATAACTTTGGTTGCATTCCTTGCGAGTGCAACCATGCTTTTTTCTCAAACTGGCACACTGAAAGGTTTTGTGCTTGACAAGGAAACTGGTGAGCCTTGCATGTTTGCAAACGTTTCGATACCTACTGAGAAAATAACACTTGGGGCTTCAACAGATGTCAACGGTTATTTTTCTATTCCAAAAATTCCAGTTGGCACACATACAATAACCATTACATACTTGGGATACACCGACCTGACGGAAGAATTTACAATAGCGAAGGAAGGTCAACTTGTTTCGAAGAACTTTATGATGTCGAAGTCGGCGGTAATACTTCAGGAAACTGTCGTGTCGGCAGAGCGCGAGGAGCAAAAGACTCAGGTAAGAGCTTCTATCATAAAGGTTTCGCCAACGCAAATTAAGCAGTTGCCATCTGTTGGCGGCGAACCCGACATTGCACAATTCCTGCAGGTGCTTCCTGGTGTAACTTTTACAGGTGACCAAGGTGGACAACTCTATATCAGAGGTGGCTCGAACATACAGAATCTGGTGCTGCTCGACGGTATGACAATCTACAACCCCTTCCACTCCATTGGTCTGTTTTCGGTATTCGACTCCGACATAATCAGGAATGCCGATGTTTATACTGGAGGATTCAATGCTGAATATGGAGGTCGCTCGTCGTCGGTAATGGACATTACCATGAAGGACGGCAACGCAAAGAAATTTGGAGGTAAGTTTTCCGCAAGTACCTTTGGTGCAAAGCTTATGCTCGAAGGACCAATTGTCAAGTTCAAGGAAGGAAAGACTAGTCTTTCGTACATAGTGTCTGCCAAGACTTCGTATCTGGAACAGTCATCCAAATATATATATAGGTATATAAACGATGGCAAAGGTCTACCCTTCAACTTTACTGACATCTACGGAAAACTATCGCTTGCAGCACCAGGCGGAAGCCGTGTGAATGTGTTCGGTTTCAACTTCAACGACAATGTTAGCTATCAGGGACTAAGCGACCTGCATTGGCGCACATACGGCGTTGGTGCAAATGTAGTTGTCGTGCCACCGAGCTCTTCGATGATGATTAAGGCTCATGCCTCCTACTCCAACTATGCTATTTCAATGCAGGCATTGGAAAACTTTCCGAGTTCAAGTTCAATCGATGGTTTCAATGTCGGTTTGGACTTCATATATCACATGGGAAAGAACGACTTCACATGGGGACTTGAAATGCTTGGTTTTGCAACCAACTACGACTACTTCAACTCTGTTGGCCGCGAATTGACACAGGTAGAATACAGTACCGAACTTGCAGCATTCGCCAAGTACAAATGGAATCTGGGGAGTGTCGTAATAGAACCTGGATTTAGACTACACTACTATGCATCAATGGGTTCTGTTTCTCCAGAACCTCGTCTCGGCATAAAATACAATGTAGTAGAAAGGTTCAGGCTTAAACTTGCAGGAGGCTTGTATTCGCAGAACCTTGTCGCAGCAAATAGCGACCGCGATGTTGTTAACCTATTTTACGGTTTCCTCAGCGGTAACCTGCCAAGCATGCCCGACACCTACAAGGGCGACATTCTGAAAACCAAACTTCAAAAGTCGGAGCATATAATATTTGGTTTCGAATGGGACATCATCAACTCGCTGAACCTAAATGTAGAAGGCTATCTTAAAAACTTCGACCAGATTACGACAATCAACAGAAATAAGATTTACGATGATAACTCGACAAATGCATCTCGTCCCGACTACCAGAAGAAAGACTTCCTTGTTGAATCGGGATACGCTTACGGCGTTGACTTCCTTCTGAAGTACGACACCGAAAGTTGGTACATCTGGGCGGTGTATTCGCTCGGCTGGGTACGCAGAAACGACGGAGTTGCAAAGTATTCTCCAAACTACGACCGGCGTCACAATGTAAACCTTGTCGTTACATATAGGTTCGGAAAGAACAACTCATGGAATGCAAGTGCAAGATGGAACTACGGTTCTGGATTCCCGTTCACGCTGACATCTTCATTGTACGAAAATGTTGACTTCACTGGCGGAATAAATTCCCAGTACTGGACCAACAACGGAACGCTTGGAGTTGCATACGCAGAACTCAACACAGGAAGACTCCCCGATTACCATCGTCTTGATTTGACGATAAATAAGGTATTCTCATTCGAGCATAACATGAAGTTGGAAATCAACCTCGGTGTGACCAATGTATATAACAGAGCAAATATATTTTATTTTGACAGACTCGAGTATAACCGTGTAGACCAATTGCCGATTATGCCGAGCTTAGGATTGAACTTTACATTTTAAAATATTATGGCAACAGAAACAAAATACATCTTCGTAACTGGCGGCGTTGCTTCGTCGCTCGGAAAGGGAATAATCTCAGCCTCGTTGGCAAAGTTGCTACAGGCAAGAAATTATTCGGTTACAATTCAAAAGCTTGACCCGTACATCAATGTCGATCCAGGCACTTTGAATCCTTTTGAACATGGTGAGTGCTTCGTCACCGATGACGGTGCAGAAACCGACCTCGACCTCGGACACTACGAACGTTTCCTGAATGTTCGCATGTCGCAGGCCAACAATGTTACAACTGGCAGAATATATAAGACCGTCATCGAGAAAGAACGTCGTGGTGACTATCTTGGCAAGACGGTGCAAATTATTCCGCACATCACCGATGAAATCAAACGAAGGATTAAAATCTTGGGAACTACTGGCAATTACGATTTTGTAATTACCGAAATTGGTGGAACAGTGGGCGATATAGAATCATTGTCGTACATCGAAGCTGTACGTCAGTTGAAGTGGGAACTCAAGAATCGTTGCGTCAGCATACACTTGACGTTAGTCCCCTATCTGGCAGCTTGCGGAGAACTCAAGACAAAGCCTACTCAGCACTCGGTAAAGGCATTGCAAGAAGCCGGCGTTCAGCCCGATGTTCTTGTTCTTAGAACCGAACATAAACTTCGTCCAGACATCAAGGCAAAGGTGGCTAACTTCTGTAATGTTCAACCAGGAGCAGTAATAGAATCACGGGATTGCAGTACGATATATGAAGTTCCGCTTGAAATGCAAAAAGAAGGCTTGGACGAAATTGTTCTCACGCAACTCGGTATTGAACTAGGCCCTCGTCCCGAACTTATTCCATGGCGCTCGTTCCTCGATAAGTACAAAAATCCAAAGCATCATGTAAAAATTGCTCTTGTTGGTAAATATGTAGAATTAAAAGATGCGTATAAATCTATAAATGAATCATTTATTCACGCAGGAGCAGCAAATGATGCCGATGTGAATGTTACTTATGTTAATGCAGAATCGGTAACCAAGGAAAATTGTGAATCGTTGTTCGATGGAATCGACGGAATGCTTGTGGCTCCAGGCTTTGGCAACCGCGGTATCGAAGGTAAGATTGAAGCCGTACGATATGCTAGGGAGAACGACATTCCTTTCCTTGGAATATGTCTAGGTATGCAATGTGCTGTTATTGAGTTCGCTCGCAATGTGCTCGGACTTGAGGATGCCAACTCGCTTGAAATGGACGAAAAATGTGCTAATCCTGTAATCAACCTTATGGAAGAGCAGAAACTTGTTACCGAAAAGGGTGGCACGATGCGACTTGGTGCATATCCGTGCTTGCTGACAAAAGATTCGAAGGCTTATGAAGCATACGGAAGTGCAGAAATAGAAGAACGGCATCGTCATCGCTACGAGTTCAACAGCTCGTACAAAGAGATGTTTGAGTCGGCTGGAATGGTTGCTACCGGTATTAATCCGCAGACAAACCTTGTGGAAATCGTTGAAATTCCGAAAAATAAGTGGTTTGTCGGTGTACAATTCCATCCTGAATACAAGAGCACTGTAATAAATCCTCACCCGTTATTTGTAAGTTTTGTAAAAGCAACTATTGATAATAAGAAGTAATATATGGATAAAAACACAATCATTGGGCTTGTAATCATAAGCGTACTGCTGATTGGCTATATGTTCCTCTCTCGCCCAAGCAAGGAGGAAATTGCTGAGCGTCAACGCATACAGGATTCCATAGCCCATGAACAAATGGTAAAGGAAGAAGAAGCCAAAGTGGCTGCCGAGCTGCTGAAAGCCGAAGCCGAAAAAGCAGAGCAGGAAGCAGCTGAAATGGCAGATTCTTTGAGCCCAGAACAATTGGATTCAATTAAAAATGTAAAGCTACGCAACGATTATGGAATTTTTGCAAAATCGGTAACTGGAGAGAACAACTATACAGTTGTCGAGAACAACAAAATGATAATCAAGTTCCTGAACAAAGGTGGCAAAATCTATTCAGTAGAACTGAAAGACTACAAGACTTTCAACCAGGAACCTCTTGTGCTGTTTGAAAACGACGAAAATTCCACCTTTGGAATAGTGCTGACGGTAAATGGAAAGCCGTTGGTAACAAACAACATGTATTTCGAGCCAATGCTTGCAGGCGGAAAAACGCCATCCGACACCATCAAGGTCAGTGAAGATAGTCTTAATTTCATCATGCGTCTGACAGCCGATGCTGGCAAATACATTGAATATAACTACACTATTCATCCGGATGACTACATGCTTGACTTCAACTTGAATATTGTTGGTTTGAAGGACGAAATCAAGGACAACACAAGCACAAAGATGCAGTGGTACGTAGATGTGTTTGCACTCGAAAGAGGTCGCGACTGGGAATCCAACAACACGACAGTGTTTATGCGCATGTCGGACGAGGAAATTGAAAACCTCAACGAAATGAAGGATGCCGACAACTACGAGACCAAAGGAAGTGCGCAATGGATAGCATACAAGCAACAGTTCTTCTCCTCCATCCTGATTTCGAAGGATAATTCGTTTGGCGATCCAAAGATCTCGCTAGTAAAACTTGACGAAAAAGAACATCCAAGGACATTGAAGACTTTTAAGTCGGACGTTTTCCTTGAAATTCCTGACGAACAAAAAATTTCAAAGGAATTTAGCTTCTATTTTGGACCAAACAAGTACTCGTTGCTGAAGGAATACACCGACAAGGATGGCAACGACATGGACATGGAAAAGGTCATTCCGCTGGGCTGGGGAATTTTCGGCTGGGTAAACAAGTACGCGATTATTCCTATGTTCAATCTGCTTGGTCGTGGAATAGCAAACTACGGTATTATAATCCTGCTTATGACAATCATAATCAAGATTGTGCTTTTCCCGTTGACCTACAAGTCGTACATGTCGACTGCTAAGATGCGCGTACTAAAGCCACAGCTTGATGAAATTGCAGCAAAGTACCCAAAGGGCAAGGAAATGGAACGCCAGCAGGCACAGATGAGCCTCTACCAGAAGGCGGGCGTAAGTCCGATGGGTGGTTGTCTGCCTTTGTTGCTTCAGTTCCCGATACTTATTGCAATGTTCCGCTTCTTCCCTGCCTCAATAGAATTGCGTCAGCAGTCATTCCTTTGGGCTTCAGACCTTTCGTCGTATGATGCTATATTGGAATGGAGCACCAACATTCCTATAATTTCTTCGCTTTATGGTAATCATGTCAGCCTTTTCGCATTGCTGATGGCAATTTCGATGTTCGTTCAGCAAAAGATGACAAGCAGCCAGAATCCTAGCAACTCAATGCCCGGCATGAAGGTTATGATGTGGATGATGCCAATACTTATGCTGTTGTGGTTCAACAAGTACTCGTCAGGATTGAGCTACTACTACCTGCTTGCTAACTTGTTCAGCATCTTGCAGACATGGATAATCCAGCGTTTTGTTGTAAACGAGGAAAAACTTCTAGCACAGATGGAAGCCAACAAGAACAAGCCTAAGAAGAAATCGAAATGGATGCAACGCCTCGAAGAAGCCTCGAAAAGACAGCAGGAAGAAATGAGGAAAAACCAGAAAAGAAAATAATAACATGTTTAGTAAGTAAGGAAAAGGCATCGGCGCAAGTCGGTGTCTTTTTTTTGTTTCTATGTTTTTGGTTTCTGTGTTTCTAGTTTCTGGAAAGTGGCGTTATTGCACCTGACTTGGATGCCAAGCTATTCATCGCAATACATATAGTACATTTCGGCTGCTTCGCGCGACTTGCCAGTAGCCGCTCTGCGCCAGTAGAAACATGACTTTTCGAGAGATGCACGATTATACCAGCACATTCCCATAAGGTAATTCAGTCGGGCATCATCTGGTGTAATGTCAAGTGCCATCGAGAAATCGTATGATGCCAAATCCCACATTTCGTATTCATAATACAAATCTCCTCGCATCTTGAAATATTCGGTATTGGATGGATTTTGTGCAATAAGTTGCGAAACTTCAACTAGAGCGTCATCCTTGAATTCAGAAAATAACGCCAATCTTGCATCAAGATACAAAGCCTTCTCGTTATCGGGGAAGCATTGCAGGTAACGGCCTGTATATCGTCTTGCTTCCAGATATTTCTTCTGGTGCATGCAAACATCGGCAAAGTCGAGAAGATTTTCGGCATTGTAGCGGTCGGTAGCAAGTAACAATTTGCCTGTTTCGTAGGCTGATGCAAAGTTTCCAGAAGCTTTCTGTATGGCAAAACGCAGAGCAACAATTTCTTTGTCCTTCGAATTTGCAAGTTCGAGATATTTCATTGCTTGCGAATATTTTTCCATGCCATAATATGCCTTGGCATACAAATAGTTGCGTTTTGCAGGCTTAGTATTGGTCATTGCATCAAGCATTTCGATGGCATAGTCGTAATGCTGTTGCGAGATATTGTATTCCACATCGGCAAACGCTTCATCAGACTTTGAATATCGAGGTGTTTCCCAGAAATCACGCCATTCGGGAGTGCGGTTAATGCTTTCGAATTCCTTGCATCTGATTATCTGCGAATATGTCCTTGCATTCTTGCCTGAGAGATGTTTTCCCAGGTATTCAACAGCTTCATCAGAGAAACCCATGCCAGCGAAAATTCTCGACATTCTGAACTGAGCCTCAGTTGGATTATAGCCTTCTAGTTTACGTGAAACTTCAAGTGCTTGCGAGTATTGTTCTTTAGCTGTCAAATAGTCGGCCAGGCAAAGTAAAAACTCCTCAGTGTCCTCGTGGCTTTGCCATATTGCTACCGCCGAATCGGTTTCGCCATGCAGCATGAAATTCTGTGCACGAAAATAATCACGCTGGAGATCGTCAATCTGCGCATTACAACTAATGGCAAACAAAAGCAACAGTGTAATATGTACGAACTTCTCTCCCATCAGTCGTGATTTGGAACAATATTATCGGCATGGAACACATGTATGAAACCTTTCAGGTGGCGAGCTTCGAGTCCGGTTAACCTTTGCTCGTAAACCTCGCAGATGTAGAAATAAACGCCAGGAACAACTATTTTGCCTGTCATTCGGTTTCGTCCATCCCACATTATGTCGGGATCGTTAGTCACAAACATCACCTGTCCCCAGCGGTTAAGTATAGTCATTTCAACCTTTTCCACAAACTTATATTCGCCAATAGGATGATAGAAGTCGTTTATGCCATCACCATCGGGCGAAAACACATTGGGAAGGTCGTAGTAAGAACATTCGTCAATACAAGCAACAGTCGAGTTTTCACTGACATTTCCGTATGAGTCAGAAGCATTTATGTAGTAGCATCCAGCCATCCTATCGTCGGGATAATGTCTGAATTCGGTAATGTCGGAATTGAAAACCGACAGAACCTGATATTCTCCATCAAGAACCGGCGTGTAGTACAATGTGTAGGTGGCAACATCGTAGTTGCACGAATCAGGCAGCGACCATCTGATCAAGTTGTAGGTTGAATCACAAACTGATTCCACTGAAATTTCTGGTCGACAAGGAGCAATAGTATCCACGGAAAACTTGCATACTTGTTGCGATAGATTCTCGAGCGGTTCAGTATATCCAGAAAGCGTATAACGACCATAAGATTTCACATAGTAGCAGTATTCACGACCATTTTCTACTTGGTCGTCAATTATGGATTTTTCAACGGTAGAACCAATAAGGTTGTATGTGTCGGTAACAGAATCGTACCTGTAGTATTCGTAGTTGTAGTTTGTCCACGGAACATTGTTTCTCAACCTTATCTTGACTGAATTTTCCTGTTGCGTCAAGTCGACGAATACAGAGGAAGCGAAACTCGGGGTTCCAATCAGAACGCTTTGCCCATTTGCCGTTCCATAAAATTCAATCTTATAAGTATATGGATGATCTACTGTGTTGATATTGTTGTCGGTATATTCAAGATTGTCTATTCCGTCAATTTCTGCAATTTGAGAAAAATTGTCGCCGAGGAAACCTGTCGAACGGAAAAGCACATATTTGTATGGCGCTGATGTTTCTGCAAGTTCTGCTTCGTCTGGCTTCACCCATGCTACGTAAACGCTTCCTGTTGCCCTGTCGGTTGACAGAACGCTAACATTTGTCATCGTAGGAAGACCTTTAGGCAACGAAGAGCAAACTTCATCAGACGCATAACTCTCTGCCCCATCGGGGAATACAGCACAAACAATATAGCAGTATTCATGTCCCTGTGCAATATCCCTGTCTACATACGAAGAATTTGCTCTGCCTTCGACAAATGCTACATTTTCATATCCGGTGCTTGCCGGCACGCCAGTCTGGCAAAAATCATGGACAAAACCAGATGGCATAATCTTTCTGTAAATATTATATCCGATAACATTACTACATACCGATTGCGTCCACGATAAAGTTATTTCTTGGAAAGATGGTGTCGCCTGTAAATTTTCAACTGCTGGTCCAACAACCGTTATATAAATGCTTTTCAAGTCGACAAGATTGACCAGCGGATTCATGTCCAGAGCCTTGATATTCAAAATATAAGGCTGTTTCCTGACTACATTGCAGCTTGTGTGCCACTCAAACATTCCCTTTGCAAAGCCAGCTTGCGAAGCAGTCTGCTCAAAATGAGCAGGGGCATCATCGCTTGCGACAAAAGGAGCTCCGTATGCCGAAAGTATTATGGAGTCCCCATTTGTATCCGTTGCTTTGACTTCAAACTCCAGAAGTTTTCCTGCCTCGATACAAATGCTGTCGTTATTTCCATATACAGTATCAAGAGATGTGAGGTCAATCTGAGGAATAGTATTTCCGCTGTCGAAGACTTCAATCTGCATGTCACGGATTATTTCGCCAATCTTTACTCCATCGCGCCATTCCTCAATAAGCATCGCAACGTTGTATACACCCACATATATCGGCGTATTCCAAATGAGGTCTCCTGTAAATTCATCTACTCTTATATAGTTTGAAGCTGCAGGATACGAATAGTTGGGAATTGGTACGCCGTTTTCTTCGCGACACGGTGTTATCTTGTACGAAAGGCTGTCGCCATCGGGATCGTAAGCACCCGGATTGTGAACGAACACCTGTCCCACTGCCGCCTTGTCTACAGGAGGTTGTGTGAGTATCGGCGTATTGTTTAAGCCAAGCGACGGGTCGATTATCATTGTCGTTGAGATGGCAAAAAGCGTATTCACCGAATTGGGAATATTAGTGACATTGGCATTTCTGTTCGGATCTTCAACTGTTATGCAGAATATGCCAGGCCCACCGTATGTGTGCCGCCCTACATATTTATTACGCTTATAGTAATCGGGAAGTAAAACTTCTTCGCAACGAGGAAGTATAGAAGTTGTATTGTCGCCCCATGCAATCTCAAGGTCGGGGCGGTCTGCCGTCCAGCCAGGACCAGTGGCCGTGTATGTGATTATTGTAACCTCGTAGGTCAGTGCCGAAATCTGCTTATATGTTATTTCTCCCGCCCTGTTGTGCGTAGCAAGTGCCTCGCACGGCAAGAGCAAGATAACGACAAGCAAAGTTGCCGCAACGAGCATATTTCGGCAAAGAACCCTGATAGACATATTTTAGTAGTTGAAGCCACCGAGTTTAACTATATCGGTACGAGGATTTACGCACATTACCGGAATCTTCTTGCTCAATTCAATATTGCGCGGACGTTTGATGCTTGTGAACGCCTTCTTGTAGTTTTCAGACATATAGAGCACCAAGTCTGGCGAAATGCCACGCATATAGTCGTAAATGTTATCGTAGAAATCATCTTCGGGAACACCTTCGACATCGAATTCTATGGCATTGTCGGCAAAAAGTGAAGTTGCAAATGCAATGTTGCTGTTGATGTCGGCCTGACGGCTCTCGCTGTTTGTCTTAGGATAAACAACATATACGTGGCTCTCGAAAATGAGGTTCAAGTACTTAGCCCAGATGAACTTAGCGCGCGACTTCTTGTCACCGTCAATCGGGATACAAATACGGTCGTACTCACCGAATGCCAACGGACTCTGTACCAGCACGAAAGGAACCTTTACAAACTTCTGTATCAGTTTCACCTGCTTCTCGATAGTTTTGATTCCGTGTACGCCCATTACAGCAAGGTAGGCATTCTGTTCGATACCGTACTCGTGGATTACATCGAATGGCGAACCTTTTCGCACAACAGTAGTAACCTTTTCGTAACCAGTATCTTTTTTGAACTTTTCAGCCACTTTTTCAAGTTCTTCCTGCCACTCGTCAATCATCTTGTCGGAGTCGGCAACATAAAGGATATGAATAGGAAGCTTCTCGAACTTGGCTATTTCGTAAGCGTGGTTAAGAGCAAAATTCGCCTCATTACTAAACTCGTAAGGCACTAAAACACATCTTTCCATAATACAATTATTGTTAACAAACCTAATATTAATTTCAACTGCAAAGTTATTAATTTTTTCAAAGAAAAGAAACCCTCAAAAACAATTATCAACAAAACAAATTGTACAAATTACTTCTTCAGCCTAATCAGCATAAGTCCATCGCGAACCGGAAGTATAATCTTTTCTATATCAGAACGATTTGAAATATACTCGTTGAAAGCCATAATGCCGTGTGTCATGTGGTCGTTTGATGCCGTTTCTGTAAAAATCTTGTCGTACCATATAACATTGTCGGCAATGATTGTTCCATTTGTTGCAAGTTTTGGCAGCACTGTCTCGAAATAAGAAATGTATTCTCGTTTGTCGCCATCTATGAAAATCAAGTCGAACTGTCCCTCAAGTGTCGGCACGATTTCGGCGGCATCGCCTGTGATCTGCACAATCTTGTCCTGCATACCTGATTTTTGGAAATATTTTGATGACAGCCATTCTATTTCGTCATTTACCTCTATTGTAACCAATTGTCCGTCAGCAGGCAAAGCTCTCGCCATACATATTGCAGAATATCCCGAGAAAGTGCCTATTTCGAGGACTCGCTTTGCTCCCGTCATGCCGATAAGCATTGCCAGCAAATGTCCCTGATAGCACCCCGATTGCATTTGTGGATTAACCTGTGTAAGCGCGGTCTCTCGCTCAAGAGCACGAAGCAATTCATCATCTTGACATCCAAAACTTTCAATATATTCGAAACGTCTTTCTTCTGCAGACATATTCTACAAATATTTTATTGACGAAAAATTATCGCGGACGAAAATTTCGTTAGCAACATCCATGACATCCTGTGCCGTGATTGCCTCAATGAGAGCAACGGTTTCCTTGAAAGTTTCGGCCTTGCCGTAATTCATAAACGACTTTGCCGTAGGAAACAAAAGGTTTGAATTTGAACTGCACTCAATTGCCACCTGCCCTATCAACTGCTTCTTTGCTCGCGACAACTGCAAGATTCCCAGTTTGTTATTTTTCATTTTGTCAAGCTCGCGGAAAATCATATCCACGGCAAAGTCAACCTTTTCCTGGTCTGAACTGAAGAATATGCTAAATAATCCAGTGTCTTGATATGTGGTAAAGTTGGATTCGATGTTATACGAAAGTCCATGATGTTCGCGCAACTGCATGTTCAAGCGGGAGTTCATGCCAGGTCCTGCAAGTATGTTGGAAACCAAAAACATAGGAACACGCTTCGGATCACTGTACGAATAACAGTAGTTGCCAATAATGGTATTAGCCTGAAGACTTTTCTTTTTCACCACTTTGTCGAACTTTGTTTTTCCCGCAAATGGAACTCGCTCAAAACTACGAAGTTTTGCCGCATTTTGTCCGAGATGTTTTTCGCACATGCGAACAAGGTGTCGAAAATCAATGTCGCCAATTGAACAGAAAACCATCTGGTCGGTGTTGTATTTTTCTGCGACAAAATCAATTAAATCATTAGTACAGAACTTAGAGATTGACTTCTTGGTTCCCAATATATTATGTCCAAGCGTATGATCGGCGAACATTGCAGACTCGAACTCGTCGAAAATGTTTTCTGAAGGATTATCCTTGTATGTATTTATCTCGTCCACAATTACGTCGCGTTCCTTTTCTATTTCGCGTTGTGGAAAAATGGAGCAGAAAACAATGTCGTTGATGAGTTCGATAGCCCTGTCGTAAAATTCCACCATAAAGCTCGACGACACGCATGTTTCTTCCTTAGTCGTATATGCATCTACCTCACCCCCAACCGATTCCATGCGGTTGAGCAAGTGGTATGCCTTGCGTTTCTGCGTTCCCTTAAAGAGCATGTGCTCGGTAAAATGCGCCATACCGAGCTGCCGTTCGCTTTCGTCGCGAGTGCCAGTATTCATCAGCATGCAACAATGTGCCACATCAGACTTTACGTGGTAGTGAATTATCCGAATCCCGTTGCTTAATGTAATCGTTTCGTACACTTTGGAAAATTTTGCGCAAAAATACAATATTATTTACGATTTACGATTTTAGATTTACGATTTATTAGGCACAAAGCATCCCCTATGAACATATCGAACGAAAGCCAATCTTCTGTAAATCATTTCACTTTCAATCTTACTCAAAAAAATCGACATTTTTTGAAATAAAATTTTGCCAGTTCAAAAAAATGCTATACCTTTGCAACCGCAAAATTGACTGGTACCTTAGCTCAGTTGGTAGAGCACAGGACTGAAAATCCTGGTGTCCCTGGTTCAATTCCAGGAGGTACCACAGAAAGAGTTCGGAAATCCGGACTCTTTTGTTTTTTTTTGCCAGAGAGTGCTATTCCCCATTCAGAATATAGGTTATTTCTCAACGTTCCATTGTGCTTAAACAACTAATACACATATACTTCAAAACAAAAAGGTTACGGCAGTAACCTTTTTGTTGAAAATTTGATTATCACAATAAACTATTGCTTGTTTTTGCAAAACTAATTAGAAGACTTCTTTGCAGCTTTCTTCTTTTCTTTTAAATCCGACTTATAGTTTTCACCGACATAGCTATTGAAGAAATCCTTTGTATTACTGAAATATGAGCCATTGCTTTCAAATTCCTTTTTCATCTTGGCATCGCCATTAATGACTTTTTCCATTGTAGAAACAATGCCGTGGTCATAATTATATTTTGCAGCGGTTACTAATGTTTTATAATCTTTTTCATTTAGCTTTCTAATATTATAATTGTATTTCGATATATATTTTCTAGCATCTAAGTCATTATGAAAACATGTCTTGCCAGCCATAAATATTTCATTAAATTCACTTTCACTACTATATAAATTTTTGTTTGTTTTATACCAAGATCTTCTGGCGACTTCTATATCAAACGGATTTTTGCCTCCACCTTTTACATAATATTTCACAAAAGTTGAATATAAATCATTAACTTTATTGTCAAATATTTTAACTAAGTATTTATCTTTGACTTCTTTATAATATTCAACACACGCATCAATTTTTTTACAATCCTTATTATATGAAGATAAGTCCTCATATAAGTTTGCATTTGCAGGAAATATTTTCTTTATTTCTATACACTTTTTGCGATAATTTACTTCATCGTTAAAGGCTTGTTCTCCCTGGTCATAGAACAATGAAAAATCATCGTAATTTTTGAAATACGCATAGGGTTTATATATATTATATTGTTCTCTTTTATTTGTTTCATATTTAAATACTTGATCTCCCTGGTCATATAACGATGAATATTCATTGTAATCTTTGAAAAGTTCCTTATATTTTTCATATTTTATTCTCTTGTTTACTTCTTTAAAAAAATCAGTTTCACCTTTGTTGTAGAACGAAAAAAATTCATCTTGATCTTTAAAGTATTTATTATACAGCGCATATAGTTTTCTTTCTTTCACCTCACTATTAAGAATTTGTGAGCCTTTATTATAGAATGAAATGTATTCGGAGTAACTTTTAAAGTACTGTTTGCATTTTTCCCATTCACAGCCACTTTCATATTTTGTGTAATTGAAAGAATACCCCTTAAGATATTGAGTGTTTAATGTCATTTTATCTGCATAAATAATGATGTCGGTACAATTGTATAACGGCAAAAACATAGGACCATAAACATACCCATTATAGCCATCTTCCAGCCTTACTTTTCTAAATGCAATATTATCATCATAAAATGCCACTTGATCTTCATAATAAATTTGGCGTAGATCTGATAAATTCTTTGCCTCGTTTATTGGAACTTTCAAATCGAAACTCAAATCGAAATATGAATATTTTTTACTGCCTCCTATGTAACCATCAAACTGAGTATTACTATAATAAGCAGCGCTTCTGTCTGTCCATAATTCATATTTAATAGGAAACTGTTCGTTTTCTGCATCATAAGTGCCTTTGGTTATTCTTATTCGTTTATTGTTAATAACCAAACTTATGTTTTCTCTACAAATAGAATCAAATATATATGCGGATAGTGTTTGAAGCCTAGTATCATGTTCGCTAGTCTTTTCATACTCCCCTTTTGTGCACCATTTGTTAAAGTCCCGTGCGATAATAGCATATAGGTATCCTTTATCTGTTTCTGTTTCTTTCGCTCGTTTTTCTTTTTCCTTTTTCTTTTGTTGCTCTTCTTTTTCGCGCTGAATATCAACACTAGTCTTAAGTTTTGCAGCCGCTTTCAGGTCATTGTCCATGCGCTTTTTTAGACTTTCCATCTGACTTGTTGACATTACATTTACCTTGGTCAATATAAGCATACCCGCAAAGTTGTTAAATGATTCTTCGTCATATACCTTACCTGTGAATATTGCCATAGTATATTGGTCGGTAAAGTTGAGATTTTTAGGATTTTCTGTATTATGGTTTACAATACAGTAGTACTTTTCAGCCAGTTCGTGAACCTTTTTCTGATAGGCGGTCTTATCTTTGCTCTGAGCAAATGTGTTAATGCTAAATAGGGTCAGCGTCAAACTTACAAATACACCAATGACAATAAACTTTTTCATACTTTATTCTCCTATAATTATTTAGAAAACACAGCACGCACGGTTCTACCTGATTCTCGACTGTCATCATCAACGTAGCCCTCGTCAACATCAAATCCTTCTTTATATACCCTATGGACAAACGCACTAAATGGAGATCCAGATATAATTGTACTCGTCCAATACTCACCGCAATAGCCTTCATTATAATGGCTATCGCCCAAAAAGGTTCCTGCTGCAGGGAGGAAAATGCTGTTTCCATTGGGACCTGTAAGCATAATACCATTTACGCCATTAAGTTTTGTCCACTTGTTTGTGCAATTATCTATCAACTCAACCATTTCATCCTCAGTTGGTGTGCGCCAGCCTTTACCCCAGTTCATGGTAGCTGCATCATCTTTTGGTTCAAGAACGGTTCTAGTGTCTGTAAAACCATTGTAACCCCAAAACTTTTCATCACAGTATTTGGAAACCTTACCATCTTCTTTGCCCCAAAGATAATTACTCCACTCATAATTATTCTTAGTAGTGGTTTCGCCCCAAGCGAAGTAACTGCCGTAGCCTTCGGGAGAATCGGCACCGACATTGTAGGTCGCCCATAAAGTGCCACTTGGCAACCCTAAATCAACATATTTATGATTTTGAGTTTCTGGCAATTGATTGTTTTCTTCATTGCTAACAGATTCGTTCTCCGTATTGTTACTGCCGTTTCCACACGAAAAGCATAATAACCCTATGACTGATAAAGCCATAATAAATCCTAAAAATTTAAAAGTTCTCATCATTTTACTAATTTTAAATTATACAATATATTTTCGCAAAGTAAATACTCCAAAATGCCAAAGTATGGCAGTTGTAATTTTTTGTGATGAAGAAAAAATTTCCATTGCAATACCTTTCCTCGCTCACCAGCACCTTATGAGCAGAAATATACAATAGAAGCGTGGCACTGATATACCACTTCTTTGATTGGAGGTCGTGAGATTACCGTTGACAGAAAAAGTTGCAAACAGTCCACGCTGTAAGCGCGAACCCTTACACTCTCTTGCTGTCTTTGAAAATTTCTCACGTTTCCAATCACAAGACGAGCATAAACGCTTCGTAAAATTCAAAATTCAAAGTTTGGCACACACCAAACCAAACGCAAAAATAAGAATAGATAACGGAATTGCAAAATTTATTTTTGCTAACTTTGCAACCTTAAATTAACCGACATTTTTCATGAAATTCGCAATAACATATCTTATAATAATCAACCTGCTTGCTGGAATTTTATTTGTCGCCGACAAGCACAGGGCGACAAAGGGAAAACGACGCATTCCCGAATCAATACTTCACCTTTTCGAACTTGTTGGTGGCATTTTCACAGTAATATTTCTTATGTTCATAATCAGACATAAAAACCAGAAAATGTCCTACAAATTAATAAGTTTCATAATATTGGCATTGTGGATATTTTTTTCGGCAGCAGCAGTCTATAACTTTTACTAAATGATTATTTTTGCCATCCGAATAATATTATAGGTGTTTTTGAGTTATTAGAACGGTAAAAAATATCGGAATGAAAGTATTCAGGTACATATCAATATTGCTTCTAGCAGTCGTAATCGCCTCGGCATCAAGTGCTCAGGAGAAAAAGCTCCGTCGTGCCGACGAGAGTTTCGAGGCCGAAGAATACTACAAGGCAATGGAGGAATATACCGCCATACTGAAAAAAATAAAGAACAAGAACGACAAGATTGAAATATACTATAAGATTGGCGAATGCTACTTCATGTCGGGATACTACAAGAAAGCACGTTCCAACTACAAGCGCGCTGCAAAATCCAAAGGATACGAAGTGAATGCCAAAAATCGCCTTGCCGAAATAGAAATTCAGGAGGACAACTTTGAATCGGCAATCGATTTTTACAACCAAGTGCTTGATGTAAAGCCAGACGATACCGTTGCCCGCAAAGGTATAGAATCGGCAAACTGGGCAATAGAGCAAACCAAGAAACCTACTCGCTGGGTAATCGAAAAAGCCAAGCATCTCTGTTCTAAAGCCAACGACTTCTGCCCTAGCATCGACGAGAAGGACGGTTTCGATCATGTATATTTCAGTTCAACACGCGAAGAGTCGCAAGGCAAGAAACTCAGCGGAATCACTGGAACAAAATTCTCTGACCTATTCGTCACAAAGCTCGACAGACATGGCAAATGGGAAGATGTCACTGCATTAGACTCCATAAACACCCGCTTCGACGAAGGCTCTCCGTGCATATTCGACCAGGGACGCAAGTTCTACTATACCTCGTGCATAGCCGAAAAGGGAAAGAATACTGGTTGCCAGATTTATGAAGCGCAGAAGGTTGACGGAGAATGGATGAATCCAACAAACCTCGGCATAGTTTCCGACTCGCTTTCAATCGGTCACCCGACCGTTTCGCCAGATGGTAGCATTATATATTTCTCTGCACGACTCGACGGCGGATATGGTGGAGCCGACATCTGGTATTCGGAAAAGGCTGGTTCGGAATGGTCGAAGCCAAAGAACATGGGACCCGCTATCAATTCCGCTGGCGACGAACTTTTTCCTTATATGCGCAACGACACTACCCTATTCTATTCCAGCACAAAGCATCCGACCATGGGCGGACTTGACATTTTTGTAGCCTACAAAAATGAAGATGACCGCTGGCGCTCGCAAAACATGGGACACCCGTTCAGCAGCAACGGCAACGACTTTGGCATATACTACTACAAGAACGAGGATAAGGGCTACTTCACCTCCGACCGCAAAGGATCAAAAGGTGAAGACATTTATTTCTTCGAGATACCTCCTTTAGAGTTCAAACTCACCGGTAGCGTTCATGATGCAGACACAAAGGCACTCATCGATTCCAGCCTTATAACTCTTTACGGAAGCGATGGTTCTATGTTCCGCGATACTATTATTGTTGCAAACAAGAAGGACAAGTTCAATTTCAAGCTCAAAACCAAGACCGATTACGTATTTGTCGTAACAAAAGATGGATACTTCAATGGGAAGTCAAGATTCTCAACCGATTCGCTTGAATTCAACAAGACTTTCGAATACGACATACTTCTTGAAACTCTAAACAAGACAATCGAAATTCCGAACATTGAGTTCGCTTTCGGACGCTGGGAACTTACAGAACCTTCGAAAGCCATTTTGGACAGTACTATCCGCATAATGGTTGAAAATCCAAACATTGTAATAGAACTTTCTGCTCACACCGATATGGTCGGATCCGAACAGAGTAATATGGAACTCAGCCAGAAGCGTGCTAATTCGGTTACATCCTATTTCGAGTCGAAAGGCATACCTTCAGCACGTATGGTCGCTAAGGGATACGGCGAAAGCAAGCCGAAAGTTATAACAAGCAACAATCCCGAGTATCCATTCCTGCCCAAAGGCGCAGTGCTGAACGAAAGTTTCATTAACTCGCTGACGAAGGAACAGCAGGAAGTCGCCAACCAGCAAAACCGTAGGATTGAAATGAAGGTGCTGTCGAACGATTACGTGCCAAGTTTGGACTAATAAAAGCCAATCAACAACTACCCATCATGCTTTTTATGCTCAACAATGCCTAAAAGAAGTGGACAAGGCAACTCTTATTTCGTTGAAGACAAATATGTTAACCTAACATTGCAAAAATTTCAAAAAAAAATTAAAAAGTTATTGCCAGAATCAAAAAAAGCAGTACCTTTGCATCGCTTTTGAAAGCAATCAGCTGGTGTGGTAGTTCAGCTGGTTAGAATACCGGCCTGTCACGCCGGGGGTCGAGGGTTCGAGTCCCTTCCACACCGCAGAAAAGACAGATTTAAGTCTGTCTTTTTTTATTTCTCATTCCATTTCCATTACTTGCAAGCATCATGACCCATGTTACCATAAAACATAGCGAACAGCGAACCGACTAAAAGGTATAGTAGCAGCAAAAAAAATGGAATCTCTCGAAGCCGGATTTCATTTTTTTATCCATTGCGTAGCAATACCTTGATTGCCGCCTTGGCTGGTGAGCGTTAAGAAAATCGGTGAAACGGAGCGTAATAAAGTCAGACTGTTTGAAACCTTGTGTGATGGTTCGCGTCTAAAACGCAACCATTGCACAAGGCAAGTTTCTGACTTTTAGCGTAGTGAAGCCGATTTTTAGCGAAGCAGACTCAGCGGACACACTTTTTTTGTTTACTGTTTTTGGTGACAATTGTCGAAGACAATCATGAGCACCGCTGAAAATAAATTGTAGGGGCGAATAACAAAGTAAATGCCCCCGCGGCACGAGCGGAATGTTCTTGCAACCTCGGAGAGGTTGTTAATAAGTCAATACAATTCAATGACTATATAATTCATTTTGTGCAAATCCATAGATAATTTAGCGAACAACAATGTTTTTCTTTTTTGTTTGATAGGATATTCATATCGCTAATATCATAATAGCAACAATAATTCACAATCAGCATTTAATTTCTTTTAAATCTTATATTCTTATAAAAAAATATTTTTTGTAAGTTTGTGCTTCATATTGAAAAGAATATGTATTCGACATTGAAGGAAACTATAGAACGCATTTGGGAACATCGCGAACTGCTCGAAAAAGAGGAAAGCATACAGGCGATAACCGAAACGATAAAACTTCTTGACTATGGAGAAATCCGTGTGGCAGAACCAGTCGATGACAAATGGCAAGTCAACGAATGGGTAAAAAAAGCCGTCATCTTATACTTCCCCACTCAGAAGCAGCAGAAAACAGAATCTGGCATCTTTGAATATTATGACAAAATACCGCTAAAGCGCGACTACGACAAGCTAGGCGTACGCGTAGTTCCTCCAGCAACTGCACGCTACGGAGCATATCTCGCTAGAGGTGTAATAATGATGCCATCGTATGTCAACATAGGTGCATACGTCGATGAAGGCACAATGGTTGACACTTGGGCGACTGTAGGTTCGTGCGCACAAATCGGCAAGAATGTACATCTGTCTGGTGGCGTTGGTATTGGCGGTGTGCTCGAACCAGTGCAGGCAGCACCAGTAATCATCGAGGATAACTGCTTCATAGGTTCGCGTTGCATAGTGGTCGAAGGCGCTCACATTTGCCGCGAGGCTGTGCTAGGCGCAAACACAGTAATCACAGCTTCAACTAAGATAATCGATGTCACAGGAAACGAGCCTGTTGAATACAAAGGTTATGTGCCCGAAAGATCGGTTGTTATTCCTGGAAGCACAGCGAAACAATTCCCTGCTGGCACTTACTACCTGCCATGCGCATTGATTATCGGAAAGCGCAAGGAATCGACAGACAAAAAAACATCGCTTAACGAAGCGCTTAGAGAAAATAATGTTGCAGTATAAAACAACGTATAATGATAATCGGATTCGACGCAAAACGGGCATTTGTAAACAAAGCGGGACTTGGCAATTATAGTCGCGATGTAATTCGTTCATTGCAAGACCTTTACCCCGAAAACAAGTATGTGCTTTTCAGCACTGAAAATCCTTACGGACTTGTTGAAGATAAATACTGCAACAACTTGATAATGCCACCAGAAGGCTCATCAAAATTTGCACAGGCTCGTTGGCGTTCAATGCGACTTGGTGAACTTATCGAACAACAAGGAATCGATATTTTTCATGGACTGAGCAACGAATTGCCACGCGACATAAACAAGACAAAGGCAGTGAAAGTTGTCACAATCCACGACCTTATATTCTTGAAATTTCCACACCTATATAAATATTTCGACCGTAAGATCTACGACTACAAATTCCGTTATGCTTGCGAAAAATCAGACCGCATAATCGCAACTAGTAGCCAGACAAAGAAGGACATAATGGAATATTATGGCATTAGCGACAAGAAAATCGATGTGCTGTATCAAACATGTAATCCTAAATATGCCCAAAAGGTTAGCGACGAAGAAAAGGACAGAATCAGGAAGTCAAACAATCTGCCCGAACATTATCTGCTTTCAGTAGGCACTATCGAAAGGCGAAAAAACACGCATAGAATACTCGAAGCCGTTTACGAACACAACATCGACATCGACATTGTTATGGTTGGACGCAAGACAGAATACTTCGACGAAATTAAGGCATACGCCGACTCACACGGGCTTTCGTCGCGACTGCATGTTTACGAACGTCTTGGTAATGCCGATCTGCCTGCAATATACCAGATGGCCGACATTTTCATTTATCCCTCAATGTACGAAGGATTTGGCATCCCAATACTAGAGGCATTTTTCTCCGGAACTCCGGTAATTACCAACAGCAACGGAAGTACAGGCGAAATAGCTGGAAATGCCGCCTTCACAATAAACGCGCCTCACAAGGACAACCTTGCCGAAGCTATCAAGTATCTCCTCGACAACGAAAGCGAACGAAATAAACTTATAGCTCGTGGCTACGAAAGGAGCAAACGCTTCGACAGGAAACTTATTACAGAAGAACTGATGACTTTTTACAATAAACTATGAAAAACATTGTTGACGAAACTTGTAAAGTCTTGGAAAATGGAGGTACAATCCTCTATCCTACCGATACAATATGGGGAATAGGCTCAGACGCCTGCAACGAAAAAGCAATCGCTAGAATATACGACATCAAGCATCGCGACAAAGGCAAAAGCATGCTTATCCTTGTCGATTCGATGGAAATGATGAAAAAGTACACGGTGTCGATCCCCGAAATAGCAGAACAACTCATCGAAGCGGCCGACCGTCCGCTGACTATAATATATCCTAAGGCCAAGAATCTACCAAAGAATCTTGTCGCAGAAGACGGTTCTATTGGAATTAGAATAGTGAACGACGATTTCTGCCGCGAAGTTATTGGTGTATTGGGCAGACCTATCGTTTCAACATCGGCAAACCTTTCGGGATGCAACCCACCACTCGGATTCTGCGACATTGCAAATGAAATCAAGTCCGAAGTCGACTACATTGTGCCTCTTCGCCAAGACGAACTGAGCAGAAACAGAAACTCCGACATTGTAAAGGTTGACGAATCTGGCAATATTCAGGTTATCAGATGATTTTTCTATGTCGTCATTCCGCAAAACAAAGCGAACAGGCATAGGTACGAGCCTTGTGAGCCTGTTTATGCGGAATCTCCAATCTACAATTCCAAGGAGATTGCTCACAGGCTTCGCGAGGTTGCAAGCAACGTTGCGGATAGCCGATTTCACAACGCTCCACGTTCCGTATCGCGTGTTCTCTCAGACTTCCGAAATGACTATAAACAAGTTTTCTGCGCCAAAAACAGCCATAAATCATAACGAATGACGATTTCCAAATTCATACATACGCTTACCTCGCAACTTGAAAAAATATACGAGACAAACGAAGCTCGTTCTATTGCCGAAATTTTTGTTTGCGATGAATTGAAACTATCCAGAACCCGGATGCTCCTTGATAAGGATGAGGAAGTTGATAAAATAATAATTGATAAGTTAACCGAAAAGTCTATTAGGCTAACAAATGGAGAACCAGTGCAATATGTTACTGGTATTGCTTCTTTCTATGGTCTCGAGTTCAAGGTCGACAGCAATGTGCTTATCCCCCGCCAGGAAACCGAAATGCTTGTGGAAATGGTCTGCAACAGCTCTCAGAGCGAAGCCGAATCTGGCCATACAATATCTATACTTGACATCGGATCCGGTAGCGGGTGCATCGCAGTCGGAATAAAGAAAAATATGCCCCAGGCAAATGTATTTTCCATCGACATATCCGAAAAGGCACTGGAAATCGCCAAATACAACGCAAGGAATAACCAAGCAGATGTCTCCTTTGCAAAATACGACATTCTATCAAAGGAAAAATTCCCCTTTGATGAAAAGTTTGACATCATAGTCAGCAATCCTCCGTATGTCCGCAACAGCGAAATGACTCTGATGCACAAAAATGTCACCGACTTTGAACCATCATTGGCCCTATATGTCAACGACAGCGATCCTCTCCTATTCTATCGCAACATTCTGCAATTCATAGTCAGGCATCAGCCAAATCATAGAACAACAGTGTATTTCGAAATAAACGAATTTCTGGGAAAGGAAATGCTGGACTTGTGTTCCATGTATGGTTATAAAGCAATAATAATCAACGACTTGAATAACAAATCAAGATTCATAAAGGCAATCGGTTCTCAACATGCCATGTAGGATTATAAATAGGTAGAACACCTTTTCAAAAATTAACGGAAAAAATATTTTTTGCGAAGATTCTAGAATTTCAAGATTTTTGCCATACACAAAATTTAGTACACAAAAACAATCTATTTATAATAAAATTACAATTGCTTTTCTGTAAATTTCTGCAAAATTCACTTTTTTTCATTATGACTATAAACAGGTGTTAAAAAGATGATTCCAGAATGCCATTTTTTAAGTTACAAAGGCAAAAAAATCCGCAACAAATTGACTACAAATCTGTTATTTGTGTTAAAAAGTCTGTTAATAGATTAATCATGTAAACATGATTTTAAAGGGACAAATGAAATAATTTCGCAAAACCAAAAAGAAAGAACCAATAGGAGATTTTTATTGGGAAAATTTATTTTAACAACAAAAAATTAAGTACAGGATTTATGCTTTATAACGAAAACTTTATTGTAAAAAGAAACGGCAAAAGGGAATTGTTCTCCGTTGAAAAGATTAAGTCAGCCATTTCCAAGGCATTTCTGTCAGTTGGCAGTTTTGCTACCCAGGAAATCCTAACCAACATTCTAAGTCGCGTAAATATCTATGATGGTATAAGCGTTGAGGAAATTCAGAACCAGGTAGAGGTTGCTCTTATGGCAGAACGTTACTACAATGCTGCTAAGTCATATATCCTGTATCGCCAGAAACATTTAGAAGACCGCGAAGTAAAGGGCAAACTCGACTTCCTTCTCGACTACTGCGAAGCTAAGAATGCTGCAACAGGAAGCAAGTTCGACGCTAACGCAAATGTTGAAAAGAAGAATATTGCTACTCTTATCGGCGAACTTCCAAAGCAGAACTTTATTCGTCTCAACAGAAAGATGCTTTGCGACAAGATCAAGGAAATGTACGGCAAGGAAACAGCCGACAAGTATCTTACCCTGCTCAACAAGCACTTTATCTACAAGAACGACGAGACTAGCATAGCAAACTACTGCGCAAGTATTACAATGTATCCATGGCTTCTGAACGGCACTCAGATAATTGGCGGTAACTCTACAAAGCCGACTAATCTAAAGTCGTTCTGCGGTGGTTTCATCAACTTGGTATTCATTGTATCGAGTATGTTGAGCGGTGCATGTGCAACTCCTGAGTTCCTCATGTACATGAACTATTTCATTGGTCTCGAATACGGACAAGACTACTATAAGCGTCCAGATGAAGTTGTCGACCTTTCGCTCAAGAAACGTACAATCGACAAAGTCATAACCGACTGCTTCGAACAAATAGTTTACTCAATCAACCAGCCAACTGGCGCACGTAATTTCCAGTCGGTATTCTGGAACATATCTTACTACGACAAGTTCTACTTCCAGAGCTTGTTTGGCGACTTCCGCTTCCCTGACAATTCTCAACCCGATTGGGAATCTCTCAACTGGTTGCAGAAGAGATTCATGAAGTGGTTCAACAAGGAACGCACAAAGACCGTTCTTACCTTCCCAGTTGAAACTATGGCTCTCCTTTCCGAGGATGGCGATGTTCGCGACAAGGAATACGGCGATTTTACCGCAGAAATGTACTCCGAAGGACACTCGTTCTTCACCTACATCAGCGACAATGCAGACTCGCTCAGCAGCTGCTGCCGTCTCCGCAATGAAATTACCGACAACGAATTCAGCTATACTCTTGGCGCTGGTGGCGTATCAACAGGATCAAAGAGCGTACTTACAATCAACCTGAACCGTTGCATACAGTACGAAAAGAAGGAAAAGATGCCGTTCCTGAGCTTCATCGAGGAAGTTGTTGACTTGATGCACAAGGTTCAGACCGCATACAACGAAAACCTCAAGTATTTGCTCAACAAGGGTATGCTTCCGCTATTTGATGCTGGATTCATAAACATAAGCAGACAATACCTCACAATAGGTGTAAACGGTCTCGTAGAATCGGCTGAATACCTTGGAATGGAAATCAGCGACAACGCACAGTATCGCAACTATGTAAAGGATGTTCTCGGACTTATTGAGACCTACAACAAGAAATACCGCACAAAGGAACTTATGTTCAACTGCGAAATGATACCTGCCGAAAATGTCGGCGTTAAGCACGCTAAATGGGATAAGGAAGACGGATATTTCGTACCGCGCAATTGCTACAATAGCTATTTCTTCATTGTTGAAGACAAGGAAATTAATACACTCGACAAGTTCCGTCTGCATGGCAAAGAATATATTGAGCATCTTACTGGTGGTTCGGCATTGCATGTCAATCTCGAAGAGCACCTTACCAAGGCACAGTACCGTCAGTTGCTTAAGGTAGCCGCTATCGAAGGTTGCAACTATTTCACATTCAACATTCCAAATACGGTTTGCAACAAGTGTGGTCACATCGACAAGCGCTACCTCAAGACTTGTCCTGAATGCGGAAGCTCCGACATCGACTATCTGACCAGAATCATCGGTTACATGAAGCGTGTCAGCAACTTCTCCGAAGCACGTCAGCAAGAAGCTAACAGAAGATATTACGACAACAAGTTAAAGGAATACGAAAATGCTTAAGTACTACAACTACGACATTGTTTTTCAGGAAGTTCCTGATGAAGTGACTTTGGCTGTAAATATAAGCAACTGCCCCAACCATTGTCCTGGTTGCCATAGCCCGCACTTGTGCAAGGATATTGGCAATCAACTTGATGAAGAAACCATCTCAAACATGATTTCAAAGTACAACAAATGTATTACATGTTTCTGCTTTATGGGTGGCGATGCCAATCAGGAGGAAGTTATTAAGATGGCAGAATATGTCCACAAGACTTTCGACAAGAAGGTTGCATGGTATTCTGGCAAACAGAATTTTCCCAAGGACATTACTCCGTTCCAATATCTGAAACTTGGTCCATACAATCCAAAATATGGCGGATTGGACAAGAAGACCACCAACCAGAGAATGTACAAGATTAATAACAAAAAGCCAGTTGATATTACTAATAGATTCTGGAATAAAGTGATATAAAAATCAAGACCGCCAATGAGCGGTCTTTTTTTTGCAAAAAGTCAGTCGTTCCGAATTGCCAATCGCAAACAAAAAAAAAAGCGGAAGAGTCTCCTCTCCCGCTCTCTATAAAGATTTTTCTACTAGTTGTTCTTTGCAAATTCGTAACCAGCCTTTATAGCAGCAAGGTTCGAATTTACAACAGCTTCGCCCTTGCGACCGAAAATGCGCTGGATAGATGCTTCGAGTTCTGCAAGTTCCAATCCGAGGAATGGAATTGTTGCACCAAGAAGAACCATGTTGGAACGAGCGTTAACCTTCTTTGCAATTTCGTTTGCATTGAAAGCAACATTCGTCTTTACCTTCTTTACTTCTGCCATAACCTTGTCCATATCAGGATAATTCTTGATATTAACGAAAGGTTCCGAGTTTGTGATTACACAACCATCAGCAGCAAGGAATGGCAAATAACGCAACGATTCCATTGGTTCGCTCGACAAAATGATGTCAGCCTGACCTTCGGGAATAACATCAGCAT
This sequence comes from uncultured Bacteroidia bacterium, assembly GCA_902791865.1. Lineage (GTDB taxonomy): Bacteria > Bacteroidota > Bacteroidia > Bacteroidales > ML635J-15 > Bact-19. The sequence goes on from CADAXK010000002.1 coordinate 200,740, forward strand.
AAATCGGCTTGTCGGAAATACGCAAGTGCGAGAAAACCGAACCGCCACGCTGCGACATTCCGTGGATTTCAGACTGTTTCAAGTACAAATTTCTGTTGAGTGCTGCATCAGAGATGATTTTGGCTACCGATACTATACCGTCGCCACCTACGCCGCACAATATGATGTCTTTTTTCATGTTTATTTCTCCTATTATTAAAAGGTTATTTCTTTTCGCCTATGTGCTTCTTGAGTTCTACGATACAAGTTCTGCGCGGAATGATTACCGATACGCCGTTGTAATTGATTTCCTCTTCGAGAATCTTTACAAACTCATCGTGGTTCTTTGGCAGCGGAACAATCTCGCGGATATGTTCAGGCTCAACGCCGAGACCTATACATATCTGTGCGATCTTGCAGTGTGCCGACGAAGGCTGACCACCAGTCATAGCGGTGATGTCGTTGTCGAGAATCATGATGACAACGTTTGCCTTTTCGTTTACACAGTCCAAAAGACCAGTCATACCGCTGTGACCGAAAGTACCGTCACCTATTACAGCAACTGATGGGAAGATACCTGCCTCAGCAGCACCCTTTGCCATTGTGATTGATGCACCCATGCAAACGGTAGTGTCGATAGCCTTCATGTTGAAGCCCAAAGTGTAGCAACCAATATCGCCAAATACCTTACCATGATATTTTGCCATAACATCGTTCAATGCTGTGTAGCTGTCAACATGAGGACAACCCTGGCACAATGCTGGCGGACGGTTTGTTACCAATTCTGGAACAGGCATTCCCTTTGCAGGAGCGAGCTTCAATGCAGCAGCAATCTTTTCAGCGTTCATTTCGCCATCGCGGCGGATGGTTTCATCCAAACGACCCATAACCTTCTTGCCCTTTGCAAGGAATCCCTTTATATGCTCCTCGATGAACGGCTGACCGTCTTCAAGAACAAGGAGTTCTTCGCACTCATCATACAACTTGCTGAGCATATTGTATGGCAACGGATATTGTGTGATCTTTACAACCGGATACGGGCAATGTCCGTCCTTGAAGTTTTCCATCAAGTAGTTGTATGCGATACCACTGGTGATAATACCGAGTTTCTTGTTTTCACCATCGAAATACTTGTTGTATCCCGATTCTTCAGATGACTTTGTGAACAAAGGCTGCTTGTCGATAAGGTTTCTGTACAAGCGCTTTGCATTTGCCGGCAACAAAACGAACGAACTAGCATCAGCTGGTTCTGTCAATGGGTTTTGTGGCAACGGATTGCGGCGCTCAACACCTGCACGGCTGTGAGCCAAACGGGTAGGAATTCTGTAGAGAACAGGAGTTCCAAGCTTTTCCGAAAGTTCGTAACCGAAGAAAACCATATCGTAAGCTTCCTGCTGGTTCGATGGTTCGAGCATTGGAATCATAGCCCAGTGACCGTAGAAACGGCTGTCCTGCTCGTCCTGGGACGAGTACATGCTAGGATCATCAGCAACAACTACGAGCACGCCCTTAGTACCAATGATTGCTGCGTTCATGAACGGGTCTCCGCATACATTGAGACCGACATGCTTCATACAAGTCATCGCACGCTTGCCAGCGTATGCTACGCCGATAGATGCTTCGAGAGCAGTCTTTTCGTTTGCACACCAGTTGGCGATAACACCTTTTTCCTTTGCTTCCTTCGATTTGATTACATATTCGGTAATCTGAGTGGACGGAGTTCCGGGATAGCTGTTGATTGCGCTTCCGCCAGCATCTATGAATGCCTGAGCTATCGCTTCATCTCCCAACAATAATAATTTCTGCATATTTCTATTCTTTTATTTTTTACATTTAATTAGTCCACGAAGATACAAATTTTCCGACACTTACAAAAATGTTTCAAAGCATATTTTGAATGGAGTTATTCACGATAACATTTTTTTACAAGTAGCTTTAAATCAAAAACATAATCGTTAACAAATATTTCTTTGTTAAAAAAGCATTAGCATATCCTTGGTGGTAGCAACCACATTATTAACAATGCTTGACAGAATATGCAACAAACAATGGAGTTCTATTCCTTTACGAATTTCCGCAAAGTCGCTCCCTGAGCTTGTCGAAGGGCGCGAACTTTTACCACATACACCCCACTCGGCAGATTCTCAACATCGCAAACTGCACTCTCGCCATTCACATCCATTTGCAAAACAACTTGTCCCAAAGTATTCACAATCTCGACTGATGAAATTTCTTCCGAAGAAGTGATGTTCAGAATATTGCCTACTGGATTGGGATAAATCTGCAAATCTGAAATTTCGTTTTCTTCAACAAAAGAACAATCTTCCTGAATATTTGTAAAATAGCGCCAGTATTCAGCATTGCTGTATGCTGATGCACTACCGCAAGGAACAATGAGTGGAATGCTTAAATCATCATATTTAAATGTTTCTGGGTATATTGTAGGTGGTTCTGTTGCATAAGAAATAATTGTGTCCAAATCTTGACAATTAAAAAATGCGTATCCACCAATACGCGTTACAGAATTAGGAATAGTTATGGATTTTAATCTTAAGCACATATAAAATGCGAAACATTCAATTTCGGTGACAGTATTAGGAATAACTGTATTTTTGCAGCCATATATCAGTTTATTTGTTGACGTTTCTATTATTGCATTGCAACTATTTCGAGAATCGTATTTAGGATTACCGGCATCCACCACTATATATTCAAGATTACGACATGGCGCGAATGCCATTTGACCAATCCACGCAACGGAGTCTCCTATTGCTACCGAAGTCATACCAGAGCAACCATAAAACGCAGAATCACCAATGGTTGTTACTGAATTCGGAATTGTTATTGACGGCAAAGAGTAACAATCTTCAAAAGCATTTTTACCTATACGAGTAACAGAGTTAGGAATTATTATAGAATCCAAATCAAAACAAGCAGAAAATGCAAAGTCGTCAATTATCGAGATGGTGTTTGGAATGAAACTATTTTTACAACCTCTTATCAATTTGTTTGTCGATGTTTCTATTATTGCGTTGCAATCGTTCCGCGAATCGTATGTAGAATTACCACTTTCAACAACTATTGATTCAAGATTTCTATTATAACCATTAAAAGCGAAACTGCCAATGCTTGTCACTGAACTTGGAATTGTTATAGAACTTATGTTTTGCCAACCAAAAAAGGCATACTCTCCAATGCTTGACACAGAATTAGGAATTGTTAGTGATGTTATACCTCCACAACAATAAAATGCACAATATCCTATGCTTGTGACAGAATTGGGAATTGATACTGATGTAAGTTCCCAACAATTATAAAATGCATAATTGCCTATGCTCGTGACGGAATATGTAGTATCATTATTTGTAACAGATTCTGGTATTACAAGGTCGCCTGTCAGAAAATCTGAATAAAATATATAATTCCACTCGGTTCCATCAATTTCAAAGGTCACTTCCACCGTATAAGGTTCAACATCCGATGTTATGTTATAATACAAAGTTTGCCCACTTTCGCAAACGGCGGAAAAGTCGTATGCAAAAGCAGATGCACAAAACAAAACGGAAAGCAGTATAATTGCAAACAATCTCTTCATACCAAAATTCTTTTATGATTTTTCGTTCACAAATATACAAAACAAAACATTATCACACAAGAACTTTGTGCAAAATTAATCGAAACAGAAAAAGCCCTTATTACACCAATCTCAATTCTTCAACAAGTTCCGCCTTCAAACTTTGCGCTTTCTTCAAATCCGAATCCTTACCTTGCTTTGCAAAATATCTCCACCTGTGATAAAACTTCAAGAACCAATGCCTTAATGCAATGAATGGAATCGGGAAAACCGTCAGCAATGCCAAAAAGATAAGTGAACACCACCACGGCCACGGAATTATGAATGACAATCCAAACAAGAGCAAATTCCACACCGGATATGATACAATTGCACCGATTCCCAAACGCATGGATGCTGACATTCGCTTGTCTTTCAGCTTCTTGACAACTAGTTCTGGTATCTTGTACGGCACAATGTTCAACAGCCAAAGCACTGCATAAAATGGAGCGAACAAAAGCGACAACATGGACAAAAGCAACATCTCAAAGAAACTCAACTTCTTCCCTATCAGCCAGTTCCTAAAATTCAACTTGCCTAGCAAATCGGAATACGACTTTGTCTTCTCCATAAACCATGCAAACTTTTCTGGCTTTTCTTCCTTTAGTTTCCTAAAGTTTTCGAGTATGGTCTGGTCGGATGCCAATCGCTCCGACATTCGCATACGCCTTGCCGTCTTGCCTTGCTTGGCTTCACGATATATTTCCCTCAATGAATCCAACTGTTCGTTGTTTTCCTTGTCGGCAATGTCGAGCATAAGCGGACGCACATGATCCTGTGCCATTAAAGCAAGCTGGCGATATGCCGCCTCTGGATGTTCGCGGTATGTATCAAACAGTTCTCCAAACTCGAAAGGTTTTCCTATGTTGAGCAAGACCTTGTGTCCAGCACTGTAGAAATTCTCGTAATAATTTGCCATTGGAAGCACCTTCAAATGGAGGTTGAAATTTGAAATTTCCTCCGCACGGAAAGCTATTCGAGCAAAACCCTTCTTGAACGAGCCCATCGACTTGTCGTACTGCAAAGCCGCCTCGGGGAAAAGTCCCACAATCTTGCCATTGTTGAGAATATTGGCTGCAAGTTCAAAAATCTTGTCGTTCTCGCCAAGGTTTTCCTTGCCAGTGTCGCGCACACGAAACGCAGGAAGCACCCTGCACCATTTCAAAATCTTGGCAACCTTGTCCTTCTTGAAAATATCGCCTCGTGCAATGAACACCATTCTATGATTCGGAATGCCCATAACTGGCAACATAGCATCAATCAAACCGTTCTGGTGATTGCAAATTATGAGAAACGGCTCATCGGGAATGTTTTCCCTTCCCTTGATTTCAAACTTGCGGAAAAACAATGCTCTTACAGCATACAAAACCCACAAGTAGCACATTTCGTATGATGCTCTACGTTTCTCTATATTAGTAAAATCAATCATTAGCTTTCTTTTTTATGCAAAAACAAGCATGAATCGCCGTAACTTAAAAAGCGGAATCCATTTTCAAGCGCATATCCGTATACTTTACGCCAGTCGTCACCAATGAATGCCGACAGCAAAAGCAACAAGGTCGACTTGGGCTGATGGAAATTTGTAATCAACCTGTCAACAATTCGAAACTTGAATCCTGGCACAATCATTATCTGAGTAGCACACCTTATGCTGTCGAAACCTTTGTCGTCCATCCAAGAAAGCAGGTTCAGAAGAAGTTCCTTCGTGTCGTAATTCTCTTTTCCAGAATATGCCTCCCATTGCGAAACAGCGAATTCATTAGTATCAACATCTTTGTTTTCAGACACTTGCACAGCCACACGATATAAACTTTCCACGGTTCTAACCGTTGTGGTTCCCGTAATTGTTATATTACCAAGGTTGGATGCGATTTTTTCGATTGTAGAGCGGTTTACGACAAAGTGCTCGGTATGCATTTCATGCTCGGCAGCATTGTCGGTTTTCACAGGTTGAAAAGTTCCAGCACCAACATGCAAGGTTACGGCATCGCAATCGATACCATGCTTACGAATGTCGTCCATTACTCGTTCGGTGAAGTGCAGTCCAGCAGTCGGAGCGGCAACCGAACCTTCGTAATGGCTATAAACAGTCTGGTAGCGAACGCTATCAATTTCTTCGCTATTTCGGTTCAGATATGGCGGAATTGGAATATTGCCTGCCGCATCGATTATCTGCGAAAATGTAACATCTGGATTGTCCCACTCGAAAAGTATCTCGAACGAATTTCCAATTTCGCGCACTCGAATAATATATAGGTATAGTGAAACATTGCCTACGCATACCTGCTTGCGCAGTTTTCCCTCCTTCCACTTCTTGCTGTTGCCAACCAGACATTTCCACGAACACGACTTATTTTCGGCGAAAGCAAGCGCATAATCAGATGGTGACAAAGGGTCAAGGCAAAACACTTCAATGCGAGCACCAGTTTCCTTTTCAAAAATCATTCGGGCATTTATAACCTTGGTGTCGTTGAAAAGCAGAAGTCCGCCAGATGGCAGATGGGTGCTTATATTGCGAAACCTGTCCTCCTCTATCCTTTCACCATCGAAAACAAGCAGTTTCGACATATCACGCTCGGCAAGTGGATACTTGGCGATTTTTTCATCGGGCAGGTCGTAATTATAGTCGTTTATGTTAATGTTGCGAACCACTTTTTTATTAAATTTGCGCAAAAATAATAATTCTTATGGATTTAATTAGCATTGGCGATAAAGTTAGGTTTCTAAACGATGTTGGCGGAGGAACAGTTGTAAAAATTCTTCCTAAAAATCAGATAGTTGTCAGGGACGACAACGATTTTGAATATCCAATTCCTGCAGCTGAGGTTGTCGTGATAGAAAAGGCGAAGGACAATTACAACAAACAGTTCAAGGAATTTGCCAGCAATGTTGTTGAGAACATCAAGGACAACATAAAGAAAGTTGAAGGCACAATTATTCCTAAACCTAAAATCGAAATCAAGAAGGACCAGAAAACCGAATACATGTTTGCCTTCATCCGCAATTACAACGATAAGTTCGACGGCTTTGACTGCTACCTTGTGAACGACTCCAACTACTTTGTGTTTTACCACATTGTACTGCGTGGCGAAAACGGATTCGAGAAAATCGACACAGAAACACTTGAACCTAACACAAAAATACTTGTCGGACAACTCACTCGCGACCAAATTAACAACTCGAAGGAGATCATTATCCAGAGCATTCTGTACGACAACCCCAAATGCACTTATCACGAGATGCTGGAGCGCAGAATTAAGATAACGCCAATAAAGTTCTTTCAGGAACATACTTTTGTTGAAAACAATTTCTTCGATGAAAAGGCATACATTTTCGAACTTCTGAAAGAAGACCTTGGACTTGGCAATTCCATAAAGACACAAAAGGAATTTGAGGAACAGATTGCTCGCAAGGACGAAGCAGACGAAGACAATTCGCAACGCTACCACAAGCGCAAACAGCCCGAAACCATTGAAGTCGACCTGCACATAAACAAGCTGATTGACAGCGTAATCGGGCTTTCGAATGCGGAAATACTGAACATACAGATGCAGACCTTCCACAAAACCATGACCGATGCAATAATGAACAAGGCTGGCAAAGTAATCCTAATTCACGGCATCGGCAACGGAACACTTAAAAGCAATATCCGTGAATCGCTCGAAAAACAATACAAACTGCCCTACGAAGATGCATCGTTCAGAGAATACGGGTTTGGCGCAACAATGGTAATGCTAAATTGATAATTAACAATTAACAATTGACAATTGATAATTGATAATGGGATAATCTGTACAGACGCAAAATTTTGCGTCTCTAAAATCGCACCATGGTGCGATTAAACAAAAAAAATAGTGTCACATATACTGTGGCACTATTATCAAAATTATGAAAAAACAAAAAACTATCCTACTCTAACTCCGCACTTTACCAAATCCTTCGGCTGCAAAAGAACCAAACGGCCATCGGCATCCTCGGCTGAGAGAATCATACCTTCCGAAACTACGCCCTTCAACTTGCGCGGCTCAAAGTTGGCGATGAAGCAAACCTGAGTACCAACAAGCTTTTCGGGTTCGGTGTAATACTTTGCAATACCGCTGACAATCGTCCTTCCGCCCATGCCGTCATCAATCCTGAACTGCAACAACTTGTCAGCCTTCGGAACCTTGAAGCATTCAAGCACAGTACCAACGCGAATGTCAACCTTCATGAAGTCGTCGAAAGCAACATTTTCCTTAACCGGCTGTGGCTTGTAGTTGTTCTTTTCGTTCTCAATCTTAATATTTTCAAGACGTTGCAACTGAGCATCAATAGCAGCATCCTCAATGCGTTCGAACAACAGTTCAGCCTCTCCTATCTTGTGTCCCACAGGAATCAAGTCAACCTTTGTCGTGCTTTCCCAGTCGGGACGCTCAAAGTTCAGCATCTTGAACAACTTGGCACTTGTGAACGGCAAGAATGGTTCTGCCAAAGTAGCCGACAATGCGCACAACTGAAGCGAATAGTACAATATGGTGCGAGTGCGTGCTTCATCCGTCTTTATAAGCTTCCACGGTTCTGTATCGGCCAAGTATTTGTTACCCAGACGGCTTACTGCCATAGCATCCTTCAAAGCCTCACGGAACTTGTAGTTCTCAATGTTGTTTTCAAGGCTTTCCTTAATACGAGCTATTTCGGCACGGATTTCCTTTTCGTAGTCGGTGTCCTCGGCTGGTTGCGGAACATTTCCTCCGAAATACTTGTGCGTAAGCACTACTGCACGGTTGATGAAGTTACCCATAATGGCAACAAGTTCGCTGTTGTTCTTTGTCTGGAAATCCTTCCACGAGAAATCGTTGTCCTTTGTTTCGGGAGCATTTGCCGTGAGTACATATCTCAACACATCCTGCTTACCTTCAAAGTCGCGCAGATATTCGTGAAGCCATACTGCCCAGTTTCGCGAAGTGCTTATCTTGTTGCCTTCAAGGTTCAGGAATTCGTTTGCAGGAACATTGTCGGGCAAAATGTAGGAACCTTCGTGGCGTAGCATTGACGGGAAAATTATGCAGTGGAACACAATGTTGTCCTTTCCGATGAAATGTACCAGCTTGGTATCCTTATCCTTCCACCACTTTTCCCAGTCGTTGGGATACAGCATCTTGGTATTTGAAATGTAGCCGATTGGAGCATCGAACCACACATACAAAACCTTGTCCTTGCCTTCTTCTAGCGGAACTTTTACGCCCCAGTTAAGGTCGCGGGTTACGGCGCGTGGGAACAATCCCGAATCCAACCACGACTTGCACTGACCGTAAACATTTGGTTTCCACTCCTTGTGTTCTTCTAGAATCCAGTGGCGGAGTTCTTCCTCATACTTGTCAAGAGGAAGATACCAGTGCTTGGTTTCCTTCATTACGGGAGCATTTCCGCTAATCATCGAACGCGGATTTATCAGTTCGGTAGGGCTAAGCGACGAACCGCACTTTTCGCACTGGTCGCCGTAAGCATCCTCTGCACCGCACTTTGGGCAAGTACCCATAATGTAGCGGTCGGCAAGGAATTGCTGCTCCTGCTCATCGTAGAACTGCATTGATGTCTTTTCAACAAATTCGCCCTTATTGTACAGTGAAAGGAAGAACTCGGATGCCGTCTTGTGGTGTATTTCGGCACTGGTGCGGCCGTAAATGTCGAACGAAATACCAAATTCTTCAAACGATTCCTTAATTATCTTATGGTATCTATCCACAATGTCCTGCGGAGTTACGCCTTCCTTACGAGCCTTGAGCGTTACGGGAACGCCGTGTTCATCTGAGCCGCCGATGAAAAGTACATCGCGGTGTTTCAGGCGGTTGTAGCGAGCATAAATGTCGGCAGGCACATAAACGCCAGCCAGATGTCCAATATGAACTGGTCCGTTTGCATACGGCAAAGCGGAAGTTATGGTTATTCTCTTGTAATCTTTCATTTTCGGAAAATTTTGCGCAAAATTAAAACTTATTTGCGAGTTTGAGATTTATACAGCGTGTATTTTTTCAACAAGGAATATGCATCTTAAAAATCAATTCCCAAACTATATGCATACAAATAAACAAAGGACGGCGTTGAACCGTCCTTGATTGTTGTTTTTTTAGTCGCTTCGCGAGAAATTGAACAAATTTACACAAACCTTTAGCTCACGCAGCGAAGCAAGTAATCTTTCAAATCTTATTTGTTTGATCGCATCCTGTCATTCAGCAAAATAGAACGAACAGCACAAGTAACGGTGCTTGTGAGTTCATTTATGCGGTACCTTTAGCTCGGCGTAGCCAATCTCCTTTTGTGTACTATTAGGAGATTGCTCGCAGGCTTCGCGAGGTTGCAAGCAACGTTGCGGATAACCGTCTTCACAACGCTCTGTCTATCGACAATCGCGTGTTCCTACTGGCTTCCGCAATGACGGTACTATGTGCATTTGTTTGATTTGAAACATATTTGTACAATTTAACTTCGTTGAGGGCTTCGCCGTTCTGCCATTAGGCACTCCTATTCCTTTACAAATTTCCGCAAAGCCGCCCCCTGAGCCTGTCGAAGGGTGCGGATGCGAACCACATACACTCCGCTTCTCAAATCTTCCACATCACAAACCGCATTGTCTGCATTAACCTCAATGCGCCTTACCACCTGACCCATCACATTAACAATCTCGATTTCCAAAATTGTTTCGGATGATGTGATGTTGAGAATGTCAGAAGTTGGATTTGGGAATACTTTTACATCATCAAAGCCCTGTTCTTCAACAATTACAGGATTAATGAGATTTAAATTGCGCGTAAAAGAATAACCAGCCAAGCTAGCCGTGATATTCTCGCTACCGGATGCAAGGATTGTCGCATTTTCGCCAACAATTGATAATCTACTGCCCGATGCCCACGAAACACTATTCTCCGTGCCAACTGTAAAATGATGCTGAACCAAATCCACATCATCGTATTCCTCTTCACTTTCCGCATACAGATAAATCGGCGTTGCAAAAAGCATAGCGAGCGAATCGTTTTCCAGACCTAGCGGAATAGGATAGCGACCTTCGGCATAACTCCAGCCATCACCGAGCATAGCGCGAAGTTCGGGTGTATCGCCAGTAAGTTGCGAAGTAAATTTCCATTCGTACATTCCTTCTTCGTTGGCGGAAGTATCGGCAAGCATCTGTGCATCGTAGTAATTGGAATCGTAGTAAATGCTGTCACCCAAATCCCAACCTTCGTAGTCGAAATTTCCAGAACATATTGCTGAACCATCAACTTTTCCAATATTAAGGCAATGTGCGAGAGTATCACCGCAATATGAAGCAAACGAACCCGCTATGCCACCTACTGCTGTTTCTCCCTGTATGTGTCCAAAATTGTAGCAGTTGACAATTCTTCCGGTAGGATAAGTGTATCCTTCATTAATAACCCATAATGGATCATTTCCCCAATATTCACCAGCTATTCCTCCAACATTATATTTTCCAATTACATCGCCATAATTTGCACAGTTTTCTATGGAAACCGGACCTATTATTTCACCCCCGACAATACCGCCAACATAAATTGAAGAATCGGCTTGTACCGTTCCAAAATTCTGACAATTCTTTATTTTGCCTTTTGCATAACGCGCATCTATATCGCATTTTCCAATTATCCCTCCTACATTCATACTAAAGTCTCCATACGAATTTACATATGAAATATTGCCGTAATTAGTACAGCCTATAATATTGCTATCCGTATAACTGAAATGTTCATGGCAAAAGCGAGCACATATACCGCCAGTATCTTCCCCGTATATTAATTTACGCAATCTATGATATTAGAACTGGATCCATCAAAACAAATTCCGCCAACAGACGAATATGATGTATTCGTGTAGTTTGTGCAGGAAATTATATTGCCCAGATTTCTACCAGCAATGCCTCCAAAAAATTCTATATAACCTACCTGCAGTTTTGAAACACCTCGACATATAGTTCCATAATTAATAATACAAATTCCAGCACCACTCCTACCAAAGCTGGATGAACCTGAAGTGAATAATTTGCCCACAACCGAAAGCGAATCTACATATCCCGTAGAATCAATCTTGTAAAACAATGCTACATCACGCTCATTATCCGCCTCTATACTCAAAGCCACCGTATGCCCGCCACCATGCAGACTACCGCCAAAACCGTTTTGACCGCCATGACTAGCCCAGTAGCCTCCTAGCGTATTGGTAATCGAATCGTCGACAATATCATTCATAAGGCGAAAATGTATATTGCGCAAATGGTTGCCGTTAACCATGCTGTCACCAATCTCTTTAAGATGTACAATTGTATATAAACGGTAAGGGTCAGATTCGGTGCCAGTGCCACCGCCAAATTGGGCAAACGAATAAATGCATGTAAAAATACATACTGCCGTAATTATAAAGCTTCTCATAACTAAAATTATTAAATTTTATACTAATTGAAAAAATGTTCCTATTTCACCACTATGACAACTAAAACATCAATTTCGTTGCCTATGATTTCAAAAAAAATCAACATTTTTTCAACATAGTGGCAAATGTGCTTTTTTTGAATACGAAAATTCATAGAAATTACTGGGCTTCGCCAGTTTCTATGCCTGCGGCGTTTCAATGGGCTAACGCCCGTTTGAATGGCTTCGCCGTTTCTAATTGTTTCTAGGTTAGATGGCTGACGCCGTTTCTAGGTTTGAAAAATCGACAATTAGAAGATTTGCTTGCGCTAGCTAAAGGTTGATGATTGTAGCTGCGCAATACTTTGCAATAATTGTTTATTTTTTTAGCCAAATTACCGAACAGAATCCGTCCAAATTACCGAATAAAAATCAGCCAAATTACCGAACAGAATACAGCCAAATTGCCGAACAGATTTTAAGAAAATTAAAAATATTATTTGAATATCAAATAATTATTGTAATTTTGCAATGTCAAAAAATTACAAAAAAATTATGGACATTTATAGGCGTAGAATTGCAGACTATTTATTGGTCGAATTATTGGAAGCATGCGGTTGCGTTTTGGTTGAAGGTTCCAAGTGGTGCGGCAAAACAACAACAGCGGAACAAGCCGCCAAAAGCATCGTGTATCTGGCAGACCCCGAAGATGGCGAACGCAACATACAACTTGCGAAAACCAGTCCGAAATTCCTGTTGGCAGGCGAAACACCGCGGCTAATTGACGAATGGCAGGTTGTACCCAAACTCTGGGATGCCATAAGGTTCGAAGTTGACCATAGGAAAAAGCAAGCCCAGTTCATAATTACAGGTTCGGCTGTTCCTGCCTCCCGCGACGAAATCATACATACCGGCACAGGACGCATTGCATCACTGCTTATGCGACCTATGACATTGTGGGAATCTGGCGACAGCAACGGCACAATAAGTCTTGGCGATCTATTTGAAAGTCTGCCTGAACAATTCACCCAACACAACGAAATTGACATCGAAACCCTTGCATACCTCGTGTGCCGTGGCGGATGGCCTACAGCTGCCCTAAACGACAACCACAAAGTTGCACTAAAACAGGCAAAAATATTTTACGAAGGCGTTGTAGGCAAAGCAAACGGAAGCGGTTCCGACATCTCACGAGCCGATGGTATTACGCGTAATCCTGAATTTGTGAAACTGCTGATGCGAAGCCTAAGCCGACACCAAGGGGCGCAAGTGTCGATTAGCACCATCTATAACGATATGATTGCCAACGAAAACAGTTCACTTAACGAAGATACAATTTTCTCGTATATAAAGGCGTTGAAACAAATTTTCGTAATTGAAAATATGCCGGCGTGGAATCCAAACCTGCGCAGCAAAACCGCTTTGCGAACTTCCGACACTTTATATTTCGTTGACCCCAGCATAGCGGCCGCCGCATTAAGGATTGGACCATCGGACTTAATCAATGACCTAAAGACCTTCGGACTGCTATTCGAAACATTGGCGGTTCGCGACCTGCGAGTATTTGCAGACTACCTCGATGGACAAGTATATCACTACCGCGACAAGAATGGGCTTGAATGCGATGCTGTCGTTCACCTCGCCAATGGAAAATATGGACTCATCGAAATAAAGCTCGGCGGTGACAACCTTATTGAAGAAGGTGCTACAACACTAAAAAAACTTGAAAGCAAAATCGACACTGACAGAATGCGAAAACCATCATTCCTTATGGTTCTAGTAGGTGTCGGCAACTACGCTTACCGCCGCGAAGACGGTGTTATCGTTGTGCCTCTCGGATGCTTGAAAAATTAAGACACAGCATTTTTTAGTCGGCCAAATTGCCGAACAGAACACAGCCAAAATACTTTGAATATTTGATGATTCGATGATTTGATGATTGTAGCGGCGCAATGATTTGCGCCGTTCACAATGCATGGAGATAATTTCAGCCAAATCACCGAACAGAATACAGCCATATTACCGAACAAAAATCCGCCAAATTACCGAACAAAATTTAAAAATTTAGACTTAACGCAATAAATACCAAACAATTATAACAAACACGAACATTCAAAAAAAACACAACAAAAAGAATGTATTTTTTCCTTATTTCTCCCTCATTTCGTACATGTCAGTCTTCAAGGAATTTTGCCCGTTATCCTTTCTTCCCAAAATATTTCGGAGCCAAAATTATCAGCAAAACAGCCACCATTATGGTTATGAAACCGAAAACAAGCGATATTGTAAATGGTTCACCAAAAACAATGCAACCGAAAAATACCGCAGTAGCAGGTTCAAGAACACCAAGAATTGCGGCTGGCGTAGAGCCTATATTCCTGATTGACACCGCTAAAGCGATGAGAGAAATGGTTGTCGGGAGAATGCCAAGTCCTGCAAGGCAAAGCCACGAGAAACCATCGGGAACAGCCTGCAACTGCGTTCCACAGCCAAGGCGGAAGAAAAACAGCACGAACGTTCCTACAACAATGGCATAAAACGACAGCTTGACGCTATTCATTTCTTTCAGTGCCGAACGGTTTACACCTACAATATATATGGCGTATGTCAGCGACGACATTACCACGAAGAAAATTCCCATCAATGTCACCGAACCAGAGTCGTCACCCTTGTAGAGCAACATAAGACCGCCAAACGACAAGGCAAGCGAAACCACTGTAAACCAACGTATTTTCTCCTTGAAGAATACTGCCATTATTATTGCCGTAAGCACCGGATAGACAAAAAGTATCGTCGAAGCAATTCCAGCAGGCATCATACGGTAGCTCTCGAACAAAAAGATGGACGACGAACAGAACAAAGTTCCCATTATCACAACGGCAATAAGTTCCTTTGCCTTGAGACGGAAATCGATTTTCTTGACAAGCATAAGAATGGCAAGCGCAACGGCAGCCATCGCGTACCTATAGAACAGAATAGAGTCCACCCCCACTCCTCGCTCCATCACTGGCAGAGAGAACAGCGGATTCACACCGTAGCAAATCGCCGACAGGCAGCCACACACATAACCTTTTACCTTATTGCCATTTAGTTCTGTCATCGCAAAAAAATTGAGCGCAAATTTACAACTTTTATTATTTTTGCATCGTTCACAAAATTCAAAAGTCAGATGAAAAAAATATTTTTACTCTTAGCATTAGCTTTAGCAGCAAGTTTCTGCTTCTCACAGTCCATTTTATGGAAAGTTACAGGCAAAAAAATCAAAAGTCCGTCGTACCTATACGGCACAATCCACATTCAAGACAAGCGCGTTTTCGCATTCGACAACACCGTTACCGATGCCTTCAACTCGTGTGATGCCTTTGCAATGGAAATCCTAATGGATGAAATAGACCCCAAGGAATCGCAGGAAGCAACACTTATGAAGGATGGCAAGACACTGAAAACCATAATGTCGGCTGAAGACTACAAGTTGCTCGACAGCGCATTCACGGCAGCAACGGGTGCAAGCCTACTGCTCTACAACAAGATGAAACCATTTTTCGTCAGCAGTGCAATGATGCAGGCAGGAATGAAGCAGGACATGGAAACCGCACTTGACCTTTATTTCCTGCAGAATGCACGCAAAGCTGGCAAATCGTGCTACGGTGTAGAAAAGTTTATGGACCAGATAAATGCAATTGACGCAATCAGCCTCGAAGACCAAGTGAAAATGCTCATGGACGGCATTAAGGACACAACCTCGGATGGCAACAACAAGGAAGAAGAACAGTTTGCCGACCTTCTCGACGCCTACCTGACCTTCAACTTGGACAAGGCATTGGAAATGAGTTCCGACCCATCGTTGCCAGCTGAGTTCAATCAGGCATTCCTCATAAACCGCAATAGCGGAATGGCAAAGAATTTCTTGAAAATCGCCAAGAAGCAATCGCTATTCTGCGCTGTAGGTGCAGCACATTTACCAGGCGAACAAGGCGTTATCAATCATTTGCGCAAGGCAGGGCTGACTGTTGAGCCTGTTGTTTTCAAGTGGAAAGAAGAATAAGATCACATTCTCAAATTCAAGTAGGGGGACATTCGTTCCCCTTTTTTTGTCATGATTTCCTATGTTAAAGTTTACATAAAACTCATTATGGTACATTTTCCACAAAAAATTAGTTATATTTTTGTGCCAATAAAAACATACGATATATGAAGCGGCTTATCACATTATTATTCATATCGGCAATATGCATTGCAAGGATTTTTGCTCAGAATATTGAAATTTCTGGAAACCTTATTGAAGCCGATACTGGCGAGGAAGTACCGTTTGCAACCGTAATGCTTCTCAACGAAAGCGACTCTACCCTGCTCGAATATGCAATTTCTGGCACCGACGGGCATTTTGTGTTCAAGAATGTGAAAAACCGCGATTATCTGCTGAAGATTTCGCACATCACCTACACACCGTACCAGAAGCACATAAAGAAGACCGATGGCAAGAGCATTAACCTTGGTAACCTCAAGTTGTCGCCTATTGCCGAAGTGCTGATGGAAGTGGTTGTACACGAAGCTCAGGCTCCGCTATTATTTAAAGGTGATACCGTGGAATACAACGCTGCAACTTTCAAGGTTGCGCCTGGCTCTACCGTAGAAGACCTGCTGAAAAAACTTCCAGGCATTGAAGTTGATGCCGACGGCGGAATAAAGTCGATGGGCAAGGATGTCA
Source organism: uncultured Bacteroidia bacterium (assembly GCA_902791865.1). Classification (GTDB taxonomy): domain Bacteria; phylum Bacteroidota; class Bacteroidia; order Bacteroidales; family ML635J-15; genus Bact-19. The sequence goes on from CADAXK010000002.1 coordinate 217,436, forward strand.
GCAAGGTCTATGTTGATGGCAAGAATTTCTTCGGTGACGACCCCAAGATGGTTACGCAGAACATTGATGCAGAAGCAGTTTCGAAGGTTCAGGTTTACAACGACAAGTCGGAGCAGGAAAAGCTTACCGGCGTAAAGGACGGCACTCAGAACAAGGTTATGAACCTCGAACTGAAGCAGGAATACAAGAAAGGCTACTTCGGCAAGGCAAGCGTTGGCGCTGGCTGGGGCGACGGCAACTTCATCCCGTGGCTTGCCAAAGGCAGTTTCAACCGCTTCAACGACAAGTACCAGCTTTCGGTTATCGGTTACGGCAACGACATAAACTCTACCCGTACCGACTGGGAAGACATGCAGGAATTCAAGGGTTCGAGCGCATTTACTCACGACAATGGCGACTTCGGATTCGGCAACGGCGGATGGTGGGGCGGATTCGGCAGCAACCTATATTGGGACGGCAACGGCTTTGCACAAAACTACGGCGGTGGTGTAAACTTCAACTACGACGACGGCAAGACTATTCTTTACACCAACTACACATATAATCAAATTAATTCTACCGCCGACATTTTTGCCAACCAGAAGACAATGCTTACCGACACCTCGTACTTCAAGACCGACACTTCCTACAATGCCCATAAGATTTTTTCGCACTCGTTGTCGGCTCGCCTCGAGGAGAAAATAGACTCCCTCGACTACATAATCGGTAGAATCAATGTAAAGTTCACTGGAAACAGAAACAACGACAACAATTTCGCCTTGTACCAAGGTGGCAATCTCGACCTTATTAATCAATATTCAGAAATCAGCGACTACAAAGTCAACAACATAAACACCAATGCACTTGTGATTTACAACCACAAGTTCATGAAACCCAAACGCTCTTTCTCCATCAGTGCCGAAAACAACAATACAATAGCGCTGGAAAAGGAAAACGAAGAGAATCTGAACGAATTCTTCAATGCCACAACACCAGACGAGCGCATAAAGGTTGCTTCGTCGCAGAACAAAAACACCAACAATCTGAAATCTAGCGTAATGTATGTTGAACCTATAGGCAAGCGATTCACATTCAGCACTTTCTACAACTTCGCGATGAACACCGAAAAGCTTTCGCACGAAGCTCAGGACGAACTTCAGTCGAATGCCGCCATCGATTCGCTGTCGCTTGTTTCGCAGCGCGACCTCTTCTACAACCGTCTCGGTGTTGCATTTGCATATTCATTCAACGGATTGTATATCAACGCAGGAGCTGCATACAAGAACTTGCAGCAGAACGGCAAATACACCCGTGCAAATGTCAATGGCGACCCACTCCGACGCAACTACGGAAGCCTTATCCCCTACTTCGAATTGAACTGGGAATCGCCAAACAACATCTGGATGTCATTTGATTACTCGTATGACATTGAAGAGCCAGATTTCACCTACTTGCAACCGATTTCAACCAATATGGACCCTCTGTATGTAGTAAATGGAAATCCAAACCTTTCATACACAAGTTCTCACAACACAAGTGCAATGTTCGGCTATCACAACAGAGCGTCATTTATGGGAGCATTCGTAAGTCTTGACTATTCGTACCAGCCAGACCTTATAACCTACAACCAAAAAATCGAATATGTGGATGGTCTTGGATACAGGAATGTTCGCACCCCGGAAATTGTACACGGCGGACACGAAGCAGGTGCTAATATACATCTGGAACTTCCTATCGTAAAGTCAAAATTTACAACCCACTTAGGCTTCCGCTACGGCTACGACCAGAACCCGATTTTCATCAATGGTGTCGAAAACTTGTCGCAGAGCAATTCGTTCACCCCGAATATCACATTCCAGATAAACCTCTCGGACAAACTTACTTGGAGAATAAACGGTCGCTACGGCTACACAACTACTACCTACAAGTCGGAAAACTACTTCAACAACAACAAGACAACTAACTACAATGTCGGCACATCAATCAAGTGGCAGATGTTCGGTCGCACCTACTTGGAAGCCAACTACAAGTACAACAAATACTTGAACAACGAGTTTACCAACAATCCAGATATGCACATCCTGAATGTTTCAATAAAGCAGTACCTTGGCAAGGGCAACAAGTTCGAACTTCGTCTCGCAGCCTGCGACCTTCTGAACCAGAGCGTTTCGATTGCCCAGTATGCATATTCAAATACGGTTTACTACCGCGAATCGCCAACCCTGTCGAGATACTATATGCTTACCTTCTCATACAACATGAAGGGCTTCCAGGATAAAGGCAGACGCGGAGTTGACATGATGGATTTCTAAAAGAAAAAAAGTAAAGTAAAAGAAGTAAAGGACGATGCATGCATCGTCCAAACCAAAAACAAAAAAAGATGAAACGAACAATCATACTAACAGCGATAATCGCACTTGCAACAAGTTTTGTAAGCGCACAGCAAACATCGGGCACAATTGAGTACGAAATTACCACAGATGTGGAAAAGATGATGCAGTGGCTTATGCCCGACAGGAAGATGGACACCTACTCGTGGAAAAACGAATGGAAATTCAGAAAGTCGAAGGCTGTACTAAAATTCTCACCATCTGAAACACTCTACGAACCTATCGTAGAAGAAACAATGGACAGATGGGGCGGCGCTGCAGAAGAGCACACGATATACAGCAATAGGGACAAGAACAAAATCTGCTATGTCATCCGCATGATGGGCAAGCTTAGCATCGTTGACGACAGCATCCCTAAAAAGAAATGGAAAGTCACCAACGCAATGAAGGAAGTAGCTGGACACATCTGCATGAGCGCAACCTACAACGACACCATTATGGGACAGGAAATTACGGCTTGGTTTGCCCTCGACATGCCTATCCCCTACGGTCCAGATGTATATTACGGACTTCCTGGCATGATTCTCCAGATTGACCTCTACGGCGGAGGACAGATTTATGCAGCAAAAACCATCACCATGAGCGACACACCTGTGAAAATCGACAAGCCAAAGTACAAGAAGAAAACCAAGACAATGACTGTCGCCGAGTATAACGCACAGGTTTACAAGTTTATGCAGGACATGAAGAAACGCCCAGGCGGAATGATGTTCTAGAAAGGCGAACAGGCTGAAAGCCAATAGAAACAAAAATTGTACTGCCGTGCCACGGCGCGACTCAACAATGAAGCACAGATATAACCATACAAAGATTTTACTTACCACATTGCTAATTTTCGCATTAGCAATTAGTTGCAAGCAAAAGCAAACCTCTGAAACACCACCGCCACCAGAAACGGATACCATTGCGGAAGAAATCCCGACCAAAGATACCACATACCGCCTCTCGCTTTTGTTTGCTGGCGACCTTATGCAGCACGACCTACAATTCAAGATGGCACTGCAAGATGACGGCACCTACGACTACAGCGAGTGTTTCCAATATGTAAAGCATGAAATTGAATCGGCCGACATCGCCGTTGCCAACTTCGAGACAACACTGGACGGTCCACCCTACCATGGCTATCCCAATTTCTGCTCTCCAGACAAGTTTCTTGTCGATTGCAAGGCCGCCGGCTTCGACATTATGCTTACAGCCAACAACCACACCTGCGACAGACGACAGAGAGGACTTGAACGCACCATACACGTGATGGATTCTGTTGGAATACAACATCTAGGAACATATTTGGATACAGCATCTTTCGAACAAAACTATCCCCTAATTGTCGAGAAAAACGGATTTTGCATAGCCATGCTCAATTACACTTATGCAATAAATGGAGCAACAGTCCACGCACCAAACATAGTCAACCGCATCGATACAGCAAAGATTTCCATCGACATTGAAAAAGCCAAAAGCATGGGACCAGATGCAATAATAGCATTCATGCACTGGGGCACAGAATATATGCTAGAACCCGACATTTCTCAAAAGAAATTGGCTGACTGGCTATTTAATAAAGGTGTTACTCATATCATTGGCGGTCATCCGCATGTTGTGGAACCGATAGAAATCCGCACCGACAGCATTACAGGAGAAAAGCATCTGCTGGCATACTCGCTCGGCAATTTCTTATCCAACAGCACCAGACAAAACACATACGCAGAAATGACAATCCGCCTCGACTTGGAAAAAGACAGTACCGTACGCATCAGTAATTGCGACTACTCGCTATATTTTGTATCAAATCCGCCAAACAACGGACACAAGCAATTCAGGATTTATCCAGTAACCGTTCCCGACTCGCTACTTAATTTCCATGAAGCATACCGCAAGCACATCACACTCGACTCAATCAGACCATTCCTGATTGAGAAAAACAAAGGTATATTTGAGCGTGAAGTAGAATTTAAGGAACGTGGCAAGCAAGATACGCTAATTTGCGCGGACTAACTTATTTCTTCAAGAAATCCCCAATCAGTTTTTCTGCCTTGGCAAAGGTTTCTTCTAATTTGTCGTTCACAAGCACAACATCGAACTTTTCGGAAAACGAGAGTTCGTAAACGGCCTTGTCAATTCGGGTACGGATGGCTTCCTCGCTATCTGTGGAACGGTCGCGAAGACGCTTTTCGAGAATCTCAACCGATGGCGGCATAACGAACACTGCCAGAGCATTTTCGCCGTAATACTTCTTGATATTCAGTCCGCCCTTGACATCAACATCGAAAACAACATTCTTGCCAGCAGCCGTAAGACGGTCAACTTCCGACTTGAGGCTTCCGTAGAAATGGTCGGCATAAACCTCCTCCCACTCAAGGAAATCGTTGTTTTCTATTTTCTTACGGAACTCGTCAGCCGAGAGGAAATAATAGTCCTTGCCATCGACCTCGCCTTCACGCTTCTTGCGCGAACAAGCCGAAATTGAAAAACTCAAATTAAACTCGGGCATAGCCAGCAAATGCTTCACTACCGTTGTCTTGCCAGCACCGCTCGGTGCTGAAAATATTACGACTTTTGGCTTCATTACAAAATATTTAGCGATTGTTCCTTAATTTTTTCCAACTCATCCTTCATCATTACCACTATCTTCTGCATTTCGGCGTGGTGAGCCTTTGATCCGAGAGTATTTATCTCGCGTCCCATCTCCTGAGCAATGAATCCAAGTTTACGGCCCGCTGCATCTTCCGACTTTGCCGTCTCGATGAAATACTCACAGTGCTTGCGCAGACGGACTTTCTCCTCGTTGATGTCGAGTTTTTCAAGATAGTAGATGATCTCCTGCTCGTAACGATTTTCGCTGTTGGAATCGTTGAGATTAAGTTCGTTGAGTGCCTGGCGGATTTTATCCTTGATAACAGAAATGCGTTCGGCTTCGTACTGTGGTACGCGTCCAAGAAGCGAAAGTATCGAGTCGATTTTTGCAAGCACATCCTTTTCGAGAATGCAACCTTCCTCCTTGCGGTACTCGCAGCAGCGGTCGATAGACTTCTGTATTGCCGACTCAACGGCAGCCCATTCCTCGTCGGTAAGTTCATCGCTACCGTTCAGCTGAAGTTCGGGCATGCGGATTAATGACGACAGCAGGCTATTGTCGGTTTCGGAAATCGGCACATTGTTTTTGCGGCAATCGTCGGCAAACGACTTGTAGGCGGCAATCACGGCAGCGGAATTTATCGGGTTTACATTCTGCTCGTTTTCAACCGTTATTGTAAAATCAATCTTTCCGCGCTGCAATCCCTGCGAAAGCATACGGCGGATGTCGATGTCCTTTTCCTTGTATTGGTTGGGCAGACGGGTGGAAATGTCCGCCGATTTAGAATTCAGGGTTCTAATATCTATTGTAATCTTTTTTCCGTTGTATTCCAGAAGTTCCCTTCCGAATCCTGTCATTGAGTATATCATCAGCAATATTTTTTTTGTCGAAATGCAAAGATAAAATGTTTTATGCAAACGCGCTAATGATTTTAGATTTTTTCGTCAGAATCTATGTCGGCTAGATTTGTATTCCATAGCAGTAATCCAGCCAATATATTAATCCCCGCATTGCAAATGCTAATATTCAATCGTGTCGGATTTCAAATCCGACACAGCAATATTAGACAAATCCTACACAATACCCCCAATCACCAATGACCCAATTGCCACCAAACCTATTCCCACAGGGGCAACAAATTTCACCAGTATGGAAATGAACTTTGCAAACTTGACATTGCCTTTTCCGCCAGCGGTAAGTTCCTCGATGAAATTTTTCCTGCCAAAGAACCATCCCACATAAATCACAATGAGCAATGCACCGAATGTAAGCATAATGTTGGCGGTGGTGTAATCGAACAAATCGAAGATTGTCTTGCCGAAAATTGTAAAGTCGCTCAGCAAACCGAACGATAATGTGCAGAACACACCTAAAAATATAATAACAGCCGACGACAGCAAAGTTGCCTTCTTTCGGCTCATCTTGAATTCATCGACAAGGAATGCAACAGGCACTTCGAGAAGCGAAATTGTGCTTGTAAGAGCTGCTACAGAGAGCAAAAGGAAGAACAATATTGCAAAGATGTATCCACCCGGCATTGCCTGGAATATTGCCGGCAAGGTGATGAATACAAGTCCTGGTCCGCCAGCCGATTCGGCGCCGAGGAAAGCCAAGGTCGGGAAAACCATAATTGCGCCAAGCAAGGCCACAACCGTATCGCAGGTCGCAATTTCTATCGCCGTGGAAGCCAACGGCGTATCCTTCCTTATGTACGAACCGTAGGTTATCATCGTTCCCATACCTATGCTGAGCGAGAATGCCGCCTGTCCGAGTGCCATAAGCACGCCCTTGAATGTCAGACTGTTCCAGTCGGGCTTGAACAGGAATTCCAGACCCTTCGAAGCATTTGGCAAGGTGACAGCACGCACGCAGATGGCGATTATCAGCACAAGAAGTATAGGCATAAGCACCTTGCTGACCTTCTCGATGCCCTTTTCTACACCGAAAAGTATCACCAGCGATGTCAGTGCGACAAATATAATCATCCAAACAGTCGGCATTAGTGGCTGAGATGTAAAATCGCCGAAAGTCTGTGCCAACGCCGCAACATCCTGACCAGCAAAGTCGTTACAGATGGATTTTTTCACATATTCGAGCGTCCAGCCGGCCACTGTGCCGTAGAACGAGAAAATCATCATGGCCGCAAAAATCCCCATCAGTCCCACGAGCCACCAACCGCCTTTGGGCGACAGTCGCTTGAAAGTTCCGTAGGCGTTGCAACCAGCCCTGCGACCGATGGCAAATTCGGAAAGCATTACTGGTACACCTATTAGAAATACGAATATCAGATATACAATTAGGAATGCGCCGCCACCATTTTCACCTGCTATGTATGGGAAACGCCAAATATTACCAAGTCCGACCGCCGAACCAGCTGCAACAGCAACCACGCCTAATTTCCCAGAGAAACTGCCTCTATTTTCTTTCATCGTCGTGAATTTTCGTAAACAAAAGGATTTACAAAAATAAGTTTTTCTTAAAAAATAACAAAACGACTTGACAACAGCAAATAAAATTTTCAGAAAAATAAAATTTGTTTCCAAAAATCACTATTTTTGCAGAAATTTAGAAACAAAAAGAGGATGGACTTTTTGACATTCAGAGAACGGATGTTCCCGATGGGATGCTTCAACATCAATCAGGTATTGTTGTGGGAGAATGATTTCGACCGCAACAACCTTACACGATGGTGTCGCAAGGGGCTTATTGTGAAATTGCGCAACCAGTATTACGCCTTCCCCGAATACAAGCGAGTGCCCGACTTTTCGCAGTACATCGCAAACCGTATTTATGCCCCTTCGTATATAAGTACGCAGAGTGCATTGTCGTTTTACGGAATGATTCCTGAAGAAGTGGTGCAGTTTACAAGCGTCAGCACTCTAAAGACGGTCAAGTTTGCGAACGATTTTGGAACATTTTTTTACCAGAATGTAAAAATCCCCTTATTCTTCGGCTACGAGATAAAAACCTTGCAAAATGGTCGCGGACTAATGTTTGCAACGCCAGAAAAGGCCTTGCTCGACCTGCTCTACCTAAACCCGTTCTACAGGACGGAACAGGATATGGAAAATCTACGCCTCGACGAAGACTATATACAAAACGAATTAAACACTGCACGATTAGGCGAATACTTGTCAAGGTTTGGAAGCAAGACATTGGAACAACGGGTTAATTGTTTAAAAAAGGTATATGAATTATGATAGACATTGAATACATACGCAGCTTTTTCCCTCCGATAATAGCCAGCCAAAGCCGATTCGACCGATATATGCTAAAGGAGTACCTGCAACTGCAAATACTTGACCATTTGTCAACGACCTCATACATAAATAAGATTTCATTTATTGGTGGCACAAATCTCAGAATAGTACAGGGAATTGACAGGTTTTCGGAAGATTTGGACTTCGACTGCAAGGACTTGAGCGAAGAAGAGTTTATGACAATGACAGATAGTGTTGTCAATTACTTGCGAAACAGCAACATAGATGTTGAAACACGCGACAAGCCAAATCCAAGGCTTACTGCATTTAGACGCAACCTATATTTTCCGCAGATGCTTTTCAATTTGGGTTTGACCGGACATCGCGACGAAAGACTTTTGTTGAAAATTGAAACTCAGAATCAAAGTGTTGCATATCAACCTATAGTCGTAAACATAAATAAGATGGGCATTTTCTTCAGTATTCAGGTGCCACCGTTGGATGTATTGTGCGCAATGAAGTTTTCTGCCATTCTTTCGCGTCAGAAGGGACGAGACTTTTACGACACGATTTTTCTGCTTTCAAAAACAAATCCCAATATGGATTTTCTACACGCAAAAACAGGAATCTCAACAATGGAAGAACTGAAAAATGCAATGAAAAATCGGCTCTTGGAATTTGACCTGAATGAAAAGAAACGCGATTTTGTCCATTTGTTATTTAACGAATCAAATGCGGAAAGGATATTGAAATTTGGTGAAATAATAAACGGTATGCAATAATTTTGAAAGTGCTTAATAAAAAATATTACATCCTAAGAGATTTTTTTGAAAAAAAATATTACTTTTGCGGTCGCTTGACAAATTGCAGAGAATTGTAAAAATTTAAATAACAACTTAAAACTAAACAAAATGCAGAAGAAAGGTAACAAATACGGTGTACACCGCGTATTAGAGCCGAAGGGCGTATTGCCACAGCCGGCAAACAAGCTAGACAACAATATGGACGAAATCTATGACAACGAAATCCTTATTGATGTTCAGACATTAAACATCGACTCCGCTTCGTTCACCGACATTCACAACTACGCTAAGCAGCAGGCAGGCGAAGGTGCAAGCCAGGAAAAGATTATGGAAGAAATTAAGAAGGAAATGTTCCTCAATGTTGAATTGCAGGGTAAGCACCGTAACCGTCGTACTGGTTCGGGCGGTATGCTCCTCGGCCGCGTTGAAAAGATTGGCGACGCATTGAAGGGCAAGATCGACCTGAAGGAAGGCGACAAGATTGCTACTTTGGTTTCTTTGTCACTTACTCCTCTCCGCATCGACGAAATCCTCGAAATCCGTCCAGATGTTGACCAAGTTGACATCAAGGGTAAGGCTATCCTCTTCGAAAGCGGTATCTACGCTAAGATTCCGAACGACATGCCCGAAAAGCTCGCTTTGAGCGCATTGGATGTTGCTGGTGCTCCAGCTCAGACAGCAAAGCTCTGCCAGTACGGACAGAATGTTGTTATCCTCGGTGCAGGTGGAAAGAGCGGTATGCTCTGCTGCTACGAAGCTAAGAAGCGCGTTGGTGTAACTGGTAAGGTTATCGGTCTTGCTAACAGCCCGAAGTCAACACAGAGAATCAAGGACTTGGGATTCTGCGATGTTGTTGAAAGCGTTGCTGGAAAGACTCCAGTTGAAATTTACGAACTCGTTGAAAAGCTTACAAACGGCAAGATGGCTGATGTAACTATCAACTGCGTAAACGTTCCGGATCAGGAAATGACATCTGTTCTCTGCACAAAGGACGATGGTATCGTTTACTTCTTCTCGATGGCAACCAGCTTCACAAAGGCTGCTCTCGGTGCTGAAGGTATCGGTGCTGATGTTAACATGATCGTTGGTAACGGTTACACAAAGGGACACGCTGATTTCACTCTCCAGGAACTCCGCGAAAGCCCAGAATTGAGAAAGATTTTCGAAGAATTGTACGCATAATTAATAGAGAATCAAATAAAAAGCCCGCAAATGCGGGCTTTTTTTGTTTGACAAATACAAAGTCATTCCACAAGTCTGAACATACACGCGATACGGAACGGAGAGCGTTGTAATGTTCGACGATGCGGAATCTCCATCTGTGTACTAATAGGAGATTCCGCACAAACGAACTCACAAGCAACGTACCTTTTGCTGTTCGTTCTGTTTTGCGGAATGACAGTTTATTACCAATACCATCTTATTTCTTGTACTTCACGGCAACACCTTCAAGATAAGGATAAAGACCTGCATAACCATACTTTGCATTAACAACAGCATCTGCACCAACTTCTTTCGCCTTTTTCTGCATCTTGTCCATAAGTCCACTGGGGGAAGAAAATATACTTCCAGACACTTCAATGTACTTAAACTCCTCATATTTTGCATCTGGACTACTAGTCATATACACAGGAACTTGACCTTCCGAATTAAATGTTGCAACTTGAACTGTAGCACAAGAGCATAACAACACCGCAAATAATGAAATAACAAAAATTACTCGTTTCATATTATATTTTTTAAGTTAGTACAACAATAACGAGTATTTTTAATTATTATTGTTCGGAATATAAAAAACGCAATCCAGCACTCAACCGAATTGCGTAATTTTTCACAAAACCAATATTATCAATTTTTTGATTTCATATTTTACAATCCGCCGTCAGCAATCCATATACGTTTGTCATTGTCGTTTCTCACAGCAATATGCCGATCCACAGTCTTGCCATCGGGATATGTAAGTGTGTAAAAGACGAATGTTCCAGAATAACCCTTGTCGCGACGCACCTGAAAATTTGTAGCCCTACAGCCTTTCATCTGCTTAATTAGGTCTACCAGATTATTCTTGTAATAAATCAAAGCCTCGTTCGCATTGCTGGTGTTACCACTGATTATAGACTGAATTATGCGTTGTGCAGCTTGTGCCGCAGTCTCGTTTTGCAACTGGCGAAGTCGGAATTCTGTCATTTCAGCCATCTGTTCTGCACAATCAACCCATTGTACATCTGGAACTTGAACAAGACTAGCGCGACTCATCATAATATTGTACTGGATATTGTCGATGTACAGCAAAAGAGTCTTCTTACCTTTTTCGACAAGCCAGAGCTTTACAAAACGCAACAATCCGTCGTTCTTTGAGAATACATTCTCCACTTCCACTTCGCAATCGCCCATCTTGCCGGTTTCCAGCAATTGCTGAAAGTCGCTGTTTTTATCCGTTCCTTTGAATGTTATGGTAATTGTAGAATCGGTTTCTGCGCGTATCACCTCGTTTTTCTCTGAGAAATAGATTGCAGAAATCTGCATCGATAGCAATCGTTCAGGATAAAGCAGGTTGACAAAATTTTCGAGGAAATTGACAGAACGGGAACCTTTTACATATAGGTCATCTGGGATCCACATGTATTGTGAGTTCCCATCGCATACAATGCTACGTCCGCCCTGCTTTTCCACACGATAAAAAACGCTATCATTTTGTCGCATCAGAGCAATGTCGATTCCCACAAAGTCGGCTTTGGGGTCAAAATAGGCAAAGTTCTCGTTAGGCAAAGTGCGGGCGAAGACCGTCATCTTGAAACTGCCAACATTCTGCACACTGCGGATTCCCTGTTCAAGGTAAACGACACGCGTGTCGGCGGCCACTGTTGGTGTCGAGAAGAAATGGTTCCACCCTATTACAATGCCGAGCAAAAATATTGCAGCGGCAGCAACAGGACGCCAAATGAAATGGCGCTTGACAGTAGTTTTTTGTTTTGAGGCTGCTGGTTGCGGTTGCAGAGCCTTGAAAGTCTCTGACAATTCCTCGTAATAGGTTCTACATTCTGCACATTCAGCCATGTGCTGGTTACATTCAGCCTTTGTTTGCATATCGATGGTGGTATCGAAAAGATCAGCCACCTTGTTTTTAAATTCATCGCAATTCATAATAATTTTTCTTTTGGGGTTAATTAATTAGTTTGTTTCATAGCTCTGCGGATTTTCTCGAGACCATAAAGGAATCGTGATTTCACCGTTGGCAACGGCACCGATAAAATATCGGCCACTTCGGCGAAACTATTGTCGCCATAAATTCTAAGACGAATGACCTCGGCTTGTTCTTCCGGAATCTCGTCAAGCAACTTGACGATGCGTTTTAAGTCGTCCTCGTTGCTTTCCGATTGAATGTCGGCCATATCAAAGCGAGGGTCCAAAGGAATAGTTTCGAGTCGTTTCGACTGAGAAAGCCTTGTTGTGCAGACATTCGCCAAAGTGCGGAAAATGTAGTTTCTCAAGTTTTTCACCTCATTGTCATCATCTGCTGTGAATTTGTCACAAAGCTTGTGGCAAGTTTCCTGTAGAGCATCCTTCGCATCATCTGTGTCGCCAAGCCGATAACAAGCATACCTCATAAACTGAGGCTGTTCCCGTCGTAGCAGTTCTGCGAGTTCATTCATTGTTGTGTTGTTTTCTTTGTTCATCTTTTTTTAGTTTAAAATTTTAGATGCATCTACAATAAAGACTCTGAAATGCAAAAAAAGATTTATTGAAAACAAAAAAAATTGTAACGCTACCCCATACAGCATTACAACTATCAAAGAAAACTTTCTATTTCCCAAATATTTTCGCAGTCCACATATCTTCTCAAACTTCGATCTGTTTTTTACTCCTTAATCAAATCATCGACTACAATATCATTTTGTACCAAACCCGAATATTCATTCTGCTTCAATCCTTTGTTAGTTATCATAGTTAGATACAGCGACTTGCCAGTCTTAGTCTTCTTGCGGAAAATTTCGCGTCTCTCCTCAAGCCATTCTGCATAGTCGGCAGTAATTTCATATTTCGACATCGAAAATTTAATCTCACATAAGTTTATTGTATCATCTCTACGGTCAATAACAAGGTCAATTTGCGCACCTTCGCCTTCATCGCGGCAAATCCAAGAACAAACATTCGTCTGAATTCCCGAAATGCCAAGCACTTTCTTAATCTGCGCTATATGCATAAGGCATAACTGCTCAAACGCATATCCACACCACGCACGCCGAGAAGGACTGTCAACCATATTGCTCCAGAGATTTTCATCGTGACCATCGTAGTTTGCAACAAAATGCAGATAAAAAAGAGAAAACATATCGTTCAACTGATACATAGCATCACGCTCCTTCTTTTCGAATGCCAAATATTTCGAAACAAAGTCGCATCGGCATAAATCCTCAAGAACTCTTGTCAGACTTCCGCCTTCAGAAAGTTTCAATGCATCTATTATCTCCTTGCGCGTCATACCTTTACGCTTGGTAGCGAGCAGTTCTACAACACGCTTATAGGCTTGTGAATCATCGAATAACGAACGGAACAAAAAGTTGTATTCATCACGAAGTTCAGCGTCTTTTGCAAAGAACAAATTGTCAATATTCTGAGCCAAACTGAGATTTTTCTGCAAGAGATTTAAATAATAAGGTATGCCACCAAGCACCATATAGCATTCGGCAATCTGCGAACTATTGAAAACAAATCCGCGACTTTTCAGCATCTCGGCGGTCTCTGCCAATGTAAAGGGCTGTAACTTAATCTTATGTGTTAAACGATTGTGCAAACCACCTTTGCTTCCTATAAGTTTGCTCATCATCCAGGTTGTTGCCGAACCACATACTATAAACATAATATTATCACGCTCAGATGCCCAACTATTCCAGAAAAGTTCCAATGCTTTTGTAAAACGAGATTTCTTCGTATCAAACCAAGGCAGTTCGTCAATAAAAATAACTATCCTTTTTTTCTTCAATCCCGACAAATATTTCTTCAGTTGCTCAAAAGCATCAAACCAATTGTCAACTACAGGGAAAAAACTTTTTGAATATTGGCATAACTGCCTATTGAAATGAGCTAATTGTTCTTCGGGTGCGCCATTGTAAATTCCTGTCGCATAAAAATCCAACCGGTTCTTAAAATATTGCTTTATCAAGAAAGTCTTCCCTACTCTTCTTCGTCCGTAAACTGCAACAAATTCAGGCTTTTGCGACTCGTATATCTGCCGAAACTTCTCGGTTTCCCTATGTCTACCAAGTATTACTTCTTCCATCTTTAATTATTATATCCAGTCCGCAAAGGTATAAAATTAAACACTTACGGACAAGATATTTTTATTATTTCTTGTCCGTATCTCAAAAAATTCAGTACTTACGGACGAGATATTCTTATTATATCCAGTCCGCAACTATCAAAAATTAACACTTAAGGACGAGATATTTTTATTATATTCAGTCCGTAACTATCAAAAACAGACACTTACGGACAAGATATTTTTTAACCTTGCTACAAATTCTTTCTGATAACTATTTCCCCAATACCTTCGCTACCCACATATTCTTCTCAAGCATAGGATAAGGCTCGTCCTTTGCGCCAAAACCCTCATAGAAATTCTGTATGCTTTCGATTGCCGAGCCTTCGAAGTCGATAAGAAGCGACGAATTGGCATTACGCTCAATAATATCGTTCAGCAAAAAAGTCATCGACTGGCACTGCTTTCCCTGCTCGCTCGAAACTGGCGACAGATAATACAGCCGTCCGCCCCAACTTATAAAAAATACAGCAGCAAGAACATTATCCTGCACATCGCGAACCGCCACGAACTCGGCACAACCTGCCGAAATAGCATTGTCGATAAGCCTTGTCAAAACTGGAATCTGCACCTTTCCCATCCATTGCCCTGCATTTTCGCAAAGGAACGACAGATATTCGTCCCTTGAAATTTCGGCAACTCGTTGCACAAAAGTCTTTGCCTTTTTCACATTGCGACGGCACTGCAACGAAAAACTTGCATTAAGCATTTCGTAGTCGGCACTCAAGTCCAGCACATAATTCGGGCGAGCAGTTTTTCCTGCGCAGACATCCATATTTCCGCTGTTGAAACATAGACGATACAAGAAAGGCAACTTTCCTACGAGTTCGCGAGCCTGAAGTTTCGAGAGCCACGACTTAGAGAAAATCCCCAGCTGCTGGCAGAACTGCGGTTGCAACGCATACACAAGTCCAAACTTCCGTTTCAGTGGCACTGGCATCACAACATCGTAGTCGCCAACCACATAGGCCGACCAATCGGGGGAAACCGCATCCAAGTACCACGACATTGCATACACCTTGCCCTGCATGGATTTTTCAATGCATTCGTCGTACTTGACAAAATCAATTTCGCTATGTGAAAGCAATCTTACCATCTTCAAACTACGGGGCGAAGATACAAATAATTTATTATTAGGCAATTCTAATTAATTAAAATCGTGATACACAAAACAAAAAAACTGCTCTTTAATTTTTTTTCATTTTCTTTGTAACATTTCGCACCATATATGCGTCATATGAGGGAACAATGACACGAGAAGACTACAATATTATGGTTAACAAGTACGCGGACAACGTCTATCGCTTTGTGCTGTCGAACATTAAGGACAGCGACCTTGCACAGGACATAGTGCAGGACAGTTTTGCAAAGCTGTGGACAAACCGCGACGAAGTCGACAACGCAAAGTCTTTTCTGTTCAAAGTTGCTTACAACAGGATGATAGACGTAACCAGACACGAAAAATTCAGCACGGCAGAAGATGCTATTGGAACCGGCTACGAACCCAGAGAATACGACAGCAACTCCGAACTGAAGGAAATACTGGAAAATGCACTTGCAAAACTTCCGGAACAGCAGCGCCAACTCATCCTGCTCCGAGACTACGAAGGTTACTCCTACAACGAAATTGGAGAAATCACAGGTCTCAACGAAACACAAGTGAAAGTTTACATTTTCCGCGCAAGGAAAGTATTAAAGGACTATATCGTCAAAATGGAGAACGCGCTATGACAAGGATAGATCAAAGCAATATTGAAGAATTGTGGCAGAGGTTCCTCGATTGCCAGCTCTCCGAAACGGAAGAAGCCGAACTCATGGCATACCTCGAGAGTAATCCTGATATTATGGCAATGCTCGAAGCCAGCGACGCTGAAGATGTAAAATTCGAAAAAAAGGAAATGCTTTCGGTCGAAAGCATCACAGAAAGACTCCTCATAGAAAAGGTAGAAGGAGTAATTTCTGAAGAAGACGAAAGGTACATTGACACCAAAATAAAAACCAATCAAAATGTAAACAAGTCGTACGTAGCATACAAGCTTACAATCCAAAAGCCTGACCTGGACGTACATTACCCCGACAAGGACTCATTAAAGAAACGTGGTATCGCATTCTGGCTGAGACCTGTTTCCATAGCTGCATCAATTGTAATAATAGCCACATGCGGAATAATACTCTACAATGTCCTCGGAAACGGAGAAAACGTAATTTCCAATAATGGGCAGATCGACATTCCGCAAAACACCAGCAAAGGCACGATAGCAGACGCACAGACCGACAACGATGCTGAAAAAAACATCATCGGCGACACCGACAATTCCGAACCAGTCTTAATCGAAGAACATAAATTGCAAAGAAGAAAAGAGGCTCATAAAAATACCAATGTTACGGCAGAAACCTTGGCATTCAACAGCGATACCATCGGCGAACCGACATTGTATGACAGTCTGGACTTGGCCGAAACAGAGCTCGACAGCATTGCAACAGAAGATGCCGCACCTGTTACCGACGAGAATTTTTACATAGCAGAACAAAACACCGAGAATACCGATTCTATCGAAAATATAGAACCGAACAATCCCGCTTCGGACGAAGATCTGCTCGCTTACCAGCCAGAAAACAACGGAGTTACAATAATTAAGGAAAGTAAATTCCGTACATTTCTGCGCCGCAGCGCAAACAAAATGCGTTCGGCATTCATGAATAGCGAACCAGCCAACATGATAAGGGATATCGGAAATGAAATATGTTTAACAATAGCTAATAACAAAAAATAATTATGATTATGAGATTCTTTATTTTAATAGGATTTGCACTTATGGTAGCCATACATGCAAATGAGAACATCAAGGCAGAAAATACATCTGCAAGCACCTACACATTATCAGCAGATAAGATAAAAGGTAAAGGAAAGGTAATAACAGAGACTCGCAAGCTCGAAAGTTTCGAAAATATATGCAATTCTGGCATTTTCAACATCAAGATTGTACAGAGCAACGAATCAAAGGTTGTTGTTACCGTCCACGAGAACATAATGCCATATGTTGCAACCGAAGTAAAGGACGGAATGCTATCGATATATTTTAACACCGACAGCTGCATCGATGAAGACAAGCACGACATTGTTGTGTATACGCCCTATTGCAACATAATAACCAACGAAGCCGTAGGCTCAATATCGTGCGACAAACTAACTACTAGTTCGCTGATTATAAACAATATAGGCGTTGGCAAGATAAAACTTTCAAATGTTTCGGCAGACCAGATCGACATTAGTAACGAAGGCATCGGCAAGACTGACATACAAAACATTAAGGCCAACATAGTAAAAGTGAATAACGATGGCATCGGATCTGTAGAATTGTCGGGAAATACCAACAAAGCATACTACGGCAACGAAGGCATTGGAAGAATCAACGCTTCGAAACTGACAGCGGCAAAGATAGAAGCCTCAAATGAAGGTATTGGCAAAATTGATGCTAGAAACGAATAGAATAATGAAATCTACTAACAAATAAAAAATGAGAAAATTAATTATTGTAACATTAGCATGTTTGGCAAGCATTATCGCTGTAGCGCAAGACAACGACAATACAATAGCCAACAAGACAGAATACCCCACAGAGGAATTCCACAGGGTATTAAACAAAAGTGTTGCCAACGTAATAGTAAATACTGGCGACAAGTATTCTATCAAATTCATATGCGACGACAAGACGCTTAATAGAATCGGGTACTCGGTGAACAACGGTACTCTCGAAATCTTCACGGAAGAGAATTCGTCATATTCGAACAACAACTTCTGCAAGATAGAAGTTACCACGACTTCGCTGAACGAATTTATAAACGAAGGCGTCGGCAAGGCCCAAATCAACGCATCGGAGAATCCCGTAAAGATTGGCAACTTGGGAACTGGAAGCTGCGAGGTGACAGTTGATTGTCCGTCGGTTTCAATCGACAATAGCGGCATCGGTGCAATTAGAATTTCCGGCACATCAAAAAATACTCGCATAATCAACTCGGGAACAGGCAACATCAACGCAAAGAATCTTATATCTGACAACGCTTCGGTCGACAACAGCGGCATTGGAAATGTTGAAGTCTTTGCCGACTCGACAATATCTGTCAACAACGATGGAATCGGAAAGGTTACCGTATACGGATCGCCCAAAACTCAGAAAATCGGCTCGGGTAGCATAAGTCTAAAGAAACTTCTTACCAACGCATCGGATGACGACAGCGACACTGGATTCGAGATCTACGGAAAATCGGCAACTTCCACCGATGACGATGGAAGCGGAACGGTTGTTATACAAAGATCGTCAGACAATAATACTACAAACGGAGATACCGAATCTAATGATCCGCAAACGAACAACAACACACCGACCAAAACAAAAAAGGTAAAAGACTATATCTACATAGGTGCAAAATGGGGTTTCAACAACTACCTCGAAAACGGCAAGTTCGCGCAGGGCATGTACAAGGTAAAGCCCTGGGGCTCGTGGGAAGCAGGCATAACCATTGGTAACGTAATCCGCTTCGGAAAATGGTTCCGTCTGCCAACCGAAATATCATTCACCTGGTTCAACTTCAAGTTCAGCGAACCATCGGTACGATACGCAACCGACTCGCTACACCAGCCGTACCTATTCTACGACACCAACCCTGACCTTAGCTACATTAAAAGCAAGTTGTCGGCGCCATACGTAAACTTCGAGCTTTGCCCAACTTTCGTAATCATTCCCAAACACCTTAGCATAGGCGTAGGCGGATATGTTGGCTACAACTTAGGCGGACGCAACAAATACAAATATTTAGCAAACGGAGAAAAATACAAGGACCATATCAAAGCCAGTTGCTTCGAAGCTTTTCGCTACGGTGTAAAGGCCGAAATCAACCTAAGGTATATCTCATTATACGCAACATACGATTTATCAAAGGTTTACAACAATCTAAACGCAGAAGGAAAAACAATAAACGTCAACCCAATATGCTTCGGTCTAAAGTTCACTTTAATAGGCCTACGTCGATAACAAAAATACACTTACTACTAAAAAGCCTTTGTCTCCCCGACAAAGGCTTTTTTTATTAAATCGTTTACCTTGTTTTCTTGTAGTTATCGTGTACCCTTCTTACCCTTTCGCGAAGCTGAAGATTGTACTCGTTCCAGTCGGTAATGTTGCGACGAGCAACGCCAGTTTCCATTGCAGCCTTAGCCACAGCAGGAGCAACACATTCGATTACACGCAAATCCAATGGCTTAGGAATTATGTATTCGCGGCCAAATTCAATCTTATCAACATTGTACGCCTCGCATACATAGTCGGGAACTGGTTCCATTGCCAGTTCTGCCAAAGCATGCGATGCTGCAATCTTCATTTCCTCGTTAATCTGCGTTGCACAAACATCCAAAGCACCACGGAAAATGAACGGGAAACCAAGCACATTATTTACCTGATTGGGATAATCACTTCTGCCTGTTGCAATTATAACATCAGGACGTGATTCCTTTGCATCTTCGTATGATATTTCAGGAACAGGATTTGCCATTGCAAAAACAACAGGATCCTTTGCCATTGTCTTCATCATATCCTTGGTAACGACATTTCCAACCGAAACACCAGCGAATACATCGGCACCGACCATAGCTTCTGCCAATGTATGCAAATCGCGCGTAGTTGCGAACTCGCGCTTCTGTTCGGTAAGTTTCGGATTGTCGGCACGGACAACGCCCTTGCTGTCGCAAAGCACTATGTTTTCACGTTTTACGCCGAGAGTGCAGAACAAACGGGCGCAACTTATACCAGCAGCACCTGCCCCATTAAATACAACCTTCACCTCATCAATTTTCTTTCCGGCAATTTTCAAGGCGTTAAGCAAAGCAGCACCTGAAATTATTGCTGTACCATGCTGGTCATCGTGGAAAACTGGAATGTTCATCTGCTTCTTCAACTCAGTTTCGATGTAGAAACATTCTGGAGCCTTTATGTCCTCAAGATTTATGCCGCCAAAAGTAGGTTCCAAAGCTTTTACAATCTCCACAACCTTTTGCGGATCTTTCTCATTGATTTCAATGTCGAACACATCAACATCGGCAAACGACTTGAACAACAAGCCCTTACCTTCCATTACAGGTTTTCCTGCTTCTGGACCTATGTCGCCCAAACCAAGCACCGCGGTTCCGTTGCTAACAACAGCCACAAGGTTTCCCTTAGCGGTATAGTCGTAAACTTTCTGCACATCGTCCTTAATTTCTAGGCATGGTTCAGCCACACCAGGTGTATACGCAAGCGACAAGTCCTTCTGTGTCTGGAAATCCTTTGTCGAAACAACCTCTATCTTTCCTTTTCTGCCTTGGCTGTGATAGTCGAGGGCATCCTGTTTTGTGTATAAGCTCATTTTTGTCTGCTTTTTTGGTTGCTATTCGTCAACCGTATTTATTTCGTTAATATTATAGTCGTCAACATTGTGGCGCGATTCCTCGAGGTCGACAAGACTTCTGCGGTTGTTGTAAATGTCAACTGCCATACGTATTGCGTTGCACATCGGCAGATAGTTAGCCTGATTCTTGCCTGCTATTTCGTATGCGGTTCCGTGTGCCGGCGAAGTGCGAACTATCGGCAAACCAGCCGTGTAATTAACGCCATCATCGAATGTCAACGCCTTGAATGGAGCAAGTCCTTGGTCGTGGTACATTGCCAATACAGCATCAAACTTTTTGAAGTCGCCCGAACCGAAAAATCCATCAGCCGAATATGGTCCGAAAGCGAGAATATCCTTTCCACGAGCCTCGTTTATAGCTGGAATTATAACATTTTCCTCCTCATTGCCAATTACGCCGTGGTCACCACAGTGTGGATTCAAACCAAGAACGGCAATACGAGGCTTAGTTATAATAAAATCACGCTTGAGCGAATCGTTAAGGATTTCAAGTTTTTCAAGTATCAATTCCTTTGTAAGAGCCTTCGATACTTCCGAAATTGGAATATGACCAGTAGCTACTCCAACCTTCAAAGCCTCGCTGCACATGAGCATCAAGCACTTGTCGGCATTGAACTGCTGGGCAAGATATTCAGTATGTCCAGGGAAATTGAAACCAGCCGACTGAATATTCCATTTATTGATAGGTCCTGTAACGAGAATATCTATTTCATTGTTTTTCAAGTCTGCTGTTGCTTTTTCCAATGCTTGGAATGATGCCAAACCTGCAATTTCATTCGACTTTCCTGCTTCAACGCGAATATCCTCGCTGTTGCAGTTGATCACATAGATACCCATATTCTTGGCTTCCTCGGCAGAATTTATAGTCGTTGTGTTGACATTATTTCCGAGATTCTTCTTGTAATAAGCAAGAACTTTTGGTGAACCATATATTATAGTTACAGCATTTGGAATGTTCTTTATATCCATCAACGACTTGAGAATTACCTCATAGCCAATTCCGTTGATATCACCTGGCGTAAAGCCAATCTTTATTTTAGTCATAATGTTATGTTTTCAAAAAATTCGGTGCAAAAATAAATTAATTTACGATTTACGAGGTACGATTTACGATTTTTGATTTGTAGCAACGCAATGCATTGCGTTGCTACAGATTGTCATATTATTTATCAATTCCCATTTCCGTAAAATATTTGAACAGTAGCCTTGTCGGCACCGATGTTCCGCCATTTCCACGATACGAATCCTTCTTTTCAGTGAAGGCAGGTCCTGCAATGTCGAGGTGAACCCACTTGTAGTCGGTAAAATGCTTGAGAAACATTGCTGCCGTAATTGTTCCGCCGTAACGACTTCCACAATTCTTCAGGTCGGCAATCGGCGATTTCAACTGCTCTGCAAAATCGTCCCACAATGGCAATTCAATCAACCGTTCCCATACATTGAAGCCATATTTCTTCAGTTTTTCAATATTCTCAGGAGAATTGCCAAGTACTGCAGTATTCTTTTCGCCAACAGCCACAATAGCCGCCCCAGTGAGCGTTGCAATGTCGATTACAAGTTCGGGATTATACTTCTTTGCGTAGGCAAGCGCATCGGCAAGAATCAAACGACCTTCGGCATCGGTATTGGCAATTTCAACCGTAGTGCCGTCATACATTGTAATAATGTCCTCCGGAACATACGCTGTCGCTCCTATCCTATTCTCGGTTGCGGGCACAAGTCCATAAACTTTAACGGGAACATTTGCCTTAGCCAAAGCTGCAATAGTGCCGACAACAGCAGCACCACCCGACTTGTCGCTCTTCATGGTATCCATCGAACTTGATGGCTTAAGGTCGTAACCGCCAGTATCGAACACAAGTCCCTTGCCAACAAGAATATACGGATGTGCGTTGATCGCATTTTCAGGTTCCCACTTCAAAATGCTGAATGTTGGCGGTTCAACACTACCACGGTTTACTGCCAAAAGTCCGCCCATCTTCAGGCTTTCGATTTGCATCTTGTCAAGAATTTCCGTCTTAAAGCCATACTCCTTGCCCAACCTCTCGATTTCTTCCGAAAGTTTCTTTGCTGTCATGTACGACAATGGCTCGTTAATTATGTCACGAGCAATGAATACGCCATCAATCAGACTATTAAGACGAACAACATCCGCATCATTGACATTGCCGACAATATTGATTTCGGATAAAGTAACAGTCTTTTTCTCTTTCAGGTATTTGTCGAAACGATAGTTTGCGAGCTCTATACCTTCAGCCAAATCAAGCGCAAAACCATTTTCGGTAAGGTCAACTATGCAAACCGATGCATATTTCTGAGCATTGAGTGCATCCGAGATTGTACATCCATTCATACGGACATTCTCACGCTGTTCGTCAACCGACTTTTCTGCATTTGGTTTCACAAAAAAGCACATCCTGTCGTAAAGGTTCAGTGAGGCATAATCCTTCTTTTCAAAGGTTTTGCACAAATATTCGGTTTCCTTCTCTCCGAATCCCAACGATTTTATCTTGTCAACATTAGCCACAATATAGGCGACATTACCACAATTGTCGTATTTTTCTATTTTCCTTATCATTTGTTATCTTGCTTTTAATCAACATATTCCTTCTTGCGCACAATCACAACAAACTCGCCATCGATATAATAACCGTAGTCGTAGCAATAAAAGTAAACCTTATCTGTCTTTGTGCGATATATGTTTGTCATGTAATCGAATTTAAAACCTTCCTTTGCTAATTTATCCTTTGGGATAGAATGTCTTTCCTTGTCCGGCTTTTCAATCCTTGCGTACTGCTCGTTCAAAATCTGACGGTTTTTCTTCAGTACACGATTAATCTTGTATGTGACATTATTGTCTTCCTGTTTCAACTGATTATTATAGGTATTACGGCATTGGTCGCAGCAAAATTTCTTGTCTGCACGACCGTCAAATTCCGTATGGCAAACTGGACAAATCCTTTTCATATACAATTTTGTTAGCAGTGGCAAATTTAAACAAATTTTCGTATTTGCCATTATCTGTGAAAAACATTATTTTCGCACCGTTGAAAAATAATTTTGAGTTTGAGCCGTTTTTCATTTATTCGGTTCGGAAATATTTTAGAATTAAAGGTTTAGCAAAACTGTTTCAAGTACAATGAAACGCTTTGTATTGTTAATATTCGCATTTCTGCTGATCATAGAATGCCTGTCGCAGAATATTGCAGGCACCGTCATCGACGATGCCGGCAATCCGATATATGATGCAAACGTTATGATTGGCGGTTCGAAACAAAGCGACTACACAAACAAAGATGGAAAATTTTCCATAAAGTGCAAAAAGGGCGACGTCAGAATTGTAATATCGTACGAAGGTCTTGAACAATACGACGAAAAGCAAACTGTTGGCGAAAAAGGAATTGACATCGGCACAATAGTGCTTCATCAGGCATACAGTCCAACCGACAGCCTTCATGTACTTGAAACCATTTCGGACAAACGCACGCCGATGACATTCGACACTTACAATGCCAACTATATAGAAAGCCGAAACATTGTCCGCGACATCCCAAGCATTCTCGATCATACACCATCATTTGTCGCCCTCTCGGAAAATGGCTCGGGAATAGGATTTGCCAACTTTCGTATTCGCGGAATGAGCCGTGACGCAATTAATGTAACAATAAACGGCATACAACTTTGCGATGCAGAATCACGACAAACTTTATTGCATCATCTGCCCGACTTTGCCACATCAATAAGCAATATAAGCATAACACGCGGTGCAGGTTCTTCATCCAGCGGAACATACGCCTACGGTGCAAGCATAGACCTGACAACCGAAACGCCGAGTGCAAAACCTTACGGCGACATAAACGTCATGGGCGGTTCGTTCAACACAATCAAAGCAAGCATATCGGCAGGAACCGGATTAACGAAGAACGGTTTTTCCATTGACCTGAGAATGTCGAAACTATTAAGCGACGGATACATTGACATGTCTGCCAGCAACCAGAATGCAATAATGTTGAGCGCAACATGGAGAGGAAAAAACAACTCGCTGAACGCCAATATCATGTACAGCAAAACTAAAAACGGAATATCAAATATAGGATGCCCGTCACAATACCTTGACATAAACAGGAGATATAATTCGGCAGGAGAATATTTCAACTCAAACGGCACAAAACAATACTACAACGACACAGAGGAAAACCATCAGCAAACACATGTCCAACTAATCTATTCACAGAAAATCTGGAACAGCATAGAACTCAATATAAAAGCATTCTACAATTATAGCGACGGTTACAACGAGGAATACAAGAACAAACAAAACTTTTCGAGCTACGGAATGCCAAACATATCATTGCCAATAGTTGTTTCGCACGAAGGACAAATTTTCACTACCACGACAGTCATTAGCCAGACCGACCTGATTAGAAGACGCGCAAAAACAAGTAACTATTATGGCGGAATCGTCTCTGCCACACATAGTATTGGCAATTTTATAAACACATTCGGTCTAACTGGAAAATTCTACGACGGCACACATTATGGAAACTTAATATGGATGCAATATGCTGGAAATACCGACAAGGACTACAAATGGTACAGCAATTCAAGCGACAAGGACGAATACAGCGCATTCTACAAGGCCGAATACACCTTTATAAAAAAGATAACACTTTATGCCGACCTGCAGTACAGAATGATTAATTTCGAAATGAGAGGAACAGATTGCGCTTCGAGTACAAACGGCAGCATGAGATCCTTAAAGGAAGACCTTGACTTCAACTTTTTCAACCCTAAAGGCGGAATAAACTACGAAATCAACAATAAGATGAGAGTTTATGCTTCGGTTGCACATTCGCACAGGGAACCATCGCGCGAAAATATAAACTATGCAAACGAAAACGGGAAAGAAATAGAATCCGAATCTCTTATAGATTACGAACTTGGATACTCATACAAATCTAAAATATTTTCGGGTGGACTGAACTTATACTACATGGATTTTCACGACCAGATTGTCCCTACTGGCGAATTTTCCCAGGATGGATACTACATAATGACAAATGTTGACAGGAGCTACCGTACCGGAATAGAGCTGTCGGCAATGGTGAAACCATACAGACGCATAACCATAAGTGCCAATGCGACCTTCAGCCGAAACAAAATAGAAAACTACACTTTCAATGCACACACTTACGACAACACATTACCAGAAGGCTCAAAGGAAATAAGCATAAGCAACACAAACTCAGCATTCTCGCCTGGAATAATTGCTGCTGGCGACATTAGGTACAACATTTTTGGAAAATTCAACATTTACTATCGAGTAAAGTATGTCGGGAAACAATATCTCGACAACACTTCGAGCAACGATAGATTAATAAAAGCATACTGCATAAGCAGCACAGGCTTCGACTACGAAATTGTAACCAAATATGTAAAGGGACTAAGGTTCAAGTTTGAGATAAACAATCTTTTCAACGCCAAATACTACGACAATGCCTACGGAGAACTATGGTACGAAAACGGCGTAGAAAAATCGCTGATAAACTACTTTCCTCAAGCTGGGATTAATTTCATGGGCGGGGTTACGATATCGTTTTAAGGATGGGGGAAAGATTTGAGGTATCGATGATTCGATGATTTGATTATTTGAGGATTCGAAGATTCGAAGATTTTGAATTAGTATTGTCCGCTAAAAAGAGGACAGTCATTCCGCAAAATAGAACGAACAGCACAAGGAACGGTGCTTGTGAGTTCATTTGTGCGGTACCTTTAGCTCGGCGTAGCCAATCTCCTTGATTAGTACTAATGTAGGAGATTGCTCGCAAGCTTCGCGAGGCTGCAAGCAACGTTTCGGATAGCAGTCTTCACAACGCTCTCCGTTCCGTATCGCGTGTTCCGACTAGCTTCCGTACCTTTAGCTCACGCAGCGAAGCAAGTAAATGACGAGTCCCTTTATTAATATTACCGTCTAAATACTTGGTAATGTCGCAATTACATGTATAGCCACATTTTTTAGCGGACACCAATAATTTCGAATAGCGCAGGCTCTATTTTTCTAAATCCAACAAAAACCGCTTTCTTTCCAAACCGCCGCCATAACCAGTAAGCGAACCATCGCTGCCAATAACACGATGACATGGAACAATTACACTTAATGCATTGGCACCATTTGCATTGGCTAGCGCACGGACAGCCTTGGGCACACCCAGTCGCCTTGACATTTCAGCATACGAAATTGATGTGCCGTACGGAATATTGAGCAACTCGTTCCACACCTTCTTCTGAAAATCTGTGCCTACAAAAAGCAGCGGAATGTCAAAATCACGTCGTTCTCGATGGAAATATTCATCCAGTTGCTTATGTGCAATTTCTATCACATCGGAATTTCCTTCCTGAAATTCGGCATTTAGCAATCGTTTTAATCTTAAATTCGTTGATTGGCGATGCCAGCCTCCTTCCCAATCGCATAAGCAGAGCTTATCATCGTAAGAACCAATCACCAAGCCACCACAAGGTGACAAATACCGTTGCACTATTATAATGCGATTGTCCATTATAAATTATCAATTACATCCTTTCAGTCTGTGATTTTTGGCTTCACCTCAGCAGAGCAAAAACCCTTTTTTTGTTCTGCCTTCGGTTTGCTCAAAAATTGTCAATTGCCTTTCATTTCCTTTTCTTCTTGGACAGAACGCAGACAGGACGAATTGGATAACCATAATATCTACGTTCGTTACCCGTCCAAACTCCACCGCCATTATCTATACTAATTATTATAGCATAATAAGGTTCCATCCCAGTGCCAAGTACACTTGTTGAATACCTACCAACCGACCCTTCATCATTAATCCCATACTCATTATACCAACCAGCCCAAGGTAAGAAAATACTGTTGCCGTTGGGACCAGTAAACAGAGAACCATTTACACCATTTCGTGTCGTAGATTCCATAGAACAATTATTCACTAATTCATTTATTTCTGATTGAGTTGGAATACGCCAACTATTACCCCAATTGGCTGTTGCCGCATCGTCACTAGACTCCAAAGTTGTTAGCGAATCAGTAAAGCCATCCAGACCATAACCTTCATCATTGCAATATTTTGTTAAGGTTGACTCACTTCCATTGCAATAGCGGTATGTTTCCCATGCGTATGTTTCCTTAGGTTCTGTTTCCCCCCAAGCATAATAACTTCCGTAATCCTCAGGATTTTCTGCTCCGATATTGGTTGTAGACCAAAGCAAGCCGCTTGGCAAACCTAGGTCAATCCAAGTATGTCCGTTTATGGTTCCAGTAGTAACTCGTGATGTTGTAAAAGAAACATCCTCTCCGAAAACCCAACCTCCCCTATTTGCAAATGCTTGATAGTAATATGTTGTACTAGCAGTAAGATTTGACACCTGATAGGAGAAACTGCCACCAGCAAATGATTCAACCATTATGGTATCATTATAAGTTCCCATGTTCAATATAAAACCGTAATATTCAACCCCATCAGTAAATGTAACATATCCGTTCAAGGTTGCAGATGATTCACCCACATCGGTAGCCGATTCGGTATAAACGGCAAATTCCTGTATTTGCCCCGTAATCTGGAACTGCCCAACTTCGCTCTCAATTAAGCCATCTGCCGTCTTTACATACGCCCTGTAATAATATGTTGTATTAGGCTGAAATCCGAATAGCGCATTTGAGAAACTATTACCATCTACGCGGCACTGCATAGTATCGGTAAGTTCATAATCGCTGAAACCAAGCACGAAACCACATTCGTACACTTCCTTATTTCCTGCGTAGTAACCATACAATGTTACCGTATCACCGTTGTAATATGGTTCATCAATGAAAACAGATTCTTCTATAATCGCTCCTCCGCCAGAAATTGTCATGCTTACCACAGGACTATGTATAGCCTTTTGTATGGAATCGCCATCATTCATACGCAACAAAGCAATTGCTGCCACCGAGTACTCTACCGAATCAAAGTCCATCATTTCCAGCGCACAACCAAACCTTTTTGTGTCATTATCAAAAATTTCGGCGTCATAAAACTCATAATCGGCATACATGAACAATTCCTGCATATCACTCTCTGACAAAAAGCGCTTTGACCAAATACGCTTCTCTTCATCACCGAGTTGCCCTCGCCTAATAGCGAATGCGTATTCCTCCACCATATCGCCACCTTCGAGCACCTCGCCGAAAATCAAAATGTCCTCTCCCACAACTTCAGTGTTTGTACTCATCACAATGCGCGGATAGCCAGCCTCAAGCACAATAGTAACATCAATCACAGGATTTTCTTCGGACAAGTACAGCAGGTTGACCGGGTCGGTCATTCCAGAAACCATATCGCCCTGTATAACCGCCTGTACTCCAACCCAGAAACCGACATCTCGGCGCACATAAATGCAGTCGAGTTCCTTGGGATCATTGGTGTATAGTCCATCGCCATCAGTATCAACGAAACGGCAGTTATAGCTAATCGTATCATTTTCGCCGTAGTAAATTGTCACTCGCGCATCAAAAGACTCTAACGCACCTTTGTTGGCTGTCTTATAGTTTCGTTGCAGACTTAAATTAAGCACACCAACATTTCCGAAATCGATTGGATCCTTGTGACAACCCAAAAACGCCACAACAATTGTACACAATACCGTGACAATCAGAGGAACTCTTTTCATTCAATAAATTTTCTAATAATAAATAATTGTTCGTTTCACAGAAGCCTCCCCCGACTTCAACTCTGTCCAGTTGCCATGCTCATCCTTCGCCACAATTTCAACATCAGCCGACCATTCGTCACGGGTTTCCTCTGCCATATCCTCCGATACAAAATTGTAACCTACAACATTTCCGTTGTCATCATACACTATGTTGCATTCCGAATAATACGCGCCATCGCCAGCTGCCGTCTGGATAAGACGTATCTTTTCCTTGTCGTAGCCAAACATCTCGCTTCCGCCAGGACCATCGTAGGTTGAAACTATGTAGCCATCATCGTCCCTGCCAATCATAACTTTATTTTCACCAGAATACTCTGTGGCATAATCAACAAGATTTCCTTTTTCGTCAAACACAGCCTTGCGACCATTGGGATATTCCACCGACTTCACATGACCATAAACTTCCATGAAAGCCAAATCTGGTGTAACGAAAACTGGTTCAGCAACAACAGTTTCGTCAACAATACCATTTTCATTTAAAGTATCGTTAGCAAATTGTGATTCCTCATTAATACCATTATTTTCAACATTATCCTGTTTTTTCGAACCGCACGAAACGACAACAAGACAGACTGCCAGGAGAACTGGCGACAACAATATCCCTCTCATAATCAATTACTTCAAGAAATATTCTACTGTTGTTACAACCCTTACCATTTTAATATATGGTGTATTTTCGTCGCGGTCGTATATCGAGAACTGTCCTTGAGTTGCAGTCTTTATACCACCAAGCGTACTTTCCGAATCGGCAGCAAACTTCTCGGCGACAGCGCGAGCATTACGGGTTGCCTCCTCCACCATTTCAGGCTTCAGCTCGTTAAGTCCATTGAACGAGAAATTTGTCTGATGTTCCCAACTCGACTCACAGGTAATGCCAGCACTTATGAATTCATCCTGACGTGAAATAAGTTCCCTAACCTTGTCAACTTGGTCTGAAGCAACAGTTATTACCGACTTCAACTGATAGCGGTATGGAATTTCTGTAGTCGACCAGCGATCTGCTTCACGGTCATCAGCCGAAATTGGAGCCACACTTATTTCATTTTCCGAAATACCATTTTCTTTCAAAAAGTTAACAATGAACTTGTTTTTGCCGTTGACGGTGGCATACAACTCCGTCAAGTTGTTGCCAACTTCCTTGAACACAATCGGCCAAATCACATGATCGGCTTTCACTTCGCGTTCCGACAATCCCTTTACAGAAACATACCTGTCCTTATCGGCATAGTTTCCTATTCCCGATTTAACAAAAACTCCATGTCCGACTAAACCAATAACTAACCCTAACATTATCAGCAATGCTGACACAATAACATTCTTTGTATTCATAACAATAATTTTTTTGCAAATATTCAAAATTATAACATTTTACCAAACTCTTTTTTTCATTTTTTACAAACAAAAAGGTGTCTAATATTTGGGGATATATCAGACACCAAAAATAAACCAATCTATGAAAAAATGAAAAAAATGAAAAAAATTAAGATGCAATTTCATTTCGCTTTCCATCAGCCGATTCGTTCATCAACCTCGGATTGCGAAGCAAAAATACCAATTCATTTTAATACGATAGTACAAAAAATCAAAATAATATACTCCATAATTATATATTTAGACGAACAAGCAAATAATAAATACTAAAACATTCATCAAATTATCAATTATCCATTGTTAATTATACATTATCTATTGTTCATTGTCCATTATTAATTGTTCATTATTAATTGTTCATTACCTTTGCCTCGTGAATACAGAAATTATTAGCACAGACGATGGTTCCTGCACCCTGAGGAACGAACACTTTGGCGAAACATACCATAGTATTAATGGAGCAGTTGCCGAATCGATGCACATATTTATAAATCTTGGGCTACGAAGTTTCTGCAACCACAATATCAGCATACTTGAAATTGGATACGGCACTGGACTAAACGCAATGCTATCATTCATTGAAAACCAGTCGCTTGGCAATACAATTTTCTACCACGGCATCGAGAAATTCCCGATTGACAAGGAAACATTCCTGCCATTCATAAGCCACACGCCATATATTTTTTCAAAACTCGATGACGACACGGCAATAAAATTCTGCGAAGACTGGAATTATGAAATCGAAATCTCCCCTACTTTCCATCTGCTGAAGCAAAACATTGACTTTGAATCCTTCTCCCCTGCCCGAAAATACGACATAATTTATTTCGATGCCTTTTCGCCAGACACGCAACCCGAAATGTGGACATTGGAGAATCTGCAAAAAATTATTAACAATCTTGTCGATGATGGAATTTTTGTCACCTACTGCTGCAAGGGAATTTTGAAACAAAATCTGCGCAGTTTAGGTATGAATGTCAAGCGAATGCAAGGTCCAAAAGGAAAACGACATGTAATACGGGCGACAAAAAATATTAACATTTCCGAATAAACCTGCACACACTAATAATATTATTAGTATTTTCGCGACTTGATTGTTTGTGCATATAATTTTAATTTTAAATATCATGAGAGAACTTAGACAAATTCTAATGCTCGCAGTGTTCGCATTGATGACCTTAGTTACATTCGGTCAGAAATACAACTCGCTGTGGGTTGATGGACGTATCTACTTCAAGGTAAGTAACAGCGTTTCGCTTGACGTCCCTAACGAGAACGGCAGAATTATGCCGAAAGATTTGCCATTCCTTGGCGATCTTATTGATGAGTACCAAATTACAAATGTCGACATGCCGTTCCTTTCGGCAAGCAGCAACTCCATCAGGCACACTTGGAGAATGGACTTCGGTGCAATCGACAAGATTGAATCACTGATTAAGGACATGGAAAAACTTGGTGTTGTTGAGTATGCAGAACCAGCTCCTCTGTTCTTCATTTCTCAAACTGTTAATGATCCCTACTACAATAGGACATTGAACTACACACCATCGGGATTGGAATTCTTATATGGTTCTGCTTTTTCTGTTAATTCATCGTGGCACTTAGACCTGATAAATGCAGAAGATGCATGGGACGAAACAAACGGAAGCAGTGAAATTACAGTTGCTGTCCTTGACAATGCAATCTATGTTGACCACCCGGACCTCACCAATATGATTGACCGAGAAAACTCAACTGACCTTGGTGACGGCGACAATGACCCGAATCCACCAGTTGCAAACTATATCTGGTCGCACGGAACTCACTCTGCTGGTCTTATCGGTGCCGAAAAGAACAACGGAATTGGTGTTGCATCAATAGGTAGCGGTGTAAAGATTATGGCAGTAAAACTCGGTAGCGACGCAACCGACGGACAATCGATGGCTGCTGGTTTCGAAGGTATTGTTTACGCTGCAGACCACGGTGCTGATGTTATCAACATGTCGTGGGGAAGCCCGCAGTTCTTCCAGACAATGCAGAACATTGTAAACTATGCATACAACAAGGGATGTATCTTGTTAGGTGCTGCTGGCAACAATGGTAACGGTGCCGAATCACAGATGAACGAAGATATCCCCGTAAACTATACTGGTTACCCGGCAGCCCTCGAACATGTAATCGCTGTCGGTTCATGCAACTCTGATGATAAAAAATCAGATTTTTCTTGCTACGGCACATGGCTCGACCTCCTTTCTCCTGGTGGATATGCATACCAAGCAACAGGAATGATGCCTATAACTAGTTTCTCAGTTTTGAGCACAACATATAATACCGCTGGCACATTCGGTGATATGTTAAGTGGACAGTTAGGAGGCATAACAGGTGGCGAAATGGAATTCCCGACTGGTGGCGCTGGTTCATGCGGAATAGAAGGTCAATACGACATTATGCAGGGAACATCAATGGCTTGCCCGGTAGCATCTGGTCTTGCTGGTCTTGTTCTCTCGAAGAACCCGACCCTTACCCCAGAAGAACTCACTGCAGTAATGAAGAGCACCTGCGTAAATGTAGATGCCATTAACCCAGAATTTGTTGACAGCATGGGTGCAGGCCGTATCGATGCATACGCAGCTGTTCACGCAGCCGGTTTGCTCAACATGGACCTTGTTGCCGACTTCGAAGCTAGCGATGTTATACTTGCAACAGGCGCATCTATCAATTTCACCGACAAGACCTTAGGAACACCTACTTCATGGTCGTGGGAATTTGAAGGCGGAACACCAGCTACTTCAACCGACCAGAACCCACAGAACATCGCATACAACGAAGAAGGTATCTATCAGGTAAGACTTACCGTTAGCGATGGAACCAACACCGACACCGAGACCAAGACGTATTTCATCCTTGTAGGACAGAGCACAACTCTCGGCGAAAGCGCATGGGACGAACAGAACACTCATTTCGCTACTCAGTACAGAGCTTCCTACAACATTGAAATTGTTGACCCGCAGAATGTTTGGTTCACAACAATGAATGGTACAGATGGTACTGTTGCTCGTGACTTCGGCGTAACAAACGATGGTGGAACAACTTGGGTTCCTAAGACATTCAGCTACGATGCAGACTGGATGCCAGGTGACATAAGCGCAATCAACGGAACTACCGCATGGACAGCAAACTACAGTTCATCTGCAAACGGTAAGGGCGGTATCTTCAAGACTACCGATGGCGGTGACACTTGGACTCGTCAGGGCGAAGAACTTTTCCAGAATTCATCAAGCTTCCTTAATGTTGTTCACTTCTTCAACGAAAACGAAGGCTACGCTCAGGGCGACCCGGTAAACGGCAACTTCGAAATCTACAGAACTACCGATGGTGGTGCAACATGGACTGCTGTTGAAGCTCCTGCTGCACAAAGTTCAGAAGCTAGCACCGTTGGTCTCGACTGGGCAATCGGCGACATCGCTTGGTTCGGTACAAACAAGGGTAGAATCTACAAGACCACCGACAAGGGTGCAACTTGGACTGTACTCAACACTGGCGTTTCAAAGATGATTACGGAAATGTCGTGGGCCGACGAAATGAACGGCGCTGTTACATCAATGGACTACAACCAGACAACAGGACAAACTTCCAACTGGCAGTTCCTCAGAACCACCGATGGTGGACAGACATGGAACGCAGTAAGTGTTGCCGACAACTACTTCTCTTCATTCTGCCTTGTTCCTGGTACTCCGGGTATGATTGTCGTAACCAAGTCGGCATCTGCACTCGAAGACAATTTCTCAGCATATTCAACAGACTGGGGTACAACATGGGAAATGCTTGACGACTCTATACAGTATGTAAAAGTCCAAATGTACGACATCCACACTGGCTGGGCTGGCGGATTCAACTGGGACGAAAACAGCGGCGGTATCTACAAGTGGAGAGGTATCAACATGGGCTTGCATTTCACATCTATACCTGTAACTGAAGTTGAAGAATACGCTAATTATTCATATATGGTAGTAGCAGAAAACGAAACACAAAACCCGATTACCATAACAATGACTTCTGGACCAGAATGGTTAGAAATTGTGTACCAAGAAAACGAAGGATACGTACTTTATGGAACTGCACCTCACGTAAGTGGTCTTAGCGAGAATTTCAACGTAATTCTAACCGCTGACGATGGTGACGAAACTGTAACACAGCCATTTACAATCACAGTTACAACAACCAACACCGCTCCTGTTTTCACATCAGAACCTGTGACAACTGCAACACAAAATGTTGAATATGTTTACAATGTAACATGCGAAGATGCTGACGGAGATGACATTACAATAACTGCAACACAGATTCCTTCATGGGCAACATTTACTGACAATGGCGATGGAACAGCCGTTCTAAGCGGAACATCTCCTAATGTAACAACTGCAGGAAGCGGAAGCCGTATAATTCTTGTTGCTGCCGATCTGCTTCACGAAACCACGCAGAGCTTCTATATCAGAACAACAGCTAGCATCGAAGACTTCGGAATGGGTGCAATAGCAATCTACCCCAACCCGACCGATGGAATGTTGACAATTGACAACTGCGAAGGTTCTACTTATGAAATTTTCGATGTTACAGGAAAGATGATTGCAACGGGAATGATCAACAGCTCTACCGAAACAATTAATATCGAATCTGAAATTACAGGTAATCTTGTTATAAGAATTATCAATAGCAATAAGGTTATCAACCACAACATCGTTAAATTCTAATAATCAAACATTTTCAATAAAAATGGGCGCAAAATTTGCGCCCATTTTTTTATAACATTTCCGATTTGAAAACTAATTTAAAATTATATTTGCATATTTAAAATATTGTAAATATTTTTGAAAGAAGTTTTATTGAAGTGAACTTGACTTGTACAGAAGATTAATACATGTTGATATTCAGTACATTATCATAGAACAATTCGATAATTCAGGATTTTCTAAAATAGAAAATTAATGTATATGAAGAGATTTTTATCGGTAATACTATTGGTCTGCAGTTTGTCGGCTGTAGCCCAGAATAATCTTCCCGACCCACCAAAATTCCAGTCGGCAAGTGTAATTCCTGAATCCGCACCGACAACCGTGAA
Source organism: uncultured Bacteroidia bacterium (assembly GCA_902791865.1). Lineage (GTDB taxonomy): Bacteria > Bacteroidota > Bacteroidia > Bacteroidales > ML635J-15 > Bact-19. Next base: position 253,343 of record CADAXK010000002.1, read on the forward strand.
ACTCACTTGGCGACCAAGCGATTCAACAGATGTTGTAGGATACATCGTATACAAAATCATTGACAACATTACTACTACACTTGATACTGTATACGACAGAATGTCAACTTTCTACGAATACACTGGATCATCTGCAAAAAACATTAGCGAAAGATTCCGCCTCGCATCATTTGACAGCGACGGATACAAGAGCACCATTACCGACCCACACTCAACAATACTCCTTAATTCGACATTCGACAAATGCGAACGCAAAGTTGCCCTCACATGGTCAAGCTATGCAGGTTGGGGCACAAATATCGCAAACTACAGAATTTACAGAAGATTTTCAGGTACCGACTACCAATTAATAAAAACCGTTGCTGCAACAACCAACGAATATACCGACGAAAATCTAGCAAACAACAGATGGTACAGCTATTATGTTGAAGCTGTAAATAATAATGGAACAACAGCTACTTCAAACTCTATAGATTTCACAGCATCGGGACATGAAGGACCTCTGAGACTCATTGCTCAGTATGCAAGTGTTGACGAAAACCAAAATATTTCATTAAGCTTCCAAATAACAAATTCTGGTGAAGTTTCTGAATTCCAGCTTTTGAGAGCGACAAACAATGACGAAGACTATAGAACAATTGCTAGTTTCCCATTCTCAGGACAAACTCAGATTGTATACACAGATAGTGATGTTGACGCTTCTCAAAACACATATCAGTACAAACTTGCTTCTATCGATCCATGCGGACAAATCTCAAAGACTTCAAATATTGCAAGCAACATATTACTTACTGTAAATTCACTGGAAACAACCGAACACATCCTTGAATGGACAGAATACAAGGACTGGCCAAACGGTGTAATCTCTTACAAGATATACAGTTACTTCGATGGTGTAGCAACAGAAATAGGAAGCAACGGTCAGGGTGTTTTGACTTTTAGCAACAACATATCAGAATATGTAAAGAGATGCCACGATAAGAACGAATACCTTACAAGTTCTTTCTGCTACTTCATTGAAGCATACGAAAGTACTCCAGACATCCAGCAGCAAAATGTCAGCCGCTCCAATATAGCCTGCACATACGAAACACCAATAGTTTGGATGCCGACCGCATTCAACATAACATCAAAAGATGAGGTCAACAGGATATTCAAACCGATAATGTCATTTGTAAAAGATTACCCATACGAATTCATAATATACGACAGATGGGGACAACAGGTTTTCAAGACGACAAACATTACAGAAGGCTGGTCAGGAAAGGATGCTAAAAGATACTACCACACCGACTACTATGTATATAAAATAAGGTATGCCGACTACAAGGACAAAGAGTACAGCAAGTCGGGAACATTCTACCTATTGATGGAATAGAAAAATCAGCAAATATACAGATGCGGCAAATGCCGCATTTGTTTTATTACACCAATAAATATTATTAAATTTGCACCACTTAAATTTTGAATAAAAATGGGTTTACATTGCGGAATCATAGGCATAGCCAACTGCGGCAAAACAACGGTTTTCAACTGCATGTCGAAGACAAAGGCAGAAACCAGCAACTTCGCTTTTTCGAGCAACAAATCTAATATAGGTGTTATTTCGGTGCCTGATGCAAGACTGAAGGAAATGGAAAAGTTCCAGCCAACCGAAAAATTGGTACCGGCAACAGTAGATATAGTTGACATTCCTGGTCTTACCAAAGGTTCTAATCATGGCGAAGGTGTTGGAAACCAATTCTTGGCCGACATTAGAAATGCCGATGCTCTAATTCATGTACTTCGTTGCTTCGACGACGACAACCTCCCCCACATCGACGGTTCAGTTGACCCAGTAAGGGATATGGAAACCATTGACCTTGAACTGCAAATAAAAGACTTGGAGTCAATTACAAAGAAGATTGCAAGAATGGAAAAGGCTGCTAAAGTCGGCGACAAGGAAGCAAAACAGGCTGTAGATGTACTGAAAATATATCAGGAACACCTTGAAAATATGCAAAATGCCCGTACTGCACCAGTAAAGGAAGAAGACAAGAAATATATTTCCGACCTTTTCCTGCTTACGACAAAGCCTGTAATGTATGTCTGCAACATTGACGAAGGTTCCATAAAGAATGGCAACAAGTATGTAGATGCTGTAAAGAAGGCTCTCGATGGCTCAAATGTAAAGATACTCACCATTGCTGCAGCACTTGAATCTGAAATCTCGGAACTCGACACCGACGAGGAAAAGCAGGAATTTCTTGCCGACTACGGACTAGAAGAACCAAGCGTAAACAGAGTAATCCGCGAGGCATACGACCTGCTAAACCTGCAGTCGTTCTTTACCGTTGGTCCTAAGGAAATCCGCGCTTGGACTATCCACAAGGGCGAAACCGCACCTGAAGCAGCTGGCGTTATCCACAGTGATTTGCAACGCGGTTTTATTCGTGCCGAAGTTATGAAATACAACGACTTCGTGACTTTAGGCTCGGAAAATGCAGTAAAGAGCGCTGGCAAATTTCATGTCGAGGGTAAAACATACGTCGTTGAAGACGGCGACATTCTAAACATTAGGTTTAACGTTTAATAAAACAAAATAATGGCACAACAGGTTTCGACACCAAAAGGAACACGCGATTTCGGTCCAGCCGAAATGAACAGAAGAAATTATATCTTCAACACTATAAAGGAAGTTTTCCACAACTACGGATTCTCGCAAATAGAAACCCCGGCAATGGAAAACCTCTCTACCCTGCTTGGCAAGTATGGTGCCGAAGGCGACAAATTGCTTTTCAAGATTCTGAATTCAGGAAATTTCACCGACAAGATTTCAAAGGAAAGTCTTGATGCACAGAATTATATAGAGATTACAAACAACATTTCGGAAAAAGGTCTCCGCTACGACCTTACTGTTCCGTTTGCCCGTTTCGTTGTGCAACACAGAAACGACATAGTTTTTCCGTTCAAACGCTACCAGATTCAACCTGTATGGCGTGCCGACAAGCCACAAAAAGGCAGATACAGAGAATTCTACCAGTGTGATGTTGACATAATCGGTTCAAAATCATTGTTCAACGAGTTTGAACTGATACAAATAATAGACGATGTATTTGCAAAACTCGGCATATCGGTAACCTTGAAGCTCAACAACCGTAAAATTCTGTCAGGAATAGCCGAAGCAATCGGCGAAGCCGACAAGTTTGTTGCAATCACAGTTGCCATCGACAAGATTGACAAAATCGGACTGGAAAAAGTTGAAGACGAACTCCGCGCAAACGGACTTTCGGATGACGCCATAGCAAAGCTAAGGCCTATCCTCACCAACAAGGGCAACACAGAAGAAACATTCAAGCTGATAGAAAGCATTATCGGCAATACCGAAACAGGCAAGGCTGGAATTGAGGAAATGAATGTGATTTTTGGTTACATACGCGAGCACAAGCTAGGAATAAATGTTGAACTTGATCTAAGCCTTGCCCGTGGATTGAACTACTACACAGGTGCAATATTCGAAGTGAAAGCCAACGATGTGGAAATAGGAAGCATTTGCGGTGGTGGTCGCTACGACAACCTTACTGGCATTTTCGGACTGAAGGATGTTTCTGGCGTTGGAGTTTCGTTTGGTGCCGACCGCATCTACGATGTCATGACACAACTCGAACTTTTCCCAAAGCAAACCGATGAATACTGCACTGCCCTACTGGTAAATTTCGGACAAAACGAGGAACGCGCATGCATCGAAATCGCTGGAAAACTCAGAAAAGAAGGTATCAGTTGCATAGTATTCCCTGAAAAATCGAAGTTGGACAAGCAATTCAAATTTGCAAACAGCCACAATATACCATTTGTTATCATTATAGGAGAAAGCGAAATTGCAAATGGTACTGCCACAATAAAGAACATGGCAACTGGCGAACAAACAACAGTTTCACAGAATGAAATTGTAAATTTCATAAGTTAGGTTCTAAAAATTGATTTCAAGTGATTTTGAGGTTTGTTTTAAGCAGATTGCAGGACGGAAGAAGAAAGCAATGCGAGCATTGTGACCGACAGACAACCAGCAAGATGCTAAAAGAAAGCCAAATGCGCTGAAAAGTTTTTTAGAGTCGTAACATTGAAAAATATAAAAACGGTGAATTTTTAGAACCTAACTTAATAATGTCGGAAGCGATTCTGAGGGGTAAAATAAAGCCGGCATTATCAACAAACGCTTTCCTTTTGGAGAGCGTTTGTCATAAAAAGAAACAAGGGGCTGTTCTTGGAAAACTCGCCCCTGTTAACTGTACAGTCATATTATACTTTATTTTAACCTTATGCGATGCAAAGGTATGACTAACTAAAAAACTGGCGAATAGGTAATTTTACGCATTTTTAATTGCTACCAAAATAAAAAAAATTAACTTTGCATCAAACAAATCTCATAACACCATGATAAACAATAAGATTCACATCCGCCCTGCGAAAGAAAACGAAGCAGTAAAAATACTTGAACTCATAAAACGCCTTGCAGAGTATGAAAAATGTTTGCTCGAAGTTGTTGCTGATGAAGCTACAATTTACCAGTCGATATTTATAGAGAAATCGGCTGAAGTAATCTTTGCTGAAGAGGATGACAAAATTGTGGGCTTTGCTTTGTTTTTCCACAACTTCTCCACTTTCGTTGGTCGCAAAGGCTTGTACATTGAGGATTTGTTTGTAATACCAGAAAAGCGAGGCATGGGTTACGGCAAAGCCCTGCTTAAATATCTTGCCAAACTTGCCGTAGAACGCAACTGCGGTCGCATGGAATGGATTTGCCTCGACTGGAATCAACCAGCTCTAAATGTCTATCGTAGCATAGGCGCAATCCCAATGGACGAGTGGACTGTACAAAGATTGGATGAGAAAACTCTAAAAGAGTTTGCCGAAAAGTAGCATTTAATTTCTTTGCTACTATTCAAAAAAACAAGGGTTATAGCCTTACGATTCCGTTCTTAATCGAATACTTTATTAGTTCCGCCGTGTTGGAAATGCCCATCTTGCGGAAAATATTGAACTTGTGTCCTTCGACTGTTCGTGCGCTGATGCAAAGTTTCTCGGCAATCTCCTTGCTCATCATGCCATCGGCACAATACCTGATGATTTCCAGTTCTCGTTCCGAAAACATATCATCCCGTACTTTCTTATCTGTCGTAACCTCCTTGAGAATCAACGCAATATCACAACCGTAATAGTTGGCTCCATCAACAATTGTTTCGATGGCATTATGTATTTCATTGGGATGCGATGACTTACTGATGAATCCGTTAACACCGATTTCGACAGCTTTTAGTACTGTATCCTCTTCCGTTTCTGCTGACAATATAAGAATTTTCACATCTGGATAATCACTCTTTAACTTTTCGGAAACCTGCAAGCCATTCATCTCTGGCATTACAATGTCAAGCAATACTATGTCGGGCATAAAATCCGAAATTGACTCAAGAAATTGCTTTCCAGACGAAAATGTACGGATTAGATTAAGGTCATAAAACGGCATCATCGCCATTCTTGTACCAATCATATACAATGGATGATCATCAACTATTGCTATTTTCAGTTGTTTTGACATTAGCCTTACTTATTGTGAAATTAAACTTTGAATATTTACCGACTTCACTTTCTACTGAAATTGTTCCGCCATTCTTTCTCACCATCTTGTCGCACACAGCAAGACCAAGTCCGTTTCCGACTTCGCCACATGTGCCGATAGTAGATTTAGCATCCATACCGAAAAGACTGTCTATCCTTTCTTTGGGAATTCCAACTCCGTTGTCAGTAACAGAAACAATGTATTTTTGTCCAGCACTTTCAACTGAAATATTAATTTCAGAATTCTCATACGAGAACTTAATTGCATTCGACAGCAGATTACGCAAAACAGTTTCCAACATATTTCTGTCGGCATAAACAATACATCCATCAGGCACATTGGTTACAATACGAATATTCTTCACTGCTGCATTTATCTGATTGAGCCTAGCAACATTATTTATCACCTCACTTAGGTTCAAATCAATAGGATTATATGGCATACGCCCTATCTCCATTTGAGACCAGTTCAACAAATCGTATATAAGCTTCACCTGCTCTTCACTTGCCTGCAGCACCTGAATACCAAGCTCCAATATTTCTTCCCTGCTTAAAGTCTCATAATTTTCAGCTAACACCTGCAACACATTGCGGATCGCAATAGCAGGATTCTTTAGGTCGTGCGAAATTACCGACAGGAACTTGTCCTTTGTGTGATTAATTTCCTCAAGTTCCTTACTTCTAGCACGCTTAACTAACCACAGACGAATACAAAGTCCAATAATTATAATCAAAAAGGCAATGGCGACATACAATATCATCCTTATGAGTTTCAGATGCCTTATGGTTTCCTCCTGTTCATCAATCTGGTTCTCCTTTTCTTTCAATTCAAACCTAACCCTCTGTGCATTTAGTTTATTCTTCGTATCTTCGGAAAATAACGAATCGGAAAATTCCTGATATTTTGACAATGATTCGAAAGCTTCACGATACCTGCCAAGTGCCACATAAAACTTTTTCTTTTCTCTGTAAAGGCTCTGCAAAGCCTGCAAGAAATGATTTTCATCAGCAATTCTCTCGCTCTCATTAAGTAATTTTTCGGCTTCATCATAGTTGCCGTTTCTTACTTCTACTTTTGCAAGACCCTGCAAACATAACGAATAGATTTCGAGATTTGACGTTTCAGCCACTTCCAGTGCCTTTTTTAAGTATATGGAAGCCTCCTCGTAATTATCCAAATCAATATAGCATAGTGCAATATTATAAATCGTAACGCTTATGGACGAATTATCTTTATTATCTTCTACTCCTTCCAGAGTTTCAAGACTTTTTTTAAACATTTCAGCAGCCTTCTCGTAGTCCTTTTTTTCGCCATAAACGCATGCGATATTGATCTGAGCAATTGCAATTCCTGACGACCTGCCGTGATTCTTAGCACATACTAGCGCCTCGTTGTAATATTTAAGAGACTCATTAAAATTTCCCTGGAAAAAATAAATAGTACCGTATGCAGTCATTAATCGGCCACGGAAAGATTCATCATCGCGAGGAGCCCGCGCTTCAGCTTCTTCAAGATTTAGAAGTGCACCCGAATAATCGCCAAGATATGTCAGCGCCCTACAATAAGCAATTAACAATTCCGGAAGTTTAGACTCATCGGTTTTTCTGGCAATCTTTATTCCTTCAGAATAACACAAAGCTGCATTATACAAATCCGAAACAGATTCATACTGCTTTGCTGCCTCATAACAGCTGTCAATTGGAGATATTTTCTCTTCTGCCATTGCCATACGCGACAATAGCATAACAGACATAAGACACAAGAAAATTCTAATCCTCATATGCACTACGACTTTCTAAAATAGAAATCAAATCCTCAGCTAACTGCTTTTTCATGCCTTCGAACGAAGAATAATTGTCGCGGACAATTTCTCGACACCTTGCAAGCGACTTTCCGGAAATATTTCCCAGATTATTTTCAACCAATGAAAGACAATCAAGAGCGAGCATTTCATCGGCAACGACAAACTTCTCGACAAACGGAACAACATCATCAAACACTACCGACGACTGCCACAAATTGGATATAAAATCTCCAATAAGTTCATGATTCATATAACCCGATAGATTTTCGAGGATTTCGCCGGAAACTTTTGCACTCTTCAAATCAAGGAAAACACGCCCAATTTCGGTACGAACATTTGCAAAAGGAGTTGTAAAGAAAACCTCAATCATCGGCGCAATGCAATAATCGCCACCTACTTCACGAATTGTGTACAAAGTCTCAACAACAACATCCTCGTCTGGGCTGTGAAGGTCGGCAATTATCTTTTTCTGCTCCTTATTCAGCTTTGAAATGTCAATCATAACTTAGCATTTGTTAGACAAACGCAAAATTACATTAAAAAGTGTGTCTTACAAAAAAATTATGCAAAATAAAATGAACACTATGCTACTGATCTAACTCACGATACAAGTCATCCATTGTCAGGCTTTTCTGAATATGACCGCTATACTCGTTCCTTTGAAGCCCGTAAGTGGTTATAAGTGTTAGATGCGGATTCCTCTTTCGCTTTATGCTGTCCATCAAAACCTGCAATTTGTGACGCAACTTGGCATCGTATTCCTTGGTAATGGCAAACTCATCCATCGTAAACTTTATTTCACAGACATTTATTATCCTATCGTCGCGGTCGATGACCATATCTATTTGCACAGGGTCTTCGCCCTTGCTTCGCCAAGGCATAATTTCGGTGTGCACTCCCGCTATTCCCAACGCCTGTTTAATCTGATTCTGATGCACATAGCACACTTCCTCGAAAGCAAAGCCTCTCCACGCATTCAACTGCGGCGACTTAAAGTTTTCCGACCAGAAATTAGGGCTTCCTGTCGTATGCGACTCCATAAAGTACATATAGAACAAGGAAAACAAGTCAACCAGCTTGTAACGCACATCGCGCCGCGACCCCTGAAAAATAGGATACGAAAGAATAAGGTTGCTCGCTTCGAGAGTGCGCAGAATTTCGGTAAGACCACCGCCCGAACTCAAGCCGAGCTTTTTGGATATTTCATTCCTTGTCAATCCGTCCCTGCGTTGGCTCAATGCCCTTACCACCGAGATATATCTTTGAGAATCAACAAAAAGCGAACTGTATAAGCGTTCGAATTCATTCTTCAACTTGCCATTTGTCGCGAAAAACATAGCATCGATGTTTTGCGGAAGGCTCAAACCTTTTTCAAAATACGACAAATAATAAGGTATGCCGCCCGTAATCATATATGCCTGCAACTGGTCGTACCGGTCGAGCACAAGACCGCGCTTCTTGTAGAACAATTCGCATTCGCGAAGCGAAAACGGCAGAATCTGCATTTCGTAGGTCGAACGCCCGTACAAACCACCGGTATTATTCAGCAACTTGTTGGCAATCCACGAAGTCGCCGAACCGCACACAATAAGTAACAAATTGTGCCGACCAGCACCCCAGCCGTTCCAGAAATGCTCGAAAGCGGTAATAAAATTTGAACGCGGAGTATCAAGCCACGGCAGTTCGTCAATGAATACCACAAGACGCTTCTTCGACGACTTCTTTGAAAGCAAATCGCGCAACCAGTCAAACGCCTCGAACCAATCCTTTGGCGTACCCGAACACAAACTTCCATACGAACGAAGCGTATCGCCAAACTTTTTCAATTGCTGTTCAAGAAGCAATTCTGCATTGTCCAACATTTCGTAGGGAGACAGGGCTGTATGGTAAAACGAAAACTTGCCTTCAAAATATTCTCTGACAAGAAATGTTTTTCCCGTCCTACGCCTTCCATAAACGACAAGAAATTCGGCATATTCCGACTCGTACAAATCTTGTAACTTATTCTGTTGCTGTTTTCTACCTATGATTAGCTCTTTCATATCCTAAAAAATTATTTCGCCACAAAGATATAAATATTTCTAATTATGGCGAAATAATTATAAAATAAAATAGCCAATATACCGATTTATTAAACAAAACTGGCGAAATAATTTCAAAATAAAATCGCCAAAACATTATAAAAATATAGAGTTTTGGCGAAATAATTTTCAAAGCAAAAATCATTATCTCTTTAACAATAAAGAAGAAAGACAAATTCTTCCAAGATTTTTTGCTCACACATCAAAAAAAATATTGCTATATAATTTGCGATTCAGTAATTTTGCAGTCCTAAAAATTTGAACTATGTATAGAACTCATACCTGCGGGGAATTGCGCCTCGCAAATGCAGGACAGGAAGTTACATTAAGCGGATGGGTACAGCGCGTTCGCGACAAAGGTGCGCTTATTTGGATTGACCTCCGTGACAGATACGGAATCACACAGCTATTCCTTCAGGACGGCGTTAGCGACCCGAAATTAATAGAACAGGCTCGTTCGTTCGGACGCGAATATGTGTTGCAAGCCAAAGGAATCGTTGTAGAACGCGAATCCAAGAACCCGAATATGCCAACTGGAGAAATCGAAATTAAGGTTTCTGAATTCAACCTGCTGAATGCCAGCAAAGTTCCGCCGTTTACAATTGAAGATGAAAGCGACGGTGGCGACGACCTTCGTATGAAATACCGCTACTTGGACCTTCGTAGAAATCCAGTGCGCCGAAACCTCGAACTTCGCCACAACATGGCAATTCTTGTTCGTAACTACCTCAGCAACTTGAATTTCCTTGAGATAGAAACACCTTTCCTTATAAAATCGACACCAGAAGGAGCACGCGACTTTGTCGTTCCGTCGAGAATGAACCCAGGCGAATTCTACGCTCTGCCACAAAGTCCGCAGCAATACAAGCAATTGCTTATGGTTGCCGGCTTCGACCGCTACTTCCAGATTGTTCGTTGCTTCCGCGACGAAGACCTTCGCGCCGACCGTCAGCCAGAATTCACTCAGATTGACTGCGAAATGTCGTTTGTTGAACAGGAAGACGTTCTAAACACTTTCGAAGGACTGGCAAAGCACCTATTTAAAGAAATAAAAGGTATAGAATTCGACAAGTTCCCGCGTATGACCTGGCACGATGCCATGAAATACTACGGCAGCGACAAGCCCGACATCCGTTTCGGAATGAAATTCGTTGAGCTAAACGATGTTGCCAAGGGAAAAGGCTTCGGTTTGTTCGATGGCGCAGAACTCGTTGTCGGTATAAATGCCGAAGGATGTGCTGAATACACCCGCAAACAACTAGACCAGCTTACAGAATTCGTTAAGCGCCCGCAGGTTGGTGCTGGTGGAATGGTTTATATCAAGTACAATGCTGACGGTTCATTCAAGTCATCGGTCGATAAATTCTACAATGCCGACGATTTGAAGAAGTTTGCCGACAAGTTCGGAGCAAAGCCAGGTGACCTTATGCTGATTCTCTGCGGTCCAGCAATGAAGACACGCAAGCAGCTGAACGAACTCCGCCTCGAAATGGGCAACCAGCACGGACTTCGCGACCCGCAGAAGTTTGCTCCATTGTGGGTAATAGACTTCCCGCTTCTCGAATGGGATGACGAAACTCAGCGCTACTATGCTATGCACCATCCGTTTACCGCGCCAAAGCCTGAAGACGAATATCTGCTTGACGACCCGTCGAAATGGGGAGAAATCCGTGCAAACGCATACGACATCGTAATGAACGGCTGCGAAGTCGGTGGCGGATCAATAAGAATCCACGACAGAGTATTGCAGAACAAGATGTTCCACACTCTTGGTTTCACCGACGAGCAAGCACAGGAACAATTCGGCTTCCTGATGGGCGCATTCGAATATGGTGCTCCGCCTCACGCTGGTCTTGCTTTCGGTTTCGACCGTCTTTGCTCGATTTTTGCCGGTGCCGACAGCATCCGCGACTTCATCGCCTTCCCGAAAAACAATTCCGGACGCGACGTAATGAGCGGATCCCCTGCTCCACTTGCTCCAGAACAACTTGACGAGCTGGAAATCAAACTCGACTTGAAAGCGTAATTATAAATTACAAAATACAGAGAGGCGGCAAATCCGCCTCTTTTTTTTATCATAGCCATAAAAAAAAGGAAAGACAGAAACAATTCTGTCAATAACAACTTAATAAAATGATTGGAAAAATCTTGCAACGGATAAGAGAATCGAACTCTTATTTGCAGCGTGAGAGGCTGCCGTCCTAACCGTTAGACGAATCCGTCAGTTTTGGGACTGCAAAGATAAGACATTTATTTCAAATCAAAGGATTTTTTTCTAAAATTTATTTTTGACTGTCAATTATTCCTAAAATCAGTACCTTTGCAAAGATTTTTTCATAGTGAAACGCTACTTGTACATAATATTCGGTCTGATAGCAGTTGGACTTGGAGCACTTGGAGTTGTATTGCCGGGACTACCCACAACGCCATTTCTTTTACTTGCATCGTGGCTGTTCTACCGCAGTTCGCCACGCCTTCAGCAATGGCTATTGGCATCGTGGTTAGGCAAATACATACGCAACTACCACAAGCGTGGAGGAATGACAATTGCACAGAAAGCTGGTGCCGTAGGCATTATGACGGTCATGGTATTGCTTGCGTCATTTGTGTTTATTCCAGCAGGCTCTATTGCCCGCATAATTGTCCCAATTGCAGGTGCTGTTGGCGACCTTGTCGTAATATTTGCCGTACCCAACGCCAGACACGATGTCCCCGATGACGAACAGCCATAAACAAAAAAGGCCACCCATCGGGCAGCCTTTATAATCGAAATAGCCAATTCTATTTGTACTTCTTTTCGAAATCCTGCATGCAAGATACCAAAGCTTCTACTGCTTCGATTGTGCAAGCATTGTAGAGAGAAGCGCGGAAACCACCAACTGAACGGTGACCCTTGATACCAACCATACCGCGTTCCTTTGCGAAAGCCATGAATTCAGCTTCCTTGTCTTCGCGACCTTCTGCCATTACCCAGCAGTGGTTCATGATTGAACGGTCTTCCTTGCATTCAACTGTTCCACGGAACATGCTGTTGCGGTCGATTTCTTCGTAAAGGAGGTTCGACTTCTTGAGGTTGATCTTGTTCATTTCAGCAACACCACCGATAGTGTTCTTCAACCACTTCAAGGTTTCGTGCATTACGAAAATCGGGAGTACTGGAGGAGTGTTGAACATAGAGATGTTCTTAGCCTCTTCTGCTGCGTGAGTACGGTAGTCAACCATTGTTGGCAATGGATTCATATACTGACGGTCAGCGATCTTGCCTAGTATGTCCTTGCGAACGATTACGAAAGTAACACCAGCAGGACCAACGTTCTTCTGTGCACCACCGTAGATAAGTCCGTACTTCTTAACGTCAACTGGACGGCTCATGATGTCAGAGCTCATATCAGCAACAAGCATTACGTTGTTGATTTCGCTAGCGTCGAAGTCCTTGCGGATTTCGGTACCGTAAATAGTGTTGTTGGTTGTGATGTGGAAGTAATCAGCATCAGCAGGAACATTCCATCCCTTAGGAATGTAGCTGTAAGTCTTGTCTTCCGACGAAGCAACTATTTCAACCGGACCGAAGAGCTTAGCTTCCTTAGCAGCCTTCTTTGCCCAAACGCCAGTCTGCAAGTAAGCAGCCTTCTTGTTGAGCAAGTTAGCAGGAACGGTCATGAACTGAGTGCTTGCACCACCACCGAGGAACAATATTTCGTATTCGGCAGGAATGTTGAGGATGTCTCTCCAAAGCTGGCGAGTTTCTTCCATTGTACGTTCCCAACCTGGTGTACGGTGAGAAATTTCCATAAGACCAATTCCGGTGTTATCAAAATCACGGATAGCATTGATTGTAGATTCAATCGCTTCTTTTGGCAGTACGCATGGACCTGCGTTAAAGTTATATGCCTTCATTTCTAAATTTTTATTAAGTTGTTTATAATTAACATTTTAAATTACTATATCGTCCTTTATAGACGTATGCAAAATTAGCAATTATTTCAATTGGCAAAATTTTTAATTGATGATTTACAACATAATTTTACAAAACTGAAATTAGCGAAGTTTTAGATATGCATCGCAGAGCTGACGGGTGTTCGAAATGATTGTACAAACCATAATATCCAACCTTCCTTACAGCAGATGGAAACTTGCCGTAAGTCCAGCCATGACTATGCTGACCATGCTCATAAGTTTTATAAGTATGTTCAACGAAGGTCCTGATGTATCCTTAAACGGATCGCCAACGGTATCACCAACAACAGTAGCTTTATGGTTTTCGGAACCTTTACCGCCGAAATTTCCTTCTTCTACATATTTCTTGGCATTGTCCCATGCTCCGCCCGAATTTGCCATGAATACTGCAAGGACGAAACCGCACGACAATCCACCAATCAGCAGACCAATAACACCCGGGACACCTAAAATCAATCCTGTAACTATTGGTACCAAAATAGCAAGTATAGATGGCAAAAGCATCTCTCTTTGTGCTCCTCGTGTAGAAATTGCCACGCAACGCTCGTAGTCGGGTTCGGCCTTACCTTCGAGAATGCCCTTTATTGTAGCAAACTGACGGCGTACCTCCTCCACCATCTTCTGAGCAGCACGACCAACAGCATTCATGGTCATACCGCAGAATACGAAAGCCATCATGGCACCGATGAACACACCTACAAGCACAACCGGATTCATAAGGTTAACATTGTAAGCATCCATAAAATCGACCAGAGTAGCCTTTGCAGCCTCTACACCATTTGGAAGGCTTTCGCCGACACGCACAAGTGCAATCTTGATTTCCTCAATGTAGGAAGCCAAAAGCGCAAGCGCTGTAAGTGCAGCCGAACCAATTGCAAAGCCCTTTCCTGTTGCTGCAGTTGTATTTCCTAGAGCGTCGAGAGCATCAGTTCGCTGGCGAACTTCGGGTTCAAGACCGCTCATTTCGGCATTACCACCTGCATTGTCGGCAATCGGTCCATAAGCATCGGTAGCGAGTGTGATTCCCAATGTAGAAAGCATGCCGACAGCAGCGATACCTATTCCATAAAGTCCCGTCTGCAGGTTTTCAGCAGTGAATTCAATATTGAAACCATTAGCACAAAGGTAAGCCAACACAATAGCCACACCTACTGTTATAACAGGAATAGCCGTTGAAAGCATTCCAAGTCCCAATCCCGATATGATTACAGTAGCAGGACCAGTCTTTGAACTTTCAGCAACCTTTTGCGTTGGCCTATAGCTTTGAGATGTATAGTATTCTGTTGATTTCCCAATTATTACGCCAGACAAAAGACCTACAACAACTGACAAAGAAGTCTGCCACCACTGATTTGTATCGGTTCCAAACAACCATGCAAAAATGCCGAAAGAAGCGACAGCGATAAGCACCGATGCCACATTTGTTCCGCGCGACAAGGCACCTAACAAATTCTTCATATTGGTATTTTCTTTGGTGCGAACAAGGAATATACCTATTAGTGATAGCAACACGCCTACTGCAGCTATTAGCATTGGAGCAAGCACGGCTTTCATCTGAATTTCTGATCCAGTAGAACTTTCGGCAGCAGCAGTTGCAAATGCAGAAGCGCCAAGAGCCATTGTTGCCAATATCGAACCTGCATACGACTCGTAAAGGTCGGCACCCATGCCAGCCACATCGCCAACATTGTCGCCAACATTGTCGGCTATGGTTGCAGGGTTACGCGGATCGTCCTCTGGAATATTGAATTCGGTCTTGCCAACCAAGTCAGCACCAACATCGGCAGCCTTAGTGTAGATACCTCCGCCAACACGGGCAAACAGTGCCTGAGTTGAAGCACCCATACCGAATGTAAGCATTGTAGTTGTTATTGTAACAAGGTCGGCATTTGCACCTACTAATTCAAGCAAACTAGTGTGTTTCAACACTATAAACCACACAGAAACATCAAGCAGAGCAAGACCTACCACAACCAGTCCCATTACGGCACCCGAACGGAATGCCACTTTAAGTCCGCCATTCAACGATTTGCGTGCAGCATTTGCAGTACGAGCCGATGCATAAGTAGCAGTCTTCATACCGAAAAATCCAGCCAAAGCAGAGAAGAATCCTCCTGTTAAGAACGCAAACCATACGATTCCATTCTGCAAGTGGAAATACGCCATGACGGCAAAAACCACGGCTAGCACGACAAAAACAGTGGCGACAACCTTATATTGCTGTTTCAGATATGCCATAGCCCCATTGCGTACATGCTTGGCAATCTTCTTCATAAGGTCGGTACCCTCTTCCTCCTTCATCATCTGCTTGAAAAAAATGAATGCAAACAACAGAGCCAATATTGAAGCTCCCAATGTCAAATAAACAATCCATTCCATAACCTTAAACAATTTACAATTAACAATTTATAATTGGCAAGTGTCGCTATGCGCCACATTGCAACGGACACAAATTTACACTCTTTTTCCGAACATGTACAATAATTTTCAATAATTTGACAAACTGCATGCTATTCGCAAATTATCATTAACTTTGCACCGATGAAACGCATGATAATCATATCAATTATAGTCATTGCCGTCGTTGCGGCGACAATATTAGCCATATTATACTTCAGCAATATGAACAGCAATTTTACCACCATGAATGCCAACGACTTCGAGCAGGCAATCAAAGATGAAAATGTAATAGTCGTTGATGTGCGCACAGCAGATGAATATAGCGGCGGACACATTCCCAATGCCATAAACATAGATGTGAAGCGTGCTGGTTTTCTCTACGAAGCAGATGAAAAGCTTTCGAAGGACAAGACCATCGCCGTATATTGCCAAGGTGGAATACGCAGTAGAAAAGCCGCTTCCCTCCTCTCCGATGACGGTTATACCGTGATAAACCTGGCAGGAGGGATCTCAGAGTGGAAAAGCGCAGGAAAGGAAACTGAGCAGTAGCGAAACGCTTGCAGCACTAAACATTGGATTTACTTCTTTCGTTTCATCCAGTCGTATCTGATATAGTATCCTATTGTAAATCTTCCTGCAATTTGCCAACGTGGATCTTTGATATGGAGTTTATCTCCCACAGCAACATCATCGTAAATTGGACTTACCGACAAGACTTCCCTGCTGTCGGTCGATATACAATAATACCTGGCTCCTACATTAAGGTCAATCGATAGGACATTCATATAATCGTGCTGATACCCAATGGTCATTATAATCGCCAGATTGTCGAGCCGAACATTTGCCATGTAGTACGGATTGTTAACGCCATAGTAAACAGATCGTCCATAATCGTATATTTGTGCATCGTAAAACCAGGAATGGCTGTAATCGACAATTGCCTCGTAATACAACCCAAATGGAGCTATCCAATAGTAACCGTCAAGGTATTTGTTAGGTAAGGAAATAAGATACATTCGCCCTCCCACTGCTATTTCTGCACCATTGAACTTCAACTTGCTTGGATAACCGAACCAATCATTATCAAAGTATTGTCCTTTGAGGCTGCCATCATTAAAATTATCGAACCTACGATATGCGACCTCTGCCGAAATACTAAACATTGAAGACAACGGCTTTTCTAGTCCGACATTGGGATTGAAAAAGAATTTGAACGGGCGCGTCTTTACCAAAGTATTGTCAAAGAACTGGGCGTTCGCGCCAATGGCGACAAAGAGAAAGAATAATATGGCAAATAAGTTCTTCATACTGTTTTCAACACTCCTCACCGTCATTCCGTAAGACAAAGCGAACAGGCGCAGGCACGAGCCTTGTGAGCCTGTCTGTACGGAATCTCCTTCAAGAATCGTTTTCGCAGGAGATTGTTCGCTTCGCTTCACGAGGCTGTAGCGTACCGCACAATCGAACATTACAACGCTCCCCGTTCCGTATCGCGTGTATGTTCTCATTTGCGGAATGACATCTTGTATTCATTATCAATTATTCATTATTGTAACGGATACTGAAATAAATTCAACATAACCATTTATTGCAATTGTTCATTGTCCATTATCCTATGTTTTTTGTTTCTTTTTCTTTGCAGCAGGAAACAGCACATTATTGAGAATCAGCCTATAACCAGGCGAATTCGGATAAAGCGACAAGTCGGTTTTCTCGTCCCCAACATAATGCCTATAATCCTCGGGGTCGTGTCCGCCATAGAAAGTCCACATTCCCTGTCCGTATTCGCCGTGAATGTATCGGGCTTCGTTCAACGATTTGTTCTCACCCATTATCAGCACATTAGGCTTTACCAAATCGCGTTTGAAGGCTGTTGTCTGTCCCATAAAGCCGTGAATGAGAGCCGCATGGTTCTGGCAAAGCATTGTCGGAACAGGGTCCCACTTTGCCGAAAACTCGAACAGCGAGAAATAATCCTCGTTTGTACCTGCTCGTTTCGACTGAGTTACATCAATGTCGGAAAACTCGTACTCGTATGGATTTGTCTTTACCGTAAAGTTCTGAAAAGCAAGGCAGTTATCGTAGTCCAGCTTTTGCTGTGCGTTAGGGTCCATGCCATCGCCATCGAACATATATTCGCAAATATCAGTATTGGCAGCGGCAAGGGCAATGTCGAAAGTATCTGTAGCGGCGCACATCGCAAACATAAAGCCTCCATTGAAAACATACTGCTTAATTGCCAATACAACAGCAAGTTTCAGTTTTGAAACTTTACTAAAACCAAGATTTGCTGCTTCCTCTTCGCTCAACTTCTGCCTTTCCTGATACCACTGCATACGGGCATACGATGCATAGAACTTTCCATACTGACCAGTAAAGTCCTCGTGGTGAAGGTGAAGCCAGTCGTATTCAGCAAGTTTGCCCTCTATGATTTCGGTATCGTAAATCTTGTCGTAGGGAATCTCGGCGTAGGTTAATGCCAATGTCACGGCATCGTCCCATGGCTGCGAAATAGGTGGCGTATAAACTGCAATCTTTGGTGCTTTTTCCAACTTTACTGCATCCTGATTGACCGATGGAGCCGAAATGTCGTTGAAAATGGCATTCTTCTGCGCATCGGCAATAATCTCGTACGACACATTTCGCAAAATGCACTCGCGCTCGGCCTCAGACGAGAAGCCAATAATGAAACTTCCGCCACGATAGTTGAGTAGCCACCACGCTTCAAGTCCCTGCTCCAGCGACCAATAGGTAAGTCCGTAGGCCTTCAGATGGTCGGTCTGCGAATCGTCCATCGGAATGAGCATATAGGCGCAATTCCCTGACAGAGAGAACACAAGCATCAACAATATTACAACCAACCTTTTCATTGCTTCATTCCGCCAATAAGTTCAGAAATATCCTTTACGCCATATTTTTCGCAGTAATATTCGATTCCATCCAGTACGCGCATTGTTGCATCGGGATACAGGAAATTGGCTGTTCCGACCTGAATGCACGAAGCACCGGCAAGCAAGAATTCTATTGCATCGTCGGCAGTAACAATTCCGCCAAGTCCGCAAACAGGAATCTTCACATTCTGAGCAACTTGCCATACCATTCGCACGGCTATAGGCTTTATTGCTGGGCCTGACATTCCGCCGGTTATAGTCGAAAGTTTCGGACGGCGAGTCCTTACATCGATTGCCATTCCCAAGAAGGTGTTGACCAGCGAAACCGAATCGGCACCGGCATCTTCAACAGCCTTAGCTATTGATACTATGTTGGTTACATTAGGCGACAACTTAACCATCAGATGCTTCCCATACGCCTTGCGAACAGCAGAAACCACCTCGCCAGCCGACTTCGGGTCGGTACCGAAAGCCATTCCGCCTTCCTTCACATTGGGACACGAAATGTTAAGCTCGATGGCTGGAATATTAGGCAGTTCCCCTACCCGACGCGCAGTCTCTACATAATCTTCAACGCACGAACCGCTTACATTTACAATGACATTGGTTTTCAAGTCCTTCAACTGCGGATAAGTCTCCTTGCAGAAGTAATCCACGCCCTTGTTCTGAAGCCCTACAGCATTCAACATTCCTGATGCGGTTTCGGCCATACGCGGATAAGGATTTCCCTCGCGATGATGCAAGGTCGTTCCCTTTACCACAAAACCACCAAGTCGTTCAAGGTCAACGAAATCGGCATATTCCAATCCAAAGCCGAAAGTTCCCGATGCTGTCATCACGGGATTCTTCAGCTTCAATCCGTTAAAATCTACATTCAAGTTTACCATAGCAATTGTTTTACATTAAACACTGGTCCTTCGGTGCATACGCACTTGTGACCTTCCTTGGTATTCTGTACGCAACACAGGCAAGCACCGATTCCGCAAGCCATCTTGTTTTCGAGCGAAACCTCGCATTCGACATTGTGTTCCAGCGCCCATTTTGCAAGCGCACGCATCATTGGTTCCGGTCCGCAGGCAAGAATTTCGGTATATGGAAAATTCTCCGCCTTGAAAATCGAATGGTCCATTACGGTTCCCTTCTCGCCGAAGCTGCCGTCGTCGGTGGCATAGAACACATTGCCGTACTGCTCGTAAACCTCCTTGCGCAGTATGTTTGACTTGCTGCGGTAACCGAGCAGAATGTCGGGACGGAAGCCAAACCTCTGCATGTATCTTGCCGTGAACAGCAACGGAGCCACGCCAACACCACCACCAACGAGCAGCACCCTGCCCGACAGCGGCAACGCAAAAGTATTGCCGAGCGGGAAAACAACGCTTATCATATCGCCCAGCTTTGTGTTGGCAAGTTTGCCAGTACCTTCGCCGGCGACCTTCACCAACAGTTTGATGGTCTGCTTGTCGTAATCGACATCGTGGATGCTTATTGGACGGCGGAGGAAAGTTCCTACCGAGTTGTCAATCTTGACTTCGGCAAACTGTGCCGGCATTATCACCGGCAGTGCGTCCTCGCTCTGCAAGGTGAGCATAAAGAACGAGCCTCCGATTTTTTCGTTTCCGACAACGCGCAAATCTCTGATTACCTTGTTGCTCATATATTATTCTCCTTTGTTTTCTATATTGTGCTTAATTTTCTACATTCATGCATTCTTTCATCGTCGAAATTACAACCATTTCATTCCAATTATTTAAGATTTCTGGCAAAAAAATCCTTTAAGGGCTGCAATGCTTCTGCATCTAGGTTCCAATATTCCTTTTTATTAAACAACCAATCTCCAGCACCTAATTTCGTCCTTAATCTACTACTTAATTTTTGAGCATTCATATATGTATGTAACTTGCCTTTCAAATTTGGTGTGTTATATAATGGTTGTCCTTGTTCATCCTTTACTCCGGAAACACACTTTTCGTAATCTTCAAAACAATCGAAGAAAACAGAATGCAAATCACGCCGTGCTGCAGATTCCATTAAAACCTCCACCTCTCCATCGTCTTGATTGTTCGGATATATGAAGTATGGAAACAAAATATTATTTGCAGTTAAACCATTATCAATGTCTGCTTTACGCTTTTTATAGCCATAACCTTTTGCAACTGTATCTGCATCTACCAATACAACGACTTGATTTCCTTCTATTTGTGCTTGATGCATTTGATTGACATTGGACTCGTTAAAAAGATTACCAACACCACCAATACATATAAACTCCGTCTCCTTATCAGGGAAGTATATGTCTAAAATTGCTTTCAGAAAATTGCACTCAGGAGTTGCTTTGTTCTGTGCTTCAATGAAAATCTTATTCATATTACCTCACTTCTATTTCTTGATTGATAGAATAATCCAAACTCTCTAAGGAATAGTGATATGACTTCAATTCATCTTCGGATGTTTTCAACAATTTGAAAGCAGCAACAATATCATTATACTTATCAAGAGCCGCATCTCTCAATCCTTTAATAGAGTCTGTATCATGAGTTGTGATAAAGAGCTGAGTGTTGTTCCTTATAGATGCATTTATAAGAACTTTCCATAAATTGCACATCACCGAATGATGAAAACCATTACTAATTTCATCAACAAGCAGTGCGCCATCCTTGCAATCGTAGATAGCTGTTAAAAGAGAAACTATCTTTCTTGCGCCGTCCCCCATCATATTTACAGGAATACGTTTCGAAAGGCCTATATCAACAAGCATTTCCTTATCCGTAAAAATAAAGTCTTTTACCCGAGGCTCTATTATTTTAAGCCCTTCAACAATAAAATGCTCATCTTTGTTCTGAAGGATATTCTTTAATCCCTGTATCGATGCACTGAAATCATACTTAGGACTTAGGTATATGCATCGCAATGATTCCACGTATTGACTTGAAACATTACGGGTTGCATCTGTTGAATTGTCCGAACCGAAACGCAATTGCGATTCAAAAGGTTTTCCATTTATTTCAAAATCAAAATTCAACCCGTACTCCCCTTCTTCTACATTTGAAAGAATATTCGCATCGTCAGCGTTAATGGAAACATTGTTTCGTTTTTGTTCAAAAAGGTTGATTTTCAAATCGCGTGTCTCATCATTATCCAATCGGATATGAATCGGATATGTCGAGTCTAAATTATAGAAATCCAATTTAAGGTCATTCAGACGCGTTTTGTTATAACCACGCATAAGATTTACATGGATTGGAAGCAACGGATTGGATACCCCGCTAGCTAAAAACAAACATTCCAGCAATGAAGACTTGCCACAATTATTCTTTCCGAAGAAAAGGTTAATCTGCCTAAAACCATCTATTGAAGCACTCGCGATGCCTCTGAATCGTTCTATTTCGATTTTGCTAAACATTGTTCCTGCAGTTACATGATTTGAGTTGCAAACTTACATAAAATTTGTCGATTTTATACCTGTAGGCAAAGAAAAATTCATTACTGATAATCAGTTTGTTATAATTCTCCTTATAGAAAATTCAGGAAAATTATGTAGTGATAGTTTTTTCCATTTCGTACGACATACATTTCTTAATGACATTTTATTCCAAATCAAAACATCTGCGATTATTCCATCCACACTGTTTTTGGTAATTCCCAAACGAGTGAAAATACTACCCCCAATGATACTACAAAAAAAAATGTTTGTAAAAATACACTTACCAATGTAACCAAATTTGGTTATTACAATATTGAGAAATAACATTTGATGGAGCAGATTCCAAAGGTGGAGGGAATGGTGGGAAGAATTAGAAATGATGATGTTCAAGTGGGTAAGTGCGCAACCTTTAGCTTACTGCCATAGCAGTAAATCCGCCACGACAAGTTTAGATGCAATGTTTTGCGCCTGTACGAAAATGCATCATATATCTACATAGAAAATATTTATGGAAAAAGTGACAAAATAGAGATGTATAATTATGGAAAAAGTGACAAAACAAATCTCTGTATTTATGGAAAAAGTGACAAAATGAGTATATAAAACCATAGAAAAAGTGACAATAATTTTTGTAATACAAAATAAATCAGTACTTTTGCATCGCAATAAAAATAAAGAAATATGTTAGAACGTAAGTTTTCACAATTTTTAGAATCATTTCTTTCGGAAGAACAGAACAAAATTCTGCTTGTAAATGGAGCAAGACAGATAGGCAAGTCGTATATAATCAGACATATAGGTCGAAAACTTTTCACCAATTACATTGAAATAGATTTGCGTGCCGATAGTGAAAATGAAAGGGGTTTTGCAGGAGTGACCGGGCTGGATATTTTTTATATGCAATTGAGTGCATTTGCTGGCAATAAGCTTGGCAACAAAAAAAATACTCTCATTTTCCTTGATGAGATACAAGTATATCCGCAATTGTTGACTTTATTGAAATTCCTAAACCAAGATGGAAAATACACTTATATTGCAAGCGGTTCACAACTAGGCATAGCATTGGCGCAAACGCCATCGGTTCCTCTTGGCAGTGTGGTTATTAAGCAAATGTACCCGCTTGATTTGGAGGAATTCTTTTGGGCGATGGGGGTTGGCAAAGAAGCCTTGGAGTCTGCTAGTAAACTTTTAAGTGACGGAAAATCGTTGCCAGAACCTCTCCACAATCATTTTATGCGTCTTTTCCATTATTATCTGTTGACTGGAGGTTTGCCTGATGCTGTAAATCAGTTTGCAAAGGACAAGAATATCAGTAAGATGCGAGATATACAGCATGATGTTCAGTCGCTCTATGGCATTGATGCTTCGCAATATGACAAGCAAAACCGTTTAAAGATACGGCGTATTTATGACTCCATTCCTTCTAATCTGGAAAATAAGAAAAAGCGTGTCGTCGTAAGTAAGATAGAAAACAAGAAGGGCAAGCAGTTTTCTGATTATGAGGACGAGTTTGACTATTTGATACAGTCTGGCATTGCTTTGCAGGTTGATGCAATCAGCAATCCTCGTTTTCCGTTATTGCAATCTGTAAAGAAATCTCTTTTGAAATTGTATCTTAACGATGTAGGCATACTTACGGCTCTGCTTTACCAAAATAACATTAATGCCATTCTGAATGACGAATTGAGCGTTAATCTTGGAACAGTATATGAATCGGTTGTTGCGCAAGAACTAAAGGCGCATGGTTTTAGTTTGTACTATTACGATAATAAGCAGCATGGTGAAGTCGATTTCCTAATTGACAATTTCGACACACTGTCTGTTGTTCCTATCGAGGTAAAATCCGGCAAGGACTATTATGTGCATAGTGCTCTCAACCATTTTGTTTCCAATGAGGAATATGGAATACATAAAGGCATTGTTCTGTCGAATAGCCGTGAAATTGAGAGCATCGGCAAAATTACATATATGCCTGTTTATTATGTGATGTTTTTATTCCCAAACGGGAATTAATGGTCATACTAAGACAATAGGAAGATTTGATGGAGCAGATTCCAAAGTTGGAGGGAATGTGGAAAAGCAATACAAATGATGATATTTAAGCGTATCGGAGTGCGACATTTAGCATTCTGCCGTTACGTGAATCCAACACGACAGAGATTGTATTAATTATCTATTGATTCTTTTTGTATGGCAAATTACAATAATGGCCATTACTATGTATATAACCCTCATTATAGGATGTTTTCTTTATAACATCATCAAAATCGTATTGGTAAATGTTATCTATTCCAAAATTTATAAATGATTTCATACTATATGGGAATCGGATTTTTAATAATAGATCGGGATTAACTATAAATGAATTGTCTATTGAATAGCCAATAATATAACGAGGTAATAAACCGCATTTCACACAGATTTCCTTTTCATCGCTATATGGAGAAATGTCGTAATATGGCAATCCTAAATCTCTAATTATATAATCAGATTTGTTTACATTGCTATATTTAATAATTTGCCTATTTCTTTCTTTTATTGGAATCCAAGACACAATTATTATACCTCCATTTTTAAAATAATTTGCAACCTCTATATCTTTTGAGGTAGAAATCATATAATCCCTATTACCATCAATTGATATGTCAAGAATATGTAGCAATGAAAAATAGTAATCTTTGACATATTCCTTTTTTTCTATTGGTTTTATGTCATTTATAATTGTTGTAAATTCCGTTTTTTTACAAATACTTGAAAAATAATTAATTGATTTATTATTGTCTAAAAAACCTTCAAAATCTTTATTTTTACATAATTTTTCATTCAAGCACTCAAAAATATATTCAAATACAATATTTGAGCAATCATTGATATCAAATCTAGTATATGGATTTTGCGAAAAGTAATGGCTTTTTTCTCCGAGTTTGAATAAATTATAGGCGAATTTCTGTGTATCACGAACATCAGTATTATATTCTGGAATTGATTCCGTACCACGATACAAAATCGTTCTATTCTTGGCCGAACAAAAATTATCAATAAACTCGTTAAATAACTTTTTGTTTGTAGCATTTAACTCTTTTCCTTTAGAATTCTTCAATTTTAATTTTGATAGTAGTCTTTTTAGTTGGTGCATATAATTCTGTTTTTTTTTTCATTACTCACTATTCTTGCTTATTACACACTGGACGAACGGATTGCCCATCGATGCGACGGCTGTCGTCCGTGCCGCAATTGTCCGAATTGAAGATGAGGTACCATGCGCTATTCGGATTGTTAGTGTTGAGCGAACTCGTCCAATAGTAGCCAGTGATACCGTCACGGAAAAGTACAACATCGTAGCGAAAACCAGCAGCGGGCAGGAAAATGGAGTTGCCGTTAGGTCCTGTGAACAACCGTCCGTTTGCTCCGTTATGGGTAGTCCAAGTTACTATGCAGTTGTTTTTCAATTCATTCATTTCATCGTATGTAGGCATTCTCCAGCCCGAACCCAAGTTAGCGGTGGCAGCGTCGTCGGTTGCTTTCAAAGTGGTAAGCGCATCGGTAAAGCCGTTGTTGCCAGAGTTGGCATCGTTGCAGTACTTAGTCAATCTTCCGGAAAATGCTCCATTGGCAGAATACATATAATTACGAAATAAGTAGGTGGTCTTTGCGTTTGTTTCTCCCCATGCATAATAGTTACCATAATCACTCGGAGAACTTGCCCCAACATTGCAGGTTGCCCACAATGTACCACTCGGTAATCCAAGGTCAACCCACTCATGTCCGTTTAACATTCCACTAGTCGGATTCATAAGATATTTCAACGCCTTATCCGCTTGTACCATTACTGGCACATTACCACCTTGTTCAACTCCAGTTTTCTGTAATATGTCAATAACTTCCGCTATAGTAATATCTGGCTTTTGGCTTTTCATAAGTGCCACAATTCCCGAAACTACAGGTGCCGCCATACTTGTTCCATCAAGGCAGGAATACTTGTTGCCAGGCACAGAACTATAAATGTCAAGTCCTGGTGCTGAAACGGTTGAAGCATCAGCATAGTTTGTAAACGCAGTGGCTTTGTTCCCTTTTTCAGAAGCGCATACAACTATGGCTTCACCTGTGCGGTTCTGCGGTGGAAGGCACGAAAGTACATGGTCGTTTCCTGCCGAGAATACTACTATGCAATTTTTCTTTTTCGCCTTCGAAAGCACCATTTTCCACAGGCGTTCCTCGTCCTTCTGGCATCGTTTGGAAAATTCTCGCTGAAAATCAAGCGGAACATCACCACATCCTGCATACGACGGTCCTGCCGACATATTTATCACATCGGCACCGCTTGCCACGGCATAAAGAATACCAGTTGCAAGGGCAAATGTAGTGGTTCGCTCGCCATCAAACACCTGAACAGGCATCAGAAGGCATTCGGGAGCAACCCCAGTTACACCATTGTTAATGTGAGTGTCGGCACCAACAGCAATTCCCGCCACATGAGTTCCGTGCATTCCATTGGTCGAGTTGCAATATACATTGCCATCTGCTGTGAAAATGTTGTAAGGGCTTATCACCCTGCCTTTCAGCAGTTCGTGGTTTACATCAAATCCATCATCTACAACCGCCACAACAACCTTACGGCTACCTTTGGTAGTCTTCCATGCTTCGCGCAGGTTTATTGCATCAATATGCCAGCCCGCATCGGAACACTTTCCATCTGCTTGTTCCTGCGAGTATATTGTTTCAATGGTCACTATAAAGTGATAGTCGGGCATTTGTATTTCCAATCCTTTGTGTATCACATCAAGCACATCTTCTGGTACTTGAATTTCAATCGTCTTTAGCAAATCATTGAAACTTATAATCTTGTACTCGTCTTTCGGATATAGTTTCTTGAAATCTTTCGCAAAAGCGTTCAAGTCTGTTTCGTCATCCTCGAAGAAAATGCTCAAACGATTTGCAACAATTTGGGGAGCAACAGAATCTTCGGGATTTTGTACTACCTTCACACCGCTAATCGGAGCCATAACGGGCTTCTCCTTATAGTCCGACGGCAACGAATCACCTATTGTTACGGCAGGCACATCGGCTGCTACTGAGCTGTTTTCATCGCTATTATTTTCATTATTGTTACACGAGAACAATAAAGTTGCAACAAACAAGCAAAAAATCAATCTTGTCTTCATACTTACATTAATTTTAGGCACAAAGTTAATCATTTTGCATTGCAAAATTGTGGGTATGAATATTTTTGTTAAAGAAATTTAGGATAAAGCGAGCGGTGGATTTGTAATGAGATGAGGATTTGTTGCGGATTGTTGCTTAGGCAACGAGCTAAAGGTTGTTGCTTAGGCAAACCAAAACGAAAATCGCACTTTGTAAATCGTAAATATGTCTTATTTTTGCCACAAATTGGAAATAACAATGGAAGTACCAACATTTGTGCATCGTGATGGAATGATAGCCGACAAGGAATATGTAGAGTGGTTGAAAGAACTGAAACTACGCTTTATGCGAAGTCAAGCCAAAACTGCCGTGAAAGTAAATAGTGCAATGCTTGAATTCTATTGGAGCATTGGTAGAGATCTTGTGAACCTTCGTGCGGAAGAACGTTGGGGGGCAGGAGTTGTAAAACAGTTCTCTCTTGATATGCGCGAAGCATTTCCTAATTCAGCAGGCTTCTCCCATACTAATGTAAAATACATGAAACGATGGTATCTGTTTTATAAAGAGAAGATTACAAAAAGTCAACGACTCGTTGACCCAAATTTTAACTTAATCGAAGATGGGAATGGTCTCGCCACAAAAGGTCAACGCCCCATTGACCTTTTAGAAATGCCGGAAATATTTGGTCAAGTTCCTTGGGGACAACACATTGACATTATTTCACGATGTGAATCTTTAGATGAAGCTCTTTTCTACATTAGATATGTTGTAGATAACGGCTGGTCTCGCCCAGAGCTAAATGTTCATATCGATGCAAAACTATTCCAGGCACAAGGCTCCGCTGTTACTAATTTTGAACGCACATTACCAGTTCCGCAAAGCCAATTGGCAAAAGAAATATTGAAAGACCCGTACAATTTTGGATTTCTATCCATGAAACAGAGATACGATGAGAAAGACCTTGAAGAAGCTCTTGTCAACAATGTTACCAGTTTCTTATTGGAATTGGGCAAAGGTTTTTCGTATGTTGGTCGGCAGATGGAATTACATATGCCAGGCGGACAATCATTCTTCCCCGATTTGGTATTCTATCATATTCCCCAACATCGATATGTTATAATTGAACTCAAAGCAGTAAAATACACTCCCGAATTTGCAGGCAAACTTAATTTTTATGTTACAGCCGCCGACAAACTACTGCGTGGCGAAGGCGACAATCCATCCGTTGGTCTAGTAATCTGCAAGTCGGCAGAGAAAACAATTGTTGAATGGTCGCTGCAAGGTATCCAAACGCCACTCGGTGTAGCCACATACCAGCTGCAGGAAGTTGTTGACCGCACAGTAGCAGAACTGGAATTGAATGCAAAACAGCAAAAGGATTAGAACACATGGTCCCTCCCATCCGTCGCTAGTGACAAACCAAACCTTTCGGATTGCTGTCTTAAATCCGAAAGAACAATCGTGCTTTTATTTTGCGGTGAGTTGATATTTTTATGCGTTCACCGCAAATTATAACGCTGTTTTTAGGGTTGCAGAAATAGGTCGTCAAGGGTAATAGTAGCAATAAAATCACTTGAATATTCATTATAAACAAGTCCGTATGTAGTAACCAAAACGGAATGTATGACGGTTTTGCGAGGCAAATGCTCCAACAGACTATTTGTGCGGCGCACCAATTTCTTGTGGTAGGATTTGTTTACCGAAAAATCATCACTATAAAACTTCATTTCGCACATATTGACCACATTGTCCTTGCGATGTATAAGCAAATCTATCTGCGAGCCCTCCTGTTCGTCGTCACCAGCAAGCGACCATGCAGACTGCACCGACGACACCGCAGCAATGTTTAGTGCGCGCTTTATGTTGTCTATATGTCTGAAACACAAGTCCTCGAAAGCAAATCCTCGCCACGCATTGATTTTTGACGATAAAACATTGTTCATCCAGAATTCGGGGTCAATGCTTGCTTGCTCGTCCACAAAGCGCAGGTAGAACAGGCAAAACGGGTCTATCAACTTGTAGTGAGAGTTGCGCTTGCTTTCTCCAAAAGGAATGTATTTGCTGATAAAATCGCTTGCAACCAATGCTTTCAGCAGTTTTGACAGTTCGCCGTTATCGGTCAGGCGCGTACCACGGACAATTTCTTCTCGGTTGTATCCACAACGGCGCGATGCTAGGAAACGCACAATCCGCATCATTTCTTCAGGCTTTGAAAATACAGATTCAAACAAACGATAGAATTCATCTCGCAATTTAGCCTCTGCTGTAAAGAAAAGATTATCAATATTTTGCGCAAGGCTTTTCTCTCTAACAAAATAGTTCATGTAATATGGAATGCCACCAAGAATCATATTGGCTTGCGCAATATCGTAACGAGACATCAAAATACCATGCCGCCTATAGAATTGCTCACATTCGAAAAGCGAAAAAGGGCTGAGCTTGATTTCGTAAGTAGTACGCCCGTACAAACCGCCATGGTTATTCACAAGATTGTTGAGCATCCACGAATTTGCACTGCCACAAACTACCAACATCATGTTTGGGCGGTGGCAGGCCCAGCCGTTCCAAAAGCTTTCCAATGCCGTCACAAATCCGCTGCGCGGGGTATCCATCCATGGTAATTCGTCAAGAAACACGACCTGCCGTCTGCCATTACTTGTCTGCTGCAGATGCATTTCAAGCATAAAGAAAGCCTCCAGCCAGTTTTTGGGACAATGGCTCCGGGGTGCACCTTGCAACAACAGGGACTGATAGAAATGTTGAAGCTGTTGCTTTAGATTGTTGGATTTTCCCTGTTCATCGACTGGACTTAATCCTGCATGCCTAAATGTAATTTTTCCCTTTAGTACTTCATCGACAAGAAAGGTCTTGCCTACTCTACGCCGACCATATATTGCGACAAACTCTGCCTTGCGACTTAAATATACTTGTTTCAGTTCTTTAGCTTCCTTCTTTCGTCCAATTAACTCTTCCATAATCGTGCTTTTATTTTGCGGTGAGCAGATATTTTTATATGTTCACCGCAGATTATAACGATGTTTTAGTGTACAATCTTATGCAAAATTAGTTGCTTGTACCTTTTTATACAGTATTGTCATTTTTCTAAAAGACTCATTTTCTGCAACTTTACACATTTCCCATATAAATTTTAAATTTCAACAAAGATAATACTTCGTTTTGAAACAAAGGCATAATCGTGCTTTTATTTTGCGGTGAGTTGATATTTTTATGCGTTCACCGCAAATTATAACGAGATGTTTAGGAGTGATAAAACTGGATTATTCGGATTAAAAATCCTTATATTCAAGACTTTCGGATTGTAAATCCGAAAAACATAGTAGCAACAAGCTAAAGGTTATAAATCTGAAAGGCTATAGTTTGATATTCAACTGATTTTTTGTAGTTTTTTATAACAAACAGATTATCATTACGTAAAAAAACAGAGACTGTCATTCCACAAGTCAGAACATACACGCGATACGAAACGAGGAGCGTTGTAATGTTCGACTATGCGGAATCTCCCATTAGTATATAAAGGAGATTCCGTATAAGTGAACTCACAAGCAACGTTCCTTATGCTGTTCGTTCTACTTTACGGACCCTTTAGAGCACGAAGCTTGCGAGTAATGACAGCAAAGGGTTGGCAAAAAAATCAGAATAATTTCAGTTGTTTGTAAAACTAGAGCCATCTGGAAATAACATAGGCAGTTATTTTTTTGTGAAATAATTTTTAGTATTTTTGCCAAAAATACTTCAGGTGTTAGATATGACAGACAGGCAGGTAATAGAGAAAATCAAACGAATGGCACACAACGCGCTTCCCGAAGGCAGTTCATTGTGGCTATACGGCTCACGCGCCCGTGGCGACCAGCACGAGGGTAGCGACTGGGATTTGCTCATCTTGCTTGACAAAGACAAAATATCTTCCAGCGACCACGACGATTATGTTTATCCATTAAAGGAACTTGGCTGGGAAATCGGTGAAGAAATAAATCCGCACATTTATTCCCGAAAGCAATGGGAATCCTGGACTTTTTTGCCATTTTACAAGAATGTGGAACACGATAAAATAGTACTGCTATGAGCCTAAGCGAAGAAGAACGCACAACGCTTGTAAGATACCAAATGGAAAAAGCTCGCAACACTATGTGCGAAGCAGAAGCATTGATATCAAGCAACTTTTGGAATGGCGCAGCCAACCGTTTATATTATTCAATTTTCCATGCGGTAAGCGCCTTGTTAATACACGACAAACACCAAGTCAATACACATCAAGGCTCGCACGCACTATTCGGTTTGCATTACATAAAAACTGGCAAAATACCCGCAGAATATGGACGCTTGTATAGCCAACTTCAAACTATTCGCGATGAAAGTGACTATAATTGCCTTTACGATGTGAATCCTGACGATTTAAAAGAAAAACTAGAACCAGCAAAACAATTGCTGGATATTATCGAAACAATGATTTAACCCCAAAGCTTCATTAACCGCATTGTCATTTACCTATGCGGTCAATAATCTCAATTTTGTACCGCTTCCTTATTCGTTCTTCTGCGACGATGCGGTCTGCGTGGTTTTGTGTCATTTGCAGTACCGCCAGACTTTTGCGGTTCAGTTTTCCTTTGTCCCGAAAACTTTCGTCCGCCACGATGCGAACGAGAACCGCCGCGTCTGCGTCGCGAAGGCTTCTTGCCAGGAGCATATTCAGGTGCTTCGCCAAAACCATCGGGCAAAGGCGACTTCTCTACCACACGCTCAAGCAGTTTCTCAATCCGCGCAAAATGCTCTATTTCCTTCTCGCCAATGAAACTTATCGCCAGACCGTCCTTTCCTGCACGGGCTGTACGACCGATGCGATGAACATAATCCTCGGCCTTGTGCGGAATGTCATAGTTCAAAATCAGGTTCACATTGTCGATGTCGATGCCACGCGAAAGCAGGTTGGTCGTAACAATTATGCTAGTCTTTCCGCTCTTGAAGTCGAGGACTGCATTTTCGCGTTCCTCCTGCGTAAAGTTTGAATTTATCGGCCTATTGGGCATACCGTTCATCCGCAGGAACGACGAAATCTCGCCTACGCTCTGCTTCTTGCCGACAAAAATTATGACTTTCTCGCCCTTATGTTCCGCCAAGGTACGAAGCAAAAGCTTCATCTTGTCTTTTTCGTAAACCATATACACCTTCTGGTCGATTTCGGCGGCTGGTTTCGAGAAATTAAGGTCAACGAACTTGGGTTCCACCAGAATTTGCTCGGCGAGTTTCTTGATTTGAGGCGGCATTGTCGCGCTGAACATCAGCGACTGGCGTTTCTTGGGCATCTGAGCGACAATCTTCATAATGTCGGGATAGAAGCCCATATCGAGCATTTCATCAGCCTCATCAAGAATAAGAAAGTCGAGAGTGGAAAAGTCGGCATAGCCGAGGTTAAGATGGGAAATCAAGCGTCCTGGAGTTGCGACAACGATGTCTACGCCATTGACGAGAGCGTTTTTCTGGTCGCCGAAGCCCTGCTGGTCGTTTCCGCCATAAATTGCAATCGATGACTGCTTGGAAAAGTATGCAAGTCCTTCTATCTGCTCCTCAATTTGCAGGCAAAGTTCGCGTGTAGGTGCAATTATCAACGCACGGATGCCGTTTTTCGGGAAACGCAACATTCGTTCCATAATCGGCAAAAGGAAGGCGACTGTCTTTCCCGAACCAGTCTGCGAGCAGGCCATAATATCGTGACCTTCGACAACCGGCAGGAAAGTCTCCTCCTGTATCTTTGTAAGCTCGTCAAATCCAAACGATTCGACAGCCTCGTGAAGACAATCGTGCAATGTCAGTTCATCAAATCGCATACGCAATTGAAAAATTTACAAATAGCAAAGATACTCATAGAGATTGAGTATGCATACTTTATATATAATATATTTATCAACAAAAAAAAGCAGACAACGATAGTCTCATACCATTATTAATTATTCTTGTTTTGTATAATATTAGCGCATTACAAATGCTAATATTCAAACGTGTCGGATTTAAAATCCGACACAACTAGCGGATATATTTATTAACAAAAAATGTAGCGGCGCAATGCATTGCGCCGCTACAGATTATTTAATTAATCGTAAATCATTTTTTCGGATAATTACAATGCGGAATCAATACAACATTCCGAACATCCACAACGGAATGCGATTTCCATCGCCAATCTCCGTGTCCGCCACGGCAAGGTAACTGTTGTTTATGCCTGCAATCTGAGTGAAATCCTTGCCTTTGCCACCAACTTCGAACAGAATCTTACCGTCAACAATAAAATCGCCATCCGTAGGCAAAGTAACACTATGTTTTACTTCCAACTGATTCATAATGAATGTTTCCCGTAGTGTTCCGACATTGGCTTCTGGCGAAAATGCATACATCAGGTTGGTATTGGCAAGATATATCTTCTGTGGATTTACCAAATGCTTGTAGTCCTTGGGAGTCTTTGTAAGCATCATAAGCAACCCCGCCCTATCAAGAGCATACAGAAGTTTAAGGCAAACATCCCTTGTTGTTTCAAGCTGGTCGCACAACTTGCTGATATTGGGTACAAGCGGAACATTCTGGGCAATGACCATAAGTAACCTTTTAGCCTTCTGTACGGTAGCGTATGTAACATCTTCCACTGCCGGCAAGTCGCTTTCGACAACCAAGTTTGCCACCTCCGCAAGCCTGATATGAAAATCGGTGCCTGCCTCTCGCGAAAACGGATAAACACCCCTTCTAAGATATTTGTCAAAATGCAACATCAGCCCCCTGCTTGCAGTTATATTCATCGCGTGATAAATATGATTCGACAGAAGGTCATCGAAAGTAATGGCTTCATATTGCAGTATCTTATTAAATTCCAAATACTCCCTGAACGACATTCCTGCCATCGAGTACAAAGTCTGCCTCCGAGACAAATCAACTTTAGAGTTGTCTATTTCGAGCATACTGCTGCCAGTATATACAATGTACAAGTCTGAGTATGTGTCGTACAAATCCTTTACAATCTGACACCACATCGGATATTTATGAACTTCATCGAGATAAATATGCCTTACGCCACGACCATATAACCATTGTACAAGTTCGACAAGGTTATGCGACTGGAACCAATAACTGTCAAGCGAGACATAAAAGGCATCATCAGGATTCTTGAATGCCATTTTTATGTGCTGCATAAGCAATGTTGTTTTCCCGACACCACGAGCTCCCTTTATGCCAATCAACCTCGCATTCCAGTTAATCTCTTTATGTATATACCGTTTAAACAATAGCGAAGTATTTCTTAACCTTGTGATATACACATCCTTTATCTGCAAAAAATCGTCCTGAGTCATAACTTAAATAAATATTTCTTCGCCACAAAGATACAAAAAAACACTTTTACAAAAATTAATTTTTAAATATTTTTCACTTTTGCAAAAGTGAAATTTGATATTGTATTCACTTTTAGAAAAGCGAACATAAGCATTCAAAAACAATCTGAAACCATATCGAACGCCCCAACTGCAACAATTACAATCTTCCTTCAATTATCTTCCAGTCGATTTTTTCCCACAATGCTGCTAGGTGGTCGGCACGACGATTCTGAAAGTCAAGATAGTAGGCATGTTCCCACACATCTAAGGTAAGCAACGGCTTCAGACAGCTACGAACTGGATTTCCAGCATTCGGCTCCTGCTCCCAACTGCAAGAAATGAATAAAAAAGTTGCTTTGCTATATTACATACCAAAGCAACTTATAAACATAGTACCTTGTTAAATTTTTATTTCAATTCAGCAGTAAAACCTGGAGCATTTCTCTGGCCGGCAGGTGTAGAAACCTTAATTCCGATAAATGCTATTGAAGAACCAGAAGATTTCTTTTTTATATCATTCAGAATTTCAGCAGGAATTTTATTTCCAGTTACAACTTGAGCTGATGTTATCCCATCTTCTTCTTTCATGTATGTGAATTGAGTTACAGTATATTCAACATCCTTGAACGGAAAGTTTACATCACCTATTACAGCATCAAGTTGTGTAGAGCTTGTAAAAACAGACTTTGGGATTTCGCCACCGCTCAAATATTCTCCAATTTTAATTGTCGGCACAGGAAGCTCCAACACCCTAAACTGGGTAGAGACCTCTCCTACACTTATTGTCACCGACTTAACATTCGGATCGGTTATTTCAACTACATATTGGTCCTCGAACCCAGGAACATTTCCTGAATAAATTTTTGCACCACTTGAAATTGATGGTACACCATCGTTTGAACAAGTTACTATCGAAACAGGATTCTTTACGCCTCGATATAACACATCGACTGCACTGTTTTTGACTTGAACATTCTGCGCCTTAGCCATCATAAATGAAAAGCACAACAGCGACACAACTAAAATTAGATTTTTTGCTCTCATATTATTACAAATTTAATTGAAGGACTTCTTTTCAAACTATTTTATGCCGTTTCTCCAGCCTCTGCGAAGTCCTTTAAACAGAACCTAAAGATAACGTCACTGCAAATATATATTTTTTCTATTAAAATCCTTACTTTTCAACTTAATTTCTTCTCTCTCTCCAACAAGGCATGATAATCAACATATTACAAATATTCAATCGTGTCGGATTGCTGCTTTTTAAATCCGACACGACTATAATCAATGTGTATTAGACCCAAATGAATCCTACAATCTGCCTTCAATCACCTTCCAGTCGATTATGCTCCACAATGCTGCAAGATGGTCGGCACGACGGTTCTGGTAATCAAGATAGTAGGCATGTTCCCACACATCAAAGGTCAGCAACGGCTTCAAACCCTTGCGAACTGGATTTTCTGCATTAGGTTCCTGAGTAATAACGAGCTTGCCACCGGCATTCAGCGACAGCCAGACCCAACCCGAACCGAACAAACCAACGCCTTTCTGAACAAACTCGGTCTTGAAAGCATCGAACGAACCGAAATCCCTTTCAATCAGCGACAAAAGTTTAGCTTCGGGCTTGTTATTTTCGCGCATTGCGGCAAACTGCTCGAAATACATGGTATGGTTGAGCACCTGTCCGGCATTGTTGAACATACCGCCTTCGGCACGCTTTACAACTTCTACAAGCGACAAGCCTTCCAATCCGCTACCTGGCAACAATTTGTTCATATTGTCAACGTATGCCTTCAAGTGCTTTCCATGGTGGAACGACAAGGTTTCTGCGCTTATAACTCCCTTTAGTGCCGATGCCTCGAACGGCAATGCAGGCATTTCAAAAATCCCATTTACGGGCATAAT
This sequence comes from uncultured Bacteroidia bacterium, assembly GCA_902791865.1. Classification (GTDB taxonomy): domain Bacteria; phylum Bacteroidota; class Bacteroidia; order Bacteroidales; family ML635J-15; genus Bact-19. Next base: position 289,913 of record CADAXK010000002.1, read on the forward strand.
TTCTTTCATAAGTCGAACATTAATAGTTAATACGACAAATGTACAATAATATTTTTATATTACGAAATACGACTTACGATTTGTTTATATGACTGTTTGATGGTTTTCTTCGCGAAACATTGCCATTTATTAATTATTGGCATCGATCATCTCTTTATCGTAACGCAACCCTTCAATGTCGGTAAACCTTCGCCAAGGAAAACCACATACCAATACGAATCACTTGGCAAAGGACGACCACCATACATTCCATCCCATTCGCAGATAGCGCCCTTCGACGTAAAGAGTTCCTTGCCGTAACGGTCATATACGGCGACCTTGGAATTGGGATACATATAAAGACCAGTAAGCACCCATGTATCGTTGAATCCGTCGCCATTTGGCGTAAAGAAAGATGGTATACCGACAGATGCATCAAGGAAAGTCTGCATCTGGTCGGTGCAATGATTATTATCTTGAACAACAATGTCATAAAATGCCGATGGCAAATTGTCGAATACATTTGACGACTGCCAAGTTTTTCCATCAGCAGAATAATAATACGGAGGCGTTCCTCCCTGCACCTCTACAATCACAAGTCCTTTCCCAGAAGTGATATTAATAATTTCCGGATAGTTGTCGGAGAAATTTGCACGCAAAGCTGTACTTGCCGTACAACCATTTACATTAGTTACGCTTACCGAATAATATCCAGGAACGGAAATGTCAATATATGGATTTGAAGATCCATCATTCCATTCATACGTATCGTATGTAGTATTCAAGTAGAGCCTACGCGATTGAAGTCCACAGAATACAGTATCGTTTCCAAAGAAAGGTTCTATTATATTATGCTTCGTAGCATTTACATTGTCGCTAATCGTACAACCACTAGCATCAGTAACTGTTACGGAATAGTATCCTGATGAATATATGTCAATGGAGGGAGAATTTTCGCCAGTATTCCATGCGTACGACAAATAATGATTGTGCGACGACAACCTTACAAAATCATCACAGAAATCCAGTTCGTCTGGCAACCCGAACGGAGGAACATTTATAACATTTATACTTACGGTATCGGCATTTGAACAACCTTGCTGATTTGTTACTCGTAGCCAATATGTTCCAGAAGAAGACACTCCTATTGATGCTGTTTGCTCATGCGTATTCCACTCGAAACTGCAATTCTGGTACGATACCGACGATGACAGATTCACTTTTCCATCCGTACAATATGTGGTATCTCTACCCAAATCGACATCAGGCGACTCTATTTTGCCAACATTTATTGAGTCAATTGCCTTGCATGAATTATCATCGGATGCCTCGACAGTAAGCACGCCATCGCTCGAAACCCATACGGACCGGCCTACTGCCCCATTGCTCCACGAATACGAAGCGAAACCATCGGGAGCTGTAACCCTAACGCTGTCGCCAGCGCAGAAATGTGTATCGGCACCTAGTTCAATAGTTGGTTGAGGATACTTGTGCGTTGTAATTGTATCGTAATAGAAGCATATTCCGTTGTATGCCCTTACCCAAAATGTAAATTCAAGCGGCGTAGTGAATGTAGATGATGACGAACCATTTGACCAATAGTACGAAAGGAACCCCGTTGCATCTATTACCAGCGACTCGCCAGGACAGAAATAATAGTCGGTTTGCGGAAGCACATCAAGGTTAGGATATTGCGAAACAGAAAAAGATGCGGAAGCCGTACACGAATTTGAGGTCGTAATTGTAACAGAATATGTTCCCTGACTATGGATCGAAATTTCAGGAGTATCTGCTCCAGTACTCCAATGATAAGCTGACATGCCACTATTAACAGCAACCGAAACGGTATCCCTTGGACACAAAGTAGGAATCGAAGGCAACTCAACAACAGGCGGCTGCGGAGCTGCCAATGTCAGCGAAGTGGTTATGTAGCAATGGTCACTATCGACAACCGTAAGCGTATATGTGCCAGCCGACACGCCCGACAAAGTTTCATTTGTTGAGCCATTGGACCAATAGTATAAATAAGGAGCCATACCGCCTTCGATATCAATGCTTGCATTCATATTACTGGCACTACATCCAACACTATATATTTCCGAATAACCAAAACTCATATAGCGCTCAAATTTTATGAGCAACTCATCATCCTGTCCATTAGATGTTTCCGTATCGGAATTTAAAGTAATACTCGAAGCAAAACCGCCACCAGCCACGACATTGTTGGCGTAATCAATAGCTATGGATTTTATATAGTTTGCATTATTCTGGTTGCCGAAAATGCGCATATTCACATTATCATCAGATCCGTACCTGATAATATAAAAATCGCATCCATTACCACTTGAAGTAGAAGCCGTAGAACCGAATTCAATAGTTCCCGAATAATTTCCTGCAACGTAAGTATTACCATTCGAATCGCATAGGATGTCGGCTATCTCAATAGTTCCCGTTCCCGGATACGTAGTAGTTCCCTGCGATATTCCTGCAGACGAATACTTTGCAATGTATGTATTGGCATTCGACTGTTTATAGGCGAGATATACATCTCCTGCCGATGTAACATCCATAGCCTTAACACTATCATTACCCGATGCGCCACGCTGTGCAGCCCATTGCACAGCACCAGACGGATTAAACTTTGCAATATAAACATTAAGGTCGTCTGGCGACTGCAAACTAGTACCATTCAAGTTGAAATTTCCCTTGTATTCACCTGCCAGATAAATATTTCCAGCATTGTCGCAAGCTACTCGCCGACCATAATCGTGTGACGATGATGCATACGATATCGTCCACAGGAAATTTCCTTCACTATCAAATTTCAAAAGATAAGTATCGTTTGCGCCCTTGGCATTTTGGAACAACGAAGTCGTACTTACCTGTAATGCATAATTGAAATAACCGGTAACTATTACATTGTTGCTACCATCAACAACAACATCGTATGCATTGTCATCGTTGAAACACCCTATAGTTCTGACAAACAAGAAGTTTCCATCGGTATCTAGTTTCAGCAAAAAACCATCCTTCTCTCCCAACGATGGGAATTGATTGCCATCAAAAGAAGTATAGTCGTTTGAAAGCCCCACCACATATACATTTCCGTTCGCATCAACATCTATCGAATTGCCTTCCTCCACGGCACTGCTACCACCACTCTTGAGCCAAAGGACAGAACCGTCTGGAGTCATCTTGGCGACATAGAAATCGGTGTTTCCTTGCGACGTAACCGAATGACCATCAATCGAAAGCGTAGCAGAAAAAGAACCCGTCATATATATATTCCCATTAGCATCAACAGCGACATCGGACACATATTCGGATGCGGCATTACCAAAACCTTTCATCCACGAATAGCCAATGCGGTCGCCACAGTCTATGCTGTCGCCAGCATGCTGGGCAAATGCCATCGTCATGCATATCAGAAACAATATCAACGCAAATGTTCTCTTCATAGGCATATTCTAAAAATCGTAAACCATTGATGCAACATTATGCTTTTCAAGCGTTGTAAACTTGTCGCGATACAACCTGAACCCAAGCGCTATCTGATGTGTTCCGTAGTTGTATCTCTGCAAACCGGTAAGTCCCAAATCACACAAATACGACACTGTAATTCCCTTCATCACAAAACCTACCATAGGAGAAATTGACAATGGACTTACATTGCCCACATCAAGAGTGTGTTTGTATGTAAGACCAATGACAAACTCGTTTTCGTCCTTGGTATAAATAGTTCGAATCTTATTGCCAGAAAGGAACTTTATTCTAATTCCAAGGTCAATCTGATTAAGATTCTTCATATTCGTCTTATAGATAAAGAGCGGACACAACTGCATTCCTGCCATCAGCCAGAAAGTCTTTCCCACGTGCACATTCATGTTGACACTAGGAGACCGCTCTAGCTCGAGATTGTACACTGGGCAAGTCCATTGCAGCATATTGTTAAAACTTACACCGGCAATCAGACCTCCGTGAGTTAGCAAAACTCCAAAATTTGCATCATATCCAAAATAATTTTTCTTGCTATAGTTTACAATCGGGTCGTATATATCTGTGTCAAAATTAGACTCGTCGTAGGTATGCATGAACACGGTCGCACCGAATCCGAAAGAAAGAACAGTACGCGTTTTGCGTTTTGTTCGCATAAGAAACTGGAACGATCCATTAACCTGAAGTCCAGTCTGCGAGTTTACCCCATTTCTGTCGGTATACAGAAAACCGCCAAGACCTCCGTCCCTATCCTTAATTCGGGAACGGAACATCAAAAAAGTTGTGCTAGGTGCATTTCTCGGTCCATAACCAATCCATTGCTGACGATGAGCCGCCTTTACCTGAATAATATCAACAAGACCTGTAAATGCTGGATTTAAAAGTGTATTATCAAAGACATACTGCTCGTACACAGGAGCGTCCTGTGCATTTGATTTTTTTACCGAAAACAGGCATAAAATACAAAAAATCAATATCGAACACCAAAGCCTAAGCATAAAGTTACATTTGCAACTAAACGGCAAAGATAACACTTTTATTTTAAATGACTCAAAAGTTCAAAGATTCAACGATTCAAAGTTCAAGGTTCAAGGTTTAAAGTTCAAGGTTCAAAAGATTTGAATATTTGATGATTTGAAGATTTGAAAATTTGACAATTCAAAAAATCAATCGTAATTCGTAAATCGTAATTCGTAAATTTCTTAGCTTCTTACAAAATGTGGCATTTCCTCGGGAATCACAATCGAAAGTTCAACTAGACCAGCAACCTTACCGTCCTTATGCCAAGGACTTTGGTAGATCAGTTTCTTCTGACCGTTCTTCGATATGGTATAGGCATTTGTGCTACCAGTCGCCAACATATTCTTAATCATAGCCGTAGCCCTTTCGCCGTGGCAATCGTAAAGCGACTTGCCTATAAGCGATGCACCACCACGAGCTTCCCAAGTTGCCGATGCCTTGTCGTTCATATATACTATTATGCCTTCGTTGTCGCAAACAGTTACGGCAAACGGAGTTTCCTTCAAAAAGTCTTCAGTAATTTCCATGCTATTCAATATTTACCTTTAATGTCTGAACCCTGTCGGGACCAACCGACAAGTACGAAATTCTCACGCCTGTTTCCTTTGCTATGAACGACAAGTAATCCTTCAACGGCTTTGGCAAATCGGCTTCGCTCTGGCACTTTGAAATGTCCTGCTTCCATCCGTCAAACTCAATGTAAACAGGCTCAATGTCTTCATTCATCTCAAACGGGACATAATCCACTTCCTTACCATTGATCTTATAAGCCACAGCCACTTTCAACTTGTCGAAATCATTAAGAACATCGGCCTTTGTTATTATGATATCGGTCAAACCGTTGAGCATAACGGCATACTTGAGAGCCACAAGGTCGAGCCAACCGCAGCGACGAGCACGACCAGTAGTTGCACCAAATTCATTACCAATCTTGCGCAAAGTTTCGCCAGTTTCATCAAAAAGCTCGGTTGGGAAAGGACCGCTGCCAACGCGCGTGCAGTATGCCTTCACAATTCCGTAAACCTTGCCAATTTTCGATGGAGCAACACCTATACCCGAGCATACACCCGAAGCCAATGTATTTGAAGATGTTACAAAAGGATACGAACCGTAATCCACATCAAGCATCGAACCCTGAGCGCCTTCAGCAAGAATTGACTTCCCTTCTGCCAATGCCCTGTTGACATATATTTCAGAGTCCACGAAATTGAATGTCTTGAGATATTCGATAGCCTCAAACCACTGTTTTTCGTATTCCTCGTTGGTTTCGGTAAAGTTGTAGCCTTGCATCACTTTCAAGTGATGAGCCTTCGTGGTATTATACTTCTGCACGAAGTCAGGACTGAACATATCGCCCATGCGCAAGCCAATACGAGCTGTACGGTCGGTATATGTAGGACCTATGCCCTTCTGAGTCGAGCCAATCTTGCTAGCGCCCTTGTATTCCTCGTATGCCTTGTCCAAAAGACGATGTGTAGGCATAATAAGATGTGCTTTCTTGCTGATTAACAAATTGTTGTGCAAGTCAGCACCGAGCTTCATCGCCGACTCTATTTCCTCCTTCAGGATTACAGGGTCAACCACTACCCCATTGCCTATGATGTTCATGGCTTTCGGACGGAAGATTCCCGATGGAATCGTGTGAAGCACATGCTTTATGTTGTTGAACTCCAAGGTATGTCCAGCATTCGGACCGCCCTGAAAACGGGCAATAATGTCATACTGGGGCGTAAGCACATCGACAATTTTACCCTTGCCTTCGTCACCCCACTGCATACCTAATAAGACATCTACTTTCATCTGTTTTTTTATTTTCTGTTCTTTAATTCTTTACAATTACTACAAATACCATATATGGTAAGGAAATGAGAAGCCACATCGAAACCGTATTTCTGCATGACTTCATCCTTAATGTCATCAACCTTCGACAGCGACACTTCGTATATCTTTCCGCACTGACGGCAAATAAAATGGTCGTGCTTGATATTGTCCATAGTCTTCTCGTAAGTATTGCCCTTGTCGAACTGATGCTTTACAAGAAGTCCCGCATCTATCAGAATATCAATGTTATTGTACAAAGTTGCAAGGCTCACGCGATAGTTTTTGTTCTTCATAGCCTCGTAAAGAGCCTCGATATTGAAATGTCCCGAATTGGAATATATCTCATCGAGGATAGCGAAGCGCTCGGGAGTTTTCCTAAACGAATGGCTCTCGAGATAATTCTTCAAAATATCGTGTGGCGACAACCTTTCCCCTTCCATATCCTAATAATAAAATTCGTCCCCGCACTTAGGGATCTGTATGTTGCTGTATCCCTTGCTCATGAGGTACTCGCGATAAAACTTCTGTGCATCGTAGTCACCATGAACCAGGAAAATGTTGCGCAACTTTTCAGGCTGCTGACACGAAATAAAATCGCCCATCTCAATATAGTCGCCATGACCGCTCAACGACTCAATCTTTTCTATGTCGGCATTAAGCGGATGTATAAGTCCGAATATTGAAATTTCGTGCAGACCTTTCTCCTGTATTCTTGCACCAAGAGTTTCGGGAGCACAATATCCCACAAGCATTATGGTGTTACGCGAATCCTCTATACTGTTTGCAATGTGATGCTTCACCCTACCAGCTTCGGCCATTCCCGATGCCGATATTATTATGCATGGCTTCTTGGTTGAGTTTAGTTCCTTAGATTCCTCAGCGCTCTTTACATAATGTAAGGTATCGAAATAGAACGGATGCGGATCGTTTTTCATGGTCTCAATAATGCCATCGTTGTAACATTCCTTGTGCATCTTGAAGATTTCGGTAGCATCAACCGAGAGCGGACTATCGACATAAATGTCGATTGGTGGCAATATTCCCTCGTTGTAAAAATTGTTGAGCATGTACACGATTTCTTGTGTACGGCCAACGCTGAACGATGGTATTATGAGCTTTCCGCCACGTTGTACGCAGGTGTTGTTTATGACATTGTACAGGTCGAGTTCCGTTTCCCTGTCCTGCTCGTGTATACGATTTCCGTATGTTGCCTCTGTTATGAGGATGTCTGCCTGAGGGAACGGCACAGGTGGCTTCACAATCCTATTGTGCGGACGTCCAACATCGCCGGTGTAGGCAATGCGAGTTACCTTGCCATTTTCTTCAAGTGTAATGTTTACCACGGCGCTACCGAGCATGTGACCGCTATTTGTGAAGCGCACTGTTATGCCCTCATCCACCTTGTAGTCCTTGTCGTAAGGCACCGGGACGAAAATCTTCATGCACTGTTCGGCATCCATGTGGGTGTATATGGGGTTCACTCGCGGAAGACCCTGCTTGAAAAGTTTCTTGTTGTACCACTTGATATCGAGTTCCTGAATGAATCCCGAGTCTGGAAGCATTATCGAACAGAGATCCTTGGTGGCAGGCGTACATATCACCTTGCCGTTGAAGCCATTCTTATAAATATAAGGTATAAGTCCTGTATGATCGATATGAGCATGAGACACAAGCACATAGTCAATTTCTGACGGCTCGAAACCAAGATTTCTGTTTGCAGCGTCAGTCTCCATTCCTTTTCCTTGGAACATTCCGCAATCGAGAAGAATCTTCTTTCCCGAATCCGTTATTATCAAATGCTTGCTACCAGTTACCTCGCGTGTTGCACCAATAAATTTTATCTTCATTTTCAATAATTTACAACTCGTCAGGACACAAAACACCATCCTAACAAACAAGTTTCAAACTTACGGCTTTTTTGCCGTTCAACATCCGATTAGTTTTAATATTTATGAACAACCGAAACCAATAATAAACATGGGAATTAAGGGAAATTGTTAATTGGCAAAAGCCCACATTCTGTAGAGACGCGCCATGGCACGTCTTTACAGAGAACGACGCCCATTTAACGTTTCTGGATTTGATGATTTAGCTTCGCTGAGCTGAAAGTTGCTTGCGCGAACTAAAGGTTGAAAATTTGAAGATTCAAAATTCAATAGAAAATTGTTTATGGGCTACTCGCCAAGCAAAATATCGCAAGCGGTCTCTATAACATTGTCAATGCCTTGTGCGGTTTGCACAGGATCAAGAATAACAGTTACATCGGGAGGCATTCCATTTTCGTAGTTGTTATCGTTGTTGTCAAGCGTACGCGTTATCGAGAAACGATAAGTCCAGCCATTTGGAAGTTCTCCTCCGTTCGGAAGTCCAAGGCCACCGCCAGTGGTATCCCCAACAATGGTAGCTTCAGGGAAATTGGACTTTATGCACAACGAGAAGAAAGATGTCGCGCTGTACGAACCTCTGTCGGTAAGCACTACAATTGGATGTCCGTATGTTGTCTTTTCGTCGTGTTCGGGCTGCTTTACGATACTAAAATCAGAAAACTCATTATGCCCTGGTCCGTTCTTAATTTGCGTCTTGTAAAGCTGGCGGGTTCCGCTAGGGAACAACTTCATCAGATTCCACACATTATCTACACTGCCACCACCATTCTGACGCAAATCGATTATCATACCCTTGGTATTTTTATATTTGTTTACCAAGTACACCAAATCATCGTCGGAAATTGCATCAACAAACGAGGAATAACGCAGATAGGCAATCTGACCGTCGCGAATAGCATTATGCGCAAAAGATCCAGTTGTATGATAGTTGATTGTAAGGTAATTTAGTACAACAACTTCGGAATTAATATTTTTATTCTCGTACATCTTTCGATAAACTTTTTCGTTGTGCGAAATATCAAACGGAGAAACCAAATTGGTATGACCATCGTCCAATGTATTAAGCATTGCGCCTAGAACACTAAAAAGGCTGTCGTCGCTGATTTTTTCCGAAACCTTGGGACTATATACGGCGTACACAGAATCCCAGTCCACACCTTTCACATCGAAGAACGAATACTGCTCGTCAACGGTTTTCCACAAATATTCGAATGTTGAAACAGGATCGCTACTTGTCTCCTTTTCCATAAAAACCTTTTCGCATGAGGAACACAGCAAAACAAAGGCAATGAATGCTAGTGCTATATGTAATTTTTTCATAATCAATTGATATTAAACATTAACTTAAGTGATACAATATGATATGCATTGTCGAAACGATGTGCCGATTCATGGCGGGTTGTGCAATAGTCCCAACGATAATTAAGTCCTATCTTGTTGCGATTTTTTAGATTAAAGTAAAATCCTATATCGGTTGTTGCCCCCGACATAAAAATGCCGAATGATTCGTAGCTATCCATCAAATATTCAACCGGGTCGCTAGATGATGTTGCGTTGTAAACATAGGCATAGCCAGGGCGTTCGCCAATACCCATAAGCGGCAGTGAAATATCTGCTGTCAAAGTAAACAAATCGGTCCTGCGACGCGAAGGGATGTCGTATTCGAGACGGAAGTTACCATATAGATTGAACATCATTGTAAGGCCAACTGCGGCATTCATCATTTTTCGGTTGATTCGTATATCGACATACGAACCGACTGAAGCACCAGCCCAAAGTCTCAGTGAACCCTCAACAGGTTCGGCAAAACGTACCATGAACGAAGTTCTTGGCAAAATAGTAACACCATTTGCACCCGCACTGCTATCGGCTTTATTTCCGGCTACCAAACAGCCTTCTACCCTGCCTTCAAGCGATGCCTGAAAACGGCACCAGTCAACCGTAACGCCCATATCTCCACCAAGTCCTGCGCCATGATACCGCAAAGGCGACACACCGGCATCATAATAATTGGATGCCCCCATTCCTACACCTGTATTTAAATATATAGGGACACGCGAGCGTTCCACAGATGTTTTCTGTCCCATTGCAAAGCACACGGGCAGCAGCAAAAACAGCATAATTGAAAATCGTTTCATGCCTTGTTTGTTTTAAATTTATTTCTGCAAAGGTAATTGTTTTTTTATTTTTATTTGATAGTCTATGTCTTTATTCGCATCCCATTCTGCCACATTGTTTTCAATGTATTCGGCAATGCGGTTCATTTCGGCGGTGTCGCGAATAATGCGGTCGTAGAATGAACGCTGCCATGCAAATGAAAACGATTGTTCGTTGGCATATTTTGTAATTGACGATTTCACGCCACGCACAACGACCGATAATGTATTACATTTCGGTGAAATTGATGACATTTGGGCATTTTTCCCTGTAGAGATGTTGCGCGCAACATCTCTACAATGTGGTGCGTCATTATTATTCCGTATAATTACAATTGCGTGTATATGATTCGGCATTACAACCCACAATGGAATTTCTGCATACGGATAATGTGTCGTTACATTTTTCATTTGTTCATCGGCATATTTCCCAACATCTGTCAAATTCATTTTGGCATCAACAATTTCCCCAAAATAATGTAACATATCCTTTGGTGCATATCGTTACGAAATATGCACCACAACGGTAATCATGCCAGGATGCGCGCACTGATGCAATTCTATATTTTCCCTGAAATTTTTCTTCAGACATATATTTGTTGTAACATTCAAAAAAAAACGGAGTCAAGATCCTGAAACAAGTTCAGGATGACAGACTCCGTTTTTTACCGAATACCTATATATTATTTACCCTGAACGAGCTTCATGGTATCCATTGCAATTACATATTCCTCGTCGGTGGTGACAACGATGGTCGTAACCTTCGAATCGGGGGTTGAGATAACTGCATCTTCGCCCATAATCTTGTCGTTCTTTTCCATATCGACCTTAATGCCGAGGCATTCCATGTTCTCAAGTATCGGGTGACGCATGAACCATGCATTTTCGCCAATACCGCCAGTGAACAGAAGGATGTCGCAGCCACCCATCTCGGCCATATAACCGCCGATGTAGCGTTTTACGCGCTGTGCAAACATATCGAATGCGTAGGTGCTTCTTTCGTCACCTGCATCGCGGCCTGCACGGATGTCGCGCATATCCTGCTTGCCACCGCTGATACCAACAAGACCGCTCTTCTTGTAGAAGATATTGGTGATATCCTTCATAGTCTTGCCTGCTGCAAGTTCCTTCTCTACTATATAAAGAACTGCACCCGGGTCAACATCGCCTGGACGGCTACCCATGATAAGACCTTCGAGAGCTGTGAGACCCATTGTGGTGTCAACCGACTTTCCGTGGTCGATTGCAGCAATCGAAGCACCGCTACCGAGGTGGCAGCTAATTATCTTGAGGTCTTTCCAGTCCTTGCCAATCATCTTGGCAGCCTTCTCAGCAACAAAACCGTGGCTTGTTCCGTGGAAACCGTAGCGACGGAGATGATACTTCTGGTAGTATTCGTATGGCAAACCATAGAGGAACGACTTCGGAGGAAGTGTCTGGTGGAAAGCGGTATCGAATACAACTGCCTGCGGAACATTCGGCAATACTTCGCGCATAGCGTAGATACCTGCCAAGTTACCTGGAGTGTGAAGCGGTGCGAGTTCCATCAACGACTTAATCTTTTCGATTACATCATCGTTAACGAGAGCACTTGCCTTGAAAAGTTCGCCACCGTGAGCAACGCGGTTACCTACAGCTTCGATTTCCTTCAAGTCCTTGATTACACCCATTTCAGGGTCGGTGAGAGCCTTGAGAACCATTCTGATACCGGCAGTGTGGTCGGCGATTGGAGTCTGTTCGTAGTGCTTCTGTCCGTTGTACTTGTGAGTGAATTCTCCCATTTCGAGGCCTATTCTTTCGAGAAGACCTTTTGCCATTACGGTAGAATTGTTGTTAGCGTCAATGTTGATGAGCTGGTATTTAATTGAAGAACTACCGCAGTTTAAAACTAATATTTTCATCTTTTACGTATTTTGTTGTTAATGATTATTTTTTCTGAGCTATTGCCTGGTTGCAGGTTATTGCAACAAGTTTGTAAACATCTTCTACCGAGCATCCGCGGCTGAGGTCGTTGCAAGGCTTAGCGAGACCCTGAAGAACTGGACCTACTGCTTCGGCACCAGCGAGACGCTGAACGAGCTTGTAAGCGATGTTACCGACTTCGAGGCACGGGAATACCAAAGTGTTTGCCTTACCGGCAACCTTGCTGCCTGGAGCCTTGCTCGAACCTACTGAAGGAACGATAGCGGCATCGGCCTGGAGTTCACCGTCGAGAAGCAGGTCTGGACGAGCTTCCTGAGCGAGACGTGTAGCTTCGATAACCTTGTCAACAACTTCGTGCTTTGCCGAACCCTTTGTCGAGAAGCTGAGGATAGCAACTGCCGGGTCGATCTTTGCAATGTTCTTTGCAGTATCGGCGGTGCAGACAGCGATTTCAGCGAGCTGTTTTGCATCGGGCATAGGAGTAACGGCGCAGTCGGCGAATACCATCTTGCCGTCGGTTCCGTACTTGCTGCCTTCGGGAAGGAACATGATGAATGCACCAGATACGCAGCTAACACCAGGAACAGTCTTGATAATCTGCAATGCAGGACGGAGCATGTCACCAGTGGTCGAACGGGCACCGCTTACGAGACCGTCGGCTTCGCCAGCCTTAACCAAGAGGATACCGAGGTACATGAAGTTCTCGGCAAGACCTTCGGCCTGTTCCATTGTCATACCTTTTGCCTTGCGGATTTCGTAAAGCATTTCGGCATACTTCTGCTTTTCGGGGTTGTTCTTGGGGTCGATAATGCGAGCCTTGCTGATGTTCTTCAAACCGAATTCGGCTGTCATTTCAGCAATTTTCTGTGCAGGACCAATCAGGATTACATCGGCGATACCGTCTGCAATAATCTGGTCTGCTGCCTTTAATGTACGAGGTTCGTCACCTTCGGGGAGTACGATGCGCTGTTTGTTAGCCTGCGCATTTCTGATAATTTCTTGAATCAAATCCATTGTTGTATTATAATTTTATTGTTCTAAAAATTGAAAAACCAAAGGTAAGTTTTTTATGGCAGAAAAAGGCAATGAAAATTCATGTTTTTTAGCAAATTTATCAACAGCGGAAAAATGGCGAACAGGCTGACAGGCGAACAGGCTAACTGACCAATAGGATTAAAGGCTATTGGTGACTTTCAGCCTTCTCTTCTTTTAGCCTTTTTGCCCATTATACATTGTTCATAACATTTCACAAAAAACAAGCGACTAAACTACGCCAATTACTTTTTTATGATAAATTTGCGACTTTGAATTTTTGAGTTATATAAGAGGTATGGAAACCATAAAAGTTCTTGACAGGGAGTTCGTTCCCTACATCGACCACGAAACAATAGTGTCGAAAATTAAGGAAATGGCAGAAAAAATGAACCGCGACCTTCGCGACAAGAATCCGCTCTTCCTTGGAATACTTAACGGCTCGTTCATGTTTGCCGCCGAACTGTTCAATCACCTTACAATCGACTGCAACATCTCGTTCCTGAAGCTCGCTTCGTACGAAGGCACAAACTCTACCGGCAAGGTTAAAAGGCTTATCGGCGTGAACGAGGACATCAAGGACAGAACCATCGTCATTGTCGAAGACATTATCGACACGGGCATAACGATGGACCATATTGAGAAACAGCTCATCGGCTACGAGCCTAAGGAAATAAAGATTGCCACTTTACTCTACAAGTCGGAAATATACAACAACAAGTACCCTATCGACTATTTCTGCTTCGACATACCGCAGAAATTCATTGTCGGCTTCGGTCTCGACTACGACGGCTACGGAAGAAATTTACCAAGCATTTATCAGGAAACCAAATAAAAACAAAAATATCATGCTTAACATTGCAATATTCGGAGCTCCGGGCGCAGGAAAAGGAACACAAGCCCAAAGCATAATTGACAAGTACAACCTTAAATACATATCCACAGGAAATATCCTCAGGAATGAAATCGCAAACGGAACACCACTTGGTCTCGAAGCCAAGGCTATTATCGAAAAGGGAAACCTCGTCAGCGACGAGTTGGTTACCAAGATTATAGAAAAATTCATCGCCGACAATCGCAACCCGAACGGATTCCTTTTCGACGGATTTCCACGCACACGCGAACAGGCAAAGAATCTCGACGAAATTCTGAAACGCGAAGGAATGGAACTTTCATGCCTCTTGAATATGGATGTGCCTCGCGAAGAACTCATAAAGAGGATGATGCACCGTGCACAGGTTGAAAATCGCGCCGACGACACTCCCGAAGTCTTCGAAAACCGCCTCAAGGAATACGAAGAAAAGACTTTCCCCGTAATGGAACACTACCAGAATCAAGGCAAAGTGATGTCGATAAGCGGAGTAGGCAGCATCGAGGAGATTTTTGTCCGCCTTGCAGAAAAGATTGACAGCTTGCTATAATTGCAAAAATATGAAACTAAAAATTATTATCTTGACAATTACCACAATATGTGTTCTTCTTTCTTGTAAAGGAACAGAACCTATTGCGGTTAAACAAACGCAGGATAATAATACTGAACTCGACTCAGAAAGTTTTGACATTACATATAGGAATCCAGAATTTCCTGGCGGAGACAAAGAATTGATAAATTATATTTCAAACAATTTAAAATACCCTGAATCTGCCAAAGAAAATGGCATTTCTGGTAGAGTTTCCCTTCTGCTCACAATTAACGAAAAAGGCGAAATTGCTGATGTAAAAACAATTAGAGGTATTTGCCCCGAACTAGACGAGGAAGCTGTGAGACTAGTCAAAGCAATGCCCAAATGGGAACCGGGATACGAAAACGGAAAAGCCAAAACATCATATCTTATGCTTCCTATAAATTTTAAGTTGTAAACGTACGACAACAAATATTGAAATAATGAACAGACCGAAAATATTAATAATTTATACCGGCGGCACCATCGGCATGATTCAGGACAAGAATGGTGTCTTGCAGCCGTTCAACTTCGAGAACCTGCTGAGCTACATACCGATGCTCAAGGATTTTCCTGCCGACATAAGTTCGTACAGCTTCGAAACTCCAATAGATTCATCCGATGCCGACCCCGATTTCTGGGTTGAAATTGTGGAGGTTATTGAAAAGAACTACGACCATTACGATGGATTTGTCGTCCTTCACGGCTCCGACACAATGGCTTACACAGCATCGGCGTTGAGTTTCATGCTCGAAAATGTCAACAAGCCGATAATCCTCACCGGATCGCAGTTGCCGATTGGACTTCTGCGCACCGATGGACGCGAAAACATGATTTCGGCAATCGAGCTTGCCAGCATGCAGCGCAACGGAAAGCCTGTAATCCACGAGGTATGCGTCTATTTCGAAAGCCGTCTATACCGTGGCAACAGAACGACAAAGTACAGCGCCGAAAATTTCGACGCCTTCCGTTCGCCCAACTATCCTTGGCTTGCACAAGCAGGCATTGACGTAAAGGTTGAAGAAGACAAGTTGTGGACGAGCAAGAACGCTCCGCTGGTGACACACAAAAAACTTTGCCGCGACATTGCCGTACTGAAGTATTTCCCTGGCATACAGCCCAAGACCATCGAAGCCATCATAAATATTGAAGGTCTGCGTGGACTGATCGTAGAATCGTACGGTTCGGGAAATCTTACCACCAACGACAAGATTATCAAGCTTTTCGAAGAAGCAATCGACAAGGGAATAACAATCCTGAACATAACGCAATGCACCGTAGGTTCGGTAGTTCACGGCAAGTACGCCACTAGCCTCAAGCTGATGAACTGCGGAGTAATAAGCGGAAAAGACATGACCATTGAAGCGGCAATCACAAAGATGATGTTCCTTCTAGGGGAAAATCATTCACGCGAAGAAATGAAACGTCTTCTCATGCAGTCGATTTGCGGAGAAATATCATAGCAACAACATAGCACAATTGATGAAAATAAGAATCTTCGTTTTAACCCTCACGGCTTGTCTGGTCATGAATATGGCGAATGCGCAACGACAAGGCGGACAGCCTGCCGATGGCGTAATATACGGCACCATACTCGAAAAGGACAGCAACGAACCTGTTGAATTTGCCAACATCGTGGTTTACAACAAAGACGGTAATGTCATAGCAGGAAGCATGAGCGACAGCCACGGCAAATTCAGCGTGCAGAATGTTCCATACGGAACGCACAAGGTCGAAGTTCTGTTCATTGGCTACGGCAAGGTAACTCGCGAAAATGTAAGCATAACTGCCGACAAAAAGTCTTTCAACTTAGGAAAGGTACATTTAAGCGTTGATGCACAGATGCTAAGCGAAGTGGAAGTTGAAGCCACAATGAACAATGTCGACTATCGTCTCGACCGCAAGGTCATAAATGTAAATCAGGACATTGTGTCGGCAGGAGCATCGGCGGTTGAGGTTCTAGAAAATGCGCCATCTGTAACCACCGACCTTGATGGAAATGTATCTTTGCGTGGATCAGAAAGTTTCCTTGTGCTTATTGACGGTCGTCCAAGTCCGCTCGAGGGCAGCGAGGCTTTGCAGCAAATTCCAGCAAGTTCCATTGAAAGCATTGAGATAATCACCAATCCATCAGCCAAATACGCCCCCGATGGCGTTGGCGGAATCATCAATGTCGTACTGAAAAAGGAAAAGCGCAAGGGCTACAACGGACAAATCTCGGCAAACTACGGCAACAACAACACCTTCGGAGGAAACGCCCTGTTCAATTTCCGCACGCAGAAAGTAAACTTCTTCATCGGTGGCGAATACAATCGTCGCATGAGCAAGAGTTTCGGCAAGTCGGAACGCGAAACCTACCTTAATACAGCAAAGGATTCCATGTTCTGCCTAAACAACCAGAATTCAGGACTTTACGGCAGACAAAGCTGGAATGCCCGTGCTGGCTTGGACATTTACATAACCGACAACGATGTGATTACAATTTCGGGCAAATACGGATCACGAGGACATTCGGGCAACGGCATAACCGAAGCAGAAACCTTCTATTTCAACAAGTTGGATTCGCTCATTTACGACCCTCACACTTTTAGCCTAGGTTTGCCCTACTCCTACAGCGCCGAGGAAATTTCGAAGCGAAGAAACAGCTACTGGAGCGGCGACATCAACTATCAGCGCAAATTTGCAAAACCAGGACACGAACTGCAACTGTATTTCAACTATTCGGCAAACCGTTCGAACAACAACAACGAATACTCCGAGGCCGAAACAGAAAGTCTTGGCGGTGAAATACTTGCAGGTGCAGTTGAAGACCGTTACCGCACTTTGGAAATAGGAACTCAGGACAGATATCAGGCAAAAGCCGACTATGTGCTGCCATTCAACGAAAAGTCGAAACTTGAAGCTGGCTACGAAATCAATATCCGCAACCAGACAAACGACTACACATACGCCGTACACCAAAACGATGACTGGATTAACGATGAGTCGCGCCACAGCCCATACGATTTCGACCTCAATGTGCAGTCGGGATATGTGATTTACTCGAACTTCTGGAAGAACTTTGGCTATCAGGTAGGTTTGAGAACCGAATACACCAACCGCATCTTTGCAATCCCCGACAGCAACTATGTGTACAAGAAGTTCGACTTCTTCCCATCGGTACACCTATCCTACTCGTTCTCTGAGGATTTGCAAATTATGGCAAGCTACAGCCGGCGTCTCGAACGTCCCCGTCCATGGAACCTGAACCCGATGACGCAGGTGGAAGACCCGAACAATGTACGCCGTGGAAATCCAGCACTTAACCCCGAGTACACCAATTCGTACGACATGTCGTTGCAGAAGCGTTTCGGCGAGCATTTTGTTTCGTTCGAGCTTTACGCACGGCAGACTAACGACCTGATACAGAATGTAACTCTGGTTGATACGGCCAATTCCAACATGTACATCAAGACTTTCGACAACATTGGCAAGGACCTTTCAATCGGAAGCGAAATCATGGCAAACATCAATCCTTGCAAATGGTACAACCTGAACGCCAGCGTAAATGCATATTACTATGCCATAACTTCGGAACAATACCGAAGCAACAGTACCTTCACATGGCGAGCAAGACTAAATAACACATTCAGAATCAAGAAGTCTGGAACAAACATTCAGTTCGGTGGATTCTACGATGCACCATCGATTACTGCACAGGGACGCAGCGCAGGAAGAATCGCATTTAATCTTGGCATTAAGCAGGACTTCCTCGACAAGAGGCTCTCAATCAGCGTAAACTTCCGCAACCTGTTCAATACCATGAAGTTCAATACGACCACGGAGACCGACTACCTGTACTACCATGTAACAAGGTCGAACACATGGCCAAATTTCAATATATCAATAACATACAAACTTAACGATTTCAAAAAACGCAAAGAGAAAGGTGAAGATTCAGATGATGACGGCGGAGAAATGTAGAAGAATAGCACTGGGAATCATAGCACTATCGTGCATTTGTGTATCGACTAAAGCACAAGTTTACATAAGCGACCACAAAATAAACAAGACAACAAAATGCCTGTTTTCGGAATACGAGACATCATTTTCGACATATAGACTGGAAGACGGAGACATTTATGTTGACGAATTTATTGTTGACATGGAACTGCCAGAAAGCGGTTCGCTCGATGAAGTGTCGGAAAAGGACATTCGCGAAAAAATCTCGGCGATAGTCATTGGCGATGCAAAGGAAACAAATCCCGAGAACCTGATAGAGAAGTACATAACAGAAAAATACCTGTCAAAATACGAAACGCACAAGATTTTTGGCGACAGCGAATGTAACACCTTCATTTCTACCATCAAAAGCAAGAACTCAATGCTATCTGATGAAATGCTTTGGGAACCAGCCTACTACGGAACAATCTCCGGAAAACTTATCTTTCAGACCAACATGTTTCTTTCGTACAGCATCACCGAAAAATCGTGCAATGCGATGACCTGCATTAGAAAAGAAACTACATTCGTCTATGACATTGTAAACAAGAGATTTCTAACCGAAAACGATTTCCTTCTCCCCGAAAAAACCAATGATTATCTGGAACTTATCAGGAATACAATGACAAGGGAGCAGAAACTTGCGTACAACAAGCCAGAAGTAAACTACAACAGCAACTTTTACATTGACGAATACGGACTTACATACGTTTTCAATTCCGACAAGTATCTTGACGAATACGAAGCAACAATACATGTACAACTGAACGGGAAATATATAAGACAACTCACTAAAACAGAATCTGTTGTATATAAATTCTTCAACATAGGGCAAGTAGAACGCGCAAAAGCCAAAAAGCAGAATAAAACTGTGGCTATTAATTGATAATGGATAATTGATAATTAATAAATGTACAGACGCGCCATGGCGCGTCTCAACGCTATGGACAAGAAAGAACTAAGAAAACAAATAAAGGCGCTCAAAAAGCAACATACAGCCGAACAGCTTGAAATTCAATCGAAAGCAATAATGGCTAAGGTCGAATCGCATCCCAATTTTGCCAAGGCAAACATCGTCATGCTGTACTACTCGCTTCCCGACGAAGTGCAGACGGCAGATTTCATTGCCAAGTGGCGCAACCGCAAGCAGATAATTCTGCCTACTGTCGTTGGCGACGACATTGTTCCTGTAATGTTAGACAACAGCACGACCTTTGCAAAAGGCGATTTCGACATACAAGAGCCTCAATCGGAGCCATACACAGGAGGTTACGACCTTATAATCGTCCCCGGCGTAGCATTCGACCGAAACGGCAACCGACTTGGCAGAGGCCGTGGCTATTACGACCGTTTCCTATGCAAGCACACTGGCGTCAAGAAAATTGGCATCTGCTTCGATTTCCAGCTTGTGGACGAGATTCCGACCGAACCGACAGACATCAGAATGGATGAAATAATAAGTCTGTAAATATGGAGATTTGCGAGAAAAAAAAGAAAGATGTCATTCCGCAAGTTAGAACAATAACGCGATACGAAACGGGGAGCGTAATATTGTTCAACTGTGCGGAATCTCCCATTAGTACACAAAGGAGATTGGCTACGCCGAGCTAAAGGTACCGTATAAGTGAACTCACAAGCAACGTTCCTTATGCTGTTCGTTCTACTTTACTGAATGACTAAAAAATTAGAGAATGAAAATCGCATGTAACATATTAAAGTGGCTATTTATCTCATTCGGTATAATATTATTGCTAATAAACATTTTAGCGCTCACCCCACTCCCATTCTACATGCACCGCAGTCTAGGCGAAGACGCATCGTGGGAAAATGATTCCACCACACAATTCACCCCCGACTACATCATAATGTTCGGCGGTGCAGGAATGCCCTCAGAAAGCAACCTCATACGACTGTATTACACTGCCGAAATCGCAGGCAAACTGCACAAGCCGATTATACTTGTCCACCCCGAAGACTCTGTGTGTCAAGCAGAAATGACAAAATACCTAGTCAACACCGGCATATCTTCCGACAGCATAATGTATATGACAGGTGGAAGCAACACCCGTTCCCAGTCGGTTTGCCTTGCCGACAGCTTTCCGCAGTTAAAAAAAGCTTCATCGTTGATAATCACCGCACCCGAGCACCTGTCGCGCACACTGAAATGCCTCAAGAAATGCGAAATAGAGAACCTCCGTGGCATCGGAGCATTTGAAAGCACAGTTGACTTCGACCTAGAACTGGACAAAGCCAAGCTCAAAGGCAACAAATTCGTTCCCGACATCGAAAGCACAAACTTGCGCTACACCTTCTGGAACTATCTGAAACTGGAAATCATTTGCTTCAGAGAATACTTTGCAATGGCATATTACTGGGCAAAAGATTGGATATAAGGGGCTGACGCCCTGTTTCGTGGGCTACGCCCGTTTCAAATTTCAAGTTTAACGTTTAAGGGTTCAATGCCTTCGGCGTTTCTGTAGAGACGCGCCATGGCACGTCTTTACAGGAAATTACGATGTTTCTGGTTTAATGTTTCCGAATTTGATAATTCGATGATTTGATGATTCATGTAGAATCGCGCCATGGCACGATTCTACATGATGAATGTGATGATTAAAATTGTAGCGGCGCAATGATTTGCGCCGATTAAGACGCAAAATTTTGCGTCTGTACAAGGATGAGAGAGGATAAAAGTCGCAGCACGGGAACGGAGAATCCTGCACAAAAACGGAATGACGGCAAGGGGTTGTCAAAAAAAACAGAAATATTGCCCACTTAATACCTTCTACAATATTCCAAGAATCTCAGATACACATTCTTATACCAATTTTCCAACTCGCCAAACATTGTGGTATTATGCCACAGAAGCACAAAGTCCCCCTCAACAGCAACGCATCTTTCGTACAAACTACAAATGCTCGCAAACGCCTCTTCCTCTGTCAAGTTTCTATATTGGAACAAAGTCGTATCCATTGCAACTAGCGGATGCTCAACAACATCAGTAACACAATCGTTTTCAATATCATACAGGCGGTACGGATGGCAAGTGCCGCAACGGAAACCTTCATGCTCGGGGAATCCCAAAGTCGAATCGCTATGAATGCCACACTCCTGCCAAATCTGTGGAGTTTTGCGCGCATCGAAGCGCAGGAAATGCTGACGTACAGATGCAACTCCATGTCCACACACCATCTCAAGCCGATTCTTCTCCATTGTAAAAATGAATTTGTCGCCGAAAGAATACAAGCCACCATGCAACCCAACGGTCACTCCTTGCGACTGCAAATCCTTAATGCACTCACGCGATTTTTGCGAAAGAATATTGTATGTAGAATCAAAATCTTTTCTACGTAATACCTTGAAATAAAACTGAGAATCTATTTTATTTTCAACAGACACTTTAAGTAATTCGTAGACTGCTGAAACATACGGGTCGCGCCTAAAATCGCACAAAGATTTCATATATGTCGCCAATGACTTGCACGACATCCGCAGACTTTTCCTCTTGAACAAGTCGCCAGCAATGGTTTTTACCGCCTTTCCAAAATTTGGAAAGCGAAACAGAAAATCTATGTCGTGAGTTGGAATAAATTTTGGCTTACGAGGTGATATTGAAACTGCAGGAAAATTGTCGCAGACAAATTTTCTCAACAACATTGCATATTCGTCAACAACTGGAATATCAATTAAATTATATTTTTCAACTAAACTACCTCTATAAGCAAATCTACCGTACTTATCACGCTTATCCACGCATGTTTCCTCATAACGTGAAAGCAAAGCAAACGACACCGAAAGCAAGTCGGCATTAACCGACACTGCACCATCCTCAAGCGAGAACAAATCCTTGCCTTCGGCAAGCCCGAACACTTTAACCTTTACTTTATTATCACACGAATATATTTCTGAATAATAAACACTTCCATTTAATAACGAATTCACATTATCATCTGTAGGAACTGGGAATTTTATGGAAATGCAACCATTGACAATAATTTTTGGCACAGGTGACACCTCAACAGAGAAATCCCCCTGAGGAAATGCCACATCGGCCAAACAGCCAAGTGTGTACCTTATTGCATTTAACGTCATAACCATCTTACACAGAAGCAATTGCAAGCATTCTTATCAAATGTTTGTTATTACCGCAAAAGTAATATTTTTGTTAATAACAATTGCCAAAAACGCATTATACGCGCAAATTATTTACTAACTTCGCAAAAAATAAGTATCAATGGAAGACAAGGAAAAAGTCCTGATAATCATAAACCCCACATCTGGCACCGGCAAACAGAAGTCGGCACTGAAGGCTATTGAAAAAAAGATTGACAGGATAAACTTTGACTTCGAAATAAAGGAAACCCAATACGCTGGCCACGCAACCGAAATTGCAAAGCAAGCTGCCTCCGACGGTCACGACATCGTGGTCGCCGTTGGTGGAGATGGAACCGTAAACGAAGTTGCTGCCGGACTTGTCGATACACAAACCAAAATGGGCATAATTCCCTGTGGCTCAGGCAACGGTCTTGCCAGAAGCCTTAAAATTCCTGTCACTCCAGCAAAAGCAGTTGAAGTGCTTAACGAAAACAGAATGAAGCGCATAGACACAATGTCGGTCAACGGAAACTTCTGCGCGAGCATTGCAGGAATCGGCTTCGACGCACTGATAGCCAAAGAGTTTCAAGAAAAACCAAAGAACACCAGAGGGCTTCACTCCTACGTTCAGCTTATCGCGACAAAGTACCCGACTTACAAAGCCAACGAATACAAGATTGAAATCGACGGCAAAAGTTCAGTCCACAAGGCCATGTTTATCTGCCTTGCCAACGCCAACCAATTCGGTTACAACGCAATAGTATCTCCCAATTCAAGAATTGACGACGGGCTTATAGATGTTTGCATAGTTCGAAACATTCCATTAATCACGGCTCCGCACACGGCGATGCTGCTACTAACCAACAACCTCGACCACTCACACAGGGTAAAAATTCTGCAAGGAAAAACGGTCAAGATTTGCAACAACACAAACGAGTACGCCAACATCGACGGCGAAGCAAAACAAGTAGGCAAGACTGTTGACATATCCATAAAGCACAAATCGTTAATGGTAATATGCTAAACAAACACTTCATATTATTTCTGCTGTTTTCAACAATGCTTTTTGTTGCCTCTGCACAGCAAAAAAATGCCGACACTGTACGCTACGATTATTCGTTCTCTTTCAACAACGGACTATACACATCTTTCTATTCATTCAGAAACAATGCACCAATACCATTCGACAGAATAGTATCGCCAGCCTACGACAACGACTTCATAACAAGCATACTACATTGTGAAACAATTAGTTATTATGATGAGAACGGAATTCTGAACGAAATCCCTCAAAAACTAATCTGGGGTTACGCAAGCAATGGAAAACCAAACATATTATGGGACAACAAGTTCTGCCTAATACCATACATAGGAACAATATCGCACTTCATGACAACAGAAACCGTAACGCGCTACATAAACAACTCAGGAACAATGATGTACGACCCGATGTACATACCATCATCAACACAGTCATACACTTCCGAAGAACTTGTACATTACTTTATTAACATGAACACAGGAGATATAATTCCATATAACAGCAATACATTGACCGAACTAATCAAAAACGACACAGAGCTACACGACGAATACACGAACCTAAGCAAACGGAAACGGAAAAAAAGCGTCATGGAATATGTGCAAAAATACAACAAACGCCACCCAATATATTTCAACAAATAATATGAAAATCAAGAGTTTAATATTACTGATATTTATTGCAGCCATTTCAACATCGGCAATGGCTCAAATAAAAATGCCCATTGGCAGTCAGAGCGAAGTCAACAAGTTCTACAACACTACTACATACGTCGTGATGAAAAACGAATTCATGAGCGACTACAACGAAAAAATAAAGGAAGCTGTTGAAAAATACTGGACAATAACGCCTGTCAAATATGTAAAAGCCAGCGAGTTCGAGAAGTTACGCCACGACGACGACAAATCGTTCCTTGTGGTAAACATTGCATATTTCGACGGCGACGACACAAAATTTGAATTCCTGATATTGTCGCTTGGCGGAAGCAAATACAAGACTGTCGACGACATGCCAACCCTATGCGCAGTACCTTTGTGCTACTACGGCGACGAAGACGAGGAAAAATACCTATACAAGCTTGGTGCTATGGTAAAACATTGCCAGACTCACGTAGAAACATGTCACAAGCACCCCGAACTGAAAAAGGAAACTACGCTCGACTACTACATAAACAATTCCAGCAGTTTGGAAGACAAGACCTTATACCTTCTAAAGGATGAAGTTTCAGACGAACTACGAAACAAATCCGTGCTCAAGGAAGCCTATCCTTACAATGCAGAATTAGTAACATCGGAACGCATTGAAGAACTAATAAACGCCAACGACGACAAAGCCTTGATTGCGCTCATTATCAATCCATTCGAAGGCAGTGGTCTTCAATACTGCTTCAAGATAATAATCGATGCAAAAGAAGGATGGATATTTTACTATGATTTTCAGAAACTTAAGAAAAATAGTTACGGATGCATAACGTCCGACGACCTCAAAAAACTATCAAAGAAATGAACTATCAGGAAGCTATCGACTTTATGTTCAACTCGTTGCCCATGTACCAGCGAGTTGGCAAAGCTGCATACAAGGCAAACTTAGACAACACTCTGGCCCTTGACGAATATTTCGGACATCCGCACAAGTCGTTCAAAACCATACATGTAGCTGGCACAAACGGAAAAGGCTCCGTTTCTCACTCGCTGGCGGCAATTCTGCAGTCAGCAGGCTACAAGACAGGACTTTACACCTCACCACACCTTGTCGATTACCGCGAGCGCATACGCATAAACGGCGAAATGATTTCGAAGGATTACGTATGCGACTTCATCAATAACAACCAGGACATCATCGGAAAACTCAAGCCATCGTTCTTTGAAATGTCGGTTGCGCTGGCATTCAAGTACTTTGCCGACATGAAGGTCGATGTCGCTGTGATTGAAGTCGGTATGGGCGGAAGATTGGACTCCACCAACATCATCACTCCCGAACTTTCGGTAATAACCAACATAAGTTTCGACCATACGCAATTCCTCGGCAACACTCTGCCACTCATTGCAGGCGAAAAAGCTGGAATCATAAAGCCGGGCATTCCCGTCGTAATCGGACAAACCCACGTCGAGACAAAAGATGTCTTCCTTGCAAAGGCAAAGGAACAAAACTCGACCATCACCTTTGCCGACCAGTGCGTAAAAGTTGCCAAGACAGCTACCGCCAACAACCACAAGTACGCCGAATATTTGATAGACGGCGCAAAGGCACTCAAATTTGACCTTTTCGGCGAATACCAGACAAAGAACCTAGCCACAATACTTGAAGCCACAAAACAGCTTAAAAATCGCGGATTTGCAATAAGCGACAAGAACATTTCCGACGCTCTGCAGAATGTAAAAGGTCTTACTGGACTTCACGGCCGCTGGGAAATACTCTCCGATTCTCCGCTAACAATCTGTGACACAGGTCATAACGTTGATGGATTGTCGTATGTTACCGCACAACTGAAGGCGATTAAATGTCCGCAGCTGCACATTGTGCTTGGCTTTGTCAACGACAAGGATGTAGAACATGTGATGCCGCTTTTCCCGAAGGATGCGCAGTACTATTTCACACAGGCAGAAATACCTCGTGCAATGCCAGCCGAACAGGTAAAGGCGTACGGAGAAAAGTTCGGTCTTGACGGCGAAACTTACGAAAATGTTCCTTCCGCATACGAATCTGCGAAGAAAAATGCCTCACTGGACGACACAATTTTCATTGGCGGAAGCACTTTTATCGTCGGAGACTACTTTAAACACTATGGTTTTCAATAGAATAAAAGATTTTTGAAAAATTATCGATTTTATTTTGTCAGTTCGGAAATTTGCAATACTTTTGCACCGCTAATGACAAGGGAGCATAGCTCAGCTGGTTCAGAGCACCTGCCTTACAAGCAGGGGGTCATAGGTTCGAATCCTATTGTTCCCACAGAGAAGCGATCAAGAAATTGACCGCTTTTTTTTTTGTGTATTATAACGACATAATCTTATGCCTAATCCATCTTACCAGCACAATAGCTACTGCCGCAACAATAAAGAAAAGCACTCCCAAAAATATAGATTTCTTCTGTCCACCATTTTCTGCACCGTCTTCTGCAGATAACTTATTTTCATCCCTTGCTGCATTATTGTGCGGATTATCAAATAGGGAATCTTCATCATCTTCATACATGCACGTATATCCCAAATCTTCCATATCTGCCCTCATAAGTTCAATCTTATCCTTCTGGGCTTCGTATCGCGACAGCCACATGTCGTAAGAATACTCTTTCAAACCTTTTTTATCCCTTATGTCAGTCTCATTGTCGTTCCAACACAACCTTCCTTTACCCTCATATATTTTAACAACATGTTTTTCAGACACATCGGCAATTATTATCAATGGCGTCCACTTCGAATATTTGTCGGGAAGCATTTCGGCTCCAAGCTCAAAAAATCCAATACATGCCGAAAGCAAAATCTTGTCGCCACCAGCATTCCATAAATAATCGTTTTGCCCCATAAGAAAGTAAAACGGAAACGTCATGCACTCAGAATCATCTTTACACGAATAAACATGAATGCCCCTATACATATCGCACCCTTTGTCCACATTTGCACCAATTCCCAATGCCGACACATCGTTTCCGACAGACTCCTCAAAACCAATATAATACAAATCCGACTCGCTAGCCATACAATCTCAGAAAATACAAATATACATAAAAACAAAAATAAGCGTGATAAATATGATATTTTTAATGTTGCGTGTTACAAAAAAAATTAGGGGCAGGTTTGTCCCTGCCCCTACGATATTGTTTCACAAACATTTCGGTTACTCCTTGATGAACTTCTGTTGCGATATAACCGCTCCCTTCGACAAATTCATGGTGCGGATTCTCACCACATACACCCCACTTGTCAAATCTTCAACATTGCAAACCGCATTATCAGCGTTCACTTCCAGACGCTTTACAACCTGTCCCAAAGCATTTACGATTTCAATTTCAGAAATTTGCTCTGATGATGTGATGTTGAGGATGTCGTTTGCTGGATTTGGGAAAATGCTTATCAGCATTTCTGCTTCCGAAATTCCCGTGATGACATTCAAATGCAAGGTAACAATTGAATCGCAACCGTTGGCAGCGGCGAAAGCCTGAGCGTAATCGCCTGTTTCGGTAAATATTTCGCCATTCCATACAAAGTATTCATTTGCAGAGGTGTCGAACTCGTATGTTACCGATTCATTAATAGTAAGATGCAATGTAACAACCGAGTCACAACCATTGGCAGCAGTGAATGTTCCCGTATAGGTGCCACTTTCGGTGTATGTTGTTCCATTCCATACATATAAGTTGCAAGCCGAGACTTCGACAAGCTCAGCCTGCGGATGATTGATTGTCAAATGCAATGTTACAACAGAATCACAACCACTTGCAGATGTAAATGTTTCTGTATAGTTGCCACTTTCAGTGTAAGTTGTACCATTCCAATTATATGATTCACAAGCCGAGACTTCGACAAGCTCAGTCTGCGAATGAGTAATTGTCAAATGCAGTGTAACAACCGAATCGCAACCATTGGCAGCGGTGAAAGACTGCTGGTAGTTGCCACTTGTTGTATATGTTTCCCCGTTCCATTCGTAGGATTCGCAAGCCGTGGCATTAAATTGATGTGTCAACGGATTGTTTATTGTAAGGTGCAATGTAACAATGCTGTCGCAACCGTTGTCGGAAGAAATTGTCTGCACATAATTTCCTGATTCATTGTATGTTTGATTATTCCACACATAACTACCACACGAAACTGCGCCAAACTCGCTACGCGGAGATTCATTTATTGTCAGCAGCAAGGTAACAACCGAATCACAACCGTTTGCTGCGGTGAAAGTACGCGTATAATTGCCACTTTCGGTATAGGTCGTACCATTCCATTCGTATGAATTGCAAGCCTCGGCTTCGACAAACTCAGTCACAGGCTGGTTTATTGTAAGATGCAGTGTAACAACGCTGTCGCAACCATTTGATGCTGCGATATTCTGTACATAGTCGCCACTTTCGTCGTAGGTCACGCCGTTCCAGATGTAACTGCCACAAGCAGTGTGCGAAAATTCACGCTCCGACGACTGGTTGATTGTCAAATGCAAGGTAAGTAAGCTATCGCAACCGTTCGACAGATGCTTGGTAAAGTCGTAGTCACCCGATTCGGTGTAGGTTGTACCGCGCCAAATGTACGAACCGCAAGCCTCAACAGTTGTTTCGCCAGTAAGTTCACACGCTTGTGTCTCGAAACTCCACACCTGAGACCAAACCGAATTTCCGCTTGCATTGTAGCCCTGAACGTGCCAATAGTAAGTTGTACCATAATTCAGATAGCAGGTGGCAGTTGTGTTGGCGGTGGTTCCACTACGGTATATTGTTGCAAAAGTGTTGTCGGTTGACACCTGATAGCGGTAACCTGTAACATTATCCAGCGGATTCCAAACCAAATTGACACCTGATGGCTGTATTTCGTTGCTGTTGTTTTCCGGACTTACAAGCACTGGGCCAGAGGTAAGCTGATAGGCGGTAGTGAAACGCCATACGCTCGACCAGCCAGATGTATCAACTGCATTTGCCGCACAAACACGCCAATAATATGTTGTACCATAGAGCATATTCGTTATGTTTGTACTCTTGTACGTCTCTGTACTTGTCGTTGACGACAAAACACTTATATTACGCAATAGTTCCGAATTAAAGTTTGTTGTTGTATCAACCTGAACTATGTACGATGAAGAGCCCAGGGAGTTTTTCCAATACAATGTACGCGAAGATACTGCCAAACCTGTACTATTATTTGATGGAGAATCCAATACAACCCAGTCGACAGTATGGAATTGCCAAGTTGAAGACCAGCCCGATGTGTCAGCATTGTTTATAGCACAAACTCGCCAATAGTACATTGTACCATAACGCATATCAGAAACATATTTATATATGTATGTATCGGTATTGGTAGTTGTTGATGAAACATCTATGCTGCGCAACAACCCGGAATCAAAACTCGGGACTGTATCTAGCTGAAGAATATATGCTTTAGAACCTTTTGAATTCTTCCATTCCAGTTCTTGACGGGTATAATAGCCAACAGTAGAACTAGTGTCGTTCGGTAAATAATATAGCGCAACCCAATCGGTAGTATGGAATCGCCATGTAGCAGACCAGCCCGATGTATCAACTGCATTTGCCGAACATACACGCCAATAATACATTGTGCCATAACGCATATCGGAAATATACTTGCCTAGGTATGTATCTTCGTTTGAATTGGCGTTTGTAGACGTATAGGTCTGTAGCAGTCCCGAACTGAAACTTGGTGTAGTATCAAGCTGTATGATATACAAGGTCGAACCAAAGGAATTCTTCCATACAAATTCTTGCCGTGTAAAATAAGTGCCATTTGCACTAGTATCACTTGGGGAAAACAGCTGTACATCGTCCATCGTATGGAACTGCCAAGTCTCAGACCAGTCGGTTGTATCGACAGAACTTATAGCACAAACTCTCCAATAGTACATTGTTCCATAATACAAATTATACACACATTTTTCCCGGTATGAATCTGTATTTGTATTTGATACCGTCTCATTAATATTACGCAATGCTCCCGAACTGAATTCAGGAGTTGTATCAATCTGGATTAGGTATCCGGAAGAGCCTGGCAATGTATTCCAGCGCAAATACTGCCGTGAATAAAACCTGCCTGTCGGACTTGGATTGTTGGTTGGTAAACTTAAAGTAACTGTTCCGGCTGTTGTGAAATTCCACACTTCGGAATAACTGGATGTGTCGCTGTCGTTTGTATTGGTTGCCTTAACGCGCCAATAGTACTTTGTGCTGTATCGCAATCCATTAATATAAATGGATGTCGAAGATGTTGTATATGTGCGGAACATCGTTGATGAAAACGAAGGCACTGTATCCCACTCTAGGATATAACTTCCTGCGCCAGTGATTGAATTCCAAGAAACAGAAGGTCTGACCATACTCGTATAAACCATACCATTACTTGGAGAACTCAAAATTGGAGCCGAGCAAGTTGTAAAATTCCTAACTTCAGAATAGTTGGAAGTGTCGCTGTCGTTGCTGTTGGTTGCCTTTACTCGCCAATAATACGTTGTGCCGAATAGCAATCCATTAATATTGACAGATGTTGAAGTTGTTGTAAATGATTTTGGTGACGAAAATGAAGATACAGTATCCCACTCTAGGATATAACTTCCAACGCCTGTGATTGTATTCCATGAAACTGTAGGCCTTACGGTCGTCGTATAAATCATATCATTATTCGGATAATCTAAGGTTGGACCTGAGCAAGTTGTAAAATTCCTAACTTCAGAATAGTTGGAAGTATCGCTGTCGTCGCTATTGGTTGCTTTTACTCGCCAATAATACGTTGTGCCGTATAGCAATGCATTTATAGTGACATTTGTTGAAGAAGTTGTAAACGTACCAAACATCGGCGATGAAAATGATGATACAGTGTCCCATTCAAGGATATAACTTCCAACGCCTGTGATTGCATTCCAATAAAGTGTCGGCTTTACGGTTGACGAATAAATCATCCCATCATTTGGGTAATCTAAGGTTGGACCTGAACAGGTTGTAAAATTCCGTACCGCAGAATAGTCTGAGGTATCATTTGCACTTTCATTTACAGCACGAACTCTCCAATAATATGTTGTACCGTACGACAGCGCTGTTAAATTGACATAAGTATATGTCGTTGTATATGTACGGAACCTTGGGGATGAAAACGAAGATTCGATATCCCAGTCCAATATGTATTTATTCGCCCCGGATACAGAATTCCATGATACTGTAGGTTTTACCACTGATGTATAAATTGTACCGTCATTGGGAGACGATAATGTCGGTGCGTTTAATGCCATCGTATTCATTGCGAACAACAATAGCAACACGCTGATAATTAAACTTTTTTTCATATTAATAAACATTTATATATAACAAACAATCAAAAACAAAAATAGCAATAATATTTCACAAAAAAAGTTTTCCTCGCTTTATATCCGAAACGATTCGAAATTCACTATTTGGACAAACTTGTTATCAACTTACACATTAATAGACTTTTATCCAATTTTCACTCAATCGAGAGTAATATTATTTCAGATAGTCGTCCCAGGTTTTCATTGCATTATTTTCAGCCTCTCTACGCAAAACTTTATCTCTTGATTCTATTACTTCAGATACTCGCATATAATTATCTTCCCTAAAAGCATTAAACATATCTATACAATATGCTTTTGCCAATTTTGTTGTATCAGCCACATGTTTCAATCTACCATCATACGCAATATTTTCATAATATTCCTTTGAGTTTCGCTGCCATTTTCCAATCTTTTCATCATACTTCATAATAATCAATTCATCCAAAGACTTAGTCAGCAGTTCCGAATTCAGTGGCGTTTTTGGTATATACGTACACCTTATCGCTACAGTTTCTACAGGAATATTTATTGGCTCTTCATTTGGTTCAGAAGACACTTCTTCTGTTTTTATTACATATTTATTTGTATTCGAACCACATGATATCAAAAGAATTCCTATAATTATTATAAAAATAATCCTCTTCATATCTATCTTTATTCTTCTACCTTTAGATATACATCAACATCAGTTTATGTATCAACCGGCATCAAATCTGAAAAACGATTGATAATCATACATTATTGATAATCAATGTATTTCCTCATACTTTTATATTACTTCCAATATTATCAATTAAGGCGCAAATATAACACAATTATATATATGTGTATATGGCATAAGATTTTTTTTAATTAACCGATTGTTGTTATATTAATTGGTAGGCTACATATTGCAACATCAGCCAAAGATTTTCCCTGCATGAAATTGGTGTTAGTTTTTTTTCTAATTTTGTCGCTTTGATTAATTCATGACAAAACATCATTAATGACAAAACAACATATAACCATATCGTTCTGCATCATCGCCTTGCTCGCTTTATCAGCCTGCCATAAGGAGAACATCGTTCCAGCCGACGTGGAATTTTCTGCCGACAAGCAATATTTTCCACTAGAAACTGGCAAGTCGTTGATATACAAGGTAACAGAAATCACAATCGACAAACCTAGCGACTACTACGATACCATTGTTTACTACCTGCGCGAACGTACCGACATTCCTTTCATCGACAACGAAGGCGACACTGCCTACAGAATCGAACGCTTCAAATCGCAAACGACCAGCAATTGGACAATAAGCGATGCTTGGGAAGCAAAACTAACAACCTATACCGCCGAGAAAGTCGAAGAAAACCAAAGGTTTATAAAGATTAAATTTCCACTAGCCATAGGCAAATACTGGAACGGCAACCTAAAAAACGAACTTGACGACAAGGACTGCACAATAACATCGTTATCGTCAAAGTACAAAAACGAAAACATTCAGCTCGACTCATGCCTTTCCATTACACGCGACAGTAGTGTTACACAAATTAGCAAGCAGTACGACGTGGAAACATACGCTCGCAATATCGGACTGGTTTACAAAGAAATAACCGACATAAACTCGCAAGAAGTAATATATGGCGTGCCTATTGAAAATAGAATATACCGAGGAACAATCTATCGACAAGAACTAATTATAATTGAATGATTATGAGGAAATTATTTTTAATTGTAACAATTTGCACAATTTGTGCAAATGCATTTGCGCAAATAGGACCTAACCTATATTATATAGAATTCACCGACAAGAACAATACCCCCTACTCGCTCGACAATCCGCTGGAATACCTGAGCCAAAGGGCAATAGACCGCCGACAGGCACAAAACATAGCTATCGACTCGCTCGACTTGCCGGTAAATCCGTCGTACATTGCCGCCTTGCAGGGACTTGGACTGGAAATCGTCAATCCTACCAAATGGCTCAACGGCACAACAGTCCGCACCGACAACTACAACCTTATCAGACAGGCACATAACCTTCCTTTCGTAAAGTCAACGCCAAGATTCGAAATCGACACCGTTGAAACTGCCAAGAAAGAGAACAAAGCAATGATGGTAGCAGGAAATAGCCCGAGCACAAACATTCTCGCACCTAAATATACTGATTCGGAATACGGACTTTCTTACAATCAAATTGCTCTTCACAATGGTCATATTATTCATTCAGAAGGATTTAAGGGTGAAGGTATGTTAATTGCCGTCACCGATGGTGGTTTTACCAATGCCGACCGGATGAGAAGCCTCGAATACCTACGCAACTCGGGAAGAATTGTCGCCACCCGGGACTTTGCCTACAATGGTTCAACAGTTTACGACCACCACGAACACGGTTCGATGGTACTGTCTATAATGGCAGGTTACCTTCCTGGCGAATATATTGGTTGCGCACCCGAAGCATCATACTTGCTCATAACAAGCGAAAGCAACGACTACGAGGAAATTGTTGAGGAATTCAACTGGGTTTCGGCAATTGAATATGCCGACAGCATGGGTGCCGACCTCGCAAATGTTTCGCTCGGTTATGTAGATTTCGATTCGCAGAGATACAACCATTCCGCAGAAGACATGGACGGGCATACCAATCCCAGTAGCATCGGGGCAACAATTGCCGCCAGCAGAGGAATGATGATTGTAGTTGCCGCAGGCAATAGCGGACAGGACGAAAACGGTCATGTGTGGATTGGCGCACCATCAGACGCATACGACATTGTAACAGTAGGTGCAATTGATGTAAATCAGAACAGCGCACCATTCACATCTCATGGATTTGTCGAGGAAAACCGCATTAAGCCCGACATCGTTTCGGTTGGTTGGGATACCTACGCCGACTACATAAACGACTCAATAGCACCTGGTTCGGGAACATCGTTTGCAACACCACTTAGCACTGGACTTATCGCATGCTTCTGGCAGAAATTCCGTGACAAAACAAGTGCAGAAATCCGCGAAGCATTATTTGGGGCAGCACGCCCAACTGTTCCGACTTGGGAAGAAGATCCAACCCCACAAATGGGAACTCCAAACATATTGACTGGACGTGGATATATTGACTTCAGACTTGCATCGGAAATTTTAACCGGAACAGAAACTCTGGCAAACGACTGCAACATAAGCATCTACCCTAACCCAACATCAAACGAGATAACTATTCGCCTCGACAATATGCAGAATGTCGAACTAAACATCTTCTCAATTGACGGACGTTTGCTCGACTACCGCAAAAATATTGGCAATGAACTAAAATACGACTTAAGCCAATACGCAAAAGGCGAATACATAATAAGCATCTGTGCCGGCAACAAGGTTGTAGCTTCGCAAACCATAATCAAGCAATGAGCGAAGAGATTAAGACATACACGCTCAGCGAATTACAGCACGAAATAAAAGAAAGCATTTCGGAGCAATTTCCGTTTGCCGTATGGATTGTTGCAGAAATCAACACACTCACCCGCCACAAAAGCGGACACTGCTACATGGAACTTGTGCAGAAGTCAAAGACTTCAAACAGCATAATCGCTCAGGCACGAGCAACAGTCTGGGCAAACAAGTTCAGTTTCATATCGGCATACTTCGAAAGCGAAACCGACAGCGTACTTGCTGCAGGAATGAACGTAATGCTTCAGGTAACAATAACTTACCACGAAGTTTATGGTCTGTCGCTCAACGTAATAGGCATAAATCCAACCTACACCATCGGCGACATGGAACGAGCCAAGAAGGAAATAATTGCACGGCTCATCAACGAAGGCGTCTTCGACATGAATAAAACGCAATCGTTTCCCGCTGTGGTACAGAACATTGCCGTAATCTCATCAAGCACAGCCGCTGGCTATGGCGACTTCGTAAACCACTTGGAAACAAACACTTACGGATACCATATAAACATAACGCTTTTCGAAGCGGCAATGCAAGGCGAACAAACTGAGACTTCGATACTTGATGCACTCAACCGAATTGGCGAGGAATACGAAAACTACGATGCCGTGGCGATAATACGCGGCGGAGGCTCAAAGAACGACCTTTCGTGGTTCGACAACTACAACATTGCCTACATGGTCACGCAGTTTCCGCTTCCAGTAATTTCGGGCATAGGTCACGAACGCGACGAATCCATTGTCGATATGGTGGCACACACCCGTATGAAAACGCCAACCGCAGTCGCCAACTTCATAATCGACTACAACGCACAATTCGAAGAGCAGGTTGACTCTACATCGTCAGAGATTTTCGACATAGCAAAAGATTTTTTGATGAGCAGCGAGATGTACCTCAACAACATGACAATGAGCATAATGAAGATTCGCACTCTCCTATCGAAACACACCGAACGCTGCGACAGGATAATGTCGGAAATCCGCACCGGACTGAATGTACGCATGAAGGAAGAGGAAATGAAGCTCAATATGATTGGCAACAAACTGGAAACTTCACCCAAACGCCTCATTTCCGAACATGAATCTCATCTCAATGGCATTAAGGAACTTATTTCCCGTACAACAAAGCACCGCATCGAAAAGGCAAACGAAAAGCTAGGCTTTCTCGAGCATCGCCTGACACTCAACGACCCGCGCACAATACTCAAGCGAGGCTATTCCATCACTCGCATCAACGGCAAGGTCGTCACCAACGACCTCGAAACCAACGATGGCGACATTATGGAAACATTGCTGTACGATGGAAAGGTTACGAGTGTGGTAAAGAAATAATAATCAAAATTATTGTTGTCCGCTAAATACCCATCCAGTCATTCCGTAAAACAAAGCGAACCGACTAAGGAACGTGTCGTGTGAGCCTGTTTGTACGGAATCTGTTCTATAATAATACGTTAACAGATTCCGGATAACCGATTTCACACAGCTCACCGTTCCGTATCGCTGGTTCAATCAGGTTTTCGGAATGACAAGCCCCATCATCAATATTCTTATGTAAAATATTGTCAACAATGGACTTATGGCGTTTGCACCAATAAATCAAAATATTATACCTATTACAACATTTATCACAACACTCATTGCGGACAATAAGACGCAAAATATACGGACAAATTTTCTTTATTAACCGCAAAATATGCGGATAAAAATTTGCAGTTAACCGCAAAAGCATTATTTTTGCGGCAATAAAATGGAGGTAGAAAAATGTACATTCACGAATAC
Organism: uncultured Bacteroidia bacterium; assembly: GCA_902791865.1. Lineage (GTDB taxonomy): Bacteria > Bacteroidota > Bacteroidia > Bacteroidales > ML635J-15 > Bact-19. Next base: position 326,975 of record CADAXK010000002.1, read on the forward strand.
GACAATTGGACTGACTTTACGTGGAATGCCGACTTAGTCATCGATATGCTGTCCGAAGCAGACCGGGCAATAGGCTTCTTATCGGGCAGACTAAGGGAAATCGGGTTCGATACACAGATGCAAGCTACATTGGAAAACATAACCAATGACATAATATATTCATCTGAGATAGAAGGCGTTGACTTGAACGTTGACGAAGTAAGATCGTCAATTGCAAGGAAACTTGGCATCAGCATTCCCAACGAAAAGGACTCGACTCATTACATCGAAGGAATTGTCGAAATGATGCTCGATGCAATATACCATTACGACAGGCCACTTTCCGACGAAAGGCTTTTTGGCTGGCACTCCACCCTATTCCCCAACGGACGCAGCGGCTATGCTCAAATAAATGTCGGGAAATACAGAACCGAGGGCATGAAAGTAATATCGGGTGCGTTTGGTCGTGAACGAGTACATTATGTCGCACCGACCGCAGAATCGGTACCGCACGAAATGCAAAAATTCATCGACTGGTTCAACAATCCCGAAGTAAAGCCTTCGCTGGTAAAGTCAGCTATTGCGCATTTCTGGTTTGTATGCATACATCCTTTCGACGACGGCAACGGACGAATTGCACGCGCATTGTCGGACATGGTGCTTTCGCAGATTGACAAAAGCAAATTCCGTTACTTCAGCGTATCGCGACAAATTTGCACCGACAAGAAGAAATACTACAAGGTGCTGGAACGAGTTTCACGCAACGACCACGACATTACCGAATGGATAATATGGTATCTTCAATGCATTATCGATGCTGTAAAGTCTGCCGATTCGGTATTGAGCGACATACTTTGCAAAACAGTCTTCTGGCATACGCATTCTGAAGTCCCAATGAGCAAAAGGCAGAAAGATATGCTTAGGATTTTCCTTGACGGGCAACAGAAACTTACAGTCAAGAACTGGAGCGTAAATGCCAAAGTATCACACGACACCGCTGCCCGCGACATCGACGACCTTGTTCAGAAAGGAGTATTATTCCCAACCAAAGGACAAGTAAGAAACGTGTCGTACAACTTCTTTTACACAAAACAAAGCGATTTTATGCAGCATTTTAGCAATGTCGCCATAGAAAACAGAGATGGAAACAACTACATTTCCACACTTTTCGACAATACGGAAATGTTAAGCGAGAAAATCGACGACCTTGATATTCTACGTCTGCGGCAAGACGAGATAAACATTGAGGATTTGGTGTGGAAATATTTTGCTTGGAAAATTGAAGAGTAGGCTTTTCGAGATTGTGACCTATATCAGTTTCGGGGATTGTGACATAATTATAGATTTTTATTATTTTTTTTACAAGATGTAATCACAATAGATTTTTTTCTATATTTGCAGCGTTAAACAAATATCAAAATATTATGAGAAATTTAGGAATAATCGTTTTAAGCATCATTCTGCTCGCATCATTAGGTTCATGCACAAAGGAAGAAAACTGGGCATTTAAAACAGACCAACTTTACCAAAAAAACAAAAAAAGCGTAACAATAAAACAAGGCGTTTGGGGTACCGTAACAGAACGCACAGGAGACTGGATGCCTAGTCCTGATATTTACCAAACTGCAAAACAAGCTCCTATAAAATGTACGATTAGATTTTACGAACCAGTAACATTCGACGATTTTCAAAGAGAAGGTATTTCTATATACAACATTACAGACGTACCAACAAAACTCATTGCAGAGACAACATCCAACAAAAATGGATTTTTTCAAATGAAACTTGAACCTGGAGAATATTCCATATTCGTAATTTATAATGGAGAGATACTAGCAGGTAGCTTTGATGGAGTCGGAAACATTGGAAAATTTTCTATTTCAGAAAAAAATAAAACAGAATACAATTTCGTTGTAAATAATGCAGTTGATTAATTTTAGATGTAAATTGGGATGTTATTGAGCATCTGACCTATGAATTAAACAAAAATGCCGATGAAAAATTCATCGGCATTTTTTGAATTATAGTCCTATTTTCTATTCCCTTACAACCGAAATGTTTACATTAACATCATTGACATCGATTTCAGTACCGTTTTCAACATTGGCAACAATCTCGATTGAGTTTGCCAAAGTCTGTCCGCAGATGTAGTCGCGGTAATGGTTGACTGCGGTGTCAAGTTCTGCTGTCGAGCTGATTTTCACGCGGATGCGGTCGGTAATGTCGAAATTGCTGTCCTTGCGGATGTTCTGGATACGGTTGACGAATTCGCGGGCAATACCTTCCTCAACGAGTTCTGGTGTTACATTGATGTCAAGAGCAACTGTATATTTGCCTTCGTTTGCAACGAGCCATCCAGGAATGTCCTCGGAGTTGATTTCAACATCGGCAGTTGTTATTGCAACTTCCTGTCCTTCAACATTCAGAACAAAATTGTCGTTGCGTTCGAGCGAAGCAATGTCCTTCTGCGACATCTGCGAAATTGCATTTGCTACCTGCTTCATAATCTTGCCGTAGCGCGGTCCCAAAACCTTGAAGTTTGCCTTAATTTTCTTTACCAAGAAATCTGATGAATCGTCCAAAATCTGGATTTCCTTGATGTTGGTTTCGGTCTTGATAATCTGCTCAACCTTAGCCATTTGCTCTGCAAAACCATCCGAAACAGACGGAACCATAATCTTCTGCAATGGCTGACGAACCTTTATGCTGACCTTACGGCGCAAACCGAGAATCATAGACGAAATAGTCTGTGCCATCTCCATGCGTTCCTCGAGGTTCTTGTCGATTACCGACTCGTCAACCTTCGGGAAATAAGCAAGATGAACCGACTGGTAATTTTCCTTGCCGGTTATTGAGTTAAGGTCGCGATACATCTTATCCATATAGAACGGTGCTATCGGCGAAGCAATCTTTGCAATGGTTACCAAGCAGGTATAAAGTGTCTGGTAAGCCGAAATCTTGTCCTCGTCGTACTCGCCGCCCCAGTAGCGCTTTCTGCCGAGACGAACATACCAGTTGCTCAAATGGTCCATCACGAAAGTCTGAATCAGACGGCCTGCCTTTGTATTTTCGTAAGTCTCGTAAGCCTCACCGACTTCCTTAACCAACGAATTTAGCAAACTGAGAATCCAACGGTCGAGTTCGGGACGCTTTTCAAACGGAACATCCGGCTCTGCGTAGGTGAAGTTGTCGGTGTTGGCGTACATTGCAAAGAAATTATAGGTATTGTACAATGTCCCGAAGAATTTACGCTTCACCTCGTCAACTCCTGCAATATCGAACTTTAGGTTATCCCAAGCCTGTGCGTTGGTAATCATGTACCAGCGAACCGGGTCGGCACCATACTTGTCGATGGTTTCGAAAGGATTAACGGCATTGCCAAGTCGCTTCGACATCTTGTTGCCGTTCTTGTCGAGAACCAAGCCGTTGGAAATGATATTCTTATATGCTACACTGTCGAAAATCATTGTAGCAATTGCGTGCAATGTGAAGAACCAGCCACGAGTCTGGTCAACGCCTTCAGCGATGAAGTCAGCTGGGAACAACTTGTCGAAGTTGTCCTTGTTCTCGAACGGATAATGCCACTGTGCGTAAGGCATTGCTCCCGAATCAAACCAAACGTCAATAAGGTCTGGCTCGCGGAACATCTTGCGTCCATCCGATGCAACAAGAACAATCTCATCAACATACGGACGATGCAAGTCGAGTTTTTCGTAGTTTTCCTTGGTGTATTTTCCAACCTCGAAGTTCTTCCAAGGATATTCCTTCATATATCCCTTTGCGATTGACTTGTCCATTTCGGCGTAAAGTTCCTCGACAGAACCTATGCACTTGCGTTCGCTTGCGTCCTCGGTGCTCCAGATTGGCAACGGAGTTCCCCAGTAGCGAGAACGGCTGAGGTTCCAGTCAACAAGGTTTTCGAGCCATTTTCCGAAACGGCCTTCGCCAGTACTCTGCGGCTTCCAGTTGATAGTCTTGTTGAGTTCAATCATGCGGTCGCGCATTGCTGTCGACTTAATGAACCAAGAATCAAGCGGATAGTAAAGAACCGGCTTATCGGTACGCCAGCAGTGCGGATAGTTGTGAGTGTGCTTTTCAATCTTGAAAGCCTTGCCGTCCTGCTTCAATTCGATGCAGAGACGAATGTTCAAATCCTCGTCCTTGGCTGCAGCTTCGGCATCGTATTTTCCATCCTGATTGTACTTGGGATCGTATGCGTTCTTAACAAAGCAACCCTCGTACTTGGAATACAAATCCTTGTTTATGTTGTTCTTTACGAATTCAGGGTCAAGGTCGCTCATGAGGAAGAATTTTCCTGTGCGGTCGACCATAGGACGGAAATCGCCCTTGCTGTTGATAATCATTACCAATGGCGGGATTCCAGCAGCCTTTGCAACCTTGTTATCGTCGGCACCGAAAGTCGGAGCAATATGTACGATACCTGTACCGTCCTCAGTTGTTACATAGTCGCCAGGGATTACGCGGAAAGCACCATCGGCAGGCTTAACCCATGGGAAAATCTGCTCGTAACGCATGTCAAGAAGGTCTTCCCCAGTGTATTCGGCTACGATTCTGTAAGGAATTACCTTGTCACCGTGCTTGTATTCCTCGAGCGGAAGTTCTGCGCCTTGCGGATTCAGGTAAGCACCTACCCTTTCCTTTGCCATTACGACTGTAACAGGCTCGCCATTATACATATTATAGGTGCGAACTGCAACATATTCAATTTTGCGGCCAACGCAGAGTGCGGTGTTCGACGGCAAAGTCCACGGTGTGGTTGTCCAAGCGATGAAATAAGGCTTTCCCCAGCCAGTCATTTCGGGCTTCGGGTCAACGATTGCGAACTGAGCGGTTACGGTTGTGTCCTTCACATCGCGGTAGCAACCTGGCTGGTTAAGTTCGTGTGTGCTAAGTCCGGTACCTGCAGCCGGCGAATACGGCTGAATGGTGTAGCCCTTGTAAAGCAAGTTCTTGTTGTACAACTGCTTGAGCAGCCACCACAAAGTCTCGATGTAGCGGTTATCGTAGGTGATGTACGGATTTTCGAGGTCAACCCAGTAGCCGACGCGTTCGGTAAGGTCGGTCCAGTGACTTGTGTATTTCATCACTTCGCGACGGCAAGTGTCGTTGTAGTCCTTCACAGAAATCTTCTTGCCGATGTCCTCCTTGGTGATGCCGAGAGTCTTTTCAACACCGAGTTCCACTGGCAGACCGTGGGTATCCCAGCCGGCCTTGCGGTCAACCTTGTGACCAGTCAAAGTCTTGTAGCGGCAGACAACATCCTTGATTGTACGAGCCATAACATGATGGATACCAGGCATTCCGTTTGCTGATGGCGGACCTTCGAAGAAGATGAAAGGCTTGCAGCCTTCACGGGTTTCTATACTTTTGTGGAAGGTATCCTCCTTTGCCCAGAGGTCCTTCATTTCGTTGTTAATCTCAAACAAATCGAGTTGCTTATACTCGGAAAACTTCTTTGTCATTGTACAATTTTTAAGTGGTGCAAAAATACAATTTATTTACGATTTACGAATGACGATTTACGAATAAATTGGCAACAAAAAACAGCAGCCGACCGAAGCCGACTGCCGTAAATCTATAATCCTAATCCGTAAATTTATTGGGCTAAAACAGCGCGAACGGATTGCCCAATGTAACGGAAGAAGCCAGCCATGCCGCAAAAGCTCGGACTGAAACTGAGCATCCACGCGTATCTCAGCTCATTCGCGTAGACATCGTAGAGCGAACTCGACAAATAGTCGCCGGAACCAGCATAGATGGGCTCGTCGCCGTGGCGGCCACCAGCAGCGGGCATGAAGATGGAGTTGCCGTTAGGGCCGGTGAACAAGCGTCCGTTTACGCCGTTCTGGGTTATCCATGTTACCGTGCAATTGCTATTCAATTCTTCAAATTCTTCTTTTGTAGGCATACGCCAAGCAGAACCCCAGTTGGCAGTTGCGGCATCGGCACTAGATGGAAGTGTGGCCGGATTGTTGTGATAGGTATAGTTATTCTCTGCATATGAACTCTTGGTGGTAATTTCGCCCCAAGCATAGTAGTTGCCATAGGCCGTTGGCGTGCTTGCACCGACATTGCATGTCGCCCAGCTTGTTCCGCTCGGAAGTCCAAGGTCAACATAGTCATGACCGTTTGCACTTGCCGTGACACCCAAGCTCCACTGAGCAAACAAAGTGATATTTTCCATAATGGTAATTTCCTGCAAATCAACATATGCCTCTCCGCTTCCGTCGGCCATAGTATTCCAACCAGCAAACCAATTGTTTTCTTTTGTGAATGCATTTGCAGAAATTGCCTGTGCTGCACCTGTCAAAAACACTTGAAACTGCATACTGCCAACACCTCCATTTGCATCGAAAGTAACAACAACAGGTCTTCTGTTTTGCAATACTTCAATAGTTTCCTGTAGAACCACAATCAAGTCATCCACATACTTCTTTGTCGCAGCATCTTGGTTTGCTGTAGGATTTGCAACATTTGTTATCCTGCTGTTTCCTGCCGAATTGCCCAAGGCAACCACATTCGCCAAAGTCTGGGTTTCGGTATAGGAAGTAAGATAGTTTGCATCGTTCTCGAATGCGGAAACATTTGTTGGAACAGTTGGAATTGTCGGTATGTTTGTCAAATCGTTGTAATTCCCGCTGAAAAGTTCTGGCTTGCCAGTGATTTCTTCATAGCTGTACGACGGCTTTGTATTTGCCTTTGCCCAAGCAGGAACTGAAGGGTCGGTTTCCGAAGTAAGGTAGTTGGCATCGTTATCGAATGCGGAAACTGCGGTCGGAATAGTCGGAATGTTGGGAGTGTTCTGAATTTCGGAGTAGTCGTAAACAGGTTTGTTTTCTGATTTTGCCCAAGCAGGCACATTTGGATCAGATTCTGACTGCAAGTAGTTGGCATCGTTTTCAAATGCGGAAACTGCGGTCGGAACTGTCGGAATATTTGGTGTGTTCTGAATTTCAGTGTAGTCGTAAACAGGTTTGTTTTCCGACTTTGCCCAAGCTGGAACTGACGGGTCGGTTTCAGACTGCAAGTAGTTTGCATCGTTATCGAATGCAGAAACGGTGGTTGGTACGACTGGGATTTCTGGCGTGTTTGTAATTTCCGAATAGTCGTAAGCAGGTTTGTTTTCCGCCTTTGCCCAAGCGTAAACTGACGGGTCGGTTTCCGAGGTCAAGTAGTTGGCATCGTTTTCGAAAGAAGAAACTGTATTCGGAATGGTCGGAATGTTTGGAGTGTTCTGAATTTCGGAGTAGTCGTAGGTGGGTTTGGTTTCTGCTTTTGCCCAAGTTGGGACGGTTGGGTCGGATTCCGAGGTCAGGTAGTTGGCATCGTTCTCGAAGGAAGAAACCGTATTCGGAATGATCGGAATGTTAGGAGTGTTCTGAATTTCAGAGTAGTCGTAAGTGGGTTTGGTTTCTGCTTTTGCCCAAGCTGGAACCGATGGATCGGTTTCCTCCGTCAAGTAGTTGGCATCGTTATCGAATGCGGAAACATTTGTAGGAACGGTTGGGATTTCTGGCGCATTAACAAGGTCGTTGTAATCGCCACTGAAACCTACAGCTACTGGCGGAAGTTTCACAAAACCGCCATTAGTAAGGAATATGGTGTCATTGCTAATGGAAAGTGCTTGAAATTCTGGAATTTCGGGCGTATTCTCAATTTCATTGTAATTGTAAGTCGGTTTTGTTTCTGCTTTTGCCCATTCGGGAACGGTCGGATCAGTTTCTTCGGTAAGGAAACCACTCACATCGGGAACATTGCCTGCCCTCTGTGCATACATTGCATACGGAACAGCAAGCAACTGGCTTACACCTATAATATCATAGTCGTTGCCACCGTTAACGTCAGTTTCGGTCTTTACGAAGAACGGTCCATTTACCCAGTTGATTGCGGAGAAATCGTCGCTGCTTGTGCCGTCACCGATTTCAATTGTCAGCAAGCCGTTGGCGTTGGTCGTTGCCGAATGTGTTTCGGTATATACGGCCTCGCCGTCAACGCTTCCCTGCAGGATGCTTACGCGCACCGAAACTTCGCTGTTAGTAACTAGATTGTTGTCGCTTCCGCGAACCACCGCCTGATAACTCATCTTTTGCGGTACTTGCGCAAATGCCATTGCGCTGATAATTAGGCAGAATACTGCCAGAATAAAATTTTTCTTCATATACATATTTTTTATTTTCATCACATTAGATGGCGCAAAGCATTGCGCCTACATCGTTTTATTATTCTTTTTTTCGCTCCCTGAGCTTGTCGAAGGGACGTTTCTATTTGCATTACGTTATCCTTCGTTTCGACAGGCTCAACGGGCGGTTAGTTCTTTACAACTTTGAATGTCTTTACCTCGTTTTTGCCTTTCGTTACACGGACAAAATATGTTGACGATGGTAACGATTGCATATCTATGCTAGTTTCCGACGAAGCTATTCGCATCTGCATTATTTCCTTGCCGGAAATGTCGTACATTGCACAGTCAAGACCGCTAATGCTCTCGCCATCAATGCGCAAGGTCAGAAAATCGCTTGTGGGATTCGGAAATGCCGACAGCGAAATGTTTGCCGAAATGGGATTCTGTACTTCGGTAACATCATAAATTTCGTATGCTTGCTGCACACCTTCAGAAACTTGTCCGCTTGTACCTTCATTGGCGGAATAGAATGTTTGTCCAACCGTGTAGCTTACGCTTCCAGAACCGCCGTTGGCATTGCCTCCAGAAGCAGTCACTGCATTTTGCGCAAACACTGCTGTGCCCGAAAGGACAAACAACAAAAATATAGCATATATTTTTCTCATATATTAAAGAATTTATAAATATCAGACATACTCAAATACACAACAATTTCAGCACGCAAAAATACAATTTATTTACGATTTACGAATAAGGATTTACGATTTATCTGACAAGATGCAAAAAGTGGCTAACTGGCTAACAGACGAACAGGCTAACAAGCTTGAAGGCGAAAAGACAAAAAAAAGGAATGCAAATCGTGCATTCCTCTAATTCGTCAATCGTAAATCTAAAATCGTAATTTCCCTTTACCACTTCACTTCTTCCCTATTTATCGGCATGGTCATGCACCTTGCACCACCACCGCCACGGGGAAGTTCGCTACCAGCAAAGGTTACGACAAACTTTTCGTAGTTGTGCATATCAACCATGCCCTTGCAGACATCAGCCGCCTTAAGCACTGCAAAACCGGCCTTGTCGAGAGCCTCAATGGTCTTCCAGTTGCGCTCATAGCCGATGACCTTGCCTTCGCCCAACGCGAAGAAATTTGCTCCGCTGTGCCACTGTTCGCGCTGCTGTGTCCAAGCATCATCACCACCGCAAATGACAGGATTCAGGTCGAAGCCCAAATCGCGTGCACCCTGCAGGAAATTCGGCTTCTGATGATATGTGATTTTTCCGTTATCTATCTCAATATGAGTGGTCTGCAAATGCGAATACTTTGCGTTTTTACGGATAAGAGGTTCGAACATCATGCAGCGATCCTTGTCGAGGAAGGTAAACACCATGTCGAGATGAATGAATGACTCGGGCGTTTCGGGCAATTCCTGAACTAGAATGTTGAACTTGGGCTTGCGAGCCTTGAAATATTCGGCAAGGAACTCAATGCCTTTCTTGTTGGTTCTGATACCATTACCTATGAACAAGGTGTCATCACGGGCAATCAGCACATCGCCACCTTCGGTGCGTGCTGTTGCTTCCCACTCGCCAGCATTTATCGACTCGCAACCGAAATAGTTCTCGAAAATAGCACGGTAGATAATGTTTTCGCGCATGCGCACCTTGAACGACATTGTGTTCATCAATAGCATATTGTACATTGATGATGCAGCATCGCGGGTAAAGAACAAGTTGTACAAAGGCTTGAGGATGTAACGTTCATCTTCGTACTTTTGCGGGTCAACTCCTCTCCTATATTCAAAGCCTTCGACGAGTTCACGTGCCAAAGTCTTTTCATCGTGCGACAGGAGTTCGTCGCAAAGGAAACCGCAGTCGTCGAGACGGCAGGAAGTTTCCACGAGATTTTTCTTTACAGTCTCATTTTTAAGCACTTCGGCAAGCAAATCGACGACCTGATAAGTCTTAGTCCAACGCGAGAGCACGCCCTCGAAATTGGCATATTCGCCATCGACTAACTTTTTGTTTAAAATATCGCTGTACAATGCTTCGTGTGCATTTTCGGGAGTCATACGCTCTATCTCGATTCCCGGACGATGAAGCAGAACCGCATTGAGTTTTCCTATTTCAGAATAAAGTCTAACCTTGTTATCCATAAATTATTTTTTAGACCACGGAAAACATAATCAAGATGTTGTCCGTCAAGCAGAAGCATCGTTTTTAGGCAACAATTCTACTCGGTTGCAAAGATAAGACAATTTTCGGAATTCGGAAATTATGGCGAAAAATATTTGTTAACCGTGCTACTTCTCCACCAGTTTATTCCACAAATTTTCGTCCAGCAAATCTTTGAAATGATATGTCATTCCTCTTGGGATTACTATTGAGCGAAGAGAATCACATTCAGCAAAGACATCTTCACCAATTTCGGTTACAGAATATGGAATAATCACAGTTTCAAGTCCAGCACATCCCCAGAACGCCGTCTTGCCTATCCTCTTCACAGAATCAGGAATAACAACAGTTTTAAGTGACTTGCACTGCCAAAACATATTGTCGCTGATTTCGGGCAGTGAATTGGGAAGTGATATAGATGCAAGTCCAAAGCAATCGTTAAAGGCATCCTGTCCGATTTCGGTTACCGAATTAGGGATTACAAGCGATGTAAGCCCTTCGCAGCAATAGAATGCCATTTCGCCAATTTTTGTAACAGAATCGGGAATATTTATCGACTTCAACCCACTACATTTCATAAAGGCGCCAATGGCTATTTCTGTCACAGAATCAGGAATTACAGCTTTTTCGCTACCTGCCAGGAGAATGTCGGTCTGCGTTTCGATTAAGGCGTTGCAGTTTTCGCGTGAATCGTAATATGGATTATGGTCATCAACTACAATAGATTTCAGACCGCCACAGCCCATAAATGCACCCTCGCCTATTTCTTCCACATAACGCGAAATGTTCAATGACAACAGTTTATTGCAATCATAAAAGGCAGATACTCCAATTCTTCTCAACGATTCAGGGAAATTCAAATTTCTCAACTCGCCGCATTTGGTAAATGCGCCATCTGCAATTTCGGTCAAATTGCCTAAAATCTTCACATCCGTAAGACGATAACAAGTGCAAAAAGCGTTTTCTCCAATCCTCTCCACCGAATCGGGAATATCAATGGTCGTAAGCCTATCGCAACCGCCGAAAGCGCCTACGGCAATCTTTGTAACGCCTTCTGGTATAAACGAATTGACACATCCTGCAATCAGTTCATTTGTCCGGGTTGCGATTATGGCGTTGCAGTTTTGCCGCGAGTCGTAAACGACATTATTCAGGTCAACCTCAATCGAATCCAGCATGCAACATTCATAAAAAGCACCATTTCCGATTCTCGTTACAGATGATGGGATTACAATAGATTTAAGCCCATAACAAGCATAAAATGCACATTCCCCTATCCTTCTTACAGAATCAGGTATGACGATAGACATTAAGCCATCGCAACAATAGAATGCGCCATCATCAATTTCGGTAATGGAATTGGGAATAAAAGCGTTTTTGCAGCCGAAAAGAAGCTTGTTTGTCCTGGTCTCGATTATTGCATTGCAATTTTCGCGCGAGTCGTAAACGAGATTCGACTTGTCAACCTCAATTGAATTCAACTTTGTGCAATTCAGAAATGCCTCAACGCCAATTCGTTCCACCGATGCGGGAATATATATCGAATTCAATTCATCGCAGCCATTAAACGCACCTTCGCAGATTTCCGTCACCGAATCGGGAATAACCACGGATGAAATCACAGAATAAGCAAATGCCCCCATTCCGATTGTTGTAATCGTATTTGGAATTTCAACGGAAACAATGTCAAAACTATCTGTAAAAGCGCCTTCTCCAATCTCCGTAACGCCATCTTTCAGGACAATAACACCTTCGTTGCTTTCATAGTCGAAGTCATTGCTGACAGAATTTTCGTCAATCCATTCCGATTCAACAACATAATGAGCCTTGTAGCGGATGACATTTGCGCCAACATTTTCAATTTCACTCCTCATATCTATACTTTTTGTAGTTTATTTCACAAAACCGCAACCGTCGAACTTATACCAGGTTTCGTCCATCCCACCTTCCGTCATGCCAAAGCCTTCAGCATTGAACTTTGTTGGCCAGCAATCCTGCCTGAAATATACGACCTCGGTTCCGCTAAGTTTTGCTAGTTCATCCCAATCAAAAGAAGGATTGTTGTCAACATATTCAGAAAACGACGGGAAACTATTTTTCAGTCTCGTCAACTGCTTGTCCTTGTAGCTGAAAACGGCGAAGATCTTGCGTCCCCACTCTGAAGCATCGTAGTACCAAAGCACAAGGCAACCGCCATCCTTGAGCGGATAGCAGGCAAAAGTTTCTGTCACAGTCGGGGGCAAAAACTCTTCATCATCAGGAATATCCAAAGGTGCATTTGCTTCATCCAATGTAAGAGATGCAACATTAGCTCCCTCCCTCTTAATCTGTGTACGTGCCTTTTTGACATCGCCTGTAATATCACAATAATCCGACTTAATATATGAGTCCCAGATTTCCATTATAACATTCTCATCCATCTGCACTTCTACCGTTTCCGAAATAGATGCTGCAGTATCTTGCTGTGTAACTTCCGTAGAATCAACAACAGGAACCTCTTCCTCAACATTTGTTTGCTTTACTTCCCCACATCCCCAAAGCAACAATGCAGAGAGTGTGACTGTAATAAAAGTCCGCTTCATAACTATTTAATTATTAATATTTTCTATTCAAAATCCTTATAACAACTTACAATATAAATCAGACGCCCTACAAATATTCATATTTTTGCACAAAGATAAATTATTTTCAGCTACAAACAAACTGTTTATCAATAAGTAACATTTCATTTTTCAAAAAAGGTTATTGCAATAACCTTTTTAAACTATAATAAGATTACTGAATTAACCTAATATACCAAATAGTTGATTAACAAGATAATCTTTTTATAAAAATTATTGGTTAATTAAATAACCTTTATTATCTTTGTGGCGAGAAAAATTGTATTGTATGGAAACCTTGTTCATGAAACACAACATACTTATTTCGCAGGTAGATACCGAAATTATCCGCGACATAATGTATTCTATAAACTGGGAAAAGCAGCTAGTTGCCATTCGTGGTTCACGCGGTGTTGGCAAAACTACACTTATACGTCAATACATCAAACAAAAATATGGAGTTCAAGCAGGCGAAGCGCTCTATTGCACTCTCGACAGCATGTTTTTTGCCAACCACACATTGCTCGAACTGGCTGAATATTTCCACTTGATGGGCGGCAAGCACCTGTTCCTAGACGAAGTACACAAATATCCATCATGGAGCCGCGAAATAAAGGAAATCATTGACTTGTATCCCGACTTAAAAGTCACATTCAGCGGATCATCGCTGATACAAATATTAAATGCCGATGCCGACCTGTCGCGACGAGTACTAAGCTACACGATGGAAGGATTGTCGTTCCGGGAATTTCTACGCTTCTACAAAGGCATAAAGCTTCCTGTATACAAATTGTCCGACATACTTTCGTCGGCCAGCGAAATCTGTAAGGAAGTAAATGCAGTATGCCGTCCACAGCAAATGTTCGAGGAATATCTGCGTGTAGGCTACTACCCTTTCTACGATGGCAACCCTGATGAATACTACAGCCGCATCGAGAATGTTCTGAACTTCATCATCGACCAGGAAATGACACAATTCTGCGGTGTTGAACCGTCATATACACGGCGACTAAAAGCCATGCTGCTATATCTTGCCGAAAATGTTCCGTTCGAGGTTAATATCGTCAAGCTTGCCAACTACCTCGACCTCAACAAGCACACGGTTCTTAGTTATCTCGACAGCTTACGTCGCGCCGAACTGCTACACCTGCTATATTCCGACAACAAGTCTGTAACGAAAATGCAGAAGCCGGACAAGATATACCTGCACAATCCAAACCTTTTCTATGCCATCGGGCAGCAGAAACAAATTGGCACAATACGCGAATGCTTTGCTGTAAATCAGCTTGCAACCTCGCACTCTGTGGAATATGGCAAGGCTAATGGCGATTTCCTTATCGACGGGAAAATTACATTTGAAGTCGGCGGACAAGGAAAAACCTTCGACCAGATTGCCAACCTACCCGACTCGTATATCCTTGCCGATATGATGGAATATCCCATAGGCAAGAAACTGCCGTTGTGGATTGTTGGAATGATATATTGATTAATTTAAAATCCCATCAATAGTCCAACCAATCCTACGACCAGTCCCACAACCATATTTATCGACTTGGTGACGAGGAAACCCTTCTTGGTTTCGGCAAGCAGCGGAAGCGAACCGTGTCCGTCCTGCACAATGCTGTTTGCCAACAAAATGCTAAACGGAATATAGCCCTGCACAAACAGCACAACAAAAATCAGATGAGGACCAGATTCGGGCAAAATTCCCACAGCCACTGCAATTAGCAGAAGTATGTACTTGTTATTGTATATCCAGTCGCCAAAGTTAGTGTAATTCAATATGATAGCCATTACAACGAGTACGCCGAATGTCCACCAGAAAATGCGTGGCAAGTGCTTCTGCACGACATGCTGCACAAGGTGCTCGCTTACAAAATGCTCATTGGAGAAGAAAATTATCAGAAGCATTAGCACCGACAGCGAAATGATGATAATGTTCACGATGTCCAATGCTCCGTGATGGTGATGATGATGCTCGAAACCTTCCGGCAAGTCGGAATCGTGGTGATGATGCTCACCATCGCAGTCATCATCGTGATGGTGGTGATGGTGCTCGCAACACTCGTCATGTTGGTGCTCCTCTGCCTCAACGCTTTCCATCTGCTGTGGCAGGCTGAAAATCAACGATTCGGAATGCGAATGTCCGATAACGCCAACGCAGCATAGGATTATTATGCCTGCAAACACGCCAATCAGTTTCAGTCGCGACTTGGACGGAACGAAGTTTTTCCATGCGAAAAGTTTTCCTTCGCCCGTGGTTTCGTGTTCGTGAACCTCGAATGGCACATCGTCGAAAGTAGGCGTATAATCCTTGTTCTTAAAGATTTTATCCACAACCACGCCAGCCACGATGGCAATGCCCGCCGAAATGCCAAACAGCCACAGCGACTGCACAGGCATAGTTGCCAGCATCACAAACGACTCGTCACCCGAAGTTGCAATAAGGCAGGCCACCAGCGCGCCAAGCGACAGAGCCTTGTGGGTATAGAGCGACACCGCCGTGAATGTTCCCATGCAGCCGGGAATCACACCGAGCAGAGTTCCAATCAGCGCCTGCACAAAGGCGTTACGGTTCATTCCCTTGATGAAGCGACCCTTTGTCCACACATTCACATATTCGATGAGCGACATCATAATGACCACGAAACTGGTAATCATCAGCGCATTGCTAAACAGGTCGAAGTAGTCGATGCTATGTAGGATTTCTATGAAGTTCATTTCTAAAAAATCTTTTTGCAAAAAATGACTGCAAAAATAATGGATAATTAACAATTAACAATGGATAATGGACAATGGATAATTAACAATTAGCTACGCTGAACTGAAGGTTGGCAATGGATAAAATTAATGTAGTGCGCTGCTATTCTTTTGTCTTCCAAAATGCCATTGGATGATTGTGAATGTTATCAATGATAGTCTTGTCTGAGAACAGAATTTCAGGCTGGTATTTTTTTGAAAGAAAGGCATCAATGAATGCAATTTCAGCTTCAGTAAATTGCAAAAGATTGCTCAAAAACTGAACAACTTCTGTTTTGGCAGTCTCAAAATCGAAACTATCTCCTTTTTTCAGCATAGGTAGCAATGTCGCTCGAATTTGCGAAAAATTAATCCTGCGAATCGCTTCTAAATTATATTCTTTGCTTGGTGCCTGATTGCCTCCTACTGCAAGATAGAACACCACTATTTTACGCAACAATGCAAGGTCAAAATGCTGCATCAAATCACTGTGCAGCAGATTATATACATCGTACAAATCCCTACATGTATGCCGTTCTATCAATGCTTTTATCTTACTGCCGAACAATTCTATCGGTTCAAGTGTAAGCATTTCAGTAGCCTTCAAAAAACTCACATTTATATGTCTGGGCTGCGGTGCAAAAATATGCCTACGCATGGAATAGTTGATTTCTATCTTAATGTTGTCACGATTCCCTCCTGCATTCCGATAGAAAAACACCCAAGAATCAAGTGCATGAGGATTCTTTGTATTAGGATTTAGTTGATAACCTTGACTTTCAATGTATGCTAATATCTCGGCATTGATTTCAGCACGATACTGCAACATTTCCTCGCGAGTACAATCCCTATGAAAATCCAAGTCTATATCAACCGACAAACGAGGCATAGTAAAAACCGTCAAATTTATGGCAGTACCACCCTTCAGCACTAAGCAGTCCTTTAGTTTGAGACTATGCGCAATAAATTGCAACACATCAGAAAGCCTTAGTACTTTTTCCAAATTGTCGCGCAAGAAATTGGTCTGCGCCGCCAACTGTGCAATATCATTCTTGTTATACGAGTTCATTGTTGTTTTGATCATTGATAGTTAGCAAATTATGAGGCGCATAAAGTCGCCATGCCGCACTAAATGCATCACTAGTGCCATCCGATGTCAAATAAGTAACACTATCCTTGGCATACCGCTTACACTCAGCAATAAAATCTTGTGACACTGGTAAATTCAGTTGTTCAAAAAGAAACCCCACTTTCTTATACAGTGCAATCTTATCATAGAAACACAAAGTAGATAAGAGTTGTTCTTCACGCAAGTAACGCACACCACGCAAACAGTTGACGAGTTCTTCCCATCCACCACATAAATCTATACGGTCAACACATTCGACAATAGTTCGCTCAACATTAGTTACTCGTACATGCGAATCAGCAACAGGCAAATCTATACCGTACTTATCCGACAAATTGTAATGGGCAAAGTGATTATTATCAAAATCAAAACTATTGAATGCCATACTTCCGCCCACAGCCACATTGTAATACACCTGATGTGCCAAACCATGGTATTCCATAGCCGCATGATAAGCGACAAAAGAGGTTGAAGTAACAGCAGAAGCCACTTGATACTTATTGGCTTCTGGCTGCCTTGTTGCTATGTTGTTGACACAGTATAAACCACGCCTAACTTTAGACACATAGCCTTTATGCTGGTATCGCAACAGGAGTGTCTTTGCGCTCCGCATATTACCCAATTCTTGCTCAATATCAGCGGGGGTAAATAACAATTTGCTATATAATAACGGTAACAAATCCATCGCCTTGTTTTAAATTTAACACAAAGATACAACAAAAAGTTAACTTATCAAGTAAAATTTAAAACTTTTGATAATATTGACAGAGGATAACAGAAGACAATTGTAATGAGTGGATTATTCCTCCCCAAACCAATACCTATACAACGGACAATCCTTCTTCAGATATGGCTTAAGCGATTCCTTTGGAATCTCGATGTCGATACCACCGGGGATAAAATAGACGCTGGAATTGTAGCAGACGAAAAACTTGTCCTCGCTAACATAATAGTTGCCGTTAAACACATCCTCGTTTGTAATCTGCGATGCGTCATCCTCGTCGCCAGACTGCCATTCGGTTGTCTGCTCCCAGATAAACTTCTCAATGACATTCTTAGCCTTGCGCGTATCGCTGAAGATGTCCTTTTCGGTCATTCGCTTGCCAGTAGCAAGGTCGTACATCTTATAATGGTATTCCATTGCGTTTCGCGGAGCAGTCGAAATTTCGTAGAATGAATAAAACGCCATTGCAATAAAGCCATCAGCGACAAACACCGGATAAATGCTGTCCAAATCGTACTCCTCAAAATATTCGAAGTACTCGTCAGTTGAATCGGCAATGGCTTCCTGGTACATGCTTACCGACTTGGCTGCACTACGCTTAAAATCAGCCGTAACATCCACGCCATCGGAAATTTTGCCAAGCACATCGTCACGAATGGCGAGAATCGCCTTGTTGTCGGTATCGGCAGGCAAAACGGCATGATAGGTAAACGAACAGCCCTTTGCTGCCTTTACAACTCGGTAAGTCTTCATTTTCAACTCGAAAGCCTTCTCCTCTACTGCTGTCGTATCAGATTCAGGAAGGCTGTCGTTTGCCACTTCTTCCGACTTCGCCCCGTTTTCCTCTGCCGTTGGTTCTGCTGTCTTGCTTTTGCATGAACAAACTATCGCCGATAGCATAATTGCAAAAAATATGTAATGTATGTTTTTCATGTTCAAAAATTTCTTGTTAAGTCGTGGCGCGCCGCGACTGTACTTAATGGTTTTAAAATTCAAAGTTCAAAGTTTCTTGTTTCTTGTTGAGTCGCGCCATGGCGCGACTGTACTTTCTATATTTTTGTGCTTGAAGGCTCGAAGGCCTAAAGGCTTGAAGCCATTTTTGGACTTTCAGCCTTCTCTTCTTCTAGCCTTTTAGCCCAATAATTTATTTCTTCTTCTCCGGAAACCAATATTCATACAGCACGCCATCCTTTTTCAGGAAAGGCTTTACAGCCTCCTTGTGCAATGCGACCCGCGGCATTCCCATTGCGTACGGACCAATCTCGTACGGCGAGTACTGGTAGTAGAGCGAATCGGCACCAATGCTGAAGTTGCCGTTGATGAAGTTTATGCCTTCGTTCCACATATCGTCCTTCTCGTCGGAAAACTCTACAGCAAAAGCCTCGACAATCATTTCCGACAAAGCCTTTTCGTTCTCGTCGTTCATCACAAAGATGTCGTCCTCGGTGACGCGACGGCCGGTTGCAATGTTGTAAACCGTGTATGTCTTTCCCGAGATGCCGTGCGCCCCACCCTGATATTCGTAGGAATCGTCGTAATACACAAGCAGTTTGCCGTCGGCATAGACGGGATAGATGCTGTCGTAGTAGTTGACGGCGTAGATGTAGCCCGAAATGTCGGCACCGATGTCCTCCTTGGTCGTGTAGTATTCCGACTCGATGGAATCGGCAAAAATCTCGATACCGCTCTGGATTTCGCGTCTGGAACTGTCGGTGTAAAACGCCACAAGGTCGGCATAAATGCTGTCGAGGAACTCGTTGCCGTTGGTTTTCGGAAGTTTCAGGTAAATCGAAACCTCAAGGTTGGCATCGAACTCGGGGAAACGACTCGTTGAAAACTCGTCGTATTCAATGTCCTTGGCATCGGTGATTTCGGGAGCCTTTTCTTTGCAGGAATACAGCATAACCGACATCAGCAGAACAAACGATATGTAATATAACTTTCTCATATCCAATTATTTCGTAAAATTTCTATAAAATTCCTTTTCAAAAATAACTTCTGCAAAAATAAGACTAATTATCGGAAAAAAGCATAGTGGACAAAAATAATGTCGGATACGACAATGATATTTGACGGGATTTTTACAAAAAAATTTCCGCAACCCAGACTTTGTCCGAATTGCGGAAATATATTCAATATGATATTCGTTTTCTATTTCTTCTCAAACC
The DNA here is from genome assembly GCA_902791865.1 of uncultured Bacteroidia bacterium. Lineage (GTDB taxonomy): Bacteria > Bacteroidota > Bacteroidia > Bacteroidales > ML635J-15 > Bact-19. Next base: position 346,629 of record CADAXK010000002.1, read on the forward strand.
AATACTTGTACAGCCAATTGTCCTTTTCCATATACGGCTTAATCCATTCCTTCGACACGCCCATCTTTACATCGAATCCGTAGGCATAATTGATTTCGTACGGACCATACACAAAGAAAAGCGAATCGTCGGTAAAGTAGAAATCGCCACGACCGAAGACCTCATCAATAAGGAAACCATCGGGGTCATCAAATTCTGAGCCGTCGAACTCGCCAAGGTCTTCGTTTGCGCTCTCGCGAAACTTGCGTGCCATCTTGAGCCAGTCGGCATCTTCCTTAAACATTCCGTCCCTATTCATTACCTCGCCCGTAGTGCGGTCGAAGACAATAGTGCTCTGCGAAATGTTATAATGTGCCATATAGTTGTCCATATAGCCATCGGCAGATTCCATAACAAGATACTTGTCTAGCACCAGCACAGGCTCGATGTTCCATACAATAGAAACCTGCAAATCGTCGTCATCGTCAGCATCCTTAGCTTTCTCCTCCGGGGAGAACATCTTGTCAAGATAAGCCTGAATGTTGTTAATGTCGGCTTCCTCGCCCACCAACTGCTGCAGAATCTTTTCCATAACCTTGTCGCCGTTTGGCACGGGCAATGTCAAACTTGCCGAACTTGCATACTCACCGTCGCCGTCCGAAGCCTCGTAGGTCTTGAAAGCAACGCCATTTAGCTCGTAGGTATCTTCATCAAACTCAATGTCGGCAAGAGTGTCAACAACTTCCTCCATTCCAATTTTTGCAGTATCGCCCTGCGGTTCAACATCTTTCTTTGCAGAATTGGAATTACCACACGCAACAACAATCGCAGCACCCAAAACAATAACCGCTGAAATCAAAAACTTTCTCATTTATTTAATCTTTAAACCAATACTTATACAACACACCATCAACTTTCAAATATGGCTTCAACCAGTCCTTCATCAACGACAATTCCGGTTCGCCAGCTGCGTAATATGCAACCTCGTAAGGAGCATACCTATATATCACTTCGTCCTTCGTGAAATAAAAGTTACCATTCAGCATCATCGAAACATCAACATCCTCTGTATCTTCCTCCTCTTTTAGATATGCCTTAAGAAGCGAATACAACTTGGTAGCTATGGCAGTTCTGCTGTCATTTGAATTATCAAATACATCATCCTCCGAAATTGTCTTTCCTGTCGAAAGGTCGAATACATAACTTGATTCACCCCATTCCGGGTGCATAGCGCCACCGGACATCTCCCAAACCGCAGAATTGAATGCCACACATCCACCATCTACGAAAAACGGATCAATATTCCACGACATTGAATAGAATTCATCGCTGCTATATGGATTTGCTTCCTGTCCTGCCGTTTCCGAATATTCATTCCAATAATTAGCAAACTCAACCTCTAAGTTCTGTTCCAAATCTTTACTTTCGTAAGAATCCTTCAGCATTGTTTCCCATATTTCTTCCTGCACGGAAGCATTATCGAGTATAGGCAATGTAAAGTTTATGGTCTTTGCAAAATCCTTTGATGTGAAATGAAATCTGTAATTTCGGAAATTTACACCACTAATCACAGTATCGCTCACTTCGCCCTTCTTCCCTGCTATAGCTACCACTTCTTCGACGACACTGTCCGTCGTGACAACAATTGGCGATTCATTATCCTCAGTAATTACAATCTCCTCTTTTTCGGCTGAAACTGTTTCAGTATTTTCAGACTTAGGATTGTCGGCACATCCTGCACAGGCAAATGCAACCGCAAACAATCCATACAACATCAACTTCTTCATATCAAACATTATCTAGTTTTCTTATCACCAAACCAATATTTATACAATGGACCATCAACATTTAGATAAGGCTTCAACCATTTCTTTGGCAAAGACAACGTTGGCTCACCTGCCGCATAGCACGCGACCTCGTACGGCTCATACATATATATCAGTTCCTTCTCGGTAAAATAAAAGTTACCGTTCAACATCTGCATGACATTGTCAACAAAAAGGTCATCGGAATCATAACCGAGATTTTTCTGCAATAATTCATACAACTTGGTGGCAACCAAACATCTATGCGCATCAATATTGTCAAGCACATCATCCTCCGATATTTGCTTTCCTGTCGAAAGGTTGAAAACATAGGCCACTTCGCCCCACTGATGATGAATTGCGCCACCATTAAACTCCGAAAAATAATTAGTTAACGCGATGTATTCGTCGCTTACAAATGTTGGAGTAACATACCACGACGACTCATAATACTCAACATCGGAGTACCGCTCGTCCATTTTTTCGGCATCAATAAGTTCCGGATTGCTGGCAACCCTTTCCATATACATGCTTACTTCTTCCTGCAACTCCAGTTCAAGCATCTCGCCACTATACTGCCATCCGATAATAGAGTCCCATATCATTTGCCTAACAGCAACATCTTCGACTAATGGCAAAAGGAAATATATCTTCTTCGAAAATTCTGCCGATTCAAATTCAAAACTGAACTTTCTAAAATTAGTGTTATCCACTACAGTATCAGCAATAATAAGATTATTTTGCTGCGACGAGCTTTGAGCGAAGCATTGCACCGCCAGCAATAAAACCATGACATATAAAACAACCCTCTTCATAACACGATGCTATTTTTTCTCACCAAACCAATACTGATACAACGGTCCGTCAATGTTCAGATATGGCTTAAGCCACTTCTTCGGAATCGACAATTCCGTTACACCAGATGTATGATACATTTCGAACGAACCATACTTGTATATCAGTTCTTTAGCTGTAAAATAAAAATTGTCGTTGAACAAAAACGAAACATCCACATTGTCGCCGTCATCCGCTTTCTTGAGAATCTTGCACAAAGAGGAATACAACTTCCTTGCTACTATGTAGTTATGCTCGCCGACCTTATCAAAGATTTCATCCTCCGAAATGCGTTTTCCTGTCGTAAGGCTAAAGACGGCACATTTGTCGCCCCACATAGGTGCAGGAGCCTCTTCGCTTGCAAACTTCTGCGAAAACGACGACACGAAAGCAATATATCCGCCACCGACAAATACAGGCGTTATGCTCCACGAAGTCTCGTTGTAGTCCTCTGCTTTTGTCGTATCAGATTTTCTATCAGCAACGTACGATGCCAATTCGTCCTTCAAGTCCTGTTCAAGCGTACTGTTATCGTATTCACCCATCAGCAAGGCATCGGTTATGGTTTGCAAAACTGCGGTTTCACTGGGCAAAGGCAAAGTGAAGCTTATTTTCTTCGAAAATTCGTTACTCGAGAACTCGTAACTGCATTTCCTGAACTTAATACCATTCATCTCGGTATTTAAAGTGGTTACCGACTGCGAGAAACAGTGTGAAGAAACGAGTAAAACTGTCAATATCAAAAATAGTCTTTTCATTGAGTCAAAAATAATTAATCTTCTTCCTCACATTCCGCATTCCTTACCTTTCTGTTCTTGCCTTCCACAACGATGACAATCTCGCCCTTCACATCCTTCTGCGAAAAATGCTCGATGCAGTCCTTCAGGGTGCCACGGAAATTCTCCTCGTGAATCTTCGAAATCTCACGCGATACGCAAGCCTGCCTTTCTTCCCCAAAATACTGGGCAAAAAGTTCCAAGGTCTTCACCAGACGGAACGGCGACTCGTAGAAAATCATAGTCCTCTCCTCTTCCGCCAAATCCTGCACCTTCTTGTTCTTGCCCTTCTTCTGTGGCAAAAATCCCTCGAAAGAAAAGCGCTCGCAGGGCAAACCCGAATTTACCAAGGCGGGCACAAATGCCGTAGCCCCCGGCAGACATTCAACCTCCACGCCCTTCTCAACGCAAGTGCGCACAAGCAGGAATCCTGGGTCGGAAATTCCCGGCGTACCGGCATCGGTAACAAGCGCAAAGTTCTCGCCACCAAGAATACGGTCGGCAATGCTCTCCGATGTCTTGTGTTCGTTGAACTTATGATGGCTAACCAAGGGAGTGCCAATGTCGTAATGCTTCATCAGCACCGCCGATGTGCGCGTATCCTCGGCAAGTATGCAATCCACCGACTTCAGCACATTTACAGCCCTGAAAGTCATATCCTCGAGATTTCCGACTGGCGTTGGCACCAAATATAGTTTACTCATATCTCTCCACAAATTTAGTTAGCAGTCCGAACAAACTTCCGTAGCCCGTAAACGACAAGGTTTCGTATTTGTCCTTCACATTATGATAATAGGTGCCAGGTCCCATCGTATAAATGAAAATAAACTTGACATCCTTGCGGTTGAACGAATAATGGTCGCTGTTGGCAGCCGCCTTGCGTTGCTTTATCGGGTCAAAGTAGTTGTTTTCCTCGTTTATGCTGCTGAAAAGTTTCCACACATAGGCATAATCATCCTCTTCCCAATTTACACCAGTTATGCCCTCGTCGCCAGTGCCAACCATATCAAGGTTCACGCCCATAACAATCTGGTTTAGTGGAAACAACGGATGCTCAACGTAGTACGACGAACCGAGCAAACCAGCTTCCTCTCCGAAGAAGAGCATGAACACCATAGTGTACTGGGGCTGATGTTTTGCATAATATGCAGCAAGGTCGAGAACCATAGCCGTTCCCGAGGCATTGTCCTGCGCACCAGGGAAATAAGCGTTCTTGCCAAGCGTTCCCAAATGGTCGTAGTGAGCGCAGAAGACAAAATATTTGTCGGGATTCTTGCCTTCCACATAACCAATGACATTCTTTGCGGCAAAATTCTTCTTCAATTTGGCGGTTATGTCAATCGAAATGCTTTTTGCCGAACGGTCAAACGATTCGCGCTTAAGCTTGATTACAGGATAATCCTGCTGTATCTTCCCCACCGACATCACAAGTTCCTCGGGAATAAGCTCCATAATTCCACCGAAGCGCGTATTGCCGTACAAGACCTTGATATAAAACATCTTGATTTCCTTGTTCGCGGTCTGCGCGTAATCAATTACAAGCATCTTTTTCGACCAGTCCTCGAACAAATAGCGAGTCATAAACGCAACCGTATCGTTCAGCAGAAGCGAATCGGGCAGAAAAAGTTCGTAAGATGCCTTTGTAGTCGGCATCATCTGCCCCACCACGAAATCGGTTCCAGGTTGCATTTCCTTTCCGTCGATTGAAACTTTCATCTTTGCAGGAAAAGTATTCACATCGTAGGAAAAGTTCTGGTAGTACGACTTGCCGAACGGTCTTACGCCCAGCGACTTGAACTCATCGGCAATATACTTGGCGGCCTTGTCGGAACCACCGAAAGTGTATCCGCGTCCGTGGTACTCCAGCGACGACAAAGTCTGGATGTGTTGCCTTACCCTGTCGAGGTTCTGCGCCGAAAGGGAAACGACGGAAAGCAGAACAAGCGATATTATCAAGCTTTTTCGCAACATATTACAAATATCTTCTGCGAACAATGTTCATAAAGTCGACAACTACAGGAGATTCCATATCCCAGCTGAAATTTGAGCGGACATAATTGTCGGCCTCCTCTATGCTCGACATTCCATTGAGAGTTGCCACAGTAGAATCAAAAGCAAGTCCGTTGCCAGAGAACAACATTCGAGTGAACCTGAATCTTTCGCCCAGAGGTATTGCCGACTTGATGTCGGAAATAGGCTTCAAGCCATAGCTACCTTCGGCGGGCTTGTTGCTTGCAAACTTGTCGTTCAACGACGACTGCCGCGACTGTCCAAGCTGTTCGCCCAAGGTTATGTGGGTTGTTTCCTGCTTTTCCTGTTCGACTGGTTTTTCTTCAACATTCTGCGGAGTTTCAGCGACAGGTTCTTCTATAGTTGGCATTTCCGCAACAACTTGTGGGTCTTCTGCAACAGGTTCTTCTACTTCAACATTTGGCGTTTCCTCAACAACAGGCACTTCTTCCACAACTGGAGTTTCTTCTGTCTGTGGTTCTTCCGTCTCAGCAATAGGTTGTTCCTCTGGCAAAGGTTCTTCGTTGAAACTATAGTGAATTTCCGTGTCGCCAGTTGCAGTTTCCTCAAAATTTGATTCTGAAACTGCATCCTGAGCTTCGTCTTCAATTTCTTCTATTGGTTCTGGTTCTACTTCTTCCAAATCATCGCTGCCGTTTTCATCAAATTCCTCTACAGAATCTGCTTCTTCAACATTTTCTGGTTCCTCAAATTCTTCTTCAGTTTCTGGCTCCAGCTCATCAATTTCTTCTGGAACAATGTCTGTTGTTGGCTCTTCGTCTTCCTCCTCAGGTTCTGGTTCATCTACAGGGATTTCTTCATCAGCCTGCAACTCCACCGTATCGACATTCTCTACAGGAACTTCCGTTTCTACATTTGCCTCCTGATCTTCAGAATTTTCTTCCGTTGTTTTATCCTTCAGCAAATCCGAGAAGTCGAACTCGCCATCATCAAACGCCACCGAAATTACAGGCGGAACGACAGCGGCAGCCACAGTTTCTGCTACATTTTCATCAACATGTTTCTCTACCGTTTCTTGCTGTTCATTAACAGGTTCTTCTTCTGTCTGGGTGTTTTCATCGACTGTTTTTGTTGGATCAGTCACCAATATATCGGAGTACAATTCCCTTACCGACTGGAGCAAAATATCTTTTTCTATTTGGTTTATATGTTCATCTTCAAGGTATTCAACAATTGTTGAGATTTTTGCCACTTTTGCTTTCAAATCACTTGCCGTTGCCATATCAATATTCTTTTTTGAAAATTTTGTTGGCAAAAATATAAAATATTTTTCGCTATTTTTTTAATTAAAAAGCGAACTTATCAACGATTTAATAACACACAAAGGACACGTGGCTGACGCCGTTTGATGTTTCACGTCTCTGTAAAATACGCTAAATTTTGCGTCTGTACAAACATCAACGGTTCAAATAAAACTACTGTAGCCTCGAAATTCATTTCGAGGCTACATAATTGTCAATTATACATTGTTCATTGTCAATTAATCAACAAACCTTACCCCTTCTAAAACTTCGTGCAAGTCGGGATTTGTTGGGTCGGTCAGGTCGTCGGTAGCAACGCGGACTACATATTTCTTTTCTGTGTTGTAGATGTAGCAGCACATCTTGAAATAGTCGTTGTCGTCGGTGAAGACCTTCCAAGTGTAGTCGCCGATTACAATGTCGTCGTGACGGCTTTCGGCAGGATACTTGGCGATGGTTTCCTCAAGGCTTGGCGAATCCCAATGTTTCACTTCAAATTCGAGTTTTGAACCTTTTTTCCTAATTCCAGAATTAGAATAGGCAATATTGACTTCCCATTTTTCGGTAGGCAAAGTGATTTGATAATCGGAGTAGTGATAGTAAGTCTCTGGTTCGGGAGCGGATTCCTCATTATCTTGCTCTACATTAGCCTCGACATTCTTTGTTTCAGTTACCTCATTTGCAGGTTCGGAAGTCTTTCCGTTTGCATTGCAGCCCATTCCCGCTACGGAAATGAAGGCTAAGATTAATAAGATATTTCTCATGTTCAAAAGTTTAACGTTCAAAAATTCAAAGTTCAAAAGTTTCTAATTTCTGTGGCGGTGCAGCGTCTGTAATATTGGCAGTGCCAGATTATAAATTAGAAATCCGGTTGCAAAGTTAATTATTTCTTGCAAACCGGACGAACAGGCAGTCCCATATAGCGACCTTCCTCGAGCATCCGTTTGCCAGTAAAATCGGTTTTCCACGCAAACGAAGGATTTTTTTCGCCAAGCGAACTTGTCCAGTAGTAACCATTCATGCCAACTTCCCTAGGTTCGGTGACACGATAGCCTGGCAGCGGCAAAAGTATTGTTTTTCCGTTCGGTCCCTTGACTTCGAATCCATTCGACTTCTTCATCCAAGTACACTTGTCAATCAACTCCTTGAACTCGTCCTTGGTAGGCAAACACCAACCATCACCCCAGTTGGCGGTGGCTGCATCGTCAGACGGCTCAAGAACCGTCTTGTTGTCGGCAAAGGCATTGTCGCCATAACTCGGATCGTTGCAATACTTTGTAATATTATTATAGTCAAAATACTTGCATGTACTCAACAAATATTCTTCCTTGGCTGCGGTTTCGCCCCATGAAAAATAATCGCCGTTTTCTTCGGGAGCATTGGCTCCGACATTGCAGGTAGCCCAAAGCGTTCCACTTGGCAAACCAAGGTCAACCCAGTCGTGACCGTTAATAGTGCCTTCAGTTGCACCATTGTTCTTATCTGCCGATGCGTTTCCGTTTCCGTTGCAATTTACCAACATTAGAGACACAGAAATGACGGTTAAAACAATTAAATAATATTTTTTCATACTTAAAACAATTTCTTTTTTAGGATTCATTGTTGTTTTTTTAGAAGACGCAATGCATTGCGTCTCTACATAATCAACATAAAAAAACAGCAGCTAGCCTGTGCCAACTGCCGTTTTATTTTGTTCCTCACTACTTTGCACAAACTGGGCGAACTAATTTTCCGTGTCCGCGACTGTCACTGTTCAAACCTGTAAATTTTGTATGGAATACAAGTTCATATGCAGCATAGCAGTTTTCATAACACGAACTTGTCCAGTAATTACCCTTGCAGTGGCTAGTGCTCAAATCGTCATTTATAGGAAGGAAAATAGTTTTTCCGTTGGGACCCTTAACCTCAAAGCCCTTATTATCCTTAATTGTCCAAGTGCACTTGTCAACAAGTTCCTGCATTTCATCCTTGGTTGGCATACGCCAGTCGGTACCCCAGTTGGATGTTGCAACATCATCGTCCTTATCCAAGGTTGTAAGATTGTCGGTTTCATTATACTTGGTCCATTCGTCATCAACTTTGTACTTATTGTTAAAATCGAAATCCGATTCCTTCGCTGATGTTTCGCCCCAACCGTATTTATTACCGAACTCTTCGGGAGCATTAGCACCAACATTGCAGGTTGCCCAATTTACCGACAAACCAAGGTCAACATAAGCGAATCCCTGTAAGAATCCAACATCTTCTGCATTTTCTTCGGTTGCAGTTCCTTCAGTTCCGGCTTCGGCAGTCTTGCCATTGCCATTACAACTTGCCAACATTCCTGCTACAGAAACAATGGCGAAAAATAATAATAATTTTTTCATATACAACAATTTAAAAGTTTAACGTTCAATGTTCAAAAGTTCAATGTTCAAAAAGTTCAATGTTTAAAGTTGGGCTTGAAGGCTTTGATGTCCGACAGTCTTAACGATAGACAAACTGGTCTTATGTTAGCCTGTTAGCCTTTAGCCTCTTATTTTGCGCAAACTGGACGAATTTGGTGTCCGTAGTAACGTCCGTCACAGCTAACTTGTTTTCTTTGGTCTGCGAAAGATAAATAATAAGCTTTCATAGAGCCATCTGCAGTGCTTGACCAATAAAGGCCATCTATCTTTTCATTGCACACACTGCCATTCCAGAAGGCACCGGTAAGCGGCAAGAATATGGTTTGTCCATTTGCACCCTTTACCTCGTAGCCGTTGTCCTTCCATGTCCAAGTACATTTATCTATAAGTTCCTGGAACTCTGCCTTTGTAGGCATACGCCATACATTGCCCCAGCTATTCGAAGCAGCATCGTCGGCAACCTCCAATTTTTCCAGATTGTCGTCGCTTGTGTACTTGGTATATTTTGGACCAAACTCACCTTCGCCACCATAAAACTTGTGTGATTCAGCAGTATAGTTGTCCTTTTTTGAGGTTTCGCCCCAAGCATAATAGTCACCTAATTCTTCTGGAGCATTAGCACCGACATTGCAGGTTGCCCAATTTACCGACAGGCCAAGGTCAACATAGCAATAACCTTGCAACATGCCAACAGCTTCAGCTTCTGCTGCGTTTTCTTCACTTCCAGCTTCGGCAGTCTTGCCATTGCCATTACAACTTGCCAACATTCCTGCTACAGAAACAATGGCGAAAAATAACAATAATTTCTTCATATTCAAATGTTTAAAAGTTTAACGTTCAAGGTTCAAAAATTCAAAGTTCAATGTTTTGGGCGAAAAGGCCAGAAGGCTCAAAGGCTTGAAGTCATTTTGGGGCTTTTTGCCTGTTTGCCTTCAAGCCTGTCAGCCTTTCAGCCCTTTATTTGCGTACCCAGTCGGAAACTTCGTTAAATTCGCCATCGTGTACCTGCCACTTTGATATTACATCGCCGTATCTACTATTTTCGCGTGCAACACTGAATGTAACAACATTGCGTCCGTCGGCGAGTTCGTAAACAACCCAATAATCACATACATAGAACCAATGTTTATATCCCTGTCTATCTGTTTCTGTTCTTTCTGCCCACTGATTGCTCATCAGTCCAACTGCAGCAACCTTGCAGTTCTTGAACTCGGGATATGTTTCCTTGAAACCAGCTCCTGGAAGCGACGATTCGTACTTCATAATTTTGTTGATAGATTCCTGGTCCATCCATTTAACCTTGTCATCCAACTGCTCAACAGTATATTTTAATTCAGGATCGAACTTCAATATATTAATTGAGTATGTTCTCTTGTCAAGCAAAAGCCCATAATATACATACGCAGTAAGCAAACGGCTCGGGTTACCTGTATACGGCCCCATAATAGCTAACGAAACAAAATGGTCTGCTGTAAGATTACCTATTTGCTTGCCATCTTTATTTACGGTATACTTTGTAGTATTTCCATAAGTTTTTACCTCAAACTTCATCGTTCCAATATGTATTGATTCGATAGTCCCATCTTCACTCATAGAACCTTTGTACTCGCCACGGTTATTTGTAAACTTGCCAGTGCTTGGGTCGTACTTAATTACATCGCCTTTCTTGTTGCCCGCAATATCGCAGAGCATTGTAATCTCGAGTGTTTCGGGATTCCATGTACAAGCTTGCAATTCGCCGTCTCTACCTACAGAAAAAGTTGCTGGACCATTCTTTGCATCTTTTGCATCGCCTGTTGGCGTTTCCATTGCTTTTTCCTGTTTTGACTGCTGTGATTTATTTTTTATTGCCTTTGCGATTCCGCCCAAAAGTTGAGCCTCGACATTGAAACTTACACCAAACATAATGGCTACCATTGCCATTACCTTAAATAAGGTACTCATTCTTACCATAATTATATTATTTTAAAATTATCTAATTTGTTACTTATTTCAATTATATCTTATTGTTGTTTAATAATTTATTCTTTTACAGCAAACCACTTATTCTTAGTATAAAGATAATGTTTTCCTATTGAAGGATGTGCTTCTTGTATCCTCGATGAACCAAACTGACCTCCGCCCATATAATCTTGCTTTACTATAAAATCTTTTTTCAACTTTATGTTTAGGTCTGGGTGCTCGCTGTCTTTTATAATAACAATAGCGATTTTTTCACGGTAATTTGGAATGCCTACGGAATTTTTATTTATATCCCAATCAGCAGTAGCATCAGAAGCACAGATTACGTCAACAACTTGCATTGAAGGAAATTCTGTCTTAAAGTAATTTTTAAACTTGGTCTCGCTTGCAACATCGCGCGATGATGGTTTTTGGACTGTAACTTTGGCATTGTTCTTACAATATATAGCACGGTCTCTGTCAAGCTGTTCGATGGTACGGAATTTTATTTCGAGGGTTGCAATCGAATCGGCAGGCATCTGGTCATACACCGTTTTAATTTCGTCAATATAAATATTTTCATTGGTGGGATAAAAACGGCCATTCTGAACAATGTACACATCAATCTGATACAATATATCGCGCAACAGGCACATTTTTGCAGAAACGGTTTTGTACTTGGCAATTTTGTCGAGTTGCTCACGAATATATGGAGTAACATCAGGAATAGAACTCTTATTAATTTTATAAGCTTGTGTTACAAAATACTTGCACAAACTATTAAAGTCATAACATTTTCCGTTACGCTTTTCATTAAGGAACTCAACTACGACATCATGGTCACTCCACGACTCACCCCACGGAGACAGTCCGCTGTCGGCAGCACCAGCCATAACACTTTGAAAGTCGTTCATTGACTTTCCTTCCAATGATTCCCACGGTGCTTTCCATGGTGTGACGGTCGCCAATTCGTCCAACGATTTTTCAAGTTTGTCCAAATCAATACCGTCTTCAACCATTACATAATCAGTAACCATCCGAACTTGTTCCTTCGGACCGAGGACAATATCCAAGTTTCTATTTTTAAACTCAAACTGATAGAAGATAAATGCACGGCAAATGTCCACAGGTGAGGAATTTTTAGTAACACTTGCGGCAATTTGAGAGTTATATTCATAAGGTGTTTTGTATTTCGACATTTTTTCCATAGCTGTGGAATTTATAAGTTCCATATCTGTTTTTGGTTTGGAAGTCGATTGTGAGGTTTTAGGCTCTGTGGAATTCTGTTGCTGACTTTTTCCATTCTGCGTTTTGTCGGTCTGCGACTGATTGTGCTGAATCTGCTGAACAGCCTTGTTCTTTGCCTTGTTTAGCACTCCTCCCAACTGAGCATCAGCAGTGTAACTAAATCCTAACAAAATGGCCATTATTGCCATTACCTTAAATAAAGAACTCATTCTTACCATAATATTTTCAAATTAAAAGTTACTAAAATTAAAAACATTGTCACTCCTACGAGTAACCGGAAGGCAAAGTTAGGACTACAAGGGAGTTGCGCGTTTGGCAATTTATGACAAAGATTGTGCAGATGGTTACAAAATGCAGGAGGCGAAGGCAAAAAACAGGAAGTGTTGCCCCCATCATTAAGGTCGTTAACGGCCTTAATGGCCTTAACGCAGGGGGGCACACCTTTTCTTTTTTTGCCTTTTAGCCCAGTTTTAGGCTAACCCCCGTTTGAAGATTTGTAGGACTTTTAACTTTTAACTCTTAACTATCAACTACTTTCCCCTATATTCCGTTGGAGATTTGCCGAAGAACTTCTTAAATGCGCGGGTAAAACTCGACTGGTCGTCGTAGCCACAACGAAGCGCAACATCCAAAACGGTAAGCGACGAATCGGTATCGAGCAGGTTACGGGCTTTCTGCATACGGATGCTGGTAATATATGCCTGAGGCGTGGTGTTTGCCACTGCTGCCAGACGACGGCGGAACTGCGATGTGCTCATGGCAAGTTTCGACGCCAGTTCGTCAACATTTACGCACGAAGCGTCTATCTGGTCGTTGATGATGGTCATTGCCTTCGACAGGAACTGCTTGTCGCTCTCCGAAATATCTTCGGCATCTGGATTCTCGACCCTGATGATGTTTGCAAACTTTTCGTAAAGTTGCTCGTAATTGTTTTTCAACTCGTTGAAATCTAGCGAAATCTGCTTCAAGCGATTTTGCTGCAACCTTGAACGACGGCGCACACGCACATAAAAGCACACAATTACACCCAACAGCAAGATAGCCACAGCAATTCCTACCGCCAGTATTATATTTCTATTCTTTACTTTTTGGTTTTCGTCCGACAAATGTTCGTTGTCGTACTCAGCGGTGTAACGTGCAAGGCTCTCAGTAGCACCTTCGTAATACAGTTTGTTCTTGATGTCGTTGTACTTGTCGAGTTCGATTTTTGCGCTGTCGGGATTTATGTCCCACAATGCCTCGTAAAGACCTTTCCGCGCCTGCAGTTCGTTGAGAGGATTGTTCATCTTGTTGCACCAGTCGGCAGCCTCACGGAAATTATCCACTGCTTGCCTTTTCTTACCGAGAGCCAACAGCGCAGCACCGTTCTGGTTCAACGAGATAGCCAGCGACTGCACATTGCCGGTTTTGCGGAAATAAGGTATTATGATGTCGAAAATCTCAACGGCTTCTTTGCTGCTACCCATCTCCGTCAAAATCGTTGCCTTCTGTGCAAGATGGATGTTGGTGTGCATTTCCCTATTCTGCTGACGGTCAAGCGCTATAGCACGGTCAACATATTTGATAGCCTCGTCGAAATGCCCGAGCGAAAACTCGGTTTCCGACAAAGTTCCGCATGTGCGCGCTATTCTGGCAGGGTCGCCGGTCTTTTCGGCATACACCAGAGCTTCCTCCAAGTAAACAAGCCCTTGCTTCGACTGCTTGGCAGCAACATAGATAGAACCAATGATGTTCAGGGAAGCACTTATGCGGTCGTTGTCGCCCGATTCTCGGTCAATCTGATTGCAAAGTTTGGCGTAACTGATAGCATCGTCGTACTTCGACTGACGCATATAGCAGATAGCAATCACGCTCAGGCATTCGCGCTCGTTCTCCTTGTCGCCACAGGCTTGCAGAAGCGGCAAAGCAACCAAGCTGTAATCGGCACTCTTGTCGTAACGCCCTGTTGCCAGGTACCATTCGCCAGTCCAAAAACAGACAGTCTTGCGCAACGTGTCGGCAGGAACACTACTATTGAAAACAATGCCACTATCGGCAACCTGCTTTTCTGCAAAACAGTTCATCAACCTGTTGCCAACCGTCGCAGTAGGATTTTTGTCAAACTCCACCAGCAAGGAATCAATCTCGTCAGCCTTAACAAAATGAATATCAAGCACAATGCACAATAAAGTCGCTGCTAACAATTTTGCAAATTTCATTTCCATCCTTCCAATCTCTTTTAAACACTTAAAGTTTAAGTTATCTGTCAATAGACTAATCAACAAAGATACTCCGCAAGCCGAACATTCATTTGACATTTTCTTACAAAACTTGTGCAGAATATTACAAATTGAACAGCAAAACAATGCAATATCGTATTTGTTAATCTTCTGTAACGCACTATTATTCAACAAATTTCTCATTTTCATATCAACCTTTACACTGAAAAATCCAAACAAGCCAAAATCATAATAAGTTTCACATGACGCATTATGTTTTTCAGTAAAATTTCTTTGCAAAAATAGGGAAAAAAAATGGAAAGGAAAAATCACATCAACAATCTGTAGCGGCGCAATGCATTGCGCCGCTACAATTGAAATATCGAATTATTAGATTTTTTATTGTTAATATTTTTGTTATTTTCCTATTCAATTCATTTGCTATTCCTACACCAATTATTCTTATTTTTGGAAAATTTTATTGGCAAAAATATGTTTCTTGAAAGGACGAGAAAAGGAGAACACAAGACTGGCTGGATAGAAGTCATTGCTGGCTCGATGTTTTCGGGCAAGACAGAGGAACTTATCCGCCGGTTGCGCCGCGCAGAATTTGCAAAACTGAAGGTCGAAATCTTCAAGCCGAGCATCGATGTGCGCTATTCGGAAGAAGATGTTGTTTCGCACAACGCAAACGCCATACGCTCCACCCCCGTCTCCTCGTCCTCCAACATTCTGCTTCTAGCCACCGATGTCGATGTGGTCGGCATCGACGAGGCTCAGTTCTTCGACAACGGCATTGTCGATGTGTGTACCACCTTGGCAAACAACGGAATACGTGTAATCGTCGCAGGACTCGACATGGACTTCCTTGGTCGTCCTTTCGGACCGATGCCCGCCCTGTTTGCCATTGCTGAGGAAGTCACCAAGGTTCACGCCATCTGCACGCACTGCGGCGAACTTGCACAATACAGCTACCGCAAGTCGCAAAACAAGGGCGTCGTGCTGCTCGGAGAAAAGGACATCTACGAGCCACTGTGCCGCAAGTGCTACAACGAAGCTATCGAAAACGACAAAAACAATCAGGAATAATGCAGACATTCAAACTACAGGAAGTATCGGAAATTGTTTCCGGCACGCTCGTCGGAAACGGCGAACTGGAATTCTCAAAAATAGTAACCGACAGCCGTAACATCATAAACCCGTCATCGTGCCTATTCGTGGCTGTAGTCGGCGAACAGCACGACGGTCACAACTACATCGACGACATCTACCGTTCGGGCGTAAGGACTTTCCTCGTCAGCAAGGACATAGACACTGCCAAATACGCTGGCATATCATATGTGAAAGTGGCAAACACACTTGAAGCAATGCAGAAAATCGCCACCTACAAGCGCCTGAGATTCAACATTCCTGTAATCGGCATCACGGGCAGCAACGGAAAGACAATCGTCAAGGAATGGCTGCATTACCTGCTCAGCCCCTACTTCAACATCACACGAAGCCCAAAGAGCTACAACTCGCAGATTGGCGTTCCTCTGTCGGTATGGCTACTCGAAAAGGACACCGAACTTGCCATATTCGAAGCTGGCATCTCGCAGCCCGGTGAAATGGAATCGCTCGAAAAGATTATACGTCCAACAATCGGCATACTTACCAACATCGGAAGCGCCCACCAGAGCAACTTCGAGTCGCGCGAACAGAAAATTGACGAGAAACTCAAGCTTTTCGAACACTGCGATACCATTATATATAATTGCGACGACGAATATGTCCACTCAAAAATCATAAATTCGGGAATCGGCAGAAACAGAATCACTTGGTCGGAAAAAGGAAACGGCACCATCAACCTGCTCGAAAAGAGTTTCCAGAACGGTAAGAACAACATCATCCTGCAGACCAAGCGCGATACCTACATGATTAACATTCCGTTCGGCGATGACGGTTCCATTCAGAACTGTATCACCTGCTTCTGCGTGATGTACCTTTTCAACAAGCTCGACAGCCAGACAATTTTCAAGCAGTTCCGCTCGCTGCCGGGAATAAAGATGCGACTTGAAACCCTCGACGGCATCAACAACAGTATACTGATAAACGACAGCTACAACTCCGATATAAACTCGCTTGAAATTGCACTCGACTACCTGAACCAGAAAAAGTCGAACCGCGAATCGCTGGTAATAATGTCGGACATACTGCAAAACAATACCGATGAAGTAAACCTTTACCGTGAAGTAGCAAAACTTTTGAAAACCAAGCAAGTTGACAAATTTATTGGCATTGGAAAGTCGATTATACACAACAAGAACCTCTTCCCTGCCAACTCGGTATTTTTCCAGAATACCGACAGCTTCCTAAAAGCCTTCTCGACGCTCGATTTCGACCGCAAGGCAATACTTCTGAAAGGTGCGCGTGTGTTCCAGTTCGAGAAAATTTCGAAGAAACTACAGAACCAGACTCACGAGAGCGTCATTGAAACCGACCTTAGCCTGATGAAGCAGAACTTGCAGTTCTTCCAGTCGAAACTAGCTCCTGGCACCAAGCTTACAGTAATGGTAAAAGCTTTCGCATACGGAATAGGTTCGCTCGAAATCGCCAACTTCCTGCAGCGTAACAAGGTTGACTATCTGGCAGTTGCCATAGCCGACGAAGGCGTAGAACTGCGAAATGCGGGCATCAAGACACCTATCATTGTTATGAATCCGAACATCAATTCGCTGCAGAACATGATAGAATACGGTCTTGAACCCGAAATTTATTCGCTGTCACTGCTACGCAAGTTCATAAAGGAACTTAAGCGCAACAACACCCAGCACTTCCCGATTCACATAAAGCTTGACACAGGAATGCACCGTCTTGGCCTCAACTACGACGACCTAGATGACTTCTGCGCCGAAGCCGTCAGCACCGACTGCATAAAGATAACATCGGTATTCTCGCATCTTGTCGGCAGTGACGACCCAGCATTGGACTATTTCACCGAAGAGCAAGTAAGTCGTTTCGGCAAGATGTACGACCGCATCTGCGAACTAACAGGCTCACGCCCAATGCGTCACATTCTCAACAGCGCTGGTATCATCCGCTTCCCGCAGTACGACTTCGAGATGGTACGCCTCGGCATTGGTCTGCACGGACTTATGCCACAGATTACCGATGCGCTGACACCAGTAACGACCTTTAAGTCAATCATTTCGCAGATTCATCGCGTTCCTGCTGGCGAAACCGTAAGCTACAACCGCAAGGGCAAACTCGACCACGATGCACTAATAGCCACTATTCCAGTCGGTTATGCCGATGGCATTGACCGTCATCTAGGAAACGGCAACTGGTATTTTATGGTCAACGGCAAGAAAGCCCCGATAATCGGAAATGTATGCATGGACATGTGCATGATTGACATCACAGGCATCGACGCCGAAGAACGCGACGAAGTTGTAATTTTCGGCAAGGACAACCCCATCTGCGACATGGCAAAAGTCCTAGACACAATACCTTACGAAATACTTACAAGCATTCCGCACAGAATCAAGAGAATATATTTCGAAGAATAATGGACAATGGATAATTAACAATGGACAATTGATAATCGATAATCTGTACAGACGCAAAATTTTGCGTCTCAATTGTAAAATCGCACCATGGTGCGATTCAAAAAAAAATGAAACCAGAAACGGCGAAACATAGAAACGTGAAACATAGAAACGGCGATAGCCATAGAAACCAAGAAACTTATATACAATGAACATCGAACAAATCTTAACCCAAAGATACACAGAGTTCTACAAGACAGAACCAACAAAGGTTGAAGCAATAACCAAAGCTGGATCAAACAGAAGCTATTACAGATTTTACGATAAAAACGGAGAAACCGTACTCGGAGTTTACAGCAACAACATTCCCGAGACAAAGACATTCCTGTACTACAGCGTAATTTTCAGCAATCTAAATCTCAATACGCCAAAGATTTACCATGTAAGCGAGGATACTCTCACCTACTTCATTGAGGATTTTGGAGACGATTTGTTGCTGAAGGTCGTTGAAAGCGAATACAAGCAATGCGGCAAGTTTACAGACCGTCTGGATGATCTTTACCGCAAGAGTATCAGCGCATTAGTAAAACTACAGATTGCTGCTGGCAAAGCCATTGATTTCAGTTTGGCTTACTCCATTTCGGAATTCAACAGCCAAAGCATTCTGTTCGACCTCAACTACTTCAAGTACTATTTTCTGAACCGACTAGACATCCCTTACGATGAGAAACTCCTTCAGGATGACTTCGATGCACTTGCATCACATCTTGCCGAAAACGGAACCAAAGCATTCATGTTCCGCGACTTTCAGGCACGAAACATACTCGTAAAGGATGAGCAGGTTTACTTTATTGACTATCAAGGCGGACGCAAAGGTGCAATTCAGTACGACATGGCATCGCTACTATGGCAGGCAAAGGCTAAAATTCCGAACGACAAGAAACTGGAACTGCTAAAATTCTACATCAACGAGGTTGCCAAGAATACCGAAATAGACAAGACTGTTTTTGAACGCGAATTTTGGTTCTACCTGTATGTGCGTATTCTCCAAACACTTGGCGCATACGGAAATCGAGGTCTAATTGAAAAGAAACGCCACTTCATCGAGAGCATACCGTTTGCCATCGACAACCTGAAGGAACTGAACGAAAACCATCCTATACTTGGCGAATACAAGGAACTCGGCAGAATTATATCCGAAGTGGTTAAATGCAAAAAAAAGTTCGAATATGTAAAATACAACGAACTAACAATCAATGTAATGAGTTTCGGTTACAAGAACGGGCTTCCAGAAGATAAGACAGAAAATGGCGGAGGTTTCATCTTCGACTGCCGAGGAAATCACAATCCGGGACGCTACGAGGAATACAAAAAAATAACCGGTCTAGACCAGCCAGTAATCGACTTTTTCAAGCAACATGGCGATATTGATGTATTCATTGAGAACATAAAGGCTGTAATTTCGCCAACCATAGAGAATTACATTAGCCGAGATTTCACCAGTCTGATGATTTGCTTTGGTTGTACAGGCGGTCAGCACCGAAGCGTATATTCAGCCGAAAACATAGCAAAGTTCATACACGAAAAGTACGGAGTTAAAGTAATCCTGAAACACAGGGAATTAGGCATTGAAAGAACGATGGAAGGCAAAAAGGCTTGAAGGCTAGCAGGCTAAAAGTCTTCAAATCCTCTAATTATCAAATCATCAAATTATTTAATTTTGCATCAAAATTTCAAACAAACGAATATGAAGAAAATCGCAGTTATACTTTCAGGATGTGGAAGCCGTGATGGCAGCGAAATCCACGAAGCTACATTGTCATTGCTGGCAATCGACATGAATGGTCTTAAATACCAATGCTTTGCACCGAACAAGAATCAAACTGAGGTTGTAAACCACTTCACGCAGGCACAAGATTCTGAAAAAAGGAACATGCTTGTCGAAGGAGCACGCATAGCACGAGGCAACATAAAGCCTATTAATGAAATTAATATTGCAGACTTCGATGCGCTGTGGATTCCTGGCGGACTTGGCGCAGCAAAGAATCTCTGTTCCTACTTCTACGATGGCGCCAACATGAAGGTTGATTCCGATGTGGAATCCGCAATAAAGGCATTCAACAAGGCTGGCAAACCAATAGTTGCACTCTGCATAGCACCTGTAATTGTTGCAAAAGTTCTTGGAGCAAATGTTACTTCAGGCAAGGACAAAGGTACTGCCATGAACATTGAAGCTATGGGCGGTAAAAATACCGTATGCAACTATGATGAAATTGCCTACGATGCCGAAAAACGCGTAATAACAGCACCTTGCTATATGCTCGATGCATCTATTTCGCAGATTTGGATGGGAATAAAGAAAGCCGCCGACAAGCTCGTTGAACTGATCTAAGGTGAACAAGGAAATCCTCAGGCTCGCCCTGCCAAACATAATAACCAACATCACCGTTCCTTTGCTCGGAATGGTAGATTTGGCTATTGTCGGTCACATTGGCAACGAAACCTACATAGGCGCTATTGCTCTCGGAACTGCACTTTTCAACCTGATATACTGGAACTTCGGTTTCTTGCGCATGGGCACAAGCGGACTTGCCGCACAAGCATACGGTGCAGGAGACAAGGACGAAGCCATGAAGATTCTTGTGCGCGGGCTAACAATAGCACTTTGTGCCGCCGCAATACTAATCGCCTTGCAATATCCTATTGCAAAACTTTCGGGACTAATCCTAAACTGCAGTGACGAAACACTAAATCTCACACTTTCATACTTTTATGTACGAATCTGGGCGGCACCTGCAACGCTTGGTCTATACGCACTGAAGGGCTGGTTCATTGGAATGCAAAACTCAAAGTCACCAATGACGGTTGCCATTGTGCTGAATATTGTCAACATAATTGCCAGCCTCGTTTTCGTCATTTGGCTGAAAATGGATATTGTGGGCGTAGCACTCGGAACTGTTATTGCACAATATTCAGGGCTTGCATTGGCTATAATCTTGTGGTTCAAGCACTACGGCAACATGCGTCATCTCATAGACATTCGCGGAAGCCTGCACAAAGCCGAAATGAAACGCTTTTTCAAGCTCAACGGTGACATATTCCTGCGAACATTGTGCCTCTGCGCAGTATTTACCTTCATTCCTGCCATTTCTGCCAACATGGGAGACCTTACACTTGCCGCCAACACACTGATAATGCAATTGTTCACACTATTTTCGTACATCCTCGACGGATTTGCATACGCAGGCGAATCGCTTGTAGGAAAATACATTGGAGCAAAAAAAAGCGAACCACTGAAAAAAGCAATCCGATATTTAGTTTATTGGGGACTGATATTCACGGCATTATTTACAATACTATACTTTTTCTGGAGCGAAGACATATACTACATACTCACAAGCGACAGCAATGTCGTTGGCGAAGCCATGATTTTCAACAGATGGACACTGCTAATACCGCTATGCGGATTCTCGGCATTCCTCTTCGATGGCATTTACATTGGTGCAACAGCCGCGAAATCAATGCGAAACATAATGTTCGTAGCCACATCGGTATTTTTTGCAGGATATTTCATTTTGCAACCAATTTTCGGCAACGATGGACTTTGGGTTGCCTTCCTCCTATTCCTTGTTTTCCGTGGCGGACTGATGTGGATAAGATATAAAAAGAATGTCGTTGGACGATGCTAAATCAGCTTTTGCCATTGAAAACTTGCCCCCCAAAAAAGGCGCAACGATGTTAAATGGGCGTCGGCTTCTGTAAAGACGTGCCATGGCGCGTCTCTACAGAAACGCCGCAGGCATAATCTATTCGATTGTACAGACATCGATTGTACAGACATCGATTGTACAGACGCAAGATTTTGCGTCTGTACATAAACGTGCGCAGATAATCGAATCGTTGAACCTTAAACTTTTAACTTTTTCCAGTGGCACTCCATAATCTCGCCGCAATCTGATGTATGCAAATGCATTGCTCCACCCAGACAATTCTTATACTCGCTGCAACTCGCACAAATGCCACATTTCATCCAGTCCCTGTTGCGGAAAAGCTCAAACTTGTTGTCCCACACATCAAGAAAATCATCGGTATAGATGTTTCCCTGCGCAAAGCGCCTATCGATGTTAGGACAAGCGGAAATTGAACCATCGGCAAGCACCGAGCCTATGTTTATGCCGGCACGACAGAAATAATGCCAGTCGCGAACCTTGCGGTCGTACTTTCCAAGATAAGCCTCGCAACTGAACTTTGCATCAATCCTACCCTCCTTGCGCGTGGCAACTATAAAGTCCATAAGTTGCTTCAGCTGAGAGCCGTCGAGCCTCAAGCCATCGTCCATAGCCGCCCTGCCAATCGGCGCAATGGTGAAAAAACGCCACGCCTTCACCTTGTGTTCAATCAGCATCTGCTTCATTTCGCCCAACTGACTTAAATTCATCGGGCTTACACAAGTTACAATGTCGTAAGTCGGCAAGTTTTTCTCGTTGGCAATCAAGTCGATGGCGTTTATTGCACGGTCAAAGCTACCAGTGCGCTTGCGGAAAGCATCATGGGTTTCGCGCAAACCATCGAGACTGACCGTTATGCTGCACATTCCTGCCGACATAAGCCGGCAATGCATAGCCGAATCGTAGGCAAAACCATTAGTGACAATGCTCCACGGGAATCCATGTCGGCGCAACTCGCGTCCACAATCGGCAAGGTCGGGACGGACAAGCGGTTCTCCGCCGGTAATTACAACGAACACCGAATTTCGCGGATAGCGTTTCTCCAATGGCAAAATCGCCTTCAGAAAATCCTCGAACGGCATATCCATCAATGCCGACGAAGCAGTACAATCCGAACCGCAATGCCTGCAATTCAGGTTGCAACGCTGAGTACATTCCCAGAAAAGGTAGTTTAGTTCGTGAAGCTGGGTTTCCTTCTTGCGGAAATAGTTATGAAATGCCTGAAGCATAGGCTATTTTGCGGCAAGCGAGATGTTAATGTCGGAAAAGTTGGAATCAATTAGCGTGTCGAGCGGTGCGTAACGGTCCAAGGAATCCGAGAAATTAAGGTTGTAGCCATCTTCGCTATCACCATAGACCATAAATGACAAGCTGAACTGCCCGTTTTCGTCGGAAACTGCAACTTCATCGGATATGTCGGCAGAGACATAAATTCCCGACAGAGGCTGAGCCGAAGCACTGTCGGTAACCACGCCCGACATCTTCATCTCATAACTGAAGCTCTCTTCGTTGCGATAGTTTGGTGTGCCGTAGCAAGCCTGCATAATGAACACCACCGAAGTAAAAGCCGAAGCCTGCAACAGACCGCGCAACCATTTGTATGTCTTATTTTTAGCCATAACTATTTGCAAATATATTATTTGGCAAATTTAATAAGAATCGGAAAAATCTCCAACAAAATTTTGAGAACTCCGTTTTCGTCAATTATATCTACAAAAAAACTGCCCGGAATTTCCGAGCAAATCCTTATCATAAAGCACTAATAATAACTCTGTTACCGCATTGATTTTTGATTTTTCAGCCATTTATAGATTTTTACATTAAACATCTGATTTTTAACCATATATAAAATTTCAATTTGCAGATAACAAAAACAAACAACGCCTTGCATTATTCTGCAAAATGATTTACCTTTGCAGTCGCCAAAAGAAATGGCATTATTGTAAATTGTTTTTCAAAAATTAGATTGTAAAATATATGGCAAGCAGAAGAAAAGAAATGTTTCCGAATGTTACCGATGCAGAATGGAACGACTGGAAATGGCAAGTAAGAAACAGAATCGAGACTCTCGAACAACTGAAAAAATATGTGAAGCTGACTCCAGAAGAGGAAGAAGGCGTTGCAAAGTCACTGAAGACCCTCCGTATGGCTATCACTCCGTACTACCTGAGCCTCATTAACCCCGACGACCCGAACGACCCTGTCCGCAAGCAGGCTATACCTACCGCCGCTGAACTTCACCAGTCGGCAGCCGATTTGCTCGACCCGCTTCACGAAGACGAGGATTCGCCAGTTCCTGGACTTACCCACCGTTACCCCGACAGAGTTCTGTTCCTCATCACCGACATGTGCTCGATGTACTGCCGCCACTGCACACGCCGCAGATTCGCAGGTCAGCACGACTGCCAGTCGCCATCGGAACGCATACAGGCAGCTATCGACTATGTTGCACGCACTCCGCAGGTTCGCGATGTCCTCCTTTCAGGCGGCGACGCTCTTATGGTCGATGACGCTATGCTCGAATCTATCATCCAGAGACTCAGAGCAATACCTCACGTAGAAATCATCCGTATCGGTTCAAGAACTCCAGTTGTATGCCCGCAGCGTATAACCGACAGCCTCTGCGAAATGCTCAAAAAGTACCACCCGATATGGTTAAATACTCACTTCAACCACCCGAACGAAGTTACCGAAGAATCGGCAGCAGCTTGCGCTCGTCTTGCTAACGCTGGTGTTCCTTTAGGCAACCAGTCGGTATTGCTCCGTGGCATCAACGACAATGTTGATATTATGAAGAAGTTGGTTCACAAGCTCGTTATGATGAGAGTTCGTCCGTACTACATCTACCAGTGCGACCTCTCCATGGGTCTCGAACATTTCCGCACCCCAGTTTCAAAGGGTATCGAAATCATTGAAGGTCTTCGCGGACACACATCGGGCTACGCAGTTCCTACATTTGTAGTTGACGCTCCCGGTGGTGGCGGAAAGATTCCTGTAATGCCTAACTACTTGATTTCGGAAAGCCCGACAAAGGTTATCCTCCGCAACTACGAAGGCGTTATCACAACCTACTCACAGCCAACCGATTATGTTGACAACCAAACTCCTGCAAGCGAGGAATCGAAGATTAAGCCCGAAGGCGTTCTCCGTCTGATGAAGGGCGAACAGATGGCTCTCGAACCAAGCAACCTCGCTCGTAAGGAACGTCACGTAAAGAAATAAAACAGAAATATGCTGATTGAATAAAGGCGTGTTAATCACGCCTTTATTTATTCAAATCTAAGCAGATGCCGTTTATCAGCGAAATATTGAAGCACAAGTCGTTGTCGATTGTCGGAATGGAAAAGAACACCGGCAAGACGGAGTGTCTTAATTATATTATAGGTAGGCTACGCGACAGCGGCACAAGAATCGCCATAACCTCAATCGGTATCGACGGCGAAAATGTTGACCAGGTAACCAAGACGCACAAGCCCGAAATCGAAATATATCCGGGCACATTGTTCACAACCTCCGAAAACCACTACCGCACACGCAAAATAACATCGGAGATACTGAACATCTCGAAGCAATCAACCTCGCTTGGACGACTTGTGACCGCCAGAGCAAAATCGCGCGGCAAACTGATATTCTCCGGGCCTACCAGCACAATGTGGATTAAGGACATAATCACCGAAATGCAAGGCTACGGCAGCCAACTGACAATTATTGATGGCGCTTTGTCGCGCAAATCGCTTGGTTCTCCATCGGTTACCGACTGCATGATACTTTCGACTGGCGCAGCCGTCTCGCACGACTACAAGGAACTCACCCGCAAGACAAAGTTCGTCTATAGCCTGATAAACATCGAAGCCTACGAATCGCCTGTAAACGAACAGCTTCTGCGCACCGAACGTGGCATCTGGGCTATCGACGGCAACAACGAAGTCCACGACCTAGACATCGACTCCACCCTATTGCTCGAAAACAAGAAGGACAAGCTTTTCGAGTACGGCACCACCATTTTCGCCAGCGGTATCGTCACCGACAAGGTTTTGAATCTTTTGCGCATGCAAAAGGAAATCCAAAACACCACATTGATCGTCAAGGATTTCACAAGGATTTTCGTCACTCCAGAATCGCTCTACCCCTATCTGTCGAAAGGTGGCAAAATCAAGGTTCTGCTACGCACAAAACTCATTGCCGTCTGCGTAAACCCCACCTCGCCCAGCGGTTACATTTTGAATTCGGAAAGAATCACGACAGAACTTTCGGAAGCACTGAACATACCTGTGTATGATGTGTTTAAGGAGAGAATGAAGAATGGACAATGGACAATTAACAATGGATAATGGACAATTGATAATTGATAATTAAACATTTTTGCCAATCCAAACCAAAACTATATTTTTGTGACAAAATAAATATCAATGAATAACGAATCACAAAATATAAGCAACATTAAAACCTGGGAAAAGGCATTGAACTTTGATGTACGGTCGCGGCGCGCCACGACGCAACAAGAACGGCGAAGTCCTCAACGAAATTAAACATAGAAAACCAGAAACTTAGAAACATCCCTCCCATGCCCAAAACAATATCAATAACCCACGGTACCATCACCACCATCAAGTTCGACAACGAACCGACGATGAACGCCATGAGCCAACTTTTCCTGAAGGAATTCCACGAAGCCGTTGAATCGATACGCAACGACAAGGAATGCCGAGTGCTAATCATACGTGGAACAGAGAAAGTTTTCTCGGCAGGTGGCAATCTGCACGAAATTTCTGGTGCCGACTACGAAAAAGCAGTCCTGATGGCAACTAACGCACACTACATCTACGATGGATTGCTAAACCTTGAAATTCCTGTCGTCGCAGCACTTGACGGCATAGTTTATGGTGGCGGACTGGAACTCGCACTGCGCTGCGACATCCGTTTCTGCTCTCCCGAAACCCGCATGAAGTTCCCCGAAGTCGATATGGGCATAATCCCTGGTGCTGGCGGAATCTCGTTCCTGTCGAAGTACATCTCCCCTGCCGACATCGCATACTATGTGTATTCGTGCAAGCAAATTACTGTGGACTACGCAAATCTACACGGAATCGTGCAAGATGTTTTCCCACGCAACGAACTGTATGCCAAGGCAGAAGAATTTGCGGAACTGCTAGCATCAAAACCACGCGAAGCACTGCGCGCCGCAAAGCATGAAATCACAGCTACAATGTCAAAACCTTTGAGCGAAGCACTACAAATTGAGATAAGGGAATTTGCATCGACCTTGCAGACCGATGGCAAAAGAATTATCGCAGAGTGGTTTGAGAAGAAGAAATAATCGCGAAATATGAAAAAACTTATCATATTTGACCTTGACGGCACACTTCTAAACACTATCGGCGACCTTACAAACGCCTGCAATTATGTGTTGCACCAGCATGGATTTCCACCACATACCCACGACGAATACCGCTATTTTATAGGGTCAGGAATCCGCAGGCTCATAAAACTTGCATTGCCAGAAGAATACAGGGACAATGATGAGTTCTGCAAACAAATACTTGATGAGTTCATAATCCGCTACAATGGTCATCTGCATGAAGAAACCTGTCCTTACGATGGCATTATTCCCCTACTCAAAGAACTGAACAACAAAGGCATAAACATAGCCATCGCATCAAACAAGTATCAGGAGGGCGTTGATGCTGTTGTTGAATTCTATTTCCAAGACATAAAATTCGCTGCTACAGTAGGCACAAGCACAGAAATCCCCGTAAAACCAAACCCGACAATAGTACACAAGATTATTGAAAAATGTCCAGTAGCAAAAAAAGAAATCCTATACCTTGGCGATTCAGGTGTTGACATGCAGACTGCAAAAAATGCAGGACTTACTGCTCTTGGCGTCCTCTGGGGCTTCCGCACAAAGGATGAACTTATTGCCAATGGTGCCGACTATACAATTGAAAAGGTTGAAGAGATTTGGAATTTTATATAATAGAAAAAACAATAGTTTCTGTCAATATATACCACATTTCAAAACCTCATTATTATAAGCAAGTTAGCAATAATATTATTTAAGAAATACAACTTTGTCATCCTAATTATCTTACAATCACCTCGTCACAAAAAATCCAGCACGGCTGCCCTACTCCACGATGCCACTCGGGATTCACACGCAAAGATTCGGCCTTGAGCCGCACATATCGTGATTTCTGCTCTTTAAAATTAAGTTGAAAACTCACAATCTTGCATTCAGCCAAAGATTCCTCGTTCTCGTAGCTTTTCTTTGCCACTTCGCGCCAATTCTTACCATCGGCTGAGAGATAACAAGTTACACATTTCGGTGCAAAAATCCACGACAGAGGATAAAACAGGAAGTCGGCACTCACCTCGCCTACACTCTGCTCCGATTCCAAGTCTATCACCACATCCATGTCGTTTCCGTTGAAACCAAGCCAGTTGTAATAATAGTTCATAACGCCAGACTTGCCATCCGTCAATGCCTTTGGACCACCGACATCATAGGTATTGCTCCATTCTGTCGAACAAATCACCGACTTGCCCAAGGCAAGATTTTTGCCAGTCGATTTTGCGACAAAGTTTGCAAGGTTCTCCTGCAACTGGGCCGGCGTATATTTTGCTTCGTCAAGCTGCTTTACACCAAGTCGCTCGCAATCGGCAATAAAATTCTTCGCCAGAAGCATTTTTTCCGGCTTTACGACCTTCTCGCCATTGCTTCCAATGGTAAAAAACGACAAATTATCGTCAATACCATACATTGAAAGGTCAATTTCGGCAAAATCAAGCGGCATTTCCAGCAATCTCAACCTATCGTTGTAAATTTTTGCATCCTCGTCTGTACAACCATCGTATGACGACACTGCGTACGCCGAGGCGAAGAATTTGCGATATTCTGTAATCTTGTCAGGCGACAAATAACTGTCAACCGCATCAATCGGATAGCCATAAATGTTAAGTCCCTTGCCCGATTCAACCAGAGCCTTCTGCATTGTGTCATAATATTTTGCAACGAAT
The DNA here is from genome assembly GCA_902791865.1 of uncultured Bacteroidia bacterium. Taxonomy (GTDB): domain Bacteria; phylum Bacteroidota; class Bacteroidia; order Bacteroidales; family ML635J-15; genus Bact-19. Next base: position 375,341 of record CADAXK010000002.1, read on the forward strand.
TCTGCCCTGTTTTTCCCGTAATGCGCATCAAGGAAACGGCTACGCAGACTGTCAACATCAAGATTTACATTCCAAAGCAAATGCGCAATGAGATAAGTCCTCCACTCGTAGTTTTCGGTAATGTTCTGGTTTGAACCCTGCTCAAAAATCATCGGAATGCCATGCTTGTAAAAATCTTGTAAGTTTGGCTGAATTACATGCAGATTCGGGAACGGGTCCATATAGTTGCGGAACTGTACCACATAATCCCACAGGAAAATGTTGTGCGTCAAAGCAGTCCAGTCTGCCAAATCGCGCTGGAATGAATGTTCAGACGAGTCGGCAGAAATTGGTCTATGGCGCGGACATTCGATAGAACAGAGCATTATGTTCACATTGTCGGCCGGCTTTATGTTCTTTGGCGCGTGGCGCGTCTGCTGGTAGGCAAGCGTCGAAATCACCTTGTCGGGAAAACGCTCAGCAACCTGATTCACAAACCATATCATTGTCCCCGATGCGCCGCCATAGATTGAATCGAGACGACGACAATTCTCGCACTGGCACGACGAATAATTGTCGTTCTGCGACACCGACCAGATTTTCTTGTCGGGATTTTCCTTCATCTTGGTTTCCAAATTCTTGCAAAGTTCCTCCAACACTTCGGGATTGCTAAGGCACAACTGGCCGTCGCGCACTCGCCTGCCATGCATATCGGAAAACCATTCTGGATGGCTGTCAAAATACTCCGAAACTGGCACTAAATCCTTGAAAGTATGCACAAAAAGTCCCCATTCGTTATTGAAATCAGCTCGATTATGCAACTTGTGCCACTTTGCATAACGCGAATCGGCATTGGGAATCAGTTGCAAGGTCTCACGGTAGCGGAACGACGGATTCTGAAGGTCGTGGATATCAAGCACAACCTTTTCCGACTGCTTTTCTATATGCAATCCGTTGCTACAAGTATAGGTACAACCAAGATAATTTTCAAGCAGGTGATACACACCATACAACGATGCTATTTCCCGATTTCCAAATATATAAAGGTTACCATTTTCGGTATGAATTAAGAATCCATCGTCACGTATTTCGTCTTTGTACCTATTGTAAATATCCTGCGAAATTGAATTGCAACCTATCGAAATGACATTTCCACCTGCATACCCATTGCAAGTAACAACCGGATATTCATGTCCGAAAATTTCAGCAAGTAAATCGCTCAACTCGTATGCTGCCACACAATCATACCCAGAAGTATCACCTTCATACACAATAACATAATCATCTTTCTGTGAAAGCACCACCGAATTGCGACTAGTACACGAACAAAGTGCAAGAACAAAGCATGCAAGGATAAAGAAAAGATTCTTCATGGGAATAATATTTTGAAATTCAATGATTTTACAGATTCTGCACCGTCATCTCCCCTTCCTTCACACGGAACTTGAACTCAGCCGAGTTCTTTGCCGAATGGCTATGTTGGTCGCGGAAAACAACGCGGTAATATCCAGGCTGTAAGCGAAGCTTGTAGTGAGTCTTGTCAGGCGAAAATTCGTAAATGTCGGTCAACCGGTCACCTTCCTGATGCAACAAAGTACCAAATGCCGGACTACGGAAATTTATTATCACGGTTCCGGGCTGCGGAATATCAATCTTGCGAAGCTTGCCCTGGTCGATGCGCACGGCATTGACGTATGTACGAGGCATAGTCAGGATTTCCAAATCGTACTGACCAACAATGAGTTTCTGCTTCTTGTCGGCATCGATGGTATGAATAGTGTGAGGAAGTCCAGTCTCGCGGATTATGCACTTTATGTCGGAATCGGCTGGGTCATCGCCTTTGACATCCACTAGCAAAGTACCCTGTGGTGCAGGTACATCAATTATGTTCAACTTGCCTTCCTCAATGGTTATGCCGTCCTTATAAACAGGCGGAACTGTATGCACCTTCAGTTTGTACTGTGAAAGCACATCCAAATAAATGGTATCGGGCTGACCTGCAGCGTTCATTGTGTGCATATAGGTGTAGCGCACATCGCCCGACTGCATGTCGTGAAACGACATGGCAACATTGGTTTCGGTAGGCTTGCCGTTTATATCGAGCAGATTTACGCGCACAGTCGTCAGCGAAGTAACCTCCGAAACAATGGTGGTTATCGCCTGGCGGAACTGACGCTCGTTTCCTGCATCAAAGTAGTTGCCCATACAGGCAAGCATATCGGCCTGCTTGACATCAATGTTGATACCAATAATATAAGGTTTCAGCACAACACCTTTTTTCTGCAGTGCGGCACTTACCTCGCAAGGGTCGCCGCTGCACATTTCGATGCCGTCGGTAATGAGGATTATAATGTTGCGGCTGTCCTTGTCGTCGGGGAAATCGCCTTCACTTTTGCCGAGCGAATAGGCAATAGGCGTTGTTCCTTTGGGCGTTATCGACATAAGCTTGTCGCGTATGATTCCGATTGTGCTCTCTCCAAACGACACTTCAAGCTTGGAATCGGTGCAATCCTGCGGAGGCACAGGGCTTTGATGTCCATAAACGCGCAAAGCCACCTCAAGAGGATGTTTTTTCTGAACCCTTTCGAGCGAATCGAGCAATTCGAACATAAGTTCGCGGGCCTTCACAAACTTCTGTCCTCCCTCCCACTTGTCGGACATACTCATCGACGCATCAAAGATGAAAAGTATGCGCGTCATCGGTGATTCTGGTTCTTCTACTATTGGCTTGCGAGCTTGCGAAAATGCAAGCATTGAAACAAAGATGGACAATATGATGAGGAGTATCTTCTTCATGGCAATATATTTACTGCAAATATAATGCAAAAGAGCAATATAAAAACAAAAAAGCCGACATCGCTATCGGCTTTTTGCATATCGGAAATTACGTTGTCAGTACACCACCTTCACAGTAACATTTGTTTCTTCCTTTGATCCACTAGCAATATCAAACGAACATCTATAGTATTTAATGTCAGTAATGCGACCAGCATCATCTGTTATGTACTTGTGAGTAAGCAATAAAACTCTTGTCATCGCACCATCGCTGTTATAGTTGCTGCCCTTTATCTCAGATGGCATATACTTTGAAACCAATCCTTTGGGTGCCACAGACTCTACAGTTGGGAATCCGCCAAACATATCCGAAAATGCCAGTATATCAACATTAGGACGAACTACATCGCTATACTTGTATTCAATTGTATCGTACCAATTTCCATCTTCAACACACAAGACGGCAGTCATTTTTGAAATATTGTCTCCATCCCACAAATATTTGTTTCCACAATCGGCATCACCACGAGCACTCAACTTTCCGGAATTGTATTCGTATGCTGCAACCGTAACCGTATCTTCGGTTATCCATTCTTTCTTAATTACAAAACCTTCCGCATCTAGCGTAAGCGTCAACTTTTCCTTTGGTCCTTCGCATACAATTGTGCCGTTGCCGTAAGTCACAGTAGCCTTTTCGGTAAATTCCGATTCCGCTCCAGCATTGTAAGTCGTAGAAACCGCAACCAAACGCCCAGATTCGTCGTACTCAAAATCGACAACACGTTTCTGCCAGTCGTCATCGTTTATCAACAGTTGTTTTACAAGATTCTGAGGTTTTTCCTGAACATTTGTCGCTATGCTGTCGGTTTGCTCGGCCTGATTTCCTGTATTTGCACAACTTAGACAAATCATGCACAACATCCCTATAACTAACATCAAGTTTTTCATAATCTTATCCCTTTTAACGATTTAACTTCTTAGTAACGAGAACACAATGAAAATTATTGTGTTGACCAATCCATTTATCGCTGTACCCTTTCGTAATAGATATTCTTTACATTGGAAGCTATCGTATTGTCCCAAAAGTTATAGAACATAATGCCATTAGGCGAATAATATTTAAGATTCTTATTGTAAGCCATATATGATGCGCCCTCAATCCTAATTGTAGTGTCATTAAGCAAATAATATCTGCATCCTGCCAAGCCCGAATGTCTTTCTATTATGCCCGAAGTCGTAAAAACAAGAGTATCCTTATAATCATAAAAAACGCCTTCCGACATTGAGGCATTTACTGCCCATTCGCCTAACAGAAATGAAGTTGGGCTTATTGCTGTACTCCTAAATACCAAATAATTATTTTCATCCACATAGAGTTTCATTGTATCATCATTTATTTTGTATGTAGAAGATTCGTTAATCCTATCCTGATATAAAAATCCATCATCACATTCATTCATATACGTCATCGTTCCTATCCTAATCGTAGTATTTACAGAATCGCAAGAGAAACGACCATTAATCTCATTGCAGCAAGCAACTCCAGATATGCTGTCCTGATAAAAATTAAGCAAAAAAGGATATGGATTGATTTGCGGCCAATGTTCCGGCGTTCTTGAAACATTATTTTCCACGAAAGCAACCAGTTGCCACGATGTATTCACAAGCGAATACAATCTTGTATCTGATTGTTGTGGCTGCTCCCGATGTTGCTGATTTTGCGTCGCCTGTGGTAGAGTTTCAATTTCCTGCTTTTCACAACCTATGACTAACATTGTTCCAACGACTATCATTGCCACCACTAATGGCATTGCTACATTTTGTAACATTGTAAGTTTACTCATAATACATTCATTTTTTATTTAACATTATTTTCTCCGCCTGCCCAACATTACGTTGCAAAGATAATCCAATTTTCTATATAACAACAAAAAATTACTAAAAAAAACAAAAAACGGCATCCCAAATGGAATGCCGTTATATAAAATCTAGAATATTCAATTTTAATAATCGCCTAATGGAGTTTCGGGCAACTGAGCCAAGGCGGCAGCGAGCTGCTCGTCGTTTGGCGGTGTGCCGTGCCACTTGTGTGTTCCCATCATAAAGTCAACACCCATACCCATTTCGGTCTTCATGAGTACAATGACAGGCTTCTTGTTGCCGAGATGACCTTTTGCATCGGTGATGGTCTTTCGCAGGTCGGCAATGTCGTTGCCGTTACACTCGAGTACATACCAGCCAAATGCTTCCCACTTAGCCTTAACATCACCAAGCTTCATCACATCCTCGGTTGTACCGTCAATCTGCTTGCGGTTAAGGTCAACAAAAGCAATAAGGTTGTCGATTTCGCGGGCATTTGCAAACATAGCAGCCTCCCAAACCTGACCTTCCTCGATTTCGCCATCACCCATCAGACAAAAAACTGTATGGTTGTCGGCATTGAGCTTCTTTGCCAATGCAGCACCGCAGGCGGCCGACAAGCCCTGTCCGAGCGAACCCGATGCAATGCGAATTCCTGGCAAACCTTCTGCAGTGGTCGGATGTCCCTGCAAACGGGAATTTATAGCGCGGAAAGTCTTGAGTTCCTCAACTGGGAAATACCCAGAACGCGCCAGAACGCTGTACCATGCAGCCGATGTGTGACCATTGGAAAGGAAGAACAAGTCCTGTCCCTTGCCATTTATATCGAAATTCTTGGGGTCGTGTTCCATCACATCGAAGTACAATGTTACCATCAAGTCGGTTACGCCAAGTGAACCGCCCGGATGTCCCGATTTCTTTGCATGAATCATTCTCAGCAGGTCGCGTCTTACCTGCCTAGCAATTGTCTGTAATTCGGCAACTTTATCCATATTTCTATTTATAAACTTTTAATCTAACCTTTTTTGCCTCAAGTAATACAACTTTACCTCCTTCCGATACAACCAAAGTATCGTTCTGCTGTTTTCTCGTCTCCAATAATTTTCGATAAGAAAGATTCAATCCATTAAGAATTTTCTTTCGTAGTTCTTTAATTTCGCAATTTTCCATCTGTAATTATTTGATTAAAAACATCATCGTCATAAACATTCAAGACCTCTTCCTTAGCGCCATCGGCAATGAGCTTGAAAGGATTGTTGGAATTGTCGATAACCATCCAGTAGTCGGAAATCGGAATGTATATCTGCGACAGATAGCGCATTCCAGCCACATACCGTCTGTAAACCACATCCTTAGGCACATCGTGACCACCATGTTCCACACGTTCCTGCACACGGCGCAAAGCAAGTTCAGGAGTGTCAAGCCAAAAGAAAACAAGAGTTACCTTGTAGCCCTTGTCCTTTGCCTTCTTTATTATAGCCTTGAATGTCTTTGTTGCCAAAGTTGTCTCGAAAGCGAAATCGCTTCCTTCCTCGATGAGAGCGTACATGCGCGACAGCATTATTCTTGTTGCTTCGAACTTGATGCCCCTCGATTGAGCGGACAACTCCTTGGCTATTTCGTCTGAATTGATGAACTGCGTACATTCCAGCATTTCTGGAAGTATGGAATATGAAGCCGTTGTCTTACCAGCTCCATTGCAACCCGCAATTACATACATATTCATATTGTATATCATCAATTTTTGACGATGCAAAATTACCGCATTTATTCCTATCTATAACACCTACAGATGATTTATTTGTGAACAATGGGATTTAATAAATAGATAACAAAATGAGAACTAATAGCTTACAATAAATATTATAAATGATTTTGTTCGGGAATACCTCCTATTCCACCGACAGAACCTGATCAAATATATCCGGATATTTTACAGGTCTCCTCTTTTCCATATCGACAAATGCTACCGTTACCTTTATGTCGTTGAGAAGTTCATCCTTGGCATTGAAAATACGCTGGTCGAAAACCATCCTTGCACCACGAAGCATTACAACACGTGTCCTTACAACTATATCCTCATCAAGATACGCTGGCTTGTGATAATTAATTTCGGCATTAGCGACAGGACATACAATGTTCAATTCGCTTGCCATCTTCGAAAAAGGCATACCAACCTTGTGCAGAAAACCGCCACGCGCAGCCTCGTATATGCGAAGATAGTTACCGTAGTACACCACGCCCATAGCATCGGTGTCGGCATACAAAACACGATATTTATAAGTTGTTTCCATTTGTCAGCCTTACATAAATCTGCCTTGTAACCCAAGAATCGGTTGCCGCATAGCGAATTTGTTTTTCTGTCAGCACATCGCTTTCCCAGTTGCTAAGTTGCTGCGACTTCGAAATTCTTACCCCCAACACTATTGCTGACAACTTGCGAAGACCTTTCTCCTCGATGCCATATTCCGACACAATGCTCTGCAAATCAATAAATCCGGCAGGCTCGAAAGGCGTAAGTTTCTGCAAGCCCTTAATGTCGTCGCGACTTGAAAGGCCTATTTTTGTAAACCTGTCGGATGAAAGCAAATTGCAAAGCTCTGCCGGCAGACCAATCTTGTTGAGCCTGAAAATATATGTTTTCTCCCTACTGCTCAACTGCAGTAGCGCCACATTCTTCCTATTGGCGGCACCCTTCTTGAAACAAGGCTTGGTTTCGGTATCGAATCCCCAAAGAGTTTCGAGGAAAAGCTCATCCTTCACCTCACGAAACTTCTCCAAAGTATCCACACATACCACCTCGCCATCGTAGGAATAAAGCGGCAACTTCAAGATTTCATCAATGGTAATATTAGGACTATACGTTTTTTCAATCATCTCTACGATACTTAATTTCATGGAGTGCCTTCAAAAGAGCCAAAAGCCTTACACCCCAATAATCGGGAAAATTGTTGCGACAGCAAGCAAGAGCCACAAGCATAACATCATCGTTTGCAATACGGTAGGCGCCAACAAGATCGCCCATCTCCTGATACAAGTCGGCAAAAATCTCCGACAGACCAACGCTCATCGAATCCATCGAACTCATCATCGTTGCATCCTGAACCTGCACAAACTCATCGTCCTCGTCGAGACGTGTCGATGTTGTTTGCTGTATGTACGACCATGTTGCCTCATCAACAAACTTTTCAGAAAAATTCTCGTCGTAATCTGTTATTTCTGGTAACATCACACCTTTCTGGTAAAGCAAAGGCAACATTTTCACAGAATGGTCAATAAAGTCATCCTTAGACATATTGCGAGCATTTTCGAGCAGACGGACAAACTCCTTTGCCACCGTAACAAACTCTATTGCTTCGTGCTGATATACAACATTATACTCGTCCATTACTTCAAAAGTTTAGCATCAGCCATAATCCAGAATTTCACGGTATTGTATTCGTAGCCCTCAGCAGCATCGGTACCACCGATATTAATTGTAAACACAGGAGCAACAGCCAATACCTTCTTGGTTATCATATTGTTATCAAAATGCCATTCCTCCAAGAACCTGAGCTTCAAAATTCTTGTCTGGTCAAGCTTAAATTCAACATTAGGCCTTGATATATATGCATTTGTAGTCTCATCAAAAACATCAGGAACGGGAAGCGAAACAGTCATTTCGTTCTCGAACAGATTCTTGACCTTGCTATCGGGAATACGTTCCAGATGCTCGTAATCGCCCTCAGGATCGTAATAATAAATCGGAATATTGCAGTCGCGTGCATCGGCGAACAGATTATCAATAAACTTGTCGCCAGCCGGATATGGCAAATTTTCCCAGAACCAGTTAGGGTCGCTCTCGGTACGGTCTTCCAACTGCAAGTTTACAATAGGAACATCGTACAGAATTTTCTTTGTAACAATTTCGCCACCAGCCTCTTCGCCACCTTTGCGACATGATGAAAATACAACTAGAGACAATACAACTGCGAAAACAATGCTTCTTTTCATTATCTGCCCTCCACGTTTAATACGTTTGTAAATTTCTTCAGAATCTTCAGCACCAGAAAAATGAGCAATCCTGCACCGAAAATACCAATCCAAACACAATCGAGATAGAATCGATGTTCAACAATTGCAAACTCGAGCACACGGAAAGCTGTCATTATAAGTATCAGGTTGAAAAATCCGTTGTACTCGCGCTTTAGCACATTACGCACCGAAAACGGCAAGGTCGACTTGCGATGATTGCGGAAACTCGGAATAAATGCCGGTGTAACATTTGCCCATTCGAGATAAGCCTCGCCAAACTTTTTGCGCAAAAATGCTTCTTCGGCATACATAATCCTCTCATAGTAAATCCAATAGAAAGCACAGAAGAACAAAATGAACCACAAGTCCATGACCATTAGTGCAGGTGCCAGCCACATGAAGAAATTACCGAGATAAAGCGGATGTCTCACTGTGGAATATATTCCCGAAGTATTGAGTTGTTCTGCCACCTGTCCCTGCGTAGTGTTGCGTCCGCTTGTACCCTTGGGGGTATGTCCGACTGTTATTATGCGGATAGCCAAGCCAATAAAACCAATGCCTAGGAAAATCAGAGGCAGCCACCATGGCATCACCTCGTTGCGCAAATAAGTAAGGTACGCAAACCATGCAACACCCGGCACCAGTATCAGAACCGGCAGCCAACTGCGACGCTTAAAAAGTTTATTTCCTTGTATTTCAAAAGATTCCTGTAAAGCCATAAATAATATTTTTGAGATGCAAAGATAATGTAATTTACGATTTACGAATTACGATTGTCGATTTTAGATTTTGGTGCAAGAGGATAAATATGTTCTATTCGAATCTCATCGAATCGGCAGGCGTAATCTTCGAGACTATAAACGAAGGCAATATCATCATAAGCACAATCACCGACAATGTCCCTACATTAAGAATCAGGACATTTATGACATCAAGGTTTATAGGAACAGTTGTAACATAATATGATGCAGGATCGAGCTTCACAATTCCAAAATATTTCTGCAGAATACAAAGCGACAGGCCAATCACATTTCCCCATAATAAACCCTTAACGATAAGATAGGATGCAAAGTACAAGAAAACTTTTCTAACCGAACGATTTGTAGCCCCGATGCTCTTCAGTATGCCAATCATATTCACACGTTCAAGTATCAGCACCAGTAAACCCGAAATCATGTTGAATCCCGTTACCGACACCATCAGTATCAAAATTATCCACACATTCATGTCGAGCAGAGAAAGCCAGTCGAATATTCCGGGAAACTCATCCTTGATACTTGTGACCTTTAATATTTCACAACCAGGACTATATGAGCAACATATTTGCGACACATTCCTGCAATATTCATCCAGTTTTCCAATATCATCCACCTTAACCTCGAAACCCGACACCTGTCCTTCATCCCAGCCGTTAAGTTTGCGCAGATGTCCAATGTCGGCAAAAATATACATCTTGTCAAACTCCTCGAGTTGCGTATCGTATATGCCAACGACAGTAAATTTCCTCATTCTTGGAGGGTTCTGTATGAAGTACGAAGCAAACGAATCGCCCAGTTTTAGGTTCAGTGCATTGGCAATACTTTTTGACACCAGCACATCGTTTGTTCGGGCAGTATCGGAAATTTCAGGGATTTTTCCTTCGACAAGGTACTCCTCAAAGAACGACCAATCGTATCCGCCGTCAACACCCTTAAAAACTACACCCTGCAAATATTCATCGGTCTTCACGATTCCAGCCTTAGTTATGTAGCGACTAACCGACCTTATGCCATCCATGTCCCACAACGAACCAAGCCAAGTCTGATCGCCAGATATCGGAACCGTTTCATACGACGAATTACTGTCGTAGTTAGTAATGCTAATATGCGAACCGAAACCAACAACCTTACGGGATATTTCATTCTTAAAACCGGTGACAATAGCAACAGACACAAGCATCACAGCAATACCGACAGCAATTCCAGCCACAGCAATTCCAATAATATTCCTGCTGAAACCAGATGTCTTGTGCTGACGTTCAACCAATCGTTTCGCTATGAAAAACTCGTAGTTCATTCGCCATTAGTTTTTGTCAATCTCCTCGTAATCTACATATTCCTCATCAACTTGCTCTTTTTTAGCGTCATCCTTTTGTGGAATATGATCTATCTTTATGTCACCAAAAGTCCGTCCCGAACCGTTGTTTTCACTTTCTTCCTGCTGCTGGTAAAAATTATCACCAAACTGCTTCATCCTTTTCTCGACAAACCTACGCAAAAGCCAAGGCATCAAATAACGGAATAGCAGTTTTGCCAACAGCATGGCTAACACCAAGAAGATTATTATGTTAAGAAATACTTCCATCCTAATTAAATTATAACGAGCAAACAAATGCTTCGTCAATCATACGACTGCAAAATTACTGTTTTTTTTCTATTGAGTCAAAAATTAAAACACAGAACTATTTTTTGTACAATCGTACCAAGACGTGATTCTACATGAACATCGAATTTTCAACCTTTAGCTCGCGCAAGCAACCTTTAGCTCGGCGTAGCCAACCTTTAGCTCAACGAAGTTAACCTTTAGCTCGCGCAAGCAAATCCTCAAATTCAGGAACCTTAAACATTAAACCAGAAACGGGCGAAGCCCATGAAACGGCGAAGCCATCGAACCATTGAGGGCTAAAAGGCACAAAGAAGAGAAGGCTAAAAGACTAGTAGAAGACCCGTACAACGGAAGACCAGCCTATCTGTCCGCAAGACTGCGAGGCTGTCAGACTGTTAGGCTTTAAGCCTGTTAGCCTTCTAGCCTGTAAGCCCCCAAAACAGAAACATAAAAATATGTTAACTCCGATTGCCCATTCACAATAATTGCTTACCTTTACGGCAAATTTTTCATCAGGAATGAAAAGGTGCTTATTTGCAATATTACTTATGGCTATAGCATTGTCGGCATTCTCACAGAACGACAAGCTATATCTCTATGAGCCAGACTCGTCAGCACTTGTAAAGACTAAGCAGGACAAAGAATCTCGTTTTGTCAGCCGAATCAGCACAGGCGTATCTGTTGGCGGATTTGGCGGACATGCGTTCGGAGCAGGCTTTGTTGCACCAGAATTTGGCTACAAAGTAACCGACAAATTCACTCTGTCGGGCGGACTTGCAGTTTCGTACTCAATGTTTTCTCCAATAGAATCAGCTGAAAGCAAAAGCATATACGGGCATCCGCAATACACGCTGTTTGCCAAAGGTTCCTACTCGCTTACTCCGAAAATCAATGTTTACGGTGCTGCTGCCGTAAGTTTCAACGACTACTACAATCCAAACAAGCCTTCGTTTTCTGGATTTTTCGGAGCCGACTACAAAATTACCGACAAATCAACTATCAGCATAGCCGTAAGCATACGCGAAGGCAACCGCCACCCGCTTATGCCAGAATATGGATTATACCCAATGGCGCCGGCAACGACATTCTCACCGATGTACCAGAACGATATTTTCGCTAGATAGTCAACCCAAACAAAAGTGGAACAAAGAAGCATCCTCGATTTTTTTCCAACATCCATAAAGGAGCTGAAGGCTTTCGGCTGGGACTATATCGATGTTATCCTCGTCAGCGGAGATGCTTTTGTTGACCATCCGTCGTTCGGTCCGGCAGTAATAGCAAGGGTTTTGCAGAATGCAGGCTACCGCGTGGCTGTAGTTCCGCAACCCAACTGGCAGGACGACCTTCGCGACTTCCGCAAATTCGGTGCGCCTCGGCTATTCTTCGGCGTGTCGGCTGGCAATATCGACAGCATGCTAAACCACTACACCGCCAACAAGCGTCTCCGTAGCGACGATGCCTACACTCCAGGCGGACAAAGCGGTCATCGTCCCGACTACGCAACAAAGGTTTACTGCCAAATACTGAAGGACATATATCCCGATACACCCATCGTCATCGGTGGAATAGAAGCCTCGATGCGCCGTTTCGCACACTACGACTATTGGCAGGACAAAATCCTAAGCTCGATGCTTGAAATGTCGGGTGCCGACATACTTTGCTATGGAATGTCCGAAAAGTCGATTGTGGAGGTTGCCGACCACATAAACAGAGACGGACATCACTACAACTGCTTCAACATAAAGCAAATTGCCTACCTCAGCGATGATAACGATATAAAAAAGGACGACATTGTGCTGCATTCCTACAGTGAAATCCTTGCCGACAAACGCAACTACGCCGAAAACTTCGTCATCGTTGAGAGAGAAGCCAATTCATTCACAAACAGGCGAATAACTCAGCAGCTGGAACATTCAAAACTTATTGTCAACCCAACATACGAACCGCTGTCGGAACGCGAAATGGACAGCATCTACTCATTGCCTTTCACAAGGCTTCCGCATCCTCGATACAAAGGCAAGCCCGACATCCCCGCCTACGAGATGATAAAGAACTCGGTGACAATACATCGCGGATGCTTCGGCGGATGCTCTTTCTGCACCATAGCGGCACATCAGGGAAAGCACATTTCGAGTCGTAGCGAAAAGTCAATCATTGCCGAACTTGAACGCATTTCGCGAATGCCAGAGTTCAAAGGTCACATTTCCGACATTGGCGCACCATCGGCAAACATGTACAAAATGCACGGCAACGACGAGGAGCTCTGCCGCAAGTGCAAGCGACCCTCGTGCATTGCTCCTAAGATTTGTCAGAACCTAAACACTTCGCACGAAGAACTATGCAAACTTTATAGGAAAGCACTGGAAGTCAGAGGCATAAAGAAAATAAGCATAGGCAGTGGTATCCGATACGACATAGCCCTGCACAAGACCGGCAATGCCGAAACCGACCGCATAAACGAGGAATACCTCGAACTTGTGATTTCAAAGTTCGTGTCGGGACGACTGAAAGTCGCACCGGAACACTCATCACCAAAGGTTCTGGAACTCATGCGCAAGACACCTTTTGCCAAGTTCGAGGAACTGAAAGCCCTGTTCGACCGCACCAACAAAAAATACGGTCTGAAACAGCAGCTTATCCCCTACTTCATTTCGGCACACCCAGGATGCAAGGAAGAAGATATGGCAGAACTTATGGCACAAATCAGCGACCTAGGCATCTGTCCCGAACAGGTGCAGACCTTCACCCCCACGCCGATGACACTCTCGACCGTGATGTACTATACAGAACTGAATCCATACACAATGGAAAAGGTTTATGTTCCCAAGTCGCGCGAAGAGCGAGAAAACCAAAACATGTACTTCTTCTGGTACACCCCTGAGGCTCGCAAAAAGATAGAAAAAAGACTAAAGCAGATGGGAAGAGATGATATTATAAGGAAGATGAAAAAAATCTAACCGACATTCACAAAAAAGGCGTACCTTTGCAAACCAATATAAAAGAGTAATGAAAGCAAAAGAAATAGCAGAATTGCTAAACGGCAGAATAGTTGGCTGCCAGGATAACAACGAAGAACTGACAAACGCATTTTCGTCAGACCTAATGAGTGATGTTTTGCGCCTCGGTGGCGAATGTTCGCTGCTAATCACAGGCTTGTGCAACATACAGACCGTCCGCACAGCCGAAATGGCGATGATAAACACGATAATCCTCGCCCGCGGCAAGAAAGCAGACGAAGAGATGGTTGAACATGCGGTTGACAACGACATTACAATAATCGAGACCGAGTATAGCATATTCAAGACTAGTGGATTGCTATATACTCACGGCATTAAACCTATGTATTAATTATGCACTACACTTTTGACATTGAAAAAGGCAATTTCACCAATGCCGGCAACGCCTCTGGAAGCGTAAAGAAGACATTGAAGCAACTCAATGTTGACCCTGCGAGCATAAAGCGCATAGTGGTCGCTCTTTACGAAGCCGAAATCAACGCTGTTGCACACGCATACGGTGGAAAAATCGACATCGATATCGATGGCGATAAGATTGTTATGGTAGTTGCCGACCAGGGACCGGGCATACCCAACATCGAACTTGCAATGACCGAAGGTTATTCCACTGCATCGCAGAAAGTTCGCGAAATGGGCTTCGGCGCAGGTATGGGACTGCCAAACATGAAGAAGAACACCGACAAGCTCGACATCCAGACGGAGTTGGGCGTCGGAACAACAATAACAATGACGGTTTTTCTAAAGAATTGAAAATAAATCTATTTGTAAAAACGCGCCATGGCGCGTTTCAACAAAACGGCATAGCCACAGAACGGAGAAACCCTCAACGAAGTTAAACATAGAATCTTAGAAACGGGCGTAGCCCTAGAAACTTGAAAAAAACATTGGCCTATGAGTGAAAACGGATCATACTTCTACCATGCACTGCGCGTTGACCGCAATGTTTGCACCGGATGTACACACTGCTTGAGGGCGTGTCCAACCGAAGCCATCCGAATCAGGAAAGGCAAGGCGGTAATATACAGCAATAAATGCATCGACTGTGGAGAATGCTTCAAAGTCTGCCCCAGCCATGCAATCTACATCAAGCAGGACGACTTCGAATTGCTCGACGACTACAAGTACCGCATTGCACTTGTCCCCGCAACTTTCATCGGACAGTTTGCAAACGATGTAAAGACATCGCAGATATATGCCTGTCTGAAGAAAATCGGATTCACACATACCTACGAAGTCGAACATGCAGTGTCGTTCCTCACCGAACTGTACAAGCAATACATGGAGGAACACGATGACATCGACACCTTCATATCACCGTACTGTCCGGCTATAGTGCGTCTTATACAGGTAAGATTTCCATCGCTTGTGCGCAACATAATCCACCTTGCAGCACCATTGGATATCGCATCGGCAGTAATCCGCCAGCGACTCGTGGAGGCAGGAATTCCGAGCGAGGACATAGGTATTTTCTATGTGACTCCTTGCGCCGCAAAGATTGCCGCCGTGAAAAGTCCTGCCGAAGGCAAAAAGTCCTTCATCACCGGCGTAATCAACATGGACTTCCTCTACAACAAGGTAAAACTGATGCTCAGCAGTTCAAAGTCGATTGCCGAACCTATAAACCACAGCCTTACGGGGAAGGACGTTCTTTGGGGACTTACAACCGGCGAATCGCGCAACTTCAACAATTCATGCTTTGCCGTTGATGGAATCAGGAATGCAATCGAATTCTTGGAAAAAGTTGAGGACGAAGAGATTGATGTAAGAGGCTTTGTAGAAATGCGTGCCTGCGACCAGAGCTGCGTAGGCGGTGTTCTTTGTCCAACAAACCGTTTTGTGGCAAAGCAGAAACTTAAGGACCGTGCCGAAAAAATAGACAGCAAGAAAAAAGGCGAGGAAAACGAAATCAAGGTCGCATTCAACAACAAGGAATTCGCCGAAAAGATTGCGCAGATGGCAAAAGTTGACGAAATAAAGCCCCGTTCCATCCTCAAACTCAACGACAACCTGCAGATTGCATTCCGCATGGTCGAAAACATGAAGCGCATCGAAGGAATGCTACCAGGAATCGACTGCTCGGCTTGTGGCGCACCAACCTGCAATGCTCTTGCAGAAGATGTAATTAGGAACGAAAGCAAGATAGAAAACTGCATTTTCGCACACAAGAAGATGGACGAATTCTACAAGGTGATGTTCGACATCTGGGGAGAAGATCTAAAGACGTTATAAATTTAAAAGTTCAAAAATTTAACGATTTAAAAATTTGATGATTTGATTGATTTGAAAATTTGAAAATTCATTTGTAGAGATGTTGCGTGCAACATCTTCTACAAATAAATGACACGAAAATTAAACGATTTAAGAATAAAAAAATTTAACGATATGTTACTAAAAGACATTATAGAAAAGCTTAACCTCAAGGTTTACAACGAGGTAAATATGGATGCTGATGTAAAAAGCGCATATTCATCGGACTTGCTGAGCGATGTTATGGGCAACGCAAAGAGCGGTCAGGTATGGATTACCATGCAGACACACAAGAATGTTGCTTCGATTGCTGCACTGAAGGATGTTCCTGCTGTTATCATCGTTCGTAATGGTGTTCCCGACGACGATATGCTTGAATTTGCAAAGGACAACGATGTCGCAGTCCTTTCAAGCTCGGAACCTACATTCCCACTCTGCGGAAAACTGTACGAACTCATAAAGTAACAACAAACAGCCTGTCGCATGAAATTCCGTGCCGACCTACATACGCATACAGTCTTGTCACCATGCGGCGACATCGAGATGAGTCCCTCGGCTATCATTATGAAAGCCAAGGAGAAAGGTCTTGACATAATCGGAATTACCGACCACAACAGTACGCTGAACGCTGAAGTTACGCGCAAAATAGGCGAACAAAACGGCATAGCCGTAATGATGGGCGCCGAGGTAACAACCAAGGAGGAAATCCATTGCCTCGGGTTTATGCCCAACGCCGAAAAACTTGCCGAATTCCAGAAATTTCTCGATTCGAAGGTCATTTTCTTCGAAAACGACCCAGACAAATTCGGCTACCAGTTTGTTGTTGACGAGGAAGAGAATGTGCTCGACGAAGTCCCTCACCTATTAATAAATGCACTCGACCTGCCAATGCTCGACTTGCAGAAAAAGGTTTATGAGATGGGCGGGATTTTCATTCCGGCACACGTTGACCGCAGCACATTCAGTATTAGTTCGCAACTTGTGTTTGTTCCCGACAAGCTTAAGTTTCAGGCACTTGAGTTAAGTTATCACGCTATGCGAAACAAATTCTTCGACAATTTCCCGTGGTTCAGCGACTACAACTACATACAGAGTTCCGACGCCCACTACATCGACGACATCGGTAAAATTTCGAGCGTTCTGGAAATGGACAGCTTCAGTTTCGACAATCTTAAAAATTCACTTCACACAGGAGAACAGATAATATTATGAAAACACTTGATTTACACATAATTGACATAGTTCACAATTCAATCCGAGCAAAGGCTACGGAGATTGTGATAGAGATGGTTGACAGCGCAAAACAGGACTTGCTGTCGCTAAAGATTATCGACAACGGCTGCGGAATGCCCAAGGAAATGATGGATGCCATAAACGAGACATTCTACTCATCACGCCCTGAACGCAAAATCGGTATGGGCATCGCCCTGCTTAAATTCCATTCCGAACTATGCAACGGCAAGTTCCACCTGACATCCGAAGTTGGCAAAGGCACGGAAATTTACGCCGACTACCAGCGTTCGCACATCGACCTGCAGCCCAAAGGCGACCTTGCTGGATGCTTCAGCAACTTCATCTGCCAGTACCAGGACATCAACTTTATCATCCGCTACACCACAGATGATGACTATTTCGAACTTAGCACCGCCGATGTAAAGGAAGTCTTTGAAGGCATGAACCTCAATGATGTCAACATCATCAACAACCTAAAGGAATTAATCGCGGAGAATATTAATCCGAGCGAGGAGAAATAGAGATATTTCTCATTGCAACAAAAAACAGCAGCCGACATTTGCCGACTGCTGGATATTATAATATATAATATAAGGTGTTGCCTTACAACGCTTCCGTTACATTCCCTTCATACTCGCCAGTGCTTATGTTTACGACTTGGATTTGAATGTACTTAGTTGAGATGCTTACGCTGATATAGTATCCCGCTGCCGTGAAGTTGTTGCTATTAACAGTAGTGGCGGCGTTATAGATGCCACTCTGCTGACCTTGCTGCTCCTTGTAGAGCTTTTCGAGTTGCTCCTTGGCAATCACCTTGTAACCTTTTTCTTTCAGTGCATTGATAATCTGGCTGCGGAATATGGGTTCTTCAATGGATTCATCGGAGATAGTGATTTTATCCAATGCAAAACTACATCCTTTCTCTATACTTTCGGTTGCTTTGCCGATGGCTTCGACAAGTTTCGTTGTCTTGGCATTGGGCAGTTCCACAGCAGTGTAGGTGTAACAATAGGATATGTCACCACCGTTGATTTTGATTTCACCCTTGTTGAGGTTGCGGATGGCTACTGTTTTTTGCGGATAGTTTCGCTTTGCCTCGTTCAAAGCTCCTTTGTATGCCGACTGGTAACTGTCGTAACCGTTTCTAGTTTGCAAATCCCTGCCAAGTACCAATTCATTTTTCTTTGGCGCTTCCTGCGCCTTGTTGTAATCCTCCTGCGCCATAGCGTTTCCGATGGCGAGAAACATGGCAAAAACCAAAATGATAATTCCTTTTGCTTTCATCCTACTGACTTTTAGAAATTTATGGTTGTATTTCCTTCGTATTCACCTGTACTGACATTGATAACTTGTATCCTGACAGAAGATTCAGAGATTTTCACATTGACAAAATAACCAACGGCAGAGAAGTTGTTTTCCTGAACGGTGGTATTATCGTTGAAAACGCCACTTTGCTGCTGCTGTTGCTCCTTTTGTAGCCTTTCAAGAAATTCCTTTGCCACCACTTTGTAGCCTTTATCCAAAAGCACATCTATAACCTTGTCTTTGATTTCTTCCTTATCGACTCCATTTACCGCAGTCACTTGGTCGATAGCCATTCTTGAACCTTCGCGCACATTGCGGAAAGCCCTTTCCATACCTTTGGACAGGGTTTCTAACCATTGGTCTTGGGGATTTACCTTATATACCACTTCACAAGTTACAGGTACACGATGATTCCCCCATCCGTCGTTCTCACCCTTAATATTTATAATGTCAACCCATACATTAGGATATTTTCTCCGTGCCTTTTCTAAAAAAAAAGAATACCATTCTGTGGGACTCATTTTCTGTTTTCCGCCTAATTTCGATTCTAATTCTTTTTTGAAATCTTCGCTGGTCATAATTTCTTTTATCTTTTCATCATCGGAAAGTTGCTTCCTGAAAGTAGTATAAATTTGTGCATATCCCGACAAACAAGTTACTGCAAATAACAGTGTAAAAATAAATTTTGCTACTCTTTTCATATTGAATCTTTTTTTGATTTTATTTCACTATTTTTTATCGCTTACAAGTTTATATAATTGAGTATAGTATTCGTACAAATCCTTTGAATTTGAATTTTCTCTAGTCTTCTCTATAAGTGGTTCTAATCTTTTATATGTTTTCTTAATTGTGTGTCCATATAGATCCAACATCAACTTTTCGGCAGTCTTGTCTTCTAATCCAGAAATAATTATTCCCATAAATTCCATTCTCATGCAAAAGGTTTTTATTTTATCACGATTAATACGCAAACCTTTTTTCCAATTTTCGTCTTTTCCACTACTTTGATCTAATACTTTACTATAATCATCCAAGCTAATCTCATCTCCCTTGCTCATTTTCAGCTTCTGTTTTATTATGTCTTTGTCGTCATAATAGTCATCAGAAAGAATGTAATCTTGGCATTGTTTAAACGACTGGGAATTTGTCACCATTTTCATAGAATCTATGAACACACTGAATATGCCTAACTTGGTTTGCTTGAGTAAACTTTCTTGCTGAATTTTTAGGTTTTTCTGCTGTTCTATCAAACTTTCCTGTTGTTTGGATAGAGAATGAAAAGCCACAGCAAATGCAATACCTGTAAATAATGCAGTAGCTGCTGAAAATGAAACATTCAAAAGCTCCATTGCAGAAAGATGCGGCATGAAAAATCGCACAATAAATGGCGCGATGGAAAACAAAAGCCATACAACCATAATGAGAACCAAAATGACCCCAAAAGATTTGTTTTTCTCTTTTCTCACATCTATAATATTTTCTCTCATTATTTTTCTTTTTTAATCGCAGTTATCACAACAAGTATCACAATCACAATCGCTAGAATCACACCCGAAACAGTTATTATTACTGTTCTCCTGCAAGTCAAGATTGCTAAAATCGTATGCAATCATCTCTTCTGAAATTTTTTTCTTGTTCATTTTCATCTGTTTAATATTTCATTATTTTTAAAACTTTCTTTTTTATCAAAAACTTAATGGTATCAATAATATTGGTATTGTCTGGTGAAAGTTGAAGCGTTTCGCACAATTCGCCTACGGTGAACAGACTTCGCTCCTTCAAACCCATAATAAAGTCGTAATACGCCTGATTGACCATAAAGAACACATCATCGGTAACATTGTAAATTACATAAGCACCTTCGTCTTCCTTCCTTGCTATGATATCTGTTGCAAATTGTAGTTTCGTGTCGGATCTAAGTTCAATGCTTTCGCTACTACAATTTGGTGCCTGGAATGCCAGTCTTCCTGTACACCACATATCCTTCTTGTTCCAGCCACCGTTGAAAACCTTCGCGCTTGTACGGCAGCCGCCATTGCAATGGTTTAGCCAAGTGCAATCCATACATTCTTGTGGAACATACAGGGCTGAACGCCAATCGCTCATCTTCTGCCAGATGCCGCGCAAATCTTCTTTCAAGATGTTGCCATACGAATATGGATTGTGTGCGCAGGGGCGTACATCACCGTTGCAAGATACAGCAATCACAGTCCGCCCCGCCTGGCATTTGCGGTTCAGAAAGGCGTGCTTCTCCATCAGAACAGATTCGGGGAACACACACTTGGGCAGGGCTTCCAAAATATCCACCTTCATATCCAGTTCCTTTTCAATCCAAAGCAGTTCGGAAATTACCTGCCTTACTTCTTCGACACTCAAAAGCAAATCGAGCCTCGGATATTCCACATTCAGGCCCATAGGAGTTGCAGCAAACGACTTGCAACCCAATGCTTTCATGTTTTCGGCGGTCTGTCTGATTTCGTGCAGGTTCTCTTTGGTAACAACCATATTTACCGTAAACCTCACTCCCACAGAAACCAATTTCTTGATATTTGTCTCAAAAAGACTATAATTGTCCGTACCTGTGAGCCTTGAAAACGAATCTGTTTCTCCAGAAGGGCAGGAAGTCAGTACGCCTACTTTCTGTTCTTTGAGAAAATGTATGAAATCATCGTCTGCAAGGGTTAGGTTGGAGTTGAGCGACACTCTTGTCTTGTTTCCTTTCAGCAGACGAATGACTTTTTTCGTAAGTTCCTTGTTTATTAGCGGCTCACCACCAGTAACAATAACGCTGAAAATTTTGTTGTCAACAAGTTTCTGTACACATTTTAAAACGGTTTCATCATCCACTTGACGCATAGGGCGATTCTTGATTTCAGAATCAAGGTTGTAGCAATGAATACAACGATGATTGCAGAAGTCTGTAACTTCAAGTTGCGCTGTTAGTGGCAATGACAAATATCGTTTTCTTATTTGCACTGATATAATTTACAACAATTTACTTGCAAAAGTATAGTCTTATTTCTTTTCAATGTATGGCGAATATTGTCACGTGGCAACATCTGCCACCTCTTGGAGTGCCTCGGAATAGTAGTGGAAAAAATCTTTGTCAAGAATTTTGCTGATGCGCAACAGTTGCTGCGTGTCGATGGACGGTTTGTTGTACAAGCGTTGCAAAGTGCGCCTGTCGATATGCAACTGCTCGGCGAGCCAAGCGTTTGTGCGGTGCTGGTGGCGCAGTTCATCGCGGATAAGATTGCCTATGTTTATCTGCATAGTTTTACTATTTGTGCGCTTGGCTACCGATTCCTTGTATGTTTTTCCACAACCACAAAAAAGAAAGGCGAGCGAATATCGTCTCCTAACTGCGGTCGTGGAATTACCTCTACAAAGAAAGACACAAATGCTCGCCAATATGCGAACTTTTGCCTTTTGTTGTCTTTGTAGCCTCTTTTGAAATTTTCCACGTTTCAGTTAGGTCGGAACAAATAGCAAACGCTATGTTAATATTTTGTTTCTGTTCGTTCTATGTCATTATAATTCAAATTCTACATTTTGTTGTGTTTTTATAATCAGCGCAAAGGTAAGGAAAAATGTAATATGGGCGTAATGAAGATGATATATTTCGGTATTTTTATTGATACACAATAATTCTTTTCGTCTTGCACAACCTTGTACAAATCGCAAACCGTAACAGATGCTGAAACAAGTTCAGCATGACTGTGAAGAGAGAAATCGTAAATCGTAAATCAAAAATCGTAAATCCCCTAGATTTTTCCTTCCGCATACCCCAATTTCACATCCAACTCGTAGTTGTATGACGAGCGATGGCTGTAGCGACCTTTGGAATACACCAACTTGTCCTCGTATTTCTCGAAATCCTCGTCAGGAACCAGTTTTCCATCAATGGAAACGCATCCATCGCGACCTTCAAGGATTGCACCGAGAGCTTCGTCTGTATCAACAATTTCCGAAAACAAAATCTCATCGTACGATGGCACAACGAACTGTCCGTCCATTGTGAGAACACCAGACTTACTATCACGGCGAAGTTCAAACATGCAGTCATCGTACCACGAATGCCCATCATCTGTATGGGTTATATATATCGGCTGGAAAATAACATCATCCATATTGCATGGCACAAGCAAACGACCTTTGCTATCGAGCACACCTTTCCTACCCGACTTTGAGACAACGAAAAACTTGTCAAAGCACTGAATCTCATCATATTCAAAAAAGCAAAGTGCAGTTCCCTTTCCATCGGGCAAAACAAGTCCCCACTTGCCATCAAGCATAGCGGTCACAGGAAATTTCGGTTTGTTTACCTTACCTACACAGCAACCCAAATGCTCGTACTTTGGTGGTACAAGCACCTCGTCCTTAACATTTACAAGTTTTTCGCAACCATTTTCCTCCACGACATAGTCCATCCAGTCGTAGTTGTCGCAGACATTGTAAAATGCAATTCGCGAAGCTTCTACATCTTCATCAGGCAACTTGTTTGCCACAGCCGAATTATATTCGGCGTATAGTTTCTGCATTTCAAGAAGTTGTTTCTTGTGTGCGTGCGGTTTTTCCATTTTATACAAATTTGTTTCAAGCGCGAAAATATCAAATAAAGCCACTGCCACACCGATAAATAAAAGTTTTTATTAAAGCGGTAAAGTTAACAAATCCACAAATTATTTGTTACCTTTGCCCAAAATTCAAAAGCGATGATAGTAGTAACAGGAGCAGCAGGATTCATAGGCAGCAACTTGGCAGCCACGCTGATAGAACGCGGATATACCGACCTTGTACTGTCGGACGACTTTTCGCGCGAAAACAAAAAAGGCAACTTTGAGAACAAAAAGGTCAAGTTCATTAACCGCAACGAGTTTGCAGACTGGCTCGACAACAACCACAAGCAAGTTGAAACCATTTTCCACCTCGGAGCACGAACCGACACCACCGAGTTCGACCTGCCTCTGCTTCTAAAGATGAACACAGAATACACAAAAATGCTTTGCGTAAAGTGCTGCAAATATGGTATTCCTTTTATATATGCATCATCGGCAGCAACATACGGAATGGGCGAAAACGGTTTTTCGGACACCACCGACCCCAACATTCTTAAACCGCTCAATCCATACGGCATCTCGAAGAATGAATTTGACAAGTGGCTACTTGCACAGGAACAAAAGCCGTTTTTCTGGGCCGGCTTCAAGTTCTTCAATGTGTATGGACCTAACGAGTACCACAAAGGACGCATGGCATCGGTTATTATGCATGCTTTCAATCAGATAAACGAAACAGGAATGCTCAAGTTGTTCCGCTCGCACCGTCCCGACTACGCCGATGGCGAACAGAGCCGCGACTTTGTGTATGTTAAGGATGTCGTTGATGTGCTGATATACTTCATGGAAACGCGCAAACACAGTGGCATCTACAACCTTGGCACCGGCAAAGCCCGTCCGTTCAACGACCTTGGCAAAGCGACTTTCGCTGCAATGGGACTTGAACCCAACATAACCTACATCGACACTCCTGCCGACATTCGCGACAAGTACCAGTATTTCACAGAAGCAGACATAACCTCGCTACGAAAAGCTGGATACACTGCCGAATTCCACAGCCTCGAAGACGGCGTAAAAGACTATGTACAGAACTATTTAGCAGGACATAAATACAGATAAAACTTTTGTTATGGAAGAATCATTGTTATCTAAACCTGGAAATTACAAATCGCTAGTTGCATATCAAAAGGCTGAAGCAATATATGAGATTACATATTACTTCTGCAATAAATATTTAACAAAAGGAGACCGTACAATTGACCAGATGATTCAAGCAGCCCGTTCTGGAAAACAAAATATTGCAGAAGGGAGTGCTGCTGCGAGTACATCAAGTAAAACAGAAATCTTTCTAAAAAATGTTGCAAAAGCTAGTTTAAAGGAACTTTTGGAAGATTATAAGGATTACTTAAATACAAGAAATCTGAAAATATGGGAAAAGGGTTCTGCAGAATTTGAAGATATGCGGAAAAAAGGTGCTGAACACAGCGATGCAGGATTTTTTATGAACATTGCAAAAAATAGTTCAGACGAAACTATTGCAAACATGGCAATTATTCTTCTAAACCAAACAGATTACCTTATGTTCCGGCTGCTGGAAAGACTAAGCACAGATTTCCTTGAAAATGGCGGCTTTGCTGAAAGAATGAAAAGAATGCGAATGGAATACAAAAAGGAAAATGCTTCTGCCCCCAAAAAAGAAAGTGGCGTTAATCCCACTGCATCCACCGCCCCTAAAGCCCCTAATGCCTTTAACGCCACTTCGGGGGAACAGAAGCATTTCATAGGAGAAGTCGAAGAAAGCAAAGCCGACAAAAGCGCTCTTGCCGTAACCGATGGCGTATCACAGCCGCCACAAGTGAACCCTAACATTTCACGATTCCGCAGACATAAGACCACACTCACCGCCGATGAATACATAGATGGAATTTTGCGTTCCGACACCAACATACTCGGTCAGGCAATAACAATGGTTGAAAGCGTACGTCCTGAGCATCATGCCATTGCACAAAAAATAATAGAAGGCTGCCTGCCACATTCAGGCAAATCTATTCGAATCGGTATAACGGGCGTTCCTGGTGCTGGCAAAAGTACTTTCATTGAAGCACTTGGCGTAAAGATTTGCGACCTGAACCATAAGCTCGCCGTACTTGCCGTTGACCCGAGCAGCGAACGTAGCGGAGGTTCCATTCTTGGCGACAAAACTCGCATGGAAAACCTTACATCCCACCCAAACGCTTTTGTACGCCCATCACCATCAGCAGGTTCGCTTGGCGGCGTAGCACGCAAAACCCGCGAAACCATAATCCTTTGCGAAGCCGCTGGTTTCGATACAATATTTGTAGAAACCGTTGGCGTTGGACAATCGGAAACCGCCGTACACAGTATGGTTGACTTCTTCCTGCTTCTGCTTGTAACTGGTGCCGGTGACGACCTGCAAGGCATTAAGCGCGGAATTATGGAAATGGCCGATGCAATAGCCATCACTAAAGCAGATGGCGAAAACATCACCCGTGCCGACCTAGCCAAAACGCAATACCAAAACGCACTGCACCTTTTCCCTATGCCAAAGTCACGATGGACACCAATAGCAACGACATGCTCCTCGCTTACAGGCGCTGGAATCATGAATATCTGGGAAATGATAACAAAGTATGTCGCACATACAAACGCAAACGGATTTTTCGACTACAACCGCAACGAGCAGGCAAAATACTGGCTATACGAAACCATTAACGAATCTATTCGCAACAGTTTCTACCAGAACGAGAAAATCATTGAATGCCTGCCAGACTATGAACAAAAGGTACTCGACAACAAAATAAGCAGTTTTGCCGCTGCTCACGAACTATTAGCAAAATACTTTGAAAAATGATTGGTCAAGAAATAGTTTACAAGGCACTAGCCGACTTAAACATAAAATTTGAATACTACGAATCGCCACGCGACTTCTCGTCAGAAGACGATGGAGCATTCTGGAAACGCATTGGTGCATGCAGATGCAAAAACCTGTTTATGCGCAACCACAAGGGCAACCAGCACTACTTGCTTATCTCCGACTATTACCGCGACATAAACATCCACGCCATAGAGCACAAACTTAAGCAAGGAAAACTGTCGTTCGCATCGCAAGAAAGAATCGATAAGTGGATTAAAGGTACGATTGGTGCAATTTCCGTCTTTTCGTTACTCAACGATACCGAAAACCACACCATTGCATTCATCGACAAATCTTTGCTAAACAAAGGACACCTAACCTTTCTGCCCAATCAACTTAACGCATTGATTTCCATTAGCACCGAAGATTTTGTAAGAATACTTGACTATAGCGGTAACAGGTATGAATTTGTGGACTTGGAAGTGGCAGATGAAATAGAGGCGTAAATTTCCTACTCATTTATATCCCTATGTGATATTTCTACAACAAGCGGCACAACACCTCGAGCCGACAACGACTTGAAGCCCACTACCTTGTTGTCGTATATAATTTCCTTTGGCAGAACCATCAATCCGCCCAGCACAGTCTTCAACTTCTTATAAAAAGAACCTTCTGCCATACCCATCCTTCTGACCATATCATTTATATCCAATTCATTACGAGAGTACAAAACGCAAAAATAATCGGTTCCGACATTGTTGTCAAGTTTAAACTCATGCGTTTCATCAGGAATAGCTATATGACTATCGGTATAATCAAGATGCGCACTTACCATTTCAGAATATGGGAAAAGCACCTGATGATTTTCAAACAGATCTGATGCAATCACATAAACCCAAGCTGGTTCACTACATTCCACCGAAAGACGAAACTTTTTCCCTGACATATAGTCATCGTCTGTATAATAATGCACCAATTCGCCTATGGTGTCAAGCTTCAACGACATTGCAAGACCTCCGTCACGTTCCACAATCCGCATTGCACCCGACATAGAAACCTCCTCTGTACTACCTTCTGCAAGATTTTTCCCTTTGTAAATATCATAGGCGTACCTTGCGACCTTGTTGTAATCATCATACTTTATCCAAGTGAATCCACCATCACCCCAATCAGTTCCCCAACTATTCATAACCTCGAATGCTCCACCATACTTCTCATCATCATAACCGACAACACACATTGAATGATACCCAAGCTGAGAATCCATAAGTCCATTCCACAAAGCGCCTGCGGTGTTTAATGACATGTAACGCATCATCGAAATTATTACTGGATGATTTTGCGACAATGCCTTTTTTGTCAGCTGAACCTTGTTTGCCCCATCAACACAATAATCGTTGAACATTACAGAATATCCATCAATTTTATAACTGGAAGCCTCGTCAAACAATTCTTTAGGAATATCGTCACCACAAAGGACATCAAACGATCGCAACTTAGGCACACCCTTTTCCATCATAAGCCTTAACGATTCTCCTATAGATGTGCCCTCGGTGCATCCCTGCGAACTAGACACTTGCTTATATATGAATAGCGGAGCAAATGCCTCACTTGTTACGGAATCTGTATTTGTCCAGCCATTGGCAATAGCCTCGCAAATCGTTCTAGCCGCATATATAGCCGCCCATGAAGTACATGTATTGTAATCGGACTGCGACCTGGGACGAGGGCAATATTTCTTTAGAGAATAACTGGGTGGCAAAACCTTGTAGTCGCGGGTTTCCTGTAATGGTCGTAATGGTATTTTACCATCAATTTCTGGCTTATATACACATCCTGAACCATAATTCTGCGCAGAGACCGTAAAACAGAAGAGCAGTTCCAAAAACACACTGATACACAAAATAGAAAACTTCCTCATGCCCTACTGCTTGTTAAAGTAAAAATCACCAGTAAAAGACGAAGACATCCACGGTCGTTGCATGTTCTTTGTCTTGTCAATAACCTCCGAACCAACCATTTTCAGGAAATGAAGCACATCCAAGTTAGGATAGTCCAACGCCTTTAGGAACGCTGCCGTATAAGGACTATTTCTGCCATCTCCATCAAGAGCTGTATGTCCCGGTGCTGTCGAGAAAGAAATGATAGTTCCTTCGGGAGCGCTCATTATTGATAAGCCATGCGACTCAATACTTCTATGCCACGAACGAGAAATAGGATCATTTCGGCAAGCATCGAGGACAACCATGTTCAACTTGCACTTGGAACTCTCCATTATATCAAGAATATACTCCATATTTACGCACTTATATTTTATATTGTCCTCAGTGAGATTATCTATATCAGTAGGCAACAAATAGTTAACACCTTTGCTTTGTATTCCGTGTCCTGCATAGTAAAACAATGCCACATCATATTCCTTGGCCTTTTGTCCGAAATTAACGAGTTCCATATCCATGCTCTCATGTGTAGCATCAAGCTTAAGAATCACCTCAAAACCATATTTTTTCAATTTCTCGGCAACATCAGTTGCATCATTTACCGGATTTGCCAGATTTAACAACTCATCGGCATAGTTTGAATTTCCAACAATCATGGCAATTCGCTTGTCCTGATATGTGCCAGGCCCACCTGTATCTCCACTTTGATATGCAATCACTTTCTCCGACTTTGCTATACCCTCCGCGTTCCTAACATTAACGACAATGCGGTTTATACCATCAGCCAGAGTTACCATCCTTTCAATCACCATGTCGTAATCGCTAGCCTCTACCGTTGTGATTCCCCTTGACAATTCTCCATTCAATGCAATACTGACATCCTCTATCTTCGATTCCGAATTTATACCTAACTTAAGATTATAGTCGCGAGTATCAGATGTCGTTTTAAATTCAATCCATTCAATATCTGCCATTTTTCCTGCAAACTTGCCATACACTACAGTCTTTCCATCCTGAATGGAACCGCCAGCATTGCGCACTACGGCCTCAATAGTGTTTGAGCCATCGGCAAGCACTACATTGCCTACCACATCGACATTATAGCCAACACCTTTAATCAATTTGGTACCCTTTACTTTTGATCCGTTGTGCATTATTGTAACATCCTCCACTCTTGAACTAGAAGCAATACTCAAGTTCAAAGGGAATTCCTTCGATGTGACATTCGACTCAAAACCAGGCCACTGTATTGTTGCAAGATACTTGTCAATATCATCGTCCTTTTGCTCCGCCACGCTTTTCCAATGCTTTGCCATCGACATATCTCTCTGCACGCCATTTCCATTTTCGTAGCACTTTGACAAATCAGACGCAGCCTCCTTGTTTCCTTGGTCCGCCGACTTCTTCAACCAAGCTACCGCCTGAACATAGTCTTTTGGAAAACCATCGCCCCCCATATACCAATATCCCAGCATAGCCTGCCCATCATCATAACCCTGCTCGGCATATTTTCTCATCCAATACAAAGCTTTCTCCTTGTCGGAATCCCTATAGAGAAGCCCAAGCAAAAACTGCGAAGCAGCATCGCCTCGATCTGCAGCCTTACTATACCAATAAAGAGCCTTTTCGTAATCCCTTCCTTCTCCGAGTTCATCTCCACCAAAATAATAATCACCCATGAATTTCTGAGCAAGTATGTCGCCAGCTTCCGCATGCTTCTGCATTTCAGAAAGCCGTTCACCATCATCTTGCGCATAATATGAATAACAAAACGAAAAAATGATAATCAATAAAGTAAAAAGTCTTTTCATGTTTACAACATTACAATTTTTCTAGACCAACAAAAAAAAATCGGCATAAAGTATAATAATATGTTGCAAAATTAATGTTAGGAAACAAAACAGCAAATTTTTTTACAGAAAAATAATTAACAATGGGGCAAACCTACCATTACACATCATACTAAAGTATTCAAAACAACTAGAATAAATCTTAATGCCTAAAACTGTTAATATTTTTTTTATATTACAACCTTTACTTCATATTTTTTATCTATTTTTGCGCACAAATTGTAAGGTCTGTATTAAAATGTATAAATATATTACCGCAATAGCATTAATCATACTGGCAGTCATTCCTCACTTTGCCATATCTCAAGAAATTACAGAACGCTGCCTAACTCTTGACAATTTAGTACACATGGTCAATATGAACCAGAACGACACAGAGTTTAACGAATTAATGCAAGAAAAGGGATTCCAATGGATTGGCGACACTGTAAATAAAGAATACCTCAGCAATACCGTAAAACTGCAATATATCTCGACTAACGCATACTACGACAAGGTTAATTGGGACAGCCCAACAATAATTATATTCAACTCAAAAGATGGATTAAGCAACATCGTGAATATAAAGCTAGGCAAAAATATCTGCCACAGTTCCTTGAGACCCGACCTTGACAACCACAATTTCTATCCATCCAACGGCGGACAATTATATAAGGGTAACTATGAGTATGAAGGAAAAGTCAATGAATATGAAATAGAATATCACGAAGACAGCTCTACTTTACGCATTACAATAAAAAACAAGAAAGAAATAGATGAATACACACGAAAACTGCTAAAAGAAAGAGAAAAAAACGTATACGCACAAATGGATATTGCACAACAGCTATGCTCACGCCATCTGTTCAACGAGGCATACTCCACAATAGACTCAGCAATGGGAATATACCCCCCACTTGACACCACTCTTTACAATCTGCGCCGCAATGTAAGAATTCAGCACATCGGGTTTCTTTGCTCCCGACTATCCAAAATAGTTAATGACAAGAACTATGTATCTGACGGAATCTCAATATGCAACGAAATACTTGCTCTTGACAATCAAAACGATTCCATTAACGAAATAAGAAACATACTAATCTACCACGCAAAAAATGAAACACAGCCCTATTCAAAGTTTAATCCGATGGGATTCAAATCGACAGTTGCAACACTTGAAAATATAATCAACACCGAAATATTAAGAAAACCAAGCCTCCAAAAACAAACCATGTCGCTGGAGTTCAACTTCAATACCGATGACAATAACCATACTATAGGTTCCATAAATTTAGGCATGTACGAACCAGACGGATACACTCCTGTCAACAAACAAAAACTTTCCGACAGGAACGAAAATCTGCAACGATATGTGAGCATGGTTGCCCGTGGGCCACTGATAATGCCCGCAACAAAATACGGACTCTCAATAAACACACACGAAAGAATTTCATGCAATGTTGAATGGATTTGTCACGGTCAGTATATAAAGATGGTTCGTGGCAAAAAAATATCAAGCAACAACGACATGAAACCTTATATCGACTCCATAAACAAGGTGTACCTAAAGAACATATCGCCCAAAATAAAAAAGGATACATTGCCATACAAGGTTGTGTATAAAGTCGTACAATGGGACAAAATAGTCGATGGAGAATCAGCAACCGACATTCGTATTTTAGATATAAAAACTCCTAGCAAACTATCGTGGATGCCATCTCTGATTCTACCAGGACTAGGCACCAAAATAAATGGATACCACTCGTCTGCATTTGCAAGAGCAATGCCTTTCGCCTTGTTCACATCTTTGGCAATATTCGGTCTTTCTTGGGAAAACGGGAAAGGCAAAAAAATAAACAGACCTGAATGGGGAAGCGGTAACTCTAGATTCTGGGAGAACAAGAATTTCGGATACATAGCTGGATATATCAGCCTGGCAATTGCTGCTACAATATACATAAACGACCTTACTGAAAGCATCATAGCGTCAAAGAGAAACATAAAACGGACACAAAGGTTGCGCGATGCGTTTGAAAGGAACAAATACATCGACTTGAAAACCCAAGATATAAAGCTAGACAACCACAATGAATAGCCGTCATTTTATTGTTGCAATGCATTTGTAAAAAATCATTACCTTTGCAAAAAAAATAGAACAATGAGGAATATTATTATTGCAACAATAATTTTAAGTGTGGCTTTCTGCTCATGCAAAAAAATTGAAGGTAATGGAGATGTCATTACCGAAACATATACTATCAACGATTACTTTCAGGAAGTAACAAACGAAACTGCTTTTGATGTAGAAGTCGTGTTTTCCAACGAAAATAAGGTTGAAATAACTGGCGAATCGAACATTATCGAAAAACTGTCAGTAAATGTCAAGCATAAAAAATTGATAATCGACAAAGTAAGAAACAAATATCGTCTGCGCTCAACACAACCGGTAAACATTAAGATATACATGAAAAGAAATGACTACATGTATTTTTCGAACTATGGTTCTGGCGACTTAACTGTATATTCTCCGCTTGCAAGAAAAATAAAGCTAGACAACACTGGTTCGGGCGACCTATATGTATTCGATTGCGAACACGAAGCTGTCGAAGTACTAAACTCTGGTTCGGGCGACATTGTTGTAACTGGCGTTGCAGGAGAGGTTTACATAAAAAATAGCGGTTCGGGCGATGTCGACTGCTACCATCTAACATCACAATATGTCGAAATACACTCATCAGGGACCGGTCGCACCGAAGCATACGCTACCGATGAAGCTGATGTGTGGGAAAGTGGTTCTGGCGAGGTGTATGTATATGGTACTGAACGTGTAAGATACCATTACGAATACAATGACGATGATGACAAATAAATCCAATGCCAGGGATATATGTCCACATTCCATTCTGCAGGTCAAAATGCATATACTGCGACTTTTATTCGATAGCCCTACCCTCTTTAATCCCCGACTTCTGCAAAGCACTGAAAAACGAAATTGCATCGCGTAGCAACACTTTTTCGGAAAAAACAATAAACACAATATATTTCGGAGGCGGCACTCCATCTATATTAGATGTAAATAGAATTGGTGATGTTATTAGTGAAATACGCAAGCACTACAATATAAGCCCCGATGCAGAGATAACACTTGAGGCCAATCCAGAAAATATTACCACTGAATACCTATTAGCACTGAAACGGATAGGTGTAAACAGACTGAGCATTGGAATACAAAGTTTTGATGATGAAATCCTGAAATTTCTTAAACGCAAACACACAGCTACCCATGCAATTGAATGCGTAAAAACTGCTGCAGAATGCGGATTCGACAATATCTCAATCGACCTAATATACGGCATAACAGGACTATCAAACGAAAAATGGCACGAAGAACTTGAGACTGCATTCACTCTTCCGATAACTCATCTTTCATGCTACTGCCTCGGAATAGAAGAAGGCACATTGCTACATAGATTTTGCCGAGAAAACAGATACACTCCTTGCAATGACGACACCTGCCTTAGCCAATTCTTGGATTTCGACAGAATGTCGGCAGAAAACGGATTCGTACACTACGAAATTTCCAATGCATGCAAAAGCGGCTGGCAATCACAACACAACTCATCATACTGGGATAGAAGCGAATACATCGGATTTGGTCCATCGGCACATTCCTTCGTGGCAAATTCACGCTCATGGAACATCGCCAATGTAAGCGAATACATTAAGTGCGTAACCGATGGAAAAACATACTCAACAAGCGAAATACTAAGCAATTCCGACATTTTAGAGGAATACATAATGCTAGGTCTCAGAACTGCCAATGGCATAAGAATCAA
Organism: uncultured Bacteroidia bacterium; assembly: GCA_902791865.1. GTDB lineage: Bacteria > Bacteroidota > Bacteroidia > Bacteroidales > ML635J-15 > Bact-19. The sequence continues at coordinate 409,171 of CADAXK010000002.1, forward strand.
CGAAATAGAAAAGCTATTCGGCAAGGATAAATCCGACAAACTAAACAAAGCCATAGCCGAACTAAACCCCGCATACATACATTTCGTTGGAGATCATCTATCACTAACTGCTCACGGAATGTTCGTTTCCGACAATATTATAGTGAATCTGCTGAAAAAGATATAAATATAAAAAAGGTCGCCTTTTCAGCGACCTAATATAAAATCTACAATCGTAAATCGTACTTCGTAAATTTACTTGAGTCTCTTGAACTGGCAAGTGAAGTGACGCATCAATTCTGCTTCCCATGTGATTTCAAGACCACGCTTAATGGTATCGCGACGATCGTAAACATTCTTCAATGCAGCTGCGATTACATCCATGTGGTTGTTTGTGTAAACACGACGAGGAATGCAGAGACGTACAAAGTCGTTGCCACCAAAACGATTTTCGCGTGTAACTGGATCACGGTCAGCAAGTACATAACCGATTTCGCAAGCACGGATACCAGCTTCAAGGTAAAGTTCGCAAGTCAAAGTCTGAGCCGGGAACTCTTCCTTCGGGATGTTGGTCAACACCTTGTCGGCATCAACAAAGATTGCATGACCACCAGCAGGACGCTGATAAGGAATGCCATATTCGTCGAGTTTCTTTGCAAGATAGTGAACCTGCTTGATACGAGTTTCAACCATTTCGAATTCAATGTTTTCCTTCAAACCTACTGCCAATGCGTCCATATCACGACCGTTCATACCACCGTATGTAAGGAAACCTTCGAAAGGAATGCAGAACAACTTTGCTCCTTCGTACCAATCTTTCTTTCTAGTAGCAATAAAACCACCCATGTTTACAAGGGCATCCTTCTTTGCCGACATTGTCATGCTATCAGCATAGCTGAACATTTCAAGAGCAATTTCGCGGAGAGTTTTATTTGCATAGCCTTCCTCACGTGTCTTGATGAAGTAGCAGTTTTCGATGAAACGAGCCGAGTCGATGTTTACAGGAACACCGTACTTGTGGCAAAGTTCGCAGGTTTCACGGATATTCTTCATGCTAACAGGCTGACCGCCAACTGTATTATTAGTAACAGTAAGTACAAAGAAAGGAACGTTGCCCTTATTTTCCTGCAAAACCTTTTCCAACTTTTCGAGGCTTACATTACCCTTGAAAGGAACTTCGAGCTGAGTGTCGTAAGCTTCTGGAACTGTAACATCAATAGCAAAAGCCTTACGGCTTTCGATGTGACCCTTAGTTGTGTCGAAATGTGCGTTACCAGGGATAACCATACCTGGCTTTACAAGGTAAGAGAATAATACATTCTCGGCAGCACGACCCTGATGGGTAGGAATAACATATTCGAAACCAGTAAGTTCTGTTATAGTATCCTTCATGTGGTAGAAACTGCGTGCTCCGCCGTAGCTTTCGTCACCCATCATCATTGCGCTCCACTGACGGTCGCTCATGGCACCTGTACCAGAGTCGGTCAACAAGTCGATATAAACATAGTCGCTCTTCAGCATGAAGATGTTATTGTAGGCTTCTGCGAGCCACTTTTCGCGTTGTTCTCTTGTGGATTTCTTAATGGGTTCTACCATCTTAATTTTCCACGCTTCTGCAAATGGTAATTCCATAATTTTAATTTTTAATTTATTAATAAATATTTTTTGATTGTCCTTACGGAAAAAAACGAATGGAAACTATTTCCAGCAATAGTTATACGAATGCCGAAAACGGTTTCCAGAATTAGAATGAATCGCGCTCCTTGATATTTAGAAATACCAAGCTCCTTTTGAATGATATTGCGCTAATTCTATTCATTTCTAATTTTAACGAATGCAAAGTTAAAATAAAAATGCAATTGCTTGAACATATTTTTTCACTTACTTATAAACAAAAAAAAACGGAGGACGCAAAGCATTCTCCGTCCATATTAATAAACAGTTATCTTATTCTGTGAGTTCCTTGATCCTAGCACCCATCTGCTGGCTTTCCTCGTACTTGCCAGTCTTGTAGTACAATTCCTTCAAAATCTGAAGAACCTGCAAATCGTTTGGCTTGATAGTCAAAGCTTTTTCAAGGTGTGGCAAAGCCTTTGTCTGATATTCCTTTGCAATTTCCTGATACTTCTCAAAAGACGTGAAGTCTGTCGGCGGAACATTCTTTTCTGCCCATTCCAAAGTATCGGCAGCAGTATTGATATACAAAGCGCCAAGTCCGTAAATTGCATCGTAATTGTTCGGATCGATTTCAAGAGCCTTGTTGAAGTCGGTTTCGGCGGCCTTGGTGTCCTTCATTTCCTGCGACAAAGTACCACGAATCACAAGGAACTGTGCATTATTCGGGTCATTTGCCATTGCCATGTTTATATATTCTCTTGCCTTTTCGGTATTTCCAGATGCAACATAGTAGTTGAATGTTTCAATTACAAGAGGATAATTGTCATTCGGGAACTTCTTGATACCTTCTTCAAGAACCTTAAGCATTCTTGTGGTATCACCAGTTTCCTTCAATGCCATTGAAAGATTCTGATAAACAGAAATTCTTTCCTTGTTATCCATACCGTAATCCATCTTTATAAGCATGTCGCAAATTTCGATAGCCTCGTCATATTTCTTGCATCTCATTGCTGCCAATGATGTGTAATAATATATGGTAGTGTCAATACCTGCAAATGACGGAATGCCTGATGCTTTGCTCCATTTGCTGTAAGCTGTTTCAAAATCGTTTGCTCGCCATGCTTCCTCTCCTTTTGCCTTGTAAACCCTCGACATTTCAGGGAACTTTTCACCAAGAATCTCCATCAAAGCCTCGGAACTTTCAAAATAAGCTTCGTTGCCTTCCTGAAGAACGCTTACAAATTTCATAAGACCCATCTGAGTTGTAAAATCAATGTCCTTATGTTCCGGCTTTACAAAGTTCAATTTCAATGCCTTCATATATGCATCGTATGCTACATCGATGCAATTGTCGCACAATGCCTGATACTTCTTGTTCTTGGTTGTTGACAATGCAAGGTAAATATTACCCTTGAACCAGAATGTCTTGAAATTTTCGGCCGTCTGCGGATTAACTTCAGCCTTGTCGATTGCCTTTTTTGCATCATCAAGGTAACCATCCTTCAGATAGCTCCATGCGCTTGTCAACATCTGCTTCTGGGCGCTCATAGAAAGTGCCATAACCAATGCGACACCTATTAAAAATAACTTCTTCATAATCTTAAAATTTAAATGTTATCATTTTCGTTAGTATTCTCGTTGTTTTCTTCCTCTGCAATTTCTGCACCATTATTTTCTTCTGGCACATTTTCCTGATTATCAGCCGTGACTATTCCATCTGCCTCGGCTTCCATCTGGGCAATCTTTGCTGCTTCTTCCTCTGCAATACGTTCTAGCTCTGCACCACCTTCAATCTTTGCGACAGATGCAATAACATCACCATCACGAAGGTTTATTAAGCGAACGCCCTGAGTTGCACGACCCATAACACGTAATGAATCAACAGCCAGACGAATTGTTATACCCGAACGGTTGATTATCATCAGATGGTCGTTGTCGGTAACTGCGTTGATACTGATAAGATTTCCTGTTTTTTCAGTAACATTCAATGTCTTTACGCCCTTACCGCCACGGTTTGTAACGCGGTAGTCCTCGATGCTTGAACGCTTGCCGTAACCGTTTTCGGAAACTACAAGTACATCCTGTTCCGGACGGACAGTAATCATACCTATTACATAATCGTCGTCATCGAGAGTTATACCCTTAACACCAGTTGCCGTTCTACCAATCGGACGAACAATGTCGTGCGGGAAGCGAATTGTCTTGCCTCCGTATGCGCCAATCATAACATTGGTCGGAGCTTCGCCCTCAACATCCTCAATGAGCGATGCTGTGAGAAGCATATCGCCTTCGCGAACATTGATAGCATTTACACCATTCTGACGAGGACGCGAATATTCCTCTAGCAATGTCTTCTTGAATACACCGTTACGTGTACACATCACAACGTATGTCCTGTTGATGTAGTCGACATCCTTCAGCGACTTGACATTCAAGTAAGCCTTAACCTCGTCATCCTTGTCGATATTGATAATGTTCTGAATATGACGTCCCTTTGATGTCTTTGTACCTTCTGGAATTTCATAAACCTTGAGCCAGTAGCACTTTCCAAGCTTTGTAAATAATAATAAGGTATTGTGCATTGTGGCGACGAACATGTGTTCCACAAAGTCCTCTTCGCGCGTTGCCGTTCCCTTTGAACCGACACCGCCCCTATTCTGCGACTTGAATTCCGACAACGAAGTACGCTTCATGTATCCGAGGTGCGAAATTGTGATAACAACCTCTTCGTTTGCATAGAAATCTTCAGGATTCATGTCTTCGGAAGCATAAACAACTTCGGTTTTACGTTCATCACCGTACTTTTCCTTAATTTCGAGCAATTCATCCTTGATTACCTGCATTCTCATTTCAACGCTGGCAAGCAATTCCTTCAAGTACTCGATGCGCTTCATGAGTTCTTCGTACTCTGCTCTCAGTTTTTCCTGTTCGAGACCAGTCAACTGACGGAGACGCATTTCAACGATTGCAGAAGCTTGAATTTCGGAGAGATTGAAACGCTGCATCAATCTTTCCTTAGCTTCGGTTGGATTGTCCGACGACTTGATAATCTGGATAACCTCGTCAATATTGTCGCTTGCTATGATTAAGCCCTGAACGATGTGAGCGCGTTCCTCTGCCTTGCGAAGTTCGAATTCGGTACGACGGGTAACAACATCAAGTCTATGTTCAACGAAATAGTGAATTAAGTCCTTAAGGTTAAGAACCATCGGGCGTCCCTTTACAAGGGCTATATTATTGATGCTGAACGATGACTGCAACTCGGTGTATTTGAACAACTTATTGAGTACTACGTTAGCAACGGCATCGCGCTTGATATCGATAACGATACGCATACCAACGCGACGGTCGGATTCGTCGTTAACATTGGAGATGCCTTCTATCTTCTTATCGGTAACAAGGTTTGCAATATGCTTGATAAGTTCTGCCTTGTTGACCATATATGGAATTTCGGTAACAACGATGCGTTCGTGACCGCGTTCCGAAGTCTCAATTTCGGTCTTCGAGCGGATGACTACGCGTCCGTGGCCGGTTGCGTAAGCCTCGCGAACACCATCTATACCATAAATAATACCGCCAGTCGGAAAATCGGGAGCCTGGATTATCTTTCCAAGTTCATCGACTTCGATTTCCGGATTATCAATATATGCAACAGTTGCATCGATTGTCTGTGCAAGGTTGTGCGGTGCCATGTTGGTAGCCATACCTACGGCGATACCGTTTGCACCGTTAACTATAAGGTTCGGGATTTTTGTAGGCAATACGCTCGGTTCCTGCAGAGAATCATCGAAGTTGTTGACAAAATCTACAGTTTCCTTGTCCATGTCGGCCATCATCTCATCGGAAATCTTCGACAAGCGAGCCTCGGTGTAACGCATAGCAGCTGGGCTATCACCGTCAACCGAACCGAAGTTACCCTGACCATCGACGAAAGTATATCTCATTACCCAGTTCTGGGCAAGTCTTACCATTGCAAAATATACCGACGAGTCGCCGTGAGGATGGTACTTACCCATCACTTCACCAACAATTCTTGCCGATTTCTTATGAGGCTTGCCAGGAGCCAAGCCCAAACCTTCCATTCCGAACAAGATTCTTCTTTGTACCGGCTTCAATCCGTCCCTAACATCTGGTAGCGCACGCGAAACTATTACCGACATCGAATAGTCAATGTACGCCGACTTCATTTCATCTTCGACACTTATCGAAATAATCTTTGCTCTTCCTTCTTCTTCAAGCATTTTTTATCTTTATTTAATTTCTAATCTTTTAATAATCAAATTCTTACAATTAACACAAATCAGTTGCTAAATTACAAAACTTTACGCACATAACCAAGCCCAAACAATCTATTTTTTAACAAAAATTGTTTATAAATACCTACTGGCGCAAAAGCCCCTGCAGAAGGAAAAAATCATCAAACATCGAAAAAAACATACCAAAGTTATTAACAGGAAACGCAAGTTATTAACATTCCGCATTTTTTATTGGAAGAATGCTTGCTATTTAACAATCATTTTATATTTTTGCTAAAAATATCTATTAGTATCAACAAACAAAAAAATTTTTAACATGAACAAAGCAGAATTAATTGAAAAAATGTCTGAAAAAGCAGGCATGACAAAGGCAGATGCAAAAAGAGCATTAGATGCATTCATGGCTACAACAGAAGAATGCCTTAAGAAAGGTAACTCATTAACACTCATTGGATTCGGTACATTCGGTGTAACAAAGAGAGCTGCTAGAAAAGGTCACAATCCTCAAAAGCCAAAAGAGATCATCAATATTCCAGCAAAGAATGTTGTTAAGTTCTCAGCAGGTGCAACATTAAAGAAAGCTGTTAACAAGAAGAAATAATCAGCATCTGTAACAAAAGAAAAAAAAGGGAACGTTGTTCCCTTTTTTGCATTTTATAGAAACACAAATAGCAATGGAAGCCACCCAAATAATAGAATTGCTTTCAAATTACGTAACAAAAGAAAGACTTGAAACGCTAAACCGCGTCATCGATGAAAGGACAAACTACATCTCGGTAGTCCTTGAAGACATTTTCCAGAACCATAACGCCTCGGCTGTGCTCCGCAGTTGCGACTGCTTCGGAATACAAAACGTAAACTTCATAGAAAACCGTTACAGCTACATGGAAAATAAGGACGTTGCAATGGGATCTTCGCAATGGCTAAGTATCAAACGATTCAACCAGAAAGAAAATAACACTCTTGATGCAATAAACGCCATGCGCGATGCCGGATACAGAATAGTTGCCACAACCCCACATACCAACGATGTACTCATAAAGGACCTTGATCTAACAAAAGGCAAAATAGCATTGTTCTTCGGGTCCGAAAAACCTGGTCTATCGGACATTGTAATGGAAAACGCAGATGAATTTGTCAGGATACCAATGTATGGCTTCACAGAAAGCTTCAATATATCAGTTTCGGCAGCACTTTGCCTGTATGAACTAACTGCCAAACTCCGCAATTCCGACATCAACTGGCACCTGTCAGAACATGAACGCACAGAACTGCTTGCTCAATGGATGAAACTAAGCGCACGGAGTGCCGATTGGCTGATAAAGGAACACGAGAAGAGGGAGATGAAAGTTGAGAGTTAAAAGTTGAAAGTTGAGAGATGAGAGTAGCAGCGCAACAATTTGCGCTGAAAAGATGTGTAGTAACAATTTGCGCTGAAATAAAAAAAAATTGCGTTGTATAATCTCGGCGCAATGATTTGCGCGGAAAAACACGAAAATTATTTCATTTTTACAAATTTAGCATTCCTTGTTCCATCGCCGTTGAAGACGGAAATATTGTAGATGCCTGCGGGGTATTCCGAAACATCAAGCCTCAAAATATTTCTTCCTGAAAATACGCACCTGCCAAATGCATCATATACATTAACATCAAAATCGCCATCAACACCAGACAACTCAAACATATCGGTTACTGGATTAGGAGAAACCGACAATCGTTCATACATTTGCATATCGACAGATTCCTCATCCCCTGACTCTCCATAAAGATATGAATACTTAGCAACCGCCGCATCAACAGCTTCGGTCAAACGAGTGAACGAATCGGCAGCAACCAAGGCAATACAAACCTTAGCGGTATCACCAACACCGATGCTCATAGCACCTGCACCAGTATATTGAACAATGTCGTTTGTTGCATCGGTTATTGATATGTTGGTCATCATATAGTACTTTTCCAAATCGGAAAATCCGTCCGAAATGTCAACTGCGCCATCGCCACCTGTCTTATTGGGAAGCGAATAGTTTACAGCCGACTGTCCGCTCAGCAATTTCATTCCTGCATATAGAGAATTATTGCCTTCGTAAGCACAATAGGCGAACTTGCGAGCAGCATCGTAGCGACTGACATTTTCAACTGGTTCGTACAAATCCCAGTCGGCAAAAAGTCCAAAGCAATAACCATCTACAGGTTCCAGACCTTTATTTATTATTCCATATTCGACAAGTATGTAGTTTCCATCGTCGGCATAAACATCAAGTGTAATTTCCAGATTGCGGGAATTATAGTCCAAAGTATCAGTCATCTTTGCAACCACATGCGTAATAGCCAAAGTATCTTCCACATAATGCGGATATTCAACTACCGAAAAATCGGTTATCTGGCGCACAGAACTGTAAACTTCAGTTCCTGAAATGCCAGAAATTATACCACAGTCGTAGAATAATTCATAATAATCGTCAAGGTAGAAGCCATGACCGACTTCGGTATTCATATCCACATAACCAAGCCTTCCGTTTCCTGCCACAGAAAGGTTCAGCCTTTCTGTATTGACATCCACAAAACCACCATTTACTGGCACATCAATAATCTGCTCATTGGTAAATTCATCCGAAACAAAGATTATCTTCAACTTAACGATTAATTCTCGCGGAGCATCAGGCAAAACCTCCAACCTTATAAGTTCGACACTATCATTCTGCATCGAAGCCAGATTGCCAAACTGCAATTCATCAGTAACAACCTCAATATAAGGACTTTCGACAGAAAACGACATCCTCAAATCCGATCTTGAACCCAGATAGTTGGTAATCTTTCCTGAAATGTCAACATAATTGTCGTACCTGTCGAACATAGCTTCGTGGAAACGCGTAGAATAAAGGCTGTCCTGGGATATTGTCAAGGCATGATACAAATTCAGGCGACCATTGCCAAGCAGACCAGCATAGTCACTATTAAAATATACACGATACGAAGCATCCAAATATGTCGTATCAAAAACATACTGACCAAAATAAACATCATTATGAATAGTATCGTATTCATATCCACCTATATACACTTGATTATGAATGGTATCGTACTCGTAAGCCTGCAAATCATCCGACCAAATGCTGTCAACAGAAATGCTGTCGTAGGAATAAAGCTGGTCGTTCCAAATGCTGTCAATTGAAATACTGTCGATGTATTCAACAAAAGTGCTGTCAACCTGCATTACAGAATCGGGAACCAAATAGTTCAGAGTATCAATGTTATCGGCAGACACGCGAATGATTTCACCAATCTGCATGGCATTATAATCGGGATAGTACGACCTTAATATACCTGCACTACCAGCAACTATCGGGCTAGCAAACGAAGTTCCGCCCCACATTGTGACATAACCATTCTCGCTTGTAGAAACGAACATTGTTCCCGGTGCCGACACATCAACCGTCGTTGAATATGATGACTTATTCCACTTTGCATCGTTTATGTCGGTGGCTGCAACCGAAATCACATTCTCGAACGAAGCTGGGTAAAACTTGCCTTCAACACCTTCGTTTCCAGCAGCAGCAACAACAAGGACATCGTAATTTATTGTTGCATAATTCACAACATCCTGCCCCATCTGCTGGTACGAAGTGCTTCCCCAACTGCAGTTCACCACATCGAAACGATGATTGGCGGCATACACAATCGACTGATATACATTTACAAGCGAACCTTCATCGTTCATGATTCGCAACGGCACAAACTTGCATTTATAACCAGCACCCGAAACGCCTATGCCGTTGTTAGTAACAGCCGCGGCAATTCCAGAAACATACGCACCATGCTCATTGCTGTTGCAGCCGTGCGGAATCTGCGCATTGTAGTTGTCGTAGGCGAAGTTCCAGCCTTTGTAATTGTCAACATAGCCATCATTGTCGTTGTCAATACCATCGGGAATATCTTCGTAGTTGACCTTGATGTTGCCCTCAAGGTCGGGATGGGTCAGCCCAGTTCCAGTATCAGAAATACCTATTACAATGGATGTATCGCCCTTGCAGATGTCCCATGCTTCGTATGAATGCACATTCCTTGTCCAGTACTGATATGCACCATCGCCATTAGCATTTTCTGGACGGGCAAGCGGGTCGTCTGGAACATCAAGCAAAGAAACTCGATACAAAGGTTCCGCGTATTCGACTTCGCGGCTCTTATTAAGATACGAAATTGCCTGATTTACATCCATATCGCTTTGGAATACAAGACGGTAGATTGTAGTAATGTCAATCATACGACGACCATAGTCGTTGAACTCCTTTTCGGGACGCACAGCATCGGGAAACTCCTTTTTATAAGCAAAATCGCCAAAACGAAGACGCATACCGTCAATGTACGATGACTTGAAGAAATCATCTGAATTTGTTCGGCGGAGTTTTACGATAATCGTATTGGGCTCATAGTTAGCATTTTGTGCAACAACTAGAGAACATATAAACAACATTGCCAAAGCAATGGACAAAATTCGTTTCATACTCAAAAATTTTGCGAAAGATAAGAAAAAGTTTCAAAGTTTCAAAATTTATGGTTTCCTGTTTGCGGCAAAAGAGAACAAAAAAAGCGATTGAATCAAATCTTCAATCGCTTTTTGTATTAGAAAATACCTTAAGTTATTCTTCGATGTTGCCGACAATCTTAACCACCGTACTAGAATTTGCCGGATCGTTGGTCGTGATGGTAATAGGTTTGCTCTGGTGACCTTTCTTACCAGCCGAATTGAAAGTAGCCTTAATGAAACTTTCCTCACCTGGCTTGATGACCATCTTTTCGGGATTAGGAACAGTGCAACCGCAAGTTGCCTTTACCTTACGGATGATAAGATCGGACTTACCTTCGTTCTTGAACTTGTATTCGTAAGTTACCTTGTCGCCCTGCTTGATTGTACCAAAATCGTATTCTGTCTGCGAGAAAACAATCTTCGGTGCATTTGCGAGTTCGGTTGGTGACAAATGCGAAAAGTCTTCAACTATTGTTGCACTTACTGTAATCTTGTTCTTGCTGTTGACGCTATCGTTTACAACCACCGAAATTCTATCCTGCAGGAAGCCCCAGTCGTTCTTCTGCTTTGCATCATATTCAACGTGAATCAAACCGGTCTGGCCCATCTTCTCATTGGGTTTCTTTGGTGCCAATGTAGCAGGCTCCATCCAAACCTTTATATGCTTTGGAACATTCTGGAATGTAACCTTCATCGGAGCATCAGTCATATTGACAACACCAATCGTATCGGTCTTGGTTTCGGTATTGAAAACATTGTTCAATGCCAAATGAGCTGACCTAAGCCTCAACCCACCAAAATCCTTTGGATAATAATCTTCAACGCTTTTTTCTCTTGGAGTAACCTCACCAGAAATTGTAAGTATTGTCGTTGGAGCCTCGCAATTTGAAGTAACTGTTATCGACTTATTGAATTTTCCAGGACGGTTCTGCGGATTGTAAGATGCCTTTACAAAACCTTTCTTTCCTTTCTCAATCGGTTCCTTTGTATAGTCGGTTGCAGTACAGCCACATGAAGCTTTTACATTTGTAAGTACCAATGGTTCTTCGCCGACATTAGTAAACTCAAATACAGCAGTCTGTAAACCAGCCTCTTCCTTGAACACACCGAAATTATGTGTTGTCTTGTCCCACGAAATCTGTGGTTGCTTTGTCTGAGCAGAAACAGCCACAGCTAGCGACAAAGCTAAAAAAACTAAAATTACCTTTTTCATAACACCTATTTTTAATAGTCTATCAATATATTACTTTACTTCCTCTTCCTCAGGCTTTGCAGCAGGAATAACTTCACCAGTAATCCGAACTATTGATGTCGGCTGGAATTCGTTGGTAGTAACTGTTATCTGCTTAGAAAACTTACCTGGTCTATTTTTCGGATTATACGAAGCCTTAACATAACCTTTTGCTCCTGGCTGAACTGGTTCCTTTGTATAATCGGTTGCTGTACATCCGCATGATGCTTTAACATTTGTGAGGAACAATGGCTTGTCACCTGTATTTGTAAATTCGAATATTGCAGTCTGAACACCATCTGCCTCATTGAAAGTTCCAAAATCATGAACCGTTTTTGCCCATGATATAGCAGGTCCTTCCTGCTGTGCCATCATAATTCCTGAAAACACAATTGCTAATGTCAATAAAACTAATCTTCTCATAACCTTTAATTTTTAATGGTTGCAAATCTAATATTAAAATTTGAAATAAACATGATATCGTCTATTACAAATAGCAGTCCAAAAAAACAGAAAAAAACAATTCATAGAATTAAAAAAATGTTAAACCTTATAAATCCATGAAATTTATCCTTGCCTGTGGAATTACCGAAAGCGGTGAGATTTTCCCTTTTTGATACATATAATAGCCTACTAATGCAATCATTGCGGCATTGTCGGTTGTGTAACTAATCTTGGGAATATACACCTGCCATCTTTTCTTTTCAGCAGCCAGCAACATTCTATTGCGCAAGCCGGAATTTGCCGAAACACCGCCAGAAATTGCCACCCTGCGTATACCAGTTTGCTTTACGGCCTTCTCCAACTTATTGAACAAAATGTCGATTATCGTCTTCTGAAGAGAAGCTGCCAAGTCGTTTACATTGTCTGCAATGAAATTTGGATTCTTAGCCACCTCATCGCGTACCGTGTATAGGAAAGATGTTTTCAGTCCGCTGAAACTATAATCGAATCCAGGAATAGAGGGCTTTGCAAACTTGAACCTGTTTTCGTCTCCAAGTTTTGACAATTTGTCAATCACAGGTCCACCTGGATAAGGCAAGCCCATGACTTTCGCACATTTGTCGAATGCCTCTCCTGCCGCATCATCTATTGTCTTGCCAATGATTTCAAAATCGAGGTAATCACGAACAAGCACAATCTGCGAGTGCCCGCCCGAAACTAACAAGCAAAGGAATGGAAATTCAGGAACACATTCGTCCTCGTCCTTTTCGCGCAAAAAATGCGCCAGTATATGTCCGTGCAAATGATTGACACCCACCAACGGAATATCCTGCGACACAGAAAGTCCCTTTGCAAACGAAGCTCCAACGAGCAACGAACCTAGCAAACCTGGACCTTTTGTGAACGCAATAGCGTCAATTTCGCTCATTGCAACCTCGGCACGCGCCAAAGCCTCCTTTACTACCAAAACTATATTCTGCTGATGCGCACGACTAGCCAATTCAGGCACTACCCCACCATATTTCTGATGAATTGCCTGTGTATTAATCACATTCGAAAGCAACCTTCCATCGCAAACAACAGCAGAAGATGTATCATCGCACGAAGATTCTATACCTAAAATTTTCACTGCACTTTTTTTTGCAAATTTACAATTCTTTAAATTAGGCTGTCAATAATTTTTAAGATATTTGCAGTTTATTCATTATACTGCCTAAATTTTGTTCAGATATAAGGTCAGACGGTTTTTTATTATCTTGTTCTTGTTGACAATCAAGGACTTGATTATACTTATTACCATTTTATACTCGCCTTATCTGCAAAGTTTCATTGCTAGAAATTGCATAGACTTTTTTGCAAAAAAATACAATATTGAACTTAGTGTCGGTGAGGTTTACATAAAAATACCAAACCAGATAGTGCTTTCCGATATAGAAATGAAGGATTCGTGCGGAAACATGCTACTGTCGGCAGACAACCTTGATGCGACAATTGAAAAGATTTCGTTTAAGAACAATTTCCTTCTCCTCTCCGAAACGAATCTCAACAATCCGCTTATAAATGTCATTGTTGATGAAAACGGAACAGCAAACTACAGTTACATACTTGACAAATTCGCTACAGAAGACACTTCTTCTTTTGACTTTAATGTCATCTGCAAGAAACTATCGATTACAAACGGGCACCTGAAATACCTTGACAAAAGGTACGACAATTCTGCATCATCATTTAAGCCATCGGATATTGAAATAAAAGATTTTAATGCTGGCATAAGTCGTTTTAGATACATGAACGACACCATAAACGTCAATATCGACAACTTCTCGATGAACGAAAAATCGGGAATCGCAGTAAACAATATTTCTGGAAAAATAAAATACTACGACAAAGGAATATGCATAAAAGACTTGGATTTCAGAACCAACTATTCGGAACTTATATGCTCAGAAGTTGCACTAAGCGGCAAGGATAGCCTCTACCTAAGCAACCCAATGGAAAAGGTTGATAAATTCACCGTAAACATCGACACATTAATATTATGCGTTGCCGACATAGCTCCTTTTTTGCCTCAATATCAAAATTTTTCCGACAGCATACATGTAAAAGGCAACTTCGTTGGACGGCTTGATGACTTCAAGTTCAAGAATTTCGGAATATCAATGTACAGCGGCACAAGACTACATGCCAACCTATCGGTAAACGGTCTTCCTGATGTAGAGCAGACCATTGTATTCGGAAGCATATCGAACATGCAGACAAACAAAGACGACATAAACAGAATATTAAAACTCGTATCGCCAGAGAACCCGATACAAATTCCTTCGGAACTGGACAACCTAAACAGAATTGCCTTCAATGGAAACCTTTCGGGAATGCTAAACGACATGATGGCATTCGGACAATTTACCACCAACATCGGAACAATAAACACCGATATAGCCCTAATGCCCGACTGGAAAAACAAAACGCTTGAATATGACGGAAGCATTTCGGCAAAAGAATTCAACCTGCACGACATAATACCAGGAAACAACGGACTCGGACTGCTATCGCTAAACCTGAACATAAGCGGAAACATTGACTCGCTATCGCATACACAAAACAACCTCAACGGCAAAATACAACGTTTCGACTTCAACGGATACGCATATTCCAACATAAATGTCAGAGGCCGACTATCAAATACAACATTCAACGGCAACATAAACATCAACGATCCGAACATTACAGCAGAAATCATAGGAAACTATAATTTCGGAGGTAAAAACAACAAGATCGAATTATCGACAGACTTGTATGCCAACCTAAAGGAACTCAACCTAGTGCAAGAAAATGTAAGCAATTCCGAACTCAAGCTAGTTCTTGGCGCACAACTTGACGGTGACCTAGCAAACCGCCCGATTGGAAACATAACACTTAGCAATGCGGAGTTCAACATTGACGATAAACACATTACCGTAAACCGGTTGTCGGCCATTTCAAAAATCAACGATGATAAAAAATACAGCATCAACATCGATTCCGACATCTTAGAATTTGACATGTATGGAGATTTCAATATCAGCGAAGTAGCAGGTGACATATACCACATGGTTGCCCAATCGCTTCCATCGGTATTCGGAAAATATGTAAAAACAAAAGCCAACGAAAACTACTTCACCTACCATTTCAGGATCAAGCACATAAACGACATCATCAAATTCTACGACAAGGAACTCATATTCCACGGTGACATATACAGTAGCAACGGATATGTTTTTGGCAACACACAAACACTATACGGCAAGATAATGCTACCCAGGATAAGCAGAGGTGACTACTACATTGGCGAAAGCGAAATAGAAATGTACAGCATGAACGGAATTGCAAGTGTATACATGAACTCGTCATCCATAGGAAACAACAATTTGTCGCTTGATAAAATAAGCCTTGCCATGTCGGCCGAAAACGACAGTTTAGGTCTAAACATGAACTGGAAAAACAGTGAAAGTAGCGATAATAGCGGATTTTTCTCTCTCGGCACCAAATTCATTCCTCACGGAAACGATTCTCTACCACGCATCGAAGCTCACATATCGCCATCCCAATTCATATTCGGAGATAGAATATGGGAACTCGGAGAAACCCAAATCAACTACGACAACAGCGAAGTTGAAATTGAAAATCTAAAGTTAGCAAACGCAAACCAGATTCTAAACGTCAAGGGATACATCTCAAAAAATCCGGACAAAATACTATCATTCATAATCGACAATGTAGATGTAAGCAACATAAACCCGATAACACAGCCTGCTGGTTACGAATTCGGAGGCATACTATCGGGAAGTGGCCGCATATCAAATATTTACGACATTCCTGTATTCACCACTAATGTCAACATAACCGACCTTACCATCAACCAGGAACAACTCGGGAAATTGAGTCTATCGTCGAAATGGGACAATATGAGCAAAGCTTTCGTAATGAGCGGGACAAACAAGTACATCGAAATGAAAGGCACCTACCTTACAAAACTCGACAGCCTCGATGCCAGCATATTACTTAAAAACCTTAAACTTGATATTTTCGACAAGTATCTTAACGCGTACGAAATAAGCGGACTAACTGGAGATGCCAACGGAACAATTATGCTTACAGGCAGTATAAAAAAGCCGACAATAAACGGCGTTATAAACCTTAAGCAAACAGAATTCACATACGACTACCTGAAATTGAAGGCAATTACCGAAGACAAGGTTTACATAGGCAACGACAGAATTTACTTCGACGACTTCAAGGTTCGCGACGAAAATGGAAACATCGGCACAATAAATGGCGGCATATACCATGATAACTTCAAGAACTTCAGATTTGAACTTCTGGCGAGCCTGGAAGACTTCAAGGTTATGAATACAAAACTGTCGGACAACAACTTATTCTACGGAACAGTATATGCATCAGGCGGACTCACAGTAGAAGGAACTCCTAACAATTTCTCGATATACGCAGGCGCCACGACAGGACCCGACACTAAGTTTGTGCTTCCAATGGAAGAGAACTACCACGCACAAAACACAAGCTACATAACATTCATATCTGCGGAAGAACGCAATAGCGACATCAGTAGCAGGAAATTCTCAACAACCGACTACTCCATAAAACTAGACATTGATGTAAAACCCGAAGCCGAAGTACAAATCGTATTCGACCCAAGGACTGGCGACCGCATAAAGGCCAATGGAGAAGGTATGCTAAAAATAGAATACACATCTGACGACAAACTTTATATGTACGGTGAAATCGAGATTGTAAAAGGCAACTACTTATTCACTCTCGAAAACATCATAAACAAACGCTTCACAATTCCATCTGGAGGTACTATAACATGGGATGGAGATCCATACGAAGGAAAACTGAACCTTGATGCCGTATACACGACAACAGTATCGCTAAAGGAACTTATGCGCGAAGAATACGACTCCACCGATACCAACAATAAGAAAGCAACCGTAGAATGCCACATGCACCTTATCGGAAACCTTATGTCGCCCGAGATTCAGTTCAGCATCAACATTCCTAACGGAAGCGACAAGGTAAAGACAAAACTTGCAAGCCTTACTCAGGACGAAATAAACAAGCAGTTGCTTTATGTACTGGTAATTAATCAGTTCTACGACCCCAACGCTGAAATGTTGAACCAAACTGGTACAACAACCAACGCTGTTGGTGTAACTACCACACAGATGCTTTCGAACCAATTGAGCAACTGGCTGTCGAAAATTGTGAAAGATGTTGACGTCGGTTTCAAATACAGGCCTAGCACCGAATTTACCGGACAAGAAATCGAAGTGGCTCTTAGCACACAGATATTCAACGACCGACTGCTAATAAACGGAAATCTCGGAATTAGCGACAAGAAGTTCAACAACGAAAACATTGTCGGCGATGTTGAGGTACAATGGAAACTGAACAAAAAAGGTTCTCTGCGCATAAAAGGTTTCTCGCGGAAGAATACAGACATAGAGGCCGAATACGGTCCGTACACTACTGGTGCCGGCATATTCTACACCGAAGAGTTCGACACTTTCGGCGAACTCATGCGCAAGATATGGAACGGCATATCTTTCAAGCAGGCGAGAGAAAAGCACAAGGCAAAAAAAGCACAGAAAAATGCAACGGTAAAGAAAAAATAAGGACACCGCTAATATGACAGCAGGTGCCAATCCTTAGTTTCTGGTTGTTTAGATGCAGAATATTACGCCTGTACTATTGGAAATTGTTATTCCAACGTCTCCTCTATCTGGTAGTCGTTCCTGATTGTAGAATTCCTTGAAATCATCTCACCTACAAAGCCAGAAAGGAACATCTGCGTACCAAGAATCATCATTACCAATGCGAGGTAGAAATATGCGGTATCGGTAACAAGCGGAGCTGGCACATGCTTGCACAATGCAGCAATCTTAATTCCTCCAACCACACATATAGCAATGAAACCTATTATGAACATCACACTGCCCCACAATCCGAAGAAGTGCATTGGACGCTTGCCGAATCGCGACAGAAAATACAGAGAGAACAAATCCAAGTAACCATGCACAAACCTGTCCAAGCCAAATTTGGATGTTCCGTACTGCCTCTTGCGATGCTCAACAACCTTCTCGCCAATCTTCGAGAAGCCTGCATTTTTTGCCAAATAAGGAATATAGCGGTGCATTTCGCCATAAACCTCAATATTTTTCACAACCTTGCTTCGGTATGCCTTCAAACCGCAATTCATATCGTGCAGTTTAAGTCCTGTTACTCGGCGAGCTGTCGCATTATACAATTTTGATGGGATATTCTTTGTAAAAGTATTGTCGTAGCGTTTTTTCTTCCAGCCAGAAACGAGGTCGTAGCCATCCTCCTTAATCATGCGGTACAATTCGGGAACCTCATCGGGACTATCCTGCATATCAGCATCCATAGTGATTACTACATCGCCACGGCTTGCCTGAAAACCAACCTGCAAGGCTGCAGACTTGCCATAGTTCCTGCGGAACGAAATGCCCCTTACCTGCTCGTGCTTTTTCTTCAAATCGCAAACAACATTCCACGAATTGTCTGTACTACCATCATTTACAAATAGAATCTCAAACGAAAACGAATGCTCGTTCATCACGCGCACAATCCATTCGCACAATTCGGGCAAGGACTCCTCCTCGTTATACAACGGAACTACAACAGAAATATCCATAGTTACAATTTTTTGCAAATGTAAAACAAAAAAACGGGTGGAAAAAATTCCACCCGCAAAGTTTTTCAAAATTACATCAATATTGCATCAGAACAAAACTGTAACAGTACCCTTATAGGTATCTTCGTCGCTATGCAACTTTATAATATACAAGTAAACGCCAGAAGGTACGAAATGGCCTCTATAGCTTCCGTCCCAGCGCTTGCCATTGCCTCGTTCATGATACAAAAGCTGTCCCCAACGGTTGAACACATAGATATGCGCATCAGGGAACAATTCGATATTCTCAATTATCCATTCATCGTTAACACCATCTCCATTAGGTGTGAAAACATTAGGTATACGTATGCAGTCGTTATAGCTTTCGGAGATAACCACATCGTCAACCGTTTTCGTACAACCACTAGCATCAGTAACTACAATATTATAAACACCTGAACGCAAACCAGTGAATATTGATGAATCGGACGTGTAATCGTCAAGGGTGTATGTATACGGAGCAGATCCACCCGCAACAACAAGTTCGACATAACCATCGTTAAGGTCCTTACAAGATGGCGCATGCTCCATAGCGACAACACCAAGTCTTTCGGGCTGAGCTACGGCAACCGAAGTTGATTCAGTACAACCGTTAGCATCCTTTACATCTATCCTATATACACCAGGGCGAAGATGGTCGTAAACTGTTCGTCCATGTGTTACCGAACTTCCGTTAACGAAACCATAATCATAGGGTTCCACACCACCTTCGGCACGTATTTCTATACGACCATTCTTGCTTCCGTAACAATCAACATCCGTTACTTCTGCATTAATTACGACTGGTGCTGGCGAATTTACAGTAAAGTTACCCTGCGACACGCAACCATTCGAATCTGTAACGACAACACTGTAAACACCTCTCCTAATTCCAAACAGATTAGGTTCGGAACTTCCATTTGACCATAAATACTGGTAAGGTTCATGACCTCCACTAACATTCAATGTTATCGAACCATCATTTGTATTATGACATTTAGCATCACTAATCTGCGAATACATAAACAGTTCTGTTGGAGAATTAACCTGATAGCTTGCGACACCCTCGCAACCCCAAGCATCCGTCAGCGTAACTACATACAGACCAGCATCTACTCCATAAATTGCAGGTCCGCTTTGTCCACTACTCCACTGATATATTACAGGTTGCTGAGCATATACTGATGTTACAGTCAAGGTTGCATCACTTGCTCCGAAGCAACTGATAGGATTAACCTCTTCGATATAAGCCGAAAGCATACCAACTACACTTATCTGCGAAGTTGCAGTAGCCATACAACCATTGGCATCGGTAACTGTCAACGAATAGCTTCCGCTTGAAACGCCCGACAATGTCTCTGAAATACCTCCATTCGACCACATATACGAATACGGAGTATTTCCTCCATAAGTATTAGCCATAAGCGAACCTTGAGATACACCACACTCAACATTATTTGCAATAATGCCAACATTTAACAAAGCAGGCTCTGTAACAACAACTGTAGAAGAAGCCGTACATCCATTGGTATCTGTTACCAATAGGCTATATGATCCAGCACCTACCCCCACAAGGTTGTTGCTTGAATATCCGTTGCTCCATTGGTAACTATATGGAGGAACACCTCCGCCAATAGCCGATATGCTAACACTACCATTGGCAAGTCCATAGCATGAAACACTACTAGCTGTAAGTTCTATCGACAATACAGACGGCTCGCCAACCCTTACAACGCCTGTCTTTGTACAACCGTTCGCATCGGTAACTGTATATCCGAAATCAGAGTTAACCGGCACATTGATATTCTCCAGTCCGTTAGAATTGTCCTGCCATACTACTGAATACGGAGATGTACCACCAGTAACTACAAGGTTTGCACTTCCCGATTCTCCATAACACCGTGCATTAGCAGAAACCGCATTGACAGAAATATCAGTAGGTTCAACCAACGATACAAATGTTGTAGATTGACAGCCATTAGCATCTGTAACTACATAATTATATGCGCCCGCTGTAACGTCATAAATTCCAACATTCTGATAAGGCAATGTTCCTCCAGTTGCCGATACCGTTACTTCTGCAGTTTCCCCATGACAAAGAATTTGTTCTGCCGACGATGATGCGACAAGTAATTCTGGAGTTTCTATTTCGACAGAAACCGTTGACACACAATTGTGAGCATCAGTTATAGTAACATTATATGATCCTGCCGCAAGGTTATCAAACTCATGAGAATTTGACATTTCGGTAAAGGTACCAGAATTCCAAACGATTGTATATGGGGCCATTCCATCTTGCATATTTATGGTAAAGCTACCATTTCTATCGCCGAAGCAAAGTACCGGTACAGGCTGACCAGCAACTACACTCATTTCCGCACCTACTTCAATTGTAACAGTCTGCGTTGCTACACAACCATTAGCATCTGTTACTGTCATTGTATATTCCCCAGCTTCGAGATGTGACACAACCGAATTACCTGTTACAGTATAATTTGTATTTCCATCCCATGAATACGACAAATTGCCTGTTCCTCCTGTTACATTTAACCTGGCTTCACCCAATGTCGTACAATATTGGTCAGTTGTTCCAGTAAGCTGGATTGATATTTCATCTGGATTTTGGATAACATAAGTTGTTGTTATCATACAACCATTTGAATCCGTAACAGTAAGTCCGTATGTTCCTGCCGGTGCAGTTATCTGTTGTGAATTTACGGCAGGAAGTCCATCGGTTCTCCATGTATATGTAAGCGTACCTGTTCCACCTCCTGCATAAGCGTTGACAACAGTTGTTCCATTATGACATTGGATGTCGTTACCAACAATACTACTAATATAAAGTTCCTGCGGATTCTCAGGACTTACACTAGCCTGTGCAACACATCCCTCAGCATCGGTAACAGTAACTGTGTATGTTGTGTATTCGGTAAGAGCTGTACGCGACTGACCTGCAATATTTCCAGTCCATACATACGAATAACCTCCATTTCCACCATCGGCCGAAGCTGAAATATCAAAGGCATCGTCATGACAATTAATTACGGATGTAACGGAAGCCGAAACTGTTAGCAGGTCAGATTCTTCAATTTCAACAGAAACATTGTCGGAACATCCATTTGCATCTACTACAGAAACACCGTATATGCCAGCTCGCAACGAAGAAAATTCATGAGAAGAAGCGGTTTCGGTCAATGTTCCATTTGTCCAAGTTATAGCGTATGGAGAAGTTCCGTTGACGAACTCAATTTCGAAACTACCAGTAGCCATACCGTTGCAATAAACCCTATTATTGGATATTACATCCACTGTCATGTCATTGCCGTTAGGAATGTTCACCGACTGCGAATAACCACAACCATTTCCATCTGTTACAGAAACATTATGTAAACCAGATGTCAGGCTGACCGTTATTGCAGATGTATATGAATTTACACTGCCACCATCCCATGAATACGATATGCTACCTTGTCCTCCAAATATTGACAAGTCGACACTACCGAGAGTTTCGCATGTCTGTTCGACAATGTTGTTAAAGTTAACGCCAAGTTCGTCTGGTTCTGTAATAGTTATATCATCGCTTGCATGACAGCCGTTTTCATCGGCAATCGTATATGTATGCGTACCTGCATTGACATTATCAAAAGTGCCTGTGCCAGAATAAGCTCCAGTACCGCCATTTCCTGTAACAGTCACAGTAGAGGTCTGTCCGTGACACAATATTTCATCCGCAGAAATCGAAATCTGAACTTCTGAAGGCTCTATTGCATTCACTGATGCCATTGCGATACAGCCGTTATCATCGGTAACAGTCACTGCATATAGGCCATACTCTTCCAAGCCATTTTGCGACTGCGTATTTGCACCATTGTGCCATGAATATGAGTAAGCATGTCCATCAGCAAGGGTTCCGCCATTGGCGGTTACCATTACACCAAATTTATCTCCGTGGCACAATATTGGAGTTGTCAATTCTGCTGTAGCCTCAAGCAAAGCAGGTTCATCAACTGTAGTTGTCAAAGTGCTTGAACATTCATCAGCATCGGTAACAATAACAGTGTAGTTTCCTGCCGGCAAACCGGAAATTTCATACGATGACGACATAACATCATTCTCATTTCCATTTGCCACCGTAGAAGTCCATACTATAGAATATGGTGAACGACCTGTTATGTTTTCAACATCTATACTACCTGAACCATTGCCATTACACGAAAGGTCGTGGGCTGCAAGCGAGAACGATACAGTTCCGCCAATGTCATCGATGGTCACCTGTGCAGTACCAGGACATCCGTTGGAATCGGTAACTAATACTGTATAATTGCCACCAGCAAGACCTGTTACACTTTCACCGTTTCCAATTGTTTCACCGTTTGCATCATTGGTCCACTGATATTGATAGCCAGTTTCGGAACCTCCAGTTATAGAAGTTACAAATACTGAGCCCATAGTTGCGCAAACCTTATCGGTCTTATCTGCTGATACAACTACCGGGTTGGGCTGATTTACAGTAACAGAAGTAGATGTTGCACACAAATGTTCGTCAGTAACAGTAACAGTATATGTACCAGCAGTAATATTAGAAAGTTCATTGGAATTAGTTCCTACGGTAGCATTTTCACTGTTATGCCATTCATAACTATATTCGCCAAAGCCATTCGATACCGAAAGCGTTATGGTTGCTGTTCCGCCATTACACAATATTGTGCTAACCGTAGGCTCTGCTATTGTCGGATAGCCAGTCTGCGAAGTATTTATGCTAGCATTTGCAGTACAATGTGTGCTGTTATCGGTAACTACTACGGTATAGGTACGGTTCACGTCAGCACCAACAATCTGAGCAGAAGCCTGTCCTCCGTCCCAAGCGTAAGAATAGTCGCCAGAACCATTTACGCCTTCAGCCACGATGACAATGTCGCCTGTACAGAAGCCATCGGTCTGAGTAGCTTCGGCTGTAAGTTCGCAACTGCAATTACCGACTTCAATTGAAGCCTCATTTGAACACGAACCCTGCGTAACAGTTACCGTGTATGTAGTCTGCCCATCAGGATGAATTGAAATGGTTTCTGTAGTTGCAGTTGTTGACCATACGTATGACATACCGCTCGGACTTGCTGCCAAAACAGCATCTTCGCCAGAGCATACCTCGGTATCGCCGACAATAGAAATTGCAGCGTCCGGAGTCGGGTTAACGGTCAGGTGAACCGGTTCGGATAAAGCACGGCAGTTGGTCAGGATATTTCCCTGCGCCGATATTGCCAACCTGTAGTAGCCTTCATTGGCTTCCTGAACATTTGCCATCGACAAGTCTTCGGCAGTCTGTCCTGCAACTGCTTCCCATACCGAATTGTCAAGCGGATCGCCAGTTTCGCTGTAGAACCACTGGTACTGCAACGGCTCAATGAAAGTTCCTTCGTTCAAGTATGTAGCATTTACATTATAAGTTTGTCCAGAACACAATTCTGTTTCGCCAGCAGGAATATTTATCTGTGGTACGCACAAACGAATCTCAATGTCGTCGATTGCAAAGTCGTTGCCCGAAGTTGAAGCATTCGGATTATTGAGCGACAACCTTACTCGTGTTACTCCTGCCGGAATTGTGAAGCTCATTCCATAGCGTTCCCATTGTGCATCGCTTATATTTGAATGAGCAGAAATTGTCGAAGTTGTATAGTCTGTTATTACAGTACCGTTGTCTGCATTTTCAATATGGAAGTTCAAACCTGATATTGAACTTGATGAGTTAACGTTCAGAATCCATACGGAGAAATAGAGTTCCGAACCCGAGCACAAGTCGTCGATTGTTGTTTCGTAGAACTGTCCCGAGGTGCTTCCTGCATCAACCTGCATCATGTAGCCACGAGAAACATCATCAGAATGTGTATGGTCTGAAAGATTTCCATGCCATCCTGGATGTCCCGCAAGCGTATATTTTACAAGTGCATATACACCCCTACTGTTCTGGCAATCTCCGTGGTTTCTACAATCCCAACCATTAATACCAGTATTCCATTGATAGTTAGCATTATAATTACACTCTGTAATATTCCAAGCAGACACATAATTTGTAAGAGTATTCATGCCCATTGCAGTAAGGTCTGACATTGATGCGCAACGGTCGTCGCCAACCTCGTTGCCACCAAAGTCCTCACGGAAAAGCACCGTACCAGTACTATAGCAGTCGGTAAGGTCCATAAGTATCGTATAATTGACCACAGCATCTACATCACAACCTCCACAAGTCATCGTTACGGTAAACGAACCGCTCACATTTGACGTTGGTGTGCCAGTAATTTCACCAGTCGTTGAGCTCAACGTTAGCCAGCTTGGAATGTCGGACGATGAGAACGATGGTGATGAAGTGCAAGAATGTGTCGGTAATACAGAAATGCCAGTTCCTATATATGCCAGGATTTCATTGTATGAGAGAGTTATTTGGTCGGGAACGGTAATTATATTTCCGCTTTGTATTGCGCTACAGCCGTAAGTGTCGGTAACGGTAATGGTGTAATTGCCTGTGCCGAGGTCTGGTATTGTATAACTATTTGTTGATACGCTTACAGACGTTCCGTTTGTCCATTCTATGGTGTAAGGTGATGTTCCAACGATATTTGAAATGGCTATGTTTCCTGTTTCGCCAAAGCAGTTAGGACTTGTAGCCAAAACATCGAATGTTACATTTGAACGGTTGTCGCCTACCGAAATGCTAGCGGTAGCAGTACATCCGTTTCCGTCGATTACAGAAACCGTGTGCGAACCAGCGGTCAACTCTACCGTAGTTGCTGCAGAGTATGTGCTTGCACTTCCGCCATCCCACGAATACGAAACAGTACCCAGCGCATTTGTAATCGTCATGTCAACACTACCGAGGTCATCACATGTCTGGGCTACAACGTTGTCGAGCGTAACAGTAATTTCAGCAGGCTCAGTAATAGTGATATTATCGCTTGCCGAACAGTTATTGGTGTCATAAATTGTATAAGAATATGCTGTCGTACTTGCTGTAATGTTTTCAAATGAGCCAGTGCCTGTATATGAGCCAGTTCCACCTTCACCAGCAACAGTTATTGTTGTTGTTTCACCATGGCAACTAATTTCGTCAGCGGTAATTATAATCCGAACTTCGGAAGGATTCTCAGCTTCTACAGAAGATATTGCTTCGCAACTATTGTCGTCGCGAACCGTTACAGTGTAGGTCGTGTATGTTGTCAAACCAGTCTGCGACTGCGTATTGACGCTATTGCTCCATGCGTACGTATAGTCGTGTCCACTGGCAAGAGTACCGCCATTTGCTGCAACCGTAATGTCAAATGAATCACCGTGGCACATTATTGGTGTTGTAAACGAAGCATTTGCTGTGAACTCGTCAGCATCTTCAACTTCTACAGAAATATTGTCGGTGCATCCATTGGCATCGGTTACTGTAACGCCATAATTGCCAGCAGTCAAATTGGGGAATGTATGTGATGGATTCGTCTCGTTGATAGTTTCGCCATTCCAAGTAATAATCTCATAAGGCGATGTTCCATTGTTGAAGTCGAGAGTAAAGCTACCGCCATCCTGTTCGTAGCACCTTGTACGCTGACGAGAGTTCAGTGATACGGTCATGCCGCTGTTGTTTGATATGGTAACTGGTGCCGATGCCGTACAGTCGTTTCCATCAGTTACAGAAACCGTATGCGAGCCAGAACCCAACGACACAGTAACAGCCGACGTATATGTGCTTGCATCTCCACCGTCCCACGAATACGAAATGCTACCTGAACCGCCAGTAATTATCAACCTGATACTTCCCTGTGTCGAGCAGGTCTGGTCAACCCTGTCAGTTAGGGCAACAGTGAGTTCATCGGGCTCTGTAATTGTAACAGAAGTTGATGTTGCACACGAATGTCCATCTGAAACAGTAACTGTATATGTGCCAGCATATACGCCAGATAGAACATTAGAATTTGTTCCTACCGAATTGTTTTCGCTGTTGCGCCATTCGTAGCTATATTCGCCATATCCTCCCGATACAGAAAGTGTTATGGTTGCCGTTTCTCCATTACACTGAATTGCGTCAACTAAAGTTTCATCTATTGCAGGATAACCAGTCCGCACAGGTGTTACGGATGCTTCTGCCGTACAACCTGCCTCATCGGATACTCGGACTGTATATGTAACATCTGGATCTGGGGCAATATATTGGGCTTCGTTACCTAAACCATTTTCCCAGTCGTATGTAATTGTACCAGTGCCATTTTCGGTACTTGCTTCAACGATAATTTTTCCTTCACAGAATCCAGAAATCTGCTCTGCACGAGCTGTAAGTCCGCAGTTGCACGTACCTACCGTAATTGATTCCTCATCGAAGCATTCGCCTTGGAAAACTGTTACAGTGTATGTCGTTTGTGCTGTCGGATGAATTGAAATGGTTGCAGTTTCCTCTCCTGTTGACCAGCGATAAGTATAACCGCTTCCTGTAGGAGTGGCAGTCAGTTCGGCATCTTCGCCTATGCAGACTTCA
The DNA here is from genome assembly GCA_902791865.1 of uncultured Bacteroidia bacterium. GTDB lineage: Bacteria > Bacteroidota > Bacteroidia > Bacteroidales > ML635J-15 > Bact-19. Next base: position 436,459 of record CADAXK010000002.1, read on the forward strand.
TCGTCGCCAACTATCGATGCACCTGCCTCTGGTGTCGGATTGACTGTCACTGCCAACGTTGCGTCAGCCGAACATCCGTTAGCAGCTGTAGCTGTTACGCTGTAGGTACCGCCAGTTGTTATGGTAACCGTATAAGTGTTAGCATTGGCACCTGTACCCTGCGTGCCTTCGGTAGCAGAACCGTGCCCCCATGCGTAGGTGCTGAAGCCGTCTGTAGCAGTAAGTGTCATGCTTCTGTTGTTGCAAATAGCATCGCTTGTCGATACGTTCAAGGTCAATGCTTCGGGAACCGTAATTGATATTCCTGTATGGGTATCTCCGCAACCGTCGGCATCGGTAACTATAACCGAGTAGTTACCTGTAGCAAGGCCAGTTATTGTATAACTATCTGTAATATTTTCAACAGAACCGCCGTCCCATGCTATGGTGAAAGGCGATGCTCCGACAAAATTGTTGACGACTATGCTTCCAGTCTGATAACTACATGTTGGATTTGATGCTGCTGCGCTGAACGAAACGCTTGTCGAGCTGCTGCCGATTGTAACTGGCGTTGACGCCCAGCATCCGTTACCATCGCTCACGGTTACACTGTAGGTTCCTGCATTCGCGGAAAGCGTTGCCGTGTTGCCGACAACCTGGTTTGAAGAGTTGTGCCATACGTAGGAATAGGTTCCATCGCCTCCTTGTTCATTGGAAATAGTTGCCGTACCGTGGGTATTGCAGACTTGTGGTGTAGTCGTAACACCAAAGGTTATTGCATCGGGTTCTGTTACCTGAACGGTTGATTCGGATGAACAATTTGCATCACTAACCGTGACATGATATGTTCCTGCTGTCACATCCTCGATTATATTTGTTGTGCTTGCACTTTCACCCCAATGGTATGTGTAAGGCGCACCAGCACCACCAGTTACAGTAAGAACAATGTCGGTTGTTCCTTCATGGCAGGTTATTGGACTATAATTCGGAGTTACAACAGGTTTTCCTGTTTGCACAGGCGTTACCGTAGCGGTAGCCACACAGCCAAACTCATCGCTGGCAGTTACCGTGTATGTAGTTCCTGATATTGCACCAGCATACTGATAATCATTTCCTGCTCCATTGTCCCAAGCATACGAAAAATCACCCATACCTCCAGAACCTTCTGCCTCAATGACAATCTTTCCTTCGCATAAACCAGCTACCTGACGTGCTTCTACTGAGCATGGGTCGGGATAACAAACCTTTACATTGTCGATGAATGCCCTTTTGGCCGAGGTCTCTATCTTAACAGTAGAATTTGAGGTAGCAGCATTAAAGTTAACACGCTTTGTTTCAAAATCACCACTTAATGTAGAAGTATACGAAACTGTCTGCGGGTCCAAACCACTTACAGTAACTTTAATATCTCCCTCGACAGAAGACCAGCCTTTCACATCGAATTCCACATAGAAAGGAACGCTCAAGTTCAACGGTGCTGTCTGTATAAATCCAGAATTTGAACTACTTCCAAGTTTTACAACTCCACCTGCAGCGTATGCCCTGCTTGTTGTTGGGAAATCAGATATAAAATTCTGTGTCAATTCTGTACCTAAAGGACCATTAGTTCCAGAAGTAGCCGTATTTCCACCAGTTGTTATTTCCGAAAAATCTTCCTCAATAACACATCCCTGATAATTAGGCTCTTCATCGAAATGATAGTCAACAGTATAAGTTGCATCACAGCCATCACAATTCATTGTCACTGAAAAACTTCCGTCTTCTTGATGTTCTGGCGTTCCTGATATTACACCAGTTGATGAATTAAGAGCAAGACCATCTGGCAAATCTGTTGATGTATATGCTGCAGTTCCTGTACAATTTGTCACTGGCGAAATTTCGCCCAAATCGACATTCTGATAACCCGAAATCGACGAGTATGACAATGTAATTTCTTCTGGATCGTTCAAAACTATTTCGTTGTAGAACACAGGAGCCTGACAGCCGTTGTTGTAGTATACAACAGTTCCGTCTGCATTGTAATGAACGGCATTACCCTCATCTGTTGTAGGCGGTCGGTATGAAACGGCATCGCTACACGATGAAGAACCGAACGATATACTGAAATTTCTTGTTGTATTAGTACTATTACCGAAATGACCAGTTTCTACTGTTGTATTGCACTGGAAAAGGATGTAAACATCGTGGTCAAGTCCAGAAAAATCAAAGTGAGAATAATCGAAACGCGTAGATGTCACTATCAGCACCTCCGAATTTGCCGGAAGAATTCCACCTGTTGGTGCTATCACCCTGCCACCTCCTGTTATTGATGCATTTATACCAGATACGATTGATGAATTTTCACAGAATCCAGTAAATGACAACTCCGATGTTGACCAGTTTATATTCATTGCGTCAGCATCAAGGTCATTTGGTCCGATTAGCAATGTGACCATTTCATTGAAACCTTCGGCTGTATAATCGCACGAATTATAGAGAATATCGGTAATACGAAAACATTCTTGTGTTGTTTCGCGCCCTGCCTCACAACCATTTGCATCGGTTACGGTAACGACATAAGATCCATCACCCAAACCTGCCAAATGAACCGAAGTTTCATTGGTCGTTACTGTTTCGCCATTACTTAATGTATATGTATAAGGTGCAGTACCTCCACTTATTGTTACGTCAATAGAGCCATCGTTTACACCATAGCAGTTAGGATCTGTTGTCTCAATGTCGGCTATAGAAATGTTACAACAGTTTATTGGACTAACTGTCACACTGGTTGATGCTGAACAATTGTTAGAATTGGTTACAGTCACCGTATAGGTCGTTGTTGTAGTCGGGCTGACTGTACGCTGGGCATTCGTGCTGTTGTCATCCCACCTATATGTATCTCCACCGCTAGCAGTGAGCGTCGTACTCGTGCCGTTGCAGATGGTGGTCGTGCCGCTGATGCTCGGCGATGGCAATGCATTGACAGTTACAACCTTGCTAGTTGATGCAGAACAGTTGCTCGAATTTGTAACCGTCACCGTATAGGTCGTTGTTGTAGTCGGACTGACAGTACGCTGAGCACTTGTACTATTATTATCCCACCTGTAAGTTCCACCGCCGCTGGCCGTGAGCACTGTGCTTGCCCCGTTGCAGATGGTGGTCGTTCCGCTAATGCTCGGCGTCGGCAAAGCATTGACTGTTACTACCTTGCTGGCGGTTGCTGAACAGCTGTTAGAATTGGTAACAGTAACCGTATAGGTCGTTGTTGTTGTCGGGCTGACGGTGCGTTGCGCATTCGTGCTGTTGTCGTCCCACCTGTATGTGCCTCCGCCGCTGGCTGTGAGTACTGTGCTTGCCCCGTTGCAGATTGTGGTCGTTCCGCTGATGCTCGGTGATGGCAATGCATTGACAGTTACAACCTTGCTAGTTGATGCTGAACAGTTGCTCGAATTGGTTACAGTCACCGTATAGGTCGTATTCGTAGTCGGGCTGACTGTACGCTGAGCACTTGTACTGTTATTATCCCACCTGTAAGTTCCTCCGCCACTGGCCGTGAGCGTAGTGCTCGTGCCGTTGCAGATGGTAGTTGTACCGCTGATGCTCGGTGTCGGCAAAGCATTGACCACTACCTGCATTGTTGTGGTACTTGCGCATTGATTTGGACTAGCGGAAGGCGTGAATGTATATGTTGTTGTCTGCGTATTATTGACTGCGGGACTCCATGAACCAGTAATAGGCGAACCTGTAAATGAAGAGTTATTAGTAGAACTTGTTGGAAGTGAAAATGCCGTACCAGCACATATCGGTCCTGGATTGGTAAAATATGGCATTTCATTATTAACAACCGTCACATTCACACTTGCTGTAGCCGGACAACCGCCACGTGGAATCTTGAAGCCTTCGCGGTTGCCAGAGTTATATCTAACACCGCCATTTGCCACAATTGCCCTCTGAAGATTAGCAGCAGCATTGTAAGCTATATTTCCAACCGATGTATTTGAACCGATACCGCCAGTTCCAATAGGGACAGCCTTTCCATCTGTAGTAGCTGTTGGAGCTACGACAACAATGGCTGCTATTCCGTTCTGCAAAATCATGTCGTATTGTCTATAACTGCTGCTGTTTACTGTTATTGTATATGTTCCAGAAGTTGTAGCAGTATAGTTTTGCGTACTAATACCCAATGAGGAACCGTTGCGAGCCCAAGAGTACGTAGCCTCACCACATTTTGTATTTATACTAGGTGTTATATCGTAACTTCCGCAAGCAGTTGCAGTAGCGGGAGAAATTGTTACTGTCGGTGTCTGCGGAACAGAGATTGTAACCGACGCAGTAGTAGCAGTTCCAGAACCGCCTTCTGTCACAGAACATGTATATGTGTAATTTCCTCCAGTGGTTGGTGTTACTGTTATTGTGTTGGTTGTAAGGTTGGTATGGCTACTTGGCAAACCAGCACCTGTACTTGGCGATACACTCCAAGTATAACGGGGTGAAGAAAAGCCTGTTGCAGTTGCTGTAAGAGTTGTTCCCGAACCAGAACAAGAAACTGTACCTGCCGAAACAGAAAGTTCCTGCGGCACAATAGGATTCTCGCCAAAGCATATTGAAATATTAGGTCTGTATGAAGACTGAGTACCAGTTGCCGATGATGGTATATTGTTTCCATTAAGTGCAATTTGAGACGAATTGCTTGTTGCATATCTTGCCATGCCAGAAGCACTTGTATAGTAAAATGTACCCTGATTATTGGGCAATCCTGTTGATTTTACAGCAACAAGAATATTACTGGTTCCATTCCATACATAATTTGCGCTACTAACATCAAGTTCAAACCACCCTGGTGTAAATGTTACAGATCCAGAATATACCTGAGTTAGCGAAGCGTTGGAAATCCACCCCGAAGTGAGCGAACTCGACGAAGTTTGACCCAAATACACTATTATCGGAACTGTTGAGTTAAAAATGCCACTATAGCGGAACTTCAGTTTTTCGACCAAACCTGCTTCACCACCAGCCGCAGATATTTCCGACGCCGTATATAATTGCTGAGTGTACGAATACAAATAAGAGCCTGAATTGCTCAAATTTACCGGTGCGAAACCAGTCGTGGAAGTACTTGTTCCTATTGTTGCACACTCATCACTGCTGCTAGCAGGAGTATATGTAAATGTAGTCTTAGGAAGGAAGTTTAGTGCGGTATACCCTACACTAGACAAAGAGGAAGCATTACTTCCATAAGCAGACGAAGAACCCAAACCAGTAGAGCCATACCATTCAACTTTATTATACGAACCATCGTCATCACAATATACACCAATCAACAGGTTTCCACCATTGTAGGTATATCCACCAGAAGGGAGATTTATCGTATACGGTGTTCCTGCCGTTGGCATAGGTAGCAGACCATTATAAACCATATAGGCGCCATCCATTCCAATATAACTGCCACTGAGAGCGCTAGAACTGACTTCTTTCAGAAATACCTTTTGATTAGAAACACCCCATGTGGCATTAGTTGTACCAACAGTAGCAGGATAGAATGTAATATTAGTAATAGTTCCACCGGTCATTTCACCTAATAATGTGGATGGAAAGATACATTCGCTTTTGGTAAAATCATCGAAATAATAACCATACATAGGGATGTACTGATTGGTTTCAGTCCCATCATGCACGGTAAGCGTCGTTTGTCCCCACGCGATAATCCCAGCACACATTACTGTGGCAAAAATCAATAATATCTTGTAAAATCTTATCATGATTTATATGTTTTTTTCGTTAATTATCATCTACATTCTGGTGTTCCAATGATTGTTGAAAGTGGATTATCCGGACAATAATCACCCGACCCAACCGGCATCACCGCAAAATTATATGTCTGTCCGTTAGTAAGTTCGTCAATAGTATATGGTGAAGTGGCATTGTCGACCCTCCAAACATTAGAACTGCTATTAGGATCGTTAATGCCATAAAATAAAGTATAGGAATCTGCATGCTCAACAGGAGACCAAGAAACTGTTACAGAACGGTCGGTCTCTGTTTCTACTGTAATAGTTGGAGCCTCAAGATGTTCACACGTAACTATTGTGGTCAACGGCAACAAGCAGAAATTATCAAGTGTCATATATGCCTGATGTGTATTAGAGGACCCTGTAGGACAATTGGCGTGAACTTTCATACCCACATAATAGTTTCCCTCCTCCGTTACCTCAAATGTTCCTTTTATCTGAACGAATGAATTACATGCTCCTAGTGGAGTATAACGTATAGTTGTTCCAGACATATCTTGCCATGTTATATCCGACATTTGTGTCATTTGCGTATAATTTGCAGTTGTTCCATAATACAGATTGCATACGCTTCCTGTTAACATTCCATCAAGACTACCATGATTAATTGACATTTCTACTTCTGCAGAATAAAGTACAGAATATGAATATGTACCAGGAAACAGGTGCATAACTGGTGGATACAAATATACATCCTGACAATAAGATGCATGGGCAGGCGCATATTCAATATACAAACATTCCGAACCCACTGCTGCACATGTTTCAGCATTACGTGACATAGAATACAAACTTGAACTAATCATATCCGAATGTTGGGCATTTATTATTGACAAAGTAGCAGGTGATGTATAATAGTTTTGCCACACATTAGGACTACCGGGATTAGGATTTGGCCATACGTTAACCGTATATGTCCATCCTGACGGAAGGCTTCCGACAGGAACATTATTAAAATCGTTGCACTGCGCAACATCGTCACAATGCGCTGTTACAGAATAGGCGGAACTTACATAATTCGAATAAGCATCCATAATAATGTAATAAGTTGTTCCCTCAATCAAATATGCCGACAAAATCTCCTCTGGCGCACTTGGATTTGGAATTACAGCAGTACTTGCCAAAACATCATTTGCCTCGCAGTCGGTTGCAATTGCCATAATTACAGGAGAACCCGATGTCACAAAAGCCCCAAAGCTATAATTTCCTGTCGTCGTAGGCGTAAAACTATAAAAAGCCTCACCACCGTTTCCAATGTATGTCCCCGAAACACAAACGACAGTGCTTGTCAGAGTAGTCGAACCAGTATATGTCTGTTCGCATGTCATAGGTATGGCCTCACAGGGTGAAGCTGCACCAAAGCAGAATTTTATTTCCGGTCTCTCCTCTCCACTATTAACGACACTGCCCGTATATGTCGAGACATTATTTGCATTTAGTGTAATTGAATTTGTCTGACTGCTTTGGTAAGCCATCATATTTGGACTATTAGTATGGTAAAAATCGGAGCAGCAGCCATCATCAGGATTGGTTCTGCGGAATGCAATAAGCAAATTGCTGGTTCCATCCCATTGCCAATTGGCACTGCTTATATCTATGCTGTTCCATCCATTATTGTCTGGTGTGAATGTATATGAGCCACTATAAACAAGTTGCAGATTTGCATCTGTAATCCATGTCGTGGGAACAGACGTGGCACTAGTCTGACCAAGATAAATTTCAAAAGTATAGCTCTTCGACACCTCTTCCTTATAGTGCAACGTTATATATTCCATAACTCCAGCTGCGACACCAGCCGCGCTCAACTCTGCAGCAGTATATAGCTGCTGGGTATATGCGTATGAATTCATAAATGTATATACACCACCATGAGTTCCTGCATTATATTCAGTATAGGCCGTTCCCGTACCAATCCTCGCGCAACCGTCCGAAACGACAATTGGATAGTTCAGTGTCACCGAACAATAGCTGCTATGTGACCATGTAATATGTATTGTTGTTGCACCTTCGCCCACAAATGTAACCACACCGCTGCTATTAACAGTAGCCACATCACTATCGTAGGATTGATATGTAAAAGTTCCACCACTGGGCAAGCTGCTTGTAAAATTTCCAGCGAGATTAACCGTAGTGCCAATATCGGCAACCATAACATTGCACAAACCTGTTGGCAATGAGAATGTGCCTGATGGCTGGACGCATGGCGTATATGTAAAAGTCGTCTTGGGAATAAAGTTCCGTTGTGTTGCGGAAACCAACGACATGTTAGAGGAATGGTTTCCTTGAACCGATGCATCAGACTCTGTTTTTCCATACCACATACCAGAAAAAGAAGTAATTTCACTACCTGGAGTAGATGTATAAATACCTACAAGCAAATTGCCCCCATTGTATTCAAAATTTGTAGTAAAATTTACTGCGACCTTATAACTAGTAATACTCAAAGGTCCATCATATACAATTGTAGCACCTTCAGTGCCTGAATATTCACTTATTGTTGTATTATCAACTACCTTTAAGAATACCTTATAAGACCCCATAGCGTAACCTGTTGTAGTTGAATAAAATTCCATCTTTGTAATTGTACCGGTCATTGTACTTAGGTATGACGCAGGGATAATGAACTCCGACTTTAAGTAATAATCCCTATATGTAACATGAATTGGCACAAAAGAATTTGTATTGCCATTATCACAAATAGTAAGAGTACTCTGTCCGAAAGCCTTTCCCGCCATCAGCAGTCCGACAAAAACTACTATGATAATTTTCAATATTTTATTTATATCAATCATTCTATTCTTTCATTTTTTTATTCATCGCATACTGGTGTTCCTAGCCTTGTCGGCGACATTGGATTATTCGGGCAATACTCACCTGTTCCAACAGGCATCACCGCAAAATTGTACGGCTGTCCGTTGGTTAGTTCTGGTATTGTCATCGGCGAAGTCGCATTTGGAATACTCCATACATTACTTGTACTGCTGTTTGGGTCGTTCACACCATAATATAAAGTATAGGAACTTGCATGTGATATAGAATTCCAGGAAACAGTCACCGAACGATCGGTCTGGGAAGTAACGGTAAGCGTAGGCTGAGCAAGCTCAGTGCAGCAAACAATGACCGATATATCAATACTTGCGGTCACCTCGCAACCGCTTGCAGTGGTAGCAGTAACCCTATATGTGGTATTTGTTGTTGGACTTACAGAAATACTTTGCGTATGAGCTCCAGTTGACCAAGAATACGAAGCGAATCCCGCACCAGCATCAATGGTTGTGCCTTCTCCCCTACAAATGCTGGTACCTGCAGCAGATACCATATTCAAAACACCATTTACAACTGTATTCTCTATTACCATTGCCCTAGTACAAGTACTGCTAGTGGAATATTGATATCCTCCTCCAATATTGGTATGATTCTGACTTTGACCTGCATAATACAAATAAATTTGGTTGTCGCTCGGACTATATGTTTCAAATCCGCCATAATAAGTGCTTGCATAGTAACTCAACCAAATCAACTCGTTGTACTGCGAAAGCTGGGCGAAAAAGGTATTGGTACTTGAACCGGAATAGCCATTATTATAATACCCGTCCACAGGTATAGCTGTCATTGCCGTTGCATTAGCCTCACCACATAGCCACAGGTTGTCCGACGGATCCTTATATATTCGCTTCATAGCGGTGTAGCCATTACCCCCAAAATATGTGGAATAATCCACACTACTTGTCCCATTCGCATTTGTATTTATTCGGAACATATATCCATTCTGAGTCCCCGAGACATTGCTACTAACAGAGCCTGAGATTGTCCCTCTGTAATAACCACAAACATCTGGTGGACTTACGTGAGGGAAATCTGCACTATAAGTATGACCTGTCACATACAGACGATTTTGCGAATCAAGTTCTATATCACCGTTTGCTGCTCCAACATTTATCTTGTCGAATCCAGCACCGCCAATATATCCGCCCCAAGCAGGAACAGGCTGGTTGCTCGAATTGAACTTCATATAGAACATATCGTCCTGTCCACGATTGGTATATGTTGCAGAAATCAGTGCGGTAGAAAACCTGTAGTTGCTACTGGTCCACATTTCATCGCCAACAATATACAGCGCCCCGTCTGTACCAATCTCTACATCGCTTGCCCTTCCAGTCGAATTTGTATCGTAGTTCCCAGTTACCAAAGTTTGAACAGGCAACCACGTTGACCACAGCATAGCTCCTGCTGCTGAAAATTCCATAACATACGAATATCTATAGCTTTGTGTCTCAGAAGCTCCTGCCACAATAGAACCTTGGTATCCAGAACCACTTGGTATTTGTGCAAGTTGACTTCCATATCTAGTAAAATCACGGTAGTAAAAAGAAGATCCCGCCTGACCGACAAGATAAACAGAACCACTTGCGTTTACTGCCATATCGTATGTTTCAAGGTTTATGCCCCTATCAAGTAGAGTTGCCCACTGCCGTGTATTGTTAGAATCGAACATAAGTAAGAAACCTCGCTTGCCACCAGTGAATGTATAACTACCGCTAGTAGCATTAGACCAATTCAGATTGTAAGCGCCAGAACGTGTCTGCAACGGGAATCCCGACGATCCAGTACTGCCAGCAACGTATAGCCTATCGTTATTTTCATCATACAATACTGCACCGTCTATATCGTCATCAGCATCACCACCATACTGGCACACCCATAATAAATCACCTGATAGTTTAAACTTTGAAATAATTATATCATTATTACTTGCAGTTACTCCATAATGATTGTTCGTAGATGCCGAATTAAGATAATTGGACACTTCGGTAGCATTTGGACTCCATTCCCAGTCTGCATAATAGAAAATACTTCCATTAGAATTATGCACAATATCTCCCCATGTTCCATAACCATTGTACTCAAGATGGCTAGTCCATGTAATTCCCGGATCTATAACAAGCGTACCTTCTCTATTGTAATCATCAACAAAAAACTTAACAATATTATCTTCTACAATATATTTTGTTTCAACATTTGCATCATTGCACGACGAAACCGGTAGCATATCCACAAAATTGAATTCTCCAGCATCAAACGTAACGCCCGCTTCCGACAACTTCAGATTTTCAACTCCTTCCCATGCAATTTTAATATCCTCGACATTGCCACCTCTACGCACAATGAAATTGTATTTCAGTTTGCTTCCATCATAATAAAATTCAAGGTCAACATTAGGATATATGTTGGAATAAAGGATTTTAGAATACGACATTGCACTAAGAATACCATCGGGACAATGAGCCAAATAATAATCAAACTTTGTTTCCTGCTCATCAACACCAATTACTTTCACATCTGGACTTGAGTTGAGGAAACGCATATCGAAATGATACGAATAGGTAACTGCAGAATGCTTCAAAGCCTCATTATCATTTCCCTTTCTGCGAGCTTCAAGCGAAGCCTCATTGTCAACATAATGGACTTCCTGCGTTACAAAAGTCACCTTATCGGTACAAAAATAGGCAAACAACTGATTTCCTTTCCACGAAAATTTCAGATATTCAGGATTTGCATTCTGCCCTTTTTCTTCTACAAAAAGCATATTCCTGTCTTTGGACAGAACTTCCGATCCTAATATGTTATGAGACACGAACAGACACACAATCAACAACATAGCGCATCCGCTCATTTTACTATAGCACACTTTCATACCTAATTTAATTTAAACCTGCAATTTAGCAACAAATTTCCATATAGCATAAAACTTTTTCAAACCACATACTTATTATTATACTTATTCACAACTATTTGTTAATTGCTTTTGTTTTTTACCTATTAAAATAAGTGAACAGGCTAGCTGAGAGACGACATTAATGCCTAACACTTTTTGGGAAATGGCTGTTAGCCAGTCAGCCTGTTGGCCTTTTAGCCCCACCAAAAACAATGTTCTTAAACACTTTTAAAGGCAATCGGAACAGCGAACTTATTAAGGTTGTTAAAGTTATGTTTTATCAACAAAAACAAGCGCCGAAATTTTGATAAAAAAAAATTATCCCGTTGATTAGTTTCGCAAAAAATTATTATTTTAGTCGCACTTTAAAATTAACGGATTAATAAAATTTAACCTATGGATATTAAAAAATTAGATGACGTCTTAACCGTCCTCAAGACAAGGGAAAAGAAGAGATTGGTTGCTGCATACGCAAACGACGACCACACAATCGAAGCAGTTTACAATGCAATTCAGGAAGGCATAGTTGAAGGTACATTGGTAGGCGACGAAGCTACAATCAAGGAAGTTTGTGCTCGCCACAACTTCGACGTTAGCAAGTTCCGCATCGTTCAGGAAGCTGACGAAAACAAGGCTGGTGCCGTTGCTGTATCGCTCATCAACAAGGGCGAAGGCGACATCCTCATGAAGGGTCTCCTCAGCACCGACAAGTACATGCGCGCTATCCTCAACAAGGAAACTGGACTTATGCCAGGTCCAAAGGCTGTTCTTTCGCATGTTACCGTTTTTGAAATCCCATCGTACCACAAGCTGTTGGTAGCAGGTGATGTTGCTATTATCCCCGCTCCAGACCTGAACCAGAAGATTGCTATCTGCAATTATGTAATCAAAGTTGCAAAGTCGTTGCAGATTGAAACTCCAAAGGTTGCAATGCTTGCTGCTACCGAGCAGATGCTTCCAGGAATGCAGGCATGCGTTGACGCTGCTATCATCTCAAAGATGGCTGAACGCGGACAAATTAAGGGCGCTTTGGTCGACGGACCTTTGGCTCTCGATGTTTCTATCAACAAGGAATGCGCACAGACCAAGAAGCTCACAAGCGCTGTTGCCGGTGATGCCGACTGCATCGTATTCCCCAACATCGAATCGGGCAACGTATTCTACAAGAGCATAACCAAGTTTGGCGGTGGAAACCTCGGCGCAATGGTAATGGGCGCAAAGGTTCCTTGCGTTCTCACTTCGCGTGGCGACTCTGCAAAGTCGAAGATGTACTCAATCGCTCTTGCAGCACTTGCAGCTAAATAAGTAATCATTAACACAAAAGATATATGGAATTAAAGAAGAATAAAAGCTTAATAATCAATCCAGGCGCAACTTCGACCAAGGCTTCGATATTTGAGGGAGAAACCGAAATCTTCACCGAAAACATCAAGCACCCAATCGAAGAAATTCAGCAGTACAAAGAGGTTGCCGACCAGTTCGAATACCGCAAGAATGCTATCCTCGACATGGTTAAGAAGCACGGAATCAGCACGGATGAGATTGCAATAGTAGTTGGTCGTGGCGGTCTTACCCGTCCATGCGAATCGGGAACCTACCGCGTTGATGAACTTATGCTTCAGGAATGCCGCGCAGGTATTCAGGGTAAACATGCTTGCAACCTCGGAGCTCTCATTTCCGACAGTATTGCAAAGGAAATCGGCCTCGAATGCGCATACATCGCTGACCCGGGTATCGTTGACGAGCGTCCAGAATACGCAAAGATTACCGGTCATCCCGAGTTCGACCTCGACCCGACACGCGAAGGCGTTATCTGGCACTGCCTCAACCAGAAGATGACGGCAAAGCTCTACGCCCGCGAAATCGGCAAGACCTACGAAGACCTCAACCTTATCATCGCTCACATGGGCGGTGGCGTTTCGGTTGGTGTTCACCAGCACGGACGTTGCGTTGAAGTTAACCGCGCACTCTGCGGTCTCGGTCCATTCTCGCCTACCCGCTCTGGCTCCATCAACGCCAGCAAGCTTATCGAAGTTTGCTTCAGCGGAAAGTACGACATGGCAAAGGTTAAGAAGATGGTAACTGCCGAAGGCGGTTTCGTTGCTTACCTTGGCACAAACGACGCATACAAGGTAGAAGTTGACGCTCTCAACGGCGACCCGAAGAGCAAACTTCTTGTTGATGCATTCTGCTATCAGGTTGCTTTGGAAATCAGCCGTCTTGCAGCAGTAGTTCGTGGCAAAGTTGATGCTATCATCCTCACCGGCGGTATTGCATACAGCAAGCCGTGGATGCAGCAGATTACCGACCAGATTAGCTGGATTACTCCTAACGTAAAGATTTACAAGGGCGAAAACGAAATGCTTGCTCTTGCAATCTGCGGAAACGAAGTTCTCAACGGAACCGGTACCGTAAAGGAATATAAGTAATCGGTATCTTACATAAAAAATGGGAATCCGAAGAGGGTTTCCATTTTTTGTAATATCAAAAATAAACTAATCACCATGGAAAACAACTTCGCAATACAACTCTTTGAAAACAAGAAAGTGCGCATCGTATGGGACGCAGAAAAGGAGAAATATTATTTCTCGGTGGTGGATATAATAGAGGTACTTACAGATAGTCCACGCCCAAGAAAATATTGGAGTGCATTGAAAACCAAGTTAAAAGAAGAAGGTAATGAAACGTCCCATAAATTGGGACAGTTGAAATTGCTATCACAAGATGGAAAAAAAAGGCTTACCGATGTCGCAGATTTAGAACAAGTTTTTCGCATTATTCAGTCAATACCTTCACCTAAGGCAGAACCTTTCAAGCAATGGCTTGCCGAAGTCGGTTCGCAGCGCATAGACCAGATGATAGACCCAGAACTGACTTTCCAGATGGCAGTGGAAGACTATCGCCGTCAAGGTTACGATGAAAAATGGATAGAAAACCGTCTGAAATCAATTCACACACGAAATGAACTTACAAACGAATGGAAACGCTCGGGCATAAAGGAACAAAAGGACTTTGCTATTCTGACCAACATACTTACCAAAGCATGGAGTGGAATGACCACTGGAGAATACAAACAATACAAAGGTCTTACTAAAGAGAATCTGCGCGACAATATGACGACTCTCGAACTTGCACTCAACACATTGGCAGAAGCGGCAACAACGGAAATTTCCCGCCACCGCAATCCTCAGACTATGGACGAAAACAAACAAGTTGCCAAGAGTGGCGGAAACGCGGCAAATCTTGCTCGCCAAGACATTGAACGCCAGATTGGTCATAGTGTAATATCACACGAACGTGCATCTGACAACCTTATCCCAACGGAAAATATAGAAGCAATTGAACTACCATATAATAATAACGACAACAATTAAAAACATACCACAATGAAGATATACACAAAGACAGGCGACAAAGGCACCACATCATTGGTCGGTGGAACACGCATCGACAAGGACGACATAAGAATTGAATCGTACGGAACAATCGACGAACTGAATTCTAATATAGGTATGATTCGCAACTTCGGACTCGAAAAAGCCGACGATGATACCATAAATATAATACAGAACAAACTTTTCAGCATCGGTTCCTTCCTTGCAACTCCCGACGAAGCCGCATACGAACAAATTGCGACTAAAATCAACAAGATTTCCGAAAAAGATATTAACAATATCGAAAACGAGATTGACAGAATCAGCGAAAATCTTCCACCGCAGAAAGGCTTCGTATTGCCTACAGGTTGCGAGATTACAAGCTGGTGCAACATTTCTCGTACAATATGCCGCCGTGCCGAACGCCGCATAGTCAGCCTAAGCAAAATCGGATTTATTGACAAGAATATAATGCTGTATATCAATAGATTATCCGATTATCTATTCGTTTTGGGACGGAAATATATGGCTGTTAATAAAAAGGATGATTTTTTCTGGGATGTAAACTGCTAATTGCAAAAAATTTCATTATTTCGCACTCCCAAAAATAAAGGAAACAAAAAAATATTACGAATATGTATTGGACATTGGAATTAGCATCAAAACTTGAAGACGCACCGTGGCCTGCAACAAAGGACGAACTTATCGACTATGCAATCCGCTCGGGTGCAAATCTGGAAGTTATCGAAAACCTTCAGGAAATTGAGGACGACGAAGAAATTTTCGAAAGCATAGAGGACATCTGGCCCGACTATCCTTCAAAGGATGATTTCTTCTTCAACGAGGACGAATACTAAAAGATTTTTTGATTATCTACCTGATAGTCAACAAAAACGAACAAGATTATTTTCTTGTTCGTTTTTATTTTATGTCATTTTTAAGCAAAATACGCTTGCTTATTTTCAAAAAAGAAATCAAATATACTTGCTTAATTAAGAAGCTGAAGACATAAATATTCCCTACAATGCATACATATTTGTCACGTATAAAAACACAAGCCAATATCAGCACATAGTTAGCCTCCGCATTTTCGTGCAAAAAATAAATCATTTTTTATTATGGAAAAAGAAAAAAAAATCTTAACTTTGAGCGATTTTTTGTTTTGTCCGTATGAGAAGATTTTTGATATTCATAATAATGTTGCTTGCATCAAGCATAGCCTATTCGCAACAGCAATCAGTTACAACACAGGGAACGGAATTCTTTGCTGTTTTTCTACAAAACAGCGACCATACAGCAGGTGAATCTGGTTTCGAACTGAGCCTTATGGTTTCTGCAAAACGAGCATGTAGCGTAACCGTAAGAAACCCGAACTCAACATGGACAACAACATTCAATGTAGCAGCTAATTCTACATATAAATGCGTAATTCCATCCGCACAACACTCTCAATGCTACCTTACAGAAACGACTTCTTCAGCGGTAAACAAAGGACTATTAATCACTTCAACCGATACAATATCCCTATACTCGTCAAATTTTGCATCTGCAAGTTTCGACGGATCAATTGTTCTTCCAACAACCGCACTAGGAAACGAATACATCATACAATGCTATCCTCCTGTAATAAATACGAGTGAATTTTCAATCACAGCCACAGAAGACAATACTATAGTAGACATAACTCCATCGGTAAACGTTAGCGCAGGAACCACACATAATGCAAACACAACATTTAATGTTTCATTAAACAGAGGACAATCAATATTTTTGAGGTCAACGTCAGTAGGAAGCAATGGCGACTTATCGGGCACCAGAGTAGTAGCACGAGATTGCAAAAAAATTGCCGTTACCAGTGGCGACTACCTGACAGATGTTCCTTCCAGCGCACAATATGCCGACCATATATACGAACAAGCATTCCCTGTAACTTCATGGGGCAAGAAATTCGTAGTCACAAACACATTGCAAAGCGCATCTACAGGAAGAAATAGAGACTATGTAAGGGTTACTGCATCAGCAAACAATACTACCATAAAGAAAAACAACACCTTGCTTGCCACAATAAACGCAGGACAAACTTACGAGTTTTATATAACAGCTTCCGAAAAGTCCGCATATATAGAGACATCAAATCCAAGCGCTGTTTACATGTACCTTGTAAGCGAATCAATGGGCAGTTCCGGTTTAGGCGACCCATCTATGGTTTGGGTTGCACCTCTAGAACAAAGAATAAATAATATCGTTTTCAACACTTTCTATCCTTCAGTTTCAGCCACTAACGCACCTAATCTCCACGTAGTCAACATTGTCACCGAAACATCCAACACATCGCAAATCAGACTTGACGGAAGTGCTGTTTCGGGCTGGGAAAATGTATCTGGAAATACAAACTACTCGTTTGCACGAAAAACCATCAGCCATTCTGCCCACTCAATAACGAGTAATGGAAACGGATTCATTGCTCACGTTTATGGAATAGGTAATGTAGTTTCTTACGCTTATTCGGTAGGTTCAATGGCGACAAACCTTGCCGAACGAATGTACATCAACGGCATTGGAAGCACCGAAGCCAACGTTGACGGAACATTCTGCGAAGGTCAGGAAATATCGTTCACATCAGAAGTCGACTACGACTACGACAATATCAACTGGAATTTCGGGGATGGAACTACCACCACAGGCACATCGGCCGAACACACATTTACACAGCAAGGCTACTACACAATAAGCATGCAGGTAACTTCAAATGGCAACGGATGCTCAAGTTTCTCAACTGCTGTAAACTTCGATGTATCAATAGGCCATGTATGGGAAACCGAAATAACAACCGAAGCAAACTATGGGGAAACAATAACAGTGCAAGGTGAAACATTTGTCGCTAGAAACGATACAACTATAACTCACTTATACCAGAGTACAGCTGGTTGCGACAGCACTGTAATAAACCATGTTATTATCCGAACAATTGTAAACGACATCATTGTTCAGATTTGCGAAGGCGAAACATACAACGAAAACGGATTCAGCGAATCTACCACAGGACATTACACACATACAGAACTACTGCCAAGCGGTATCGACAGCATTACAAACCTCTACCTCACTGTCAGAGAACTGCCGACAGTTAGTTTTGTCGGAAGAAACTCACTATGTAACGGTTCTGTATCAATAATGGCAGGAGGCGGCAATTCGTACATGTGGTCTACCGGCGAAAATAGCCAGGAAATTGTTGTATCCGAAGCAGGAACGTACTCTGTAACAGTAACAAATGAATATGGATGTACCGCCTCTGCCGAACATCCAATTGCCAGGGAGGTGCAGATAAATGTAGCATACGACCCAATCCTTTGCTATGGTAATTCCACTGAAGTAGTTGTTACTGCACAATACGGTATTGCACCATATACAGGAGAACGCACCGAAACCGTCATGGCAGGACAAAGGACATACAGAGTTACTGATTCTGATGGTTGCTCGGCACAAGCAACAATAACCATTACAGAACCAGATGAACTTACTAGTTCACACGAAAATATTGAAGCATACTGCAACGACCGG
This sequence comes from uncultured Bacteroidia bacterium, assembly GCA_902791865.1. Classification (GTDB taxonomy): domain Bacteria; phylum Bacteroidota; class Bacteroidia; order Bacteroidales; family ML635J-15; genus Bact-19. The sequence continues at coordinate 454,857 of CADAXK010000002.1, forward strand.
TACGGAACAATTAATGTAACGCCCAGTGGTGGTGTTGCTCCATATTCAATTGTTTGGGATGACGGGTCAAACAATTTCTCAAACAACTCGATAACACCAGGAGTATTCCATTCATACACAATTACAGATAACAACGGCTGTACTATTACAGATTCGACCAAAATAACACAGGAACCTCCTATTACAATAACAGTCACACACGAAAATGTTACATGCAACAACGGACACAATGGTAGCATTACTGTCACCAATGTCAACAACGGACACGAACCATACACATACAACTGGAACAACGGACAATCGTCGGCAACAGCAAGCAATCTTATTGCTGGCAATTACCTTGTAACAGTAACAGACGACCACAATTGCACCGCAACAGAAACAATTACAATAACACAACCAGAAGCTCTTAGGATAAACAGCAACATAAAGAACGCTAGCTGCGTAGGAATGTGCGACGGACGAATTGCTGTCGAGATAACAGGAGGAATACCAAGTTACTCATACAGATGGAATACCGGCTACGACATGTCTGTATTAGAAGAACTATGCGATGGCACTTACCAACTGACAGTCACCGATGCTAATGGTTGCGACATAAGCGCTTCGTTCAACATCATACAGCCCGAAGCCATTTCGGCAAGCGCAACAGGATACGATGTATCTTGTTTTGGCGGTAGCGACGGAATAATAATTGTAGAAGTCAACGGTGGAACTTCTCCATACAAATACGCACTGAACGAATTCTTGTCGCAAAGCTCAAGCATAAATAGACTCGAAAATATTTCGGCTGGCGAACACACCATATATATAACCGATGCAATGGGATGCATGGCCAGAACCAATGCAATAATAGGCAGTCCCGATAGAATGTCTGTAGATTACCAAATTGTTGATGTAAGCTGCAAGGAAGCTGCCGATGGTGAAATTCATATAGCAGCAGTAGGTGGACATCCGCCATACTACATAACTACAGACAACGAAAGCAATACTCCGCTCTCGGATAACGCTGCAATCACAGGCTTAAGATCGGGAATATACCATTTGGTTATTTCTGACGAAACTGGTTGCACATACTCACTTAAAAACATTAGAATTCCCGACAACTCCAACGAATGCTTGCATGTGCCCAACGTATTCACGCCTAATGGCGATGGCATAAACGACACTTGGGAAATTTCAAACATACAGATGTATCCCGATGCCAAGATATTCGTTTTCAACAGATGGGGACAGAAACTATACGAAGGCGACGGCACATCAGAATACTGGAACGGTGAATTCCGTGGAAAACTAGTACCTGCAGGAACATATTTCTTCGTGGTATACATTGGCGAAGGATATAACACATATTCCGGACCGTTATCAATATTGTACTAAACAAGAAAGGGGGAATCTCCCCTTTTTTTGTTTATACGCGAACTATTCTGCAAGTGAATTCCACACAATAAATTATTAACATTTTATTTTATTGCACGAATGAAAGGATTGATTAACTTTGAAACAATTTAAAATGAAGATTTATATCTTACATTAAATTCTGTATGTCAACAAATTAAATAAGATAAATATGAATAGGAAAGTTATTATTGCAATGCTCAGCTTCATGCTTGCAACTACAGTTGTCTGGGCACAGGAAAAAGAAGAGAAAGAAGACGAAGGTTACGTATTCACAAATGTGAAAGAGATTCCAGTTACTTCGGTAAAAGACCAACACCGCGCAGGAACCTGCTGGTGCTATTCAGGACTTGGTTTCATTGAAGCAGAATTGCTCCGCATGGGCAAGGGCGAATACGACTTCTCTGAAATGTTTATAGTTTCCAATACTTATATCGACCGCGCACAGGCTGCAGTTCGTACCCATGGTGACGTTTCGTTCTCACAAGGCGGTTCGTTCTACGATGTATTATATGGTATGTCACATTTCGGACTCGTTCCCGAAGAGGAAATGCGTCCCGGTGTTATGTACGGCGACACCTTGTCAGACCACACCGAACTTTCTGCTGTATCTGAGGCTGTTGTAAAGGCTATTGCCAAGGGCGAACACAAGAGCTTGCAGAAGAATGCAGAAAACCAGACACTCTGGCTCCAGGCAATCAAAGCCATCCACGATGTATATCTAGGCAAATGCCCAGAAAAGTTCAACTACAAGGGACGCGAATACACTCCAATGTCATTCTACCAGTCACTTGGTCTTAACCCAGACGACTATGTATCAATAACATCATACACACACCACCCATTCAACGAGAAATTCGTTCTCGAAATTCAGGATAACTGGAGATGGGCACAGTGCTACAATGTCACCATTGACGAAATGATGAGAATTTTTGACAACGCTATCGAAAACGGCTACACAGTAGCTTGGGGTGCCGATGTTAGCGAACAGGGATTCAAGATTGGTACTCGCAAGGGATTCTGCGTTTTACCAGAAACCAACGCTGAAGCAGCAAGTATGAAAGGTAGCGATATGGCTCACTGGACTGGCATGAGCGCAAAGCAGATTGCCGATGAAGCTGCAAAGCACCCGACTCCACAGCGCTGGGTTACACAGGAAGAACGTCAGATAGCATTCGACAACTGGGAAACAACCGATGACCATGGTATGCTTATCTACGGAACAGCAAAGGACCAGACTGGCAATGAATACTATATGGTTAAGAACAGCTGGGGTGAATACGGCGAATACAAAGGAATGTTCTACGCAAGCAAGGCTTACGTCAGATACAAAACCATGAACATCGTCGTTCACAAGGACGCTTTGCCAAAGGACATAAAGAAGAACTTAGGTATTAAATAATATAGTTCAACAAACAAAATGGGAAGCGAAGCCATGCGTTTCGCTTTTCCATTTTTAAACACATTAGTTTTAGGCATATTCTTGAAATCCTACACTTATGGAAGAACAAGTCAAGAAAAAGAAAAGTAAAGGTAGAAAAGTATTGAAAGGACTACTGATTGCATTTGGTAGTCTTTTAGGCATTCTTATACTGCTAGTCGCTTTTTCTCCACTTATTCTGGAAACCTACATCAACTCCGAATCGGGCAACAGAAAGGTGAACGAAATCGCAGGCGACTACCTTAACGCAAAATTCGACTTGGGGAAAATAAACATCAAGGTCTGGAAGAACATGCCGAATATTGAACTCGAACTCATCAACAGCGAAATAATCTCAAAGGCAATAAAGGACGACCTTACCGATACGCTTATAAAATTCGACACTCTAAGACTATCGGTAAACATCATGGAATTCTTGAAAAACGACAGCATAATCGTCAACGAAGCCTTCCTCTCCCACCCTACTGTCAACGGATACATAACAGCTGACGGCAAAGCAAACTGGGAAATCTATGAATCAGACACTACTCCAGAAGAAGATACATCTTCATTCGACTACAAAATACGCATAAATCGCCTGCTAATCGACGAACTGCAAGCATCGTACATAGACGAAGAATCGCAAATGAAAGCTTCGCTCGACTCCACCAATCTGGAACTTACTGGCGAAATTAACGCCGAAATAATAGACCTCGCAACCAACTTGAAACTTAAAGCCACCTATGACGATGGTTCTTCACAAATTCTAGCGAAAGTTGAACCGACAACAATAAACCTAAACGGAAACATTATAGATGGGAACTACACTCTGTCAACCGCATTTGGCCTATTATCAGCAGAATTCAGCGACAGCACATCGCAGACAACGATAAACCTTGATACATTAGGAATTACTGCACACGCAATAATATCCGACACAACCTACGACCTCGACACAAAACTAAACCTTTTGCTTTCGGAATACAACGATTCCACACTGACATTCAGCGATATACCCTTAAATATTGAACTAAAGGCATTAGCGAATTCCGATTTCAACGAATACGACATCGACACATTAAGCATAACAAGCACCGACATATATATTGGAGCATCGGGCCAGGCGAAAAACCAGATCGACTCGTCGTGGAACACCGACCTGTCCCTTGCCCTCGACATTCCTCACATCGACAATGTACTGGAAATGATACCCAAAAGTCTTGTTTCCGACCTAAAAAAATATAGGATTTCTGGTTCCGTAAATTTCAATGGCACAGCCAAAGGCACATACAAAGACGATGTTTATCCTAACATTGATGCCAACCTTGTGCTGAACGACATAAGAGCCATTGTGCTTGAACAAAACGCAGAAGTCAAGCTAAACATGGAAACCAACCTAAAATACAACTCTGAAAAACAAGCCGAATCCTACATAAACGTCAAGCAACTGAACGCAACCGTTGGAGAAACCTATTTCAACCTGAAAGGCAAAGCCAGCAACATTCTTGGCGACCCGTACATAGATGCAAAACTGAAATGCGACCTAAACCTTGACTACATTTCAAATCTTTTCCCAATCGATGATATTGTTTATAAAGGACAACTTTCGTCAGACATTGATGTAAAATTCTCGCTTGCCAACCTGATGAAGATGTACTTACCGAAAATATACATGCTCGGTAATATCAACATAGAAAGGATTTTGCTTAGGATTCCATCGCAAAGACTTTTCGTATACGGACAAAACGCAAAAGCCGACCTGGGCGTTAATTCAACGAAATCGCGTCGCTCGGAAAGGCTACAGCTCAGCAGTGCAAGAGTGACTGTTGACACAGTTAGGATTACTTCACCGCGCACCATCGAGGCAAGGGTTTCGAAACTGAATCTATACGCCAATGTTGAAGAACCAATAAACGATGTACCTCACCTGATTGTCGCTGGCAGCTTGAGAGGAATGCAGGCAATTATAGCCGACACAATGTTCGTTTCGGGAAAAACTGGACGTATTTCAATGGCAATACGCCCCGACACCACCGATGCTCTCATTCCTGCACTTAGGGCTTCGCTCGGACTAGACTCCATAGTTTATTACGAACCTACTCAGGGTGCATTCCTTGACTCCACAAGAATAGTGCTAAACGGAAGACCAAGAGTTCGCAGATTCACAAGAGTAAACGGAGAACGAGTTGAAATCGACCAATCGACACGAACTTCCATTAATACAGATTCACTCATCAAACTTTGCAAAGGAATCGAAGATGCAGAAAGCGCATTACGACGATTCCGCTTCGACGGAAAGATATACGCTAAGGCGGCACGATATATGTCACCTTACTTCGACCTTAAGACAGGTACACGTCGTCTCGACATAACATTCACCGACGACACATTGCATCTCAACAACTTCATGCTTCGATTGGGCAGGTCTCTGCTGAAAGTAAACGGACGTGTTGACAATATGCGCCGAGCCTTCCTGCGTGGACGTACGCTTAGTGCCGACCTGAACATAACATCGCGCAACCTCGATATCAACGAGATACTTTATGCAAACTACGTTGGAGAACAAGCAAAAATCAAGGACGATGAAGCCAAGAAAACTTTACAGGAAAGGTTCGCAAAGGCAAAATCTGGCATGAGCAATGCTCCTCAACGCCCATCAAACATAACCGACTCGGCACGAGCTCACTATGTCGATTCGTTACGAAAAGCATACAGCAAAAAAGACCTCAGCGAAATATACAACGACAGAATGGGCCGTATGAAAGCCCTGATAGAAAAAGCCCACAGCGAGGAACTTGCTTCAACCGATGACACGGAAATACAGGATACTGTAGAACAAGAATACGATACCGTGCCAATGACACTTATCGAAATTCCAGCAAACCTCGACTGCAAGGTAAATCTTAAACTTGATACCGTAAAATTTGCCGGACTCAAGATGAACGACCTTAACGGCAACATTTCGGCACAGAATAGCACGTTATCAATCAAAGACATGAAAACCTCAAGCAATGTCGGCGACTTGAAACTCAATGCAATATACACTTGCAACAATCCAGACAGCGCTAAAGCTGGCCTCGACCTATTTGGAACAAACATAACTGTAGAAGACCTGCTGACTGCCTTCCCAATGATCGACTCGATACTGCCAATGCTGAGTTCGTTCGAAGGCAAGTTGGACTGCGAACTTTCGGCTATGACTTTACTCGACAAGGAAATGGAACCAATACTGCCAACCTTGCAGACTGCATGCCACATCAACGGCAAGAACCTGGTTCTACTCGATGGCGAGACATTTACTACAGTAGCAAAATACTTGATGTTCAAGAAAAAAACCAAGAATGTGATAGACAATATGTCGGTAGAATTTACAATCGACAACAACACATTGAGCGTCTATCCATTCACTCTATCTATGGACAAATATAAGGTTGCCGTAAGCGGAAAGATGAATTTCGACTTCAAGTATTTCTTCCACATTTCGGTGCTTGAACCAAAAGGATTACCGAATTTAGGTATTAATGTTCAGACCAAAGAGCCGAAGAAGAACAAGAAGGACAAGGGCAAAGACGACGAAGAGGAAGGTGAACTCGCCGAAGAAACCGACGATTTCCAGTTCCGCCTTGTGAAACCGCTTTACAAGGACGAAAAGTCTATTGCACAATCCATTAACCTTGTCAACAAAGCTGGTGCGGGCAGAATTTCACTTCAGCAGAACCTTCGCAAGACCATACAGAATATTATCGAAAACTACGAAGAAAAGAAGGAACAGTAAAATATTTATGTTGCAAAGGCAACCTCAATGTAATTTTTTCGTTATATATTTGTAACATAATATAACTTTACAATGAGGAGCTATTTATTACTATTCTACATAACGACATTTATATGCTTCTTTAGCAGCAACTTGCACGCCCAAATCTGGCATATCAGCGACAGCGTTGGTACAGATGGAGACACCTTTACACTCGACTGCGCCAATGCCAGTTCGGAACAAGAAACAACAACATTCCTATACGACAGCGGTGGTCCCGATAGCGATTATAGCAGATACGAATCTTTCACCAAGAAAATACAAGCTGAAGAAGGCAAAGTAATCCATATAAAATTTACCGAATTTAACCTTGCATCGGGTTCAACAATGATGACAATAAAAAATTACTCTCATGAATATTTTTACTATGCCTACGATGCAACAGGGACATCTTTGGCAGGAAAAGAAATTATATCTGACGAAGAAACATTATACATAAAATGGGAATCATATTATAATACAAGCTCTGGATTTTCTGCAAAAATATGGTGCAGCTACAAACCCCAGCACTTCACGACCACCATCGGAACAAATATTCCCATGACGACCTCAAATCCAATAGCAATCAGTGACCTCGTATGCTCCGAAACCGAAGTTACCTTTACTGCAACAAACACATTCTCAGAAATACAACTTTACGAACAAAACGACGAATCGCTGACATACAACTGGGCTATTATCAACGGAAGCAATGATACCTTATGGGTTCGTGATGCCGGGCAAAGTATTAGTCATACTTTCGAATCTGGTGGAACATACAAGGTCCGATGTTTTGCAAACGATGAAAATCAAGGTTGCAACAAAAACGATAATACCGTAATGGTGAGGGTATCTCCCAAACCGACCTTTAACATTGCAGCTCCAAGTCCGGAAGCATTATGCAATGGCCACGAATTGCAACTAACAGCATCTCCAATCTTCGATTCAACAGATTTTGTCGTTCCCAAAATTATAAACCACGGAGCCTCTGTTTTTGGAGTAGTATTTCAAAACGACATAATAGATGACAGATATACATACAGCAGAAGTATGAATGTATCAGGCATCTCTCAAAACCGCATCAATTCCATTGACGACATAGAACGAATATATGTCAATATTGACCACTCGTACTTAGGTGACATAAGTATGACCCTTAAATGTCCCAACAACCAGACTTGTCTGCTCAAAGCATGTCAAGATGAATATGTTAGCAATATAAACAATCCAAACTCCATCTACGGTAAAAGTATTTATCTTGGCAAGCCGACAGTGGCAGAAAATGACGATGCCTGCTTTGCTACCGCAGGCGAAGGCTACTCATATTATTTTACACCTACTGCGACAGCACCTTTCGGTATACCCACCAATAATCCTTACCTATACGAGCAGTGGCAATACTGCACGCTAACACACTACACCGACAACTGCGGCTTCGAACATCAACAAGCATATATACTTGATGAAGGAAGCTACGCGACATACCAAAGCCTGTCATCACTAATAGGCTGTCCAATAAATGGTACTTGGACACTTACTATAACAGACCATCAAAGGTTTGACTACGGTCATGTATTTGGATGGGGAATATATTTTAACGACTCTATACCAAACGCATTCAATGAAAATGAAATATCCTGGAACGGAGAAGGAATATCCGACACAAGTGCGACAGCAACAAGCATCATTCCAAATGTGACAGAAAGCGGTTCCTATCCCTACACTTTCCAGTTGACAGACAATTTCGGTTGCACATACGACACCACATTAAACATATATATAAATGCACTCGAAACTCCACAAATAGACCAGATTGTAACCGACAGTCTCAATCACAACTACATAACTTGGACAGCCATTGACAACGATGAAATACAGGAATACCGCATCTACCGCAGCAGCGATACTACAACATACGAACTTGTGGCAACAATTCCTGCGGGCGAGCCTACCGAATGGACAGACGAAACAACAGAAATTTCTGTCCCGTACAGGTACTGCATTACGGCGTTCGGTGGCTGCGAAACACCAATGAGTCAATATGTGGAATCGATGCATTTCACCACAACAATCGGCACCAATGTCCCGCAAACCACAAGCGAAGGGAAAATTTATGCCAATATTTGTCAGGGACAAAGCATTACATTTACCGCATCGAATACGTTCCACGACAATGGCAATTACGAGCATAGCGACGAAAGCCTCACATACGACTGGACAATAATAACAGGCAGATACGACACGATTGTACTCCTAGATGCCGGGATGCAAATAAGCCGCACATTCGACACAAGCGGAGGTTTCCGTGTAAAATGCCAGACCCGCGACACATTCAATATAACAAATAGCAACGACAACACCATCAATGTTCAAGTATCCATAAGACCGCAATTTGAATTGTCGGTAAGCCCCGATTCTATATGCTCGGGAACAGAAATAACACTACATGGCATTGTGCATCAGCCACAATGGCAATCGCAAATACCGACAAACAATAGTTATTCGGGCACAGACTTAATACCCGACAATGGGGGAACACAAAATTACAGTTCGAGCATAGAAATTTACGCACAGGACACTTCGGCGACAATAAATTCTACCGACCAGATAGACCATGTATATATCAACATGGAGCACTCGTATCTTGGCGATTTGAGCATAATGCTAGAATGTCCTAATGGTCAGAAATGTCTGCTTAAAGCATACTCCTCCGGAATGCCTACCCCAATGGACTGGTCATTAACCGGCGGAATACACCTAAACGGTTCACTAGGAGGAGGTTCTCTTCATTTAGGATTATCACCAGACCCGTCATCATCAACCAACCCATGCTTTTGGACTCCCGGAGAAGGCTGGGCGTATAGCATATACCCTGACGGAACCATACCACTTGGACCGTCATCGCCATATCACATTATAAGCTACACCGATGACTGCAATAATAGGGAAAATATACAAGTTATTGATGCAGCACCGCAAGATGGGCAATATGGTCCTTATGAAAGCATGTCGTCTTTGATTGGCTGTCCTGTAAATGGAACATGGAAACTACATGTAAATGACAAATTGCAAAATGACAACGGTTACATTTTCGGATGGGGCATTTATTTGGATGAAACCGAGGATGAATGGTCGTTTATGAACTCATACGAAATTGAAGGCTTTTCTTGGAGCGGAAACGGCGTAACAACTGATACTACCGACAATGGTGCAGCAATCGCAATCCCAAGCACTACAACTACGGGGCAACAGGAATACACTTTTACCTGCACCGACAATTTCGGATGCTCATACAGCACTGCAATAAATGCTTATGTCTATCGCACACCGCCAGTCCCTGAAATCAGAAGTGCAAGCACAAATATACTGAACCAAAATGTTATAGATTTCTTTTATATAAATGGTGAAGACATTAGCCAATACAACATCTACAGAGTGTTTGATTATGGAGACTTCACTAGCTACATACTTGCTGCCACGCTCCCTCGCACCGAAACAATATGGACTGACATGGGAAGCAACCATTTGCAAGCATGCAGCTATGCCGTAACCACAAATGGTTTCTGTGGAGAATCTGAAATGAGCATCATCCATCGTACTATGCATCTCGACTTGGAACGCGTAGAAAACGGAACTGTCAACCTCAACTGGACGCACTACGAAGGATTCCAATACGATACTTACAAGATATACCGTGGCGAAAATCCATTTGCTATGGAAATGATTGGCGAAATTCCAAGCAGTCAGAACTCGTTTACCGACAATAACACCAATGAAAACAGCTACTATCAAATAGAAATATCCAATTCCGAGGACAGCAACATTATTGCAAAATCAAACATAGAGCAATCGCGACAAAACTCAATAGACAGCTATGAAATAACAGATTTCAGCGTATTTCCTAATCCAGCAAGCACAACGCTTAACATAACATCATCCGAAATACTATCTTCAATAGAAGTATTCTCTGCAACAGGTCAATCTGTTTTGCAAATGAACATCAATAGTGAAAACACAATTTGCGACATAAATCATCTTGCATCAGGCATATACTTAATTGTCGCACACGACAATAACGGGAAAATTGCAATGACAAAATTTACAAAGGAATAAAGATTAATTTATGGAAACTGTATTTTCAATAATGATGGCTGCAATGGGCATATCGCTGCTTATATACGCAGGAATTGCGTATTTGTCTGGCGATCCGATAATTTTGTTTCAAGATACATATTCGTTTCCGAAGGGCAAAAAGGAAAAAAAGGAATATGTCCGCAAAAAGTTTGTGAAAATTATCGCGCTGATTGCACTTTCATTTCTGGCAAGCTCGCTTGTCGGGTTGACGCAGATTTATTGGCTTGCAGTGATTGTTTTTGCCTTGGGCATAGTTCTTACCGTAATAATCGGTAAAAAGATAATGAACAGCTAATTATCAATTGCTATCAAATCTTCAACTTTCGCATTCGCAGCCTTGCACAAATCCCCTGGATTTATCTTGAACTGCAAACCACGTACGCCTGCACTAACATAAATGTAGTCGAAATCCATGCATGTTGAATGTATGAATGTTGGGAAAGGCTTCTTCATGCCAATTGGCGAACAGCCGCCACGAATATAGCCTGTCAACGGCAACAATTCCTTCATTGGAATAAGATTGCAACTCTTGTTGCCAGTAGCTTTTGCCGCCAGCTTAAGGTCAACTTCCTTGTCGCCTGGAATTACGCATACAAAATATCCGTTGCGATCTCCATGCAGAACCAAAGTCTTGAAAACTCTTTCGATAGGTTCGCCAAGCTGAGCAGCGATGTGTACTGCACTCAAGTCGTTTTCGTCGACCTCGTATGGAATAAGCTCGTATGCAACCTTTTTGCTGTCGAGCAAACGGGCTGCGTTGGTTTTCTGTATCTTTTCCTTTGCCATCAGTAAATCTCCTTTGCAATAGTTTCGTTTGTAAAATTAAGCGTCTGTAAGTCAACGCCCTCGAGCAAAACGACAGGCAGACTAGTATTTTCATCGAAATGCGATTCAAGGGAAAAAAGAAAATCCTTCAAATGCATATCATTATTGCGAAACCGTTTAGTATCGAATTGCGGACAGATTATTCCATTCAGAAAAATCATTCTTTCCCTCTCCTCCAATCCAGAATTTTCGGCACCAATTTCTACAAGCCTGCCGTCATCCGAAAACGACAAACAGCAATTCTTTATGAAATCTGTACCGGTAAAAACATAATTTGCAGCGAAATGCCTCATAGTGTATTGCTCTCAACAGTGGCAACAGAATCGGATTTTGCATTGCCAATTTCTGCAATTTCCTGATTAAACCTCTCTACCACATGCTCATATATATCCTTCAATTTAGCTGGCTCATTCTGCAAATACCACAAAATACTTTCTTCAAACGACTCGCGCGTACATCCATACTTGTCATAAATGCTTTCGTAGATAAGGCTGTCAACCTGATACTGAGTCAACGATGTATGTCCGTCAACCTGAACCATGTGAAGAGTAACCATTGCATCAACAACATTCATCTCGAAGAATATGTTTTCCATTGTTTCTTCCTCCAACCTACGCTCTTCAGGAACAAGTTGCTTCTGCTTGTCGGGCATATTGCACGAAGCCAGAAACATTATGGCTATCACAAACATAAGAACCGATACTACTCTATTCCTCATTGTGTGCCTTCTTTATCTTCTTGTAAAGATTCGATGCAAATACAAAATCGTTGAGTTCGGGATTGTCGGTAGTGAAAATATCGTCCTTGGAACCTTGCCACCACTTGTTGCCCTGATAGATGAAACAAATATTGTCGCCAATCTCCATTATGGAGTTCATGTCGTGGGTATTGACTATGGTGGTAATATTGTATTCAACAGTGATTTCCTTTATAAGCTGGTCGATAAGGATGGATGTCTGCGGGTCGAGACCGGAGTTTGGCTCATCGCAGAACAAATATTTAGGATTCAACGCTATAGCCCTTGCAATAGCAACACGCTTCTGCATACCGCCGCTTATTTCCGATGGGAACGAATGGTGGGAATTGACAATACCTACACGATCGAGGCAGAAATCCACGCGCTTCTGCTTTTCGGCTTTCGACATCTTGGTAAACAGGTCGAGTGGCAGCATCACATTTTCTTCCACATTGTTCGATGTAAACAACGCGCTTCCTTGGAACACCATACCCATCTCCTTGCGGATTTCGCGTTTTGCCTTTTCATCCACGTTCACAAATTCACGTCCGTTGAAGTAAATTTCGCCAGTCTCGGGAGTAACAAGCCCGACTATATTCTTCAGCAACACAGTCTTGCCCGAACCGCTACGGCCAATAATCATATTCACCTTACCCTCGTCGAAGGTGGCGTTTATGTCCTTCAGCACATGCTTCTCGCCAAAAGTCTTATTTACATTTACAACTTCTATCATGTGAGCATTACCTGTGTTAAAATGAGGTTGAACAAAAGTACAGCGATGATACTGTAGACAACGGCCTTGGTACTGCTCTTACCGACTTCGAGGGCACCGCCTTCGGTGTAGTATCCGAAAAACGCCGAAATGGATGTAATAAGTATTGCGAACACCGCGATTTTCACCACCGTATATGTCACATAGAACGGAACGAAAGCATAGTGCAGACCATATATATAATCGGCAACCGTCACAATGTCGGGCGAAGTGAAAGCGATGAAGAAACCTCCTACGATACCGAGCATAATGCTAAGCAATGCAAGGAAGGGGAAGGTGAAAAATGCAGCAACAATCTTAGGGAGAATAAGATAGTTGGCACTATTGACACCCATTATTTCCAATGCATCAATCTGTTCGGTGATGCGCATTGTTCCGATTTCGGATGCAATGTTTGAACCGACACGACCAGAAAGGATAAGGCAGACGATGGTACTTGAAAATTCAAGAATCATGGTGTCGCGAGTACTCAAGCCTATGATGTAGCGCGGAATAATAGGCGACTCGAAGTTGATACCCATCTGTATTGTAAGTACCGCGCCCATAAACACCGAAACTATGCAAACAATACCAACCGAATCGAAGCCAATCTGCTCTATTTCAGCCTTTAGCCTGCGGAAAAATATCTTTCTGTTGACAGGTTTGGAGAATACCGAACCCATCAGCGAGAAGTATTTGCCTATGGTTACAAACAAGTTCATTTTTCAGCCGCAAAAAGCAGCACAAAGGTAGTCAAAGAATTTTAAATACGAAAAAATATATTCAAAGATTGTTTTTCATTCAGATTTAATTCTTAACTTTGTGCAATTATTTATAGAAAACGCGATTATGAAAACAAAATCTATTCTTCTGGCAATTGCCGTACTTTTGTGCAGCAAAGCATTTGCATACGATTTTTCGGCAGTTTGCGAAAGCGGACAGACCTTGTATTACGAAATCATCTCCACAGAACCAAACGAAGTACAAGTCGTCGCACCAAGCGACATTGGTTATCATGGAAGTGTAGAACCTATTGGAGACCTTATTATTCCTTCTACTGTAACATATAATGAAGAATCATATTCAGTAGTAGGATTAGGATATATTGCATTTTATCTATGCGGTCAAATAACATCTGTTGTATTACCAGAATCAATAAGATATATTTCATGGAGTGCATTTTTTGACAATTATTCTTTACAACACATTGAAATTCCGAATACAGTAACAAGTATTGGGCAAGATGCATTCGCAGAATGTAGTTCCTTGACATCCATAACCTTACCCAACTTATTACAAAGCCTAGAAAACTATTTGTTTAGGAATTGCGATGCACTGAGTTCCATTGTCATACCGAATTCTGTAACAAATATAGGGAAAGGTACTTTTGCGGGTTGCGATAATTTATCTGAAATAATAATACCTAGTTCTGTTACAAGCATTGGAGATGAAGCATTTATCGGGTGTAACGGTCTTAACACTATCTATTGCAACGCCATTAATCCTCCTTCTCTTGTTTCTGCGAATACTTTTCCATCAGAAACTTTGAATATTTTTGTTCCATGCGATTGCTTATCAGCATATACTAATGCAGAATATTGGAGTGAACTTACTAATATTCTACATGAACACCCTGATTGTCCAAGTTCCATAGTGGATGTAAACGGAATCGCAGACTTGCAAATTTTCCCGAATCCAGTTTCCAACATACTCAACATCACATCATCTGAAGAAATTTCCGAAATCGAAATCGTTAATGTGATGGGACAGGTTGTTTATTGCACAGAAGTGAATGGCAACAATGCGGTTTGCGATGTAAATGAATTGGCAAATGGAATTTATGTGGCAAAAATCCACATCCTGAACATATCGAAGAGCGCGAAGGTTATACAACGGAAATTCATCAAGGAATAAAACAAATGTTTGTGGAATATATTTGTACACAATCAAATACATTTATTTAACAACAATTATGCTGATAGCATAATGCTATTGACATAATCTATGACAATCAATAATTTAACATAATTTCCCATCCTTGTACAGACGCAAAATTTTGCGTCTCAATCGGTGCAATCGGCGCAAATCATTGCAATCGGCGCAACGCATTGCGCCGCTATAATTATAGAATCATCAAATTTTCAAATCCAGAAACCTAAAACGGACATCAACCTCTGTAAAGACGTGCCATGGCGCGTCTCACAGAAACGGCGCCAGCCATTGAAACGGCTTTAGCCATAGACAACCAGAAACGTGAACGGCGAAGCCCTCAACGAAGTTAACCTTTAGCTCGCGCAAGCAAACATAGGAACATGAAACCTTGAAACGGCGAAGCCAAAAAAAAATCCTTCCCTTTAATTCGCATATCCCAAATATTTGTTGTTACTTTGCAGAATAATAAAAAACAGATTCACTATGCATACAATGGACAAAACATACTACTGCGTAATAATGGCAGGTGGCATCGGAAGCCGTTTCTGGCCGGTAAGCCGTTCCGATATGCCCAAACAATTCCTTGACATTCTTGGCGTTGGACGCACATTAATACAGCAGACATTCGACCGTTTTACAAAGATCATCCCAGATGAAAACATATATGTCGTAACCAACGAGGAATACAGCAGCATTGTACACGAGCAACTGCCAAAAGTTCCCGTAGAGAACATTCTCGGTGAACCGATGCGGCGCAACACTGCCCCCTGCATCATGTACGCCAACTGCAAAATTGGACTAAAAAATCCCGATGCAAAAATCGTTGTTACTCCTGCCGACCACCTTATTCTCAACGAGGATCTTTTCTTAGACAATATCACCGAAGGTCTTGAATTTGTCACAGAAAGCAACGCATTGCTTACACTTGGCATCACACCAAACCGTCCAGCTACTGGATACGGATACATTCAGATGTCGGAAAATACCGAGAATCAAAAGTTCATACCAGTGAAAACTTTCACAGAAAAGCCTCAGCTCGAACTTGCGAAATTCTTCCTCGAAAGTGGCGATTTCCTTTGGAACTCAGGTATTTTCCTATGGAAACAAACATCAATCCGCGATGCCATTAAGCGTCACCTCAAGGAATTGTACTCGCTTTTCTCGGAAGGAATCAAGAATTTCAACACGCCACGCGAAAAAGAAACCATAACCGAAATTTATTCGGGTGCAAAAAGCATTTCAATCGACTTTGGCGTAATGGAGAAGGAACCAAACGTTTACGTGATGCAGACAAATTTCGGATGGTCTGACCTTGGAACGTGGAATTCGCTCTATACTATTGCAGACCGCGACGAAAACGGCAATTCCGACCTTTACAAGAACACCTTGTTCGCCAACTCAAACGGCAACTACGTGAACATACAGGGCGACAACAAGATTGCCATTATCCGCGACCTTGATGATTTCATCGTTGTCGATACCGACAAGGCATTGCTCATCTGCAAGCGCGAAAACGAGCAGACTCTTACCGAAATGCTCAACGATGCCAAGGTGAAGTTCGGAGATGGAATAAAATAAGTCTGAAAATTTTTGACATATTATAAACCATTGAATAAAAAAGAGAACGTCATTACTCGCAAGCTTCGTGAACTAAAGGTTCCACAAGTTAGAACATACACGCGATACGAAACGGGGAGCGTTGTAATGTTCAACTATGCGGAATCTCCCAAGGAAACGATTACAGAAGGAGATTCCGTACAAGCGAACTCACACGACACATTCCTTAGTCGGTTCGTTCAGCTTTACGGAATGACGACTAGGGTATAACACGATGAAAATCATCATTGTAGGAAGCGCGCACCCCTACCGTGGAGGTTTAGCCAGTTTCAACGAAAGACTGGCATCAGAATTTGTTGCCGAAGATCACGATGTTGAAATTGTAACCTTCACACTGCAATATCCATCGTTCCTGTTCCCTGGCAAGACACAATATACAGATTCGCCTAAACCAGAAGGATTAAGCATATCGCGAAGAATAAATTCCACAAATCCGTTCAACTGGATGAAAGTCGGCCGCGAAATTCGCGACAAGAATGCCGACATGGTAATTTTCTGCTACTGGATGTCGTTCATGGCACCAAGTTTCGGCAAAATTGCACGCATTGTCCGTCGCAACGGCAAGACAAAGTGCATCGCTCTTGTACACAACATGATACCTCACGAACAGAATATCCTGGACAAGATTTTGCCACCATATTTTGTAAAGTCGATGGATGGATTCATTGCCCTATCGAAGTCGGTAGCCGATGACATTGGCAAATTCGACAAGCATGGCAAACCGCGGACATTTTCGCCGCATCCTATCTACGACCACTATGGCATCCGTCTTGACCACAACGAAGCCTTGCAAAAACTTGGACTTGACCAGAATTGCAAATATGTTCTGTTTTTCGGGCTTGTCCGTGCCTACAAGGGACTCGACCTGCTCATTGATGCCTTTGCCGATGAAAAATTGCGCAATTCGAACATAAAACTTATTGTCGCAGGAGAATTCTACCAAGACGAAAACATCTACCGCAAGCAGATTTCCGACTTAGGAATCGAAGACAAAATCATAATACACAACGAGTTCATTCCCGACGACAAGGTAAACCTATATTTTTCGGCAGCCGACATAATTGCGCAGACCTACAAGTCGGCAACGCAAAGCGGAGTAACGCAAATCGCCTTTCACTTCGAGAAACCAATGCTGGTAACAAATGTTGGCGGACTTGGCGAAATTGTCATCAACGGCAAAAGCGGATATGTGGTTGAACCAAAAGCAGATAAGATTGCGGATGCTTTATCGGACTTCTTTGAAAATGAGCGCAGTAGCGAATTTATTCAAGCCGTCCGCACCGAAAAAGGTAAGTACGCATGGAGCATAATGACGGGTAAAATTGTGGAATTGTACAAACAAATGAAATAGAATCTTGGGAAGATTCAATAATTCAAAGATTAACACATTATCAATTGTTAATTCACCTTTTCATACTTAACGGCAAAAATCTTCCTGTTCTACGACAATAAGCATCGTACTCATCACCGAAATCACGGCGGAGGCGCTTTTCCTCGGTCATTACCTGCACCAACATAATCACCACAAACACAACGAAAACCACCAACGACTGCCATGTCCATAGCCATACGCAAGCGGCAGCGTTATATACGAAACTCCCTGTCAGCATTGGATTACGGCTCAAGCGGTATGGACCATTAGTCATAAGATGTTTGGTCCGTGGTGCAACTTCATGACCAAAAGCATCCATCGGATTGCCATCGCCTTTGTGCCTCATATACACAATAGACCAAATGCTCAGAAACAACCCCACGACAGCAAGCACAGCAGATACAATTATTTGCCAAATATCAACAGCACAAATGTCAGGCCTCAAAGATGCCAACCACATTATTGCAGGAATTAGAATCACAAACATCAGTCCGCCAAGAGCATATCCGAAAATTTCAACCAACTTTCTCATGTATCATAATTTGAGTACAAAGATAAGCAAATTTTAAAACGGACGATGCATGCATCGTCCCCGACAAAGAATCAAATCTTCAAATAACCAGACCCCCTGAAACGGGCGTAGCCCATAGAAACCATGAAACCAGAAACGGGCGCAGCCCATATAAACTTAATGTTTTGTTAATCAAATCCAGCCGAAGGAAAAAAATTCTACCTTTGCAACGATGAAATTTACAAGCGCAATATTGGCTACAATCACGGCTTTGATGGTATTCCTTACCTCAAACGGCATTGTGTATGAGCACTATTTCTGCAAATGCTGCAACGAGGAGCACCAAGAAATCAGCCTTTTCGAGTTTGGCGAAGTTTCGCACAACCACGAATGCCATTCCCATCACGAATGCCACAGCCACAATTGCGATGGTCATCACTGCCATTGCCAGGACAAGTCGGAACACCAAAAGCATACACATGTAGAATTCATGTCGCTCAAGGACTTGTTCCAACATGACGCACACTCGGCTTTGCCCGAAATTCCATCAATAAAGACTTTCATCAGCAACAATTTTGCACCTTGCACAAATATCACTTGCACGACAAACGAAGTTGAAACCAAACTATTGGCTTCCAACGCCAACCATTTGTACGACAAGGGCAAAGTGTGTCCGATCCTCTCCTGCTTCAGATTATGAATTGTATCTCAAAACCAACGAGATAGCAACGGACAATTGTCCAAATTCATAATTTAAAGAAGTAAAACGATGAAAAACAAAATATTGGCAATAATTGCTTTCGTAGCAATAGCCACAATAAGCAAAGCCCAGATTAGCGGCACCGTCTTCGAGCTTGTCGACGGCAACAAGCAGACGCTTTTCGGTGCAAATGTCTATTGGGAAAACAGCAGTGTCGGAACTATCTCCGACATGAACGGCAATTTCAAGATAAACAAGGTCAACACGACCAACAAACTGATTGTCAGCTTCATCGGTTACAACAGCGACACTCTTGAAATTCCAGAGAAGAAGAAAAACATAGAAGTCGTGCTTACCGCCGGCGAAATGCTTTCGGAAGTCACAGTGAACGAGCGAGCCGCCAGTTCGCACTATTCGCGAATGGAAATTGGCAATGTGCAGGATGTTTCGGGACAGGAACTCTGCAAGGCCGCCTGCTGCAACCTTTCGGAAAGTTTCGAGACTAACGCATCTGTCGATGCTGGCACAAGCGACGCCGCCACCGGCGCAAAGCAGATAAAGCTGCTCGGTCTGGCAGGAAAATATGTGCAGTTCCTTACCGAAAACATTCCAAACCTCTACGGACTTTCGCAGCCTTACGCACTTGGCTACATTCCCGGCCCATGGATGACATCGATGCAGATTTCGAAAGGAACATCAACAGTAATAAATGGTTACGATGCCGTGACTGGTCAAATAAATGTGGAATACAAAAAGCCTCGCCAGTCCGACAAATTCTCGCTAAACCTTATGGGAAGTTCGCACGGCAATGTAGAAGGCAACATCGATGCACCTATAAAAGTGAGCGAAAAGGTTAGCACCCAGATTTTTGCACATGCACAGAACCGCTTCATCAAGATGGACCACAACAACGACAATTTCTACGACTCGCCCAATGTCACCCAGTACAACTTTTTCAACCGCTGGGACTATTTTGGCAAGCACCTTACAATGCGGTTCGGAGTGAAGTACATCGACGAGACTCGCAAAAACGGACAAATAAGCAAGGACCATCCTACCTACATAGACTCCTTGCAACCAGATCTTTACAAAATCAAGATTCATTCTCAGCGTGGCGAAGCATTCCTAAAGTGCGGCTATGTTTTCCCAGAAAAGGATTACCAGAGCATCGCTGTGATTACCAACTTCATAACTCACCATCAGGATTCGTACTACGGACACAATAATTTTGATGCAAGCCAGAACAGCCTATACGGAAATGTCCTATGGAAATCGGCATTCGGAGGCAACGAAAAGCACTCCTACACCACTGGAATAAGCATGAAGTACGAAAACCTCCATCAGAACCTCAACGACAGCATAATGAACGACATCGAAGCTGTTCCGGGTGCATTCTTCCAATACACTGGACATTTCGGCAATTTCAATATGATTGCAGGCGTCCGTGGTGACTACCACAACCAGTACGGTTTTCTTTTCACGCCACGACTGAACCTCAAATACAGCATCAATGAATACCTCACCTTGAGAGCATCTGCTGGAAGAGCGTTCCGCAAGGCTAATGTACTGAGCGAAAATTCGTTCCTACTGGCATCGTCGCGTAGAATGGTAATCTATGACAACCTTGACCTCGAAGAAGCCTGGAACTACGGTGCAACCTTCTCGGCCAACATACCTATAAAGGACAGGTTGCTGAACATTATGGCGGAATACTACCGCACCGACTTCGTGAAGCAGATTGTTGCCGATTTCGAGACACCTGGCGTTGTTGAGTTTTACAACCTGCAGGGCAAATCGTTCTCCAACACCTACCAGATTGAAGTGTCGTGCGAAGTGCTCAAGGGCTGGGACATCACAGGCGCGTTCCGCTACAACGATGTAAAGCAGACCATCGACGGAAACCTTGTAGAATCGCCACTGATGAGCCGTTTCAAAGGCTTGCTAACAACCTCGTACCGCACCAAGTTGGAAAAATGGCAGTTCGATTTCACCGCGCAGTTCAACGGACCGGGCAGAATACCGTCAACCGCCAGCAATCCAGAAGAATACCGCCGCGACGAGAAATTCAAGGCTTACAACATCTTCAACGCACAGATTACCAAGTTCTTCAAGAAATGGAGCATTTATGTCGGCGTTGAAAACATCTTCAACTTCACGCAGAAAGACCCGATTATCGCTGCTGGCGACCCATTTGGCGACTACTTCGACTCGTCGCTCATCTGGGGACCAATCGACGGACGGAAATTCTATTTAGGTATAAGATTTGCAATTGATAGGGATTAGAAATTATTAATAAACGATATGGAAAAAAGAGACCGTCATTTCGGAAGTCTGACTGAACACGCGATACCAACGGTGGAGCGTTGTGAAGACGGCTATCCGAAACGTTGCTTGCAACCTCGCGAAGCCTGCGAGCAATCTCCTTTGGGTACTCAAGGGAGATTCCGCATAAACAGGCTCACAAGCAACGTTCCTTATGCTGTTCGCTTTGTTTTGCGGAATGACTGTAAAGTAATAAAAATAAATAATATAAAACGGAATAAATACAGCAATTTAAATTAATTTTGTAACTCATAAAAAAATAGAAATATGAAAAAGGTATTTGCTATATTACTTATTACAATGCCGATACTTAGTTTCTCTCAAAAATTCAGTGCTTCTGCAAATATTGGCTGGCAGTTGTGCAATCCTACAATCAACGAATCATACACCCGTCTGATAGATAGTGATGAAGAACAACTATACTTCAAAAAAGTAATGGACGCCGTACCAAACGGCAATATAAGTTTTTCTTATCTAATTGACGAAAAATTAAAATTAGGAATTGGAGTATCGTTCTATAATCTTCAAAGTACAGTTTGGATTAGTCCGAATCATATTGGACAGCATACACTTGCCGACATGTACAGCATACAGATTCCATTAACAGCTGGTTATCGTGTAAAACTCTGCGACAAACTATATATTGAACCGTGGATGGGAGTTTCGGCAGACATTAATTTGAACGAAAACACAGAAGGCAAAACTGGTTTGAGAACACTAGAGAGCAACGGCATTTGCAATATGTATGATATTGATTTTAAGCGTGGCGGTCTCGCAAATGTGTCAAGATTTCAGACTGGCACACACGGCAATATGTCGCTTCATGCGGGACTTCGTCTGTCAGTTATGCTAAAATCGTATTGCGCTCTCAACTTCAATGCACAATATTCATCGGCAGTGTTTGATATGTCGTATGTACATGCTAGTGCTGAATATCGTTATGGTGTATCATATTCTGGAAACACTGACACTGAATCTAATGAATTTAAAAATTTTATACGCACATTGCCTAAAAATATCACAGAATATGAAATATCACTGCGTTCCTTCTTTAGTTGTGGAATTGGAGTGGAATTTTTCTTCTAAAATGTGTGTAGCTTACAAGAAAGACATTTATATTGAAATTTAAATTAATTTTGTAACGCATAAAAAACTAAAGACATGAAAAAGAACATTTTGATTTTAGTATTGGTAATGTTGTTCGGAATGGGCAACGTATTTGCACAGGAACAGAAGGCTGCAAAGCAGAACGAAAAGATTTCGGAAGTAATCCTTTCGACCGAAATGCACTGCCAGAATTGCGCCGACAAGGTATCGAAGCAGTTGGCATACACCAAAGGTGTTATTGACGTTCAGGCAAACCACGAGAAGAACGCAGTGTATATCAAGTACCGCAACGACCGCACCGACACCGAAAAGCTGATTGCATCGCTCAAGGAAATCGGCTACACAGCAACAGTTTTCAATGCTGGACACAACTGCTCGCAGTGCCCTCACGCAAAGGCAGGTGCATGCAACGGAAACCACGCCGGATGTAACCATGCACAGCAGGAACAGCAGAAGAGCGGTTGCAGTGGAAATCACGCAGGTTGCAGCCACTCGCACGATGCTCAGAAGACTTCGGGTTGCAGCGGAAATCACACCGAATGCCAGCACAAGCACGATGCTACAAAGTAATCTGATATAAAATGCGGGTGGATTCCATCCGCATTTTTTCAAATGAAAGCAACTTTCAAAATATTGTCGCTTTGCCTTACGCTTCTGATCCTCACCAGAAGTGCCTCGCTGTATGCATTCTTCACCAACGAAAACGCATTCGTAAGCAAAAGCCAGAAGACGGAACTGCTTGTCGCACAGAACGACAATTATACGCTAGTCATAACCGACAGAACCAAAGTAATCGACAACAGCCAGCCGCAGAAAAGCAGATACGGCAGTTCCTTGCTCGACTACAGCAACATCCTGATTGACAAGGCCAATACGACAATTCTTTTTTCGCAATCGGTCACTTTCAAAACCAAGACCGAAAACAAAGCGATTTTCAAAGAGCATTATCTGACATTTCCATTCCATAATTTTTACTGATTACAAAAACATAAACGCCCCTTCGACAAACTCAGGGAGCGAATATTAACCGTCATTCCACAAGTCAGAACATACACGCGATACTGAAAGTGGAGCGTTGTAATGTTCGACTATGCGGAACTCCTTCACGAAACGGAGTGAGTAATCTCCATAAAGAACGCATTAGGATAGCAATTAGGAGATTCCGCACAAGTGAACTCACAAGCAACGTTCCTTTTGCTGTTCGTTCTACTTTGCGGAATGACGCAAAGAAAAAACATAATCAATTATTAATCAGTAAAAAAACAAACAAAATGGACAGCAATATAATTTTAGGTATAGTAATCACGATAGCAGTGATTATACCAGTAGTAATACTTGCCACATCGGGCAAGAGAAAACAAAAGAGAAGCATTGAAAAATTCAGGAAGTTTGCCACAAGCAACGGCCTTGAACTCAGCGAGTTCGACTGCTGCGATCTCGGCTTAATCGGCATCGACAGCAAAGGAAAAAAGCTCGCCTACATGCCAAAAGGCAGTGACGGCATAATCATTGACCTGCACGATGCAAAAAGCTGCAACAGCCGTACCTCGTCAGAAAATACACAAGGCGAAATCATCGACAAGCTCGTGATTGACATTGAGTTCAAGGAGGGCAAAGGCACTAAGATTCTGCCCTTGTTCTCATCGGAGAACAAACTCGCCCTCGATGCAGAAAAGGTTATCACCGAAAAGTGGAACAGAACGATTGCGGCAAACTTAGCGTAAAAACAGAAGATTACATCAATACGAAGCGGTATTCCAGATGCTGAAACAAGTTCAGCTTGACGGGAAACCGCTTTTTTTGTAAAAATTCATTATCTTTGCCTAAAATTTCTGACATGCGCAAGCACCTTATAACATATATGGTTCTGCTATTACTTGCATCGGCAATAATGCCATCGTGCAAACCCGAGGAGGAATATCCTATCGAGCCGACAGTGACTTTCAAGGAATTCACCTTTGCCGACACCATATTGTTAGGCAACACAGTCAAGCAAGGAACACTCACCTTCTCGTTTACAGATGGCGATGGCGACATTGGATTCGATACTGTTTCGCCACGAAAGAACACAATATTCATGACCAAGCACAAGATGAAAGACAATGTGCTTACGCAGATGGACTTGCTTGTCGACCTCGACTACTTTGTGGAGCGCATATACAGCGATGACAAGAAACAAGCCATTAGCGGCGACATAAAAATCGAAGACCTCAACGAATACGCCATGTCGTTCGGCGACACCATAATGTACAAGTTCTACATCGTTGACCGTGCAGGCAACCACAGCAACACCGACAGCACTGGGCTGATAATTGTGAACTGAAAGGCTATGGGCTAACGCCAGTTTCGAGGGCTGCGCCCGTTTCAAGTTTCTATGTTTCTGGTTCAAGGGTTCAAAGATGTCAATGCCTAAATAAGGTTGACCGTTTTTCCCTTATTTTTCATTGTATTTTTATTAATCTTCTTTTCCATTTGTAGCGGACCTTATTGGTTGCATTG
>CADAXK010000003.1 GCA_902791865.1 uncultured Bacteroidia bacterium
ATGAAAGCACTTTTTTTGCCATAAATATTTTGACCGCTATAATACAAATAAAAATCAACAACTTACAAGGATTTCAGGTCTCTTTTTGCGACTTATGCCCACTTTTGATATATTTTTGTATTTTACAAAAAACACTTATTCGAACGCAATGCCTATATAGCCGCCGATGATATTGACTGTGCAGTTTTCCACAAGATACCATTGTGGGCATTCGGAATGTTGTATTGATTTGAGTACTTACATATGCAGAAAAACAAAGAATTTTTAATGACCTCTATAGAGATTTGAAATTATTATCCTAATTTTGCACCCATTATCACTAATTGCAACAGAAATATGGAATTGAAGCTTTCTTATGTTAATAAAATCAAACAAGCCAACATCAAATTAAATGGCTTGACTGTGATTGCTGGTCCTAATAGTTCTGGCAAAAGTACAATAGGACGGACGCTATTTTCTGTTGTGAAAGCCATTGCCAACACCAAGAATGCTGGAGAAGAGGATAATAGAAGATTATTAAAAAAGCATATTGAATCTTTTTACAGTAGGCTTCAGGGGCTAAACCACAAGATAGATTACGATTCATACGGATTCCCTCGATTTAGCTATGATTTTGAAAAACTATTCATCGAATCAGATGACAAGGATAAATTCATTTTAAAAGTAAAGGAAATACTTGGAAGGCACAATCTGGTTCCCCGTCAGAGAAAACTATTGGAAGAAGATTTGGAGAACATCCGTATATGCTGGGATAACAAAGATAATCCTGCCGCCAGTTTAAAAACAGAATTGCAATACCTTATTGAGTCGGAGTTTATGAATACTTTGTGTTCTGTAGGACACGAAACAACGTCTGTTGAACTTCAATCGGAGGGTAATCCTCGCATTTGTTTTGAAGCGACGAACAATCAAATTGTAAAAGTTTTTTATGACGAAAAGAATCCTTTCATTTCCGATGCGACATACATAGAATCTCCATTATATGTTCATCTTGCTGATGCAATTATAGCGGCAAAGACTTGGAGAGAGACAGAAGGTCGCACATCATTTGCCAGTATGCCGATTGTGCCATCGCATATTAAGGATATGGTTGAAAAAGTTGTTTGGGCATCGCAACAACCCGATAGGCTTATTCATTCTAAAATAGATATGAATGATATTACTGGCGGAAAAATGATTTATGACACAACAAGTCATCAACTAGTTTTTAAGGAGGGAAACAATAGTTTTACGACGGTCAATGTTGCTTCTGGAATCAAGAGTTTAAGCATTGTCCAGCTATTGGAAAACACAAAGATAATTGGTCCGGAACGACTGCTTATTTGGGACGAACCAGAAAACCATTTACATCCCGAATGGCAAGTACGCTTTGCTGAAAAATTAGTAAATCTGGCAAACAGTGGAATCCCAATATTGGTAACAACCCATAGTCCGTACTTCCTTCAGGCAATTCGCTATTATTCTGCAATTGAGAAAATGAGTAAATATACCAATTTTTATACCCCAAAAGAGGACGAAAATCACCTTGAGACAATGACCGATGTTACCGATGACCTTACATCTGTTTTTGCAAAATTGGCAGAACCTCTCAATAATATTATGGATATTGTTGACTATAAGGAGTAACTCATGGATGCAACAACCCTATACTCACTAATAAAGTCATACTCAAATTTGGACGAGACGCAGATATGCGTTTTGCACAAGCCCAAACCTAAGACACCTTGCATAGACAATCCTTGTCCAACACCATCGCAGACGAATGTCATCGATTTTGATAAAGTAAAGTCGATTTTTTGTCAGATAAACAACCAATCACAATTGGCATCTGTTGACTGTATTACTCATAAAGACAATCATTTTTTGTTCGTTGAAATCAAAAGTAACAAGAATTTCCTATCACATCAATTAAAAAATTCCAATGCAGAAACAGAAGATGATGAAATAATAAAAAATAAAGTTGTCGGTTACAACTTAAAGAAAAAGATTAGCGATAGCATACATATTTGCAATGAAATCAGCGAAAGCACTAATGTTTTTGAATCAATACCATGCATATATGTTCTTGTTACGGATACCAACACAATAGAGGATCCTGCACAAAGATTACTTGCGAATATGAACATATTGGCTTATAATTCAATCGACATCATAAAGTTGACAAAATTGAATAAATTGTTAAGGGAAAACTTGGAATCACTGGGCTACACAAACCGCTATGTTAAATGTAGTCATTTTGATGATTACATAAAAAATCTTTCAGAGAAAAAATAATAGCATAATAATAAAACTTACAGAATATGAAGAGATTAATATTAGTATTTGTTTGCCTTGCAATGATTTTTGCATCGTGCGACAAGAATGGCAAAAAAGGCGGAAACGCTGAAGGTCCTGTAGCATATCAGCGCGACCTGACCGAAGAAGAAATCCAGAACGGTATCCTTACCCCCGAAGTGCTGTGGAAATTCGGACGACTTGGCGATATGCAGGTCAGCCCAGATGGAAAGACCGTACTTTACACCGTTACGTACTACAGCGTAGAGACCAACGGTTCCAACACACAGATTTACTCGATTCCGGTCGAAGGTGGCGAAGCAACAAGGCTCACCAACGACGAAAGCATTTCATGCTTCAACCCGCGCTGGACAAAGGACGGAAATATCGCTTACCTCTCAACCGAAGGCGATGCAGTTCAGGTTTGGACAATGAGAGCAGATGGCAAGGAGAACAAGAAGATTTCGAACCTTGCATTTGATGTTAATTCGTTCAAGATTTCACCCACTGGCGACAAGATTATGCTCATCGCCGATGTGAAGATGGACGAAACTCCAGCCGAAATCTACCCCGACCTGCCAAACACCAACTGCATAATCGCAACCGACCTTATGTACCGTCACTGGAACGATTGGCACGACTACAAATATTCGCACATCTTCGTAGCTGACTTCAACGACAACATCACCACCGCTGCCGACATTATGGAAGGCGAAAAGTTCGATTCTCCGCTTAGCCCTTACTTCGACGATGCCGAAATCGCGTGGAGCAACGACGGCAAGAGCATCGCCTACACCTGCAAGAAACTCAGCGGCAAGGATTATGCAGTTAGCACAAATTCGGACATTTATCTATACAACCTAGAGGATGGCACCGTTAAGAACCTTACCGAAGGCATGATGGGATACGACAAGTATCCTGTTTTCTCGGCCGACTCAAAGAAACTTGCTTGGATTAGCATGGAAACTCCTGGTTACGAATCGGACAAGGAACGCCTTTTCGTAATGGACTTGGAATCGGGCGAAAAGAAGTATGTCACCGAAAAATGGGACTACGGTTGCTCGAATGTCGTATGGGACAACGAAAACGCAGACAAGTTGTACTTCACAACAGTCCTCAACGCAACCTTCCAGATTTTCTCGGTTGACCTCAACACATGCGAAATCGCACAGCTCACCAAGGGACAGCACGACTTCACAGGACTTGCTGCTTGCGGAAACGACTTGCTTGCATCCAAGACATCAATGTCCATGGCTACCGAACTTTTCGTAGTTGGAAAGAACGGACAGGAACGCCAGCTCACCAATGTAAACAAGAACATCTACGACAAGATAGAAATGGGTCGCGTAGAAGAACGCTGGGTAACCACCACCGACGACAAGCAGATGCTCA
The DNA here is from genome assembly GCA_902791865.1 of uncultured Bacteroidia bacterium. Lineage (GTDB taxonomy): Bacteria > Bacteroidota > Bacteroidia > Bacteroidales > ML635J-15 > Bact-19. Next base: position 3,667 of record CADAXK010000003.1, read on the forward strand.
CATGGGTGATTTATCCGCCAAAGTTCGACTCTACAAAGGTTTACCCTGCAATACTCTACTGCGAAGGCGGACCACAAAGTCCAGTTTCACAGTTCTGGTCATACCGCTGGAACTTCCAGATTATGGCAGCCAACGGCTACATCGTAATCGCTCCTAACCGCAGAGGTCTCCCAGGCTTCGGCACCGAATGGAACGCACAGATTTCGGGTGACTACGGCGGACAGAATATGAAGGACTATGTTTCGGCAGTTAACGCTGTCAAGACAGAACCTTATATCGATGAAGACCATATTGGTGCTGTTGGTGCAAGCTACGGTGGTTTCTCGGTTTACTGGCTCGCAGGTCACAACCAGGACAGCCTGTTCAAAGCATTCATTGCACACTGCGGAATGTTCAATCTTGAATCGCAGTACGCATCGACTGAAGAAATGTTTTTCGTAAACCACGACCTCGGCGGACCATATTGGGAAAAGGACAATGCAATAGCTCAAAAGTCGTACGAAACTTCGCCTCATCACTTCGTACAGAACTGGAATGCACCTATCTTAATTTTCACAGGAGGCAAGGACTTCCGCATCCCATATACCGAAAGCCTGCAGGCATTCAACATGGCACAGATGCGTGGAATCGAAAGCAAGTTGGTGGTATTCCCCGAAGAAACCCACTTCGTACTGAAACCGCAGAACAGCATCCTGTGGCAGCGCGAATTCAAGGCTTGGCTCGACCAGCATTTGAAGAAGTAAATTTAACACAATACTTACCCAAGGCACATCGGAACAAGTTTCTGATGTGTTTTTTTATTTTTTAGTTGGATTGAAAGATTTTGCATACAAGCAATAATTTTGTATTTTTGCCTCGATTGAAAACAAAATTCCCGAAATGGAACGCCAGAGCAGAGATAAAGTATTGGATTTGATTCGCACAACGGTTAGGGCAACCGAACCCGATGCGCAGATAATCCTGTATGGTTCTCGTGCTCGTGGAGACAACCGAGAGGATAGCGACTGGGATGTCATCGTAATTCTCAACAAACCACCTATGCCACACTACCAACGAAGCGAAATTGCCTGCGATTTGTGGGACAAAGGATTTGACATAGGCGAAGAGATAAATGCGTTTGTATATACTATAGACCAATGGAATTCTGCACCTCCGTCACTATTCAAGTACAATATTAGAGAAGAAGGGATACAATTATGAGTTTGACAGAAGAAGAACGCAATGCTATTACTAAATATAGGATTGAGAAAGCTATTCAAACATTAGAAGATGCAAAACAGATTGCAGTAATTAAGCGTTGGAGTAGTGCCATAAATAGATTGTATTATTCAATATATTATGCTGCAACAGCATTACTTATAAGTAATGGGCATATTTCTCGTACTCACGCAGGAATGATGAGTTTGATGAATCAATTTTATGTTACAACTGGAGTGTTAACCAAAGAAGAAGGCAAATTAATTAAAAGACTATTTGATTTAAGACAAGAATCAGATTACGATGATTTTGTCGACGTTGATGAAGAAGATGTAAAACACTATATGCCTCAAGTGGAAGCACTTGTCGAAAAATTAATTGGGCTAACAAATGATAAAAGATAAACATTGTGTACTAAATCTAATCTAAATATTTATAAACTAGCCAGATAGCACATCGGAAAAAGTTTCTGATGTGTCTTTCTTTTCTTGGATTATATTTTGACATTCGTCCAGAAAAGTGTAATGTTGCACAAATATTCCCCCAGAAAAGTGTAAGTTTGTAAAATTATTCGTTCGGAAAAGTGTAAGTTTTGTTTGGTATTCGTCCAGAAAAGTGTAATGTCGCACAAGTATTCCCCCAGAAAAGTGTAAGTTTGAGAATTTATTCGTCCAGAAAAGTGTAAGTTATGATTGAAAGTTGTTGATAATCAAATAGCTAGCAATATGTTGATTTGTTGGGGTATTCTTTGTGGGGGTATTTGAACAAGATTTGTAATAAAGACACATAGAAAACATTTACAACCAAAATTATTATTAATTTCGCGGTATAATTAAATACATAAACACATGAGAAGTTTATTGGTAATATTGAGTATTTGCATGACCTGCATAATGTTGCAGTCGTGTATGCCAAGAACAACTGTAATGCCTATAGCGCATGGGAATCCAGGCGACATAATAGTGGTAATGAACGATGAAAATTGGCAAGCTGAAGCAGGTGACAGCTTACGGGCAATGTTTTCCGAATTTTGTCCCAATCTGCCATTTGAGCAACCGATAATGGACTTGCACCAGATTTCCTATGCTAAGTTTGTGGAAATAAATCAACTGCATCGCAATGTTATTTTTTTTGAGAGAGTTGCAAGTCAGAAAAAAGGTGTGCTAAATGTTGAAAACAACAAATATGCGAAAAATCAAGTTTTTGTGCGCATAACGGCAGCCAATCAGACCGATTTCGTAAAAGCATTGTGCGAGCAACGTGACTCCATTGTAAAACTCTTTTTGTCCGCCGATCGCGATCGCTACATAAATTCGTACGGCAAAGCCCGTAATAGTATGGCTGAACAGCAGTTGGCTGACACATTTGGCATTAACATATCGCTGCCTGAAGAATATCGCATTGATGAGTTTCTTGACAAGTTTTCATGGATCTCATTTGAAACCAAGAAAACCACAAATGGAATATTTGTATATGAATATCCTTTGACCGACACCACTGACCTGTCGGTTGAACAGATAATAGCAATGCGTAACATAGTTTTACAGAAGAACGTCCCAGGTGGTCGCGAAGGCTCATACATGACAACTGAAATCAAATTCGACTACCCAAGCATCGAAACCATAATGCACAATGGTACCAAAACCGCTGTAGTTCATGGAATGTGGAAGATGCATGGTGATTTCATGGGTGGACCGTTTGTTAGCTACACAAAGATTGACGAAGCCCATCAGCGTGTTGTATGCGTAGAAGGCTTTGTTTATGAGCCCAATGCTCCTGTTCGCGAAAAAATTAGAAACATTGAAAGTATAATTTATACATATTCACTTAGATAAATCATATAACAAATTATGAATCAAACACTTGTTGCTGAAAATGTCGTCAAGAAATATTCGAGTCATCTCGCACTTGACCAAGTGTCGATTTCGGTTCCCGAAGGTTGCATTTTCGGCCTGCTAGGTCCAAATGGTGCAGGCAAGACGACACTGATACGAATAATAAATCAGATTACCGCCCCCGATGAGGGTGCCGTATATATAAACGGAGAAAAACTTTCAGGAAAGCACATCGCTCAAATCGGCTACTTGCCCGAGGAACGCGGTTTGTACAAAAAGATGGCTGTGGGTGAGCAGGCTCTCTACCTTTGCCAGCTCAAGGGAATGAAGAAAGCAGATGCTATGCGCGAACTGAAAAAGTGGTTCGAAAAATTCGAGATCCAAAACTGGTGGAATAAGAAAGTTGAGGAATTGTCGAAGGGTATGCAGCAGAAAGTCCAGTTCATAACTACCATTCTCCACAAGCCGAAACTGCTCATCTTTGATGAGCCGTTCAGCGGATTCGACCCGATAAACGCAAACTTGCTTAAGCAGGAAATCCTAGAATTGAAAAAAAATGGTTCGACCATAATTTTCTCCACCCACAATATGTCGTCTGTTGAGGAAATTTGCGACTACATTGCATTGATAAACAAGTCGAAGAAAATACTCGAAGGCGAAGTTAACTCGATTCGCCGCGAATATGCTCCCGACATTTACGAGGTTCAGTATTCGGGATATTTCAACAAGATGATTGCTACGCTGACATCCGACTACAAGATTTTGGATGTCAAGGAATTCGAAGGAGGAAGCAAGATGAGCATCGAACTGCTCAACAAGGAGATGACCAACAACGATATCATCTCGCGCCTGACAAATTTCGGCAACATAGAATCGTTCCAGAAGGCTCTGCCGAGCATGAACGATATTTTCATCAGAGTGGTAAGCAACACAAATTCAGAACAAGCGCAAGCACAAAATTAAGAATATGAGCAAGATAGGACTTATAATAGGTAGGGAATACAAAACCCGCGTTCGCAAGAAATCATTCATAGTAATGACAATTCTAGGCCCGATTTTGTTCGCAGCCTTGATGGTGGCGCCGGCAATTCTTATGCGCCTTGAGGACGATGAATTCAAGAACATTGCCGTTATCGATGAAACAGGCTTGTTCGACCAGTATTCACTGAAGAACACCAAGAGTATAAACTTCGACTTCGTGTCCGAAAAATATTTCCGTGGCAGCTACTACGACCTATCCGAAGCGAAAGCAGGTTTGAAGGATTCGGAACATTACGCTTTGCTTTACATTCCAATAAACGCATTGTCGGCAAACAACGGTTCGGTACAACTTTTCTCGTATCAGCAGCCGAATATGGGACTGAAGATGCATATTTCCAACGGCATAGAAAAGAAAGCCGAGGAAATGAAGCTTAGCAAGAAAGCCGAGGAGCTGGAAATCACCCAGCAGGAAATCGACAATATCCTCATGGTTGCCAACACATCGATAAATGTTATAACCACAACCATGAATGATGATGGAACCGAAAAGGAATCATCTACTACAGTGGCAATGATAATAGGCTACATCTGCGGATTCCTGATTTACATGTTCATATTTATGTACGGATCGATGGTAATGAACGGCGTAATCGAGGAAAAGTCGAACCGGATTGTGGAAGTTATTGTTTCATCCGTAAAGCCATTCCAGCTTATGCTTGGAAAGATTATAGGTGTGGCGCTTGTGGGAATAACTCAGTTTGTTTTGTGGGTAATGCTTACGCTTGGAATAGTTTCCGTAACCTACGCAGTGTTGCAAAAGGACTTCTCTACAGCCGACCTTAATCCGCAGACACAAATTATGGGTTCTACGCTAACCGATGCTACCGATGTCAATACCGATGACATGGCAAAGTTCGATGATATAATGAAGGCTATGAATTCGGTAAATTATGTTGGATTGTTGCTGATGTTCCTGTTCTACTTCATCGGTGGTTATCTGCTATATGCTGGAATGTTTGCAATAGCAGGTTCGGCTGTCGATAATGAAACAGACACTCAGCAGTTTATGCTACCAATAACAGTGCCGCTACTCCTTGCGATTTTTGTAATGCTATCGGCAATCAACAATCCCAATGGTAGCCTAGCATACTGGTTCTCAATAATTCCGTTTACTTCGCCGATAGTGATGTTGGTAAGGATTCCGTTTGGCGTACCTTTCACCGACATTATCATTTCGATGGTTCTGCTTGTCGCAACATTCATTGCAATGACCTGGCTTGCTGCCAAGATTTATCGCGTTGGAATATTGATGTATGGCAAGAAGACCAACTACAAGGAATTGTGGAAATGGTTGAAATATAGGAACTAACAGCAGAAAGTCTAGAATAGAAAGAGATTTTTAGGTTGCTAAAATGGTAAGTAAATAAAAAAGACACTCGAACCACATTAAATATGGTAGATGAAATAATTATAAAAGAAACTGATAACATTGAAATTATAAAGGAACGCATCCTTGAAATAAGAGGGCAGCGCGTAATGCTTGATAAAGACCTAGCAGAACTTTATGGCGTAGAAACCAAAAGGTTGAATGAGGCGGTCAAGCGTAACATAAATCGTTTTCCCGATGATTTTATGTTTGTACTGACAGATGAGGAATGGTTGCGTTTGAGGTCGCAAATTGCGACCTCAAACATAAGTACCGAATCTTTGAAGTCGCAAAATGCGACCTCAAAAAGAGGAGGAAATAGATACAGACCTTTTGCATTTACTGAATATGGCATAGCAATGCTCAGTTCTGTATTACATTCAGAAACAGCTATTCAAGTTAACATAAATATTATGAGAGCATTTATATCCATTAGACATGCTGTTGCTGCAATGATGTCTGCCGATTTGCGCTATGAGCAGCTCTCCCACAAGATTGACCAATTGAATGCTTATGTAGAGGAAATTCTTCATGATCAAAACGATATTAATGCTCAGCAGGAGCAAACAAATAATGAAATTGCGATCCAGATAGAAGCCCTTAACGATGCTCTTGATAAATTTCGAGAAACAAAATCGGAACCAAGAAGACAAATCGGCTTCAAACAATCTCAAACAAATTGAATCCGTTATATTAGAATATATTTAAAACTCTCAACTTACATCACGCTTTCCCATATATTCCAACTTTCATCTTCCCAGTGATGATAGATGTGCATTAGGATAGGATTTGATATGGTTTTGAAGCCATCGCGGGTGTAGCCCTTATTGGCATCGTAGTCGATGTTTGTGTCGGCAAATTCGGCTATCCAGTTGAATTCTATGGGCAGAGTAGGGTGGTTTTGCAATCCGAATTTCCATACTGTTAGAGCCAGCATGCCTTGGTCGCGAGTCTTGGTGTATGGATTTGCAAATTCGGCAATGGTCTTTTCGTGCCAGTTGTCAAGAAATTCTGCAGACGAATCATCGAACAGAAATACGCCGCCATTCCAATGCTGCCAGTTGTCGGGAATGTTTATGCCATATTTTTGAAAGATGTAGGCAGAAAGGTGATTGCAATGTGGTACATTGTGTTCAAAATTTGTCCAATCGGCAGGATTTTCACCAAGTTTTGGAAGAATATGCCGCTTATAATAACGGAAATCTAATTCTACGACTTCTCCATTTCTATTTCTCCAACACATTTCCGACTTGCGGAAAGTATACTTTTCCAACGTAAATGACCGTACAAAAGGCAGATACCTTAACAAAAAGTACCGGCTTGCGCCCCAAACGCTGTGTTTTGTTTTGGTAAACAAATCGGCTAGCTCTTTTCTGTCGTTTTTTACAGAGTAGGCATCAAGATCAAAATCACCGATGTGTTTTGCAATTTCTGCCTTGAATTTTGCAATAATTTCTCCACGATGTGCATGGTTTTCGAGGCATTCGCAGTTCATTGCATGCGGACTGAAATACTCCAGTGTGGCATTGTCATTGGCAAATGTTATTGGTGTAGAATAATGGTTGAAAATTTCGTCAACCTTTTCGGACAGGCAAACCACATCGCTGTCAAGATAGCAATAGGTATGTCCGTGTGGAAGAATTTTATGCAACGAAGTTTTCAGGTATATGCTTGCCTCGTGGTCGTTGTATTCGCTTGGTGTTGCGATGTCAATAATATTTTCGTACGAAATAGGAATCTCGTTTCTGCGGCTGTCGGTAACGACAATAATATCGTTGTGCGTAAACCTTTTCAGTCTTTCGATTGAAAAGGTGAGTTGGGAAATGCACCTTTCGGGACCACAAACTGCAAAGACGAATTTGTTCATTGTTAAATTTTTCGTTCGTTCATATATTCATAATCGTGCAAAAATTGTCGTTTCTCCGCTTTTATTTCCCTTCGCTGGTAAGTTCTGTATTCCGACAGCAATTTCCGATATTCGCGTTTGGGCAGACGAAGCCCTTCATCGCTCTTTATCAACATACGGAACTCGGAGCAAATTGTCTGGTAAATTTCCGGTGCATAAAACCTATAGAAATCATCATCAAGAAGCGATTCTAAAATGTTGATATTGTTGCGTTTGAAGTCGAAAAGTTTGCCACGTTTCGAGATTCCTCCTGCGTGGTCGTTGTAAACCGACCAGCACTCGTTGAAATATCTGAACTTCGAGTTCTTTATCAGTTCCAGTTCCAATGCCCAGCTAAACGAAAATTCCTTGAACTTGTAGTTACGCATGAAATTTTCCAAGTCTTTCCATCTGCAAACAAGAGAGGATGTTGGAATTATTGTCCTAGTAATCAGCATTTGCGGCTCAAAGTCGGGATAGTACTTGTTCATCTGCGAATAAGTTTTCCAACCTATCTTGGTTTTCTTAGCAAATTCGGCATCATCGTCAATGTTCATCTGGTGTATTTCGGCATCGTGGAAGCATGCGGAATATTCTGGATTCTGCTCAAGGAAATCGACTTGAGCTTGCAATTTACCATCGTAGCACCAATAGTCGTCGCCATCGAGGAAAACAAAATATTTTGCACGGCAATTCATTTCCACGGCTCTGCGTACCGAATGCAGTACACCCGAATTTTTCTCGTTTACTGAAAGGGAAATTTTGTCTGGATGTTCAGTTTGCAGCCGCTTAACAATTTCCACCGTAGAGTCTGATGAGCAATCGTCAAAGACATATACCTTATAATTATAGGTGCATTTTTGCTCCAGCACAGATTCTATGCTTTTGGCAATAAACTGCTCGTGGTTACAGGTGAAGATAAATATTAAAAGCGTTGCTTCGTTCATAGAACTATGAATTGAACTTGTTGGCAAAAATACAAAAAATAACAAATCCCAATCGCATGATTGGGATTTGCGTTTCTATGAAAAAGCAAATTCTATTTAATTATCGAAGCAATTTTTTCATGGAGCTTGGCAGCGGCTACAGCCTTTGTTTGAAGAATCATATTCTTAATGGCCTTGCCGTTGCTTTTGCCATGACCAACAATAACTGTTCCGTTAACGCCGAGTGCAGGTGTTCCACCAACATTCTCGTAGTTGTAGTTCTCGAAGAACGGGTCGTTTATGCCTCTTTGTCTCAGTATGGTGTAAATGGATTCTGCATGCTTCAGGTATATGTTACCAACGAATCCATCTGTAACAATTACATCGACCTTGTTGGTGTCGGAGCAGTCACCACCTTCAATGTTACCAATGAAGTTGATGTTTTTCTCTTCCTTCAGCAGCTTGAATGTAGCCTTAGCAGTAAGGTTACCCTTGCCTTCCTCGGAGCCAATGTTCAGCAGACCGATTCTCGGGTTTTCGATACCCATTACATATTGAGCATATACTTTGCCAATGAGAGCATACTGCACCAGAACTTCAGGCTTTGGGTCTGCGTTAAGTCCTACATCGAGGATGAGGTTGTTTCCGCCCTTGTTGTTAGGGCAAATCGACGACATGCAAGGTCTGATGATACCATCTAGTACACCGATTACCTTTGTCGCACCAACCATCATTGCTCCTGTATTTCCTGCGCTTGCGAATCCGTCTATTAGTCCCTGCTTGAGGTAATAGAAGCCCTTGACGATTCCCGAATCCTTCTTTTCGAGGAATGATTTTACGGGGTCGTCGCCCATCGCCAATGTTTCGGAACAATTAATAATTTCAAAAACACCAGCATCGACGCTGTGATTGGCGAAATACTTACGGATGTACTCTTCGTCGCCGAAAAGGAACAACCTGTCGTCCTTGTCCAAAACTTCTAAAGCAAGGATCGCACCATCAAGAATGGCATCCGGTGCAAAATCCCCACCTTGTATGTCAACACCAATGTTCATAGTTCATTATATTTTATTCGCCCTTTGGTTCGATAACGAGTTTACCTCTGTAGTATCCGCAGTTCGGACATACATGGTGGTATTGGATTGTAGTTCCGCAATTTGAGCATGTTGCCAATGTTGGGAATTCTGCTACATAGTGGGTACGGCGTTTGTTTCTTCTCTGTTTAGATGTTTTTCTTTTAGGATGTGCCATTTTCTTAAACTTTTAGTTAGTTATTATTATTCTTTAATTCGCGCAACGCTTCCCATCGCGGGTCTATTGCGTCTTCTGTTTTTTCTGTCTCTTCAACCTTGTACTTGTCAATCAGTTCCATCATCTTAGCGTTGCAAGTCGGATTACCATTTGCATCGTCGGGATGATAGTGAGCTATCGGCAGTGCAAAGTGCGAATATTCGTAAATGAACTCCGAAATGTCTATTTCGTTCGCATCGTGACTTAGTGTTACAGCATCGCTGTTCGTGTCGAAGTTCGTCTCGTCGCCATAGTTGACCAGAATCTCATCGCTTATTGCGATTGGCTGATCGTATAGCTCAAGGCATCTGTCGCAAGTCAGCTTTACCGTTCCCGACAAGTCGAAGTTCAATAGCATCGAGGTCTTCTTCTTTGTCAAGATTACCTTCACATCGACCTCTCCGCCCTTTATTTCTCCCTTGTCATACGACTGGAAAAACGCATCATCAGCTCTAAAACGGAATAAATGTTCCGTTTCTCCGAGGCCGTCAAGCGGGATAATATGTTGATTAACACTATCCATTCCAATCGAAAACATTAGAAATAAATTCGTGCAAAAATACAAAACAATTTGAAAAAAGAAAAAGAAAAATTTTTCTTTGTTAAAATGATGGTGAAAAATATGTGGATTCGTTGCACGCAACGAACCTACATGTCTTTCTTCAGTATAATCCTGAATGTTGTACCCTTGCCTAATTCCGATGATTTGACAAAGATTTTTCCGCCGTGGTATTCCTCTACAATTCGTTTGGCTAGGCTAAGACCTAGTCCCCAGCCGCGGTTCTTGGTGGTGTAGCCTGGCTTGAATACATTCTTGAAATCCGATTTGCTAATACCCTTTCCTGTGTCGGAAATTTCTATGCCGACATGTTTTTCCGAGTCATCGAGGCTTATCCTTATTGTTCCGTTTGTGCCAATGGCATCAACTGCATTTTTGCAGAGGTTTTCGATTACCCATTCGAACAGTTCTACATTGAGAGGCAGGAAAATCAGTCCGTATTCATCAATGTTGGTTTCGATATGCACTGTCGATGGGATGCGCGTCTTTAGGTACGTCACTGTGTTGCGGATGCAGTCGTTGAGTTCGTTTTCGTGGAGATTGGGCTTACTGCCGATTTTCGAGAAGCGCGCTGCAATCTTTTCGAGTCGCTTCACATCCTTTTCTATTTCGCGGAACATTTCAGTCTCGCCATGTTCCTCACGCATAATTTCGAGCCATGCCAATAGTGACGATATTGGTGTGCCTAGCTGATGGGCGGTTTCCTTCGACATTCCAAGCCATACATGGTTCTGTTCCGACCTGCGTGAAACATTGAATACCACATAACCCATAATTATGAAAATAGCTATGAGTACAAGCTGAACAAATGGGTAGTATTGCAGTTTCTTAAGAAGTAGCGAGTCGGAATAATATACGGTGTTTAGCACATTGCCATCTGGGTCGGTTATGGAGAAACTTTCCTTGCCGTTGTTTTGGAACTCCTCAAGTTTCTCTTCGGCATACTTGGGTATTTCCATTTTGACAGTGTCAAGATTTCGGTACGAGATTATGGTTTTGTTGTCGGAATCGACAAGTATCACTGGTATTGTCTGGTTGTTTTCGAGTACTTCGAAAAGAAAACCTATATCGGCATCGGGTTCTGAATTGATGAACCCCTGCATGGCGTGCGACCATAGTTCCATCCGTCGGTATTCTTCCTGCCTCAGGTCGTCCATCAGATTGTTGGTGTAAATAAGCGAAAGCACGAAGATGAGCGCGGCAAACGCCATCAGTATAATTTTCCATTTCTTGTCGAATCTGTATGCCTTGTCCATAGCTTATGCTTTAATGTCAATCCTAATTTGGGAATCTTGTCGCAGACCGAGCAGATTTTTTGCGCTTCCACCATTTATTGCTATTTCGAGCAATCCTAATGAATTGAAAATACACACTATTTCCGAAGTTTCCACTTCCTTGTACGACTGATAAATCTGCGTGACCTTGTATGAATGTGTGTTCAAAAGAATCTCGAAAGCATTGTCGCCAATAGAGTTGTCGAAAATCTCTTTGCTAATGTTTGAGATGGCGTTTCCGTACGAATCGATGTATATGATGTTTCCGAGAAGTCCGCGTGGTGTTGTCTGGGGCGCGAGGTCGGTGTATCTTGTTACATCTTCTATTTCTTCTCCGAGTTGCCTGATGTCTTTTCCACGGAGCATGAACTTTGCGATTTCAGCAAACACATTTTTCTCTATGAATACGCAGTCCTCGTTTCCTGTCCCTACGTCTATTGCCACTGCAAGTTCTGGCTCATCCTTAAAAATTATGCCTAGGGTGCCGTTGTCGGTGCAGATGAAATATTGCTTCATGTACTTCGCGACTATGACTTTCATGTCGCCTTTGGGCTCACTGTCTACACCTATAATATGTATGGTGCCGGCAGGGAAGTCGTTGACGACACTTCCTAGCACGAAAGCCGCCTGTTGCCAATTGAAATGCTCGATGTTGTGCGAAATGTCAACGAAAACAGTGTCTGGTTCCGACGAGAGTACAGATGCCTTTACAGCGCTAATGTAGTAGTCGCTGTTGTGCCAGTCAGTCGTAAGTGTTACTATTTTCGTCATTTCTTCAGCAAATGATTATAACTATGCAAAAAAATGCTTTTCTTTGCTCCGCAAAAATATCAAAATTTATCAATGACTGAAAAAAGTATTCTGATTGAAATTGAAGACTTGCAGAAATTCTTCGGTGTGCGCGATGAAAATCTCGGGTTGCTTGTGCGTCATTTCCCTACATTGAAGATTGTGCAACGCGGTGATGTTGTGAAAGTTGTCGGCGACAAGGAGGTAATAAAGGAGTTTGAGCGAAAGCTGAATGCTATGCTCGAATTTTTTGGCAAGTACAACCGCTTGGGAGTAGAGGAGGTTCGCGAAATTCTTAGCAGTGAAACCAATTCGGTAAGCATTGCCGAGGACAAGGACGTGCTTTTGTACAGCATCAGTGGCAAGCCGATTCGTGCACGTACCGCCAACCAGAAATTGCTTGTTGAGTGTTTTCAGAAAAACGACTTGCTTTTTGCGACCGGACCGGCGGGAACAGGCAAGACATATACTGCGATAGCATTGGCTGTCAAGTCGTTGAAAGAAATGCGAGTAAAGAAGATAATTCTTTCGCGTCCTGCAGTTGAGGCTGGCGAAAACCTTGGATTCCTGCCCGGAGATGTACGCGAGAAGCTTGATCCGTACCTGCAACCGCTCTACGATGCTTTGCTCGACATGATTCCATATCGCAAATTGGAAAAGTATCTCGAAGAAAAGACCATACAGATAGCTCCGTTGGCATTCATGCGCGGACGTACCTTGAGCGAGGCCTTTGTTATTCTTGATGAAGCGCAGAATGCAACCTATACACAACTGAAAATGTTCCTCACTCGTATAGGCGAAAATTCCAAGTTCATTGTCACTGGCGACCTCACGCAGATTGACTTGCCACGAAAGTCCGAGTCTGGCTTGCTTTCCGCTCATCGCATACTTGGCAAAATTCCTGAAATTTCGTTCGTGCAGTTCGACAAGGGCGACATTATCCGTCACAAGGTTGTTGGCAGGATTGTGGATGCCTACGAAAAAAGTGAGAAGGAAAAGGATTCAGAATAAGATAAATTTGTTATTTTTGTTTCAAAATTGTGGTAATGGATTCGTCAGTAGAACATATTTTGGTTGAATATTTCAAGGGCAAACCAGTTGAAAAAGCTTGGGTATTCGGTAGTTTTTCTCGTGGAGAGGAGCGTCCCGACAGTGATATTGACATTATGGTCAGATTATTACCCGATGCAAAGATGGGTCTTAGTTTTTATGGAATGATGTGTGACCTTGAGGATTTGCTTCATCGTCCAGTAGATATGGTTCGAGAAGGAAACCTGTTGCCTTTTGCTGTGGAAAGTGCAAATCACGATAAAATATTGATTTATGAGAGAACCATCAAGGGATAAAAATCGATTAGAACATATTCTTCAAGCCATAAGCAAAGTTGAGGAGTATACTAACTCAAAGACTAAAGAATACTTGGCAAATAATTCTTTGTATTTGCATGCAACTGCATATAATATACAGATTATTGGAGAGGCAACCTACAAGTTAAGCAAAGAATTCAAGGATGCGCATTCAGAGACTCCTTGGAGAATAATTGAAAAAATGCGACATATTCTTGTTCACGATTATTTCTCTGTGGATATTGAAATAATGTGGCTTGTAATTCAAGACGACATTCCTGTATTAAAACAACAGATTGTCCAATATTTGTTGGAGTTTGAAATCCAAGTGAAAAGCGAGAAGGAAAACAAAACCGAATAAAGTTTTTCTACTAAAATTTGCATGTCAGCAACATATTTATTATCTTTGCTTCTTATTAGTTTTAAATGGCGAGGAGATTTATCATATTGTTGCTGATTATTGTTGCGGGATTATCTCGTAGTTATGCCCAGTTTGACGAAGATTTCTGCAACGATATAGATGACAAGAAGCTGATTAAGTCGTTCCAGAAAGGCGTGCAGTTGCTAAATGACGGCAAAATGAATGAGGCCGAAGTCGTTTTCGCCAAAATCCTTGATGAGGAACCGGAATTCACTGAGGCTTGGGTTGCTAGTTCGGAAATAAACTACTCTAAATACAAAAGTGCAAAGGATTCCAAAACGCAAAACAACTATTATTCACGCTATGTAAAGTGCCTCGAAAGTGTTGCAAAGACTTGCCCATCCTATCAGAACTACGAGGTATGCTACACCCTGGGCAAGATATTTTTCAGCCACGACAAGCTTGATGTCGCAAAGAAATATTTGTCAACTTACACGGCAAATGCGAAAAAAGGAACAAAGTACTATACCGATGCAGAAAGCACAATCCACTATATCGACCAGTATCTGAACCTAATAGAAAATCCAGTGCCGTTTGAGCCGGTTGTCGTTGAGGGCGTTTCGAGTGCATACGATGACTACCTTCCTCTTATTTCGCCCGATGGCTCTCTTGCTCTTTTCACAAAGGCATATACAAAAAAGGAAGTTCAGTCGATTTACACCGACAAGTTTGTCGAGGAGTTTACCGTATCGAAGGCTGCTGACGACAAAGGGCTTGTTTTCTCGCCTGGAGAACCTTTGCCTTATCCGTTTAACACTGGAAAAAATCAAGGTGCAGCATCTATTTCAATCGACAACAAGACTTTATTCATAACAATTTGCGAATTTGTAAGCAACAATTACGACAATTGCGACATATACATGTCGACTCGAGTTGGCGACGGTTGGTCGGAACTTAAATCGCTCGGACCGAACATCAATGGATTGTACACATGGGAAAGCCAGCCGTCGATTTCTGCCGATGGTAAAACCTTGTATTTTGCAAGCATACGTGAGGGCAATATCGGTTTCAATCCCGACAATCCAACATCCGACATATACTATTCCGTAAAGGACGATAAAGGCAACTGGAGCAAAGCCAGAAATCTTGGCTCAAAGATAAATACGCCCGGCAACGAAAAGTCTCCGTTCATACATTCCGACAGTCAGACGCTATATTTTTCATCCGATGGACATCTTGGAATAGGCGGTTACGACATTTTCTTTACCAAGTTCAGGGACGGTGACTGGACTAAGCCTGTAAATATTGGCTATCCGATAAACACCAAGAATAATGATCTTGGATTTGTCGTTAATACTCAAGGAACTAAGGCTTATTTCGCATCGAATAAACTAAATGGTAAAGGTGGTTGGGACATTTATGCTATTGACTTGTACAAGGCAGCGCGTCCCGAAAAGGTGTTCCTTGTGAAAGGACAACTTGTAGATGATAATGGTAGCATGATTACCGATGCTAAGCTTGAAGTGAAAAACACTCGTACTGAGGAGGTTTCTGAAGGTATTGTTGATGCAGAAACAGGTCATTACGCGGTGGCTGTAACTGCAAAAGACGAAAAGGACGATTTCCTTATGGTGGTAAAAAAAGAGGATTACAGTTTTACATCTACGCTGATTGAACCTACCGAAGAAACTTTTGAGAAGCCAATAGAGGTGAACTTCGAGGTTAAGCCAATCGCAGCAGGAAAGTCGGTGCAGATAAACGACATATACTATGCTACGGCATCTTACGAAATAAACAGCAAAAGCCTTGCTGTACTTGATGAGTTCGCCGATTTCCTGAAGACAAATCCTACTGTGAAGGTTGAGATTCGCGGACATACGGATAACATAGGTAGCGCCCAGACAAACATAACATTGTCGAACAATCGTGCGAAGGCTGTTTACGATTATCTTTTGACAAAGGGCGTTTCAAAGTCGAACATAAGCTACAAAGGTTTTGGACCTAATATGCCAATTGCCGACAATAGCACCGAAGCTGGTCGTGCAAAGAACAGAAGGACAGAATTTTACATCGTGTCGAAATAGCTTGTAAGTGTTCCAATCTTTTTGTAAATTTGTACCACTAAATTTTGACTCTTATGAAGTGTAAACTTTTCATTTTTGCCGTATTGGTGGCATTGTTGCTGTCATCATGTGCTAAGAATTACGAGGTAAAACCATACAACGAAGGTGTTAACATTATTCCAGTGCCCAAGGAAATGTCGGTTGATACGACCAAGCATTTTGTCCTTGACAAGAATACCATTTTTGTTGTCAATTGTGATTCTGCTCGGAGTATTGCCGATTTTTTTGCAAAAAAGTTGAGATTTTCAACCGGATACGACTTCAAGGTTGAGGAAAACAGAGAAAAGAATGTCATCGCACTTGAGCTTGATGCCAATGCTCCGATTGTACGCGAAGGTTACAAGCTTTCGGTTTGCGAAAAAGGTGTGTCTGCCAGTGCATCGTCGGCAGCAGGACTTTTCTATGCAATGCAAACCATGATGCAACTTTTGCCTGCCGAAATTGAATCGTCCGAAGTTGTGAAAGACGTTGAGTGGAGTATGCCATGCGTTGAAATTTCCGACGAACCGCGCTTCGCTTATCGTGGCGTGCATCTCGATCCGTCGAGACATTTTGTTGATGTTGAGTTTATTAAGAAGCAAATTGACATCTGGGCAATGTACAAGGTCAACACTATGCATTGGCATCTAACCGATGACCAAGGATGGCGAGTCGAGATAAAGAAATATCCCGAACTCACAAAGGCTGGTGCAACACGCATCGAGGGCGAGGGCTACGAGTACGGTGGTTTCTACACTCAGGAGCAGGCTCGCGAGATTGTTGAGTATGCTGCCGAACGTTTCATAACAGTAATTCCAGAACTCGAAGTGCCAGGACACGAACTTGCTGCTATTTCGGCTTATCCGTGGCTATCATGCAACAACGATACCGTAACTCCGCGCATAGTGTGGGGAGTCGAGGATATTGTTATGTGTCCGGGAAAGGAATCGACTTTTGAATTTCTGCAAGGTGTGATTGATGAATTGGTTGAAATTTTCCCAAGCGAATATTTCCACATTGGCGGAGACGAATGCCCAAAAGTTTTTTGGAAGAAATGTCCTTTGTGCCAGGCAAGAATAAAGGAGGAAAACCTTGATGAAAATCCGAATCATTCACCTGAGGATTGTTTGCAGAGCTATGTCGTGAAGCGCGTTGAGGCTATGCTAGCAAAGCACGGACGCAAGATTATCGGCTGGGACGAAATCCTTGACGGGGAAATAAATCCTTCTGCCACAGTGATGTCGTGGCGTGGCGAAGAAGGCGGAATTGCAGCTGCTCAGAAAGGTCACGATGTAATAATGACGCCTTACAACGGCGGAATGTATATCGACTACTATCAGGGCGACAGCAAGATTGAGCCAGTGACCATCGGTGGTGACTCGCGTCTGGAAAAAACCTACGCCTACAATCCGATTCCCGACACCTTGGCAAGACTGGACCTTGGCAATCATGTGCGCGGTGTACAGTGCAACCTTTGGGCAGAATACCTATATAATGATACTTTGCGCGAGTACCGCTATTATCCGCGTGTGATGGCGCTTGCCGAAGTCGCTTGGTCGCCGTTGGAGAAAAAGGACTATGCCGATTTCTGCCGTCGTCTTAACAATACATACGTGCGTCTCGATATGCACAATGCAACATACCACATTCCGCTTCCGGAACAGCCCAACGGTTCGTGCAACTTTGTGGCATTTGTCGATTCGGCGGTGCTTGAGTTCACGACTTCGCGACCTATGAAGATGGTTTATTCTATCGATGGTTCCGACCTTACGCCCAACTCAAAGGAATATACTGAACCGATTGTGGTAAAAGAGAATACACTGCTGAAAATTGCATCTGTGTTGCCATCAGGAAAGATGAGTAAAGTACGCGAAATTACTGTCGAAAAGCAAGATTATGCTCCATCGATTGAGGTTGCAAATGCAATAGAGGGACTAAAGATGCACAATGTTGCAGGAATGTTCCTAAATGTTGCCGAGTTGGAAAAAGCGACTGGCAAGGCAGAAAGGGATACTATTATTTCCAAGCTGGTTGACATTCGCAGCGTAACAAACTTCGGCGAACCTCTCAACGGCTACGACAACTATGCATCAATCGCAGAGGGATATTTGCGCATTGATGAGGACGGAGTTTACTATTTCTCTACCGATAACGAGGAATTCTGGATTGACGGTCAAAAGTTGATTGACAATTCGGGCGAGGTGAAGCGTTTCTCGCGCAACGACAAGTCAATTGCTCTTGCAAAAGGTTTACATCCGATAAAGATTGTCTATCTGGGTCATATCATAGGTGGCTGGCCGTCAGTTTGGAACGACGGAAAGGTGGAGATGAGAAAGTCGGATGCTGAAAAATTTGAGAAGATTGACGGAAAAATATATTTCAATTGACAATTGATAATTGACAATGTACAAATCTATAGGGATGCAATGCATTGCGTCCCTATAAAACAAATAATAAACAATTGATATACAATGATTAATATTATGCGAAAATTTTCGTTGCGAAATTTTTCGCATAATAAATTATTTGGTGTAATTGATAATCCATCTTCTGAAAAACGGGTCTTCTATTTCGTAGGTTTCATCTTTTATTATGTATCCGTTACGCATAAGCCGTTTTATGGCGCTGAATGAGGTACTTGTGGCAATCTGTCTGTTTGCAAGTGGATTTTCGCCTACACATACCATTTGAAGAATTCGCATGTCAGTTTTGTTGAAATTTATCCAGATGCGTTCGTAGTCGAAATCATGGAGAAGAAGAATCCTGTTTATTGCCGTATCTACTAGGTTGTCCGAGATTTTTTCGCGATATGCCAAGTCCCATATCTGAAATGCAAGTTGCTGAGTATAATATGGATGGCATTTTGCGATTTGAATAATTTCGGAAATCACTTCCTTATATTCCTTCGTAATCGGCGAAAGCCTTTTTTCAAGGTATTCCTCGAAGTCAGCCTGCGGAATTTTTCCTAGTCGCATAAGTTGACCAAAATGGTAGAAAGGCGATTTTTTCCTTTCGAAAATCTGTTCCATCATTGATTCCTGACTGCCAAGAAATATGTAGTTTATGTTTTTCTGCAACTGCATTATTGCTCGCATTTTCTTGTCCAATCCTTTTCCGATACTTCCAATTTCTTGAAATTCATCAAGTATTACAATCAGTCGCTTGTTTTTTGTGCTTACATTTTCCAATAGGGATATTGCATCTTCGAGCATAACCGTACTGTTGGCACTTGGGTTGAACGAAACTTCAATGTTGCCTGTCTGTATGTCGGAGGTTATTGTCGGGACAAAGTGAAAATTTGCAATCAAATGCTTCAGTTTTTCCTTCGGGTATAGTTTGAACACCGCCTTTAGTATTTTTACAGCGAAGTCGTTAGTGTCGGTAATGCTTTGCAGATTCAGCATTATGTATGGGCGAGAAATTTGCTTCACGCATTTGAGAACCAGACTGCTTTTGCCGTAACGACGCGGGCTGATGAGAATCAGATGGTTCTCGCTGTTCATTATGCCCTTTATGTACGACAGTTCGTTTATTCTGTCGGTAAAGAAGTCGTCATCAACCACACTTCCGAATTTGAATGGATTATTCATGTTTGCGAAATTATTCATTGCGAAATTTTTCGCAAATATAACATATTATTTATTAATGAGAAACACAATGCGAAAATTTTCGTTGCGAAATTTTTCGCAAGTATAACATGAGCCTTTATTTGCTATCTTTAATCTTCAATCCTTTTAGATATTCTTTCTGCTCTGTTGTAATCCTATAGCTTTCAACGGCTTTCTGTATGGTCTTGTTGTGTGTCCATGGTGCGAGGCGTTTCTGCTCGATGATAGGCAGTGTGGCATCATATTGCTTTGCAAGTGCGGTGGCAAAATACCATGCGACCATCATTTTAACATAGTATTCATCGTTGCAGATGTTGGCAACCCATTCCAGGTATTCGGGACGAAAATCATTGTCAAGGAAGTGTGTCATAAGCATTTCGATGCCAAAACGAATGGTGTAGGTCTTGCTTGACTTCATCCATCTGCGGATGTCTTTTATCAGTTGTGAGTGTTTTTGGTTGAATGTCTTTGGCCTAATGAGGTCGCAGGTCGCCCAGTTGTCAACATAGGGTAGGAGACGGTCAATTTCGGCAATGCTACGGTCGTAATCCTTGATTTCGGAAATTATGAAGCCATGCATGTTGTTTTCATCGTAGTATTGGTGAGGAAGATTCGACAGAAAATCATCGATTTCTGCATCCTTGGCAAATTGCTTTGCCATTGCCCGCAGTTGCGGTGTGCGCACACCTATTATCCTTTCGATGTCGATTCCTGGCATAAGTTTGGAGTGAAAGTCACGGTATTTCAAGTCCTGCAGAGCAAATAGGCTTTCGTGAATCCTAACGGTCACTGGCTTATACTTTTTTGCGTAGGCAAAAAGTTCAATTGGCAGATGGCAATAGCCTGTCGGGTTCTTGTCAAGGTAATCCTGATGGTATTCGTCGGCAGGGTAAAAATTTTTCAGCGGTGCGACTTCGACTTGCAAAGGTGAGTTGTATTTCTTTGCTTCCAATGCCATAACATTTTGGATGATTGGCAAGTCTGACTTGTCGGTGTAGTATATTCCAGTGCGGTAGCGTGTGCCCGAGTCCTCGCCTTGGCGGTTCAGGCTTGTCGGGTCGATGGACTTGAAATATAGCCTTATGATTGTACGCAAAGGAATTATGTATGAATCGTATTCTACTAACACGGTTTCTGCATAGCCGGTGAGGTCGGTATATACCTGCTCGTAGGTTGGGTTTTCGGTGTTGCCGTTTGCAAATCCAACCTGTGTGAATGTGATGCCTTCGATTTGCTTTAGGTAATGTTCTGTCCCCCAGAAACATCCTGCGGCAAGATATATTTTCTTTTTCATGTCTATTGTTTTAATGTTCCGTTATCGTTGAAAAGTTCGCAAATGTCTGTAGGTTTTTGTAGCCATATTGTGTTAAGACCGACTTCCTTTGCGCCAAGGCAGTGCTTTTCGCAGTCATCTATGAAAAGGGTTTCGGTTGCGATGAGGTTATGCTTGTCGAGTATATGCTGGAAGATTTTCGGACTTGGCTTGCGTTCGCCAATTTTGTAGGAAAAGAAAATCTCATCAAAACCTTGACCAACAAAGTCGAAGCCTGCTTTGCTATTAAGGTATTCGGTGAAATATTCGGCATTTACCACATCGCTGTTGCTTAGAACGAAGGTGTGGTAGTGTTTGTGGACCTTTGGGAACAGCTGCTGGTGTTCGCGTTTGAAGTCTACAATCAGCGAGTTCCATGCATCGCAAATTTGTTCGCTGGTGATGTTGGTATTTAGGATTTTGCGGAATTCGTTGCAGAATTCGTCTGTTGTTATCTCGTTTGCCTCAAAGCGTTTTGTGAGCGCGAGGTCGTACACTTTGCGATATGGTTGTTCGCAAGTGATGCCGAATTCGTGTAGCCGTCTGTCAATCAGTTTAATATCGATTGTTATTATCGGTCCGCATAGGTCGAAAATTATGTTTTTAATGTTGGGCATATTTAGTTTTTATGATTTGATAAATACTATCTATTTTGTATTATGCAAAATAGATAGTGAAATTAGTTGTTTTCAAGCCATCGAGAGAAGAATACATCATATACGAAATATTCTGATTTATTGATACTTATCTCGTCTAGTATCAAATCTTTTTCTATGAGTGACGATAATAATCGTTGCGAATTTGCTGGCGTTCCTATTGAATATTTTGATAAAAATTTGCTTGACATGGGTTGCAAAACAGAGCCTTCTTTGGCTATTGCCTTTAGAAAATTCCATTGTTGTGTTGTGAGAAGCGATCTATATTGCAAGAATATCGTTTCGTTGAGCGATAAAAGTTGTGCAGCCAAATTTCTTGCATCTGCTAATGTGATATTTCGTTTTGAATTTTGGAATATGAAGTTGCATAACGATTGCGTGTAGAATGTGTGGCATCGTGTGAAGTCGAGTATGAACTCCACGGCTTCTGACTCTATTGCTTTGCCATTCGATTCAAACAACCTATTTATAAATTCAGAATATTTGTCGACGTCAATTTTGCCTAAGTTTACTGGCATTGTGCTGCAATAGAAAGGTTTGCGAGCGTTTATAAACATGTCTATCATCATGTGTCGGCGACTTCCACAAAAGATGAAGTTTACATTTTTGAGCATTTGGATGTGTGTTCTCAGTACAGCTTCCATATATACGCCCTTGTATTCTCGTATTTGCTGAAATTCATCGAAAGCAACGATGACCGGTTTGTCGTGGTTCTCAAGAAAATTGAAGATATTTTTCAGAGTGGTAAGCTTTTCGTCATCGCTATTAAAGGAGAGTGACAGTTCGGGACTGCCAGTCAGTTTGTCGAACGAAAGTGTGGGCTTCATGCCTCCTATTGCTTTAAGAAGTTTCTTAAGTACAGGTATTTTCTTCTGGTAGGCTTCAACTATTGCTTCGGCGAATGCGGTTACGAAATCTTCCGTATTTTGGGTGGCATATATGTCGACATAGAAGGTATCAATGTCCATTTTTTGATCTTTGATTTCGTCGAATAGTCGGTATATTAGTCCGGTTTTCCCCATTCTTCGTGGAGAAATCAGTGTGGCATTGGCTCCGTTGGTGACAATGCTAAGCAAGTCCTGCAATTCGCTTTCACGGTCACAAAATAATTCCTTGTCAACTTTCGGCGATAGTACAAACGGATTTTTCATGAGCATTATTTTTATGCAAAAATACTATCTATTTTGTATTATGCAAAATAGATAGTGATTTTTTTTGATTTTATGGAAAGTGCTTTTTATACTTTATTGTAAATCAGTGTACTGTATTGTAGTTGTCTGGAAAATATTTTTGATAAGGCATCAAAAAATGCTTTGTTTTTAATGAAAATATGGTCTAAAATTATTAAAATAATCTTGCGTTGTTGCTGATTTTACAGCTTGCTGTAGTCGGGGGAGAAGGTGTCGCCATCGTCCATGTTGCCAGTGGTTATGCCTTTCTTGAGCCAGCGCGAGCGTTGTTCCGAGGTGCCGTGGTTGAACGATTCGGGGACGGTGTAGCCCTTTGCCTGCTTTTGCAGGTAGTCGTCACCAATGCGTGCGGCAATAGCCAGACCTTCCTCGATGTCGCCATCCTCGAGCGAGTTGAACATTGCGTTGTCCCTGTTTGCCCACACGCCAGCATAGAAATCGGCTTGCAGTTCGAGGCGGACACTAATCTTGTTGCTTTCGGTCTTGCTGACACGGTCCATCTTTTCATGGGCATCGCCGAGGGTGCCGAGCAGATACTGCACATGATGTCCCACCTCGTGGGCAATGACGTATGCGTAAGCAAAGTCACCTGCTGTGCCGAACTGCTGTTTCATGGTCGTGAAGAACGACAAGTCGATATAGACGGTCTGGTCGGCAGAGCAGTAGAATGGTCCAGATGATGATGAAGCGCCGCCGCATCCCGACTGAACCGAATTGGTGAAAAGCACTAATTTAGGTGCGACATATCTTTTGCCTCTTTTGTTGAATTCGGCCGTCCAGACATCTTCGGTTCCTGCCAGAATCTTTTTGGTAAACGATGCCAGTTCCTCTTCTTCTGCTGTCGGCGTGTATGCCGATTCGGTTTCGGTGCCGATGTTTAGGTTTTGTAGTGCATCCGATGGGTCCTTACCGAGCAGCAATGCAATTACAGCTGCTATAATTACTCCGCCGATTCCAAGTCCGGCACCCATTTTCTTACCTCGTCTGTCATCTACATTTGTGCTTTCGCGTCTTCCGTCTAATCTCATAATTTTTAAAATTTAATTTTACTGAGACACAATAAATTGCGCCTGTACATTGTGATGCAAAGGTAATGAAAAAAATAATAATGTTCAAGGTTTCAAGTTTCTATGGCTGCGCTGATTTAGACGCAATGAATTGCGCCTGTACAGGAAAATTGCGCCACGGTGCGATTGTACAATATAAAGAAAATCAATTTGTAGCGGTGTAATGCTTTGCGCTGATTGAAATGCGTTGCAGCAATTGAGACGCAAAATTTAAGACGCAAAATTTTGCGTCTGTACAAGGAAGCTAGAGGGAAATGAGTCGCTGCGCGAGAACGGCGAAGCCCTCAACGAAGTTAAATAATACAAATTGGAACAAATATTACAAATCTATTTGTTCTATTTGGAATAGATTTGTACAATTTAACTTCGTTGAGGGCTTCGCCGTTCTGCCCTTTAGGGCACTAGTAAATAAAACAAAAAAGCCCCGCAAAATGCGAGGCTTTTAAATTTTATCGTTATTGTAAAATTACTTTACAACATTGATCTTAACAACGCTTTCGTTAACCTTTACGAAGTAGGTTCCGTTTGCGAAGTTGCTAGCGTCGATTGTCTGGTTCGAAGCAGCATTTTCGATGCTTGCAACAACCTGACCGAGTGAGTTAACAACTACGATGGTAGCACCTTCTGCGTTAGCAACGGTGAACATATCGTTTGCCGGGTTAGGATATACAGAAACTGCTTCTGCAATGTTTTCTTCAACTGAAGTAACTTGCAATGTAATAGGAATGCAGTGTCTGTTGTTTGTAGTATTAGGATCGTTGCCAGTGTAAGAAACGGTCAAGCATACATCAAATGTGCCAGAAAGACCAGCATCAATCATATCCTGAGCAGAAATAGTGTAAGCGTATGGAGCTTCAAGAAGGTTGTACCATCCACCTACTTCAATTTTTATAGTATCGTCAGCTGTCCCTAAATCAGTAGGAGCACCACCATCCATCATAGATATTCCGTTGATTGTAAGGTCAAAAGTTACAGTGCCTGTTTCAGCATCATCTGCACCATTGTTAGCAAAGAATGGCAACAAGGATAATGTCTGATCTGCTGTCAAAGTATAAGAAGCCTGTGCTGGAGTTAATTGGTTGTTTGAAATGCCGCCAAAGAATTTAACTTCAAAGTCTGATGTTGGAACATATGGTACATCATCTTCAACAAATACTGCGAGAGCGATAGGGTCGATTTCTGTTTCTGTTTGGCTTCCTTCTACGAGATATTCAGGAATAGTCCAGAATTTGTCACCTACATTTACGGTAAAACCTGCCTGTGCTGCACTATTAACAAATTGGCTGGTAGCAGTATAGTACTTATAATATGCTCCTTCAGAATTAGGATCTGCTTCACCAAAGAAAACGCAGCTTGTGCCATTAGCGTGAATTGCTACCCAGAATTCATTTGCGGTAACGGTATAAGGGGTGGTTAATGTTACTTCATTCCAACCATCTGTGGCAGTAACATCCTGAGTATAAACAGCTGTTCCAGTAGATGTTATATCATAGTAACCAGCCATTGCCAAATCACCAGATAATGTGAAGTTTTCGTAAATTTTGATTGTGTAGGATGTGTTTGTAGCTCCATAAGAGGTATAATGAGTCGCATCTGCATAGAATTTAACTTTTGTAACAGTAGAACCTGCAGCAATGTCTTGCAATTGTTTTGGTGCAATAGCATATTCATCACCGCTGTTCATTAAATCCAAAGAGGATGCTCCAGTATTACCTACCCATGCGCTTCTGACATTGTTAGCAGGAATTGGATTGTCTAATTTAATGGTTTGCCTCTGTGCGAAGCACACACTACCTATTAATAAGGCAGCCAAAATCATGTAAAATTTCTTCATAATCATTAAAATTTAAATTAATAATAAGTTTGCGTTTTAAAATTGAACTGCAAGTTTAGTAAAGTTTTCAATACATGCAATCATTTTTCTTGATTTTTTTTGCTCTATGTTTGTTGTGTGGTTTTAATTTGTTGATAATTAATGTTTTATATAAAAATTAAAATGTGTTTTTTTGTGTGTCATGAGCCTACCACGCATACATTACGGCATACCATACCGCCACAAATTCCACCAAGGTAAGCGCACCGTCGAAGTGGAACATAATATCGCTGGTGTAAACAGAATTGCCCTTGTAAACCTTGCCGTCGCGGACGGTGGCAATAACATCGCTATTGTAAACGGAGGTACCTTTATATATCTTGCCGTCACGAATGGTCATTAGGATGTCGCTGGTGTACACCGAATTGCCCTTGTATACCTTGCCGTCCCTTATCGTGTATATCACATCGCTGCTATACACCGAATTGGCCTTGTAGATCTTGTTTTCGCGAATGTTGCACACGACATCGCTCGAATAAACCGAATTTTTCTTGTATACCTTGCTGTTGCTAAGGTTGCAAATCACATCGCTGCTGTATACGCTGGTCTTGTTGTAAACCTTCACGGGACTGACGGCAAACGATGAAATGGAAAATAGCACCGCCACTATTATTGATATTGTTGCTTTCATACGCAGATATTTTTGGCAAAGATAATAAAATGTTTCTATGGGCTGACGCCCGTTTCAGGTTTCAAGTTTAACTTCGTTGAGGGCTTCGCCGTTCATGTGCTACGCACGTTTCTATGTTTCACGTTTCTGCGCTTCGCTGTTTCTATGGGCTGGCGCCCGTTTAACTTCGTTGAGGGCTTCGCCGTTCTGTTGAGACGCAAAATTTTGCGTCTGTACATGAAGAATCGCGCCCATTTCTTGAATCGCGCCGTGGCGCGATTGTACAATATTCAAAAAATGGAGTCGCTACGCGAGAACGGCGAAGCCCTCAACGAAGTTAAATAATACAAATTGAAACAAATATTACAAATCTTATTTGGTTAATTTGGAATATATTTGTTGAATTTCTGCCCTATAGGGCACTAAAAATTCCGTTTCTATGGGCTGCCTGTGCTGCGATGCACTGAGGTTCTCGAAGTGAGCCTGTCGAAGCACGCCAGTTTCTGTTGAGACGCAAAATTTTGCGTCTGTACATGAAGAATCGCACCATGTTGCGATTTTACAATTCAACGGTTCAATGTTCAAATCTTAAATCGTCAATCGTAATTCGTAAATCGTAAATCCCCTTTAGCTTATGCTTCCGTAATTTACCTTGTTCTTGTTGAAATTCCTCAATGCAACCAGCAATAGTTCGTTTTCGGGTTTGGCGAGGTCGGGGTCGTCAGCGAGGATTTCGTTGGCTATGTCGCGGACATATTGGATGAGCTGTCCGTCCTGGCTGAGGCTGGCCATCTTGAGGTCGATTGCGAATCCGCTCTGCTGTTTGCCTTCCATATCGCCCGGACCGCGCAATTTGAGGTCGGTTTCGGAAATTTCGAATCCATCGGTGCTATTGACCATGGTGGAAATGCGGCTGTAGGCATTCTCGGAAAGATTTGGCTTGGTCATCAGTATGCAATACGACTGTGAACTGCCTCGTCCAACCCTGCCGCGCAACTGGTGCAACTGCGACAGTCCAAACCGTTCGGCACTTTCGATAATCATAACGGTTGCATTCGGCACATCTACACCTACCTCAATCACGGTTGTCGCAACCATAATCTGAGCATCGTTCTTTTCAAACATCCTCATGCCCAATTCCTTCTGGTCAGGCTTCATTCGTCCGTGAACAACAGCCACATGGTAGTTGGGAATCGGGAATTCGCGCACAATGCGGTCGTATCCGTCTTCCAAATCCTTCAAATCCACATTTTCCGATTCGGATATGAGCGGATATACAATATATACTTGATGCCCTTCCTCGATCTGCTGTCGCATGAAGCCGTATATTTTCAGGCGGTAGGCATCAGTGAAATGCTTGGTGATAATCTTTGATCGTCCTTTCGGAAGTTCATCGATTACCGAGACATCCAAGTCGCCGTAGAGTGTCATGGCGAGCGTGCGCGGGATAGGAGTGGCCGTCATTACGAGGATATGTGGAGGCAGTGTGTTTTTCTTCCACAGCTTTGCCCTTTGCTCAACGCCGAAACGATGTTGCTCATCTATCACAGCCATTCCCAAGTTCTTGAAAACTACTGTTTCTTCGATGAGGGCGTGAGTTCCCACCAAAATGTTGAGGCTTCCATCGCGTAGAGTACGGTCGATTTCGGTGCGTTCGCGCTGCTTGGTGGAGCCTGTGAGCAAGCGGATGTTTACGCCTATACCATCGAGCATTTTCGACAAGGAGCGGTAATGTTGCTGTGCAAGCACCTCGGTCGGCACCATAAGGCAGGCCTGGTAGCCGTTGTCGACAGCCATAAGCATGGTCAGCAAGGCAACAAGGGTTTTTCCGCTTCCCACATCGCCCTGCAGAAGTCGGTTCATCTGGCGTCCGCTGCACACATCGGCACGGATTTCCTGAAGCACGCGGGTTTGTGCACCTGTCATTTTGAACGGGATTTTCTTGTGGAAGCATTCTTTCAGGTAGTTGTCTCTGCTACGATCGAAGACAAATCCCCGTACAGTATTGTGACGATGAAGCTTTGCCCTTTGTATGTTAAGCTGTATGACGAAAAGTTCCTCGAACTTTATGCGGTACTGTGCCTGACGGAGCATTTCGGTATTTTCGGGGAAATGAAGCTCGCAAAGTGTCTTTTCCAAGCCCATCAGGTTGTATTTCTGGATGATGTGTCGCGGAAGTGTTTCGCCAACCTTGCCGTGAATGTCGGGCAGGAGCGAGGCGATAAGCGTCTGGAAAGTCTTGGAGTTTATGTAGTTGCTTTTCGACTGCTCGGTGGTGCTGTACTGCGGGGCGAGCGTTACCTGTGGTTTGCTTTGCCACTTCGACAGTTCTTCCATTTCGGGATGTACGATGTTGATTCGTCCGCTGAATTCGCTCGGCTTGCCAAATAGTATATAGGTCTTGTCGCGATTGACGCTTTTGCTTATCCAGTCGATGCCTTGAAACCAAACAACTTCCACAACTCCAGTGTTGTCGGTGAAAGTTCCTACTAGTTTTTTCTTGTTGGCACCGATTTTCTGGAGTTCAAGACCGATAAATTTTCCTTTCAGCTGAATGTATGGCAAGTCCTTGTTGAGTTCGCCAACGGAATAGAATCGGCTACGGTCGACATAGCGGTAGGGAAAATAGTAGAGCAGGTCGCGGAAAGTGCGTATGCCGAACTCCTTCTTGAAGATTTCGGCACGCTTGGGACCCACGCCCTTCATATAGGTAATGTCAGTATCTAAAAAATCAGCGACCATACTCAGCGACAAAGAAATTTTCTAACTTTGCCACCGCAAAAATAATAAATTTTGAAACTGCCAGGCAACATATCGTATCTGCTAAGGTCGAAGGAGAATGAAAAACTTCCCGACATATTCAACGAGTTCATTCTGGATTCGATGTTTCAAATGAGCGGTTTCATCGATTGCTGCGAGTACCGATTAAATATGCTTGCCGATGGTACTGAATTGAATGTCACTGACTTTGGTACAGGCAAGAGCGGCATGAGGAAAGTAAAGCAAATTGCACGGAAGTCGTCAACCGAACCTCGCTATGGCGGTGTGATACAGAAGATTATTGATGCCTTCAAGGTGGAAAGCATACTAGAACTTGGCACATCTGTGGGAATCGGAACTATGTTTATGGCTCGGACAAATGCTAAGGCGGAGGTTACGACCGTTGAAGGCTGCCCCGAAACTTGCAAGTTCGCCAAGTCGGAATTTGCCAAGCGCAAAATAGCCAATGTGAACTTTATAAACGATGACTTTGACCATCTTTTTGACAGTCATGCACTGAGCGGGCAGAAATTTGACCTTTCCCTTATAGATGGCAATCATACCTATGAGGCTACGCTTAGATATTTCAACAACATTGTAAAGAACTATTGCGGACAAAAATCCATCATCGTTATTGATGATATAAACTGGAGTCGTGACATGTACCGCGCATGGAAGGAAATTTCGGCAAAAATGCAAGATTCGTTGAGGTTAAATCTTTTCCGTATGGGAATAATTTTTTGTGGGTATGGTTTTCCGAAAGGGGAGGTCAGGGCGGAAATATTCAAGGAAAATCTATGATGTGGCGCGCCGCGACTGTACAATGTTTCCGTTTCAATGGGCTTCACCGTTTCTATGGCTGTCGCCCGTTTCAAAGCCTACGGCGTTTCTGTGGCTGGCGCCGTTCAAAGATTCAAAGATTCAAAGATTCAAAAATTCAAAGATTCAACAATTTGAAAATTTGATGATTTGAAGATTCAAGGGATCAAAGGTTTCGCCTTTTAGTATCTCCGAAACAGAACCGCCATTTTCCAAACTTTCTCCAAAATAAATTTTGTACATTGGAAATAAAGCAGTAATTTTGTTGAAAATTGGAAATTATGACAACACAAGCCATGCAAAAAATTATAGCCGACTACTTTAAGACACAGCCAGTCCTAAAGGCATGGCTTTTTGGCTCGTATGCCCGTGGCGAGGAAACTCCGCAAAGCGATGTCGATATTCTGTTTGTCCCCGACTATTCGGGCAAACCTTTTACACTTTTTACAATGGGCGGCATGTATATGGACTTGAAGGAATTGCTTGGAAAGGAAGTCGATTTAGTTGTTGAAGGTTCCCTTAGACCATACGCTGCAGAAACAGCCAACCGTGATAAAAAACTGATTTATGAGAGAGCGTGCTAGAGACAAAGGTCGATTGCAAGACATAATAGAGTATTCTAACAATGTTACAATGCTGATTGATGGCTATTCATTTGAAAGCTTGGTATCTGACAAGCGTACATATTATTCAGTGATGAAAAATGTGGAAATTGTCGGTGAGGCAGCGTATATGCTTACCAAGGCATTTAAAGATGCTCATCCGGAAACGCCGTGGAATATTGTTCAGGGAATGCGTCATGTATTGGTACACGATTATGCAAATGTAATTCCAAGAATCTTATGGGGAACAGCCACAAACGACATTCCAGTGCTTCGCAAGCAGGTAGAAAAATACCTCGCCGAAACAAACTGGGACGAATGGGAATCAACGGATGACACTGATACTAAACCAAGCAATGATGCTTTCATAGAAATGGCTCGCAAAATGAAGAAGGATGGGATGGATTTTTCTCAAATTTCAAAATATACAGGTCTTTCAATTGATGAAATTGAAGGTATATAGTTAATAATCAGTATCTAAACAAAATATTGCGTTTCTATTTCTCTCGCAAGCATACATTCAAAAATTTCCCCTAAAATAAATTTGGCGCATCCAAAATAAAGCAGTAATTTCGCGCCGTTTTTTAATTATAAATTATAAGTGATGAAGAATTATTTAGATTCAGAAAAGAAGAAAGAAATCTTTTCAAAACACGGGAAGTCTAATACAGACACTGGCTCAGCTGAGTCACAAATAGCCTTATTTTCCTACCGTATCAGTCACTTAACAGAGCACCTGAAATCGAACCGCAAGGATTTCAGTACTCAGCGTGCCTTGACTGGTCTTGTAGGTAAGAGAAGAAAATTACTCGACTATCTAAAGACCAAGGATATCGAAAGATACAGGGCGATAGTTAAAGAATTAGGCTTACGTCGTTAAGACATTCGGAAAGCAAGACAAATGTTTTGCTTTCCTTTTTTATTTGCAAATTAATTAAACACAATAGATAATGTACAACGAAATTAAGAAAGTCATCACTTTGGCTGATGGCAGAGAAATTGAAATTTCCACCGGTAAACTGGCGAAGCAGGCAACTGGTTCGGTAGTGGTGAAGATGGGTAAAACCATGTTATTGGCAACAGTTGTTGCAGCAGATGATGCGAAGGAAGACGTTGACTTCATGCCTCTTTCGGTTGAATACAAGGAGAAATATTCGGCAGTAGGCCGTTTCCCAGGTGGATTCAACAAGAGGGAAGGTCGTCTCTCGGACTATGAAATTCTTGTTTCACGTCTGATTGACCGTGCATTGCGTCCGTTGTTCCCGAGCGATTTCCACGCAGAAGTATTCGTAAATGTAAACTTGCTTTCGGCAGACAAGAACGACACTCCCGATGCACTTGCAGGACTTGCAGCTTCGGCAGCACTTACAATCACCGACCTTCCATTCGAAGGTCCTATTTCGGAAGTGCGCGTAGCCCGCATCGACGGTCAGTTCAAGATTAATCCGCCTTACGACGAGTGCCAGAGAGCCGACATCGACATGATTGTGGCTGCTACCTACGAAAACATTATGATGGTAGAAGGCGAACTCAATGAGGTCAGCGAAGCCGAAATGCTTGATGCAATAAAGTTTGCTCACGAAGCAATTAAACCAATGTGCTTGGCACAGAAGGAACTCCGCGAAATGTGCGGTGTTACCGAACCTGCTCCTTACTGCCACGAAGTTAACGACGAAGACCTCCGCAAGAAGGTTTGGGACGAAACTTACGACAAGGCATACGCAGCAGCTATGACTCAGACTGCCAACAAGCACGAACGTGAAAGACTCTTCAACGAGGTTAAGGAAAACTTCCTCGCTCAGTATACGGAAGAGGAACTTGAAACTGTAGAAAAATTGGTTGACCGTTACTATCACGATGTTCAGAAAGAAGCAGTTCGTCAGATGGTTCTCAACGAGAGAGTTCGTCTCGATGGTCGTAAGACAGATGAAATCCGTCCTATCTGGTGCGAAGTAGATTACCTTCCGACAGTACACGGATCGGCAATCTTCACCCGTGGCGAAACCCAGTCGCTCTCGACAGTTACCCTCGGCAACAAGCTCGATGAACAGACAATCGACGGTGCAATGATAGCTGGGTCGGAATCATTCCTACTCCATTACAACTTCCCGCCATTCGCAACTGGCGAAGCTAAGGCTTACAGAGGCGTTGGTCGTCGCGAAATTGGTCACGGAAACCTCGCACACCGCGCTTTGCAGAAAGTAATGCCAGTTAAGGGCGAAAATTATCCTTACACAACCAGAGTTGTTTCCGATATCCTCGAATCGAACGGTTCGTCGTCAATGGCTACCGTTTGCGCTGGCTGTCTTGCACTTATGGACGCTGGTGTTCCAATTTCACGCCCAGTTTCTGGTATTGCAATGGGACTTATTGCCGACCCCAAGACTGGCAAATATGCAATCTTGAGCGATATTCTCGGTGACGAAGACCACCTCGGTGATATGGACTTCAAGGTTTGCGGAACCGAAAAGGGTATCACAGCTACACAGATGGATATAAAGGTAGATGGACTTTCATACGCAACCCTTGAGGAAGCCCTCAATCAGGCTAAGCGCGGTAGAGAACACATCCTCGGCAAGATGCTTGAAACATTGCCAGGTCCACGTCCTACCTACAAGGACTACGCTCCACAAATCGAGACTATGGTAATCCCGAAGGATTTGATTGGTGCTGTAATAGGCCCGGGCGGAAAGATTATCCAGGAAATCCAGGCTACTACCAACACTATTATTGCAATAACCGAGGAGAACGAAAAGGGTTATGTTGAGATTTCTGCAAGCAATGCTGCCGACATGAAGGCTGCACGCGCAAAGATCAACGCAATCGTTAAGCGTCCCGAAGTAGGCGAAGTTTACACAGGTGTTGTAAAGGGCATCACAACTTTCGGCGCATTCGTTGAGATTCTTCCAAACTGCCAGGGATTGTTGCACATTTCGGAAATTGACTGGAAGCGCATCAAGACCGTTGAGGAAGCTGGTCTGAAGGAAGGTCAGGAAGTGGAAGTTAAGATTATCGAAATCGACACCAAGTCGAACAAGATAAGGCTCAGCCGTAAGGCATTGCTTCCGAAGCCCGAAAAGCCTCATCACAAGCGTGAAGAACGTGAAGAAAATGCAAACGGAACCGAAAACAATACTCCGCAAGCATAAATAGAAAATACGGAAGAAGCCTTGAAATACAGGCTTCTTTCATTTTTTTTGATATGAGGGAAAGCAACGCGAACCATATCCAGAATAGCGCAAGGAAAATCATAACGATTATCCTTTTTTCCATATCCATATATGGATATTCTTTGGCACAGAATCTCAGTGAGCGACGGAACGCTATAAAAATCACTTTCCTGTCGTGGGTTACTGGTTCTACAAAAATAAGTTACGAACGTTCATATACGCCTTTGCAGACAGGCGAATTGACACTTGGTCTAATCTGTGCAGGCTACGACAAGTTTAGAAATCACCCTATGGGTTTTACAGCAAGGTACGCCCATAAGTTCATACTGATAAATAAAACTAACTACGCGCTTAACGGATTCTATGTCAAGCCTGAACTAGTATGGTCGAATTTTACATACGACAAGCGTGATGAGGATTTCAGAACAAAGTCGAGCATGGTTGCATTGTTTGCTTGTCCTGGCTACCAGTGGGCAAGGAAAAGGTTCATATTTGACGGATATGTAGGAATAGGTGGTTCGATGGGACGAGAATCAGAAACCAATTACCATCATGGTTTTGTGCTGTGGAAATGTTTTGGCACATACTGCAAGAATGTTGCAATGACATTTGCAATAAAGTTGGGATATAGTTTCTAAGACACAGTCATACTCGTTGCGTTTGCACAAAAAAAGACACCCGAAGGTGTCTTATGTTATTTTATGTAAATGCTAGTTTAGAACAATCCGTGAAGTTCTGCGTCAATCTTATCGATTACAGTACTGAGGTCTTCGGGCTTGTTGGCAAAGTCAAGGTTGTCGACATCAATAATTAGGAACTTGCCACTGTTGTATTCGGAAGCCCATGCCTCGTAGCGTTCGTTTAGGCGTGTGAGGTAGTCGATGCGGATAGAAGATTCGTACTTGCGACCGCGTTGCTGTATCTGGCGAACAAGCGTCGGCACGCTAGCGCGCAGGTATATGAGCAAGTCGGGAGCTTGAACTACCGATGTCATCAACTTGAAGAGACTGAAATAGTTGTCGAAGTCGCGAGACGACATAAGCCCCATCGCATGTAGGTTGGGAGCAAATATATAAGCGTCCTCGTATATGGTTCTGTCCTGAATTATGGTCTTGTCCGACTTGCGAATTTCAAGTATCTGGTTGAATCGGCTGTTCAAGAAGTAAATCTGTAGGTTGAACGACCAGCGTTGCATGTCATCGTAAAAGTCGTTAAGATAAGGATTGTAGTCAACATCCTCGAAATTCGGAGTCCATCCGTAATGCTTTGCCAGCAATTTAGTAAGAGTAGTTTTGCCGGCTCCAATGTTTCCTGCTACTGCTATATGCATACCTCTAAAAATTTTGCGGTGCTAAATTATATTTTTTTTTGCAAATACCCGTTATTTTTCCAACTGAATTTTATTGCATTCCAATTTATTGTCATTAAGCAAATAAAGCAGGTCGTGCCTGATGCGGAACTTGTCGGCTTTTTTGCCATCGGTTGGAATAGGAACGGTCTTGTCGTCGGCGACATCGTATGCCACGATTTCACCATTGATGCTATAGTACAAAATGTCGTTGTCGATGCAGAAATCGGTGCATTCGCCATCGGTTTCGAATGTGCGGTAAAAATTACCGAACTTATCAAGTATCAGCACTTTGCCATTGTCGGTAAGCAGAAAAAGATAGTTTATAGATTCGCGCATTGCCACAACATCGGCATCGCCAAGCTTGTCGTAAATGTTTGTCCCCTGTTGCGAAACTTCAAGATTCGGATTTACCCTTCTTACGCACGAATTCTGCTCATCGAATACCCAGAATCCGCCAAATACCGATGAACAAACCACCTTTATATTATATAGACCTGCATCATCGAGCATAAGTGGGCTGAGAAGTTCGGCAAGTTTGCTGTCGAGATAAATAAGTTTGTTGAATTCGGAATAGAACACAATGACCTTGAATGGATTGGAAACATCGAGAGACGACATGCTTCCTGCCGGATAATTGTCGTAGGCGCAAAGGAAATTCATGTCGGCATCGTACTTTGCCACCACATTGTTCTTCATTAGGTAGATGTTTCCAAGCCTATCGACCTCAACAGCACTTGCATCCACAGCCTTGATCCACGGTGCAAAATTCTGTGCAACCGCCATGACCGACAGCACAACAATGACCAGTGATGCAAGAATTTTTTTCATGCCACAAAGGTAAGAAAAATTCCGACCGTTTAAAGATTCAAAAATTTAAAGATTCAATGATTTGAAAATTTGAAAATTCGAGAATTTGAAGATTCATTTCTCAAAAAAGAATACATTATTCCAAATAATATTTATTTTTGCCAATATTTGATAAACAGCGTTAATACTGATGGAAAAAATTACAATAATTGTCATGTTTCTCGGCGGGCTGATATTTTTCAGTCACTTGCTAAACAAACTTTTCGACAAGACAAAGATCCC
Organism: uncultured Bacteroidia bacterium; assembly: GCA_902791865.1. Classification (GTDB taxonomy): domain Bacteria; phylum Bacteroidota; class Bacteroidia; order Bacteroidales; family ML635J-15; genus Bact-19. The sequence continues at coordinate 39,745 of CADAXK010000003.1, forward strand.
CAATGTGTTGATATTAATCACCATTGGCATTGTTGCTGGATTTTTCATCGATAGCAAAATGTTTTTTGGTGAGGTCGGACGCATATTCACAACCATAACCTTGATAATAATCCTGTTTGAGAGTGGTGTCGGACTGAAACTGCAGGAACTGAAGTCGTCCATCCTATCGGCGACATTGGTGACGATAATCAACTTCATCTTTTCCACCGGAATAGTCGTTGGCATAACAATGTGGCTTGCCGACTTCGATTTCACAACCGCACTTTTCCTCGGTTCCATACTCGGTGGCACATCCTCGGCAGTGGTAATCCCAATGGTGCGGCAGCTAAACATGGGACATAAGGCAGGAACGGTGCTTCTGCTCGAATCGGCATTTACCGATGTACTTTGTCTCGTTGTTGGTTTGGCGGTACTCGAAAGCATGAAGGCAGGCGACCTTGAGCCAACGGCAATACTTGGAAACATGGCAAAGTCGTTCCTGCTGGCAATTGTGCTAGGTTTGTTTGGCGGTTTTGCTTGGAGCCTATTGCTCAACTGGATACGCGGAATAAAAAATTCAATGTTTACCACTTTGGCACTCGTTTTTATAGTGTACGGATGTGCGGAATTGCTCGGACTTAACGGCGGTATTGCAGCTTTGTCGTTTGGTATTGTGCTTGGCAACTCGGAATATTTCGACAAGATGAAGCTGTGGAAACGCATTTTCAAAATTGAAACCGCCAAGCTCAACGACAACGAAAAGAACTTTTTCTCCGAAATCGTATTTGTGTTCCAGACATATTTCTTCGTTTACATTGGCATTGTGATAGAGTTCGGCACGCCCATGATATATCTTATTTCAGTAATGATAGTGTGCTTGGTGATACTTGCAAGAATTCCGACCGTGCGTCTGCTTGTGCGGAAGGACTGCACTCCCGATGACAAGCTTCTGATGTCGATAATGATGCCGAAGGGACTTGTACCTGCAATTCTGGCATCCATTCCTCTGCAGGAAGGGCTTCCGTACGGACAGGAGATTGCCGAAATAGGTTATGCAGTAGTGCTTACAAGCATAATAATGTGCAGTTTGCTAATAATAATCCTCGGCAAGAAAAAGAAAACAAATGTGCAGACAGATGCAACAACGATACTTCCAATTGAAAACCAGACAGAAACAGCCAATGAAAACACAACAGAAACAACAAATGCAGTACACGAGCCGAATAACAATTAAGTCGCTTGAAGGTGGCGGAAAACACATTTTCGTGCAATGTACAATATTGGGGCAAAAGTATTTCATGCTGATTGACACGGGCTGTTCCAACTCCGTGTTCGATAGTGGTGCCGAAATTTTTTCGGGCATTCGTTTGCACGACATAAAGGACAATGGAAAGAATTTCAGTCTGAACGCTGCGATTGATGATGTTAAGGTTGGTAGAATCAAGTACTTCGCTATAGGCAAGTTCAGTGTTAACTTTAATCGCGCTGTATTCATTAGTCTCGACCATATCAACGCCCTCTACGAAACCATGATAGGACGCAAGATTATTGGTATACTCGGTAGCGATTTTCTAAAAAAATACAAGGCAGTAATAGACTTCGGCGAAGGAAAAATGTCATTGAAAAAAAGTTGAAAAATAATTTAATCTCAGGCAACGAAAATGACTTTTCAATTGTCATATAGGAAAAACAATGTTTTATTTAAAAATTAAAGCAATGAAAAGATTGGTTTTATCGTCACTACTTGTTGCAGCAATAGGACTGATGATGTTTATGGGATGTGAGGAACCTGAACCGATTATCCCGAACGAAGAGCATCAGCAGCATCATAGGAGAGAAGATTCGCTGATAAACCAGCAGGGAGATACGACAATAAATCTAGATCCATTAGAAGCTATGGAAGATTCAATACTGAATGCGGAGCATGAAACGGCAGTAGAGCATTGGAAATATACTCTTAATGAAAATTATGGAGCTACACTTTTTATGGATATGTTCCCGTCTGTAAGCAGAATAAATATGGTTGCTTTTGATACAACTGGTTGGTTTCCAGTGTCTCACGGAGTACATACAAGTGCGTCATACTCATTTAGTGGCGACACAATAACACTATATTATGATAATGATACAATTGTTCCGGAAGAACAGCGTAGATGGCTTGTTTCTCGTCCAAATGACACTGTAATGCAGTGGAATTATTTAGGTTTTCTTCCTCTGGACGGAACAAGTGTGTATTATAGTTATTATTTTGTTTTGTTTTAATTGTTTGATGTCTCGTTCGGAGTGGATTGCAAATCCACTTTTCGTTCAGGTCGGATTGCAAATCCGACCTAACAGGATCCGTCCTTCGGGATTTGTACTCCCGAAGGCTGGAATATAAGGATTTTTAATCCGCTTTAAATCAGCTAATAGGACTACAAAGTAATCGTTTCGACTTCCCATATTTCAACACAAGACGGCAGACTTTTTTCCTGCCGTTTTTTAGTTGTTTTCCGCATCAAAAAAATAAAAAAAATTATCTATCATTCTTTTTGAAAAAAACACTATATTTGCGACCTTAAAAATTTTATGTAAACTTAGTAAAAAATTTAGTAAAAATGCGTAACAGAGGAGCGATTATTTTATTATCGGTACTGCTTGCAATCATCAGCTTGTACTACCTCTCTTTCACATTCGTAGTGAACAAGGTAGAAGGCGATGCAGAAGAATACGCGCAAGCATACGTTGATAACGGAAATTATGGCAATCTTACAGATGCCGAGCGCAACAGCTTGATCGACAAGCAGAAGAAGGCATACTTGGATTCAGTTGACAACCAAGTGGTGTGGAGATACATCAAGAAATACACCTATAAGGATTGCAAGGAAAGAGAACTTAACTTAGGTTTGGACTTGAAGGGCGGTATGAACATTTCGTTGGAAATTTCTGCCGAAGATGTGCTTTTGTCATTGGCAAGAGACAACAACGACCCTGCACTTCAGGCTGCAATCGAAAATGCTAGAAAGCAGACATCAGACCAGACCGGTACAAGTTTCATTGAAACTTTCGGCAAGGCTTACAAGGAATTGCAAATGGCAGACAAGCCTGCAATGGCATTCCATTTCGCAACATCGCAGAATCAGGACAAGATTCAGATAACATCAACTGATGAAGAAGTAATCGATTACTTGACAAAGGAATACGATGCAGCAATCGGTAATGCATACGATGTTATCAACAAACGTATCGACCAGTTCGGCGTTGTTCAGCCTAACATTCAGAAGGATGTTGCTGTAAAGGGCGTTTTCCATATCGAACTTCCTGGTATCAAGGATCCGGAACGTGTTGAAAAACTCTTGAAGCAGGCCGCTGTTCTCGAATTCTGGGAAACCTACAACTACGATGAAATTCGTGCTTCCCTCATTGCTGCAGACCAGACAATCGTAGCATTGAAGAAGGCCGAAGCATCAAGGGGTAGCAATAGCGAACCAGTTGCAGAAGTAACCGAAGAAGTCGCAGAAGCTGAAACAGCTGATGTTGTTGCTGATGCCGACACCACCGCTGTTGCAGATACCACCGCAACAGATGAAAATCCAGAAGAAGCTAGCGCCGACAGCGAATATTCAATATTCAACAGGTTGCTTGCTCAGGCTGGTGGACATACCGTAGGCGGACCATGCATCGGTTTCGCAAAGAAAGCCGACATGGAATCCATTATGGCCGACCTCAACCGCAAGGAAGTTAAGGGCTTGTTCAAGAAGGACCTCCAGTTCGCATGGGGCTTCAAGGAAGTAAAGGACGCTCCAGGTTATTATGAACTTATTGCCCTCAAGGCATCAAAGGACGGCAAGGCTGCCCTCAACGGTGAAGTTGTTACCGATGCTCGTCAGGAATTCGGTCAGACCCGTGCTACTGCAGAAGTTACAATGGCAATGAACAATGCTGGTTCTACCCAGTGGGCAAGAATCACAAAGGAAAACATTGGCAGATGCATTGCTATTGTTCTTGATAACGCAGTTTACTCTTACCCAAGAGTTAACGATGAAATCAAGGGTGGTCGTTCTCAAATTACTGGTGACTTCACACTCAACGAAGCAACCGACTTGGCAAACGTATTGAAGGCAGGTAAGATGACTGCTCCGGCTGTTATCCTTTCGAAGGAAGTTGTAGGTCCGTCACTTGGTCAGAAAGCTATCGATTCGGGTATGTACTCGTTCATCATCGCTTTCATCCTTGTACTTATCTACATGATTTTCTACTACAACAAGGCTGGTCTTGTTGCCGACGTTGCTTTGATTTGCAACCTCTTCCTCATATTCGGTGTAATGGCATCGCTTGGTGCTGTTCTCACTCTCCCGGGTATCGCAGGTATGGTACTTACAATAGGTATGTCAGTCGATGCTAACGTTCTTATTTACGAGCGTATCCGCGAAGAAATGAGAGCTGGCAAGATGATTAAGTCGGCTGTGGCTGATGGTTACAAGAACGCTTATTCGGCAATCCTCGACTCTAACATCACTACTATTCTTATAGGTATCGTTCTTGCTTACTTCGGTGTTGGTCCTGTAAGAGGTTTCGCAACCACTCTTATTATAGGTATCCTCACATCATTGTTCACCGCTATCTTTATCACCCGTATCATCATCACCAAGATGCTTGACAAGGACAGAAAGCTTACAGTTGGTAACAAGATTACAAACAACGCTTTCACCAAGTTGAACTTCGACTTCCTTAAGGGTAGCAAGATTGCATTCATCATTTCTGGAACTTTGATAGTTGTTGGTATCATTTCATTGTGCACATTGGGCTTGAAGCAGGGTATCGACTTCACAGGTGGTCGTAACTATGTTGTTAAGTTCGAAAACAATGTTGTTCCCGAAGAAGTTGCCAATGCTCTCGAAGGCGTTTATGGCGACCGTCCAATCGTAAAGACTTTCGGTGATGCAAATCAGGTTAAGATTACAACCCAGTACAAGATTGACCAGATAAAGGACAAGGCTGCTGGCGAAGAAGCTGATAACTTGCTTTACGAAGGTTTGAAGAACGGAAACTTCCTGCCATCAGGCGTTGACAAGGATAAATTCTTCAGCGATTACCGTCAGACATCACAGGTTGTAGGACCTACAGTTGCTGACGACATCAAGACAAAGTCATCTGTTGCTATTCTCCTCGGACTTGTGGTAATGTTCCTCTACATTCTCCTCAGATTCCGCAAGTGGCAGTATTCACTCGGTGCAACAGTTGCTTTGATCCACGACGTTTTGATAACCCTCGGTATTTTCTCGTTGCTATACTCGGTAATGCCGTTCAATATGGAAATCGACCAGGCATTCATCGCAGCAATCCTGACAATCGTAGGTTACTCAATCAACGATACCGTGGTTATCTTCGACCGTATCAGGGAATACACAGGACTCTATCCAAACCGCGACAGAAAGTCGGTTATCAACTCGGCAGTAAACAGCACGGTTGGTCGTACAATCAACACCTCAATGACAACCTTGGTGGTATTGCTCGCAATATTCATCTTCGGCGGTGAATCAATCAGAGGCTTCTGCTTTGCATTGCTCATCGGTGTTATCGTAGGTACATACTCTTCAATATTCATTGCTTCCCCAATGGCATATCTTTTGGGCGTTGGCAAGAAGAAAGAAGAAAAGAAATAAATAAAACATACAAACGGAGAAAGGCTGTTATGCAGCCTTTTTTCGTTATCGTAAGGCAAAATAATTTAATAATAGATAATATATGAGACAATTAGCATTAGTATTAGTAGTATTCGCACTTGTAATGACAGGTTGCAAGAAGTCGGCAAACAATGGACACGAAACCAAGACAGCCAAGGACGCAAACGGTTACAGCTACGAATATGTAGAAAACGACCCATCGGGGACAAGAATCTACACATTGGACAACGGTTTGAAAATTTACCTTGCAGTAAACAAGGATGAACCGAGAGTACAAACCTATATCGCAGTAAGAGCTGGCGCAAAGAACGACCCGCGCGAAACAACAGGTCTTGCTCACTACTTCGAGCACATGATGTTCAAGGGAACCGACAAGATCGGAACAAAGGATTGGGATAAGGAAAGCGTTTTGATTCAGGCAATCAGCGACAAATTCGAAGAACACGCTGCTGAAACCGACCCAGAAAAGAAAGCTGCAATCTATGCACAAATCGACAGCCTTTCGCAGGAAGCTTCGCAGTACGCAATTGCAAACGAGTACGACAAGATTTGCTCGATTCTTGGTGCTACTGGAACAAACGCATGGACATCATACGAAGAAACCGTTTATGTAAACGAAATTCCATCTAACGAAATTGACCGCTGGGCAAAGGTTGAAAGCGAAAGATTCGCAAACCTTGTTCTCCGTCTCTTCCACACCGAATTGGAAACCATCTTCGAAGAGTTCAACATGAATCAGGACCGCGATGGTCGCAGACTTAGCAACACCATTTTCGCAAAGCTTTTCAAGAACCATCCATACGGAACAGCTATCATCGGCAAGGGCGAACACTTGAAGAACCCGTCGATGGCAAACGTAATGAAGTTCAAAGCAAACTACTATGTTCCTAACAACATTGCAATATGTATGTCGGGTGACCTCGATTTCGAAGAAACCGTAAAGATTATCGACAAGTATTGGGGACACATGCAGAAGAACGACAACATTCCTGAATTCACTTACACTCCAGAAGAGGAACGCACAGCAGTTGAAGAATTCGAAATCCACGGACCAGAACCCGAAAACGTATGCATTGTATGGCGTTCACAGGGCAACAAGTCACAGGAATCGAAGTACTTGGATATGATTGGAGAGATCCTCTACAACGGCAAGGCTGGTCTCATGGACCTCGACCTCAACACCGCTCAAAAGGTAATGAACTCATATGCATACGGCTATGCTCTCAACGACTACGGAATGTTCCAAATGGTTGGTATGCCACGCGACGGACAGAGCCTCGAAGAAGTTAAGGACTTGCTTATGGCAGAGCTCGAAAAGATTAAGAAGGGTGAATTTGAAGACTGGTTACTCGAAGCTATTGTAAACGATATGAAGCTTAGCCAGATTAAGCGCATCGAAGGAAACCGCATTGCATATTCATTCGTAAGTGCATTCATCTCGCAGACTCCTTGGGAAGAAGAAATCTTCGACATTGAGAACTACGAAAAGATGACCAAGGACTCTCTCGTGAAGTTTGCTAACGAATTCTTCAAGGACAACTATCTTGTTGCATACAAGCGCTTGGGCGAACCCGACAACGTAATGCACGTTGACAAGCCTGCTATCACTCAGCTCAATATCGACCGCGCAAGCGAATCGGAATTTGTTACCGAACTCAAGAAGCAGGAACCAGCAGCTATCAGCCCCGAATTTGTTGACTACAAAGCAAAGATTCAAACCACCGATATTGCTAAGGACTTACCGATGAGCTACATTAAGAACGAAGCAAACGAATTGTTCTCATTGTACTATATTCTCGATATGGGTAAGGACAACGACAAGAAATTGGCTCTTGCTGTTGATTATCTCGACTATCTGGGTACTACTGAAAAGAGCGTTGAAAAACTTGCAGAAGAATGGTATCGTCTTGGTTGCAACTTCTATGTAAGCAGCGGTTCAGACAGATGCTATGTTTACATCAGCGGTCTCGATGAGAACCTTGAAACAGCAATGAAGCTTATGGAAGAAATCCTTGCAAACGTTAAGCCCGACAAGGAAGTTTACGACGAATATGTAAACAGCATACTTAAGGGACGCGCCAACACTAAGCTTAACAAGAACGCTATCCTTGGCGGACTTGTATCACGCTCAAAGTACGGTGAAGAATCACGCTTCACAAACAACCTCAGCGAGGAAGAACTTAAAGCAATCGACCCAGAGGAACTTACCAATATTATAAAAGGTATGCTCAACTACAAGCACCAAATTTTCTACTATGGTCCGCGCAAGATGGACGACGTTGTTAAAGTCATAAAGGAAAACCACAACGTTTCTGGCGAATACAAGGACTATCCAGAAGCAAAGAAGTTTGTAGAACGCGACTACGACAAGCCACAGGTTCTCTTTGTAAACTACCCGATGACACAGGTATTCATCGAATTGGTTTCGAAAGATGTTAAATTCGACAAGTCGTTGATGCCAATTACTGCAATGTTCAACGAATACTACGGCGGTTCAATGTCGAGCATAGTATTCCAGGAAATCCGTGAAGCAAAGAGCTTGGCATACGGTTGCTACGCAGGATACGACGAAGCATATAAGATTGATGAATCTAACTATGTAATTGGATACCTCAGCACACAGCCCGACAAGATGAAGGAAGCTCTTGAGGCTCTCGGTGAACTCATGAACGAACTCAAGCAGTCGCCCGAATCATTCGAAATCAGCCGTCAGGCAATTATCAGCCAGATTAACACCGAAAGAATTATTAAGAGCGGTATCTTCTGGAACTACCTTTCAAATAAGGAACTCGGAATCGAAAACGACTACCGCAAGGAAGTTTACGAGGCTGTTAAGAATTTCACACTCGAAGATGCAACCAAGTTCTTCGACGAACACATCAAGGGTAAAACCTTCGACATTATGATTGTAGGTCCAAAGGATAAGGTTGATTTCAACCTGCTCAAGACATACGGTGATGTAAAGGAACTTACAGTTGACGAAGTTTTCAACTTCTAATATTATTATTGACTAGATAAAAATGGCGGTTTATGACCGCCATTTTTTTGTTATATATTAGTGAAGGTACTGACGAATGGCTTGTTATTCCAGAAACTTGATTGAACTGCGATACAGCAATGGGAGCAGTGTGAAATCGTTTGTCTGGAATGTTGCTTGCAACCTCACGAAGTAATCTATTAACATATTATAATAGAACAGATTTCGAATCCTTGAACCTTTGAACTTTTGAACGTTAAACCTGAAACGGTGTACAGACAGGCTCACAAGGCTCGTTCCTGCGCCTGTTCGCTTTGTCTTCCGAAATGACAGGATGGGTACTTTAGCGGACACCAATAGATTTATTATTCCATTAGGCACCAAACAGCACAAAAAAAGGGCTACCAAAAGGTAGCCCTAACCAAATAACATAATAACCATTAAATTACTGATTCTTTTCCTGCTGGAGAAGTTCTTCCTTCAAAGCAGCGAGGTTTGTAACGTCACCGATAGTGGTCTTTTCCATCTTGTCGGCTGGTTTTGCCTTCTTTGCCTTGCTTTCTTTCTTCTTTTCTTCTTCTGCTGGTTTGTTCAAGTCTTCGTAAGTTCTAGAGTGAGAAACAAAGATCTTCTTGTTTTCCTTGTTGAACTCAATAACCTTGAACGGGAGCTTTTCGTCAATCTTAGCAGGTGTACCGTCTTCCTTAATGAGGTGACGAGGAGTTGCGAAACCTTCAACGCCGTAAGGCAATGCAACGATTGAACCCTTATCGCTCATTTCAACGATAGTACCTTCGTGAATTGAATCAACTGTGAAGATTGTTTCGAATACATCCCAAGGATTTTCTTCGATCTGCTTGTGACCGAGGCTCAAGCGACGATTTTCCTTATCGATTTCCAATACAACAACCTCGAGTTCTGCTCCAACTGAAGTGAATTCTGACGGGTGTTTAATCTTCTTTGTCCATGAAAGGTCTGAAATGTGTACCAAACCGTCAACGCCTTCTTCGAGTTCAACGAAAACACCGAAGTTGGTGAAGTTGCGAACCTTAGCATTGTGCTTCGAGCCAACTGGGTACTTCTGTTCGATTTCTTCCCATGGATCTGGATGAAGTTGTTTGATACCAAGAGACATCTTGCGTTCTTCGCGGTCGAGGGTGAGGATAACTGCTTCAACTTCGTCGCCAACCTTCATGAATTCCTGAGCTGAACGGAGGTGCTGTGACCATGACATTTCTGAAACATGAATCAAACCTTCTACGCCCGGAGCGATTTCGATGAATGCACCGTAGTCGGCAATAACAACGACTTTACCTTTAACCTTGTCGCCAACCTTGAGATTTGGATCGAGAGAATCCCATGGGTGAGGAGTGAGTTGCTTGAGACCGAGGGCAATGCGCTTCTTGTCATCGTCGAAGTCGAGGATAACAACCTGAATCTTCGAATCCAACTGAACGATTTCTTCTGGATGAGTAACGCGTCCCCATGACAAGTCGGTGATGTGGATGAGACCGTCAACACCGCCCAAGTCGATAAATACGCCATAGCTGGTGATATTCTTGACAGTACCTTCGAGTACCTGACCTTTTTCGAGCTTAGAGATAATTTGCTTCTTCTGTTCTTCGAGTTCTGCCTCGATGAGAGCCTTGTGAGAAACAACTACATTCTTGAATTCGTCGTTGATCTTAACAACCTTGAGTTCCATTGTCTTGCCAACGAATACGTCGTAGTCGCGAATTGGCTTAACATCAATCTGAGAACCTGGCAAGAATGCTTCGATACCGAATACATCAACGATCATACCGCCCTTAGTACGGCACTTGATGTAACCCTTAACGATTTCATCGTTTTCGCAAGCCTCGTTAACTCTATCCCAAGACTTGAGCGACTGTGCTTTCTTGTGTGAAAGAAGAAGCTGACCGTTTGAGGTTTCCATGCTTTCTACGAAAACTTCAACTTTGTCACCGACCTTAAGGTCTGTTTCATAACGGAATTCAGCAGCATTGATAACACCTTCTGACTTGTAGCCAATGTTTACTACAACTTCTCTCTTGGTGATTGCAACTACTGTTCCATCTACTACAGTGCCTTCCTGAATCTGGCTGAAGGTTTCACCGTATTTCTTTTCTAATTCTTCGCGGCTTACACCGTCGAAATTGTTTTCTTTTTTGCCTAGAGCATCCCAATTGAAATCCTCGATAGGCTGAATGTTCTTTGTTGTCATTTAACTTAAAAACAATTAATTTGGTTAGACATTATTTATAAAAAATTCGAGCCGCAAAGGTATTTCTTTTTTTCTGATTATCAAAGTTTTTTTTGACCTTTTGCGAATAGATTTTTTGTGTCGGTTGAGACGGCTATATAATAGGTAAGTTGTTATGATGGGAGAGGCCTGAAAACATAAAAAGCGAACCGAAGTTCGCTTTTTCGTGCCCAGGACAGGACTTGAACCTGCACGCCCTTTGTGAGCACCAGCCCCTCAAGCTGGCGTGTCTACCAATTTCACCACCTGGGCAAACACGGGCGCAAAGGTAATGCCTTTTTTTGTTATGGCAAAAGTTTTTTTGCTTTTTTTTCATTCGAAAAATTTGTGGCTCTATTAGGCTTTTCAAATTGGGTAAAAGTTGGATTTTGCACTTATTATACAAAAGGACATAAATATTTTTTTGCTGTTTTCATAAAATATTTATTTTTGCGTTTAGAAAAAAATATGTTTTAAATTTAAAGTATTATAAAATGAAAAAGAGTGTATTCTTAATGATTTTAGCAGCTGTATTTGTATTTGCATCATGCGGTTCTGTTTCGAATGTTGCTTCATCTGACACAGTTGCAAAAACAGCAGGAACTTCATGCGGTTCTTCGCTTGTAAATCTTTACAAGTCGTACAAAGCTGCTGGCAACAAGGTAAACATGAACGACTCTAATGTCCTTACCAATGCTATCGCATTGTCGACAAGCATTGCAGGTTTGAAGCAGAATGGCAAGGATTCGGCTTACCGTAAGTCGTACATTGCAGGAATGGTACTTGGTGGTGCTGGTATTCTTACCGAAACCAAGGCTGGTCCTATTTACGATGGTTTGGTAACTTCTGCAAATGCTCTGTCGGGAATTAATACCTCGTCAAGTGCATCAACGCTGACTGGCGCAGCAAACGCACTTACTACAATTCTAGGATTGTTCTAAGTTACAACTCAATGAAAAAAACAAAAAAGCGGAGATTTATCCGCTTTTTTGTTGATTATTAATTAGTTCAAAATCTGCTATCAAAAATCCCTCAATGAGGGACAAATTCATACAAAAATCTCCCTCATTGAGGGAGATTTTTATATAACCATCTTTAATTGATTGATATTCAATGTTCTACAAAGCGAATCTTGCTAATTATTTTTTACCCGTATGCCCAAATCCGCCTGCACCACGTTCGGTTTCGTTGAGTTCATCAACCTGAATCCATTCGGCTTGCTCGTGGCGGGCTATAACCATCTGGCAAATGCGTTCGCCGTGCTCAATCTTGAAATCTTCGGTCGAGAGGTTGATTAGGATTACACCTATTTCTCCACGATAGTCGGCATCAATTGTGCCGGGAGTATTGAGGACTGTGATTCCGTGCTTCAGTGCAAGACCGCTACGAGGACGGATCTGTGCTTCGTAACCTTCGGGAAGCTCGATGAAAAGACCTGTTGGGATAAGCTTGCGCTCCATCGGCTTTAGAACAACTGGTTCGGCAAGGTTTGCACGAAGGTCGATGCCTGCCGACTGCGATGTTGCGTACTGAGGCAAAGCATTTGTCGATTTGTTTACTATTCTAATTTTCATGGTATTATCGTTTTAATATTTTGCGTTTGATTCCAGAAACAACACCTTTTACCAATGTGCGCTCGTTGTATATAACAACTGCAATATACACAAGTAGGAGTAAGGTGTTAACAATCAATGTGATAATAGTGCTTTCCGGGTATAGGAATTCTTTCATGTACTTGCTTGCAAGGAATATACCTACAGCAAGTGCAAAGTAGCCTATAATCGGCATAAGTTTGTAAGGTACAGGATTTTTCTTCCGTCCAATCAGGTACGAAAGCACCATGCAAATTCCATATCCTGCAAATCCTCCCCATGCGCAAGCCATATATCCAATCTTTGGCACAAGCAGGAAGTTGATTGCCAGCAGCACAGCGCAACCTATAGCTGAAATTATTGCTCCCCAGTACGTCTGATCGCTCAACTTGTACCAGAATGACAAATTGAAGTAAATTCCCATAAATATTTCAGCCATCATTACGATAGGAACGGCTGCAAGTCCTTCCCAGTAGTCGCTGCTGATTATGAACTTCAGGACATCCATATATGCCATCACTGCTACAAATGCCAGAAGCGTAAAGATGACGAAGTATTTCATAACCTTTGCTTGCATCTCCTTGCTTTTCTTTGCCTCTTCGCGGTTTTCGCCGAAGACAAACGGCTCGTATGCATAGCGGAATGCCTGTGTTATCATTGCCATTATCATTGCAATCTTCACGCATGCGCCATAGATTCCAAGCTGGGTTTCGCCTTCCTGTCCGGGGACAATGAAGCGGTAGCAAATCTTGTCGGCAACCTGGTTCATTATGCCAATGATGCCAAAAATCAGCAACGGCCATGTGTATTTCCACATTTCCTTCATGAGCTTCGTGTCGAATCCGTTGCGCAGGTTCTTTAGTTCGGGTAGGAAACCAAAGGTTATCAATGATGTGCATATTAGGTTCACTACGAAAATGTATCCTACCTGGTAGCTCGGGTCGTACCATCCCATAAGCGACGGACACCATTCGCACATCTTTGGCGCAAGCAGGAATATGAAGAGGTTCATACCTATATTTAAGAATATGAACAAAAGTTTCAGCGCGGCAAACTTTATTGGTCGTTTCTGGTAGCGCAGGTAGGCAAACAGTATGGCTTGGAAAGCATCGATAGCCACCACAATCGCCATCATTTCGATGTATTCTGGATGGTCGGCATAGCCAAGAGCATCGGATAGTATGGGAAGAAAGGCAGTGCATAGAGCTATAAATAAAATTGCAACAGCACCTACCGAAATCAGCGATGTGGAGAACGCCTTCAGCGGATTTACACCTTCCTTGTTGGCAAAGCGGAAGAAAGTTGTTTCCATGCCGAAAGTGAGGATTACAAGGATAAGGGCTGTGTAGGCGTATATGTTTGTTACCACACCATACCCTCCCGATTCGGCTGCAATCTTATAAGTGTAGAGCGGAACGAGCAGATAGTTCAGGAATCGTCCTATTATGCTGCTAAGCCCGTATATGGCGGTGTCGCCGACTAGCTTCTTCAGTTTTCCCATAATTTATTCCAATGTTTTGACTATATACAAAAAAGAACACAATCACCCAACTTAATGGATAATTATGCTCGACAAAAAACAATAAAACTATTATTACTATCTTCTCTTGTGCCTTGGTTCATCAGAAACTGTGAGTTTCTTTCTTCCCTTAGCTCTTCTTCTTGCCAATACCTTGCGTCCTTCAACGGTTGACATTCTTTCTCTGAAACCGTGTTTGTTTCTTCTTTTCCTCTGTGAAGGTTGAAATGTTCTTTTCATCGCCTTATAATATTTTTATGTTTTACAATTAAGTTTCTTTTCCGTAAAAATCGGACTGCAAAAGTACTGCTAATTTTTTAATCCACAAAATTTTGTTCATATTTTTTGAGAGAAGATTTCGCGGTGTTTTAATTTATTGTAAATCAGTACTTTTGTCAGTATTCTACAAGTTTCCCTTTATGATTTTGCTTGTGAGGACAATATCCTTGCTGTTTGCGCGAACATTATACATCGCAGGTGGCAGGAAGCTTACATCTAAAGTTAGCTGGTAATTGTATTCTACATTTACTGTTTTTGAGAAAACCAGCCGTCCTAACATGTCATATATCTCAATATTCACATCCTGCTTGTCAAAATTTTCGAGGATAATGTTCACATATTCGGAAACTTCGCTTGGATATACGGTTAGTGCTGGCGATTCAAGTTTTTCTGCAGAACAACTTGCTTCAATTATTTCCGACACTGAATAGCTTCCATCAAAGTCAACCTGCACCAGGCGGTAATAGTTATTTCCAGAAGTTGCATCATAGTCAACGAAAGAATAGTCGGTCATCTCGATTGAGTTGCCTGCAGCGGATATTTTGGAAATGTCGGTGAATTTAACTGCATCGGTCGAATGCTGGAGTATAAAGAAGTCATTGTTCCTTTCGGAAGCTGTTGTCCAGAATACAGAAACATACGAACCTTCACATTCGGCTTCGAAAGAATAAATTTCTATCGGCAGAATTATGTCATTGGGGTCGTGTATTGGCATTCCGAGATTCTCAAAACCAGTGTCGTGTTTCCATGCCTTATAAATGCCGGAACCATTGTTTTCTACAACCCATTTGTTAAGAGCATCGCACAATATCTTTGTTCCATACAATTCGTCGCACAAGGAACATTCGGTGCTATATACATCATCGTGAGCAAAGCAGGTGCAATCGGAAGAAACACCTTCGCTATCGCTTTTTGTGCATAGCGGATTATACCATTCGCTTTTGTAATAACAATGCATAATAGTGCTTCCCAAGCGATTGTCGCACACAATACTGGTACGATAGCCAGAAATATTTCCGCCATTATAGCAATTTGCAATGCTTCCATACTTGCTAACTCCTGCAATACCTGCTACAAGTTTTCTTTCTTCACCGCCCACATTCCCCGTGTTGTAACAATTTTCGATCTTGCTCATGGAAGAGGAGTTGGAGCCTTCGCAACCGCCAGCAATGCCACCGATTCCTGTTGCATCTGGCGATGTGCCGCTGATGGTTCCCTTATTGAACGAATTGATGATACGCGATTCATTTGAAATATTTCCAGCTATACCACCAATGCGTTTGGCTGTGCAAGTTACATTCCCATAGTTGCAACATTCGTCAATAAGTCCATTTATAGCACTGCCCGCTATTCCTCCCGCATTACCGTTGGCACCATTAACTTTTGAAGATTCGGTATTAGTGCAAGATAAAATTTCCGTCCCTTCGTACATTGTTCCAACAATGCCGCCTACAGCTACAGACGATGTTACCCAGCCATCGTTTTTGCAGTTTGAGATTTTGCTATACTTATAAAATAATTCAGCAGCTATGCCACCGGCATAACTTTTAGAGATTATAGTTGCTTTATTTATGCAACCAGATATTGTTACGGGTTTCTTGTTGTTGTAGGTGCGCCCAACAATGCCTCCAGCGTATGAACTGACTGTTATGTAAGCATTGTTTGTACAATTTAATATGGCAACTTCATCGTGGACATATCCTGCAATACCTCCCACATTTGAAGCATCCTCGCCAGACATTGTGCCATCGTTGCTGCAATTCGTTATGGTTGTTCCTATGCTTGCTTCGCCAATAATTCCACCAGTATTTTTTCCAGAAGAAGAAATATGTTCGCTGTTATCACATCCGTCAATGATAATATGGCCGCAATAGTCGTTGCCGATAATGCCACCCAAGTTGCTATGACCGTTAATTGAACCAGTATTCTTACATTTGCTTATTACTACGTCGTGAAGCATTGTATGTTTTGAGTAGCCTATTATGCCTCCTACATTATCTACACCAGTTACGAAGCCAGTATTCTGGCAGTTGGTTATTGAAAAATCCACCGATGAATATCCGACAATTCCGCCGGCATAGTCTGATGTTCCCGTTATAGATGCTTCATTATTACAATCAATAATTTTAATATAGGCGCTTCCGGTAAGCATTGCTGCTATTCCTGCGCAGTAGCCAGCACCAGACACTCTGCCTGTTGTGTTCACGTTGCAAATAATAGCATTTCCGCCTACGCAGCCAAAAAGTCCAGAATAATTGCCTGAAGTTATATCCAAATCAAGCCATACTCCATTTCCGTCGAAATTGCCTTCAAACACTTTTGAATCGGAATTGCCAATGACCTTTGTAATGCTTTCTACAGAACTGTAATCGGCAGATACCTTGTAGAATTTCCCATTCGTACTTCCTCCTTCATTTACAAAATCGGCAAGTTTATCCATATCCGTTTTACTTTTAATAATATATGGACTGCCGGATGTTCCTTCGCCAAGCAAGTCCTGACATAGCGCAGGCATGGAAAATGTCGAAAAGAATAGCGCAAATAAAACTAGTAAAAGCATATTCACAGAACGACTATTATCCTGATGAACAACAACAACAAATCTCCTAAACAACAGAACCCGTAGAGTATTACGGTATCCCTTAATTGGGCTATTATTTTCCATTGCAATAATGGTTAATTACATTTTTATTAAAAAGACCGCGCAAAAATAATTTTTATATCTGTCCTATGTGCGTTTTTTTTGTAAAAAATTAATAACAGGTACTTACAATGTAAGACGAAACTAGGAAATGCTTATAAAAAGTCATCTATTCTTGATTTTCAGTATTTTACCATCACAGCGCAAGAGTCCAAATAGAAACAATGCCAGGTCGCGTTATGAACATTTTTGTTTTTTGAGATTTATTCTTTCTGTCCATTACTCTCCAACTCCTTCCACACGAAAATGTCATTCTTCTCCTTGGGGCGAACGCTGTCGAACCACTTGAAATTCTTGAGGAACAACTTGTCATCTGTTATCTGGTCCATTGGCAAGGCAAGGCCATCTGGCTTCTCGAAGAACATGATGTCCTTTATTGTCTTTTCCTCGTAAAATACGCGCATATTGCTGCTGAGAAGTTTGTTCTGGGCCACAAATTCGTTGGCTTCCTCGTCCTCTATATAATATATGGTCTGGCAGTCGGAAAAAAGGTCGGTGCGGTACAACTTCTTGTCCTTCAGGTAGCCGTTTATGTTCTTGCAGTTTATCTGGTTGTAGTAGTCGTCCTCGATGTGCTGGCACAGGAACGACGAGTTTTTCATCACAAACGAATCTGGCTCCTTGTTTACGAACTTCACCGAAATGTATTCGGCGGTGGCTTGCATGTTGTCGCTCCACATTATGGGACTGTAGAACATCTCGGCAATGGAGTCGTTGGAGTGGAAGGCTATGGAGTCGCAGCGTGCCTGTCCGTCCGACTTGAACGCCAGCACCTTGTGGTACGCCCGCATAAGTTTGAAATCCAATGTGTCGCCTTGTTTTTCGCTAGTAATGAATATTGTGTCGGCATGAATGAACAGCGAATCGCCATCCATTATGTATGTTAGCAATGTGCTGTCGGTCATAAATGCCCGTTCTGGCTCCTCGTAGAAATAGCCGTAGTTTCCGCTGGCAATCATATTGTTGGAAGTGTCGATTATCGACACATTGCGGAATCCTTCGCCGAAACGGATTTTGCGGTCGTAGTAGAGGCTGTCGCCGTAGAGATAGTTGCTGCCCGATTGTAACCATGCATTTTGGGTTAGGTTGGCCTCATCTGTGACGGTGTTGTAGCGCCCATATTCGCAATAGAGGTAGTTCGAGTCGGAAACTATTTCGGTAGGTCCGAAAAAGTCGGCAATTTCGGTTTCGGTGTTGTACCTTAGCGTATCGCTTGTAATTGAATAGTCGGGATTTTTCAGTATCACGCTATCGACAGCATAGTATTCGTATGTTTCTGTGTAGTAATAGCCCCACTGACTGCGCAGACGGTTTTCGCCATCGTACATTCGTCCGCCCTCGAAGTAGTAAATCATGTTTTTGTCGCGGTCGTAGTCGAGCGAATCGGTTATGAGGTACGACTTGTTGTGCTGCATAATCACCGAATCGCGCATCTTAGCCATACGTATGTCGCCATCATATTCGGCGTACTTGCCGATGAGCAGAATGGTGTCGCCCTGCTTGAAACGCACATTGTTGTATGCTTGCACCGAGTTGGTCTCGTCGTAGAAGTAGGCGGAGTCGCAGAACATGTAGATTTCGTCGTGGCGGAAAACCACATCTCCTAGA
Organism: uncultured Bacteroidia bacterium; assembly: GCA_902791865.1. GTDB lineage: Bacteria > Bacteroidota > Bacteroidia > Bacteroidales > ML635J-15 > Bact-19. The sequence continues at coordinate 58,308 of CADAXK010000003.1, forward strand.
AGCCTTTTGGCTTCAATTCCCGACTTTTGGCTGTATTCAAGGGTGTTTGCGTGAAGAATTTCCACTTTCTTCTGCGCCAATGCAAGCAAAGTCGCGAAAGTGAGCATCAATGTCAGCGCAAACTTCAGTTTCATCTGTTGTATGTTTGGTGAAACTTAGTCTTTCACAAGTTCATCAATGATGTCCTCGATGGAAAGACCTTCGGCTTCGGCTTTGTAGTTCTTTACAACCCTGTGGCGCAGAACAATCTTTGCAACAGCCTGAACATCCTCGATGTCGGGCGAATATTTTCCGCTAAGAACTGCTACTGTCTTTGCGCCTATGACAAGGTATTGGGATGCACGTGGTCCTGCTCCCCAGTGTATGAACTTGCGTGTGATTTCGGGAGCAATTTCCGAATCGGGACGAGTCTTGTTGACGAGGCGAACAGCATATTCGAGTACATTGTCGTTGATTGGAATCTTGCGGATAAGGTTCTGGAAATAAATGATTTCCTCTGCACTAAGTATCTGCTTGATTTCGAAATTCTTGTCGGCGGTAGTGTTCTTTACTATGCGGATTTCGTCATCGAGGCTTGGGTATCCGACATTTATGTTGAACATAAAACGGTCGAGCTGTGCCTCTGGAAGCGGATATGTACCTTCCTGCTCAATCGGGTTCTGGGTTGCCATTACGAAGAATGGTTCATCGAGCTTGTAGATTGTTCCCGATGCGGTTACCGAGCGTTCCTGCATGGCCTCGAGCAGAGCCGCCTGAGTCTTTGGCGGGGTACGGTTTATTTCATCTGCAAGTATGAAGTTGGCGAAAATCGGACCTTTTATGAACTTGAACTGGCGGTCTTCGCCAAGAATTTCGCTACCTATGATGTCGGATGGCATTAGGTCGGGTGTGAACTGGATACGCTTGTTCTTCAAACCTAGAACTTCAGCGATGGTGTTTACCAACAGAGTTTTTGCTAGTCCGGGCACACCAACCAGCAGGCAGTGTCCACGGCTGAAAATGGAAATCAGCACTTCCTTCACAACCTGATCCTGTCCGTAAATCTTCTTGCCAATCTCGACAAGCATCTCATCATATTTCGACCTCAAGGCATTTGCAGCCTCCACATTGTCCTTGTACTCAATCATACAAATAAATTTTAGGGTGCAAAGGTAAAGAGAATTTACGATTTACGAGTTACGATTGACGAATTTATTTTGGCTTCGCCGTTCAAGGTTTAACTTCGTTGAGGGCTACGCCGTTCTGGTTTCACGTTTAACGTTCAAGGGGAGTCAAAGGTTGATGACTTGAAACTTTATTTGGGTTTTCTTTCGTTGGATATTGATATACAATTTTAATCTGCAGTTTTGTGAAAATAGTAATGACCATTACGGTAATGGATATTACTATTTTGGGGGACTTATTTAGGAGTTGCGATAAATATGTGCCTTAGTCTTTTAATTATTGGCAAGCTTTACAACCGTTAGTCCGCCTTTCCCTCCCACAACGAACATCTTTGACTTTAGCAGACCATCCTTGTCGGTTAGGTTGTCAACATACAATGGTTTGCCGAGAATAAAATGCTTGCACGAAAAGTTGTCGCCAACCTGCCATTTGGAATTTTCTGTTTCAATGATTTCAAAGCGGAGGTATCCAAGATATTTCAGTAGCGATTTGCGGCTCGGATTCCATTCTATATGAAGCATTTCACCGATATTCAAGTCGTAGGAAGAGATTTCTTCCCCGACAAAGTCGCCTGAGCCTTCGCCCGACTGAAGCTTGAAATGTTCAAGGAAAGCGTTCCAGTTTTCAAAGCCTACATACTGCGAAAGAACATCCAAAGTGTATAGCCTGACGAGCGAATTGTCATCGGTGCGGTCGTAGCCGAAAAAGCGCTTCAAGGTCTTGTCGGTAATGGATGAATTTTGCACCTTTACTATTACAGACCGTTGCAGTTCCTTGAAGTCATGCGGACTTAGGGCTTTGTCGTTGAGTCCAGCGGCAGACCTTATGCGGTTGCGAAGTTCTTCAAGGGCTTTTTCGTTTCGTGGAATTGAAGTTTTTGACATTTTTTGAATGTTTTGTGACGATGCAAAATTATAAAAAATTACCTTTGCCGTAATTTTAGCTATGTCGGAAAGTTTTACATCGGGTTCGTTCGGGAATATTGTTGCCGATTCATTGAGTTTTCACGATTATCGGGAAGTGGAACACGATGGGGCTGGCTATAGCAAATTTTATACTGTCATCAGTGGCAGCAGGAAGCTGTTTCTGAAAGCAATAAACCCTGAAAACGGCAGTACCGCCGAAAATATCAGCCGTCTTGAACGCGAATACAAACTTTTTGAACGGTTATACGGCAACGAGCATATTGTCCGCTGCATCGACTTGCGCAACGACCCGCAGGTTGGGCTGTGCATTGTGATGGAGTATGTCGATGGGATGACTTTGGCGGAGTTCTTGGCGACATCGCCATCTGCCAGCGAGAGGAAGCGTATTCTGAACGAGTTGCTTGATGCAGTTGCGTTTATCCATAGTCATCAGGTGGTTCACAACGACTTGAAGCCCGAAAACATTCTTATCACCCGCAATGGGCATAGCGTGAAACTTATTGATTTCGGTTATGCCGACTGTGATTTTAGTATTGATAAGGCTACTGGCGGGACAAAATCTTACGCCTCTCCCGAACTTCTGAATGGTGGCGAAATTGACTGCAAAAGCGATGTTTATTCCATCGGGCTGATAATTAGGGCTTTGTTTCCGCATCGCTACAGGCTTATTGCACGGAAGTGCCAGCATGAAAATGCGAGCAGGCGTTACAAAAAAGTTTCTGACATAGCCAAAGCTATTCGTAGGCGTGATGTGTGGTTGTTGCTGTCGGTTGTGGTAGCCGCGATTGGAATTGCCTTGTTTGTGGCAATATGGTTTGTGAATAAGAGGCAGGATGAACCCGATTTGCCGGAGGTTGACGTTCCTGTGCAAGTAACGACTGTGGATTCCACAGAAAATAGCACTAATGTTCAAGAAGAAGTTCCTTCGGAAGCAAAAACGGATGTAAAGCCAATCGTCAGTGAATCAAACAAAAAGCAGAACAATTTTTCCCCAAAAGAATCGTCGCTGAACTTTGATTCGATACACAAGTGCTATTTTGATTTGTACGATAAATACGAACGCGAACTGAAGACTGGTATCGCCGACGGAAGCCTTGAGTATCTGGAGTTTGCAGCAAAGCACTACCAGTTATTTGCATCAGACCTTTACTGCTTAAAACAAAAGATGACTCCAGATGACAAAGATTTGGCTGTTGAATTTGAAAAGGATTATATGGCAGTTTATGGAATGCTTACATCGAAATTCAACATAATCCTTTCAAGCCTACCATCTTATGATGTTGTGAAGGACAAATATGTACGAGACAGTTTAAATCAAAGATTGGATGTTTTGCTGAAGCAGGTAATGGACAAGCAAATGGATGTTAATAATTGTAAATAATTAATTTTAATGGACTTATATGGCGACATATGGGATATTGTTGCCTAAGGTATTTAATTTCTATTCTTATTTGCCGTCATTTTATAAAGTGATGATAAACAGGGATAAGCGGGATAGTATAAGGGAGGAGTTGGATAGTTTCAAGAAGCAGATATACAATAGATAAAAACTTGCTGTTTCGAAATTTGTGTATGCTTTTTATAAAATAGTAATAACCATTACTGTAATTGCTGTTACTATTTTGTGTTTATATGTATAAATAGTTGATATACTTTGTGTTGTGTGAAATTCTGCCGCTTTTCCAACCTAAAATAGGGTTGTTTCTGCCGTTTTTCCAACTTTTAACTCTTAACTTTTAACTGAAAAATAAGTACCGAAAAGTACCAAGTCCGTTCCCTTTTTTGCATCTAATTTTGCCGACGAAACAATTTCATTAGATGTTGAAGAGATGAAGTTAATTAAATGTATAATTCTAAACGAAAGTAAAATGAAACGTAATTTGTTTGTTATGATGTGCGCTGTTGCGCTTGTTTTGGGAGTTTGTTCGTGCGGAGGAAACCAGGAACTTACAAAGATGATTCCTGCTTCTGCTGTAAAAATCACAGGAGATGACAAGGATTTCTTTAAGCTTGCCGGTGATTCTGTAAAGATTATTCTTACCAATGATCGCCCTAACGACGATGATACTTGGGAAGTCAAGGCAATAATGCCTTTTTCCAATACAAAGTCTTGGGCAGAAGTGAAAGAAATGCGCAAAAAGAAACCAAATTGGTCTGGCATATACGGAATTAGTAGTTGTGATTATGAAACCAAGGTTAATTATTATGACGAGAACGGTTCCAATGTCGATTTGGACTCAAAGGTTGAAGGCTTTGACGATTTGTTGAAATCGGAAGAAATTACAACTGGAAATGTCACCGTAAAACACGATAATTGGGGCGGAATTGGAAGTTATGAGCGAATAAAGCAAAATTTTGACAAGGTTGCTGGCGTTAAATTGGAGATTAAATTGTCTTGGGGAGCCCATTATGACGAAGAAATGCCTGCTGCTAGCGAAGATAATTCTGCAACCTCTTCCGACAGCGACTGGGATTCCATCCTTGACGAGTACGAGAAGTATGTTGACAAGTATGTGGCTGTGTACAAGAAGGCTATGAACGGCGATATGAATGCTTTGTCGGAATCTGTTTCGTTGGCCGAGCAAGCCGAGAAGCTTGGCGACAAGCTGAGCAAGGGGCAGGGGTCGATGACATCTGCGCAGATGAACCGCTACACCAAGATTGTCACAAAGATGACTAACGCAATGCAATAAATACTAATTTCATATTATGGGAATTTTAAGTCTGCCGGCATTTGTTGGCAGACTTTTTTTTGTGGTAATTTGTTTGACTTGATAGGACAAAATAAGTACCGAAAAGTACCACCCCCGTTCTTTCTATACTTCCTACCTTTGCAAAGGAAAGCAGTACCGATAATTTTTTTTCTACAAAAAGTGTATCGCTTGTTTGCTGAAATTAAAAAATGTGTATATTTGTGGCACATATATCATCGGTAGCGATACCATCTGTCCGAAAGTGTGAATCTCGCAAGTTCAGAACGAAGTAAGACAGGAAAGTACGCTGCGTGCAATTCCAGCACGCACTGTTTTCTTATCTTTACTTCAGGCAATGCGAGAGCCTACACTTCGAGATGGGATTGGAGTGCGGGCTTTTTTGTTGCCTTACCCCCAAGCGCAAACGATAGCAGCGGAAGCCGGGAAGCTGGACGAGAGTAGGCAAAGATTGAAATGTTGAAATTAAAATAATAATTTATTGTATAACTAAAAGTTGCGCCCGACACAAATAAGGGATATTAAGATGAGAACCAAGTATATATTTATGCTGACAATTTCTGTCGTATTAATGACATCACAGGCATTTGCTTCGTATGTAAACAATGCAGATGGCGACAAGACCTATCCTATTGGCGACAGGGCTATTTATGATGTGGTAGGGAATGTAAAATCGATAGTACAAGGCTATTCAAAAATGGAATTCGATGAGAATGGTTTACTAAAGCGGTCAAATGCCAAGACGATAAAAACAGGAAATGGTTTTGAAATTCACGAAGAATTCTTTAACGAAGAATATGGAGAAACGACAGAGATGGTATCTATATATGACAAGGATGGAAGATGCATTAGTTTTGGCGAATCAGAGAAAGACATAACATATAATGGCAATAATCAGATTGTTAGATATGCCGTTTATTCGGGATGGGAAACCTATAAATACACAAATACTTATGATTCTGATGGATTTCTTTTGAAGAGTACATACATCGTAATAAATAATGATGAAGGAACAACAACTACATATACAAAAAGCTATAAGGTATTAGCAAAGGATGGTCACGGCAACTGGACGAAACGCCAAGTTACCGAGGGGTCTTCTGTAATAGTAGAAGAACGCACAATTGAATATTATCAATAGTCATAACACAAGGATTCCCGAACTTTTTCGGGAATCTATTTTTATGTGAATAGCAAAACAACAAAAAGAGTATAGAAATGAAAAAGCATACGGCAATTACATTGCTTACAGCAATCTTGGTTGTGCTTGGCACAACGGTTTACGGGCAGCAGAGAAAAATTCAGACAGTAAAGGAACCTTGTAAATACGAAAGCGGATATTGGCCTTCGGCAGATCCCGTAGATGCTGTAGGAACGAGGTCTTATAGTTATTACTATGATGAGAATGACAATAAAGTCTTGCATGGTCCTATTTCAATAAATGCCAAAGGGAAAGAAACTCATACTTATTATATTAATTCTAATTCCTATAAAACTTACAAGCAAGATGCCACTAAAGAATTAATTTACACGGCAACCTGTAAAGATGGTAATTTGGATGGTTCTGCATATTTAAAAGATTGCGAAAGTCCAGGACAGGTTAAGGCGATAATGGTTGATCCTTATAGCAAAGAAGTTTATGCAAATTTTAAAGATGGGAAAGCTTGTGGAACATGGAAATATAACATTAAATACCCACGAAATAATGTTGAATTATCAGCAACAATCAACTATGAAAATGGTAAAATTACTGGATTGTCCTGTGACAAAACATCATTTACGCTTAATTCAAAAGGAGAAGTAAACGGGAAAATAGATGGCGTTGATGTGAAAGATGGGTTTGCTAATGTTTTCATGAGAATAAATGGCGGTTATTCGGAACTGGAGGACGAGCAAAAGCAATTGCTGTCACAAATAAAAGAAAAGGGAATTACGCAGGAAACGAGAAGTATGCTTATACAGAAACATTATTTATTAATGGAGGATAGTAAGGATTTTGATTTGTATAAGGATATAATAAATGGGTTCCCGTTAGGCAAGCATGAGGAAATAGAGTCTAAATGTAAAGTAAAGTATTACTATTTAAAAAGAATCCGTGAGGCAACATTGCAGGAAATCAAAGATTTCTGTTATCCATCTAATGTTTTCTTTTTTTCCAAAGACAATTACACATATATGTGTAAGAATTCTATGATAGGTAATTTATATGTAAGTGACGAAAAGATTAAGGAGATAAACGACTGGGATGCAGCTAAACGGGTATTAGATCCAAGTTATAATGATGCCATTTCTTTAAAGAGAGCGCTTAGGGATGAAATGACCATTGAAGCACTATATAATTACAAAAAAGTTGCCGAAAAATTTGGAACGCTGTGTAAATGGAGGGATTCAGAAGAAAACTACGAGTATAGTATGCAAAAAGTTGCCGAAATAATGGATGCCATCCGTGAACCAGAATACAACAAGGCGAATGAAATGCTATCTCAAAATTTTTCCAAGTCAAAAAAATATACATTAAAAGACCTGATAGAATACAAACAATATTACACATTTCTACATCTTTTAAACGACTACAAGGATTCGGAAACTTTGCTTAAAGTATGCGATGATCGGATTAGTGACATTTCAGAGCAACTAAACAATTACGCGGAATGCATCAAAACTTCATTAAAAAATGCCCCTGCAACGAAGCCAGTCCTTGACTCAATAGAAGTCGCTCTCTCAATTTATAAAACATTTTACGATGATTCTGAAGGGTATCCTGAACTGCGCGATTACAATAAACACATGAAAAAAAATCTAGAAGAATGTCAAGAAATAAAAACTCGCATTATAAATGAATTAAAGCGAATAGAGTCCCTGAATGAGAAACTACGAAAAGCGTTGAATGAAATAGTTGAGATTACAAAAACACAGACACCTGGCTATGTAAGTTTTAAATATTATGCACCTGTCAAATTTTATGCTAATTTTGGCGTTGAGAGTTATGAGGACGATTATATGACAAACGAAGACCGAATGCGTATGTTTGCAGGAACTCTTGATGAACGACTTTCTCCATTCTGTCCTTTGATTGGATATAGAATTTTAGAAATCAAGAGAAACGCCAAGAATAATACTTTTATTGCTATGTGTGAATTCGATAAAAAGATAAAATCAAAAATTGGAGAATACGAAACATACAAATTGAAATTCGGAATTTCAAATTCTGGTCATATTATTGTTGGTTCTTTTTTCTATAGTGCAACAAAGGTCATCAACGACTGGGACAAGCTGAAGGATAACGATTGTAAGATTCTTGCGAAATCAAAAGAATGTAAGAATATTGTTTCTTCATATTCAAAATACAAGAAAACAGCAGAGACTACAACAAACGCAAAATTAAAAGCATTAATCGCAAATCAAGAAAAGATACTAAAAGCAATCAACAGTTCAAATGCAGTAGAATTGGACGATAAAGTTAAGAAACTAAAAGACAAGAGTATCGAAAATGTAATTAAGGCAATACAATAATTGATGTATATATTACATATGAAGTCTGCTAACCATTGTTGGCAGACTTTTTTTGTTTAAAGTAAGAATGCGACTACAATAGGATGTATGGGAGGGTACTAAATTTTTTTGGAAAAGGAATATGCCAGATTATCCCTGCTAATAAACATACAAAAGTGCTGCCTATAAACAGCACTTTTGTTGTATAATTGCTGTTTATAAATTGCATTAATTGAACATAATGCTTGTTGCAAACTGCAAATGAAAGAAATGAATTGTAAAAAGACAAAAACAATTGTGTATTTGTACGGGGCGAGTATCTTGTGCAAAAGATATCACTTCAAATACCTCGCCGTCACCGATTCCTTGCTGTTCAAAATTTCGGTAGGTTTTCCTGCAAATAGCAGTCGTCCACCAGCTTCGCCACCTTCGGGACCGACTTCGATGAGGTAGTCGGCTTGCTTCATCACATCCATGCTATGTTCGATGAGGATGAGAGTGTTGCCGGCATCGGTCATGTCGTTGAAAAGGTTGAGCAACTTGTGTATGTCGTCAAGGTGCAAGCCGTCGGTAGGTTCGTCGAGGATGAAGATTTCGCCTTTGCGGTGAAGCTGGTCGGCAAGCTTTATGCGTTGCAGTTCGCCACCCGAGAGGGTTGTCATCGACTGGTCGAGGTGCAGGTAGCCAAGTTCCACCTTGTCCAAGGCAAGAAGTTTTTGCAAAAATGGCTGGTCGGCAAAGAAATCGATGGCTTCTTCGACGCTCATTCCCATCACTTCGGCGATATTCTTGCCCTTGTAGCGGTGCGATAGGGCTTCGTCGTTGTACCTTGTGCCGTGGCAGGCCTCGCATACGGTCTCAATCGATTCCATAAAGGCCATGTCGGAGACAATCACGCCCTTGCCGCCACAAGCGGGACAAGCGCCCTTCGAGTTGAACGAAAACAACTGCATGTTGCTGTGGCTTGCTTGTGCAAAAAGTTTTCGTATCGGGTCGGAAATCTCAAGGTAGGTGGCAGGTGTGGAACGCAGATTTATGCCAATGTTCTTCTGTCCGATGAAGATAGTTTCGAGTTTGCACTGGCTCTGGAACTCTTCCATCAGCGACGACTTTCCCGAACCTGCAACACCGGCAATCACCGTCATTACGCCTGTTGGAATGTCAACAGAAACTCTTTTCAGGTTGTGCAGGGTGGCGTTTTCGATGCGGATGAAGCCTGTAGGTTTTCGTATCTCGGTCTTGAACTGGCTTTTGCTGCGAAGCATTTTGCCCGAAATGGTGTCGGAGTTGAGAAGACCTTCGTATGTGCCTTCGAACATTATTTCGCCGCCGTGTGCACCAGCTTTCGGTCCCATATCAACAATGTGGTCGGCCATTGCGATTATTTCGCGGTGATGCTCGACGATGAGGATGGTGTTGCCGTGGTCGCGTAGGTTGCGTAGCGAATCCTTCAGCTTGCTGATGTCCTGAGGATGCAAGCCAACGCTTGGTTCGTCGAGTACATACGCCATGTCGGTGAGCGGTGAGTTTATGTATTTTGCAATCTTGATGCGCTGTGCTTCACCGCCAGAGAGTGTTCCCGTGCCACGGCTCAACGATAGGTAGCCCAGACCAATTTGCATAAGTGCTTGCAGACGCTTGGCAAGTTCGCGCTTGATGTCAACTGCCAGCGGGTCGTCGATGTCTGCGACAAATTCCACAAGGTCTGAAATCGGCATGTCGCCGACTTCGGCAATGTTCTTGCCGTTTATGCGGCACGAGCGAATTTTCTCGTTCAGTCGCGTTCCCTTGCAGTCGGGACAGGTGCCCATCGTAAGCATCGGGTTGATTGCTGCGGCGTGGAGCAGACCTTCTTCCGAATTTATTATGCTGCGGTACATTCGCGGAACAAGACCTTCGTATTTTGCCGTTTTCGGCCAGTTTGACGGCGGATTTTTCAACTTTATCTGCGGTGAATACAGGAAAAGGTCAAGTTCTTCGGGTGTGTAGTCCTTTATTTTCTTGTCGAGGTCGAAAAGTCCGCTGTGCGCATAACGAATCCAACGCCATCCGCCTTTGCCGAAAGCGATGTAATGTATTGTGTCCTCGTCGTTTAGCGACTTGTCGAAGTCAACGAGCTTATGAATGTCGAGTTCGCGTATTTCGCCCAGACCGGCACAGCGCGGACAGCTTCCTGCCGGGTGGTTGAACGAAAACGAGTCGGAATATCCGACAAAAGGTTTTCCAACGCGCGAAAACAGAAGTCGCAGCAATGGTTGTATGTCGGTGTAGGTGCCTACTGTGGAACGGCTGTTCGATGCAGGCTTTTTCTGGTCGATGACTATCGTCACGGGCATATTTTCGATTTTCCCGACTTTGGGACGACCATATTTCGGTAGGTATTGCTGCACGAAGCTAGGAAAAGTCTCGTTGAGTTCGCGGCGGCTTTCGGCGGCAATGGTGTCGAGGCAAAGCGACGACTTGCCCGAACCCGAAACGCCTGTAAATACTGTAATTTGATGCTTTGGAATGTCCAGCGAAACATTTTTTAGGTTGTTTTCGGTGGCGTTGGTTATTGTGATTTTGTCAGAAGTCATAGATGTTTAAAAATTCAAAGATTCAAAGATTCAAAGTTTAATGTTCAACGTTCAAAGATTTGATGATTTAGCTTCGCTGAGCTGAAGGTTGCTTGCGCGAGCTAAAGGTTAACTTCGTTGAGCTAAAGGTTGATAATTCAAAATTCATAAATCCTATTCAATCGTAAATCTAAAATCTAAAATCGTAAATTACATTTATTCTTGCTCTCGTATTGATTCCTTGTGAATTTCGGAAAACAGTGTTGCAATCATTTCCTTCGACAGACCTATTTTTTCGGCGTACTCGCTTCGCGATTCCAGAACTTTTTTCCAGCGGTCTATTTGCAGGATGGCAACATTGCGCGACTTTTTCAATTCGCCAATTTCGTTGGTAATGGCAAACCTTTGCTTCAAAATGTCGATTAGCTGATAGTCGAGGAAATCAATTTTGTTTCTCAGCGTCTCGAGTTCCATTTCGTAGTTGTGGTCGTCACTGGCTGGACTTTTTATCTTCAGACTATCGATGAGATTCTTAATTTCTAGTGGTGTAAGTTGTTGGTTGCTATCGCTTAATGCTTGTTGCGGACAGCAATGCGATTCAATCATCAGTCCAGCCATATTGAGGTTTATTGCCTGCTGTGAAATTTCGGCAATGTATCTTGTGTCGCCTGCAATGTGGCTTGGGTCGCAGATGATTTTAATGTCGGGCATTCGTCTGGCAAGTTCAATCGGTATCTCCCAGCAAGGCAGGTTGCGAAGTTTTGTTTCCGAAAATGGATAAAAGCCTCTGCTAACGGCAATTATGTCACCTAAACCGATTTTGCGGAAACGCTCTATTGCACCACACCACAAGTCTATGTCGGGATTTGTTGGGTTTTTAATAAAAACCTTGAAATCACCGCCTTTTGCAGCATTGGCGACCTCCTGTACCGAAAATGGATTTGCAACTGTGCGAGCACCTATCCAGAATGCCTTGAATCCGTATTTAGCAATTTTTTCTATGTGGTTTGCATTTGCTACTTCGGTGATTACATGAATGTTAAGCTCGTTTTGAATGCGTTGCATCCAGGCTAGTGCTTTTTCGCCAAGCCCTTCAAATGAGTCGGGATGTGTGCGCGGTTTCCATATTCCTGCACGAAAATAGTCGGGAGCGACAAGTTCTTTCAGTTGTCGTGCTGTCGTGTAGACCTGTTCCTCGCTTTCTGCACTGCAAGGTCCGCATATTAGCATCAGTCTTTTCGCCATCTTTGCAATTTTGCGCAAAATTAATTTAAATTCCGAATACTTTATTCATGTTTTCTTCGTTAATAACAATGTGATATATGAATTTATGTGTAATGCGGCTGTTTCAAATAAAAGTATTAACTTTACGGCTCAATTTTTAGTATTGTCATGAAGAAGTTTTTCAATTTTATATTTAGCAAAGCTTTCTGGTTTAACATATTGGGAATCATATTGTTATTTGTGCTCGCTGTATTGATACTTATGCTTAGTCTGAAGTCGTGTACCCGACATGGCGAGGCTGTTACTGTGCCTACTGTGGTCGGTATGGACGCGAATGAGGCCATTGCAATGCTCGAGGAAGAAGGCTTCAACTATGAAGTGGTCGACACCTTGTTCATCGATTCGTTGCCCAAGGGTGTGGTTGTTGAGCAGAATCCAGCAAAGGAATCGCTTGTAAAGCATGGTCGTACGGTTTATATGAAAGTTAATACCGTCAACGAAATTATGGTCAAGATGCCATCGTTTGTTGGTGAGCAGTATAAGACTTTGTCTGTCAGACTGAAACATTCAAAATTGAAGATGGGCAGTGTGAAGTGGCAGAAGGATGGCGAAGTTGTCAATATTGTTTTGAAACAAATGTACAATGGTCGCTCTATAGACCCTGGAACCGAGATAAAGCAAGGTTCGCGCATCGATTTTGTTGTTGCAGGACGTGACCCCAATTCGCAGGAAGAGGATGAAGATGAGGAGGAAGAAGTTTCAACTCTCGAAGAGATGAACAAATTGGAGGAAGCAGCAGCTTCAAAATCTAATGGAACTAATTCTGATGAATAATCTAAAGTGCTTTCTATGAAAAGGTTAGTTTTAGCATTCTTTTTTGTCGTATGTGCGATTGGCGTTTTTTCGCAGGAAGTTATTATCGATTGTGGAAATCCGGCACTTAGCGACTACAGTGCAAGGTATTTCGAGAAATATGGCGACAAGGTGGCAACATCAGATACTCTTGAGTTGCCTTTCTTTGATGATTTTTCTTCATCGTACATATATCCCGATTCTTCGAAATGGTCTGATAATTATGCATATATCAATAATTCGTGTGGCAAGAATCCTATTTCGATAGGTGTGGCTACTCTCGATGCTCTCGACCAATATGGACGAATTTATGCATCGCTTCCAATAGGAATGTCGGATGTGGCCGACTATTTGACATCCAAGCCTATAAATCTCCAGCGCAGTGCTTCCGATTCGATATACCTGAGTTTCTTCTACCAGTGTGGTGGCTATGGCAATATGCCCGAATATCGCGATTCGCTTGTGTTGCAGTTTTATTCTGTTGACGATGATGAATGGCGTAGCGTCTGGAGGGTTGCAGGTGGCGAATTGATGAGCGATTTCCAGCAGGTACTTGTGCCGATTGTCGATTCGGTGTGGCTGAAAAAAGGATTCCGTTTCCGTTTCCTCAACTATGTGAGCATTAGTTCAAACTATGAGCCGAGCTGGCAGAGCAATGTTGACCAGTGGAATCTCGACTTCATTATTCTCGATACAAACCGCAGCTACGTTGACACCATTATCGAGGATGTGACAATGATAAAGAATGTTGGTCCGTTCCTGAAAGACTACATTACTGTTCCTTGGAAACATTTCTTGCACAAGGGGCGTGAGGCTGTTTACGATTCAATAACATTTTCGTATGCCAATTTGCAGGATGCTACCCACAATATCAATCGTCAGTACGATGTGTACAATGCCGATGAAACCACTTCGTTGATACCTGTTCAGGCATACTTCGACTACCATTGTGGCGACGACAGCGAAAACATCAATGCTAATGAGGAAATTTCGTATACCAAGAAATTCTGCTATTTCTTTAACGAGAATAGCTATCAGGCTGATGACTCTGCAAAATTCATCATTAGGGCAAACATAAAGACCGATGTCGCGCAGGCTCGTGAATATTACCGTTGGAACGATACTGTCAGGTACTATCAGAATTTCAAGAACTACTATGCTTACGATGATGGTTCTGCTGAAAAGGGTTATGGATTGACGGGGCAGGGAACAGCCAATGCAAGCCTTGCATACAAGTTCAATACATATATGACCGACACGCTATACGGCGTTTACATTTATTTCAATCGCACGCAAGGCGACGGCAATGTTAAGTATTTCTATCTAACCGTCTGGGAAGATAATAATGGAATACCAGGTGATACGATTGTAAGCAGGTTGGGTGTAAGACCATTGTTCTCGAATAGAATTAACGGGTATGTATATTATCCGCTTGATACTGCGATTGTTGTCAGTGGTACTTTTTATGTGGGCTGGATAAAGACGACAAACGATATGCTCAATTGTGGTCTCGACATGGAAAACGATGCTCACGACAAGATTTTCTACAATGTTTCGGGGTCTTGGGCAAACTCGATAATTTCGGGTGCGCTGATGATTCGTCCAGTGTTCGGCTACGAACTAATGCAGGATGCTGCAGATGTTCCAATACGGCGCGTTTCGACTTCGTGCAGCGTTTTCCCAAATCCGGCATCGGATGAGATAAACATAGATGTCAATGCTGATTTTAGCGGTGTGATGATATATGATAGTCTTGGCCGTCTGGTAATGCAGTCGGGTAACGAAAGTGTGATAAATGTTTCTGCTTTGCCCGATGGTACTTACTTTGTGAAACCTTATTCCGAAAGCAAGGTTTTTGAAACCGTCAAGGTTCTAATAATGCGATAGCACTTATGGATAAAGATTTTGAAGAATTTGAGGAATACGAGGATGATGGCCTCGAACTAGACGATGACTTGGATCTCTCCGAATCGGGTGACGAAAAATACGAGCATAAGCATTTGGTAGTTGAAGCAGGGCAGAAGTCGATGCGAATCGACAAATACTTGTCTATTCGTCTGCCCAGTACCTCGCGCAATAGAATACAGTCGGCTGCCGAAGGTGGTTGCGTGTATGTTAACGGCAAGCCGGTCCGTAGCAGCTACAAGATTAAGCCCAACGATGACATTAGCATAATGCTTTCGTTTCCCAAGCGTGAAACTGGCATTGTTCCGCAGGACATTCCTCTTGATGTGGTATACGAGGACGATGACCTAATTGTTGTGAATAAGCCAGCCGGATTGGTTGTGCATCCTAGTTTTGGTCATTATGATGGCACTTTGGTAAATGCGTTGGCATATCGTTTCAAGGATTTGCCAATGTTCAATGCCGACACTTTCCGTCCGGGACTTGTGCATCGCATCGACATGAATACATCGGGACTGCTTGTTGTGGCAAAGTCGGAAGTTGCACGCGAAGGACTTGCGAGCCAGTTCTTCTATCACACCTGCAAGAGAGCCTACAATGCTCTCGTTTGGGGTAATATGCCCGAAGAAGAAGGAACAATTGTCGGCAATGTGGGGCGCAACCTCAAGAACCGCAAGATTATGGATGTCTTCCCCGATGGCGATTACGGTAAGGAAGCCATAACGCACTGGCGTGTACTCGAAAGGCTTGGCTATGTGAATCTTGTTGAATGTCGCCTCGAGACTGGCAGAACACATCAGATTAGGGTTCATTTTAAGCATATAGGACATCCTTTGTTCAACGACTGGGAATATGGTGGAGACCAGATTCTTAAAGGAACAACCTTTACCAAGTACAAGCAGTTTGTAGAGAATTGCTTCAAGATTCTTCCGCGTCAGGCATTGCATGCCAAGTCGCTTGGATTCATACATCCCGTTACGAAAAAGGAACTGTATTTTGAATCGGAATTACCCGAAGATATGACAAAGTGTATCGAAAAGTGGCGCAACTATGTGGCAGGTAGGGAGACGGAATGATTGGCACAATGGATTTAAAATTTCGTTATGCTACAATATAATTTTTGTTTAAATTTGCGAAAAATTTTAAAGCTATGGCAAGTAGAAAAGTATTAAAGAGAGACATTGATTACATGACAAGCGAACTTTTGTCGGATTGCGTATTGTATGTTGACTTGTATCCAGCACAGCCGACAGAGCCTGTTACCGAAATCATCAATGGTGTATTGCTTAAGAAGCAGGAAGTATTTTCAAAGATTAACACTCCAACCTCGAAGATGGACAAGAAAGCAGTAAAGGAAAACTACAAGGGTTATATTTCCGAAATGCTTACCACCGTCAACGAAGGCTACGAAAAATTAAGCAAGTTGCCGCGCAAGTAATGCAGCGGATTATAAGTGTCGAAGGTGTCGGCGATGTTGTTGTGTCGAAGCGGCACAATTGCGTTCAGATCCGTTTGACTGTACATCCCGAAAAGGGCTTGCAAATGTCAATACCTTTCAGGGTCAGTTATGCTGACGCTGAAAGGTTTATTTTTAGCCATCGCGAATGGATTGCCGAAACCATGAAGGCGCAGCAACTGAAAGGTGCAAGGCGCAAATTTACACCGCAGTCGCATTTTACCTGCCGTAGTACAACGCTCAGGTTCGAATCTACTGGCAATCAGAAGAAAATCCTTTATGCCAAAGTCAACAACTATGTTGTGACGGTTTTCTATAATCCTGAACTCGTAGATTTTGATCTTGATACGGTGCAGAATTTCATAAAGAAGGTGCTTTTGGCATCTATGCGCAAGGAGGCCGAATCAATTCTTTTTCCTCGAGTAGATGAGATTTCGCAAAGGACGGGATTGAAATTCCGCAAGGTTTCGATAGGTACGGCGCATACGCGTTGGGGGACATGCAGTTCGCGAGACGAAATAATTTTGTCGTGCCGGATGCTTCTGCTTCCAGATTATCTCATTGATTTCATTATACTCCACGAGCTTTGCCATATTGCCCACAAGAACCACGGTGCAAAGTTCCATGCCCTTCTCGACAAATTGTCGGGCGGAATGGAGGATAAATACGACAAGGATTTGAAGGCTTGGAACGGCAGAATATTGCCGGATGCTGAGTCCTAGTCCTGCGGTTTCTTAAAAATCTTACTCCTGCAGATATGCATTTTATTATATAGGTATAGGAATGATGTGTGAATCACGCCAAACCCATATTTGCAACTTCTCCTGAAATTTATAGAACTAGCCTCCTTGAAATATTTGGTAGGGCAGGTGACTTCGGCAATTTCGTATCCTGCATAGAAAATCTGCGCAAGCATCTGGTTGTCGAATACAAAATCATCGGAATTTTGGTTGTAGTTGATTGCACGAAGCACCTCCGCTGAAAATGCACGGTAGCCTGTATGATATTCCGACAATTTCTGGTGCATGAGTAGGTTCTGCGTGAATGTCAGCATTCGGTTGAACCAGTACTTGTACAATGGCATTCCGCCTTTGCGAGCTCCGCGACCAAGGATTCTCGAACCAAGCACTACTGGGTAAACATCGTTGGCTATTATGTACGACATCGACTCTATTAGTTTTGGCGTGTACTGGTAGTCGGGGTGGAGCATGATTACTATGTCGGCACCAAGTTCAAGCGCCTTGTTGTAGCACGACTTCTGGTTTCCGCCATAACCTTTGTTCTTCTCGTGAACAATAATGTTCTTTATGCCAAGTCGTTTGCCGACCTCCACGGTGTTGTCGCGGCTGAAGTCATCGACAAGAATCACATCATCCACAATGTCGAAAGGAATTTCGTTGTAGGTCTGTTCCAAAGTCTGCTCGGCATTATATGCCGGAAGTACAACAACTATTTTCTTATTCTTTATCATTTTCCGCTTTTTTCTGTTTTAAACTTTCGCCCTTGGCAATGTATTCTTGACCTTTTTGTGTGTCACCAAGGTTCATGTATGTGTAACCGAGGTTGGTGTACGACAAATCGTCATCTGGATCAAGTTCTATTGCTTTTTCAAGTACAGGAATTGACTTCGCGTAGTTGCCCGAGATTCCGTATGCTACACCCAAGTCCTTGTAGTATGCAGCAGTCTTTTCAAAGTTGCAAGTTTCTGCTTTTTCGAAACATTGCAACGATGCTTCAATATTTCCAATTTCGCGACCGTAAAGTACACCTAGTACATGGTAGGCTTCGCCACAGTCGGGCTTTACTTTTATCAATTCTCCAATCACATTCAGCAATTCGGGGACTGTTGATGTTGTGAGCTTGTTGCGTAGCATTCCTGGTGTTTGGTTTAGCACGACTTTTATGTTTGAATTGGCAATGTCGTGGTTGGGGTATGCTTTGATTATCTTCAGGTACGAATCAAGAGCATTGGCTATGTCACCAATCTCGAAGTAGGCGTTACCGAGAAGGTTCATCGCATCGCTGTAAACTGCGCTTGAGCTATGTTTTTTGGAATTTCTTTTGCCATCGCTTGCGTAGATTTCGTTCGATTTCTTCAAGTATTTTATAGCCTTGTTGCATAGAGCATCGTGAAGTTCCTTGTCGTTGTCCTTTACTTCCTTCGACTGTGCGCGTTCCAGTGTGCGTCCGCCAGCAGCGCAGTTGCCTTTTGCCGATTCTGATGAAATTTCTACATCGTGAGTGAAAAGTACGGTGTCGTTTTCCCAGTCGGCGTTGCGGGTTACGGTTTTCAGCGTGAACAAAAGCAACACTATTATGCCGACAACGCCGGTTATGTATTTTGCCATTGTGATGTTTTTTAGGAGTTTTGGCAAAACTTCAGCAAAGAACCATGCTACTATTAGGCAAAATCCGATGGATGAAATGAAAACGAAACGCTCGTTCATCAGTGTGCCTACTGCAAAAAAGATATTGCAGACCGGCGCAAGCGGAATGAGGAATAACAGAATCGAATACGAGGCGATGTCTTTCTTTTTTATCATTCCGTACACTGCGTAGATTCCCATAGCGATGTATATTGCCAGTGAAAGCAGAGCGAGACCATCTGAAAGTTCGGTCTTAGGAATCTGCCATGGGTAGTAGTCGTAGGTAAGAGGGTGGGGGAAGAATAGTAACTTAATGTACATCAACAAAGTTACGAATATCGTACCGTACCTTTCTGAGAAGTTCATATTGATGAACGGGTCGTTCATGAGCTCCTTGGTTTGTTCCGAGTGCTCCCATCCGAGAACCATTCCGCGTACTGCCAGAAATGCTACCGATGCCAATGCAAGCGGAATCATAACCTTGCCTATTTCTTTCCATTTTGCGTTGGTAAAATAGTAGAGTGTCAGCGGAACGAGTGCGAGGAACACTATTGCATTTTCCTTTGAGAAAAGTCCGCATAGCAATGCTAGTCCCGACAATATAAGGTAGTACAATTTCTTAGTGTCGATGTACTTTATCGACCACCATAGTGCAGCAAGCGAACCAAGTAGCGTTAGTATTTCATCGCGCCCTTTTATGTTTGCAACTACTTCGGTATGAATAGGATGGAATGCAAATAGCAGTGATGCGATAAAAGGTATTGAGAACCACCACGATTTGTCCCTGCGAGGGAAAAGCCTTACGAGAATAATGTACAGAAGCACTACAGTAAGTGCGTAATACATAGCGTTCATTGCGTGGTTTATGGCAGGACAGCCCTGTCCGACCAGTATGCCGTTTTCATCGTGAAAATCCTTGCCGAAAAGTTCTATTTCGATGGCAAATGTCGCAAGCGACAGCGGACGGTAACGACCACCAGCAAGTAATTTTTTCTCCTTTACGATTTGTTCAACTGTGTGCGTGCTGTCGTTGAAAACCCAGAAGCCCGTGAATGTGTCGTACTTGAAGATGTCGCCAATTCCCGAAACACCGTCCTGTGTGAACGAATTGCGGATTAGCACCATTGAATCGTCAAGGGCGTAGTCGTTGCGCAAGGCGTTGATGTACAATGCCAGCGATACCACAGCGAGAATTATTATCGGTATTATTCCAGCCTTTGCCTTTGGCATTTCAGACATAGGTGTTGCGGAAGTGGCAATGTTTTTTGCTTTATTATTATCGTTTTTCCCTTTGTATTTCGGTTTAGACATATTCTATATTTATGATATTTAGGTGCAAAGGTACAATTTTTTTTTGTTTGGCGATTTGTTGAATTGATAATGAACAATTGACAATTAATAATTGATAATTAACAATTGGCTGCGCCGAGCTAAAGGTTAGCTTCGCTGAGCGGAAGGTTGATAATGGATAATCATCACCATAGTTGTCATAACCTTTTCCACCTTTGAATCATTGGGCGGCTAGGCATTCTTCTTCCTCTTTTGTCCTTCTAAATATTTTATATCCTACAAATGCCACTGCTATTGACATCAGAGGAGAAATGATGTTGAAGAAGCAATAGGGGAGATATTCCAAAGTGGAAACTTTCAGTACCATCGACTGTGTCATACCGCATGAATTCCATGGAACGAGCACGGAGGTTACTGTGGACGAGTCCTCGGTAGAACGGCTTAGCAGTCGTCCTTCAAAATTCTTGTCCTTGTATAACTGCTTGAAAATGTTTCCAGTCAGTACGATGCTGAGGTATTGGTCGCCGGTAGCCATATTGGAGAAAAGACCAGTAACTACCGTAGATGTTACTATTGAACGTCTGCCGCTTATGCCACGAGCCAAGGCTGTGGTGATGCTTTTCATCATGCCACCGCCAGTAAGTGCGCCACCGAATGCCGATGCGCAGAAAATGAGGAACACCGTGCTGAGCATACCTTTCATACCGCGGGTCTGTACAAGGTTGCTGAGCGTCTCGTTGCCCGTGTTGATGGCTGTGCTGTCGTAGTAGGTGAGCATTAGTCCTCGGAAACTGTTTCCTTCGCCAATCTGTGCCACTATGTCGGGTTGAGCAAAAAGCATTACTATGCCAGCAACCAGAGCCGACAAAAACAATATGACGGCAGCAGGAAGTTTCAATGCAATGATAACAGCAGTAAATAGCGGTATCAGCATTAGCCAAGGATTGATGACAAAGGTATTTCGTAGCCCTTCGGCAAAAGATTCTGCCTGAGCTGTGCTTTCTGCCGAATGGTTAAGACTTACGATGAGGAATATTACCAATGTTATTACAAATGATGGCACTGTGGTGATAAGCATGTAGCGTATGTGCTTGAATAGTGGCACTTCGCCAACCGATGAGGCAAGCACTGTGGT
Organism: uncultured Bacteroidia bacterium; assembly: GCA_902791865.1. Lineage (GTDB taxonomy): Bacteria > Bacteroidota > Bacteroidia > Bacteroidales > ML635J-15 > Bact-19. Next base: position 79,384 of record CADAXK010000003.1, read on the forward strand.
GTCGGAAAGCGGAGAAATCTTGTCGCCGAAGTATGCGCCCGAAATTATTGCACCGGCAGTCCATCCGACAGAGAACCCGTGAGCCGTACCAATTCCAAGCAGTGCAATTCCTACGGTTGCTATGGTGGTCCACGAACTGCCTGTTATCAGTGATACCAAGGCGCAGATGATGCAAGCCATGAATAGAAACAGTGAAGGCGTGAGTATCATCATTCCGTAATAAATCATTGTAGGCACTACTCCGCTTAGCATCCAGCTGCCTGATACTGCACCGATGAGGAAAAGGATTATTACAGCCGTGCCAATGGCTTTGATATTGTCGCCTATGGCTCCACTAATGTGGTTCCATGAAACTTTGTAGCCAATCATTGCGATTGCAATAGCAACGGCAGCTGCGAATAGCAGAGCTGTTTGGCTCGCGCCATCAATGGCATCGGAACCGAATTCCTTAATTACTAGTATTTGTAATGCTACAAGCACTGCAAAGGGGATGAGGGCTATTGCCCAATGAATGTGAGGTATGGATAATTCTGTTTTATTTTTCATTTGTAGTGTAATTATGTGACAAAGATACAAAAAATCATTTTTTTGCACTTCTAATCATTCTGTTGTAATTCTTAAAGTTTCGTGCAGTCCTTTTCTCATAGTCCAATAGTTCTTCTTCATTCAAGCTATCAATAAAACAGGTTGGGTCTTCGGCAAAAGGATTGCTTGTCTTATAGTACGCCATAACGCGACAACCACCGCATGTGCTTGTGTATTTGCACTTTCCACATTTGCCTTCAAGATTTTTCCGGTCGGTAATTTTGCAGAAAAGTTCCGACTTGAACAAAATATTTTCAAGATTTTCATTAAGCACATTGCCAGCATACACCGAATCGGCAAACAAGGGACATGGAGAAACATAACCTTCGGGATTTATCGCATAGTACGAACCAACCCAGCACCCAACCGATGGATTTGTAGCAAAACTATCTTCTTGCAATTTATTTCCAGTAATCAATTCATAATCATTTGGGTTCAAGAAATATGGAACATAACTTACATGTCCATTGTAGCAATCGGTAAGGTATGGATGAAAATAATGTCTAAGAGTTTCCTTGTTCAACATCAAGTTAGGCGCATTGCAATTTCGCACCACAAACGGAATCCTATTGAACGGCAGATGAAGTTTTTGCAATGTCTCAACGGTATTCTTGAAACTTTCCTTGTTGAAATCGCCAATCGTAACACAAATATTCAACCGTACACCATGTTTTTGCAAACGGTTAACCACATCCATAATGAAGCCAGAGCCAACCTCGCGGGTTTCCTTGTTCTCCAAATCAAAGGAATTGATGCCAAGCGACACATAAAGATTATCGCCAAGAATAGATTTTAATTCCTGTATTTTGTTATCCGTCAATAAAATACCATTACTGACGATGCTCACGGAGAAGCCCATTTCGCTAGCGGTTTTCAGCAGATCTATGTGGTCTTCCCTCAACAAGAATTCTCCGCCCGAAAAACTGATGTTCCTCGTCCCGATTGCCCATGCTGGTTCCAAAATGCGCTGTACAATCTTGTCGTATGGGATGTCGGCAAATTTCTTTTTGCATGACGAGCCAGTAGAGCAATATTTGCAATCAAGATTGCAATTTCGAGTAGTTTCGAGGTATAAAGTGTGAAATTTGCCCATACTATACATCAAAAATTTGTCCTGTTACAAAATCTTCAGTACTAATTATGGACATCATTTTCTCCGCCACAGCTCTTGGACTGCTAGTCCGACAACCTTTATCTACAAGTCCCTGTATATAAGAACTATCGCCAAAAGCTCTAACAGCAGCCGTATCCATGATTCCTGCTCGGATAATGTTCACCGATATTTTTTTGCATGCAAGTTCATCAGCCATATAACGGCACAAAGTTTCAAGTCCAGCTTTGGCAACTCCATTTGCAGCATATTGCGGAAAAACAATGCTAGCTCCTTCGCTTGAAAAACCAAATAAGTGGGAATTCTCCTCCAAAATGCCATTTTCAAGCAAAATCTGTGTCCAACTTGCAAACGATACGCACATTGAATTGAAAGTGTACAAGAACGAATCCGCATTCAAGATTCTGTCTCCCGAAAAAATATTTCCGATATTTCCATCGGCAATAGCGTGAACGAAGCAATTTACACGAACATCGCGCAACTCGTTGCAAACCTTTTCCATACATTCGGGAGCAGTTGCATTTCCCTTTATCTCAACCACATTGATACCGTTCTTTTCAAGTTCCTGCACCTTATGTTTGTTTCCTTCCGCTTTTGCCCGCCGTCCTCGATGAACGACAACCAAATTGTAGCCATTTTCGGCCAAAATGCTTGCACAAGCGGAACCAACACCTCCAAATCCACCTAATATCAATGCTGTTTTCTTCATCACTATCTATATTTTTTCAAAACCAAACAAGCATTTACATCACCGAAACCGAAACTTGCCTTTGCAGCATATTCAATTCTGGGATTTTCAATAGTTTGTTGCGGAATTTTTGCAGAATCGTAAATATTTGCAATCTCAGCATGAAGTGGCATACAATTTTTGGAAACATGTACAAATCCTTGATGCATTTGCAATACCGTAGCAATAGTTTCTATTGCTCCAGCTGCTCCAAGTGCATGACCGATAAGCGATTTAGTGGAATTTATGTATGGGAAATCCTTTTTCAGGTTAAGAGCACGGCACCAGTTCTCCACTTCCAATGGATCGGCCATTGTACCAGTAAGATGTCCGTTTATATACGAAATTTCTGTTGGGCTTATTTCTGCCATTTTTACGGCATTTTGGATGCATTCGACCGCTTTTTGCGAGTTCGGCAATGTCATGCTGCCGCCATTGCGTTGTCCGCCTGAATTCACGCAAGCACCAACAATCTCGGCATAAATCTTTGCTCCGCGCGATTGCGCATGCTCCATATTTTCAACGACGAGGATTCCCGCACCTGCAGATGGCACAAAACCGCTTGCATTTTCGCTCAGAGGGCGGCTAGCCGACTGCGGATTGTCGTTTCCATTACGACAAAGTAGGCGCATTGCATCGAATCCTGCCCACACATACGGTGAATCCGGGTCACAACCGCCAGTCACGACAACATCCGCAACACCATTGGAAACCATGTCGTAAGCCCTTGCTATAGCCTCGGTACCAGACGCACAAGCCGATGACACATTTTCTGTCCTGCAGGAAGCAGACAAAAGGCTCGAAAGAAAGGCCGATGGTCCACTATGCATAGTATTGACAACGAACCAACTGCCCAACTTTTTGGTACGTCCTTCATCAATCAGCGCTTTCATCCGTGCAAAATAATCGTAACCAGCGCAGGTGCTTCCAACAACAACCGCCAACCTATCATCGCTAGCATTTGACAACATGTCAGGAACTACAAATCCTGCATCCTGCCAAGCATCAATGGCAGCCGATAGTGCATACCTTATAGATTTGTCGCCATATTCTGGCAAAAATCTATCTATCAAATCATTATGCCGAATTTGTTGGGGAATACCAGCAACTCTGCATACAAAATTTTTCTCCTCAAGTTCCTGCAAATACGAAATTCCCGAATCGCCATTTCGCAATGATTTTGCGAAATCAGCAATGCTTGACCCGATAGGGCTTACAACACCCATGCCCGTAATTGCCACCCGATTTTTCATTTTTCGACAAATTTTAGGTGGGCAATAGCACGAGCGCATTCCTCGCCTTTTGCATTTTGCAACAAAATATCCGACTTCAATACTCCTGCTCGGTAATATATCTTTTGCGCATCAACAGTAACCTTTTCGCCTTGTCCGACAGGCAAGTAAAACGATGCATGCACATTCGACAACGACGGAATCAACGCAACATTCTCGCGTTCGTATATTTTTTCAAGATATACAAGGTGCGCAACAAGTCCGATTTGTCCCATGCATTCCAGAAGCAAGACTCCTGGAGTGACCGCAAAATGCGGATAATGAGAAGCATAATACGGCGCATCCGCCCTAAATGTATAGTTCCCTACAATCTGATATTCATTGACAAAAGTAATTTCGTCAACGAACCGAAAATCATCGCCGTAGGGCAGTTTCGAGATTATCTTGCGCGAAAGTTCATTCATAACAGTGCAATAACGGACTAACAAAAATACAACTTTTCCGACAATGCACATGCTACAAAATTCAACTTTTATTTTTCGCAATCCTGAAAAAACTATAATTTTGCGGTGTACAAACACTGACCTAATGAAAAAAGGCACGATTTTAGTGGTCGATGATGAACCCATTAATTTCAAGTTGCTCAATGCAATATTGGAACGCGAAGGATATTCTGTCGATTATGCATCAAATGGACATAAGGCAATAGAAATGGCCACTATAAATAATTACAATTTGATAATCATGGACTTGAAGATGCCTGAAATAAATGGTGTAGAAACTTCAAGGCAAATAAAAAAGATAAAACCGGAAACAAATATTGTCGCATCTTCGGCCATAAACAATATGGAACGAAACGAATATTTGCTTTTCAACGACTTTATTTCAAAGCCTATAAATCGCAGTCAGCTTCTTGAAATTGTAGAAAAGTTTGCTCGCTAAAATGCAAAAAAATGGTTGTTTGCACCAGAGATTTAACAATGTACAATTATCAATTTTTCAACCTTTAGCTTTGCTCAGCTAAATTTTCAAATTTTCAAATTTTTGAATCATCAAATCATTGAATTTCTTACCTTTGTTCCAAAATTACAGCAATGCATAGGTCAGGATTTGTAAACATAATTGGCAACCCGAATGTCGGAAAGTCAACGCTCATGAACGCCTTGGTAGGCGAAAGGATATCAATAATCACATCGAAGTCGCAGACTACGCGCCACCGCATTCTCGGCATAGTCAATGGAGAAGATTTCCAGATTGTTTACAGCGATACGCCCGGAATCATAAAGCCCAACTACAAGCTGCAGGAAAAGATGATGGACTTTGTTTCGCTTTCTTTCGATGACGCCGATGTTTTTCTCTATGTTACCGATGTGGTTGAATCGGCTGAGAAGAACGCCGAATACATTGAGCGTCTTAGCAAAGTGAAAATTCCGGTGCTTTGCCTAATAAACAAGATCGACCTTGTTAGTAATGAAGAAGTTGAAAACCTACGTCTCTTCTGGGAAAACCGTTTGCCAAACGCCAAGATTTTTGAAATTTCGGCACTCAACGGCACAAACCTCGACACGGTATTCAATGAAATTGTTTCGCTTTTGCCCGAAGGTCCAGCATGGTTTCCAAAAGATCAGCTCACCGACAAGACCGAACGCTTCATTGTATCTGAAATCATCCGCGAAAAAATCCTGCTCAACTACCAGAAGGAGATACCATATTCGTGCGAAGTTGCCATTGAGGAATTCAAGGAAAGTCCCGACCTAATACGCATAAAATCTGTGATAATCGTTGAACGCCAGTCGCAAAAGGGCATTATCATTGGCAACAAGGGTGCTGCAATAAAAAAGGTCGGTACGCAGGCTCGTCTCGACATCGAAAAATTCTTCGGCAAGAAGGTTTTCCTCGAAACATTTGTCAAGGTCGAAAAGGATTGGCGCAACAACGACAGAAACCTAAGTAATTTTGGATACAACGTGTAGGGGCTGACGCCCGTTTTTATGGCTAAAGCCGTTTATCGCTGCGCGGTTTCAAAGTTTCTATGGGCTTCGCCCGTTTCTGGTTTGCTTGCGCGAGCTAAAGGTTAACTTCGTTGAGGGCTTCGCCGTTCAATGCCTGCGGCGTTTAATGGCTACGCAGTTTCAAGTTTCTATGTTTCTGTGTTTCTGTGTTTCAAGGTTTCGATGCCTGATGTGTTTGAAGATTTGAGGATTTGAAGATTCAAAGATTCATGAATTCAATGATTTAATAAATCAACGATTTGTGCATGAAGAATCGCGTCATGTCGCGATTGTACAATATTCAAATATCAAATTGTAGTGGCGCAATGATTTGCGCCGTTTATGTGCAATGATTTGAGCCGATGGCAATGTATTGCATCGATGCGTTCAGTGTAAAAGTTCAACGAATCAACAATCGTCAATCGTAATTCGAAAATCGTAAATACCTTAGATTCTTCCTTTGTCGTGATAACTATAGTAATCCTTGCCGTTGCTACTGATTATCACATGGTCGACAAACCTTATGTTCATTAGCGAACATGCATCGGACATTGTGCGCGTCAGAAAATCGTCCTCCTTGCTTGGCGACATATTTCCCGATGGATGATTGTGGACAAGAGCTAATGCGACTGCATTCAAGCGCAAGGCTTCACCGATTACAATCCTAGCGTCGACCAAAGTTTTGTCGATTCCACCAACCCCGACATTTGCTACTTTAATAATCCTGTTTGAGTTGTTAAGATATATGGCGTATGCCAGTTCACGACTTTCATCAATCACTTTTGGCGCAATAGTCGTAAAGATGTCTTGGCTGTTTTGAATTTGCTCTGACACAATATTCTCGCGGCGGCGACCAAGTTCCACTGCCGCTGCGATAGTTACCGCTTTTGCTTCACCTATAGCCTCATATTTCAGCAGGTCGCTGTATGACAGTTTGCAAAGATTGTCAATCTTGTTGTCACAGTCGGCAAGAATTTCGCGAGCAATGTCGAGCGCACTTTTCCGCTTGTTGCCCGAACTTATGAGGATTGCTAATAATTCAGCCTGAGTTAGCGACTTTGGTCCAAGGTTGATCAGTTTTTCTCGCGGACGCTCATCTTCTGCCCAGTTCTTTATACTCTTTCGATTGTTCATGCTAGTACAAACAAAAAAACTGCTCCACCCAAAAGCGAAACAGCAATTTTAAAATTCCGTCTAATCAATTATGATAACTGATTAACGTGCTTTGCCAAAGAAGACTTAAGGTTTGCAGCCTTGTTAGCGTGGATGACATTGGTCTTTGCCAACTTGTCCAACATTTTTGCAACCTTTGGTAACATTGTTTCTGCTTCGGACTTAACCGACATAGCTCTCAATGCGCGAACTGCATTACGGGTAGTACGAGCATAAAACTTGTTGTGTAATCTTCTTGCTTCAATCTGTCTAATCTTCTTTTTAGCTGACTGATGATGTGCCATATCTTACTTTTTTAATTTATTTTTACTTTAAATCTTCCAAAAATTTTGGACTGCAAAGATACTACTTTTTTTGTCAATGCAATTTTTTAAATCAATATTTTTTCCATTTTTTGTGTTCTGATACAATATGCTGAATTATAGTGTTTTGCAAAACGCATTTGCTTGGACTTGTTATTCGCTATCCAATAATTGTTATGCAAAAATGCAAAATATGCTACATGCAATCATAAAAAACTAATCAAAAGTAAAACTGGATTTGCTTTAAAAAAATAAAAATCTAAAGCGATCAGGCAACCCGTTTTTCTGTTAATCGTTATGACTATTAGAAAATAAGCAAAAAAAACTTGCCTATTTCTTAAAAAAGTTTTAAATTGCGCTCGTTATATATAGTGGCATTTTTCAGATGTTGCGTTTGTAACATAAGGAAAACCAACTATTTATGCAGTTGTTTTTATGTAATAATTATGAAGATTATGAAGATTTTTTATAAAGAAATACGCACAATGGAAAAAGTTATAACCTGCTTGACACTCGTTTTGTTGTCGCCATGGCTATTTTCTCAGTCGAAAATAGACTATCAGCGGTTGGAATTGCTTAGGGCAAAACCGCTTGACGAAATGACTGCAGATGAACGTGAAGAATACGCATTTCTGAAAGCATCTGGAGTTGATGTGCAGTTTTATACTGAAAACCAGTTTAAGCAACTGCGAAGTGGTGGTGTTAGTGCTGACTTCTGCAACGAGGCACTTGCATTCTGTACCGACGAGGGTTCTTACTCGTTCCCTGCCGGAACAAGTAGTACTCAGGCAACCGACTTCAGTAGTGGTGGTGAGAACATTGCCTGTTGTTATACAACACCTTCGCCAGCATGGTTCTATATGCGAATCGATAATCCTGGCGACTTGCTCATATACATGGAACATAGCAACGGCTACGACATAGATTTTGTTTGCTGGGGACCTTTCACAGCCGCTAGTGCCGAGGAACTTGTGAGAACAAGATGTACAGGTGGACTTAATACAAGCACAAGCAACGGAAGCCATCGTCCAAGCAACGGAAACCACTCGGGCGACATGGGTGGTTATCCTGATGGAAATATCATCGACTGTAGCTATACCACAGAAGATACAGAATGGTGCTACATACCTAATGCTCAGTCGGGTCAGTGGTACATTTTCTTGATTACAAACTATTCAAAGCAGGCTGGAACAATTCTTTTTAACTCGCAGCACCAAAGCTGGCTAAATGGTCAGGCAACTACCGACTGCAATATTATAGCAAATGTAACTTCCAATTCTCCCGTATGTGAAGGTGCAACTATAACGCTTTCGTGCTCGAATGTAAATAATGCAACATCTTATAGTTGGTACTTCAACGGTTCAAACCAAACTGCTACCGGAACTCAAATCGGAACAGGAACTGCTGTATCAAGGCCAAATGCAACTACTGCCATGACGGGCTGGTACGAACTGCAAATTTCGACAGCAAGCAGAACCAATTCGTTTTACACATACGTGATTGTAACGCCAAAGCCAAGCATTACATCGCTAAGCGCAACACCATCTGAAATTTGTTCTGGTGACCAAATACAACTTTCGGTATCGGCAACCAACGCAACAGCTTATGCTTGGTCTACTGGAGCGAACACTCAAAATGCAACGGACAACCCAACATCTTCAACAAGATACTATGTGACGGTATCGAACACGACAACAGTAAATAATCCACAGACAAATTCTTCAGTAACAAACACTTGCTCTGATATTTCTAGCGCAAGCATAACGGCTCATCCTAGTCCAACAGTGGCAATTCAGCCTGGATATGTAAGGCTTTGCGGTGGTACCAATGTTACTCTGTCAACTGTAGTTTCAAATTGCGACAACTGTTCTTATTCATGGTCAAGTGGAGAACATGCTCCTGAAATAAGTGTGGCTCCGTCTGCAACAACAACATACCAAGTAACAGTTAGCACTCCTCTGGGTTGTACAGGCGAAACGGATGTTGTAGTGGAGGTAATTGATGTAAACTCGATGAACGAGTGTAACGTGGTATATGTTGATGTAAATGGTGATGGCAGTGGAATGACGCCTTCCGACCCTACAAATATTATTTCTGCACTTAGAATGTCGGAATGTTCAGGCGCAATAATAAGAATGGCGGAAGGCACATACGAAATCGACTATCCGCTAGATCTTGTAAGTAATGTGACGATTGAAGGTGGTTATTTCGACAACTTCAACAAGAAGACATCAAGAGCAGGAGCGACGACTATTCGTCGTACAAACACATACGCGCTCGGTAGTGCCAATTCTCCGGCAGTTGTTGCTGTGAAGGGTGATGCTGTAAGTGGATTCCGTCTGCAGGACTTGACCATTGAAACCCAAGATGCGCGAAACGATTTGCCGGGCGGTAGTCAAGTTTCGTATCTCTACAGTTGCAGTGGATGGAACTTCGAGACGGCAACAAGGGCATATTCCAATATTCCGCACAACACATCAAACGTAATAGGTTCGTTTGGCGATGACGCATCATTGCCAATAACTCTTCCATTCGACTTCACTTTGTGCGGAACAACCTATTTCAGTGGCACTACATTGTATGTTTGCTCCAATGGATTTATAACCTTTGGTGATGCACCATCTGGAACACTTTCTGCTCCTAGCACAAGTTCTGTGTTAGCTTTGCTTCATGACCTTTATCCACCATATAGCGGAAATATATATTCAAATTATAGTGGTGGAGTACTTACAATAGAATGGTTCAACATAGTTCCATATTCAACAAGCTGTCGTACATCGACATATTCAGAAAGTTTCCAAATAAAACTCTACGAAAACACAAATGTGATTGAAATCTGCTACGGAAATATTAATCCGTGTACCGAAACCACATTGACGCCTCGTGTCGGTGTTCGCGACGGACAGACAGGTTCATCAAAATATATCAATGTTTCATCTGACTGGTCAAATCCAACACAGGTGGCATCGGCAGTAGGTTGTACATTCAACGAGACATGCAAGCCTGCCAATGGTCTTGTGTATAGGTTTTCTCCTGCCGACTTGGTTCCAACTGACGAACAAGTAGTAACCGCAACCAACTATGGAATATCGAACTATGCGGTACACTTGAAAAATTGTAATGACTACGAAATAGTAAGATGCCAGTTGAAGCCAGGAACAGGTGGAACAGGCAAGCAGGGAATTCAAGGTGCGGCTGGTGCAGCAGGAAACGGCATGACTCCAGGCGGTACAGGAGATCAGCGGGGTGGTAGTGGTGCACAAGCTGGAGGCTCTACAGGTGGCAACGCTTCAAATTACAATAGTACTAATGGCAAGGGCGGTAGCAAAGGTTCAACGGGAACCAACTATACCACAAGTGACGTAGGAAGCTGCGAAAGTGAAGATGGTGGAACTGGCGGAGTTGGTAGTGCTGGTTCTGCTGGTATAGCAGGCGCAACTGGTACGACAAGGCAAATCGTTAATAGCGACTACGACGAGTACTTTAAACCGAACATATCGGGACAAGGAGGCAGTGGCTACGGTGGTGGCGGTGGCGGTGCTGGTGGCACTGGCGGAACTGCAGCTTGTTCGCAATTCCTTTCATTTAGTGAAACCACTTCAAGTGGTGGCGCTGGCGGCTACGGCGGTGGCGGCGGTGGCGGCGGCTACGGCGGCTACGGCGGTTATGGCGGCGGCTCTACATTCGGGTTATACCTATATAATACACCTTTAAATACAGAAGGCATAATTGATTGTAACATATTTACTGGAACAGGAGGACAAGGCGGTGCTGGAGGCTCTGGCGGAAATGGCGGTGCCGGTGGTCAAGGTGGAGCAGGAGTCGGTGGTTCTCGCTGCAGTTATACTTGCGGTGGTACTGCCTATGGAGGCACTGGAGGTAGAGGCGGCAACGGCGGCGCAGGCGGTCGTGGCGGTCAAGGTGGACAAGGTGCAACTGGTGTTGCTTTTAAGATCGCTAATGTTACCAATGCAGGATTGCAATCATCGGTATCAACAGGCTACAGCTTTAACCTTGAAAATCAAACTGAAATTATTGCAGGTTCCGACGAGCACCCAATAGCAAGTTGTACTGGCATTGGAATAGCAATGAGTGGTATTTCGTATACATCATTCGGAGCAGGAGCGACCCCAACTAGCGGCGCTAGTGGAACCGTTGTTTCGTACTCTACAACTGGATTAAAAACTCCTGCAGGAGCTTCTGGCAACTATACCAATTTCATTACCATGATTCAGGCAGCACCATCTCTTCCTCAGGTCACAATGGAAGGCGATGATGTTGTTTGTTGTGCAAGTGTTCACGAATATTGTATAACAGATGTGGCACTCGATCCTTCAATAGTCATAAATTGGGACATCACATCTACAGTAGCAGAAATAACTAGTGTAACAACAGGACGATGTGTTAATGTTGCATTCAACAACACAACTGGTCAAATACAACAGGCAATTGTCAGAGCTGAACTTTCGACATCTTGCTGTGGTATAATAAAGGTACTACTTGATACGGTAATAGTAAAGCCAGAAATTGAATCTTTTAGTATTAACGATGTTGTTGCATGTGAAGGAGAAACTGTAACTCTAAGTATAGATGTTGACGAAGATCACCTTTGCAACCCAGCATATCAGTGGAGGCACAATGGAGTAGAAATAGGAAATTCGAATACCCATACATTGGAACTTACAAATGTAAGTCCAATAAACTCAGGAATATATACGGCGTATGTCGTTAACGACTGCGGAATAGAATCGGCAGAAGCCAATGTCACAATCAATCCGTCTCCTACGGTTGAAGTAACTGGCATTACGCCTGTCTGCTCAGGAAGTTCATCGAATTTTATGATAAACTCATATCCTTCTGGAGCAACTGTCACATACACGCTATCGGCTGGTGAAAATTCAGAAAACTATACTGTTACTACACCATATCAAGCATCACACACAATAACCGAAACCATGCTACTCACCATAACGTCGATTTCGGTACCTAATGGATGTTCGGCACAACTTAACCAGATGTATAATCTTGAATTGTACAATGATATTACAGAGATATTAGCTGGTGACGATGACAATGTATGTGCAAACGAATATACCCTTGATGCTTCGTGGCCAAGTTCAGAATGGATAGGTGGCTGGACTAACTTGCCAGCAAACGTAAGTATTACTGATGCAAGTTCTCCTATTGCAACAATAACATATAATGGAACAACATATCCATACGATGCTACATTGACATGGCGCTTCGAAAATGTTCATTGTCCATCTACTGTTGTTTCGGACGATGTTACAATAACATTTGCAACACCACCTACGATTACACCATCCTCGGTAAATCCACTTGACGCGTGCTTCCTATACGATATTACCGAACTCACTTTCGAGTACGGAGGTGGTGCTACTGGTGTATCGGTAACCGGATTCCCGGCTTACGGAATCGATTATTCCGAAGAAGGAAACCAGATAATTATCAGTGGAAATGCTAGCGGAGTAGGTAGAATTGACTACACTATAACAACGACAGGACAAAATGTAGCTTGCAATGAAACATCGGTTAGCGGTACAATAAACATTGACTACTGCGATATTCCAATTGACGGACCAAGCCCAGTATGCCAAGGCGACATAGTAACCTACTCGACTGTAGTTCCTGGAAGTTATTACAATTGGACTGTTCAGGGAGGAAACATAATTTCGGGACAAGGAACAGAAACAATAGAGGTAGAATGGACAACGCCAGGTGAAAATATCATCCGAATTGCCCTTACCGGTACTAATGCACAACCGACAACACGCATAATAACAGTAAATCCAACATATCACCCGGTAATCAATGCTAGTATATGCGAAGGTGAGACTTATACAGAAAATGGTTTCAGCGAAAGTGATCAAGGTACTTATGTGCAGGACTTGCTGACTGTAAACGGATGTGATAGTATTGTAACACTGAACTTAACTGTAAATCCAAATCCTACCATAACAATTACACCTGTAGATGTGACATGTTATGGCTTTGGAAATGGTATAATTACGACTAGTGTAACTGGTGGCTCTGGATCGTATTCGTATGTATGGTCAAACAACCAGACTTCGGCCAACATAACATCTCTCGAACCGAATACCTATAATGTAACTGTAACCGATAATTCGACCGGATGTACATCTACGGCTTCAACTACAATATCGCAACCAGAAGCAATGCGAATTAACATGACACATGCGGATGTACAGTGCGGAATATCGCTTGGTAACGTATCGGTTAGTGTTGACGGCGGTCAGACTCCATATCAGTACAGATGGACAAATGGTTCGGATGCAGATGCAATTTCCAACCTTACAAGTGGAGATTATTCTGTAACAGTAACCGATGGAAACAATTGTACGCTTTCACAAAATGCAACAATAAGGAATATCGGCATAATACCTGCTGTAATAGAAGAGCAGAATCCAATATCATGCAACGGAAACAACACTGGTGTTCTTGTTGTAACATCAGAAAGTGCTGCAATGCCATTCCAGAGTTGCATCTGGAGCAACGGAGCAACCTACCAGACTAACTTCAATGTTGGCGCAGGCACATATTCTGTAACTATTACCGATGCATGGGGTTGCGAAGGTACTGCAACATACGATGTTACCGAACCTCAACCGATAACTATTAATTCAACTTCAGGCAATCCAAAATGTTTCGGAGAACGTGCTGGTACGGTCGCAGTTAGTGTCAGTGGAGGAACAGAACCATATAGCTATTCATGGAGCAACGGAACGCACAACTCCAGCATAAATGAACTAGGAGCAGGAAGCTACTCGCTAACCATCTCTGATGGTAATGGTTGTACCAACGTAAGCACCTATACAATAACATGGCCAGAACGATTATTGGTAAGTGCCGAAACTACAGACATCCAATGCTATGGCGGCAGAGGCGGAAAAATCAGTGCAACTGCCAGCGGTGGAACATCGCCAATAGAATATTCTATACATTATGGCAACTTGACCATGACAGGTGGTCCTATATTTGATGGACTTAGTGCAGGAATATATTCGGTAGTTGTCACCGATGTATATGGATGTACAGTATCTGTAACAACAAGCATAGCCGAGCCGGAACAGATAAAGGTAACACCGTTAATTATACCTCCTTCATGTACTGGCGGACGCGACGGAAGCATCGAATTGGAGGTTACTGGTGGTGAAGCTCCGTACACATACGCATGGGCAAATTCAGCAAACGAAACCAACTTGATGACTGACCTTGTTCAGGGAACATACAGCATAACTATTACCGATGCAAATGATTGCCGCATAACTATGAATGCACTTTCAATGTATGATCATGTGGGTGAATGTATAAAGATTCCTAATGTATTTACGCCAAACGAGGATGGTGTAAACGACACTTGGGTAATCGAGAATATAGGAATGTTCCCCGAAGCATACATTTATGTTTACAACCGTTGGGGACAGTTGCTGTACGAAGGACGTGGTACTGACGAGCCATGGGACGGACGCTATCGTGGACATTATGTGCCATCAGGTGTTTACATGTACATTGTAAACCTCGAAAACCTTGAAAAAGACAGGGCTTACACTGGTACAGTATCAATTTTGTACTAAATTTAACAAACTTATTTCCAATAAAATCGGGCAGTTTCGGCTGTCCGATTTTTTTATGCATATATAAATCAAAAACAAATAACTGTCCTTCGGAATTTGTACTCCCGAAGGCTAGAGTATAAGGATATTTTATCCGCCAATTAAAAATAATAACAACATAGCCATATTTCGCCTGCTAACGGCAATATTCTAGTTTTCTATGCGTATATTTATTGCATCACTAGTGACCCATGAAAAATTTCTCAAAAAAATCTCGGATTAATAGACAAAATTGGATATAAAAATCCATAGTTTTTCATTATTGGACAAAAAAATTATCATATAAAGCGGATTGTCAAACAACCCGCTTTTTTGTTTTTTAAACCTTTCCCTATATAAAAAAAGGTATTAACTTTGCAACCTCAAAATAAATTCTGTACAGATGGAAGAAAAATTGTTTCAAGAATTTCCTCCCGTGCCGACCCAAGAATGGGAGGATGTAATAATCAAGGACTTAAAAGGCGCCGACTACGAGAAGAAACTCGTGTGGAAAACTCAGGAAGGATTCAATGTCCGCCCATACTACCGCGCCGACAACCTAAATGACATAAAATATTTGGACTCGAAGCCCGGTGAGTTCCCGTTTGTCCGCGGAACCAAGAATAACAACAACTGGTTCATACACCACGGCATCTGCTGCTGCGACGGCGACTACAAGAAAGCCAACGCAACCGCAAAGATGTTGCTGACAAAGGGAATAGAATCGCTCGGTTTCTACATCGACAATACAAAGGTTCAGACCAAGGCCGATTTCGAGGCTCTGCTCGCCGACATCAAGCTGGACAAAACTCCGGTTACATTCATCGGTTGCTGCCTCAAGACCATGGAAACCTTGAAGAATTTCCTCGCATACGTTGATTCGCTCGGAATCGACAAGAACGAGGTAAGAGCCAACTTCGACTTCAACCCGCTGCGAAACCTCACCAACAAAGGTTTCCTCTGCGAGGACAAGGCCTTCAAGTTGCTTGCCGAATGCGTAAAGATGGCTAAGGATTACAAGCGCATTCGCGTTATCTGCGTTGACGGATACACATTCAACAGCGCTGGTGCATCATCGGTTCAGGAACTTGCTTTCACACTTTCGGAAGGTAGCGAATACCTGTCGCGCCTAACCGACGAAGGCTTGACTGCCGAAGAAGTTGCCAAGAAGATGGTATTCCTGTTTGGCGTAGGAAGCACCTACTTCATGGAAATTGCAAAGTTCCGCGCCGCAAGAATGTTGTGGGCTAACATAGTAGAGGCTTACGGCAGCAATTCGGAATGCGCAAAGAAGATGCAGATTGCCGCAACCACCAGCGAGTGGAACCAGACAGTTTACGATGCATACGTAAATATGCTTCGCGGAACTACCGAGGCAATGAGCGCAATCATCGCTGGTGTCGATTACCTAGAAGTTCTTCCTTACGACTATCCGTTCGAAGTTCCTACAGACTTCTCGAATCGTATTGCTCGTAATGTGCAGACCATCCTCAAGGAAGAATCGCACTTCGACAAGGTCGTTGACCCTGCTGCAGGTTCTTACTACATCGAAAACCTTACAAACTCGATAGCCAACACCGCTTGGAACCTCTTCAAGACTGTTGAAGATGGTGGCGGATTCGTAGCTAAGTTCAAGGAAGGCTTCGTACAATCGGAAATAAAGGCAGTTTCGGACAAGCGCGACAAGAACATCGCAACCCGCCGCGAAACATTGCTTGGAACCAACCAGTTCCCGAACTTCAACGAGAGAGCCGAAGCCAACATTACCAAGGAAATCGTTTCGCGCGACATTCCTACAATGATGGGCATGAAGATGGAAGAAGGCGACTGCTGCTCGCACGAAAAGATAGCCGAACCATTGAAGCCTTACCGTGGTGCCGAAGCATTCGAGGCATTGCGTCTCGCTACCGACCGTAGCGGTGTAGAACCGAAGGCTTTCATGCTTACATTCGGTAACCTGGCAATGTGTCGCGCAAGAGCTCAGTTCTCGTCGAACTTCTTCGCAGTGGCAGGCATCAAGGTTATGGACAACAACCGCTTCGCAACAATCGAGGAAGGCGCAAAGGCCGCTTTGGAATCGAAGGCTCAGATAGTTGTTGCCTGCTCGTCGGACGACGAATACGCCGAAGCAGTTCCGCAGATTGCCGAACTCATTGGCGACAAGGCGATACTTGTTGTGGCAGGTGACCCCGAATGTCGTCCCGCACTTGAAGAAAAGGGCATCAAGAACTACATCCACGTAAAGTGCAATGTGCTTGAAACCTTAAAGGAATATCAAAAAATGTTGGGTATTAACGAATTATAACAGAAGCCATGAGACCGAATTTCAAAGATATAAAATATACGGGCAAAGCAGCAGAATGCTGCGGAAATAGTAGCGACCAGTCGCTTTGGACAACCCCCGAACAAATTAGCGTAAAGGGCATCTACACTGCCGACGACCTTGCAGGAATGGAACATCTGAACTATGCAGCAGGTGTACCGCCTTTCCTTCGCGGTCCTTACTCAACAATGTATGTGCAGAAGCCGTGGACAATCCGCCAGTATGCAGGTTTCTCGACAGCAGAAGAATCTAACGCATTCTACCGTCGTAACCTTGCTGCAGGTCAGAAAGGTCTGTCGGTTGCATTCGACCTTCCTACTCACCGTGGCTACGACGCCGACCATCCACGCGTTGTAGGTGATGTTGGTAAGGCTGGTGTTAGCATCTGCTCGGTTGAAGATATGAAGATATTGTTCGACCAGATTCCATTGGGCAAGATGTCGGTATCAATGACAATGAACGGTGCAGTATTGCCGATTCTTGCATTCTACATCGTGGCTGGTTTGGAACAGGGCGTTAAGCTCGAGGAAATGCAGGGTACAATCCAGAACGACATCCTCAAGGAGTTCATGGTTCGTAATACCTATATATATCCGCCTGAGTTCTCAATGAGAATCATCGGTGATATCTTCGCTTACACCTCGAAGTTCATGCCTAAGTTCAACTCGATTTCGATTTCGGGCTACCACATGCAGGAAGCAGGTGCAACCAACGATATCGAAATGGCATACACCCTTGCCGACGGTCTTGAATACCTCCGTACAGGTATCAAGGCTGGTATCGATGTTGACGCATTTGCACCGCGTCTGTCGTTCTTCTGGGCAATCGGCATGAACCACTTCATGGAAATTGCAAAGATGCGTGCAGCTCGTATGCTGTGGGCAAAGATTGTAAAGCAGTTCAATCCGAAGAATCCGAAGTCGTTGTCGTTGCGTACCCACAGCCAGACATCGGGTTGGTCGCTTACCGAACAGGACCCGTTCAACAATGTTACGCGTACTTGTATCGAAGCAATGGGCGCAGCTTTGGGACACACCCAGTCGTTGCACACCAACGCTCTTGATGAGGCTATTGCATTGCCTACCGACTTCTCGGCTCGTATCGCTCGTAACACCCAGATTTACATTCAGGAAGAAACCAATGTTTGCCGTTCAATCGACCCGTGGGCTGGTTCGTACTACATCGAAAGCCTCACCAACGACCTTGCACATCGCGCATGGAAGCACATCGAGGAAGTTGAAAAGCTCGGCGGTATGGCAAAGGCAATCGAAAGCGGTATTCCTAAGATGCGTATCGAAGAGGCTGCAGCTCGCACCCAGGCTCGCATCGACAGTGGAAACCAGACTATCGTCGGTATCAACAAGTACCGCCTCGAAAAGGAAGACCCGATTGACATCCTCGCAGTTGACAACACCGCAGTTAGAAAGCAGCAGGTACAGAGGTTGCAGGAATTGAGGGCAAAGCGCAACAACGACGATGTTCGCCGTGCATTGGACGCTATTACAAGATGCGTAGAGACTGGCGAAGGCAACTTGCTCGAACTCGCTGTTGAAGCAGCAAAGGTTCGCGCTTCGTTGGGTGAAATTTCGGATGCATGTGAAAAAATTGTAGGAAGACATAAAGCAGTGATTAAGACTATCTCTGGCGTATATTCTTCGGAAACCAAGAACGACGCCGAATTTGAAAGGGCAAAGGAACTTTGCCGTGAGTTTGCAAAGAAGGAAGGCCGTCAGCCTCGTATTATGGTTGTCAAGATGGGTCAGGACGGACACGACCGTGGCGCAAAGGTTGTTGCAACCGGTTACGCCGACTGCGGTTTCGATGTCGATATGGGACCGCTGTTCCAGACACCAGAAGAAGCAGCAAAGCAGGCTGTCGAGAACGATGTCCACATTGTTGGTGTATCGTCGTTGGCAGCAGGTCACAAGACCTTGATTCCTGCCTTGATAGAAGAACTCAAGAAATTGGGTCGTGACGACATCATGGTTACCGCCGGTGGTGTTATCCCAGCTCAGGACTACCAGTTCCTCTACGATGCAGGCGTAGCAGCAATCTACGGTCCTGGAACTCCTGTTTCGAAGTCGGCAATCAGCATGCTGGAACTGTTGATGGCAGAATAAAAGAACAGCATAAGTGTAATGAAAAAACGAGCGGTAAATATCGCTCGTTTTTTTATTATTCTAGAACTCAGAATTCTGGATAATATCCATCATAGTCTTATAATCTTTAACCTTGTGATATCGAACCTTTGATGTCGATATATTATTGAACAATTTTTCTGCACACTTAATTTTTGACTCTTCCATTTTACTCAATTGCATTGAATCCATCGAGCCTTTAGTTTCTGCAATGAAAAATATATGCTTAATACCTGCATTGTCGTTGAAAGCGATAGCCCAGTCAGGTGCATAATTGCCCACAGGTGTTGGTATTTGGAACGACCTCGGCAGCTTGGCATAAACACATACCTCTTCAGCTTTGTCGAGGTCTTCGGCAAAATGGCGTTCTCCTTCGCTATCAGGAAAAACATAATCGAGGATGTGTTTCTTGGCTTCGTAGACCTTATCCACCGTTTGGCGACTCTTCCCCTTGGTGAAGATGTCGGAATCGTATTTGTTTTCCGTGCGGTTGTAGCTGATGTACTCCACAATCATCGTGGCTTTCTGCTCGCGGATGATATGGCTTACCTTGCGGATGAACTCCTCAGGGTTGTTCTTGAACATGTACAGCTTCGACCGCTGAATGCCCTTCAGAATGCGAGTGACCGTGCGGCGGGTCAGCGTGGCTGCTTTGGCGATGTCGCCCACCAAATCGTAAGGCACATTGCTGGTTGACACATCACGCATTTCCCTCGTTCGGGTGCTTTGCTCGCCAGTGAAATCCAATTCGTCATCGCCTTGCATGCCTGTGGTCACCACATATTTCAATTGCGTGACGTTCAACTCGCTGTTGATGGCGGCATTGGCTTTCTGAATCAGTTCCTCGCTGTCGTAATGCACGGTATAGACATAGCGGTGGTTGATTTCGTTCCACAAGGCCTTGAATTCCTTCTTCTCGGCATTGTCGTTCAAACGCTCGTTCACCACTTCTGCCTTGCCGTTGGCATCTTCCACCATGTCTTCCAAAGCGGCAGGATCAAAGATACTCTGTATCAGTTTATGCACTTGCTCTTCAATGGGTTGCAACTTCTTGCTCATCGGGGCCAAAGTACCCTTCTCCATGTCGGTATGATAGTCTTGCAGAATGTTGCCCTTTTCGTCGATATAGTCGTTGTCGTACAAATAACTGACGATACTGGCAGCCTCCTGCTCCGAGATGGTGTGTTTCTCTTCACCCACTTTGACCGTAACGTCTTTGAAATAATCGACCGTGGCCTGTGTCGGGCGTTCACGAAGGGTGTCTTTGGTCTCTTTCTGCAAAGCATCGACAAAGGAGCTGTAGTTTTCGTTGGCGATGACGGTCAGTTTGTTGGTGTCGTGAACGGCATCGCCCAAGCGCTCCTTGTCCATGCGGTTGCCGTCGTTATCCACACAGATGCGTAAACCACGACCCACTTCTTGCCGCTTGGCGGTGCTGGAATTGGCGTGACGCAACGTGCAGATTTGGAACACATTGGGATTGTCCCAACCTTCGCGCAGGGCAGAATGGGAGAAGATGAATCGTGTTGGCTCATCAAAACTCAACAGGCGTTCCTTGTTTTTCAGAATCAGATCGTATGCCGAAATGTCGTCTGATGTATCCTTGCCACGTTTCACCTCACTATCAATTGAATGGCCTTTCTTGTCGATGGAGAAATAGCCGTTGTGTACTTGCGCGGCGGTAAAACGGCGCAGGTATCTCTGATAATCGTCCTCAAACAGAGTCAGGTTCTCGTTCAGATAGCGGTTGTACTCGTCCTCAAACATCTTCCACAGCGGACCTTGCACCTCGTTTCCGTCCGCATCATAGCTCTTGTAGTTGGCCACCTCATCGATGAAGAACAGCGAAAGGGTCTTGATACCCTGCTGAAACAAGGCTCTCTCTTTCTCGAAATGCGACTTGATAGTTTCCCGTATTTGTATCAGTTGGATGGCTTTCTCGCTGACATCGCCCATCACCTCACCCTGACGCAGTTGCTTGCCGTTTTGGAAATAGACCGTGTTAGTCAGCGAGTTGATTTCCGTAATCACAAAATCCTTGTAGGCAGGAAGTTGCGAAACGGCAAACAGCGAATCGCCTTGCTCGAACTTACAGAGTTGTCGGCGGGTGGCAGCGGCACCTTTCACCTCGATTTCCAACTTAACCACGGGCGCATGGTTCTTCGAAAGGATGATGCTGTCGAAATAGATGTAGTTCTGTGTTCCCAACAGATTCTGCACCGTGATACCCTTCACCTGGATTTTCTTCACCAAGCGTTGCTTGTAGGCATCATAGGCATCCAGCGCATAGATGCAGTTGTGTGAGGTCTTGTGGGTAGCGGAATAGTTGAGCACAAATAACGGCTTGAAGTTGCGCAAGGCCCTTTGCGTGGCTTCGCCCTCCATCTTCTGCGGCTCGTCCATGATGATGATAGGACGGTTGGCGGCAATCACGTCGATGGGACGACGGCTTTGAAAATCGTCGCGTTTGGAGTAGATGATACGTGCCTCCTTGTTGGCCGCACCTTCCTTGAACGATGTGTTGAATGCTTGAACGTTGATAATCATCACGTTGATGCTGGCATCGCTGCTGAACGAGTCGATTTGAGTGAGGTTGGCGCTGTTGTAGATGAAATAGCGGGCTTTCTTGCCGTAGAGTTCCATGAAATGCTCTTCCAGCATGGTGAAACTCTTATAAACGCCCTCACGGATAGCGATGCTGGGCACCACCACGATGAACTTCGACCAGCCGAAGCGTTTGTTCATCTCGAACATAGTCTTGATATAGACGTAGGTCTTGCCCGTGCCCGTCTCCATCTCCAAATCCAACGAGCAAGCGCCGAGGCCGTTGGTTGCCGCCAAGGACTTGCTTAGCGGGATGTCGTTCTGCACCTGCTGATGGTGGATATTCTCCAACAACTGATTGGCGTTGAGTTCCACATCGGAATTGCGGTAACCCACATACTCCTCCTCAAACTCAGCTTTCAACTGCTGTTTCTGCTTGCCCAAGTCGCGGTGATACTGTGCGTTGGTCTTCGAGGGTTGTCCCGCGAACACGCTCACCGTACTTTCCACCGCATCGGACTGGTATTGTTGTATTTTGAACTTGAATTTCATTATTTGTCTCTTAATGATTTAGCTTTTTCTTCATCAGCTTCCGCTTTAGCTATTAATTCAGATTTCTTTATTGAGTCTTCTTCCGTTTCTGCTAGCTTCCTATAACATTTTGCACGGTTTTCATAGGCTTGTTTAATACCATCATCTATTGACAAAGCATGGTCTAATTCAGTAATAGCCTTTTCAGGAAGATTCATAGCCAAATATACTTCACCCCTTGTTACATACGACACCGGGGCTGAAGCATCCTTTTTTATCGCATTATTTATATCATTTAAGGCTTTGTCTAGTTCATCCATAATCAACCACAAATCTGCTCGGTTGTTATATGTCGATGCCTTATTCGGATCTAGTTCTATTGCCTTGTCATAGTCTTTCATCGCGCCGTCTTTGTCTCCCATTTCCTTCCTTAATATTCCTCGATTGTTATACGCCATTGTATTATTCTGATCCAGATCTATTGCCTTGTCATAGTCTTTCATCGCGCCGTCCTTGTCTCCCATTTCCATCCTTAATATTCCTCTGTTGTTATATACATCCGCATCATTTGGACTCAACTCTATTGCCTTGTCACAATCTTTCATGGCACCTTCTTTGTCTCCCACATCCTTCCTTAATATTCCTCGGTTGTTGTATGCCTCAAATAAGTTTGAATCTATTTCTATTGCTTTTGTGTATAATTCTATCGCCTTTGTTTTATCTTTCTCAGACAATGCCTGAGTAAACAATTTACTTGCCATAGCTCTCTTTGCAGCTCTTTCAGCAGACTTTTTACTCTTATCAATATCTTTCTTTATTGCAGCAATATCTTCTTTCAATCCTGTTATTTCGGACAACGATTCTTTTGCTGATTTTGCATCCTTATCTACAGATTCAATTTGAGTTTTTAACTCCTCAACCATTTTCTCATAACTCTTTTTTAAAAGTTTATCGCTCCGATTAGTAATAAATAAAGGAATAGCAATACCAACAACAGCCATCATTAATCCCATAATGGTTAACCACTGAGATAAATCATCGTTAAAGTCTGCTACTTTTGTCCTAACATCCTCACGATACAGCTCAACTTCTTTTTCCATCTTTTCAAGTTGCGTTTTAAGAACTTCGTTCTCAGCTTGTAACAGCTTGATGGATTCTTGCTGATTGGTGGAAACTTGGGTGGATGTTTTTTGAGGCTGTTCTTGTATTGAGACAATTTGAGGCTGCTGTCCGAAAATACTCAGGCAGATCAACAACATCAAAACAACTAATGTACATCTCTGTTTCATATCTATAATAATTTAGTTTCTTATACTATTCTTTCTTTCGAATGAATCCCACAAGAAATTTACCAAAGTGACACTACTGCCTATTGCAAGTTTTGCGTGACGTTCTTGTAAACCTTTATAAGAAGCACTTTTTCCATGGCCGCTACCGTATGCATTTCTTATAATAGCAATATTTGTAGCTATACCTCTTAAACTACCAAGTATTGCTTTTATTGCCGTTGCTTCTTTAGCCGTATCAGGAATATGTTTAGGTGTTATTTCTAACAATTTCATAGTCTCGTCAACGAGTTGATTCAACTTCCAATCCTTATTGGGGGTTATTCCATTCCTCTCCAAAATAGTCTCACAACAGCTTTCTATCAGTTCCTTTGCCTTTCCTATTGCTTCTGTAGGGTTGGTAGATTGATTTTCAAGCATAATGCTCATCTGTTTATTGATATATTCACTTGAAAATGCTTCCTCAACAGATTTTGCTGCAAATGCAGAAAACTGATTAGAGCTTATTCTATGTGCAATTTCCTTACATTTGGCATAATACTTACCGTAAACATCATTGGGGGTGCCATAAGAATACGGATCATTGATTCCATCACGCTCTTTTTCAAAATTTGGGTACTGTAACTCATAATAATTCAGCAAATCGAGCAATAGTTTATTAGATTTATCATCTGTACTCTCGTTAATAAAGGCATTTAAAGATTTTCCTTTCGACAACCCATAATGAGAACATAAAGCAACTCCAACACTTTCCATTGTAAAAGTGTCGAAATCTGCAGTAGAGAAGTCTAAAACATATCCTCCACGATTGAATAATTTTAAGAACAACCCTTTCTCGGTATTATTCATATTCAAATAGATTAAATGATTTTTCTGATAGTGTCTTTACTATACTCCTCCCAAATCTGCTCAAAGTTGTCCGCCACATTGTCCGTGGCGAAGCTGCTGTCACGGAGGACGAAGTAGTAGGGATGCTGGCGGGCGATTTCGGTGATGGTGGTCTCGTTCACGTCCTTGTCGAAGCAGGCCATCAAATAGCCATTGTTTACATTGTACACTTTTGTTTTGGAACTTTGAGCTGAGAACTTAGAACTTGGATCATGCACATCTAAGCTCTCCCGACTAAGCTCTAAGATCTCAATCTTTGCCGAAAGCTCGATTCCCAGTTCTATCATGGCTTGGAAGAGCAGGTCCTCGTCGGTGCGGTCAGGCTTGATGTTGTCCTCGAAGAGCAAGTTCTCGTTGAACTGCTCGGGCGAGTAATACACATCCTGCATGTTGGAGCTGTCGAGCTTCAGCACGCGGAAACCGATGTCCAAGGGCCCGGCCTCTGAGCCTGTTGAAGAGCCTGCAAACAAACCTTCTTCCACTTTCTTCTTTTCCAATTCTTCCACGATTTTCTTCCCCGCACGACGAATGCGCTCCTTGCCGATTTCGCAGATAGTCTTATAGCCTGCCTTGTAAGCCTCACTCTTCTCGTCGGTCGCTTCGGGCAGTTGCACCATGATGAACTTGCGGTTGCCACCATCTTCGGCGTTGAGTTGCATGACAGCGTGAGCGGTAGTTGCAGAACCGGAGAAGAAATCGAGAACAAAAAAGTCGGTATCTTGCTTTGCGTTTATTATCAAAGACAATATTCTCATAATGAGTTCTTTAGGTTTTGGAAAGTCAAATATCTTCCGTCCTAGCAAATTTTCTAATTCTTTGCTGGCCATATCTGTACTACCAGAATCTTCATAACTCCACAAATCGACAGGAACCATGCCCCCTTCCATTTCAAACAAAAACTTCTTTAATCGTGGGTAGGAATTTTCACCATTTTTCCCCCAATACAGTTTGTTTTCCTTTACATGTTGTTCATAAGTGGCTTTCTCATATTTCCAAGCATTTGTAGGATGAATTACTTCTTTGTTTGTGATTGGATTATATAGAGAATATGACAAATTAGGTCGTTGGTCTTTTGTGGCAGGATTCACATAAGAGACACTTGTCCAAACCCCGCGAGGATCATTGTCTGGATTTGTATAAATGGAGTCAGCTTTCTCATTGCGCTTCTCTTTTATGTCGGTTACATTTGTGGAATTTTTCACATAACACAATAGAGGCTCTGTCAATGTTGTGAACCTTTTCGAATTGTTGCTACGAGTATAACGTTTTTCCCAAACAATTTGAGCGATAAAATTCCCAATTCCAAAAACTTCATCGCAGATTTTTCTCAGATTATGTGATTCATGCTCATCAATACTTATGAAAATCACACCATCCTCACTCAACAAGTCCTTTGCCACTTTTAGGCGTGGGTATATCATATTGAGCCAGTCGGTATGGAAACGGCCGTTGCTTTCGGTGTTGGCTACGAGGCAGTTGCCCTCCTCGTCCTCCTGCCCACTGTTGTGAATATACTCGCCGGCACTTTGAGCGAAGTTGTCGTTATACACAAAATCGTTGCCTGTGTTGTATGGTGGGTCAATGTAAATCATCTTCACCTTGCCGAGGTAGTTTTCGCGCAACAGCTTCAGCACCGACAGGTTATCACCCTCAATGTAGAGGTTTTGCGTAGTGTCGAAGTTCACGCTCTCTTCACGGCAAGGACGCAATGTATCGGTGGTCGGTGCGTTGGCCAAGCGAATGGCGTTACGCTTGTCTGGCCAGGTGAACTGATAGCGTTCCTCAGGACCTTCAACAATATCTTTAGACAATTCCTGCTTGAGCTTGTCAAAGTCTATCGCCACCTCTGGTCTCCCATTCTCATCAAGCCTTTCGGTTAGACAGTTGGGGAAAAGTTCCCCGATACGCTTTATGTTTTCGTCCACAATGTTAGTGGATTGCATTTTCATCTTCTCCATCGAAAATATCATTTAAATTAGCCAATACTAATGAATAAAATAATTCTGTTCCCGTATATACTAATGGCATGCCAGTATTAGTATTTTCGTACACAAGTTTTTGGGGGTCAATATTAGGATTTGTTGGCAGTTCAACATAATAAAACCAATTCTTGCTTGCCTTTTTACTGATTTCAATCAAAGAAATAAGTAGATTTTTTTCTTCTTTGGAAACAAATCGTTCCAAACATTTATCTATGCCGTGTGCATATTCATTTCTTTTAGAATAACACTTTTTAAGAGTTCGATAATCAGCGTCATTAATAAATTGCATTTCCACCATCCATAGAAACAAAGATAATTTTGGATAAGATTTGCCGTTTTCCTTAACTCGTTGGAAAACATGATGATTGTACTGTTTTTCTTTTTCTATATCTCTTGTATTGCAAAAATCTCCATCAACCAATTCAGTTTTTACAAAATAATAATATTCTCCTGTTTGCTCATCCTTTATTCTCCAATTTGAGTAAAAATCAAGAGATTTCTCTTTCCAAGATGACACAAAATTCTCAAATATCATCAGATATAGGCTGTAAAATACCAGTTCTTTCTGAAGTCTATCTTTATTTGCTACAATATTTAAGAAATCTGAATCCATAAAGTGCTATATCATATTCCAATCTGTTCAATTTCTTTACCTATATTAATATATTTACTTCCCTTTATTTTCCACCATTTCTATCGCCTTATAAACATTTGTATAAGATTCCCCATTTACGCCAAGAGTTTGCGCCCGATTGGTAGCTTCTTCTTGCCGTCCTTCCCCAATCATTTCCACCACCCATTTTTCCTGCTGTAGAAACTTTTCTGATTTGTCATATTGAGGAATGAAGGTTTTTATTTCATCAATCACAGATTGCAAAGTGCCAAAATAACGATTGGTACTTTTATAGTGCAACAAAAACCAATATTCTATGGATGGAAGCGAATCACAAAGAAGGACAGAAGGATTGTCCTTGTACTTCCGCTTCAAAGCAACTATTTTCTTATGCTCCGATTCATTCCATGTTGACACATCGGCATCAAATACACAGATTGCAAAACCATCATCACGAAGCACTTCTTCTATTCGTTTCGACAAGCCATTTGCAGTTTCAGTTCCAAAATAGCGCGGACGAATTTTTACTCGATAGTTCTTCAAACTATGAAGATGTGTAAAATACCATTGCTCTGTAATACCTGCACCAATAATGGTAGGTATCGGACTTCTACTTTTTCTTGTGGAAACTTTTCTAGCCATTAAAATTACTTTTTAATATTTGGAATAGCCCCGAAAACACCATTTCTATAGGCTTTCTGAAGTGAAGAAATTCTGTTCAGACCCTTGTATTCTACCAATGAGTAGAGGTCTGTATTTCCTGTTTCATCTTTTTCTGTAAACCATACCGAATCCTTTCGGATAAGATCATCTCCGACTGTATTCAATAACGGATCGTAATGAGTAGTAACCAACAGCTGTGCCCTATTGCGCTGTGACAGGAATTGCTCTATAACGAATTCGACCAAATCAGGATGCAGAGAGGCTTCTATTTCATCGATGAAAAGTAATGATTGTTTTTGAACCGCCTCAAAAATAGCAGCTTCAACACCAATAGTACGCTTGGTACCATCAGATTGGTATTCATCTGGAAGCACATAACTTTCTTCCCCTCGGCTGTTATGAACCTTATGAATAAATGTCGTTCTAACTTGATCCAGCGACTTTTCCTTTCTTAATTTCTCTTTAACCTCTGCCGATGCACCTTCGTCTTGCAGCACCATATTGAGTAGCATTTGCGGAATAGGTTGTTTTATCATATCGGTCTTAACATCAGAGATGTTGAAATCGGCCCTATGTACAAAATCAAGCAGATAGTCTTTGAGAATGCTGTTCTCAAGCATTTTTTCGCTTGCATATTCAAACATTCTTGTTTGCGGTTTTACCATTGGCATGATTCCGTTTCTTAACCATTCCCAAGCAGCATCTATCTCTTTCATCGCGACATTAACCTGCTTGCGGGCAGCAAAGAATGACATATTTGGAAGACACTTCAGAGACAATTCGTCCTTCGCAGCTTGGTTTATTTTTATAACAGATGAATTAAAATTAAGTACAGATTCTCCATCTTTCCATGTGCGTTCGAACAATTTTGTTGGTTGTACCGAGGTATAATAATACAATCGTTCCAGAAGTACTTTATGCTGATCAAGTTTCAGTTCATACCAATATTTAATATTGCCAATGTAAAATTTGATGCTGAATTCTGTTGGCTCATTTGGTGTCTCTTTATCAAGGCGAAACGGTTCAGAACCCGTTTCTTCTTCGATGTCATCGGGTTTATTAAAAACAAAGTCATGCAAAAACGATAACGCATAAAGCAAATTAGTCTTACCTGATGCATTGGCACCATATATCATGGCGAAACGAAGAAGGCGCACACCGGGAACAACTTCTACTATATGGCAATCTTCGAATGTCTTATCTTTTGTCGCTTCAAAATTAAGTGTTACTTCATCCCTAAACGACATAAAGTTCTTTATTTTAAGCTCTTGTATCATTATTATATGCTATTTATTGTTTGTATATTCTTTTGTTTCGGCAAAATTACAATATTTATGCAAATCGAACAAATAAAAATCTTGCTTGTTGAATTTTATATTAATATATGACATATTTTATGTCGCAGTGACATGTAAAGTCAGATGTGTGTCGTATAAATATGTCGTTTTGACATGAAAATTGCAAAGGAATGAAAGTTGCTTACAATTTTACGGCAGGATACTCTTGCACCTGTATAAAGCAACCGGGCAAGAGCTGAACTATCAGAGAATAGGAGTTTTAACAAAAATTCTTTTTTATGAGCAGATATAAAGTTCATAATTTACGAGAAGGCTCAAGACAAGGCAATTGGCTGGATTTCTGGAAAACAGAGACTGCTAAAGAATTAAATTGTTGTCGTGTTGTAGGTTGTCGATCAAAAGCCACAGATGGTGCACATGTTCAACTAGATGCCCCAAATGACAGGAAATGGTACATCGTTCCAATGTGTCACCGACATAACTGCCAACATGGAAAACACTATACTGTTTATGGACCTTTGGCACCAGTAAATGGCGGAGCCATTTTGCTGTAAACTAATCGGGCAGTTCATCCCGTTAGAATCGAGCGGCCGAGGCAGTCCGGCCAGGAGGCTGCATTAGTTATTAACCAAAACAATGCCTATGGCTAGATTTTATTTGTAAAGAAAGCGATTATAATTAAAATCGCAGAAGGGGCTACTTTAACGAGTAGCCCCGATTTTGTTTTAAATAATTGTGTTTTCTATTTTCTAGAATTAATTTATAGAAGTGTAAATGTTTCATAATCCGCAAGGTCTCTATCTACTACGCATCCAGCCGAAACAACGACATTCTTTCCAATTTTGTGATGCGGAAGAATTACGCTTCCTGCACCTATATATGAATAGTCGCCTATTTCGCATGGTCCGATGATGGCACAAGAGGGGCCAATATTTATAAAATTCCCAAGCTTGACCTTGTGCCCGATAGTTGAGTTGGCATGTAGCATGCACGATTTTCCCATTTCGAAGCCGTAGGAAATGTTTACGCCTGGCTGTATAATGGAACCGTTTTGGGGTAAGTCGGATATGCAGTATAAAAACTTTGTATTCACTATGTTTGTTGGTGTTCCTCCAAGTGCGATAAGCCTTTCGAATAGTTTCTCTCGCATTCTTGGATTTCCAACGGCAACGCAAAATTCTGGGTTTCTTGATATTTGGCACAGCAAATCTTCTTCGGTGCTGATAATTTTGTATTGTTGTCCTAAAAATTCAACATTTGTGTTTGACTTGTCATCGAACAAAACGACATCGGTCTTTCCTGTCGAAAGATATATTCCCAATGTTTCAATTCCTGCCGAACCTGCTCCTGCGATAATCATAATTTATTTTTTTGTAAATTGTTTCAATGTGTAAATCCGTAATAAAAGCCTTCTTCTAATGTTTTTGTCATCGTCTGGCTATTGCACCTCAGCATATATTCAACAATGATGTATGGAGAAACCTGCAATAGTATTTTGTATAAGTGGTTGCTTTCAAAATATTCGGGCAAACTTTCCATTATGCGTTTCCATTTGCTCCAAATATATTCTCTCTTTTTAAGGAAGTCATCTTCCGACAAAGATGTTTCTTCCAGACATTTTTCCATATTGGAAAATAGTCTATTCTTTAGGACTGCGATATTATCAGTTTTCAGGTCAAATATATTCTGAAAGTTTTCTTTCTTTTCAGCATCATAAATCCATCTGTCAACTGTAGATATGAAGTTTTTGAAATTCGACACATTGTCGTTCGAGTTCCAGTCGTGGGTTGTAAATGTTTGTTGGAGATAATAATCCTTCAATTCTTTCAACTGGCTTGAAGGTAAGCTCCACATTGCAACATCGATGTCCCTGTATGTGGTTAATATTGTCAGGTGATATTCGTTTTCGTTGCAAAATCTAACTAAATCAGGAATTTCTTTACAGTTGCTCTTTAGTGCACAGGCTGGAATCTGCAATGTTTTTCCTTGTTGCCTTAACACTTTGGCAAAATACACCATATTGGAAATTACGGTGTCGTAGCTAGCGTTGACACGAATTTTCTCGTATGTTTCCTTTACAATAGTTTCGAAAGAGAGGTTTATGCTGAAATTTCCTAATTCAAGTAGCCGTTTTATTTTGTCATTAAGTATTGTCCCATTAGTAACGACACTGATTCTGCATGACGGGTTTACATTTATTATTTTATCCCAGATGTCATAATATTCATTAATCAGGAATGGTTCTCCACCAAGGCATATCAATTCGTTCAGATGTGGAATGTATTCGTAAAGTTCATTAATGAATGCTTCATCATAAATGTTGTTGCTGTCAAATGTGTCAGATTGGTCGTATTGGGATGAAAACATTTCATTGCACATCGGGCATTTAAGGTTGCATCTGTTGCTTATTGCCAGTTGGAGTGTTTGTAGTTTGTTGAATCCTATGCGTCTAACCTTGAAGTCGTCAAATTGCCGGATTGGAATTAGCGAAAATTCTTTCGATTTTAGCCTGCTTTCACAGTATGTGCATGAGTTGGGCAGTTGTCCTTTTCTGATGCTTTTGCGGTATTCCTTAAAAATGCTTCCGTCCCATATCTGCCGGATATTTCTGTTGGGATAGCAATCGTTTAGTCCAAAAGAGTGGCAACATGGGGAAACAAGTCCGCTTATGCTGAACCGCATGGCGCAAAATGGTGCATTGCACAAAAATTTTTTGCTTCTCCGTGTCGCATTAAATTCCTTTATCGTGCTTTTGTCAATCTTTGCCATACTCATTTGGTTTCTGTGTTTTGAAAAGAATATTGTAACCGCTGTCTCAGCATTTCCACACTTTTCTGTTTTAGGTGAGGAACGACAAAACTCGTAGGAAGAGCCGTAATATAGATAATAAATTCCTTGAAGATATTGTTATTCAATACTTTATCTAGTTCTTCAATTTTTGCCAAAATAGATTTAATCTCAGTTTCGGATTCTGATGAATCCATATTTAAAGTTGAGTAATAATCCATAATTTTCTTTTCAAACATTGTTGCTAGGTCGTCGATTGGCTTGTCTTTAAGTTTCAGTTTCTCCCGTTCTACGTCATCTTTTTGCCATCTGCTCAACTGATTTATGAGTGTGTCGTAGCGAGCATTATTAAGTCGTTCTATCTCGGTTTTCGCGTCTTTTCTATTCTGCTTCAAAAATTCAATGATTTTGCCAAGTTCTTCCGATGGCAGGTTCCAAAGTGAACAATGCGGAGGATACATTACCTTGTTGAACGAAATGCAAGTGTCGTTTGCATTGAAATAGTCCATCAATGCGGGAATGTGGTATATGTTCTGTCTAAGTGGACAAATCTTTATCATCAAATTGGTTCCAGCCTTCTTGCAGTAGTCGCGGAAATATAAGAAGTTGTCGAGCACGCGGTGCATATCTCCGCCAATATGTATCGACTTGTAGATGTCTTCATCAACTGCATTTATCGAAATTGTAATGTTGAATTTCAGTTTTTCCAGATATGATTTTATGCGCTCGTCGAGTATGCTTCCGTTGGTTGAAACTGAAATTATGCACTGAGTATTTTCCTCTGCTATGATGTCCCAAATCTTGAAGTACAAAGGGTTCAGAAATGTTTCGCCGCCGGTGAAAGAGGCATTTTGCAAGTTGGGAATATAAGGTCTCAGTTGTTCAATGAAATTGTCGTCGTAGGGACAGCCGTAAAGTGGCGAATGTTCGCGGTTGCTTCTTATGCTGGTCGAAAGTTCTCCGCTACACATTATGCATTCGTAGTTGCATACATTGCTGAGTTGAAAATCAAATGCAGTCGGTTGGTCTGTGCTTTTATGAATTGGGCGAATATAATCGTAGTGCCATGCCTTTACTGAGTAGTAGTTCTTTAATGTCAGTTGGTTAAAGCATTCTTCACAGCCGTAATCCAAGCAATGTCTGGAAATTCTTTCACGAATCTTTTTTATCTCTTTACCGTTCCATATTTCTGCGATAGAGTTTTGCGGATAATCTCCAAGTTTTTTACGAATATTGTCAAAACATGCATATATGCAACCATCAGGCTTGAATGTCAATGAATGGAACGGAGCATAGCAGAACGATGTCTTGTCTTTTCCCCTTAGCTTATTGTATTCCGATAAGGTATTGTTGGGTATGTGCCACTTATTTCTCTTGAAGAGTTTCAAAATATTCATTGCCAGATGTTTAAATGTGAAGTATTTTGTTTAAGTGCTCCATTTGTTTTTCTTTGGACTGACTTATGAAGTTCCTTATGCTGTCTATTTTCATTTCGTTTTTTATGTACAGATATTCGCTTCGTTTTATCAGAAAGTTTTCAGGAATATAATCCACCAAGTATTTTGCTTCCTTTATGTCTATGCTTTCGTCTTCCGAAATAATAGTTGATATCATTCCTACAAATTCATCCCGCGTACAAGGTATTGTTTCGTTCATGTAGGCTTTTTGCTCTCGTTGTCCCTTAAGATAATCCACTTTTTTTATTAAGTAAGAAAAGGATATGTAGTTGTGGATTGAAATATAATTGTGCCCTTTACGATTATTTTTTTTGTAATACATTGAGAGATCTTCCAGTTCCTGTGCCGAAAGTTCTTCAAGTGAAAATCCTTCAGTGCTTACATCGTTGAAATATATGTAAATGCCATTCTTGTTGCAAAAATCAACGAGTTCGGGAATGTCGAAGCGGTTTTCCTTCATCGGGCAAACAGATATGCTGGCATGGTCGTTGTTCTTTTGACAGATATGCTTGAAAAAATCAAGATTATCTAAAGTCTTTTCAATTTTTGCTCCGTTTCTTATTTTTTCGTACCGTTCCGGATTTAATGTGTCTATTGACAGTCCTATCTGGAAGTTGCCACGCTGAAGTATGCTCTTGACTTTTTCATTAAGTATGGTTCCATTGCTCTGTACACGAATTTTGCATTTGGGGTTAAGTTCGATTATGAGGTTCCATATTCTGGGATAGATTTCGCTCAAAAACGGTTCGCCACCAAGAAATTTTGTTTCGATAAGGTAGGGGATGAATGGCTTGAGTTGTTCTATGAAATTTTCGGTGTCGTAGGGGAAGGTTGTGCGTTTGCCATTATCGTGTGCCGACGAGAATTTTGCACTGCACATCTCGCATCGCAAGTTGCATGTGTTGTCGAGTTCGAAAATCATTTCGGAAGGCAGGTCACCCTTGTCGGGAAACGAATCGGCAAGTCTTGCTCCAACTGACATAAAGTTACCCGATGCAATCATATTCTTGCAGAATTGGCAACCATGAGAAAAGTCTGTACAGGAAAGATGTTTTTGTAAAGATTTCCGTTTCTCCCCGTGAATCATTTCCTCAATAGAATTGTCTGGAAATTTTCCTAGCACAAAATTGCGGTTGAAGCAGCAGGCGGTTACTATTCCGCCAAAACCGAAATATAGGCTTCGCAATGGGACATGGCATACGGTATGGTCGCAACCGAGTGTTCGTTGCAGGTTGTAATCAATTAACTTTTCCCGAAAAGCACTATCGTTTATATCACGGGCAATGTGCCGCTTGTAGTGCAGGTTGTTAGCAATGCGTTGCACTTGCTGTCGTATTGGTCCGTATGCTGTACAAAACTTTACCATATCCTTTGTCGGGATTTTTGTATGCAAAGGTAGTTATAACTGATTGTTTTCCAAAGAAAATGCGAAAATGTTTAGCACATATATATTATTTTAGGTACAACATGCTGTGTATTATTATATTCGAAAAGTAGTACAAAGACTTTGTGTGTTCAGTGTAACATTTTGGTTTACATAATATTAATATTGCAGAAAAGTTTTTCGTAAAAAGATTAGCCGTTTCAGAAAAATGTTGTACTTTTGCGCCCGCAGTTCGGGTAACTGCGAGTTTTAGTTTAATTATTAAAAATTAATTTATTTTATGTCAGTAAAAGTAAGACTTTCAAGGCACGGTCGTAAGGCAAGAGCATTCTACCACATCGTCGTTGCCGACAGCAGATCACCACGTGATGGTAGATTTATTGAAAAACTCGGAACCTACAATCCGATGACAAATCCTGCAACAATCGAATTGAACTTCGATTCTGCATTGGCATGGCTCCAGAAGGGTGCACAGCCAACCGAAACCGTAAGACGCATTTTGTCGTACAAGGGCGTTCTTATGAAGAAACACCTTCTCGAAGGCGTTAAGAAGGGTGCTTTCAATGAGGCAGAAGCAGAAAGACGTTTCAATGCATGGATGGACGAAAAGAACATCAAGGTTAGCAACAAGAAGAGCGAACTCGCAGCAGCTAAGAGGGCTGACGAAAAGGCTAGACTTGAAGCTGAAACCAAGGTTAAGGAACAGCGTGCAGAAGCTATCGCTAAGAAGCGTGCTGAAGCAATGGCTGCTCTCGAAGCAGAAGCAAAGGCAGCAGCTGCTGAGGCTGAAGGTGCAGACGAAACTGCAGAAGCTCCAGCTGAAACTCCAGCAGAATAAGCTATGCTGTTTGACAACAAGGAGTTGGTCGAAATCGCTCAGGTTGCAAAGACCTACGGACTTAACGGTCATCTTAGTCTCAAGTTTGACAACAGTTTCTCCGACGACTTGCTTGACGAAGAAATACCGGTATTCCTACTTATTGAAGGGATACCGGTTCCTTTTTTTGTGGAGGACTACAAAAATTCTGGCGGATATGTCGCCACAAAGTTTAGATACATAGATGGCACCGAAACTGCCGAAAAATATGTGGGTTGCAAGGTGCTTGTCTTTGCAGATGATGTGCAGGATGATGAAGAATACGATGAGGAAATGGATCTCATTGGCTATAAGGTTTTCGATGCTCATCACGGATATGTGGGCGAAATTGTGGATTTCAACCTTATTCCAGGAAATCCAGTTTTTGAAACCGACTTCAACGGTAAAACAATAATAATTCCATACACAGAGGAAATTGTCGTCGACATTAACGACGACAAGCAGGAAGTTTACATAAATGCTCCAGAAGGACTGATAGAGTTGTATTTGGAGTAGTCACCAAAAACATTTTGCGGATAGGTTTTTAATGTTTACTTTTGCAATCATTAAAAACATTTGTAATGAATAGAGACGATATTATAGAAGTCCTTGGTGCTGTGTGCTACCCCGAAACCGGTAAGCCGCTCGAAGCCGAGGGTATGATTGGTGACATTGAAGTCTGTGGAAAAGAAATAAATGTAACTCTTTTGTTCACAAAGGCTACCGATCCTTTTCTTGCATCAATAAGGCGCGATGTAAAGGATGTTCTTGATGCTCATTTCGGCGATGTAGTGGTAAACATAACCACTAAGGTAAAGCCGAAGGAAGTGAAAGCAAAACCCGCTGAATGTGGAGTTGGCAAGGTAAAGAACATTATCGCTGTTGCAGGTGGCAAGGGTGGCGTTGGCAAATCAACGGTTGCTGTGAACCTTGCAATTTCGTTGGCGCAGAAAGGCTATAAAGTTGGTTTGCTTGATGCCGATATTTTTGGCCCGAGTGTTCCAAAGATGTTCAATACCGAAGATGCACAGCCTTTGGCTGAAGCTGATGCCGAAGGTCGCGAAATAATTATGCCAATTGAGCAATACGGAATAAAATTGCTTTCGGTTGGTTACTTCGTTGCACCTGGTAGTGCTGCAATCTGGCGTGGTCCTATGGCTGCTGGCGTTATGAGGCAGTTCATACAGAACACCAAGTGGGGCGAACTCGACTACTTGCTTTTCGATATGCCTCCAGGAACTGGCGATATTCATTTGACTTTGGTTCAGACAGTTCCAGTAACAGGCGTTGTTGTCGTTTGCACTCCGCAGCAGGTTGCAATTGCCGATGCGCGCAAGGCTGTTTCGTTGTTCCGTATGAAGGACATAAATGTGCCTATTCTGGGCATTGTAGAGAACATGTCGTGGTTTACGCCAGCCGAACTGCCAGACAACAAGTATTACCTCTTTGGAAAGGATGGTGGCGTGGAACTCGCAAAGGCTATGGACACCGAATTGCTCGGACAGATTCCTATCGTGAAGTCGATTTGCGACAGTGGCGACAAGGGTATGCCTGCCTCAATGGAGTTTGCTAGCATAGTTGGAAAGTTGTTTGCTCAGCTTGCTGAGAATTTGGTAAAGGCTGTAGATAAGCGCAATGCAACCTTGCCACCGACAAAAATGGTTGAAACAAAGTAAATTTATTCAATATGGAAGAAATAGTAAAGAAAATCCAAGCATCTATTGACGAGATTAAGCCTTTCCTTCAGCAGGATGGTGGCGACATAGAACTTATTGAGGTTACTCCAGATTTTACAGTAAAGGTAAGATTGCAGGGTGCTTGCGGTTCGTGCCCATATCGTATCCAGACCTTGAAACTCGGCGTTGAGGACAAACTTAAGACCGATGTTCCGCAGGTGAAGGAAGTTGTGGCGATTTAGAATCCGTCAAGCAAAATAAAAACGGCGAGAATGATCTTCATTCCCGCCGTTTGTTTTTAGATTACAATGTCGTTTCTACTTGCGGATAACAGGAGCATTATACAGGTCTAATTCTTTTATTACTTCATTGTAGTCGTCGGCCTTGAGTTCTTCAATCGATTTTGAAACAATGGCTGTTCTTGGTATCTGGATAACCCTGTACTTCAATGAGAAATCATTTATCCAAACATTCCCATCGCCTGCATCGGCATTAAATATAAATATGCCGTTATCAGTATAAGCATAGTCGTATAATGCTGTGTTAATAGTTGCGGGCAGAGGCATCCATATATCTTCGCCTGATGCATTTCCAAAATATGCATATACCAATACGGCATCGGTTGAACATACGCAACCCTTCAGTCCGGTATAGCCTTCAGACACCGACTGTTTGTTGGCTACATTGCTGAATGTGACGTTGAATTCATGGACAGTGCTTTGTGTAACAACTTTTGTGCATCCGGATGCAAATACTAATGCAATCATAACGCCAATAACAAAAAATACATATCTTTTCATTTTACATCGTGCCGAGTTATATACCATTCGGCCCGTCGGTTTTAAATTAGTAATTTATTTGACGATGCAAATGTGTTGTAATTGCATGAATGTAATGTGTGGTTTGCAATTTGATGCCACAAAAACGACATCTGAGGCTTGCTTTTTGTAATTTGCAATTTATGAATTGCGAATGCTAATTGATTTTTCCGATTCTTACATCGAATTCGTCCTTGCGATTTTCCGATACGAAAAATGGCTTCGACATTCCTGCTAGATAAATTTCATTGCCTTGAATCTTGTGTATTTTGTCGAGGTTTACAATCTGGTTCTTGTTGATTTGCATGAAGTTGCCCGAAAGTTGCTCGAGTATTGCATCGAAAGTGCTGTAAACCGAGTCTGTTTTGGTTGTGCCTGAATAGTGGATTACCTTTATTCTCGAATCGCCTCCTTCAGGAATTTCGAATACTTGTGATGCTATGTAGGATATTGATACTGCCTTGATTTTTAGGTTGTTGAGGTTGAGCAGTTGTTTCGATTGCTCTTCTTTTTCGTTTACAACTATATGCATTTCCTTTGAAATTGACAATTGCTGTTCGAGAGCATTTAGTCGCGATTCCATGTCGGATATTTTGCGGGCAAGCGCTTCATCGTTGTTGTTGTCGTTCTTTTTCCCCCTTACGAAATCCCTTATGGTTGGGAAAGTTACCGCTATTAAGAATATTGAAAGCGTAAAAAATAGGAGAACCAATGAAATGTTTAGAATAATGTCGAACATAGCTTTTTTGTTTGCAAAAATAAGCAAAAAGAACAAACTGCAATTGTCAAAAATTACAACCGCAATTACAAATAAAGCATATTTCGTGACAAATTATCGACGGGGTACAAAAGTACATGGCAGGAATATTGTTTAAAAACATAATAGTCCTGCCATGCAGATTTATCGTTTAACTTTTTTAGTTACCTAAATGGTCGCTGGCATCGATGCTCCAGTCGCTATGGTCTTCGCGGAAAATGTAATCGTATTTCTTTCCGTCTGGTGCTACTATTGCAAAATAATCGAATTTGGAGAAATGGATTTTTTTGTTCTCTGTCTCAAAAACAGTAGGTTTTGGTTGATCTAACCGAGCAGCGACACTTGCTATTTTAACCCATTCGTAATTCTTTTTGTCCCAACCCCAAACGCCTATGTTCAACATCTGTTGCGATGAACTATTGGTCATTCTTATATTTTCGCTTGCTCCTCTCGGAAGTTTCTTCGATGTAAACACGTATGCATTGGGCGCATCGTAATAAGGCAACGGCTGCTGTGCCATATCAGCACCTTTGGTATAAACTGAGATTTCAATTTTAGCCATACCTTTTTCAACCTTGAAGTCGTACTTGCTAGCATCCTTTGTCACTACGGCAAAGTAGCGGTACATTCCCAAGTCGGTAAATTTCTTGCCGAAGTTAGCATCTGCATCGAATCCCAGAAGTGTCTCATTGCCAAGGCTTTCCCATTTCTGTGTTAATGGTGAATGTACGAAAACCTCAAACTGTATCGATTTGTACTTTGAATAGTTTACAATCTTAACATTGAAGCCAGCAACTTTTGAACCATTGCCAAACTTGTCGGAAACAGTGCGAGCATCAATCATCAATGCCGAATTGTCGCTGAATGCAGGCATTTCATAATTGCAATCAATAACAGGTTTTTCTTCTTGAGCAGAAAGTCCATTTAAAAAGAACATTGCTACAATGCAAAAAGCAATAATCCTTATTGTTCTCATTTTTCTTCAGCCGAGTTATATACCATGCGGCTCCGTCGGTTTTAAATTAATATTTGGTTAACGATGCAAATTTAACAACAATTACATAAAACCCATTAGCAAAATTAAAATTGTGCATATTTTCTATTTTTATGAATTAATATTTAAATATGCACAAAAGTAATGATGTGTTAACCAAGAAAATAATTAATACTTATAACAATACCAACCTGTCTTATTTTCACCATTATAGTCAGGGTCTGCCTGATGAAGGTCATACTGATATTCTCCACAATTCTTATAGATGCCTGTTACATCTTCCACTTCATCTTCAAGAACCACTACACCTGCTTCATAATATTTGCATTGGCAATATTTATGGCAAGATGACATGCCTAACAACAAACCTGCAGTAGCTAAAATCACGAATAATAATTTTTTCATTTTCTTTTTTGCCGGTTATATCCCATCGGCCCGTCGGTTTTTAGTTAAAATAAAATTATACGGACGCAAAGGTCAGCAAATAAGGGATATAGAAAATCATTGACGAAAACATCACGGCAAATTGTGTAAAAATCACAGGAAAATATGTAGATAAAGGGAACAAATGTTTGTTCGCAACCTATAATCACAAATCAAATCAAGCAGTAATCTCATAAGGACATTATTGTGCGACCTCGCTGAGGTCGAATGTGTTTATATCTTCTTGTTTTATAAATGTTTGACCTCTCCGAGGTCTACTTTCAAACGACATATATTACGACCTCAGCGAGGTCGTATAGTTATTTCAGTATAAGATACCGATTACCATCGATTTATCTTTGCTTTCCAATCCTCATATCAAATTCTGTTTTCCGTCCCTCCGAAACATAAAACGGCTTTGAAACATTCTTCAAATAAATTTCTTCGCCCTGTACCTTATGTATATAGTCGAGGTTTATGATTTGGTTCTTGTTGATTTGCAGGAAATTGCCGGCAAGCTGTTCGAGTATGGCATCGAAGCTGCTATATACCGAATCGGTCTTATGCTGGTCGGCATAATGTATAATCTTCACTCGCGAATCGCCAGCACCCGACTGCTCGAACGTCTGCGACGATATATGCGTTATGGAAGTGGCATTTACTTTCAAGTTGCTGACATTCAGGAGC
Source organism: uncultured Bacteroidia bacterium (assembly GCA_902791865.1). GTDB lineage: Bacteria > Bacteroidota > Bacteroidia > Bacteroidales > ML635J-15 > Bact-19. The sequence goes on from CADAXK010000003.1 coordinate 120,244, forward strand.
TGCCGACCGCTGGAATCCTTGTCGTTCAGAATGATATGCGTTTCCTTCTGTTGCAATGCTACAAGCTGTTGCTCAAGCGTTTCGACCTTTGCCTCGAGTTCGGCGACACGTATTTTCATTGTCTTTTCCTCTTCTCGCGCCTTACGGCTGAACATCCGTCTCAAGTCGGGAATGCAGACACTAAGCAGGCATATTATAACAATGGTGCCAATAACGCTGAAAAGTACAGTCAGAAAGATTTCCATAGTTCAATTTTTGCTTGCAAATGTAAGCAAAAAACAAGCAGGTTATTTACAAAAAATGTAGAGTTCTCTACGAGTTAGCAACTGTTATTTACATTGTAGTTCTTTACAAATGCAAACAAAAGCGGCTTACTTCGTTGTCGCAGCAATCCTGAAGCCTACCCACGGCGACGGCATTGAGGATTCTTTGTCTGCCCAGTTGTTGCCAAGTGCAGTTCCGTCCGATGTCATTTCCGAAACATTGCCGATAGTGTTGGCGGAAATTCCTTTGGGTCCTAAAAAGTCAGCTTGTGGCTCTAATACGGTACAGGTCGATGCAAAAGTCTTCCATTCCGCTTCGGTTGGCAGACGGAACTCAATATTTTGATACTTGCGTTTTTTCTCGCTGTTATACTTTTCTGTCAGCCATTTGCAAAATTCTTCTGCCGATTTCTTGTCGATGTTTACCACTGGATAGGAAAAGTAGGCGGGATGAGCATGATACAATTCTATAAACGGTTCGTTGTAGGCATATTTTGTATGCCATTTTAGTGTGTCGGGGTAGCATTTAGCATACAAGTCTTTCTTTCCGCTGTTTTTTATGTCTGAAATAAAATGCATGTACATTTCGTTGCTCACATCGTACTTCGACACATAAACATTGTCGGAAATTTTCACAAGTGACTTTTCAATGTCCTTTACCTTGACATTCTGTGCAGAAATCGCCATTGTCGCAAAAAACAAAACGGTTAAAACAAAAGTTCTCATTGTATATTTTTTTTATGTTATCTTAGACAAAACGACAGAAGTTGAATATTATTGTGTGGTATGATTTTTTTATGATTATCCGCAATTTGTTCCAAAGGAGATTCCGCATAAGCGAACTCACAAGGCTCGTTCCTACGCCTGTTCGTTCTGCTTTGTGGAATGACTCCAGGGGCGTCATTTCGGAAGTTATGATGAATCAGCGATACGGAACGGTGAGCTGCGAGAATCAAACTGTCCGAAATCTCCTTCGGGTTCATTGTTTTATGATAATTGCGGATAATCATTAATATTTTTGTCTGTTGGATTTGTACATTTTTGAATGTCTTTTTGATGATTAATAAAATTGAATTTGCCACCTTATATTAAATGTATATATTTGCAGACACTAAAACGAAACATGATGAAAGGTATAATTTTAGCTGGTGGTGCTGGAACTCGTCTGCACCCGATGACAATAAGCATTTCGAAGCAAATAATTCCAGTTTACGACAAGCCGATGATTTACTATCCGCTTTCTACGCTGATGTTGGCGGGAATCCGCGAAGTTTTGATAATTTCAACTCCGCAGGATATTGGACTGTACGAAAAGCTTTTCGGTGATGGTTCGCAACTCGGAATGAACATACAATACAAGATTCAACCTTCGCCGGATGGACTTGCGCAGGCATTCATACTAGGTGAGGAATTCATTGGCAACGATAAGGTTTGCCTCGTGCTTGGCGACAATATTTTCTATGGCCAGAGTTTCGGACAGCAATTGACTGATGCTGCAAAAATAGAGGATGGTGCAATTATCTTCGGTTACTATGTGAACGATCCGGAAAGATACGGTGTTGCAGAATTCGACAAGGACGGCAAAGTGATTTCCATCGAGGAAAAGCCGGAACATCCAAAGTCAAATTACGCAGTTACAGGACTTTACTTCTACTCGAATGATGTCGTTGCAAAGGCAAAGAGTTTGAAACCATCGAAGCGTGGCGAACTTGAAATCACCGACCTCAACAACTTGTACCTAAAAGAAGACAGATTGCAAATCAAGCTTCTAGGTCGTGGTTTTGCTTGGCTCGACACAGGAACGCCAGACAGTCTGTTGCAGGCATCGAACTTCATTGAGACAATCGAGCATCGTCAGGGCTTGAAGGCATCATGTATTGAGGAGATCGCTTATCGCAAAGGCTTCATAAACAAGGAACAGCTTGCAGTCCTTGCCGAAAAACTTTCGAAGAGCAACTACGGAAAATATTTGTTGAGAATCGTAAACGAAAAATAGCAGAAATGACTGTAACAGATACCTTTATAAAGGATTTGAAGATTATTGAACCGAAAGTTTTCGGCGACCAGAGAGGATATTTTTTCGAGACATGGAATAAATCCGTTTTCGAAGCGGCTGGAATCAACTTTGTCCCCGTTCAGCAGAACGAATCAAGTTCGACATACGGAGTTGTGCGCGGATTGCATTTCCAGCTTAACCCGTATTCTCAAGCAAAGCTTGTTCGCTGTGTTGTTGGTAAGGTTCTCGATGTGGCTGTCGATATTCGCAAAGGTTCACCGACCTACGGCAAGCATCTTTCGGTGGAACTTTCAGAGGAAAACAAGCGTCAGTTCCTTATTCCTCGAGGATTTGCTCATGGATTTTCGGTTCTGTCCGACTATGCTGTGTTCGCATATCTTTGCGACAATGCATACAACAAGGAAAGCGAAGGCGGTATAATCTTCAACGATCCGGAACTTGCCATCGATTGGAAGATCCCGCAGGATAAGATGATTTTCTCCGAAAGAGACATGAATCACCCAACATTAAGAGATGCAAAATTAAACTTCTAAAAATGAAAAGAATACTCGTCATAGGCTGCAACGGACAACTAGGCAGCAAGATTCGCGATAACCATGAAATGGTTGCAAATGCTGAATTTGAATATGTTGATATTGACAAGCTTGATATATCAAATCTTGAGGCAACAACTAGCTTTTTCAGCGGTCAGCATTTCGATGTTGTAATAAATTGCGCAGCCTACACTGCTGTGGAAAAAGCTGAGGACGACCTCGAAAATGCAACTTTGGCAAATGCCGTTGCTCCGCGTAATCTTGCAAAATGCTCCAAAAAGTTCGGATTCAAGCTGATACATGTTTCTACCGACTATGTTTTCGATGGTAAGGCAAACACACCTTATTGCGAGGATGCACTGACAAATCCGCAGTCGGCATACGGCAGGACAAAGCTCGAAGGCGAGCAGAACATCACCGCCGAGAATTGCGATGCAGTCATCGTGCGTACGGCCTGGCTATATAGCGAGTACGGCAACAACTATGTGAAAACAATGATTCGCCTCGGTAGCGAAGGCAAGATAAAAGGCGTTGTGTTCGACCAGGTTGGTACTCCTACATACGCAGGAGATTTGGCAAAAGCATTGCTGAAAATCACAGACTTGTACCTCAATGCTGGCGAATGGCACGGCGGAATATATCATTTTACCAACCGCGGTGTTTGCTCGTGGTACGACTTCACAATGCACATTTTCAGGCTTACGAAGATTGATGCCGAGGTAAAGCCTTTGCTTACAAGCGAATATCCTACCAAGGCAACCCGTCCGACCTACAGCGTGCTGAACACAAGAAAGATTTCAGAAACTTTTGGCATCAACATACCGTACTGGACAGATTCGCTGAGAGAGATGATTGACAGGTATTCGAAAATTAATGGACTGTGTTAAGTCATATTGCTTTTTGTTACTTTTTGCGTTGGCTTTCTCTTCCTGCAGCAACGGTATCCACTACAAGCAGGTAAGCGAGGACTTTTCCAACGTCGAGTCCACCGCCGACAAAAGCCATATCGACAGTATACTGAACCAGTTGCCAAAGTATTCCGAAATTTGCAAGAACATCCGTCTTAACAATGTAAAGTTCAATGCCGACATCCTTTTTGATGTCAGAACTATTGACTTGTATCAAAACTCTAAAGAAACTGCCGTAGCTATGGGAATGCTGGTTGCTGACCTTGGCTATGCCAGGTACTTCGAGAGGGTGCAAATTTGCACCGATATACTTGATGCGACAAAGATGGCGGCGGAAAAACTGGCTGTCGAAAGCGATGTGTTTTCGGAATATGTGCCTCGGATAGAGGAGAATCTTAACGACGAGCAGGTGATTTTTGCAACCATCGACAGTTTGCTTGATGCAGATGTCATTGTGCCGTCCGAAAACGAGAAGTACGGAGTTTCGGCAATGTTCATCTGCGGATTCTGGTTGGAGGTTACATACCTTGGTCTTGATGGCGAAGTGGCAGAAAATGATGCGAATATTAATTCTATGGAAAACCATTTTGCTGTATTGTACCAGATTAATGAACTTCTTGCTCAACTTTCCGATGCAGATGTAATCGAGAATATGAAAAGCGATTTCCGAAAACTGGAAGAAAATGGTGCGTCTTCTCCATCTTTGAAAACTGATGTAGAATCGATAAGGGGGAAGTTTGTTAAGGTTTTGTAAGTTATTGTGTGATAGTGTGTTGGCGTTTGGGGGCTTGTGAGGTCGTATGTTGATATTAACATTGCAATTTGTTTCTAATCAAGATTAAAGTCTTATTTTTGTTAATAATGTATGGGGTTGGGCGCGTCTCCGTTGATAAAAGCAAGAAAGTACTTGGTCGGAAAATAGTAATTTTGCAGTCCTAAAAAAAAGATTTATGGCACAGGAAAAAGATACATCGAAGAAAGGGAAGAAGCGGGGCGCTGATGTTTTGGATGAATTGAATACCCTTTTGGGCAAGATTCCTCCACAATCGCCTGAATTGGAGAAAGCAGTGTTGGGTGCAATTCTCATACAGTCGAGTGCAATATATGATATTATGAATATTATAAAGCCCGACAGTTTCTATATTCCGGCGCACCAGACCATATTTGCCACAATGATATCCCTTATGCAAGCGCAGAAGCCGATTGATTCTATAACCTTGTCGGAAGAACTTCGCATCAAAGGTCAGCTCGAAGAGGTTGGCGGTCTTCCGTACATTTTGGAACTTACCGAACTAATAGGTACGGCTGCTCATTTGGAATACCATGCCAGAATTGTGCAGCAGAAATACATACAGCGCGAACTCATAAAGGCATCTACCGAAATACAGAAGATGTCGTATGACGAGACGAAGGATGTCGACGAGCTTATACAATTTGCCGAAGGTGAAATATTCAAAATATCGGAAGGCTCGATAAAGAAGGATTTGACAAGAATTGGTTCGTTGATGGAACCTGCCAAGAATGCTATTGACAAGGCCGCAAAGAACAAAGGCCAGTTGCGTGGTGTGCCATCTGGATTTACCGACCTCGACAGGCTTACCTCAGGTTGGCAGCCGTCAGACCTTATAATCATAGCCGCTCGTCCATCAATGGGTAAGACAGCATTTGTGTTGTCGATGGCGCGTAATATGGCTGTAGATCATCACAAGACTGTTGTTTTCTTTTCGCTTGAAATGTCATCTATGTCGCTTGTAAACAGACTTATAGCGGCAGAAATAGAGGTGTCGGGCGAAGCAATCAGAAATGGAGAACTTAGCGAGGAGGACTGGCGTTGTTTCGATTCAAAGCTAGAAAGACTGGGGTCAGCTCCGCTATTTATTGACGATACTCCGGCAATGTCGGTTTTTGAATTGCGTTCCAAGTGTCGCCGCCAGAAAGAAAGCAAGGAGGGGCTCGACATCATAATAATCGACTACCTGCAGCTTATGACATCAGGCGTGGACAACAAGGGAAGCCGTGAGCAGGAGGTAAGTACCATATCGCGTTCGCTCAAGGCTATTGCCAAGGAACTTGATGTTCCGATTATAGCACTTTCACAGCTTAACCGTGGTGTAGAGACAAGAGGTAACGACAAGCGTCCCCAGCTATCCGACTTGCGTGAATCGGGAGCAATTGAGCAGGATGCTGATATTGTAGGGTTTATTCATCGTCCAGAATATTACGGACTCAAGGAAGATAGCAATGGACGTTCCACTATGGGGTTGGCAACGGTAATTGTAGCAAAGCATCGTAACGGTGCCGTTGATGATGTAAACCTTAGGTTCATAAAGGAACTTGCGAAGTTTAAGGATTTGGAAGACGGCATTAGCGAAATGTTGCCATCGTCCGACACGGAATATCAGGTACATGGTTCCAAGATGAATAGTCAGGATTTTGGTGCAAATGCATCAAATGGTAGTATGAGTTTAATAGGAGACAATAGTTTTGAAAATATTCCTCTTGATGGTTTCTCAAAGTCGGGAGGAATCGACGAACCACCATTTTAATTTGTAGGGATATGGAAAGTCAGAATGAAGATAGAAAGCGAATGTTCGATAAGAACTATTTGGATATGGCTGCAATATGGGCTAAGAATTCGTATTGCAAGCGTCGTCAGGTTGGTGCTTTGCTTGTGAAGAACAGGATGATAATATCGGATGGATTCAACGGAACACCATCGGGGTTCGAAAACCAGTGCGAAGACGAAAACAATACGACAAAGCCGTATGTGCTTCATGCCGAAGCAAATGCGATAACAAAGGTGGCTAAGTCCGGCAATAGCAGCGAAGGCGCGACCTTGTATATAACGACAGCTCCATGTATCGAGTGCGCCAAGTTGATAATACAGGCTGGCATTGTGCGTGTGGTTTATGCCGAGGAATACCGCATGTCGGAAGGAATTGAACTTTTGAAGAGGGCAGGCATTGAAGTAGTAAATTTTAATGGCGATGAAATATAATAATACAAAGTTCGCTATTTTGATTCCGCTGATAGTTGCGGTTTCGGTTGTCGTAGGAATGTTTATATCTATGCTTTTCAGGCAGGATGCTGGAATGTATGGGCAGTCTGAAGGCAAAATACAGGATGTGATGAACCTTATTGACACGTATTATGTGGATGATATAAATAGCGATAGCATCGAGGATATTATGATTTCCGATTTCCTGCATAATCTCGATCCTCATTCATCGTATATGACGGCTAAAGAAACATCGGAGGTGGAGACTGAACTGACTGGAAATTTTGTGGGAATAGGTATACGGTTCTATGTAATGCATGATACAGTCATTATCACAAACATAATTCCTGGTGGAGCATCGGAAAAGGTTGGCTTAATGGTTGGCGATAGGATTATTGATGTTGATGGTCGTCCGTTGTCGGGAATAGGTATAAGCAACGATAGTGTACGCGGACGTATACTTGGCGAAGAAGGCAAGATTGTAAAGATTAAAATTCAGCGTGATGGCAAATTTATGGACTTTGATATTCGTCGTGCGCCTGTGGAGGTGGAAAGCGTATATTATACAAAGCTTAACGATATCGGTTACATAAAGGTGACTTCGTTCAACAGCAATACTGTTGAACAGTTTGATGATGCTCTGAAAATGCTCATGTTCTTGAAAGTGAAATCATTAGTTGTTGATTTGCGCGACAATAGTGGCGGATTTATGTATTCTGCACAAGGTATTCTGGATAATTTCTTTACCGAAAAGAAGTTGCTTGTATATACCGAAGGTGCAAATTCACGGCGCGAAGAAGTGTATTCGACAGGACGCAATGGCGTATGTGCCGGTTTCCCCTTAGTTGTGTTGGTAAACGAAAGTTCGGCATCGGCATCGGAAATAACGGCAGGTGTAATTCAGGACTACGACATAGGTACTGTAATTGGTAATGTAACATTTGGCAAAGGTCTTGTTCAGAGAATGTTCAACCTGTCCGATGGTTCATCGGTAAGGCTGACTGTATCTCGCTACTATCTTCCATCGGGACGATGCATTCAGCGCAGTTATAGCGATGGATATATTTCGTACCTTGAGAACTACTATTTGAACTATGGCAAGAACAAGCAGAGCGTCGACAGTTCGAAGGTTTTCTACACCTTGAACAAGAAGCGTAAGGTTTACGAAGGAGATGGACTTATGCCCGATATTACTATTGAGCATGATACCTCGTATGTTTCGAATATGCTTGTCGCCATAGGTCGTACAAATGTGATAAGTGACTTCTGTGTAGAGTATTTCGACAGGAATCGTAGCAAGATGTCCGGCATTTCATCGACAAAAAGTTTGGATGCTTTTCTCGTTAGTGACAATATGTTTGAAAAGTTCCTCGGCAGGCTTCAGACCGACAGCATATCTTATTCGCAGACCGATTTGGCTCGTTCTGGCAAATACCTTAATAAGGTGCTGAGGTATCAGATAGCAAGCTACTGCTTGGATTTGAATGTTGCTAATGCAATTCTACTCGAAGACGATCCCTATATGGATAAGGCTAGGGAAGTGTTGGAAAAGAGATAGGAAGATTCAAATATTATTGTATTGCTAAAAATAAAAAAGGGGCTCGTCATTTACTTGCTTCGCTGCGTGAGCTAAAGGTACGGAAGCTAGTCGAAACACGCGAGACGGAACGGTGAGCGTTGTGAAGACTGCTATCCGTAATCTCCAATAATTATAAATCAAGGAGATTATTCGCCTTTGGCTCATGAGTATAGTTCCGCATAAGCGAGTTCACACGACACATTCCTTAGTCGGTTCACTCAGCTTTGTGGAATGACGATTCATTTTTAGCTGACACACATGGTTGAAAATTTTTTAATTTTCAACTTTCACCATGTCTTTTTCGAAATCGCTGTGGAAGTTCATGTTTTGCAGTTTCCAGACTTTGTCTGGACGGTACATCGTTACAACAAATTCCACAGGCTGTCGGTCGTACTTTAGTACATACACATACTTTGCATACGACTGAGCGAGATAGTATTTTCCTGCAAGTTCGTACCCATTGAAGTTACCGAGCAGTTTGCGTGATGCCTCAAACTTTTCCTTCATTGCGGTAGTGCCTTCCTTGTTGGCTTCGAGCCATTCGTTGGTCGAGAACAGGTAGTCGATGGCCTTGTTTACATCATCGTTGAACATTGTGAAGAACTTTGCCATGATGTCTTCTGGAGTTTCTTGAGCCTTTGCTGTGTTGCCAGCAACGAGCATTGCCGTTACGGCTGCGATTATGATTATTATTGTCCTTTTCATCTGTGTTGAATTTTTTGTTTGAAATGCAAAGGTAGAAAAATTAATTGTTTCTGGTTTCTAATTTCTGTAGAGATGTTGCGCGCAACGTCTCTACAGAAATTAGAAACCAGAAACGGCGTGCTTCGACAAGCTCAGCAACCGCCAGCCATTGAAACCTTAACCTTTTGAACAATGAACAACATTAAACATTGAAACGGCGAAGCCCTAGAAACCTTGAAACGTGAAACATTTAAACGGCGAAGCCATAGAAACTATGAAACGTTGAACCAGAAACGTGAAACCTAGAAACGTGAAACTTTTAAACGGCGTCAGCCAAAAAAAATGGTCACACCCGAGAGCATGACCACTATAATAATAAAAAGGAGGGCTAATTAGTCACCCAAAGTTGCTACCATAACAGCCTTGATGGTGTGCATACGGTTTTCAGCTTCGTCGAATACGATTGATGCATCTGATTCGAATACATCTTCGGTAACTTCGATGCCGTCGAGACCGAATTGCTTGTTAACGTCGCGGCCAACCTGAGTTTCGAGGTTGTGGTATGCTGGCAAGCAGTGCATGAACTTGCACTTCGGATTGCCCGTCATCTTCATAGTTTCCTTGTTAACCTGGTAAGGCTTCAAGAGTTTGATACGTTCTTTCCATACTTCTACTGGTTCGCCCATCGATACCCAAACATCGGTATAGAGGAAGTCGCAACCCTTAACACCCTTTGCAACATCATCAGTAACAGTTACCTTAGCACCGGTTTCCTTTGCAATCTTCTTGCAGGTGTCGATAAGTTCCTTGCTTGGCTGCAATTTCTTAGGAGCAACGATGCGAACGTCCATACCCATCTTAGCACCACCAACCATCAACGAGTTACCCATGTTGAAACGAGCATCGCCGAGGTATGCGAAAGTAACCTGGTTGAGAGGCTTGTCAACGTGTTCGCTCATAGTGAGGAAGTCGGCAAGTATCTGTGTCGGGTGGAATTCGTTGGTCAAGCCGTTCCATACCGGTACACCAGCGTACTTAGCAAGTTCTTCAACGGTTTCCTGCTTGAAACCACGGTATTCGATACCGTCGTACATTCTACCGAGAACGCGAGCGGTATCCTTCATCGATTCCTTAACGCCAATCTGCGAACCTGTAGGTCCGAGGTAGGTTACATGTGCACCCTGGTCGTAAGCTGCAGTTTCGAATGCGCAACGAGTACGAGTCGAGGTCTTTTCGAAAATAAGAGCGATGTTCTTGCCCTTCATTGTCGGTTGTTCTGTTCCAGCATACTTTGCTCTCTTAAGGTCGCGAGCCAAGTCGAGCATATACTGAATCTCTTTTGGTGTGAAGTCCAATAACTTCAGGAAACTTCTGTTTCTTAAATTAAAAGCCATAACTAATTTATTTAAAGTACTTTAAAAAATTTATTTCACGATTCTTGTTCCTGCATTCGGGTTGCCGAGCTGACCAGCTTCGGTGATGATGCACGACTTACCGCCGTTTTCAACGAAATACAGTGCAGCGCGAATTTTCGGAGCCATACTTCCTTCGGTAAAATGACCTTCAGCGAGGTATTTCTTTGCTTCTTCGACAGTGATTGTGTCGAGTTGCTTCTCTTCTGGAGTGTGGAAGTTGAGGCAAACCTTTGGAACATCGGTGAGGATGTAGAACTCGTCGGCACCAATCTGTATTGCCAGCAGTGACGAAGCCAAGTCCTTGTCGATTACTGCGTCTATTCCGTGGTATTCGCCCTTGTCGTTTACATATACTGGGATTCCGCCACCACCGACGGTTACAACGATGTTACCCTTTTCGGCAAGGTCCTTTACGATGTCCTTGTTGTTGATTTCGATAGGTTTAGGCGATGCTACGACCTTTCTCCATCCTTTGCCTTTCGGGTCCTTTGCGTAGGAATCCTGCGGATTCTTTGCCTTCAAAGCGTTCATTTCATCTTCGGTGTAGTATGGACCGATAGGCTTGGTCGGATTTGCAAAGCCCTTGTCGTTCTTGTCAACAACAACCTGAGTTACCAAGGTTACGATGTTCTTGTTGAGCTTGTTGCTCGTGAGTACATTCTTGAACTGCTGTTCAATAACGTATCCGATGAATCCCTGCGAGTATGCGCCGCACACTGCCAGTGGCATTTCGGGAAGTCCGTAAACCTTTTCGCCGGCATTGTTCTGCAGAAGGATGTTGCCGACCTGCGGGCCGTTGCCGTGTCCTATAACTATATTGTAATCGCGTTTTACGAGATCGAGAAGACTCTCGCAAGTCTTGTAAACATTTGATTCCTGTTCTTCTATTGTGCCTTTCTGACCGGCTCTCAGCAGAGCGTTTCCACCAAAGGCCACAACTGCCAATTTCTTGTTCGACATAATTGTTTCTATTCTTTTAAAATTTGAAACCGCAAAACTATACTTTTTTTATCAAATGCCAATAGTGTTTTTTAGCATTGTTTTTTGTCGGATTGTCTTGTCGCTTTACTGGCTAAAAGCCTTGTTTCTACTCCTTTACAACCTTATACACCGACGGCAGGCTGCTCTCCTCGCTGTAAATCCTTAAAATATACACACCATCCTCAAGTCCTTCCACATCAAATTCCGCTTCGTAGCCGTTCACTTCCTTGCGCATAACAAGTTGCCCCGTAACGGAATAGAACTCCACTGCAGAAACAAAGCCGTCTGAATTGATGTTGAGAAAACTCTTTGTCGGGTTAGGTCCAATGTCGTATACAGGTTCGGCAAGGACACGAAGGCGTATGTCGTAAATGGTATCGCAAGCAGTCTCGTGAAGCACGGCAAACGAGTAGTTGCCAGTAGAATAAAACGTATGGTCGCCGATGGTGACAAAATTGTTTACCACAGTATCGATGGTGTATGTTATTTCGCACTTAACGAAATCAGCGATGAAAGTTGAATCGCTTGTAACCACAATAGTTCGCGAACTGGACTCGTCGCCATCGTTCCACGAAACAAATATGTATCCTTCGTAGGGCATTGCAGTCAGCGTTACCGTTGAACCTTCATCGTAAGTTCCTCCGCCAGAAACAGAGCCGTAAGCATCGTTGTTTGCCAAAACTGTAATCGTGTAGGTTGGAATTTCCTCGAATGTCGCTTCAATTGTGTGGTTTGTCGTCACATTCGTGAAAGTGTAAACACCATCAATTAAATCGGCGGTAACATCCAAATCGTCAACCAATACGCTTGCAATGCGATAGTGTTCGTTAGGTGTGATTGAAAATGTCTGGTCTTCGCCTTCATCAACCGAAACTTCTCCGCTTGGTGCGATTGTTCCGCCTTCATCGGCAGTTGCTGTAATTGTCTTTATTGCCCTGAAGCTTGCTGTAAAAGTGCTGTCGCCGGCAACGACTATTGTCCTTGGGTTGTCCTCGTTGCCATCGTTCCACGTCAGGAAGCGATAGCCATCATTGGGTGTTGCAACAAGCACTACTTCCGTATCGCAAGTGAAACTTCCGGATCCAGTAACATCTCCCATGCTCGCATCATCTGTTTCCACCTCAATATTATAATGAGTTGTTTGCTCGCTTCGAATGTTTGCAAACCGATTCCACTGATTGGCGCTTCTGTAACTGTCGATTGTTGCACATGGAATCCATACATTCACCGTTTGATAAAGTGCGTTACTAACAAGATTTGGCCCAAGAAATGGTGGCGTGATTGACAATGAATATATATCGGTAATACTATCGCAATTGTAGAACGCTTCAAATCCTAGTGTATCAATTGAATTGCCCAGTGTTACAGAAGTTATTCCGCCACAATTACTAAACGCATACATTCTAATAATTTTTACAGAATTGGGTAATACTAAATCTCCCGTAAGACCGCTACACCTAGCAAAAGCAGCATTTCCAATGAATTGCACCGAATCAGGGATTATCAATGTGCCAGTCAAACCGCTACAACCAGTAAATGCTTGTGTTCCAATATTGACAAGCGAATCCGGAAGCCTCATCTCGGTCAGTTCAGTACAGTCTAAAAACGCTATCTCGGGAATAATCTTTACATTTTCGCCAAAATTCACGGTTGATACAGGAGAGGCAAACAATGCAGATCCATGTTCGCCACCCATAATTGTGCAGTTTCTAGCATTGAAGTTGAGTGTTTGCAGTGCTCGGCAATATCCAAATGCCAAGTTCCCAATACTTGTTATGGAATCGGGGATTGTAACCTCTGTCAGCGTACTACAATCATAAAATGCATAATCTGGAATAATTTTAACTTTTTCGCCAATATTCAAAGACTCCAATGATGTACAGCCGCCAAAAACCGGAGATGTAAGGTCTCCCATTGTTGTACAGTTTGTTGCATTGAAGTTAATTGTAGATAGGCTGCTACAACCTTCAAATGCTTGATTTCCAATAAATGTTATAGGTTCTGGAATTGTTATTTCGGTCAGACCGCTGCAATCATAAAAAGCACCTGAACCAATGCTGGTAACGGAATTGGGAATTGTAATTTCTGCAAGTCCGCTACAAAAAGAAAAAGCTCCTCCAGCAATTTTTTGTATTCCTTCTGGTATAGCGTATGAGGTGGCGTTGTTTTCTGGGAAATAAGCGAAACAAGTAGCATTATATAGAGGTTCTGTCAGACCGGAACAATTAACAAATGCCTGGCTTCCAATTTCAGTTACCGAAGTGGGGATTGTTACTGCAGTCAGTCCGAAACAATGAGCAAATGCATAATCGCCAAGGCTTGTAACGGAGTATGTAACACTATTATACTCAACTGATTCGGGAATTTCGAGGTCACCAGTAGGCTCAGTATTATACCAAGGTTGCCAGTCATTTTCGCTTACAACTTCCACAGTATAAGGCTCTTCGTTTGAGGTAATATAGTAGAATAAGGTTTGCCCGCTACTGCATACTGCCGAAAAGTCGTACTGTGCCCTTGTGAAAGTAGCCTCTGCAATTTCGCTGTCGTCCATGCCATCCATTATTGCAATTGCCTTAATGGTCGTTGTGGTGTTGAGTGTAAAAGGCCCCTCGTATAATGTCGATTCTGCTGACGGGTCGTTACCATCAATAGTGTAGTAGATAGTTGCGCCATCGGTTTCACAAGTTATTGTTACTTCAACAGATATATTATATTCACCGCCATCAGGAGTAAAAATAGGTGTCCCGACTGTATCCGCCATTGCATAGTTTGCCAGCAATGTAGTAATTAATATCAGCGCTAATGTATATAATTTCCTCATTCTTTATTATTTATCAATATTAATTGCATTCTACAAATGCCTTGCAAAAATAACACATAGGTATAAGAATACAAAATTGAAATGCTGATTTTTGCGAATAATCATTGAACCTTCTACTCAGCGTAGCTAATCGTTGAACATTGAATCGTTGAACATGGAACGTTGAACATGGAACGTTGAATCTTTGAACGTTAAACATTGAATCTTCAAATTTTTGAATCTTCAAATTTTCAAATCTTCAAATCCCCCCCCTTCCCTTTCGGCACCATTTTTGTTTTATACCTCGCATTGTTCAAAAGTTAAGTTTTTTTTATAAGTTTTAATGGCAGCCGTAAAAATATAATGACTATCTTTGCGAACATTTTATTATTAGGTAGAAATTTAATTAAATTAGTAACAACAAATAAAATTTATTTTGAATATGAAGACTTTAGTTAAAGTATTATGCGTTGCAATGGCATTGTTGGTGTCGTTCTCAGTAAGCGCACAGAAAAAAGAAAAGGCTTTCGCAGGAATTATCAAGTATGCAATCACTTATGAAGATTTGGATCCGCAGTACAAAGGTCAGGTTCCGACTGAAATGATAACATATGTTAAGGACGGAAAGTTTAGAATGGACCAGGTTTCTCCAATGTACACTATGGGTTCAGTAGTCCTTGAAGATGGTAGCGCAATCGTTCTTATTGATGTTATGGGCCAGAAGCTCGCTACACAGCAGTCAAAGGAAGACATAGAAAAGGCTAAGGCAGACGCAAAGGAATCGGGCGACTTGAAGGACTCGGAACCGGTAGTTGAGAAAACCGACGAAACCAAGACAATTGCTGGTTACAAGTGCACCAAGTACAACGTTACCACCGATGGTGAAACCATGGAGGTTTTCGTAACAGAAGACATTCCTATGCCGGCAAGCTACTATGAAAATTCGCAAGTTAAGGGTGTAAAGGGTGTTCCGATGGAATACACAATGTCGGCTAATGGCATGAACATGACAATGACCGCAAAGGAAGTTAAGAAGGGCGGCGTAAATAACTCTATGTTCATGATTACCGACGACTACCAGAAGGTTTCTCCTGAAGATTTCGCTAAGATGCTCGGTGGCGGTATGTAGAAAATATTTTAAGGCAGAAAAATCCTCGAAAGGGGATTTTTTTGCTTGTTATGGAATGAAAGAATGAATTGAATGTTAGGTAGATCCAAGAAAAAGAACAAGGTCGAAGCCGATAGCCCAAAGGACGAGGGCAAGGCAAAAAAGCCTGATACCAAGAAAAAGGGCAAGGAATCCGACAGTGATGACGAATCGAAGGTGAAACGCTCTGACCAGATAAAAATCAGCATCGGCGTTTTACTTTTGGCGTTTGTTATAATAATGATTGTATCGTTCATTTCCTATTTCTTTACGTGGGAAAGCGACCAGTCGTTGTCGAACTACGGATTTTTCGAAGCTTTGTTCAATTCCGACATACAGGTCGAAAACAAAGCTGGGAAACTGGGCGCCATAATCGCAAATTTCTTTATCCGCGATACATTCGGTATTGCATCTTTTGCAATATTGGCAATGTTGGTGGTAATAAGCCTTAGACTTTTGAAAATAAGGAAAGTTCGCATATTGCCGTTCATTATAAAGAGTGCGGTTATTATGCTTTGGCTCAGCATTGCATTGGCGTCTGTTTTCAAGGATAGCTTGTTTATGCTCGGTGGCAAGCACGGATATTTTCTTTTCAAGGGTATGTGCAATTTGGTAGGAGGAATTGGGGCTTACTCCATTATTATTGTACTCGCTCTGTTCATCGTGATTTTCTGTTTCGAAAATTCCGTGGTGGGAATAAAGAAAATTCTGGAAAGAATTTCCGCTTTCAAAATAAAGGACATTAAGAATAAGCTTGGCGACGAAGACGAAACTCCTGTCGTCCAGCAGAATCCTGCAGAACCAGTAAAGCCTATCGATCCGATACTACCGATTGAAAATACAAACGAACAGGTTGACGAAGCCGTAACAGATGAGCCGCCTGTAGTTAAAGACGAAGAGGAAACATCAAACACGATAGAACTCGAACATGATGGAGTCGACAAACCTAGGAAAAAGGAAGTTCCTAATGACCTCGACCTTGAAATAAATACAGGTGCAGAAGAACAGAATGTGGATGCTCCTGTCGATGACATTATAGGAGAGGCGGAAGAAGATGTTTTGCAGAAATCCGATGATAATGCAGAAGTAAGTCTTGATATAACCAAACCAGAAGAGGAGCCTCAGGCATCTCCAGAGGATTGGAATAATTTGCCAGACTACGATCCTACCAAAGATCTGGAGTTCTACAAGTTCCCGACTGCCGATTTGCTACCCGACATACAGCCAAAGGACAAGCTTTCGGACGAGGAAATGAACAAGCAGCTCAATGCTAACAAGGATAGGATTGTGCAGACGCTCAGCGACTACGGAATTGCAATATCGAAGATTTCGGCGACCGTAGGTCCTACAGTAACTCTGTACGAAATCGTTCCTGCACCTGGAGTGAGAATCTCAAAGATTAAGAATCTGGAAGATGATATCGCTTTGAGCCTTTCGGCTTTGGGAATCCGTATTATTGCGCCTATTCCAGGCAAGGGTACCATTGGTATCGAAGTGCCTAATCCCAAGCCTGAAACTGTATCGATGAGGTCGGTGATAGTTTCTAAGAAATTTCAGGAGTCAAAGTATGACCTGCCTGTGGCGCTCGGAAAGACAATCACCAACGAAACATACGTTTTCAACCTCGCCAAGACTCCACACTTGTTGGTGGCAGGTGCAACCGGACAAGGTAAATCTGTAGGTATCAATGCGATAATTGCATCATTACTATACAAAAAGCATCCATCGCAACTGAAGTTCGTCCTCGTTGACCCAAAGATGGTGGAACTTTCGATTTACAAGGCAATCGAAAAGCATTACCTTGCAAAATTGCCAGGCGACAATCCTGCAATCATTACCGATGTTTCGAAGGTTACCGAGGCGATGAACTCTCTCTGCATACTCATGGACGAGCGTTACGAACTTCTTACCAAAGCAGGATGCCGTAACATCAACGAGTACAACGAAAAGTTCATAAAGCGCAAGCTCAATCCCGAAAAGGGACACTACTATATGTTCTACATTGTGGTAGTAATCGATGAGTTTGCCGACATAATTGTACAGGAAGGCCGTCAGGTGGAAACTCCGATTTCGCGTCTGGCAGCAAAGGCGCGTGCAATAGGCATACACCTTATTGTTGCAACACAGCGTCCATCCACCAATGTAATTACAGGTGTAATCAAGGCAAACTTCCCATCAAGAATTGCATTTAAGGTTACAAACTATATAGATTCGAAGACCATTCTCGACCAGACTGGAGCAAATCAGCTTATCGGACGAGGCGACCTTCTGATTTCGTACGGTGGCGAAATAACGCGTGTCCAGTGTGCATTTATCGATACGCCAGAAGTTCAGAGCCTTGTCGATTTCATTAGTGCTCAGCAAGGATATGCATGCGTATACGAGTTGCCTGAAGTGAAAGGTGAAGGCGGAGAAGGAGGCGACAGCGCTGCAACACTCGATCCGAACAATCGCGACCCTCTGTTCGATGAGGCAGCAAGGCTTATTTGCGAATCGCAGCAAGGTTCAACTTCAATGCTTCAGCGCAAGTTCAGCATTGGCTACAATAGGGCAGGAAAGATAATCGATCAGCTCGAAGCGGCGGGTATAGTTGGACCGTACGAAGGTAGCAAGGCAAGGCAAGTACTTTACGATATTACATCTTTGGAACGATATTTGGAAGTGCTGCACGGAAATAATTAGTAGAATTTAAAAATTTTGAATATGAAAAAGGTTACATTGTTGATTATAAGTTTGTTCGCTACTCTCTTGCTAGTAGCTCAAGGTTCTGTTCCCCAGATGGAAATACTTGATCAGGTAGCAGCAAAGACCGAAAAGTATGTCGGACTGAAAATAGATTTTACTTTATATGTCGAAAATTTGCATAATGCAAAACGTGATTCATACAAAGGAAATGCAATATACAAGACTGGCCTTTACAAAATGGACATTATGGGTCAGGTGGTTTATTCCGATGGAAAGACAAATTGGACATATCTAAGGGATGCCGAGGAGATTAGCATAACAAACAATGGTGACAACGAGGCTTTCATGACAAACCCACAGGCAATCCTAAAGGACTATAAGTCGAAATTCAAGGTAAATTTCATTTCCGACAAGTTTGAGAAAAACAGAGCCTTATTGGAATTCGACTTTTTCCCGAAGCAGATTGAAAACAAGAAATATTCTAAGATTACAATTCGCATCGACAAGACCAAGAAGCAGATTTTCTCGGTTCGTTATGTTGGAAAGGATGGCGTAAATTATTTGATTGAGATTGACAAGATGCTTGAAAATCCGACAATTTCGGATTCCGAAGTTAAGTTCAGCAAGGCTTTGTATCCCGATGCCGATATAATTGACATGAGATAATGCACAGCATAAACATCAAAGGTAAGCTTTATGACTTTTCAAATCCCCGCATTATGGGGATTTTGAATTTTACACCCGACTCATTCAATCCTGCGAGCCGCGTGGTTGACAATGGCGAAATCAAAGAACGCATTGAAAAAATGTTTGCCGATGGTGCCGACATGATCGACTTTGGCGGAATGTCGACGCGACCAAACTGCGAGGTGATATCTGCCGATGACGAATGGAATAGGCTTGTGCCGGCATTGGAGATTGTTGCAAGGCATTTTTCCGACCATATTTTTTCTCTCGATACCTTCCGCGCTGAGATTGCCCGTCGCGCTGTTGTTGATTATGGCATTTCCATAATAAATGACATAAGTGCTGGTGATGCCGATCCCAAAATGTTCGATGTCGTTGCCGACACTCATGCACCTTATATTATTATGCATGGAGCACCAGATCCTACCGCATTGCATACCTGTACCGAATACAAATCGTTCATGAACGATATTCTGCATTTCTTTTCCGAAAAGGTAAATAAGTTGCATTCGCTTGGTGTTTCCGACATCATTGTTGATCCTGGATTTGGCTTTTCTAAGACAGTTGACCAGAACTACGAGCTAATGGAGCACCTTGGCGATTTCGACATTTTTGAGTTGCCACTGCTAGTGGGCATTTCGCGAAAGTCGATGCTTTGGCGGTATCTGAATATCACCGTGGAACAATCGCTCAATGGGACAACCGTACTAAATACAATTGCATTGACAAAGGGAGCAAGCATTCTTCGCGTTCACGATGTCACCGAAGCTGTTGAGGCATTGAAGATTTGCAAAAAACTGAATTTGTGCTGATAGGCTCAAAGGCTTGAAGGCTGACAGGCTCAAAGGACAAAGCCAGTATGACTTTTAGCCTTTTCTTCTTTTAGCCTTCTAACCTAAAAAATCGCAAATCCAAAATCGTACTTCGTAAATCCAAAATTTCTCATTATCTTTGCCTTTTCTGCTCATGGGTCAGTTTCGCGAAATATTGCTGAAATATTGGGGATACGATGCATTTCGTTATCCGCAGGAGGAGATTATCAAGTCGGTCTCGGAGGGAAAAGATACGCTTGGATTGATGCCAACCGGCGGAGGCAAGTCGATAACTTTTCAGGTATTCAGCATGGCAAATAGCGGGGTGTGCCTTGTCATTACTCCGTTGATTGCACTTATGAAGGATCAGGTGGCAAATTTGCAGAAACGTGGAATCAAAGCGGTTGCCATTTATTCGGGAATGACACAGCACGAAATAGAGGTGGCAGTTGACAATGCAACATACGGTGACTATAAGTTTCTTTATCTTTCGCCAGAGCGACTGAAGAACTATTATTTCCGCGAACGGCTCAAGGTCATGCATGTCAACTTGATAACGGTTGACGAGGCGCATTGTATATCGCAGTGGGGCTACGATTTCCGTCCGCCTTACCTTGAAATTGCCGAAATTCGCGAGATTCTTCCCGATGTGCCAGTGCTGGCTCTTACGGCAACGGCAACACCCGAAGTGGTTGACGACATTCAGGACAGGCTGAAATTCCCAGTACACAATGTCTTCCAGAAAAGTTTCGAGCGGAAAAATCTTGTTTACTATGTAATTAACACCGAGGACAAGGTTCGGAAACTTTTGTATATAGTAAACAAGGTGCAAGGTTCTGGTGTTTTCTATGTGCGCAATCGCAAAAAGACGCGTGAGTATGCCATGTTGCTTCAGCAGAACGGAATTTCGGCAGATTTTTACCATGCTGGCTTGTCGGCGCAGGAACGTTCCGAAAAGCAGGAGGCTTGGCAGAAGAATCAGATTCGCATAATGGTTTGTACCAATGCTTTCGGCATGGGAATCGATAAGCCCGATGTGCGTTTGGTGATTCACCTTGACTTGCCCGATTCGCCCGAAGCTTATTTCCAGGAGGCAGGACGCGCAGGCAGGGACGGCAAAAGGGCATACGCTTTTCTGCTTACCAACAATGCCGACAAGGCGCAGGTCAAGAAGAACATAACAACTTCGTTCCCCGAGTTGCCAAAGGTGAAGGAAGTTTATTCGGAGGTGTGCAGTTATCTTGGTATTCCATACGAATGTGGTGCCAATCAGGATGTTCCTTTCGATATATTCAATTTTTCTGCACATTCGCACATTGATGTGCTAACCGTGCATAATTGCCTGAAGACCTTGGAGTTTGCTGGTTTCCTTGAATATACAGAAGACACCAATACGGTTTCGAGGGTGATGTTTGAAGTTCGACGCGACGACTTGTACAAATTCCAGATAGAGAACAAGAATCTTGATGAGTTCATAAAGTTGATATTGAGGATGTACACGGGCCTCTTTACCGATTTTGTGAATGTTAGCGAAGAGTATATAGCAAAGAAGGCTGGCATATCGGAGCAGTCGGTTTATGAATACCTGAAGGCGCTAGCAAAACAGGGCATAATCAGTTATATTCCTAAGACAAACAGGCCGTTGATTCGTCTGCTGATGGAAAGGCATCGCGAGAATGACATGTTTTTCGATATGCAGGCTCTTAAATCACGCAAGGATAGGGTAGTGTCGAAGATGGAGGCTATGCTTCGCTATGCTACTAGTGATAACAAATGTCGCAGTCAGCAACTTTTGGCATATTTTGGCGAGACGGATGTTGACAGGTGCGGAGAATGCGATGTATGTCAGCGTCGTAACGAATTGGGTTTGAGCAAATACGAGTTCGACATTGTGTTGGAAAAAATAAAGCGCATTGTGAACGAATCGCCTTGCCTTTACAATGAATTGATAGATAAGGTTGGCGAAGATGAAAACAAGACGATAAATGTCATAAAATGGCTATTCGACAATCAGAAGGTATTGTATAACAGTGAACGAAAAATAATTTGGCATAAATAAATGAATATGAAGAGATTGGTAATTATATTGGCTATTGTGCTTCCTGCATTTGTTATAAGTACAACAAGTTGCGGACCTAGCAGGACCGACCTTGAGTGGGAGGGCGTGATGAAAGGCTATTGGAAGCCATTGAACGAGGATACAGGTGAACTTTGCACATCGATACCTTATTTTCATTTCGGAGATAATGCAAATGGCTCATCTAAATACTACAAATACGATTATACGGATACAATGAAGTGGGAGATCCGTCGCAAGCAGCTGAACATATATTACGAAAAGGCTGTAGAGGGTTATTATATCGGTTATAACCAGTATAATAGTCGCGCACTGATGCATGTTCGTTCTGTATCTGAAAACGAGGTAAAAATATCGCAGTTGTACAACAGTGGAGTGCAGTCCGACTACAAGTTGGTACGCATAACGCCTGAGGAATATTATTCCGTATATACAGGTGATGTGGACACTACACAACATGGTGGAAGTCATCCGATTGACAATACATTTTAAGGAAAACAAAAAACATAAAGAAAATGAACATTTTGGTATTAGGTTCAGGCGGTAGGGAACATGCATTGACATGGAAGATTGCATCAAGTCCCAAAGTCGACAAGTTGTATGTTGCGCCAGGAAATCCAGGAACAAGTGCAATAGCTGAAAATGTGGCAATTAAAGCAGATGATTTTGATGCTGTAGCCGATTTTGTCCGCAAGGCAAATATAAATATGGTTGTAGTTGGACCAGAAGATCCTTTGGTAAAGGGTATTGTTGATTATTTTGCATCGAAGCCAGAATTTGCCGACCTTATGGTTATTGGTCCCGATAAGTTTTCGGCACAGCTCGAGGGTAGCAAGGAGTTCGCAAAGAAGTTCATGATGAAATATGGCATTCCAACGGCAGGATTCCTTTCGGTTACATCCGAAAATATTGCTGATGGCGAGCGATTCCTTGAATCCGTAAAACCACCATACGTGCTTAAGGCGGACGGACTTGCTGCTGGCAAGGGCGTGCTTATAATTGACAATATTGATGAAGCGAAGCGCGAACTGAGAAATATACTTGGCGGAAAATTTGGCAATGCTGGCAACAAGGTTGTGCTTGAGCAGTACCTTGATGGAATCGAATGTTCTGTCTTTGCAATTACAGATGGTAGTTCGTATGTACTTCTGCCCGAGGCAAAGGACTACAAGCGTATAGGTGAGGGAAATACTGGATTGAATACAGGAGGTATGGGTTCGGTTTCGCCAGTGCCATTCTACGATGAGGAGTTTGCTCGCAAGGTCGAGGAAAGAATAGTGAAGCCAACAATTGATGGTATTAATGCTGAAGGCATGGACTATCGTGGATTTGTTTTCTTTGGTTTGATGAATGTGGATGGCAACCCGTATGTGATTGAATATAATGTTCGTATGGGCGATCCCGAAACCGAGTCGGTAATGCTTCGCATAAAGTCCGATTTGGTGGAATTGCTTGAGGCTGCGGCCATGCGCAAGCTTTCGGGTATGACAGTGGATTTTGATAAACGTTCCGCAGCAACTGTTATGATGGTGTCGGGTGGTTATCCTGAAGCGTATGAAAAAGGTAAAGTCATCAGCGGATTGGATGCAGTAAAATCGAGTGTTTGTTTCCATGCGGGGACAAAAATGTCTGGTGATGATGTAGTTACTTCGGGAGGTCGAGTAATTGCATTAAGCAGTTACGGTGATACAATTTTTGATGCACTAAAGACATCGTATGAATCGGCCGGTTGCATTTCGTTTGACAAGTGCTACTATCGTACCGACTTGGGTTTTGACTTGAAATAGGAATATTTAGATGCTAAGGTTGCTGAAATCGAATAATCCTGCCAATTATCTGCTGATATTTATAATCATGGCGGCATTGTGGGCGTACAAGTTCATTGCTATGCCTACGGCTGTGGATGGAGGTGGAATGCAATCGTATTTTTTCAGGTTTTTGTACGAAGCATCTTTGTATCAGTACATTTATACAGCATTTGCATTTGCGTTGGCTTTTGCTTTTGCTTGTTATGCGTCGAAGATAAATTTCCACTACCAGATAGTTGAGTCTGGTTATCAGTTGCCATCATTGTTTTTTGCTTTGCTGACAGGAAGCATAATAAATGCACAAAGGTGCATACCCGAAATGGTTGGAACACTATTTTTTGCGTTGGCTGTATTGAGGATTTTTGGCATGTACAACAAGCACGAAGATTTGCCAAGAAGTCTGGATGTAGGCCTTTTGTTTGGTCTTTCGATTATATTTGCTTACAAATATGTTCTTCTTTTGCCTGCGCTTATTGTTGTTGTTGCCATTGTCAAACCTTTGTCGTGGCGCGACTTGGTTTCAATGTTTGTCTCCTTGTTATTTGTCGTGGGCGTTGCCTTTTGTATGGTATGGCTATATGGCGACTGGGAGGAACTTCTTTCTTCAGTAAAGTCGGAAGCATTGAAATTGGTAATAGGCGAAAAGTATAATTACCTCAATTATCTTTTTGGACTTCCGGTGCTTTTTGCTGTTTTAGTATCGCTACTTTCTGTGTTTGTGCTGAAGGTATTTCGTAAGACTGCCGAAATGAAGTATTACCATTCTTTATTATTCCTGACTGCATATTCGGGGATTTTCATGCTTTCGCCTTTTTCGTCCAACGAGTCGGTATGGCTTATGTATTTCCCATTGTGCTATTTGCTTTCGAATATAATTGTTAACTCTCGCCGAATTGCTATTCAGCGACTTGTATTTTATGGATTGTTAATCTGTATAGTTGTATCGCAGATACTGCAGGTTATGTATTTCGACATGATTTTTTAGGATATGAATACACAAGAATATTATCTGGATTATTTCAAGACAAGTCTTTCTCGTTTTTTGGATGAGGTAAAAAGCGAACCGAAGTACCTTTACGAACCTGTAAAGTATGCCTTGTCGGCAGGTGGGAAGCGGATTCGTCCGGTTTTGTGCCTAATGTCGGCTGAGATGTTTGGCGCAAAGGCCGAAATGGCTGTTGATGCTGCGCTCGGTTTGGAGGTTTTCCATAATTTTACCTTGCTTCACGACGACATAATGGACAAGTCGGACATGAGGCGGGGTCGCCCAACCGTGCATAAGAAGTGGACAGAGAATATCGCTATCCTTTCGGGCGACCTTATGTCGCTTGTGGCTTGTCGTTGTGCATCGAAGACAGCAACTAACAGCAAGGCGGTTCTTGATGTATTTTTGCAGACGGCAATTGAAATTTGCGAAGGTCAGCAGTACGACATGGACTTTGAAACCGATGATAATGTTACCGTAGATGACTACATGAAGATGATAAACCTGAAAACTGCCGTACTGCTTGCAGGAAGCCTGAAGATTGGTGCTCTTATAGCCAATGCTTCACCTGACGACTGTGAAAATGTTTACCAGTATGGCCGTTATGCTGGACTTGCATTTCAGTTGCAGGACGATTTGCTTGATACATACGGAGATGCGAAGGTTTTTGGTAAACCTATCGGTGGCGACATTGCCGAAAACAAGAAGACATTTTTGCTAATCAATGCCATGAACAAGGCAACAGGCAATGCGAAGTCGGAACTATTGGCATGGCTATCGAAGGAAAATTTTGACAGAACAGAAAAGTACAATGCTGTGAGAGCAATATATGATAGCTTGAAAATCAAAGATTTGACAATTGCGAAGATTGATGAGTGCTATGCTATTGCCGATAGTTATTTGCAAAAAGTCAGTTTGCTGGAATCGCAGAAAAGTGTGCTTCGCTCATATATGGATTCGATGAGGTCGAGAAACTATTAAGGCATTATTTCCCGTATTCAACATTATCTTCAGCGGCAATTCTGATTTCAGATTCCTCTGGAATGTCGTAGGAGATAGGTGTCGGAGACAATTTTCGATGTAGTCGTTCTGCAATCTTGTCGGCTACGGCTTCTGCTGCATGTGCATGGTTTAGTTCGCATTCCCATACAACAATGACTTCCCAGCCCAATTCACCTAATTTCCAGTAGTTTTCTAAGTCGCGTTGGCGGTTGCGTTTGATTTTGCTTTGCCAGAATTCGGTGTTTGTTTTTGGCATAGTGGCTATTTTGCAGTCGGGGTGGTGGTGCCAGAAGCAACCGTTCACGAATATAACAGTCCCATATTTCCGCAGTACGATGTCGGGCGTTCCGGGAAGTCGTTTGTCGTTTGTGCGATAGCGGAATCCTCTTGCAAACAGAGCCTTTCGAAGCTTAACTTCTGGCTTCGTGTTTTTAGAGCGGATTTTCGACATTATGTCAGAGCGTTTCTCGGTGCTGAAGATGTCGGTCATGGGGAGGATTCGATAATTTGATAATTTGAAGATTTGAAAATTTGCTTGAGCGAGCTAAAGGTTGATAATCCGTAGCGACGCGGCATGCCACGTCGCCACAGATTATCAATTATTATTCATTTTATATGTTTCTTCTTTCACCCATTCTGCCCATTCGGTTGGAGTTTTGGATTTGTCGAAGGTGGTGTAGGGGATAGGCTTGCCAATTGTCAGAGAGATTGTTTGTCCGCGTTGTTTGAACATTTCATCCACGAGGAAAAGCATCTCGATGTTGAATTTTATTTTCAAGCGTTTGCGCCAGTTGGCAAGGCGGTAGAAGGAGTTTGAGTTTCGTCCGCCGATGTAAATCGGAATTATGTCGCGCTGGTATTCCACTGCTTTGTTTATGAAGTTTTTCTGCCATTGCAGGTCAACGATTTTGCCTTTGATTTTTCGCGAGCATAGCCCAGCAGGAAAATACAAAACCTGTTTGTCGGATGCGTAGAGTGCGTTCAGTTGTTCGGCGTTGTTGCGCGACTGTTTGCCGACTTTGTTTATGGGGATAAAAACTGGGCGCAGTGGTTCCAATGCCATCAGCAAGTCGTTGACAACAAACATGAAGTCGCTGAATTTCTCATTGATGGTCTGCATCATGACAAGGCTTTCGAGACCTCCAAGCGGGTGGTTGGCAACGAAGATGAACCGACCATCCGATGGGATGTTTTCCAATCCAATGACTTTGCGTTTCAGTTCCAAGCATTCAACGCCAATGTTCACAAAGTCGATGCCCGTTGCTCCGTTTGCTATGGTAAGTATTTCGTTTACATCGTTTTCATGGACTATCCGCCTCAGAATATTTACGATGAAGCGAGGTATTTTCTTTGCCAATTTCGGACTTTTTGTCCTGATTATTTCGGCAACATCAACTCTCATCGGTTTGTTTTCTGACATCGTGCAATTGTTTGTCGGCAAAGATAATTCAATTTGTGATTATTGTGAAAGAGAAAACCGTTTTGACTATTGCATGGCTTCCATATAATAGGTTTCGCATTGTTCTGCGCTTACGCCTATTTGCGTTATTATGTCGTTCACAAGGTCGCAGACAAAGAGCGAGTGCGTGTCGAAGATGAACATGTTGGCGTATTTTGTTGCGTTGCCCTTCTGGATGTCTATCGTGTAATCCATTGTCTGTGTGGCGTATTCGAGCGAAAGTTCGTCCTTCGAGAATACGAATAGACCAAACTCGTTGAAACAGCCGTAGAAACCGTTGGCGACCTTGCTGACCTTGCTTTCGATTATTCGTTTCAGAGGAATTGCCAGCGACCAGAATTCCTTTTCAATATGACCCATTATTCGGCGGTGGATACCATAGCTATAGCCGAATTTCCTGATGCGTTCGATGTCGCTGTCGGAAATGTCATCGTTGCCCGACATGTCGGTTATGAGCGAGATGGCATCATCGCGGCCTGTGACCATTGCTCGTGTAACTTCAATGCCTATTCCTGCATCGCAATCCTGCAGGTCGGGACGGTCGCGGTTGACAAGGTTTGCGTACTTGTTGCCAAGCAAATCGACTAGCACGGTTTTGGCGTAACGCTCGAAGAATGTTGTGTCGAACTTTGGTAGTTGCGATATTATTCTTGTTTCGTTCATAGGTTACAATATTTTTTTCAGCCACAATTCAAGCACAGGGTCGGCAATGAAGGTGCCGGCAGTGTCGAAATCGATGAGTTCCTTGTCGGTAAGTGCGGCCTTTATTCTTGCTATGTTGCTGTAGGTTCCGAGCGAATATGTTTCGCGTATTTCCTTTATTCCGAAATCTTTGTTTACACCATCGAGCAGTGCGCGGAGGAAATTCGTCTGGTAAGATGTGAGACTTTCGGTTTGCTGTAGGAAAAGTTGGGTGTTTTCTTTTATAAGGTCATCCACCGACCGTTTGAAAATATCTTCGGTTACCTCTTTATCGGTGTTTAGCAGTGTAAGCCATGAAAGTTGCTGAACATACGATGGGTTGTATTTTACTATTTCGCAAATCCGTTTGCAGAAATCCTCGCTTATCTTTTTGTTTTCCTTGGCGAATCCTTTGGTTATGTATGGAATCCATGTTTCTATAGGAATCGGGTCGAGCGGAGCAATGTCACCGAACTTGTAGAACGGGTTGCTTCTGCTCTGGAATATATTTTCGAGCAGGTGTTTCTTGCATCCGAATAGGCAATAGCTTGTGTTTTGCTGGTGCTGCCATACCGTGCGCATCCTTTTCTGCACCGAAAGCGATTTTTCGAATTCGCCAATCTGCTGGAACTCATCTATGCAAACCACTATATGGCATTTCTTTTTTGCCGCTATGCGTTCAGGAAGCCCAAGAATCTCCTCTGGAGTGTGAGTTTTGGGTGTAATGCCGAGAGAAAGTGATATTTCGGAGTTCGGGTCGGGTGATAGCGCAACCCTTGAAACTATGCGGCCGAGAAAAGATGTCGCCGTATCAACAAACTCCTCAAAACGACTTGCTGTCTGCCTTAGCACAGCCTCTGCAAAGACATTATAGAAATCGTATTCGCTTCTACACCAAAAAATATCCATGAAAACGACCTTTAGTTTATCGCTTTTAACCTCTTTTGCAACTTTCTTGACCAAAGATGTTTTTCCCCATCTGCGTGGTGAAATAAGCATAGTGTTTATACCATGCGTAAAGTTGGCTTTAAGTCGTTTTATTTCGGCTTCCCTTCCTATGAAGTTGTTGTCGCCAATCGATTCTCCGAATAGAAATATCTTGTCCATATTTAGAGTTGTTTCTCACCGCAAATATACAACTTTTTTTAGTAACACAACATTGTGTCACACAAATTTGTATCATACAACTTTGTGTGATGTGTATTATATTGAATAATAATAACTTATGGGTGTAAATATTTGTAAAATGTCACTATTATTTTTATTAAAATCAATCTAACACAAACTTATATCACACAACATTGTATCACACAGGTTTGTGTCAACCTTGTTTCAGCATCTGCCAATATATTGTTGATTTTAGATTTGCATATATCAAAAATGTTATAATTTTGCATTATTGAATATAACCATTGAGTTATGAATGAGAATGTTAAATGCCAAGAAATGCCTTGTTTGCGTACACGAGAAGAAATGATGAAAATATCTAAAGAACGGATGCGTGACATTATTGCAGGAAAAGAACAAACTCTTTCGCATGATGAGGCGATGAAGTTGATTAACCAAGCTATAGCAGAGGCTATATGAATGTAAAGTGGTCAGAGCGAGCATTAACTGAATTTACAGCAACAGCAGTTTATATTGCAAGAGAATTTGTACAGCGTACTGCTCAAAAAGTGAGTGATGAAATAAATAATGCAGTTACGAACATTTCAAATTTTCCAGAAATAGGTGCCGTAAGTTTCTCAGATGATGAAACTGGGGTCGAATTTCGTGAGTTGCAAAGTTATCATAATAGTGTTGTGTATGCAATTTACAGCAATAGTATTTATATTGTAAGTATTTGGAATAATCGTCAAAATCGCGACAGCTTATATTTGGCTTTAAGGCAAGAAGCAAAAGAGTTTTGATCATATTTTAAACATTTCCAATATTATATCCCCCTTCTTAAAATTTCCTTAAATTTATTATTGCATAAAAACATTTATTAATCTATTTTTGCAATCGTTATTATTGTATTTGTAAAATGTCCGAATCGGCAGAAATATCGCACAAGGGAACTGTGAAGTCAATCGCTGGCAGCACCGCCATCGTTGAGATTATGGTGTCGTCGGCTTGCGCCACCTGCAAGGCTACATCGTTCTGCGGTTCAAGCGAATCGGGCAGCAGGGTCGTCGAGGCCCAGCTTATGCAAGGACAGGAAATTTCCGTAGGCGACGAGGTAAATGTAAAGATGACGCAGACGATGGGCACCAAGGCCGTGCTTATCGGCTATGCGCTTCCGTTTGTGGTGGTGATGATTGGACTTTTCGTGCTGATTGGAATTGGTGTGAACGAAGGAATCGCCGCATTGGTATCGTTGGTTCTGCTCACGGCATACTATGTTGTGCTGTATCTGCTGAGAGACAGGATAAAGAAGGTTTTTAACTTTAGGGTTGAAAGATTGTAAGTTTTATATATACGAGCAAGAAAATTTAATTTGGGGAATATCCGAAAAGTCCGGCGATTGTCGGACTTTTTTTTGAATTGCCATATCAAAATACTATGCAAAAAACAAATTATAAAAGACGAAATGAAAGTTATGTTTTTTGGTGTGCAATTTATTTTTTTGTTACCTTTGCAAAAAATTCGTTAAAATGGAAAAGAAGGTTGCAAAACAAAAGAAGCGTATGCCCAAGCGAATGTCGAAACTTGGGATGTGGATGATGCAGAATAAGGGTGGCATTGTCGTTGTTGTTGACAGAAGAGCGGTAAACAAATGAGGTATCTTATAGACACTTGTTTGTTTGTGAGCATAATCGAAGGTCGGCAAGTCAGCGATGATGTTGAATATATATTGTGCGACTACGAAAACCTCATATATGTAAGTTCTGAAAGTATAAAAGAGATTACCCATTTATTCCAAAACGGGAAAATACAATTTCAGAAAGGCAAAAAGCCTGCCGACTTTGAAATATTTGATTTCGTTGAAAACAAACTTAATATGGTTGTGAAATATGTGGCGAAAGAACATTTGCAGACTATGGCGAAATTGCCAGTAGTGTCTGACCACAACGACCCGAGCGACAGACTCATCATTTCGCAAGCAATAACAGAGAATATGCCACTAATTAGCAGTGACAGTAAATTCCCTAAATACCAGAAATATGGACTTAATCTAATAAAACTATAAATCATCAAACAAATAAACAACATCAAACAACCATAAACATAGAAACAATTAGAAACATAGAAACTTAGAAACCCAGAAACAAAGAATAACAAAAATAATAATTTAAATCAGTGAATTTATGGAGATTGTAATTTGGACTGTGATACCTTTGTGTGCGCTAGGAATAGTGTTAGCAATAATACTGTTCTTTGTTGCCAAGAAATTCAAGGTAGAAGAGGACCCGCGCATCGACGAGGTTGAGGCCTGTCTGCCGGGTGCAAATTGCGGCGGATGCGGATTCCCGGGTTGTAGGGGTTTGTCGGAAGCCGTTGTTAAGAGCGGTAATCTCGATGGCAAGTACTGCCCTGCAGGCGGTAATGCTGCTATGAGCAAGGTTGCTGCCGTTATGGGACTTGTAGCCGAGGAAAAGGAACCTATGGTTGCAGTCGTTAGATGCTGTGGCTCGCACGACAAGCGTCCGCAGACATCGACCTACGACGGAGCCAAGACCTGCGCTATCGCTCACGCTACATCGAGTGGCGACACCGGATGCCAGTACGGTTGCCTTGGCTATGGCGACTGCGTTGCCGGATGCCATTTCGGTGCAATATCTATTAACCAGGAAACGGGACTTCCCGAAATCGACTACGACAAGTGCGGTGGTTGCGGTGGTTGCGCCAAGATGTGTCCGCGCGGCGTTATCGAGGTAAGACCTCGTGGCAAGAATGACCGTCGCGTTTATGTAGGCTGCATCAACAAGGACAAGGGTGCCGAGGCTATGAAGGCTTGCAAGGCTGCTTGTATCGGTTGCGGCAAGTGCGCAAAGGTTTGCCCGTTCGAGGCTATCACCGTCGAGAACAATGTTGCATATATCGACTTCACAAAGTGCAAGTCGTGCCGCAAGTGCGTTGCCGAATGCCCGACAGGTGCAATCAACGCTGTAAACTTCCCGCCTAAGCCGGCAACTCCGCCAGCACCAAAGCCCGAAGTTCAGCCAGCTCCTGCACCAGCACCAGCCGAAGCTACAGTGGTAGAAAACAATGTAAATAACAACTAAACTCAGGAGGACTCATCGTGTTAAGAACTTTTCCAAAAGGTGGTGTTCATCCACAAGAAAATAAGATTTCAAAAGGAAATCCTATCGAAAGAATAGAACTGCCCAAGCAGGTAATGATTCCTATCGCACAGCACATAGGTGCTCCTGCCGAACCGGTTGTTGCCAAGGGCGACACCGTAAAGGTCGGACAGCTCATCGCTAAGAGCACCGGATTCGTATCGGCAAACATTCACTCGTCGGTATCGGGTACTGTTGCAAAGATTGAGAAGACAATCGACACTTCGGGCTACAAGAATACTTGTATCTTCATCAATGTCGAAGGCGACGAATGGCTCGAAACCATCGACCGCACTCCCGACCTGAAGACCGAAATCACAATGAGCGCCGAAGAAATCCGCGCCAAGATTGCCGAATGCGGTATAGTTGGTACTGGCGGTGCAACTTTCCCGGCTCATGTTAAGTTGTCGGTTCCACAGGGAAAGAAGTGCGAGCACCTTATTATAAATGGTGTTGAATGCGAACCTTACCTTACTGCCGACCACCGTCTTATGCTCGAGCATACCGAAGAAATCATGGTTGGCTGCAAGATTATACAGAAGGCTACCGGTGCCGAAAAAATCATCATCGGTATCGAGAACAACAAGCCCGATGCAATAGCCAAGATGACCGAGGCTGCAAAGAAATATGGAATCACCGTTATGCCTTTGAAGGTTAAATATCCGCAAGGTGGTGAAAAACAGCTCATCAAGGCTACCGTAAACCGCGAAATTCCTGCTCCTCCAGCATTGCCTATTGATGTTGGCTGTGTGGTACAGAATGTTGGTTCTACCTTCGCAATCTACGAAGCAGTACAGAAGAACAAGCCTCTGTTCGAGCGTGTTGTAACTGTAACAGGTAAGTCGGTTAAGTCGCCGAAGAACATACTTGCAAGGGTTGGTACTCCATTGAGCCACCTCATTGCAGCAGTTGGCGGTTTGCCCGAAGACACCGGCAAGGTAGTAAACGGCGGACCTATGATGGGTAAGGCTGTGAAGTCGCTCGAAGTACCTGTAACAAAGGGTACCTCAGGCGTGCTGATGTTCAAGCAGAGCGAAAGCGAGCGTATGGAAGAAAGTGCTTGTATCCGCTGCGGAAAGTGCGTAAGCGCTTGCTGCATGGGTCTTGAACCTTACTTGCTCAAGAACCTCGCCAAGATTCGCGACTTCGACGCTTTGAAGGAAGAAAGAGTGCTCGACTGCATCGAATGTGGTTCGTGCAGCTTCACCTGCCCGGCAGGAATTCCTATTACCGATTACATCCGCTACGGTAAAGCGACAGTAACAAAAATTTTAAGGTCTAAAAAATAGTAACAGCTATGGCAGATAATAGATTAGCAATCGCAATGTCACCGCACGTTCACAGCAACGAATCGGTGAAAAAGATAATGTACAGCGTGGTAATTGCGCTGTTACCGGCCTTCTGCGTATCGGTTTACTTCTTCGGACTCAACGCTATCAGGGTTACTTTAATCTCGATAGTTGCTTGTATGGCTGTTGAATGGCTGATTCAGAAGTTCTTATTGA
Source organism: uncultured Bacteroidia bacterium (assembly GCA_902791865.1). GTDB lineage: Bacteria > Bacteroidota > Bacteroidia > Bacteroidales > ML635J-15 > Bact-19. The sequence goes on from CADAXK010000003.1 coordinate 153,535, forward strand.
AGGGAAAGACCACTATTTTCGACGGTTCTGCAATCGTTACAGGTATGCTTCTGGCATTCAATGTTCCTGCAAACCTCGACTGGTGGATTATTGTTATAGGTGCAATCGTAGCAATAGGCATCGCAAAGATGACTTTTGGCGGACTTGGCAACAACCCGTTCAACCCTGCAATCGTAGGTCGTGTATTCTTGCTCATTTCGTTCCCGTCGCAGATGACAACCTGGCCGACTCCGCAGCCGATTTGGGACATCAAGGCTCTCGATGCAGTAACAGGTCCAACTCCACTGGGACTTCTCAACGAAGGTCAGATGGTTGACTACAACTATATGGATATGTTTATCGGCAACATGGGCGGTTCGCTCGGCGAAATGTCGGCAATAGCACTGCTCATCGGCGGTATCTTCCTGCTTATCCGCAAGGTTATAACCTGGCATATTCCAGTTGCAGTTCTCGGAACTATGGCTGCTTTCTCGGCAATCCTCTGGGGCGTTGACCCGACCAAGTATGCCGACCCGCTGTTCCATATCCTCGCCGGTGGTGCCCTGCTCGGTGCTATCTACATGGCAACCGATATGGTAACTTCGCCAATGACTGGCAAGGGAATGTTGGTTTACGGTGTTGGTATCGGTATCATCACCATCTTAATCAGAACCTGGGGTTCATATCCGGAAGGTATGTCGTTCGCAATCCTTATTATGAACGCACTTGTTCCGCTGATTAACAACTGGTGCAAGCCGAAGCGTTTCGGTGAGGTTGTAAAACCGCCAAAGGAAGAGGTAAAGAAATAATTGTGGAACCTAAAAAAGAATTATCATGGCAAAGAAACAAAGTTCTTTAATAAATATGGTGCTCACGCTGTTCGTGATTACAGTAGTGGCAGCCGTGGCTCTCGGTTTCGTATATTACTTTACCCAGGAGCCTATTGCACAGGTGAAAGAAAAGAAGTTGAACGAAGGTCTTATGAAGGTGCTCCCTGCATTCGACCATCAGGTAGCCGAAGAAGTTGAAGGCGTTCCAACCTACAAGGCATTCGACGCTAACGAACAGTTAGTTGGAACAGCTGTAGAGGTTGTTACCGACAAGGGTTTCGGCGGCGATGTAAAGGTTTTGGTAGGTTTCGATACCGAAGGCAAGATTTTCGGATACACCGTTTTGGAACATAAGGAAACCGCCGGTCTTGGTTCGAAGATGGGCGACTGGTTCCAGGAAGGCGGAAAGGGCAATGTTATAGGCAAGGACCTTTCGACTCCTGCAAAGGTAAAGAAGGACGGTGGCGATGTTGACGCTATCACAGCAGCAACAATCTCGTCGCGTGCTTTCTGCGATGCTCTCAACAAGGCTTACGCAACCTACGTTAATACAGTTGGCAGCTGCGTATCTACTAGTATGGTAATCCTTACAGATGAAACTGGCAGATGCGACACATTAAAAAATGTTGAGACTATATGCAAGACTGCAAATGACAGTTTTACTGTTACATTTAAAGAAGAAGGAGGACAGGACAATGAATAACTGGAAGAATTTCACTAAGGGTTTCATAAAGGAGAACCCCGTATTGGTAATGTTGCTCGGTTGCTGCCCGACACTGGGAACCACCACATCGGCAATCAACGGCTTGAGCATGGGTCTTGCGACGACATTCGTCCTCGTATGCTCCAACATAGTAATATCGCTAATCAAGAACCTTATCCCCGACAAGGTGCGTATTCCATCGTACATTGTTGTAATCGCATCGTTCGTAACGGTAATCGACTTGCTTATGCAGGCTTACTTGCCGGGTATTTACGAAACATTGGGATTGTTCATTCCGCTTATCGTTGTAAACTGCATAGTTCTCGGTCGTGCCGAGGCGTTTGCATCGAAGAACGGTGTTTGGGCATCCTGCGTCGATGGTTTGGGAATGGGCTTGGGCTACGCACTTGCACTTATGATTTTGGGTGCTGTACGTGAAGTTCTCGGTAGCCTGTCAATCTTCGGATGGCAGTTCATTCAGGCCGACGGAATTCTCGTATTCGTGCTTGCACCGGGTGCATTCTTCGGATTGGCATATTTTATAGCAGTAGTAAGAAGGTTTAACAAATAAAATTTACGACTATGGCATACATACTCATCATAATATCGGCAATGCTCGTAAATAACATCGTGCTTGCCCAGTTTCTCGGAATATGCCCGTTCCTTGGCGTATCGGGAAAGGTTAAGACGGCTGTAGGAATGGGAAGCGCAGTCCTGTTCGTAATGACTCTTGCAACCATTGTGACATGGCTCGTGCAGACCTACATCCTCAATCCGTTGGGAATTCAGTTTATGCAGACAGTTGCATTTATCCTCATCATCGCTGCACTCGTACAGATGGTCGAGATTATCCTCAAGAAGATAAGCCCGTCGCTGTATCAGGCACTCGGTATTTTCCTTCCGCTTATCACCACCAACTGTGCAATTCTTGGTGTTGCAATATTGGTTGGTAACGGAACATACAACTCGATGGGACTTGATGCAACTTCGCTTTTGCCGGCAATAGTATTCGCAATAGGTACCGCTTTGGGCTTCATGCTTGCTCTTGTGATTTTCGCAGGTATCCGCGAACATCTGGCAAAGCTCCCGATTCCAGAAGGCATGAAGGGCGTTCCAGCAGCTCTTGTAGTTGCAGGTATCCTTGCTCTCGCTTTCATGGGATTCTCAGGATTGGTATAAAATCCAGATTCTCAGATAGAGGACTGCATGGCAATTTTTGCTGTGCAGTCTTTTTTTGTATGTTCCATTCTAGTATTGTCCGCTAAAAAAGGGACCGTCATTCCGCAAAATAGAACGAACAGAACAAGGAACGATGCTTGTGAGTTTATTTATGCGGAACTTTCTCATGAGCCAAAGACGAATAATCTCCTTGAATAATAACACTATAGGAGATTACGGATAGCAGTCTTCACAACGCTCTCCGTTTCGTATCGCGTGTTCCGACTAGCTTCCGTACCTTTAGCTCACGCAGCGAAGCAAGTAAATGACGACTTCCTTTACTAATATTGTTGTGTAAACGATTGATAATACTGTGGTTATGTGTATCAATCCGTTTTTAGCGGACACTAGTAAAATTTATCTTATCTTTGCACCATGAATTTTACGATTTTACATAAGGACGACAAGACCAATGCTCGTCGTGGTGTTATAACAACCGACCACGGCGAAATACAGACACCAATATTCATGCCAGTTGGCACATGCGGAACTGTAAAAGGCGTTCATACTTACGAGATTAAGAACGAAATCAATGCGCAAATAATACTAGGTAACACCTATCATTTGTATTTGCGCCCAGGTATCGAAATCATTAATAAGGCTGGTGGTCTGCACAAGTTCAACGGCTGGGACAGACCGATTCTTACTGACAGTGGAGGATTCCAAGTGTTCTCTATGGCCGATTGTCGTAAACTTACAGCGGATGGTGCAATTTTCAGAAGTCATATTGATGGTTCGAAGCATATTTTTACGCCAGAGCGAGTAGTTGACATTCAGCGTAACATAGGTGCCGACATAATGATGGCTTTCGATGAGTGTACTCCGTATCCATGTGAGTACAAGTATGCTGCCAAGTCGCTGAAACTTACCAATTCATGGCTGTTGCGAGGCTGGAAACATTTCAACGAGACAGAGGGCTTGTATGGTTACAGGCAGGCTTTCTTCCCCATTGTGCAGGGTTCTACTTACGAGGATTTGCGCATCGAGTCGGCAAAGTATGTCGCCGACATTGGCGCCGAGGGCAATGCAATTGGCGGATTGTCGGTTGGCGAGCCAACCCAGCAGATGTACGATATGATTGAAATCGTAAACGAGCATTTGCCTCAGGATAAGCCTCGATACCTTATGGGCGTGGGAACTCCTGCTAATATACTCGAAGGCATAGCACGTGGAATTGACATGTTCGACTGCGTAATGCCTACTCGCAATGCTCGTAACGGAATGCTTTTCACGATGGAAGGTACGATGAACATGCGCAACGAAAAGTGGAAAGATGATTTCTCTCTACTTGACGAAAACGGAACGACAATTGTCGATTCTTTCTACTCGAAGGCTTATTTGCGTCATTTAGTAATTGCTGGTGAAATGCTTGCGGCGCAAATTGCAAGTATTCATAACCTTGGTTTCTATTTGCATCTTGTTGATCTTGCTCGCGAGCATATTGCCGATGGAACTTTTGCAGATTGGAAGAAAATGATGATTGAAAAATTGGGAAGGAGACTGTAGTTGAGACGTTTTGACTGGTATATTCTTCGCAAATTTTTGGGCACGTTTACACTTGCTATTTCTTTGATTGTATGCGTAGCCGTGGTTTTTGATGTGTCTGAGAAGATAGATAACTTTATTGATAAAGGTGCCAGTGTTACCGATATTATTTTCAAGTATTATTTAAATTTTATTCCAAACTTCGCTAATTTGTTTTGTCCTCTTTTTGTTTTCATATCAGTGATATTTTTCACCTCGAAGATGGCAAGCAAATCGGAGTTTGTGGCTGTTTTTGCCAGTGGAGTAAGCAAGATACGACTGTTGTATCCTTATTTTATTGGTTGTGTGATAATAACAGCATTTTCGTTCATACTTGGAAATTTTGTTATTCCCGATTGCAACAAGGAGAAACTTGCATTCGAGGAGAGGTATGTGTCGAAAGGGGGACTACGAATGAGTTCTTTCAACTTTCATAGGCAATTGGAGCCGGGAGTGTATTTCTATGTAGAAAGTTTCAATCGCGAACATGGCGTTGGTCTCAGGTTGTCGTTGGAAAAGTTTGACGGAGTAAACTTGAAGTCGAAGCTCACCGCCGACATGATGCAATGGAATGCTAAAAATCAGACATGGAAAGTAAAAGACTATTGTATAAGAACGTTCGATAATGGAGTAGAAAACATTGAAGTGGGACCAGAAAAGGATACTGCAATACGTATTACTCCAGATGATTTCTTTAAGAAGTTGACTACTGTTGAGGCTCTGAATATGAAAGAATTGAGGGCTTATATTGCAGAACAGAAACTATCTGGAACTTCGGCCGTAATTTCAAGTGAAATAGAGCTTTATGGGCGTATGGCAACACCATTCTCGACTTTCGTGCTTACTCTTATCGGATTTGCTTTGTCGGTAAGAAAGCGAAGAGGTGGTATGGGTGTAAATATTGGTATTGGAATGCTTTTGAGTTTTTCGTATATACTGTTTGAGCGGTTTTCGACTACATTTGCCTTGGGCGGGCTTTTAAGTCCTGTTTTAGCAGTCTGGGTTCCAAATATAATTTTCGCAATAATAGCTATTGGTGTATTCCTTATAACGGCAAAAAGATGATAAGGAAATCATTGCTATTGTTTTGTTTGTTTGTCGCATGCCAGTGCGTGTATGCTCAGAGGACTCATAGCCTTGAGCTAAAGTTTTATGGCGGTAGTACGATTCCGCATCGTTCGGGCATGGGATCGTTGTTGCATACAACTGCTGGTGGAGAGTTGAACTATTACTTTTCTACTCGTTCCGATGACTTCTACGATGTGAAATATCGTTACCCACAGCATGGGTTCGGGCTGAATTACAATTATCTCGGAAGTCCTGATGTTCTTGGTTCGGCAATTTCGGCATATTCATTTATGGACATTGACATGTTCTCAAATGAGCATTTCAGGCTGGGCACGCGGATAAATGCTGGGCTTGCCTATCTTACGCAAAGGTACGACCGCATTGAGAATCCCGAAAATATAGCAGTAAGTACGCCAATCTGTTTTTATTTTAGCTTCGGTTTCGATTTTGCGTTCAAGCTTCCTGATGGGTTTGAGTTGAAGCTTATGCCAATGTTTATGCATTATTCAAACGGAGCGGTGCGTAAACCTAATCTTGGGCTGAACCAGGCAGTTTTGTCGCTTGCTGTGTCGAAGGACATTGCTCAGCGCGAATATACAAAGGAGCGACGCAACTATGTCGAGGGTCTTTCCCCACACGAGGCATGGGCGTTTGGTACATGCGTAAGTTCTGATGAGTATTCGGTAGGATACAATGGCAGGGGCGGTGGATTTATATGCAGTACGGTTGCTGCCGGATATAGCTATCAGTATGGCAAAATCGGTAAGGTCGGAGCTTCATTGGATATGTTTTACAACGAAAACCTGAAGTACTATTTTGACGAGCGTAACAATGTCTTGGTGCAGCAATACGAAAAATTCGGCGATGTGGTCAGGCTAGGATTTTGCGTTGGTCATCAATTGGTGTACAGATGGTTCGAGTTGGTTTCGTATGTAGGTATGTATGTTTACAACAAGGTGAAGAAGAACGACTGGGTTTATACTCGCATAGGTGGTAGGTATTATGTCACCAACTTTATGTTTGTGAATCTAAGCTTGAAGGCGATGGGATTCAAGGCTCATTTCATTGAGTGCGGACTCGGTTTCTCGTGTCGCAAGTGGAAAAAAGATTGATGCATTAAAACATCGAAATCTTGTCGAATAATTCTAGCAGTTGTGCGTAGATCTTTGAGTTGGCAAGGAAATTCTGGTGTTCTGTTAGACTGAAATTTTGTATGACGCGTTCTGCAATATAGCATATTCCGCCTACTATCAGCGCACCTTTGATACCTCCGAACACAAAGCCAGCCAGTTTGTTCAGCCAGTTTAGGCTTATGGCATCGGCAAACTTGTTCAGCATTTTCGACATCACAATAACAAGGAGTATAACTCCGAGGAAAATTACAGTAAAACTGATTATTTCAAGGTATTTAGGATCGAACCAGCCTTTTTCGAGTATCCAGTTCGACAACCATCCCGAAAAGTTTATGGCGACAAAAAGTCCTGCCAGTATGGCAACAATCCCTGCGGCTTCCTTTATAAGTCCGCATATCAGACCTTTTATTGCGAAGAACAATATTACTATTATGATTATAATGTCAGCAGCGCACATATTCAATTTTTTTGCTAAAATACATGGAAATGTGAGACCTAAATCGCAATAGTTCGGTTATTTCTCAACAAAGGGTTTTTGATAAAGGGGAAAGATGAAAAAAAATATTGAATCCTCATATCTTCAAATCATCAAATTCTCAAATCCTCAAACGTCGCAGGCATTGAAACCCAGAAACAGCGTAGCGAGAAACCAGAAACGCCGTAGCCATAGAAACGTGAAACGAGAAACGGGCGCCAGCCCATTTAAACGGCGCAGCCATTGAAACGCCGCAGGCATAGAAACGTCTTCAAATCTTTCATCTTCATTTTCCAAATAAATCGTCAATTGTTACAACTCTCTGGAAAATACCGCTGTACTCGTTGTATGTTAAGCCTTCTGTTGTTACCAGCACATTGTGGACAACCGTTTTCCTCGACAACTTTTCCGACAAGATATTCTGACGATGAACCAATTTTGCATAATATGGTTTGTTGACAGTAAATTTCTCGTTATAAAATTTCATTTCGCACATATTCACAACATTGTCCTTACGGTTTATCAGCAGATCGATTTGTGTGCCATCATTTTCATCGTCACCTTTTACCGCCCAAGCCGATTGCGATGACGAAACGCCAAGTACATCAAGTGCTTTCTTGATTTGATGAAAATGTGCGAGACAAACTTCCTCGAAAGCGAATCCGCGCCACGAACTCACCGACTGCGAAGCCACGTTGTGCATCCAAAATTCGGGGTCTATTTCCTTTTGCCCTTTTACAAACTTCATGTAAAATAAGCAGAAAGGGTCGGTCAACTTGTAGTGTTCTTCGCGCTTGCTCTTACCAAACGGAACATACGACTGAATAAAATCGCTGGCTACTAAGGCTTTTAACAATTTGGTAGATGCTCCGCAATCATCTAGCCCTATTTTGGAGAGAATCTCTTTTCGCGTATAGCCACAACGCCTGTTTCCCAGCAATTGCACAATACTTTTCATTTGTTCGGGCTTTGCAAACACCGATGCAAACAGACGGTCGTATTCGTAATGCAATTTTGCTCCTTTTGCAAAGAAAAGCCTGTCGATATTCTGTGCGAGGCTCATGCCTTTCCTCATATATCCTAGATAATATGGAATGCCGCCAGTAATCATATAGGCTTGGACTATGTCATAGCGAGACATTATTATGCCCTTGCCCAACAGAAATGCTTCGCATTCCGCGAGAGTGAACGGTTCGAGTTTTACCTCGTAAGTAGTCCTTCCGTACAATCCGCCATGGTTGTTTACCAAATTGTCAAGCATCCACGAATTTGCCGAACCGCATACCACAAGCATCATATTGTCCCTATGGCATCCCCAGCCGTTCCAAAAGGCTTCCAAGGCAGTAATGAAACCAGACCGAGGCGTGTCCATCCAAGGAAGTTCGTCAAGGAAAACCACCTGCCTCAATCCATTATCCAGCGACTGAAGGTGCATTTCGAGCATAAAGAACGCCTCGAGCCACGATGTCGGGCACTTGCTCTTTTTCATTCCGTGCTTCAGCAATGACAAATAAAAATACTTCAATTGCTCTTTCAATCCGTTTTTCTTATTTTGCTCATCCACAGGCGACAATCCCGAATGGCGGAATGTTATTTTACCTTTCAAAGCTTCATCCACAAGGAATGTTTTTCCAACGCGACGACGACCATAGACAGCGACAAACTCTGCTCTGCCATTATGGTACAAGTCTAGTAATTCTTCTGTTTCTGCTTCTCTACCAACAATATAACCCATAAAACATTGTTTTATTTTTCTGCAAAGATACAAAATATATCATTCGCAGAAAAATAAAATGCATAAATATTATTTAATATACTTATTTCCAAAACATTATCTCTAAAAGCATTATTTTATTTTTCTGCAAAGGCTCAAAACATCATGCTCCCAGAAAAATAAAACGCATTCTCATAGCAGTACAATCGCGTCACGGCGCGATTCAACAAAAATCAAATCTTCAAATCCCTCAAATCATCAAATTAAAAATCGTAAATCGTAAATCGTAATTCTAAAATCGTAAATAATTCTTATCTTTGCCCTGTAAATTTTAACCGAATGTATTAACTATTAAAAACATTTGCCAATGAAATAGAAACTGATATTTGATTGATAATTAAAATATAAAGGCGTTTTTGCTTTACGATTCTGATGGAAAACTCGCAATTTTTCAAATGTCGCAAATTGAAGGCAAGAAACGCTCACGAGTTATCGTGGGCTTTCTTATTTGCGACATAGGTATGCGAGACCTTCCATCAGATAAAAAGTTCACGATAAATTTTTATGTCCTGAACTCCCGATTTGCAAAGAGCCTTATGAAACAAAAAGCAGTATTACTGAATTAGAGAATCGTAAATCGTTAATTAGAATAATGGAAGAAAAACAAATAAACGAGATAGAAATACAATTGCACGAACAATATGCCGATAACAACAATTCGTATCTGGGGCATATCGTTACGCTTGTTGCAGGATTGTTTGCAGTTATCGCATTTTATGGCAATGTGTTTATGGATGCAAGCCATTATTTTGAAAAAATCGAGGATTACTCATATAGTTTGGGCGATTTGTGCATTGTTGCCGTTTGTGCCTACATTGCATTGGGAATAATGGCGTACCTATGTATATATTTAGGAATGCACCAACGCCACGAGCAGTTTGTGGTGTGGGCGATACGCAACAAGTATTATGGGGATAATTACAACAACCATTATATATATTTCGAAGACTATGTTCCGTTTAACAAAAATGGATTTGAAATCATTAAGGGATTGTATGGCGAATTTGTAAAGATAATCTCGCTTGTAACTTTATGTATCACAATAAGTTTAGTAGCAAAGATTAGTGTAAATATTTATGAACTGCACAATAATGGAGTCTCCGCTTGGGCTGTAACGATATGCATAATCACTTTTGCCGTACATATATTTGTTTACATAATTTGTGTATTGTGCTTTAAGCGAGGTGAAGATAAATATAGAAAATTGTATAATGATTATAAACACCTTTACCCGGGTGGACCAATAAAGATTAAACAAGTTTACAGACCACTTAAACATTTTAAGAAAACACCTAACAAAATAATCTTTAAAAACATCTTCATTATCACATCCTTATTTAGGATTAAAAACGAAACTAATGAAAATAAACAAAAAAATTGAACTATGTTAACTTTAAAATTTTAATCTTATGAAACGACTAATTTTTACTCTCATTCTCGCTGCCATTTGCAGCATTTCCTCCTTCGCCTACAATTTTTCCGCAGTTAGTAATGGGCATACATTATACTACAACATTACATCGTCAACTTTACCTTATACTGTAGAAGTTACATCACAAAATTCATCTTCCCCTTACTATTCCACATATCCCACTGGCCGCCTAACAATTCCATCATCAGTCACTTATAATGGCAAAACATATTCTGTCACAAGCATTGGCAATCATGCATTTTATGGTTGCAGCGAACTGATTGGAACATTAAACCTTCCGTCATCAGTTAGCTCTATTGGCTCTTCTGCTTTTTATAATTGCACTGGACTGCAAACATTATCGGCTGGTGGAAATGTACAAACCATTGGCAATAACGCATTTTATAATGTCAGAAATATTACAGGCACCGGCTCTGCAACAGGAAGTCCATGGGGGGCATTAACTGTTATCGGGCATGTGGATGGATGCCTAGTTTATGCGGATTCACGTAAATTAATTTTGACAGGATGTATTTCAACGGCAACAACGATTACAATTCCTAATTCTGTTACAAGCATTAGCGGACGGGCATTTTCTGGTTGCAATAGACTGACTACAGTAAATTTCAATGCGACGAACTGTACAAGTAATGGCGCTTCATGGAATGACTGTACATCATTAATAAACTTGAATATTGGCGAAAATGTAACCAACATTCCCGATCGTGCATTCCAGTATTGTAGCAGATTGACATCGGTAACAATCCCCAATTCCGTTACAAGCATTGGCAGTTCTGCATTTGCTGGTTGCAGCGGACTGACTTCGGTTACAATCGGCAATTCTGTTACGAGCATTGGCAATTCTGCATTTTCTAATTGTACTGGACTGACATCGATAACAATCCCCAATTCTGTAACGAGCATTGGTAATTATGCTTTCCGCAATTGTACGGGTCTTACAACAGTGAATTTCAATGCTCCAAACTGCACAACAATGGGAAGTTCGGATTCCCCTGTATTTAGTGGTTGCACAGCATTGTCAACATTGAATATCGGCGAAAATGTAACAAATATTCCTGATTATGCATTTAAAAACAGCGGACTGACATCGGTAACAATACCCTACTTCGTTACGAGCATTGGCAAAGATGCTTTCGGCAATTGCACGGGTCTTACAACAGTGAATTTCAATGCTCCAAACTGCACAACAATGGGAAGTCAACTTTCTCCAGTATTTAGTGGCTGCACATCATTGTCAACATTGAATATCGGTGAAAATGTAACAAATATTCCTGATTTTGCATTTGAGGATTGCAGTGGATTGCCATCTGTTACAATTCCTAATTCTGTTACGAGAATTGGCAAAGATGCATTTCGTTATTGTAGCGGATTAACTGCTGTATATTATACAGGAAGTATTGCAGAATGGTGTCAAATAACGTTTGACCACTTAAACAGTGGGGCTAATCCGCTTAATTACGCCCACAATCTTTATATAAATAATGAATTGGTGACCGATTTGGTTATTCCTGAAACAATAACAAAAATAAAAAACAATGCATTTCACGGAGCAACTTGCCTAACATCGGTTACAATACCAAATTCCGTCACGAGCATTTACGAATATGCTTTTTCTGGATGTACTGGACTGACATCGGTTACAATACCCAATTCTGTCACATACATTGGTTTTTATGCATTTTATTGCAACCTTACGGATATATATGCAACTCCAACAATACCACCAGATTGCCACCTATATGCATTTAAAAACTTTAGTGCCACATTATGGGGTCCTTGCGGTTTTGCAGGGATATATGGGACAGACGGAACTTGGCATCATTTTTCAGATATACGCGAGGCTCAGTTAAATGAACTTGTAGTAGTATCAAGTGCAAACCAGCAACAAGGAAGAGCAAGAGTCTCACAACAACCCGACTGCGCCGATGGCATTGCCATAATAGAGGCAATACCCAACAGAGGCTATGCATTCTCACAGTGTAACGATGGCAATACCGATAATCCACGTACAATAACCATAACGGAAGATGTTGAATATACAGCATCCTTTGTTGCTCTTCCATCATATACAATTACCGTACTTTCTGCTGACGAAACAATGGGAACTGTGGATGGCGGAGGCATTTACTACGAGGGAGAAACAGCAACACTTACCGCAACACCGCTTGATGGGTATGGTTTTGTCGGTTGGAGAGATGATAATACCGACAATCCGCGTACTATTACCGTTACCGAGGATGCAAGTTATACTGCTAGTTTTGGCGTCTTGTACACAATCACTGTGCTTTCTGACGATGAAACCATAGGTTCGGCTAGCGGTAGTGGTTCGTATGCCGAAGGTGCGCGGTCGGAAATTTCTGCAAATGCCATCGAACATTACCACTTTGTTCAATGGAACGATGGCAACACAGACAATCCTCGCACAATCACTATAACAGGCGATGCTACCTACATTGCAACCTTCGCAATTGACCAGCACATCATTACGTTGGAATCCAATAATGTAGCAATGGGAACCGTAAGCGATGGCGGCACATACGACTACGGCACCGAAATTCAGATTTCGGCAACAGCAGCCGAACACTATCATTTTGTCGAGTGGAACGACGGCAACACCGACAACCCTCGCACAATCACGGTAACTGGCGATGCAACCTACACGGCAACCTTCGCAATCGACAGATTTGCAATAACGGTTGAATCAAACGATGAAACTATGGGAACTGCTAGCGAAAGCGGAGAATACGATTATGGTACAGAAATGCAAATTTCGGCAACACCAGCCGACCACTACCATTTTGTACAATGGAACGACGGCAGCACCGACAACCCGCGTACAATAACCGTAACATCCGATTCGACATTCACGGCAACCTTCGCAATCGACCAGCACACAATTACTGTCGAATCCAATAGTGAAGCAATGGGAAGCGTGAGCGAGGGCGGCACTTACGACTATGGTACTGAAATTCAGATTTCGGCAACCGCAAACGAGGGATACGGCTTTGCTGCTTGGAACGACGGCAACACCGACAATCCGCGTACAATCGTCGTTACCGAGGACATCACCTATACGGCAACATTCGGTGTATTGCGCACAATTTCAGTAGTTTCTACCGATGAAACAATGGGAACAGTACAAGGTACGGGAGAGTATATTGAAGGCACAACAGTCCAGATTACGGCAATACCAAACGAACACTATCATTTTGTACACTGGATTGATGAAGAAAATCCAACACGCGACTTTAATACCGACAATCCACGCACAATAACCGTAACAGGCAATATGACCTATACCGCCGTATTTGCAATCGACCAGCACACGATTACGGTAGAGTCTGACGATACCGGAATGGGAACTGTCAGCGAAAGCGGAACCTACGACTACGGCACCGAGATACAGATTTCGGCTTCGGCTCGCGATGGCTACCAGTTTGTTTCGTGGAACGATGGCAACACTGACAATCCACGCACTATCACGGTTGTCGCCGATGCTACATATATTGCATCGTTCGTATCTGTAACCGGCATTGAGAAAACCGCTGCATTTGAAATCGCCCTCTTCCCGAATCCCGCAACCGACATCCTCAACATCTCATCCTCGGAAACAATTTCCGAAATTGAGATTGTAAACGCCTTGGGACAGGTCGTTTATCGCACAGAGGTAAATGCCGACAATGCGGTTTGCGATGTTAATGGATTGGCAAATGGGGTTTATGTGGTAAAAATCTATGGAAACCCGCGCACTTCGACAGGCTCAGCGAGCGGCATAGTGCAGAAATTCATCAAGGAATAAACGTAATGTTTGTGGAATATTGTAAGGGCAGGTTTCAAACCTGCCCTTACATTTATATACCCACAAACCATGTTCCACATTTTACATATTTGTATGATTTGTGTCGATTTGTACGATTTCTGTCCGTAGGACACTCCATGTTCCGTCTCTTCCAGCGGATTCCATCCGCTCCAAAATTATTTATGAAAATACCCATATATTATCCCAGCCTTTGCCGCACCTAATGCTTCCGTCAGTCTTTCCAGGCTAGCTTCCTTTATTCCGCTAATGGTTTTGAACTCCTTGAGCAGGATGGTTTTTGTCTTTGGACCTATGCCTTTTATGTCATCCAGTTCGCTCTTGAGGAAATTGTCAGATCGTTTCTTGCGGTGGAAGGTTATGCCGAAGCGGTGAGCCTCGTCTCTGGCTTGCTGTATTATCTTCAGCGATTCGGAGTTCTTGTCCAAGTACAACGGAATGTCATCATCGGGGAAAAAAATTTCTTCGAGCCGTTTTGCAATGCCAATTATAGTCACTTTGCCGATTAGCCCTAACTTTTCGAGGCTTCGCACAGCGAACGAAAGTTGCACTTTGCCACCATCTACAACAATCAGTTGTGGTAAAGGTTCGCCTTCATCAAGCAGACGATGGTAGCGGCGGTAGATGATTTCTTCCATTGAGGCGAAGTCGTTTGCACCAACTACGGTCTTAATGTTGAAATGGCGGTAGTCCTTTTTCGATGGTTTGGCATTCTTGAATACTACGCACGATGCTACAGGATTGGTGCCCTGTATGTTGGAGTTGTCGAAGCATTCAATATGGACTGGCAATTCATCCATCTTCAAATCCGATTTCAAGGTTTCGAGTTTGCGTTGGGTGTTCTTTTCCGGGTCTTTGCTTTCTACCTGCTTGTGCTTTTCGAGCATATAGAACTTTGCGTTGCGGTTTGCCAGTTCAAGGATTTTTCCCTTGTCGCCTTTCTGCGGGTACTCGAACTTTACGTTTTCAATCGGGAAGTCAATCTGGAACGGTAGTATTATTGTCTTGACGTTGCTTTTCAGTTCTTCGCGTATGTCAACTATGGCATAGGCAAGAATGTCCTCGTCGGTTTCCTCGATGCGCTTGCGGATTTCCAACGAGTGCGATGCTATTATTGTGCCGTTCTGTATTCTTAAGTAGCTTATGTAGCATGAGTTTATGTCTTTTGCAAACCCGTATGCCTCGATGTTGGAGATGTTTGTGTCGACAACTGTAGATTTGCTACGGTAATTTTCCAGTATGTCGAGTTTTTGCTTGAATTTGGATGCCTCTTCGAATTCGAGTTTTGCCGCATGTGCTTGCATTTTTTCCTTTAGGAATCCTTGTACGAGTTGAAGGTCGCCACGCAAAATCTTGCGGATGTCGGCAAACATGGCTGAGTATGCCTCCTTGTCTATTTTTCCGATGCACGGACCTAGGCAGTTGCCAATGTGGTAGTCGAGGCAGATGTCGTATTTGCTGTCCTTGATTCCCTGTTCGGTGATGTTGAGCTTGCAGGAACGGATTGGGTAGAGCTGTTGGATAAGCGTAAGCAATGTCTTTATGGTGTATACCGATGCAAATGGGCCGAAGTATTCGCCGGTGTCGGTCTTTTGCCGTGTATATAGGATTCGTGGGAATTCCTCGTTGGTTATGCATACCCAGGGGTAGGTCTTGTCGTCCTTGAGCATGATGTTGTATTTGGGCTGAAGCCTTTTTATCAGCACATTCTCTAGCAGGAGGGCTTCGCTTTCGCTGTCAACTACGGTGTATTCTATATCACGAATCTGGCTTACGAGGATTTGAGTCTTACGGCTCAATTTGTTGGACGATAAAAAATAAGAACTGACACGGTTCTTTAGATTTTTTGCCTTGCCAACATATATTATAGTTCCGTCCTTGTCGAAATACCTATATACACCAGGGGCTTTCGGCAAAGCCTTGACAATGTTTGCAACGTGTTCAGATGCATTCATCGCATGTTATTTTACTTGAGGATGCGGGTCGTTGTACAGGATGTTTGTCCAGTCTGCGTATCCTCTTGTCGATTTCCAGTTGTCCAAGTAGATTCCTGTCCAGTCGGCTTCGGAAGGGATAGTTTCGTTACCATCTCCATTTGTGTCACCTTTGTGTTCATCATCTTTGAGCGAGGTGAAGAATACACCGGGACCATCATGGTTAACAAGGCAACCTTCGCCCGACATTACAGTCATTGACGAATGTTCGGCAAACTTGATAACGACATTGTTGCCTAGTGTCAGTTTCGTATTCCTTCCTATTTCGAGGTCGGATGCTGTTACTACGAATGCAACTTCATCTTCAAGCCAGCTTATGTCTCTGTTTACATTGCTTCCTGCGACAAAAATTCCGTTGCAGACATTTGCTGTTCCTTCATTTGAAAAAGAGTTTGAGTTGTCGATGTTCATTTCTGCATTTATGGTTATTGGCACTTTGTTGCCATAGAACTGGCAGTCGGTGACAGTAGTATTTTTGCTGGCGTTTGATGCATTTAGTGCTCCTACATAGATGTTGTTTAATAGCCCGCCTGAATTGTGTGCAAATACGCAGTTTGTGAATGAAGCGGTTGCCTCTGATGACACATCCACTGTAGCTGGATTGGCATTGTCGCGGCCACCATATAGGAACTGGCAGTACGAAAATGTTGAGTTTTGAGATCCGTTCAGGTTTATGCACCCCCAGTCACCAGCAGCGGGAATTGTGTTGTCGCCGTCCTTGTTGATGTCACCTCCATGGCTGTCATCTTTTGTGGATGTAAACACTATCGGATTGGCATTTGTTCCGTTTGCAATTATGTTTCCGTTGCTTTTGATGATAATGTTTCCTCCAGAAATAATTTTTATCGTTACACCTGCTTCAATAGTTAGGTCGGCGTATACATACAGGTTGTCCTTGTCAATAATGTATGTATTGCCTTTTCCCCATGTGGTTGGTGAGTTTATGTCGGAACTGACAGTGATAGTGTCGTATTGGTTTTCGCCTATCGGTTCACAGGATGTTATACCTATTAATAATATAATAAGGGAGCTGATTGATAATCCATGCAGTTTCATTGTCTGAATAATTTGATTATTTGGCAAAGATAATATTATTTGACAAAAGCCAAGTGCTATAGTTTTACAAAAAAAATATCTATTGTTAATAAATAATTTATAGTACTCCTAGATGCCTTTTTGTAATCAGACTTTTATGAGGAAATTAACCTATGTTGATAAATTTTTAGTTGCTCACAAAAATTATTTTAAAAAAAATAAAAAAGTTATATTGTTGGTAAGAAAAAATGTTCTACCTTTGCAGTCCAAATTTTGTAAATGTAAATTAGAGTAAAATTATTAAAAATAAATAGGTTATATGCCAACGATACAGCAATTAGTAAGAAAAGGCAGATATGTTGCAGCCGACAAGAGTAAATCGCCTGCACTTGATTCGTGCCCACAGAGAAGAGGTGTTTGCACGAGAGTGTACACAACAACACCTAAAAAACCTAATTCAGCAATGCGTAAGGTTGCTAGGGTTAGATTAACTAACGGTAAGGAAGTCAACGCTTACATTCCAGGCGAAGGCCACAACTTGCAGGAACACTCGATCGTAATGGTTCGTGGTGGCAGGGTAAAGGATTTGCCAGGTGTAAGATATCACATCGTAAGAGGCGGTTTGGATGCTGCCGGCGTTGATGGACGTACACAGAGACGTTCCAAGTACGGAACCAAGAGACCGAAAGCAAAAGCTGCTGCAAAGAAATAATTAGTAGTATAAAGATAAATAGAGATGAGAAAATCTAAGCCAAGAAAAAGAACGATTCTTCCGGATCCCAAGTATAATGACGTTCGCGTAACTCGTTTTGTAAACGATATGATGTGGGACGGAAAGAAATCCACTTCATTTAAGATTTTTTATGAATGCATGGACCTTATCGGAAAGAAGATGAAGGACAGCGAAGAGACTCCATTGGAAATATGGAAGAAGGCTCTCGACAACATCACTCCATCCGTAGAGGTTAAGAGCCGTAGAATAGGTGGTGCTACATTCCAGGTTCCTACCGAAATACGCGCCGACAGAAAGATTTCTATCAGCCACAAATGGATGTTGTCATTCGCTCGCAAGCGCGCTGGCAAGTCAATGGCCGACAAACTTTCTGCTGAAATTCTCGCTGCTTACAACTGCGAAGGTTCTGCTTTCAAGAAGAAAGAAGATACCCACAGAATGGCAGAGGCTAACAAGGCGTTCTCTCACTTCAAATTTTAGTTTTACTGACCGCACAAAATGAACGCTTCGCTTGTAAATACTAGAAACATCGGCATAATGGCTCACATAGACGCAGGTAAGACTACGACTACTGAGCGCATTTTGTATTATACCGGTGTCAACTACAAGCTTGGCGAAGTCCACGAAGGCACTGCCACAATGGACTGGATGGCACAGGAGCAGGAGCGTGGTATAACCATCACTTCAGCAGCAACGACAGCATTCTGGAAAGCCAATGATAATGATTACAAGATCAATATCATTGATACTCCAGGTCATGTCGATTTCACTGTTGAGGTCGAAAGGTCACTGCGCGTGCTCGATGGTGCTGTCGCAATATTCTGTGCGGTGGGAGGTGTAGAGCCACAGAGCGAAACTGTCTGGCATCAGGCAAACAAGTACAATGTTCCGCGTCTTGCTTTCGTCAACAAGATGGACAGGACAGGAGCAGACTTCATTGGCGTTCTCCAGCAGATTGAAAAGAAACTCGGTGCTAACCCAGTTGCAATGCAGTTGCCTATAGGCGACGGCGATTCTTTCTCTGGAATCGTTGACCTGCTCGAAAACAAGGCATACGAATGGGACGAAGAATCGTTGGGTGTTAAGTTCAACGAAATAGCAATCCCAGAAGCCATGAAGTCGGAAGTGGAAGAGTACCGCGAAAAATTATTGGAAACAATCGTTGAGTTCGATGACGAACTCATGGAAAAGTTCCTTGACGACAGAAACAGCGTATCGGTTGCCGACATAAAGAAGGTACTGCGCAAGGCTGTTATCGAGGAAAAATGCGTTCCAGTATTTTGCGGTTCCGCATTCAAGAACAAAGGTATTCAATTATTGCTTGATGCAATATGCGAATATCTTCCTTCTCCACTCGATGTCAAAGCTATCAGCGGACATCATCCAAAGACCGAGGAAATCATCAGCCGCCATGCTGATGCCGAAGGTCCTCTTGCAGCAATGTGCTTCAAGATTATGGCAAGCTCATTTGTCGGAAAACTTTCATACCTTAGAATATATAGTGGTACTATAAAGACCGGCGACATGGTTTACAATGTTCGTACTGGTCGCAAGGAAAGGGTTACAAGAATATTCCAGATGCATTCCAACAAGCAGAACCAGATAGAGTCGGTTGAGGCTGGCGACATCTGTGCAGTAGTTGGACTGAAAGATGTTTTCACTGGCGATACCCTTTGCGATGAAAGGAAGCCGATAGTCTTGGAGAGGATGAAATTCCCTGAACCTGTGATTTCGATAGCCATCGAAGCACAGTCGCAGGCTGACATAGAGAAGCTGAACATAGCACTTGAAAAGTTGTCGGAAGAAGATCCGACTTTTGCCGTTAGAATAGACGAGATGTCGGGACAGATGCTCATCAGCGGAATGGGCGAGCTTCATCTTGAAATTATCATCGACCGTCTCGTTCGCGAGTTCGGTCTGAAGATAATTCAGGGCAAGCAGCAGGTAAACTACAAGGAAGAGTTTACTGGCAGTGTGCAGCACAACGTGGTGTTCAAGAAGCAGACAGGTGGAAAAGGAAAGTTTGCCGATATTACCGTCAACATCGGTGCGGCAGATTCGGACGAGAGCGGATTCGAGTTCGTCAACAAGCTCAAAGGCGACAAGTTGCCTGCTGAGTATGTCAAGGGCGTAGAAGCCGGATTCAAGGAGGCGATGTCGAATGGTCCGCTACTCGGTTATCCTGTCCACAACATGAAGGTCGAACTTATCGATGCTTCGTTCCACCCGGTTGACAGCGATGAGTTGTCGTTCAAGATTGCAGCAGGAGTTTGCTTCAAGGAAGCATCAAAGATGCTCAAGACCGTATTGCTCGAACCGATAATGAAGATAGAGATCCTTACACCAGACGAATATCTTGGCGACATCAGTGCAGACCTTAACAGAAGAAGAGCTGTAATCGAAGGTATGGATACCAAGGGTATGCACAGGGTGTTGAAAGCTAAGGTTCCGCTGGCAGAACAATTCGGATACATCACGGCACTGCGTACTTTGAGCTCAGGCAGAGCAATATTCAGCATGGAGTTCTCATCATACGAGAAAGTGCCTACAGATATACAACAGAAATTAATAGACAATAGAAAATTTATTTTTTAATTATAGTAATTAAGTATGAATCAGAAAATTAGAATTAAGCTGAAATCTTACGACCACAACTTGGTTGACAAGTCGGCAGAAAAGATTCTGAAAACGGTAAAAACTACCGGAGCAGTTGTAAGAGGTCCTATTCCTCTGCCAACTCACAAGCGTATTTTTACTGTCAACCGTTCGACATTCGTAAACAAGAAGTCGAGAGAACAGTTCGAACTCAGTTCGTACAAGCGTTTGCTCGATATCTATAGTACGACATCGAAGACGATTGATGCGTTGATGAAATTGGAATTGCCTAGTGGCGTAGATGTGGAAATTAAAGCAAGTTAGTAATTTTAAAAAAGTATTGAAATGCAAGGAATTATTGGTAAAAAAGTAGGTATGACTTCCATTTTCAGTGTTGAGGGAAAGAACATTCCATGCACTGTTATCGAGGCAGGACCTTGCGTTGTAACCCAGTTGAAGACTGTAGAAAAGGATGGTTACGAGGCAGTTCAGTTGGCATTCGATGAAAAAAAGGAAAAACGTACGACCAAAGCAATGAAAGGTCATTTCGCAAAGGCTGGAACAACTCCCAAGAAGCACTTGGCTGAGTTCAAGAATTTCGGCAAGGAAGTGGCTTTGGGTGAAGTAGTAGATGTAAATATCTTCATCGAAGGTGAATTTTGTGACGTTAGTGGAACTTCCAAAGGTAAGGGATTCCAGGGTGTAGTAAAGAGACACGGTTTCGGCGGTGTAAACGACAAGACACACGGTCAGCACAACCGCTTGAGAGCTCCAGGTTCTTTGGGCGCATGTTCTACTCCTTCTAGAGTATTCAAGGGAATGCGTATGGGTGGCCGTATGGGAGGTGACTCCGTAAAGGTTACAAGTTTGAGAGTGTTGAAGGTTATTCCGGAAAGCAATCTTCTGATTGTTAAAGGTTCTGTTCCGGGTGCCAAAGGTTCATATTTAATAATTGAAAGATAATGGAAGTAGCAGTATATAACAAATCTGGAGAAAACACCGGACGCAAAGTAGAATTGAAGGATTCCATTTTTGCAATCGAACCCAACGACCATGTCATCTACCTCGACTGCAAGCAGTACATGGCAAACAATCGTCAGGGAACACACTCATCGTTGCACAGAGGAATAGTTTCCGGTAGTACAAAGAAGTTGAAAAAGCAGAAAGGTACTGGTACCGCTCGTTTCGGTAGCATCAAGAACCCATTGTTCAGAGGCGGAGGTAGAGTATTCGGTCCGGAACCAAGAGTTTACAACTTCAAGCTTAACAAGAAAGTTAAGAGATTGGCAAGAAAATCGGCATTGACTTACAAGATGCAGGACAACAATATCTATGTACTTGATAATCTGAATTTTGACGAAATTAAAACCAAGAATATTGTCAGCTTGAAAAATAATTTCAAATTTGATAATAAAAAAGTTTTAATTGTTATGTCGGAATCAAATAAAAATGTATATTTGTCCGCACGAAATTTGCAAGATGTTAATGTCGTAACTGCTAGTGAATTAACAACATACGACATTATGTGGGCTTCGGTTCTCATGGTGGAAGAGAAGTCAATTTGCGTTTTTGAGAATAGTTTATCGTAACGGGATAAGAAAATGGAAGTATTATTTAGACCGATATTGACCGAAAAGATGACGAAGTTGGGTGAAAAGCTCAACCGTTATGGTTTTATCGTAGATAAGAGAGCAGACAAACTGCAGATTAAGGAAGCTGTAGAGAAAATGTATGATGTGAAGGTTGACTCCGTAAACACCATGCGTTATTCTGGTAAGCTGAAAGTTCGCTACACAAAGAGCGGCGTACAGCGCGGCAGATCGAACTCCTACAAGAAGGCAGTTATCACGCTCGTAGAAGGAAATGTTATTGATTTTTATAGCAATATTTAGTAATAAGTAAAGTAAGAGATGGCTTTAAGAAAATTAAATCCGACAACACCGGGTCAAAGATTCAAGGTTATCAGCGCGTTTGACGAAATCACACGCTCAAAGCCGGAAAAATCTTTGTTGGTACCATTAAGAAAATCCGGGGGAAGAAACAATCAGGGTAAGATGACCATGCGCTACATAGGTGGTGGTCACAAGAGACAGTACCGTTTGATTGATTTCAAGAGAGAGAGAGACGGCATGAAGGCAACGGTAAAGGCAATCGAATACGATCCAAACCGTTCGGCCCGTATAGCCTTAGTTGCGTATGAAGATGGCGAGAAGAGATACATCATCGCTCCAAACGGACTCCAGGTTGGACAGGTTCTCGAATCGGGCAAGAATGTTGCACCAGAATTGGGCAACACTTTGTTCATGGAAGATATTCCTCTGGGAACAATCGTTCACAACATTGAGTTGAGACCGGGACAGGGCGCAGTTATCGCCAGAAGCGCAGGCTCGTATGCCCAGTTAGTGTCAAGAGAAGGCAAGTACGCTATCGTAAGAATGCCTTCGGGTGAAGTAAGAAAGATCCTCGTTACCTGCAAGGCAACCATAGGAAGTGTTTCGAATGCAGACCACGCTCTCGAGAGCGACGGTAAGGCAGGTCGTTCACGCTGGTTCGGTCGCCGTCCGCACAACCGTGGTGTCGTAATGAACCCAGTTGATCACCCAATGGGTGGTGGTGAAGGTAGAGCTTCCGGAGGTCACCCACGTTCGAGAAAGGGATTGCTTGCTAAGGGTTATAAGACTCGCAGCACTAAGAAGGAATCCAATAAGTATATTGTTGAAAGAAGGAAAAAGTAATCAGGTATGAGTAGATCACTTAAAAAAGGACCGTTCATTGACTTCAACCTTGAGAAGAAAGTCACAGCAATGGAAGCTAGCGGTAAGAAGACAGCCATCAAGACATGGGCTAGAGCATCTGTTATTCCACCTGAGTTTGTAGGTCATACATTCGCTGTTCACAACGGAAACAAGTTCATCCCCGTTTATGTAACAGAAAACATGGTAGGTCACAAGCTGGGCGAATTCGCTCCAACAAGAACATTCCGTGGTCACGGTGGTAAGAAAAACAAATAAAAGTAAAAGGTTATGGGCGCACGTAAAAGATTAAGAGCTAATAGCATAAAAGAAGCAAGAAAGCAAAAGAGCTTCGCCATCCTTCGTAATTGTCCGACTTCACCTATCAAGATGAGGCTTGTGGCAGACCAGATCAGAGGAGTTGAAGTTGAAAAAGCTTTGAATATTTTGAAGTACTCCTCAAAGGTTGCATCACGCGACATCGAAAAGCTTTTGATGTCTGCAATCGCAAACTGGCAGGCTAAGAACGAAAACGCTAAGATGGAAGACGCTGGTCTCGTAGTAAAGGAGATCTATGTTGACTCCGGCAGAGTGTTGAAGAGAATCAAGCCCGCTCCACAAGGAAGAGGATATCGTATTAGAAAACGTTCTAATCACGTTACTTTAGTGGTAGGTAGCAAAGAAAAAGAATTAGTAAACGAAGAAAACGCATAATTTCATGGGACAAAAATGTAATCCAATAAGCAATAGATTAGGCATAATCAAAGGTTGGGATTCTAACTGGTACGGTGGAAAGAAGTATGCTGACAAACTTGCTGAAGACGCAGTAATTCGCAAATATTTGAATACGCGTTTAGATAAGGCATCCGTCTCGAAGATTACAATCGAAAGATCTTTGAAGATGATAACCATTACCATAAGCACGGCTCGTCCTGGCTTCGTAATCGGTAAGGATGGCGATGAAGTTAACAAGCTTCGCGAAGAATTGAAGAAGATAACAAACAAGGACGTACAGATCAACATTTATGAGATCAAGCGTCCCGAACTTGAAGCAGAATTGGTTGCCAATACTCTCGCTCGCCAACTCGAAGGTAAGATGGCTTACAGAAGAGCTGTAAAGATGGCTATCGCATCGACAATGAGAATGGGTGCAGAAGGTATTAAGATTCAAATCTCAGGTCGTTTGAACGGTGCTGAAATGGCTCGTTCGGAAATGTACAAGGAAGGAAGAACTCCTCTCCATACCTTGAGAGCTGACATCGACTACGCTTTGGCAGAAGCTATTACCAAGACCGGTCTTCTCGGTATTAAGGTATGGATCTGCAGAGGCGAAGTTTACGGAAAGAGAGACCTCTCTCCAAATTTCGGCAAGAAAGTTCAGGCTCCAAGAGGAGGCAGCATGAATCCAAGTGGTAATAAAAGACAAAGAAGAACAACAAAGTAAAATCAGAAAGCTATGTTACAACCGAAAAGAACAAAGTTTAGGAAAGAGCAAAAGGGCAAAATGAAAGGTAATGCCCAGCGCGGCAACCAGATAGCTTTCGGTTCCTTTGGAATCAAAGCTATGGAGATGTGTCTCCTTACAGGTCGCCAGATTGAGGCAGCCCGTGTAGCTGTTACAAGAAAGATGCAAAGACAAGGACAGATTTGGATCCGAATTTTCCCGGATAAGCCGATTACCAGTAAGCCAGCCGAAGTTCGTATGGGTAAAGGTAAAGGTGCTCCCGAAGGATTCGTAGCCAGAGTTACTCCTGGAAGAATTTTATTTGAAGCAGAAGGTATTCCTTTTGACCTCGCAAAAGAAGCCTTGAGATTAGCCGCTCAAAAACTTCCAATCAAAACAAAATTTGTCGTTCGTCGCGATTATGATTATAACGAATAATACTACAGACAATGGAAAATAAAGAAATAGTAGGATTGACAACAAAGGAAATCGTTGAGAAGATTGCAACGGAAAAGTTTAATCTTAACAAGATGAGACTTAACCACGCTGTTTCTCCATTGGAAAACCCTCAGCGATTGAAGGAAGTGAGAAGAACAATAGCAAGGCTTAACACAGAGCTTCGCAAAAGAGAATTAACATCAAATAAATAAGGGCAGCCATGGAAGAAAGAAACTTAAGAAAAGAACGTATAGGTGTAGTCGTTAGCAATAAGATGGAGAAATCTATCGTCGTTGCTGTAAAACGCAAAGAAAAACACCCGAAATACGGTAAGTTTGTGAATAAGACCAAGAAGTTTGTTGCTCATGATGAAGAAAACAAATGCGACATAGGAGATACCGTTCTCATTATGGAAACTCGTCCGTTGAGCAAGAACAAAAGGTGGAGATTAGTTAATATAATTGAAAAAGTTAAATAGTCATGATACAACAGGAAACCAGATTAAATGTTGCAGACAACAGCGGCGCAAAGGAAGTGTTGTGCATCCGTGTACTCGGTGGTACTGGAAAGAAGTACGCAACCATCGGCGATAAGATCGTCGTTACTGTAAAGAGCGCATTGCCAGGAGGCGACCTCAAGAAGGGTGCCGTTTCAAAGGCTGTTGTCGTTAGAGTGAAAAAGGAAATCAGACGTCCGGACGGATCTTACATCAGATTCGACGACAATGCTTGCGTTTTATTGACAGCTGCAGGCGAACTTAAGGGAACCCGTATTTTCGGCCCGGTAGCTCGTGAGTTGCGTGAAAAGCAGTATATGAAAATTGTATCATTGGCACCAGAAGTTTTATAAATCGAAATTATCATGACTCAGAAATTGCACATAAAGAAAGGGGATACCGTCTATGTAAACGCAGGCGAATCCAAGGGTCAGCAGGGCAGAGTTCTTGAAATCTTGAAGAAGAAGAACCGCGCTATCGTTGAAGGTGTTAACTTGATATCAAAGCATCAGAAGCCAAATGCTGCTCACCCGCAAGGTGGTATTATTAAACAGGAAGCAGGAATTCATATTTCGAACCTCATGCTTGTAGATCCTAAGACAGGAAAGCCTACAAGAATCGGCCGCAAGAAAAACGAAGAAGGCAAGTTGGTTCGTTATGCTAAAAAATCTGGAGAGGAGATTAAGTAATGGATAAATTCGTTCCGACATTAAAGAAGAAATATCAGGAAGAAATAGTTTCTGCCCTGATGCAGGAATTCGGTTACAAGACCGTAATGCAGGTTCCAAGATTGGAAAAGATTGTTATTAACGAAGGTTTGGGCCAGGCTATCTCCGACAAGAAGTTGATCGACATCGCTATCGACGAGTTGACCAACATCACAGGTCAGAAAGCAGTTCCTACAACTTCAAAGAAGGATATATCAAACTTCAAGCTGCGTAAGAAAATGCAGATTGGTGTAAGAGTAACCTTGAGAAGAGACAGAATGTATGAATTCCTCGAGAGACTCGTAGCAATAGCATTGCCACGTATCAGAGATTTCCGTGGTGTAAACTACAAGTTCGACGGAAAAGGTAACTATACATTAGGTGTAAACGAACAGATCATTTTCCCGGAGATCGACATCGACAAGATCAACAGGATTATGGGTATGGATATTACCTTCGTAACATCGGCTAAGACCGACGAAGAAGGTTATGCACTTCTGAAACAATTTGGAGTTCCATTTAAGAATCTTAAAAAGAATTAATTAGTATGGCAAAAGAATCAATGAAAGCTCGCGAGGTCAAGAGACTCGCATTAGTAGAAAAATACGCTGCTAAGAGAGCACAGTACAAGGCAGAAGGTAACTTCGAGGCTTTGCATAAGCTTCCGAAGAACTCGAACAAGATCAGACTGCACAACCGTTGCAGCCAGTCGGGTCGTCCGAAAGGATACCTGCGTCAGTTCGGAATCAGCCGTATCGCTTTCCGCGAAATGGCATCTGCCGGATTAATTCCAGGTGTAAAGAAGGCTAGTTGGTAATAAATTTTTTAATTAAATATTTTTGAATAATGACTGATCCAATTGCAGATTATTTGACCAGAATTAGAAATGCCGTAATGGCAGGACATAAGATTGTCGAAGTTCCTGGTTCTAACCTTAAGAGGGAAATCACAAAGGTGCTTTTCGAAAAAGGTTACATTTTGAATTACAAGTTCGAGGATATCGGTTATCAGGGAAATATTAAGATCGCTCTTAAGTATCATCCCGTAACGAAGGTATCTGCGATAAAGAAGTTAGAGAGAATTAGTAGGCCGGGTTTGAGAAAGTATGTTGATACCACCTCGATACCTAGAGTATTGAACGGTTTGGGAATCGCTATCCTTTCGACAAACAAGGGCGTCATGACCGACAAGGAAGCTCGTCAGGAGAATGTTGGTGGTGAAGTATTGTGTTACGTTTATTAAAAAATTAAGAAGATGTCTCGAATAGGAAAATTGCCGATTTCGGTACCCGCAGGCGTTACGGTGAAAATAAGTGACGACAACGTAGTTACGGTGAAAGGTCCCTTGGGTGAATTGTCACAGAAGGTTGATCCAAACATCGAAGTTAAGTTCGAAGATGGTCATATCACTTTCGCAAGACCGAACGATGAAAAAGAAAACAGAGCTAAGCACGGTTTGTACAGAGCTTTGGTAAACAATATGGTAAAGGGAGTTTCTGAAGGTTTCAAGACCGAGCAGGAATTTGTAGGTGTTGGCTATAAGGCCGAAGCTCAGGGACAGATAATTGAAATGTCTCTGGGTTATTCACATGCAATCCTCTTTGAAGTTCCAAAGGAAATCAAGGTTGAATGCAAGACCGAAAAGCGTGGTAACTCTACTCTCACCATGACAAGCATCGACAAACAGTTGTTGGGACAGGTTGCAGCTAAGATTCGTTCGCTGCGTCCACCTGAGCCATACAAGGGTAAGGGTATCAAGTTTGTTGACGAAGAGTTGCGTAGAAAAGCTGGTAAGTCAGCTAAGGTTTAATCTTAAAATTTTAAAGATATGGCTTTTTCGAAAATAGAAAGAAGACTCAAGATAAAACGCAGAATCCGTAGAAACATATTCGGAACTGCTGAAAAACCAAGAATGTCCGTATTCCGTAGCAACCGTCAGATAAGCGTGCAGATAATCGACGACCTTGCTGCTAATACCCTCGTTTCTGCAACATCAAAGTGCAAGGAAATCGAAGGCGTAAAGGCTACCAAGTCGCAGAAGGCCGCAATGGTTGGCAAGAAGGTTGCCCAGCTCGCTTTGGAAAAAGGAATCAAGGAAGTGGTTTTTGATAGAAATGGTTACTTGTATCATGGCAAAGTAAAAGCTTTGGCTGACGGTGCAAGAGAAGGTGGACTTAAACTATAATAAAGATATGTTGAATAACGCTAAGAAAGTAAAGACCAGTGATCTGGAATTAAAAGATAGATTGGTTAGCATCCAGAGGGTTACCAAGGTTACCAAGGGTGGACGTACATTCAGCTTCTCGGCAATCGTTGTTGTCGGAAACGAAGACGGAATCGTAGGTTACGGTTTGGGTAAGGCCAGCGAAGTAACAACAGCTATCCAGAAGGGTGTTGAAGATGCCAAGAAGAATTTGATTAAGGTTCCTGTACACAAGGGAACAGTTCCTCACGAGCAGTCTGCTAAGTTCGGCGGTGCAAGAGTATGGATCAAACCTGCAGCATCGGGAACAGGTGTAAAGGCTGGTGGTGCTATGCGTGCCGTATTCGAAAGTGTAGGAATTACCGACGTATTGGCAAAGTCAAAGGGTTCTTCGAATCCTCACAACTTGGTAAAGGCAACCGTTGCTGCATTGCTCGAAATGCGCGATGCTAACGAAGTTGCATATCAGAGACAGGTGAACTTGGACAAAGTGTTTAACGGATAAAAATTATTTGTCATGAAGATTAGAGTAACGCAAATTAAAAGTATGATTGGCAGCACCCAGCGTCAGAAGAATACTCTCGCCGCATTGGGAATTAAGAAGATGCACAATCCTGTTGAACATGAAGCCACCCCGCAGATTCTCGGTATGGTTGAAAAAGTTCGTCATTTAGTAAGTGTTGAAGAAGTTAAATAATTTTTAAAGAAGATTTATTATGGATTTAAGTTGCTTAAAACCGGCAGAAGGTTCAATAAAAGATTGTAAGAGAATTGGCCGTGGACAAGGCTCGGGAAAAGGCGGAACCTCTACCAGAGGACATAAGGGCGCTAAGCAGAGATCCGGTTACAAGAATAAGATCGGTTTCGAAGGCGGTCAGATGCCTATCCAGAGAACTTCACCAAAATTCGGATTTAAGAATAGAAACAGAATCGAATATAAAGGTATCAATGTTTCAACAATTCAGGCTCTCGTAGAAAAGAAGAATCTTGAAGTGGTTGACATCGAAGCTCTTATTAATAATGGTCTTGTTTCTAAGCGCGATCTCGTAAAGATCCTCGGAAACGGTGAATTAACTTCCAAGGTAACAGTCAAGGCTCATGCATTCTCAAAGACTGCAGCAGAAAAGATTGAAGCTCTCGGAGGTACAATTGAAAAAATTTAGTTTAGTATGAAAAGATTTTTTAGTACGATTAAGAATATATTCAAGATTGAGGACCTCCGCTCAAGGATACTCCTCACTCTTGGGTTCATTCTTATTTACAGACTTGGAGCACATATCGTTCTTCCGGGTGTAAACCCGAACGCTTTGTCGGCCTTGTCGAAGCAGACTGCAGAAGGTGTTCTCAGCCTGCTTGATATGTTTTCTGGTGGTGCTTTCTCCAACGCATCTATTTTTGCGCTCGGAATCATGCCGTATATTTCGGCTAGCATCGTAGTTCAACTTCTCGGTATTGCAGTTCCGTATTTCCAGAGATTGCAGAGGGAAGGTGAAAGCGGTAGAAAGAAAATCAATCAGATAACAAGGTTCTTGACAATTGCAATCCTTCTTATCCAGGCTCCATCGTACATTGCAAACCTGCGCATACAACTGGCTCAGACTCCAGGTGCAGTAATAGATGGCGGTTTGTTCTTCACAATCTCGTCGACTATTATCCTTACAGCAGGAACAATGTTCATCTTGTGGCTCGGTGAAAGGATTACCGACAAGGGTATAGGAAACGGTATTTCATTGCTCATTATGGTCGGTATCATAGCAAGGCTTCCATACGCACTGGCTGGTGAATTTGTAGCTCGCTTCGAGCAGGCAGGTGGTGGACTCCTTGTTCTGCTTATCGAACTTGTTGTTCTCTTCATTGTATTCGTGCTTGCAATTGCATTGGTACAAGCAGTACGCAAGATTCCGGTACAGTATGCTAAGCGTGTTGTAGGAAACAAGCAGTACGGTGGTGTAAGACAGTATATACCTCTTAAGGTAAATGCAGCTGGCGTTATGCCTATCATCTTCGCACAGGCTCTTATGTTCCTGCCGATTATGTTTGCTGGTTTCAGCTCTGAAGGTGGTGGTTTTATCGCTGCTTTCGCTGACTATACTGGATTCTGGTATAACTTTACATTTGCAGTACTGATTATAGTCTTCACGTATTTCTATACAGCTGTGACTATCAATCCAAGGCAAATGGCAGAAGACATGAAGAAGAACGGCGGTTTTATCCCAGGTGTAAAGCCAGGCAACAAGACAGTTGAATTCTTGGATGACATCATGTCCAAGATTACATTGCCGGGCTCTATATTCTTGGCTATTATCGCAATACTTCCTGCTTTCGCAAGACTGCTTGGCGTAAACAGCCAGTTTGCACAGTTCTACGGAGGTACTTCGTTGCTGATTATGGTTGGTGTAATACTCGACACGCTTCAGCAGATAGAAAGCCACTTGTTGATGCGTCATTATGACGGATTGACGAAGTCGGGAAGAATTAAAGGCAGAGGCTCTGTTTCTGCAATGTAACGATCTTTGATGATTTTTATAAAGTCTGACGACGAGGTTGAGTTGGTACGCAGAAGTTCTCTTCTAGTATCGAAAACCCACGCAATGCTCGCGGCTGAAATTGCGCCGGGCGTATCGACCTCGAAATTGGACAAATTGGCAAAGGAATTTATTCTGGATAACGGTGGAGTTCCAGGCTTCCTCAACTATAACGGTTTCCCAAATACCTTGTGTGTTTCGGTAAACGATGTTGTTGTGCATGGAATCCCATCAAATCTGGAATTAAAGGATGGGGATATTGTTTCCGTTGATTGCGGAGTGCTGATGAATGGCTTTTACGGAGATTCCTGCTATACTTTCGAGGTCGGTGAAGCCGAGCCGGCAGTAAGGGCATTGTTGGTGTGTACAAAGGAGTGCCTTTATAAAGGAATCGAACAGGCGGTAGCTGGAAATAGGATAGGAGATATTGGAAATGCCGTACAGAAGCATGCGGAGTCCCATGGATATTCGGTTGTCGAGGAGCTAGTTGGTCATGGAGTTGGCCGTTTCCTGCATGAGGATCCCAATGTGCCTAACGAAGGAAGGGCAGGCAAGGGACTTAAGCTGAAGGAAAGAATGACCATAGCTATCGAACCGGTTATCAACATGGGAAAACGAGGAATCGTGCAGGAGAGAGACGGGTGGACAATAAGAACCAGAGATGGGAAACCATCTGCTCATTTTGAGCACACTGTGGTTGTAAAAAATGGTAAGGCAGATATTTTATCTGATTTTAGTTTAATTGAAGAAGTTTTAAAGAAAAAGAAGAATTAGTTTTTGTATGGCAAAACAACTTTCTATAGAATTGGACGGAACGATTATCGAGGCGTTGTCCAATGCAATGTTCAGGGTCGAGCTGGAAGGCGGACACATAATTACTGCCCATATTTCTGGCAAGATGAGAATGCATTACATAAGGATATTGCCGGGTGATAAGGTCAGGTTGGAAATGTCGCCTTACGATTTAACTAAAGGTAGGATAACTTTTAGATACAAATAAAAACATTATAGAGATGAAAGTAAGAACGTCTGTAAAAAAGAGAAGTGACGATTGCATAATCGTCAGAAGAAAAGGAAGAGTTTACGTGATTTGTAAAAAGAATCCTAAATTCAACCAACGTCAGGGTTAATATTAATTGTGTTTATAAATAAAATTAAAGAAATAGAATATGGCAAGAATAGCAGGTGTAGATGTTCCGAATAACAAGCGTGGCGTAATTGCGCTTACCTACATCTTTGGAATTGGCCGCAGCAGGTCGGCAACGATTCTTCAGGAAGCCGGTGTTGATGAAGACATCAAGGCAAAAGATTGGAACGATGAACAAATTGCAGCAATCCGTCAGGCAGTTGGAAAATACCGTCTTGAAGGTGAATTGCGTTCAGAAATTCAACTCAATATCAAGCGTTTGCAGGATATTGGATGCTACAGGGGAATCCGTCATCGTCTTGGTCTGCCGCTGAGAGGTCAGAAGACTAAGAACAACGCAAGAACACGTAGAGGTAAAAAGAAAACTATTGCCAACAAAAAGAAATAAGTAAGATATGGCTAAGAAAGCAAGAGTAACAAAGAAGCGTGTAGTAAAAGTTGAGGCTACTGGCCTTGCACACGTTCACACTTCGTTCAACAACATCATTGTTACGTTGACCAATAACGAAGGACAGGTTATATCATGGTCTTCTTCAGGAAAGAATGGTTTCCGCGGAAGTAAGAAGAACACCCCGTATGCTGGACAGATGGCTGCAGAAGACTGCGGTAAGGTAGCATACGACTTGGGTCTCAGAAAAGTTAAGGCTTACGTAAAGGGACCGGGTGCTGGTAGAGAATCCGCTGTAAGATCGTTGCACAACATGGGCATCGAAGTTACCGAAATCATCGATGTGACTCCATTGCCACACAACGGTTGCAGACCTCCAAAGAGAAGAAGAGTTTAATTATTTGGTTTTAGTGTTATTTTTAAAAGGAAAGAAAAATGGCAAGATATACAGGACCGCAAACTAAAATTGCAAGAAAATTTGGTGAACCAATATTTGGTCCAGATAAGGTGTTGGAAAGAAGAAACTTCCCTCCCGGACAGCACGGATTGAACAAGAAGAGAAAAAAAGTATCTGAATACGGTACACAGTTGCGTGAAAAGCAGAAAGCTAAATATACATACGGCGTTCTCGAAAGACAATTCCGCAACCTCTTCAAGAAGGCAAGCAGTTCAAAGGGTGTAACTGGTGTTGTTCTTCTGCAGTTGCTCGAATCGAGACTCGACAATGTTGTCTTCAGACTTGGTATTGCTCCAACAAGAGTATCGGCTCGTCAGCTCGTTTCGCACCGTCATATTATGGTTAACGGCGAAATGTGCAACATCCCTTCATTCTCGGTAAAGCCAGGTGACATCATTTCGGTACGCGAAAGATCAAAGTCCCTCGAAATTATCACCAACAGCTTGAGTGGTTTCAACCACAGCAAGTATCCTTGGATTGAGTGGGACGATAATTCAATGTCGGGCAAGTTCATGTCTGTTCCCGAAAGAGAAGACATACCCGAAAACATAAGAGAACAGTTAATAGTCGAATTGTATTCAAAATAAAAGGTAAGTAGATGTCAATTTTAGCGTTTCAAAAACCAGATAAGGTAGTTATGCTTGAAGCTACCGATTTCTATGGAAAGTTCGAGTTCAGACCACTTGAACCGGGCTATGGCCAGACAATCGGAAATGCATTGAGGAGAATACTGCTTTCATCGCTTGAAGGTTTTGCAATTTCATCCGTGAAGATAGAGGGTGTGGATCACGAATTTTCCACAATACCCGGAGTTATGGAAGATGTCACTGAGATAATTCTTCAGCTTAAGCAAGTTCGTTTCAAACAGCAGATCGAGGATGTTAATCACGAAAATGTATCTGTTGTAATATCCGGACAAGAAGAATTTAGGGCTGGTGATATAGGAAAGTTCCTTTCTGGTTTCAAGATTTTGAATCCAGACCTGTTGATTTGCAGGATGGAACCTTCTGTAACCCTTAAGATGGACTTGTCTGTAATAAAGGGCAGAGGTTATGTTCAGGCGGATGAAAACAGAACACTCGACGATACTATCGGCGTTATTCCAATCGGCTCGATTTTCACACCGATTATTAACGTTAAGTATTATGTTGAGAACATGCGTGTTGAGCAGAGAACTGACTACGACAAGCTGATTATCGAAATCCAGACCGACGGTTCGATTCACCCGAAGGATGCTTTGAAGGAAGCCGCTAAAATTCTTATTCACCATTTTATGCTCTTCTCCGATGAAAAGATTACATTGGATACAGACGAAAAGCATGAAAAGGATGAATTCGATGAGGAAGTTCTCCGCATGAGGCAGTTGCTCAAGTCAAGACTTGTTGACCTTGACCTTTCTGTTCGTGCGCTAAATTGCTTGAAGGCTGCCGAAATCGAAACCTTGGGCGACTTGGTTCAGTACAATAAGTCCGACTTGCTGAAGTTCAGAAATTTCGGCAAGAAGTCGCTTACCGAACTCGAGGCTCTTCTCGATATGAAGAATTTGAGCTTTGGTATGGATACATCAAAATTTAAGTTGGATAAGGAATAATACTTTTAGAAAATGAGACATAATAAGAAAGTAAATCATTTAGGAAGAAAAAGTGCTCACAGACAAGCTTTATTGTCTAATATGGCATCTTCTCTGATTCTGCATAAGCGTATATTCACGACAGTTGCAAAGGCTAAGGCTTTGAGAGTTTATGTCGAACCGTTGATTACTAAGGCAAAGGAAGATTCAACACACAATCGTAGGGTTGTTTTCAGCTACCTCGAAAACAAGGAAGCTATAACCGAACTTTTCCGCAATGTAATTGTTAAGGTTGGTGACAGACCAGGTGGATATACCCGCATATTGAGAACAGGAAACCGTTTGGGTGATAACGCAGAAATGTGCATGATGGAACTCGTTGATTACAATGAAAACATGCTCTCTGCAAAGGAAACCAAGAAGAAAGTTCGTCGTTCACGTAAGAAAGCTACTGCAACCGACGAGGCTGCTCCTGCTCAGGAAGAAAAGAAGGAAGAATAAGATTTTTGATAATCGAAAAATGGAGATACGAAAATATCTCCATTTTTTTTGTGTAAATACATTATGATAGTATGGGGCAATGTGTACATGTACTTGGCATGAAATTTAATAATGTATAATTTTTCTATTTTCATATCTCCAGAAAAAAGCATATCTTTGCAAGTGATATTTTATATGAGAATCATTAAATGGCAAAAAAGATATTTTTACAATTAACCGCATTTTTTGTGTTAGTGCTATTTAGCAATGTGGTAAAAGCTCAGGAGCGGTTTATCTTTACACCGCAGTGGACGGCACAGGCACAGTTTGCGGGCTACTATGTAGCTTACGAAAAGGGCTTTTATAAGGATGCAGGAGTTAATGTGGAAATTATTCACCCTTCGGCTACAGAGTCGGCAATGAATCGTATTCGCAACAATGATAGTCATGCCACAACTCTTCAGCTATGTCAGGCGATGGAGATTGTGGATAACGGCATTTCGTTGGTGAATATTTTTCAGACCTCAATGAACAATGCATTGGTCATCGTCTCGCGTCGCGGCAAAGATCCATTGACACAAAAGGGTGCTAGAGTCGGTATTTGGAGCATTGGTTTTGGACAGATGGCTATATGCATGAGTATAAAAGAACATCTTGATTATGAGTGGATTCCATTCGCATATAATGTAAATCTCTTCGTCGCTGGCGCTGTAGACGCAACTCTTGCCATGAGCTACAACGAGTATTATCAGCTCTTGCAAACAGGCATGGACTTGACTGAGGAGAATGTGTACCGTTTCTGCGATCACGGTTACAATGTGCAGGAAGATGGTGTATATATGACTCGCGAGTATTATGAAACGCACAAGGAGCAGGCAGATAAATTTGCCCAGGCTAGTCGTCGTGGTTGGGAGTGGGCAGCCCAGCATCCCGATGAGACCCTGGAAATAGTAATGAAATATGTGCGCGACAACCATATAGCAACAAACAGAGTGCTTCAAAAGTTGATGCTTGCCGAGGTGCTACGCCTACAGGTTGACAGGGAATCTGGCAAGCGCGAGTTTCGTCTGCGTCCCGACATGGTAAAGCTCGCCAGCGGACTGATGGTGGAGTGCAACCTTCTAAAGCACGAAGTTACATACGAGGACCTTATAACGAAATAGCCCTATGAAAAAAAATATCTTCAATATACATCGCTCACTTTCTACGAGGCTCAGTCTTTTGATAGTCCTATTTGCTGCAGTAATACTTGTAGCTTCCCTTGGTTATATGTTCGGTGTGTCGCGGGAGGCCATACGCCAGGAGGCCGTTAACCATGCAACAGAGATTTTGGAAA
Organism: uncultured Bacteroidia bacterium; assembly: GCA_902791865.1. Lineage (GTDB taxonomy): Bacteria > Bacteroidota > Bacteroidia > Bacteroidales > ML635J-15 > Bact-19. The sequence goes on from CADAXK010000003.1 coordinate 189,767, forward strand.
ACACAGCCTTGCGTGTAAACGGAATTCTTGACAAGGTGGTCATTGCAACCGATAACACAGACTGGCTTATCACTAGTCATCTTGATTCCCCAGATTCTATGTTTTTCTACTCACGGTGCATTCTCCTGAACAATCCCGACCTTAATGGATGTTCAATCGCTTTTGAACCGAACTTTTTTAAGGAACGAGGCCGTTATTTTTCGGCTTACTCATACAATGACAAAGGAAAAATATTGACTTCGCAGGAAGGCAACGAGCAATACGAATATTTTTACATGGATTGGTATCAGCTCTGTAAATTGTTGGATAGACCTGTGTGGACCGAGCCTTTTATGGATTACAATCCAGAAGACATATATTCTTATGATATGATAGCTTCCTACTGCAAACCATTGAAAGACAGCGAAGGAAACTATATCGGAACTATTGCTGTAGATTTATCACTTGAATGGCTGTCTAAAACCATATCGGCTGTCAAGCCATATCCAAACTCTTACAGCATAATGATTGGTAGTGGCGGAACTTATTTTGTACATCCTGACACCACAAAGCTTTTCTATCAAACTATTTATACAGAAACCCTCGAAAAGCCTGATACAGCGATTACCGCCCTAGGTCGCGCAATGCAACGCGGTGAGGAGGGGATGCGACAACTGAAAATAGATGGCGAAGAATGTTTTGTTTTCTACAAACCATTAAGCACAACCGGTTGGAGCGTGGCAATTGTATGTCCAGAAAGCGATATTTTTGGTTCGTTCAACCGAATCAGACGAGCAGTAACTATTGCTGTGCTTGCTGGTCTACTGCTGATGTTCCTTGTGTGCATCCGTATTATTGCCAGAGAGTTAAGGCCATTAAAACGCCTTGTTAAGCAAGCAGGTAGCATAGCTAATGGTAATTTTAACGAAACTTTGCCCGATGATGGTCGCAACGATGAGATAGGTCAGTTGAGCGATTCTTTCAGCAATATGCAGCGCTCTTTGGTGAACTATATATCAGAGCTTAAGCAGACCACTGCACAGAAAGCTTCCATGGAAAATGAACTCAAGGTTGCAAGTGACATACAAATGTCGATGGTTCCGCGTACATTCCCACCATTCCCAGCTCGTCGCGACATTGACCTGTTCGCTTCTATGACACCCGCAAAGGAAGTCGGAGGCGATTTATACGACTTTTTCATTCAAAACGAGCACCTGTATTTCTGTGTAGGCGATGTTTCGGGCAAAGGTGTGCCTGCTTCATTGTTTATGGCAGTAACGCGTAATCTTTTCAGAATAGTTGCACAGCAGGGACATTCGCCTGCGGAGATAGCTACGCAGATAAACAATATTCTATCTAACGATAACGAGCAGAACATGTTTGTTACCATGTTTATTGGTTGTGCCGACCTCAAGACAGGACACCTTGATTTCTGCAACTGTGGGCACAATGCTCCACTAATAGATGGTGAGTTTATGAAACTCAAATATACGAATCGCCCTCTCGGAATTTGGGAGGAAGGTGATTTCTATGGTGAGAGCATTGACGACATACGCGATAAGCAGATTTTTATCTATACTGATGGCCTTACTGAAGCCGAGAATCTGCAGCACGAACTTTTCGGAGACGAGCGGTTGCATGAGTTTTTGGCAAAGGCACAAAGCCTTTCGTCTGAGCAGGTTATAATTATGCTACAAGAATCTGTTGCAAAGCATCGCGATGGCACGATACCAAACGATGACCTCACTCTTCTGTGCTTGACAATAGTTGAACCAAAATAATTTTTCACTCTTGATATTTTCATGTCAAAATTATAACTTTGCGAATTAGAATTATTCATAAATACATTAAAAACAAACTATCATGAGTGAAATTATTGGTATTGCAGCGAGACAGATTTTAGATTCAAGAGGAAATCCAACCGTAGAGGTTGATGTATATACAGCAGCTGGTGCTATGGGGCGTGCGGCTGTTCCGAGTGGCGCTTCTACTGGCGTCCACGAAATGCTTGAACTTCGTGACGGCGACAAGAGCCGTTTCATGGGAAAAGGTGTAATGCAGGCGGTTCGCAATGTGCAGACAACAATAGCAGAGAACTTGCGTGGTATCTCCGTCGATGACCAGTTGGCTATCGACCGTACAATGATAAACCTCGATGGCACGGCAAATAAGTCGGGACTTGGCGCAAATGCAATATTGGCAGTTTCGATGGCATGTGCACAAGCTGCTTCTCAAGAACACGGAATGTCGCTTTTCAGCTACATCGGTGGACTTGGTGCAAGGACTTTGCCTATTCCGATGATGAATATCCTCAACGGTGGTGCTCATGCCGACAACAAGATTGACATACAGGAATTCATGATTATGCCGGTGGGTGCTCCTACTTTCAGCGAGGCTTTGAGAATGGGAACAGAGGTTTTCCATAACTTGAAGGCGGTGCTTTCGGCATCGAAGTATTCAACAAATGTTGGTGACGAAGGTGGTTTTGCGCCGAATCTTGGTTCAAACGAGGAAGCCGTAGAATATGTAGTAAAGGCAATTGAAAAGGCCGGTTATAAGCCAGGCGAAGACATTTACATTGCCCTTGATGCTGCAGCAAGCGAGTTCTATGATGCAGAGAAGAAATTGTATGTTTTCGGTTCAAATGGTAAGACATACACATCTGAGCAACTAGTGGATTATTGGAAGGAATGGACTTCCAAGTATCCTGTGATTTCGATTGAGGACGGTCTGGCAGAGGACGATTGGGACGGCTGGAAACTTCTTACCGATGCTATTGGTGATCGTGTTCAGCTTGTGGGCGATGATTTGTTTGTTACAAATCCAATACGTCTTGCAAAAGGAATTGGTGGTGGCGTGGCAAATTCCATCTTGGTTAAGCTGAACCAGATTGGCACCTTGTCAGAAACCATGCAGACCATAAATCTTGCACAGCAGAATTCTTACACAACGATAATCAGCCATCGTTCGGGCGAAACAGAGGACACTTTCATTGCCGATTTGGCCGTGGCAGTAAATTCTGGTCTTATCAAGACAGGTTCAGCTTCGCGTACCGATCGTATTGCCAAGTACAACCAGTTGCTTCGTATCGAGGAACAGCTTGGCGAAAATGCTAACTACCTTGGTAGAAATTTCAAGTTCGCAAGAGAATAAAAGTTTTAGATTAATAATAGAAAGCGCAGATGGCTGAGGCTGTCTGTGCTTTTTTTGTTTTCCTCCGCCATTCCGACACCTCATGTCAGTCCTGTCAATCTTGAATTTGCCATTTTGTCAGTTTTTTGATGATGGCACATTTTTCGATAATGTCATGCCGTAAAATTTTAAATTGTCTAACAAAAAAAATTTAAAGATATCATGGAAAAGATAGGAAGACCAATGGCAGGCAAAGTCCTGATTAAACCGGAAGCAGCAGAACAGAAGACAGTAGGCGGAATCATAATCCCCGATTCAGCACAGGAAAAACCACAGAAAGGCAAAATCATCGCAGTAGGAAACCAGAAGAAGGACGAACCCATTGAGGTTAAGGCTGGCGATGTAGTACTTTACGGAAAGTACAGCGGTACCGAACTGAAGATTAACGGCGAAAGTTATCTGATTATGAATCAGACCGATATTTTATTAGTAGTTGAAGAATAATTTTTGAAAGGATACAATCATGGCAAAAGAAATAAAATTCAATATCGAATCGAGAGACTTGTTGAAGAAGGGTGTTGACACTTTGGCAGATGCTGTAAAGGTAACACTTGGTCCTAAGGGCAGAAATGTAGTAATAGACAAGAAGTTCGGTGCTCCGCACATCACCAAGGACGGTGTCAGCGTAGCAAAGGAAATCGAAATAAAGGACCCGTTCATGAACATGGGTGCTCAGATGGTTAAGGAAGTTGCTTCGAAGACCAACGACGATGCTGGCGACGGAACAACCACCGCTACCGTTCTTGCTCAGGCAATCGTTAGCGAAGGCTTGAAGAATGTAACCGCAGGCGCAAATCCAATGGACTTGAAGCGCGGTATCGACAAGGCTGTTGCTGCAGTTGTGGCAGAACTCAAGAAGATGAGCCAGAACGTTGGCGACGACAACAAGAAGATTGAGCAGGTTGCAACAATTTCGGCAAACAACGAATTGGCAATCGGTAAGGACATTGCCCTCGCAATGGAAAAGGTAAAGAAGGAAGGCGTTATCACCATCGAAGAAGCAAAGGGTATCACAACCGAAGTTAAGGTTGTTGAAGGTATGCAGTTCGACCGTGGTTACATTTCACCATACTTCATCACCGACAGCGAGAAGATGCAGACCGTAATGGACAATCCTTACATCCTTATCACCGACAAGAAAATCTCGTCGATGAAGGACTTGCTGCCAGTTCTCGAACCGATAGCACAGGAAGGAAAGGCATTGCTTATCATCGCTGAGGATGTTGAAAGCGAAGCTTTGGCAACTTTGATTGTTAACCGCTTGAGAGGCACCTTGAAGATTGCTGCTGTTAAGGCTCCGGGATTCGGCGACAGAAGAAAAGAAATGTTGCAGGATATAGCAATCCTTACCGGTGGTGAAGTTATCACCGAGGAACGCGGCTTGAAGCTCGAAAATGCAAACATCACAATGCTTGGTCGTGCCGACAAGGTTACAATCGACAAGGAAAATACAACTATCGTTGACGGTTGCGGACAGAAAGACCAGATTGCAGCAAGAGTTGCACAGATTAAGAAGCAGATTGAACTTACAACCAGCGACTACGACCGTGAAAAGTTACAGGAACGTCTTGCTAAGTTGTCGGGTGGTGTTGCAGTAATCTATGTTGGCGGTACTACCGAAGTAGAAATGAAGGAAAAGAAGGACCGCTACGAAGACGCATTGTCGGCTACCCGTGCAGCAGTTGCTGAAGGTATCATCCCTGGTGGTGGTGTTGCATATATCCGTGCAATCCAGCACATCAGTGACCTTAAGGGTGACAACGACGAGGAAAACCTTGGTATTGCAATCGTACTCCGCGCATTGGAAGAACCTCTGCGTCGCATTGTTGAGAACGCTGGTAAGGAAGGTTCGGTTGTTGTTCAGAAGGTTAAGGAAGGCAAGGACGATTTCGGTTACAACGCTCGCATCGACAAGTACGAAAACTTGTACGAGGCAGGTGTTATCGACCCGACCAAGGTTTCGCGTATCGCATTGGAGAACGCTGCTAGCATCGCAGGTATGTTGCTGACAACCGAATGCGTAATCGCCGACATCCCTGAAGAAAATCCAGCTCCTATGGGTGGCGGTGCCAACCCGATGGGCGGAATGGGAATGATGTAAAAGCTCATAATATAAATTTTCAAGTTAATACTAGGCGGAGGCAATCGTAAGGTTGCCTCTGTTTTTTGTTTCTTTATTTTACGAAAATCTATTATCTTTGCCTATGCTAATAATGTATGAATATGAATATTAGATTTGTAATTTTATTGTCGCTGGCTGTTCTGTTGCTTTGCGGCGGATGTGGTAGCAGAGAAAAGGATGTTGAAATAAAGTACATATCGTACAATATCCGATATGCTAATGCCAGCGATGGTGACAATGCCTGGGACATTCGTAAACCTGCAACCAAGGAAATGATAGAGCGGGAACAACCTGATGTGTTCGGTTTGCAGGAAGCGCTCATTGGGCAATTGCAGTACATCGATTCAAACTTTCCGCAGTATAGCCGTGTTGGTGTCGGTCGCGACGATGGCAAGGAAGAAGGTGAATTTATGGCGGTATATTATCGCAGCGATAAGTTCAAGTTGCTAAAAAACGGAGATTTTTGGTTGTCGGAAACTCCTGATGAGTGTTCTATGGGTTGGGATGCTGCATGCAGACGAATTGTCACCTGGGCAAAGCTGAAGGACAAGGAAACAGGCAAGGTATTTTATGCATTCAACACGCATCTCGACCATGTCGGCGAAGTTGCACGCGAGCAGTCAATTTTGTTGATTGTTAAGAAGATAGATGAAATAGTTAAGAAGGATAAGGCTCCTGTTTTCCTGTCGGGCGACTTCAACTCGAATGTAAATTCCGCCATTTTCGACCCGTTGAAAAGCATTATGAAGGACAGCCGTGCCATATTGCCCGAATCGGAATGGATTCCCACATACAACAATTTTGGCAACGGAAACGATGCTATGATTGACTACATTTTTTACAAAAATGCCGAAGTGCTGGATTTCAAGACTTTAAATGGCGACTACGGCAAGCCGTATATTTCGGATCATTATCCAGTGATGGCGAAGATGAAGATTTAAGGGTTCAAGGTTCAATAGTTCAAGGTTCAATCGTAAATCGTAAATCTAAAATCGTAAATCGTAAGTCCATTTTACATCTTTCCTTTCCTATATTCGCTTGGCGAAATTCCCGTTGCCCGCTTGAAGTAGCGACTGAAGGTAGCAAGGTCGGGGAAGCCAAGTCGTTCGGATATTTGCTGCAGCGAATATTGTTCTTCGGTGCGAAGCAAGGTCTTTGCTGCAAATATCACATGTTGCTGTATCCAGTAGTTTGCGCTGTGTCCGGTCTCGCGTTTTATGGCAGTGCTGAAATATTTTGTAGATAGGCAAAAGAGCGATGCGTAGAATTCTACATCGTGGTGCTGCTGGTAGTACTTGACTATTGCATCGTAGAAGCGCGAACTTATGTGTCCGTCTGTTGGTCCGTTGTAGCCTTCATTTTTGATGCGGAATATGCTGATAACCTGCAGAAGCACATGCAGTTGTGGAAGAACTATATCGCCTTGCGACTGCGGACTTAGGTTGGTCGCTATGCGCAGAGCCTCGACAAGCGTTAGCACATCGGCATACTGGCTCGGCGTAAGGGAGAAGTGCGGTTCTTTTTCGTGCCAGAATCTGCCGCTGCTCGCATTGAGTATGCTTAGTTTGTTGTAAAGCTTCTCGGAAACTATGATGAGCGTGGCTTGGTAGTCGTCGGATGAACTGCGAACATTAAGCGTGCGGTTTGGATAGACTATGGCGATGTTGTGCTGCTCAAAAGTCACCAGTTTGCCTTCGTACTCGGTGCAGACGCTTCCGTAATGATTTATGCCTATGGTGTAGTGTGGCGATGCGAACGGTTCTTCGTATGCAGGCATTTTTCTGACATTGTCGAGTATTACTATGCCTTTCTCGTTGATTTCATCGTTCATTCTTACCATGAAGTTGTCGTTGCTTGCCATCTTGTATTGTGTTTGGACGGCAAATATAGTGGAAAAAAATTAAAGTGGCAGACGAAGTAGTATATATGCCTGCGGCGTTTCTAGGTTTCTATGTTTCTAATTGTTTAACTTCGTTGAAGGCTTTGCCGTTCTTGCTTCTCTGTTGAGACGCAAAATTTTGCGTCTTTACAATGCGATGGCCTTTCTGCCTTTTAGTCTGTTAGCCTGTTAGTCTGTTAGTCTGTTAGTCTGTTAGCCTGTTAGCCTTTAATGTGTGTTTTTGCAAAGAAAAGAGTTTTTGCTAAATTTTAAAACCTTATTGACGATAATCATTTCGGAATGTCATATACTTTTGCTAAATTAAAATAAATGTCAAATTTTGATTGTTTTTAGAAAAGAATATTTAAATTTGTAATTGTTATGAATAGAAAAGTTTTAATTGCAATGGTCTTTATGCTTGCTATGTTGGTGAGTATAAAAACCTTTGCGCAGACGACAGACATTACAGTCCATTTCAGAGTGGATGTAAATTCTGCACCTACTGAGTTGCAGGATGTGAAGAAGTTTTATTTCGAAGGCGAGAATGTCATTTTCAAGCTTGGCGATGGCACAACTACTTCGTTTGCTATGACTGATGTCAAGAAAATGACATTGAACTATACTCCTGACGATTTTACCGAGGTTGATGAAATGTCGGCAAATGAAGGTATTTTCCCGAATCCGGTTGCCGATATGCTGTATTTCAACTTCGATGTTAAGTCGGATGTGACTATGCAGATATTTTCTGCAACGGGACAACTTGTCATGGAGAAGAACCTGTCATCCGAGAATGCTATCGATATTAGTAGTCTGAACGAAGGTTTGTACATCGTGAGGATTGATGGTAAAACTTATAAATTCAGCAAGCTATGAAAAAGATGGTAATATTATTGGCATTGACAATGTCGGTTCTGGCATTGTCGGCACAAAACAAACTCCTGTATTATAGCGGTGGCAATGTACTATATACAAGGGACATAGTGAATGTTGACAGCGTAAGTTTCCTTCCTACAGGAACTTCAAGCGCATATACAAATATTAATGGTGAAACTCCGTTCTCTTTCCCAGTAATGGGTATCGACAGCATAGTGCTTTATATGCCTTCGCTCGATGGCGATGAGCCGCATCAGGATGATGGTGACTGGATTTACATCACATATACCAATGGAGGCGAAGTAGGTGTGGTAAATCCGCACTCTAATGTAAATGTTAATAGTAACGGAGAATATGTGACTGTTGATGGCTTGGAAGCGGATTACACAGTAGTTGTGGCAGGAACGACAACTAATGGTGCGTTGAGGATTAATTCAAACGGCGGGTTCAACTTGAGGCTCAATGGTGCAAATATTGCTAGCGATACTTGTCATGCAATAAATGTTGTGACCGATACGAGGGTAAATTTGACACTTGTGGATGGTACGGTCAACACCCTCTCCGATGGTTCTGCCAGTACAGAAAAGGCTGCTTTGCTTTGCGAAGGTTCTATCGAGGTTTATGGCAATGGTACTCTCAATGTTGCTGGAAACCGTCAGCATGGTATCAACAGCGATGCTCATATTAGAATAAATTCTGGAACAATTAATGTTACTTCGGCTGTAAAGGATGGCATTCACGCGAACAATTTCAGGTTGTATGGTGGTAATGTCAGCGTTAGCGGTTTCGGAAGCGATGGTATCGAGGCTGAATATGGCAGTGCAGACCACGCCGACCAAGGTACAATCAAGTTGATGGGCGGTTCGCTTACTATGACTGTTGCTAATGAAGATTGCAAAGGTCTTAAGTGCGATACTTTGACAATACAGGGCGGAACACACAACCTTACTGCTTCTGGCGCACAAACTAAGGCAATAAAATCGACCATAGTTTATATTGCAGGCGGTAATACGACAATTACCGCTTCGGGCGCTGCTGTTGTTACTGATGGCGATCCATCGTATTGCTCTGGCATCAAGGCAACAAACATGTATGTGACAAATGGTGAACTCACAATCACTTGCCCATCGTCTAATGATGGTGCAAGAGGCATTTCTACTGACGGGTTGTTCAGTATGAGCGGTGGAACGCTATCATTGTCAGTCGCTGGCAACGGCGGTTCTTACACGAATACAACAACCAATGTTACCGACACATACAGCGCAGCATGCATCAAGAGCGATGTTTCTGCAGATATTAATGGCGGAACATTGACTTTTACTTGTAGCGGAACCGGTAGCAAGGGAATTTCGAGCGATGGAAATATTAATGTCAATGGCGGAAACATAACCATGACGCTTTCGGGCGGTGCTAGCAAGGGTTTCAAGGCTGACGAAATAATGACTGTCAACGATGGAACAATAAATGTTACCGCTTCGGGTACTACTGTTGTTACAAATTCAGATCCATCGTACTGTATTGCAATAAAGGGCAATACAACTAATATCAATGGTGGTAATATTACCGTAAACTGCGAAAGTACAAACACTGGTGGTCGTGGAATTTCGTCAGATGGTGTTCTCACAATCAACGGCGGAACAATGCATTTCACGACTGCAGGTAATGGTGCAACAATCACTACATCCGATGGTTATTCTCCTGTTTGCATTAAGGCCGATGGTGATGCATTCATTTATGGCGGAACAATCATTTGCAATAGTTCTGGCAAGGGTGGCCGCGGTATTAAAGTTGACGGAGCTCTTGTCATCGGACAATCCGGTGCCGCAGACAATTTGCTAAACATTGAAATAACTACTTCGGGTTCGGCAGTCAACTCTTCAAGCGGTGGCGGCTGGGGTGGCAGTAGCAGTTCAAGTTATTCTGGCAATCCGAAGGGCATCAAGTGCTTGGACAACCTTACTATAAACAGCGGTCGCGTAGCTGTATATTCAAATCAGGAAGGTATCGAAAGCAAGACTGCAATCTATGTCAACGGCGGTATTATCGAGGTAAATTCAAAGGATGACGGACTAAATGCCGGTGTAAAGTCGCCAGCTTCTGGTTATCTTGAAATAAACGGCGGCAAGTTATGGATATATGCTCGTGGAAGCGATGCTCTCGACTGCAATGGCGCAAGAACCGTGATAAATGGCGGTTTGATAATCGCTGGCGGTAGCGGACACGAACAGGCAGTTGACTGCAACTTGGGCGAAACTCAAGGCAATACCTTGGAAATAAATGGTGGAACTCTGTTGGCATTCGGTGGAACTATGGGTGCTTGGTCGCAGTCTATGGGCGGCGGAGGTTTTCCTGGTGGAGGTTCTTCCTCGTCAAGTGATACACCTACAATGACAAACCAGAAATACTTGCTGAATAGTTCTTCAAGTGGTGGCGGTTATCCTGGCGGAGGTTCTTCATCTTCATCAACATCAATAACCTCAACCATTGTTATTAAAGATGCAAGCAATAATACCATACTGATATACAAGGGCCCGACAGTATCTGGCAATGGTTGGGAAACTAACTATGGCACAGGAACAAAGCCTCCTGGTGGCGGAAACGAATTCGGTTTCTCAAGTCCCGATGTACAGTCTGGCAATTACAGCATCTATACTACTGCAACCATCAGTGGTGGCGAAAGTTGGCACGGTGTTTACACTGGTGCAACTGCAACAACCTCTGGAACAGCAACTTCAGTAACAGCAAAACCATAATAATTTAATATGAACAGAATTTTTTCAGTAATACTCTCAGTTCTTCTCCTTGTTGCACTCAATTCGTGCAACAAGGGCGAAGGCGAGGGCGGTACGGGTGTCATCGAGGGCGATGTCGTTCGCATATTGCATCCAGATGACAATTATACTCTCGAAACCGATACGGTTGTTGGTTCAAAGGTTGATGTTTTCATCGTTTATGGCGATGATACCTTCTATGGCGATGATGTCGAAACCGATGACAATGGTCATTACCGTTTCAAGTACATGAATCCGGGCAAATATACTTTGTTTGCCTATTCGACATTGCCTAGCGGTGAGAGAATTGCCGTCTCGCAGGAAGTGGAGCTCAAAAAAGGAGCAACAGCAATAGTGCCGACCATCTACATCCACGAGGGTAAGGCTTACGGTACATCTATCGTTAAAGGTCGCGTGTATGCAAGGTATTATCACAATAGCACATATCGTGGCGAAGGCTGGGCATACGACCATCGCGTGTTCATTAAGCGCGATTCTGAACCTTATCATTTCGATGATGTGCGTGTTGGCATTGATGGATATTTCTATTTCCAGAAAATTACTCCAGGCGACTATACCATTTTCACCTTTACCGAGAATCTGAACGAAATTCCCGACACGGTAACTCGTAGCATTAAAGTGGAAAATGCTGGCACGATTTATGAAATTCCCGATACTATCAACATAATTTCAAATGTTTAAGGTATGAAAAGAGGAATCTTAATAATGCTCGTATTGCTGTTGTCGGCATTTATGGTATGTGCGCAGACTACCGAGGAAAAGCGAGAAAAGCGCAAAGGTCTTACCATAAAGGAATGGAACGAGAACCAAGCTACTAAAACGCGTTTTCTCGACCATGTTACAAAGTACGATGCCAACGGCTTCAAGATTGAGGAAATCGAATATGCCAACTACGGACAGAAGTCGCGTGTGACATTCGAGTACAACACCGTTGGAAAGTGCATAAAGGAAGTAGAGTACGATAGTCGCAACAAGCCAGTGCGCATCCGCAAGTTCGAGTATTATCCCGATGGAAGCAAGAAGAAGCAGTACAATTATTTTCCAAACGGAAAACTGGAGACCGTAAAGGAATTCGAGTACATTTTTGATAAGCAGTAATGTTGTCGCAGATTGAAGATAAGTTGCAGTCGTTCAATACTATTACCCTTGCCGAAATGGACAAGGTGAAGTTGATGAACAGGGTTGATACCAAATTTTTGGTGACAACCGAGCAACTTATGGAAATCCTTGACAGAATTAGCCAAAGGTATTTTGTGCAGTTTAACGAGGGACGGCGTATCGCCGACTACAACACGCTTTACTACGACACGCCAGATTGCAAGATGTACATAGCACATCACAACCGCAAACTAAACAGGCAGAAACTGCGCTCGCGCATATATGTTGATAGCAACATGGCATTTTGCGAAATTAAGACTAAAAACAACAAGGGGCGTACAAAGAAAAAGCGTGTTTCCATAGACTGTTCCGAGTTTGGCACTATGTTGCAGAATGGCGACACTCGAAACTTTGTTTCGGAGCATTTAAGGTACGATGTGAGCGAACTTTCGCCAGTACTCGAAAACAAATTCACGCGCATAACCCTAGTGAATGTCGAAAAGACCGAGCGCCTAACAATCGACATGAATGTGAACCTGATAAACAGGGTTACTGGCAAGTCGGCATGCATTCCGAACCTTGTTATCGTGGAACTCAAGCAGGATGGTCTTTGCAAGTCGTATTTCCGCGATGTGCTGCTCGACTTGCGTATAAAACAGAAACGAATCAGTAAGTACTGCCTTGGCACTGTGCTTACAAATCCGAATATAAAGAACAACCGCTTCAGGAGAAAGATGCGGTATATTGAAAAATTGTGTAATACGAAAATTTTATGAAGAAATTATTTTTTCTGATGGTGGCGATTGCCCTTTTTGCGGTAAAAGGATTTGCCCAGGAACAGATGGCAGAAGTTGTCGATTCCGAAAATGCCATTGAAGCAATTGCCGAAGATAATTCGAGTTTCATTGCCGACAACAAGGAATTCGATCCCGACATTGCCCGCGAATTTGCGGATGAGATGACCGCAATTGCATCACCAAACGACGTTCTTGGCATTCCGCTGTGGAATAAGGACAGCCTTCTCTCAATGTTCGTTTTGTTCCTTGTGAACATTATAATATGCTGGTTGATAGTGCATTTCTTGTACTATCGCAAGAGCAAGCGCAAGGATTATTACTTCACCTTTATGTTGTTTGGCACGACGGTCTTTCTGCTGATGAATCTGCTCAACAATGTGAACCTTGCAATGGGCTTTGCAATGGGTCTGTTCGCCATCTTCGGACTTATCCGCTACCGTACCGAGCCGTTGCCAATCCGCGAGATGACCTATCTGTTTGTGATTATTGGCATTTCGGTAATCAACGGTCTGGCAATGAGCCACGGATACATTAATTTGCTTGCTGTTAATGTGCTGTTTATCATTGTGATCATCATCTTCGACGGCAACAAGGCCATCAAGCATGTGGCAACCAAGATTGTGCTCTACGAGCGCATCGAACTTGTAAAGCATGGCCGCGAGGACGAACTTATTGCCGATCTAAAGGAGCGCACCGGTCTCGACATCCAGCGCATCGAAGTGGGGCATATTGACTTTCTGCGCGATGTTGCCTACATCAAGATTTACTACACGCCCATCAGCGACCAAATAAACAGCATCGACACTATGGTCAAGCATAAGGATTTCATGAAATAAATTTTTTGAAGAAAGTTCGCATCATATTATTGTTTGTTATAATGGTTTGTCTGCCATACATTTCGGTGTATGCGCAGACGACCGATTTTGGTGCAATCGTTGGTGCTGGCTACTCTGGCAAGATTGTCAAGGGCTTTGGCTATTCCGCTGAAGCCGAGGTAAAGACATGGGGCAATTTTACCGAATTTAACCGCTTCAAGGTTTCCGCTGGACTAGGTTATTCGTTCTGGGAAAGCCGCTTCAAGGTTTCTGCCGATTTCGACTATATCCTGAAAAACAGGGAAACTTACTTGGAAAATCGCTACAGAGTGAGTGGCGGGCTGACATATTCGGAGAAGATAAGAAGTTTCAAGTTGTCGTTGAGGGCGAAGTATCAAGCTTCGTTCTACGACGAATCGCATGCATATCATAAGTACAACCCTAAAACATATATACGAAGTAGGTTCGAGATAACATACAGTTTCTTCAGCAAGCCGCTTAAGTTATATGCTTCTACCGAAATGTTTATTCGTCTGTACAAGAAAGATGCCCGTTTCATTGATGAGATGCGTACCGTCGTCGGAGTGAATTATAGGCTAAACAAGAACAATTCGCTCGACTTTTACCTTCGTGCCGACAACGAGGTGCAGGTGAAGAATCCCGCAAATATTTATTATATCGGAGTGGGGTATAGTTTCAAGTAAGATTTATTTCCTTGTTATGCTGAATTTCAGCATTTTGTGGTACTAGTCACATATTTGCCTAATTTTTCCAGCAACCCTCTGCATCCATCATTCACATCTTGCCAAGTTGCTTCAAAATTGCCAGTATACCATGGGTCGGCTACATCGCGCGGATGGTCGGTGTAGTTCAGCAATAGAGATATTTTGTGTTGTTTGTCTTCGCCAAGCATTCGTGAAAGGTTGCGCATATTATTTGCATCCATTGCCACAATGTAGTCGTAATGTTCGTAGTCGCGGCGGCTAATCTGTCGTGCCGTCTTGCCCTCGCACGAGATTCCGTGTTCGGCCAGTTTGCGGCGTGCAGGCGGATATACGGGATTGCCGATTTCCTCGGTTGATGTTGCTGCCGAAGCAATCTCGAACTGGTCGGCTATTCCTGCATCGGCAACCATTTTCTTCATTACGAATTCGGCCATAGGACTGCGGCAGATGTTGCCGTGGCATACGAAAAGGATACGTTTCATTGTTTGTGTCGTTTGGTGCAAAGGTAGTGGTTTGAGTTATTTTCGAATAATATAGCCATTTTGAGCAATTATAATAGAGTGAAATCCTTTTTGTGGACATTAATTTTTAGAATTTCTACTACTGCTGAAATATTGCCGAACCAGTCTGGTATTCTCTATCAAGAAGTTCGTAAACATATGACGGACTTTGTTCGTAAAGTCCGTTTTCAGTTTTGTTTAGTTTTTGATATGTGTCGGAATTGTATATGAATTGTAATGCTGTCGCAATAGTCAAGTTGTAGTCCTCGATGAGGAATTCTGTCATTCTGTCGATTGTGTAGGCAATCAGAAAATTTTGCTGTTGTTGCTGGCTCATATTATTTGATTCGTTTAAGTAGTGAAATAGAACGATTTGTACCAAAGAAATATTGGCTGTTAAGTTTTTTGTATTTTAGTTCGTTGGCGAGTTCTTCAATTGTGAAAGAGCCTTCTTCGTATCGGTCAAGCAAGTATGCAACACCATCATCGGCAATAGGACCAATGACAATGTCATAATCGTGAGTAAAAGTCGGACGACGGCGACTTCTGTTCTTGTATATGAATTCTGCCCATTCTGCAGTTGGACTATCGAATTGCAGAACTTTCAATGTCGTGCCGTTGAGCAAAGATTCATCGAACTCGTATTCTTGAACTATTGGGATTCCACCATCGCGAATAGCGCGTTTTTGTGATAATTCAACAGCTTGCTGACGAATGTCAGTCAAATAGAATCCTTGTCCGAAATCCTTGAACTTATTTGATTTCGCGAGGTCTATTTCTCTGAAATCCATATTTGTGCCGTGATATAATTTCATTCCAACGCACCTCCGTTTTTCTTGCATATAACAATCAAGTCGTCAACGGTATCGTCTACCGATTGTAGATGCAATGTCGAATAGAAATCCACAAGGAAATCCACTCCCTTGAACCTATATAGATATTGGAATACATTTCTAACAGGCATATCCATACGCCTTGCAAATGCGCGGATGCAAGCATTTATGAACGGTATCTGATATTTGTCTGCCATAGACCTGCTTTTTGTGATTGCAAAGTTACATATTTTTTCCTTACCTTTGTCCAAAATTCTAAATATTGAACAGAATGTAGAACTGAATTATAGACATATCAAATAGCGATTCGAGGCTATTCTTGATGCTCATTTACCACATCAGTCCCTTTGGGGACTTCTAGTCAAGAATAAGTTTCCAGAAATGTCGTGTATTTCACGGCGTGGAAGACTTGTTAGACTAGAGGGCGTGGTAACCCGAGCATCAGGCAAGAAATTAGTTCCACGCTGTTTTTTGTGTTAATACCCAAAGCGAAACGCAATATGTCACAGGAAGAACCGCATATCGGACAACTAATAAGGGCTGAACTTGCAAAGCAAGAGCGTACTGTATCGTGGCTTGCCCGTAAGCTGTGCTATTCGCGGCAGAACATCTACCATCTTTTCGAAAGCAAGTGGATAGCCACCGATGTGCTGATGCGTGTGTGCGATGTGCTACAGCATAACTTCTTCAAGTACTATGCAGAATATTGGGATGGTAAAAATGTGTAAAATAGCATTTGTCTCTTGTGTGCAAATCTTTGTGACGGATGTGACAAAAATATTGATATATAGGAACTTGCTGTATATAAAACGATTGGAGTTTCTTTACAAAAAAATTTAAATCTTATAGTTGAATAAAAACCGATGTGCCGATGGGATATAACTGGCAAAAAGAAAATGATTACACCAAAAGCAACTGACTACAAGAGAATACAGGGCAGCATTGCAGATTATATGGAAGTACACATGAGTGTTTGTGGAGGTGGCTGTAGTTGCCCTTGCAAGCAAACAAGTGCTATCAATGTAAGCAAGCGTATAATTTCTGCGGGAATGTGTGGCTGTAATTGCACATGTGGTTGCAATTGCAATGCTCCGATTCTTCAAAATCGATTCACAGACCAACACAGAAGCCTATAGTTGTAATGAGGTTTTCTAAATACACTCATTTTTTTGATATTGGAGATGGTACTCTCGGAGTATTTCATTCCTTGTTGGTTCGTACAGTCTTTCTGTCTAAGCAAGAAAAAGCAGAAATAGGTGCTTATTTGGACGAAGGCAAGGTTTTGACCGAAGAAGTAAGGAAAACGGCAGATTACCTTTACTCTAATTACTATATAGTTGATTCGGATGAAGAAGACGAGAATCTATATAATCAGTGTGTTGATATGATTTATCCTCCTGCTATTTCTAACGCATATATAGTAGTGACGGAAAATTGTAACTTTAACTGCAAGTATTGTTTTATTTCTGATATTGTTTCGGACAATGACAGGAGTAAGGTTATGACAAAAGAGGTGGCAAAGGCTTCGGTTGAGTTGCTACAGAAAACATACGAACGGCAAAAGCATGATTACGACAAGACTATTACTTTCTATGGTGGAGAACCTTTGCTAAATTTTGAAGTTATCAAGTATTTCATGCAAGAAGTTGACAGAATGAAAACCACTGCATATTGGCCTGATGATGTAAAATTTGCCGTCATTACAAATGGTTCACTGTTGACGAAAAAGCATATAGAATTTCTTAGACAGAACGACATTGCCTTGAGTATTTCATACGATGTGGACAAACATTCTCATGCCAATCGTGCCAATCGTTTGGGGTATGATACATACGATGTAGTCAGGAACAATATACAGTTGTGCATCAACGAGAAAATGCCATATAGCTTATCCATTACCATTTCGGAAGAAACTTTGTGGAACAAGGACTCTGTCCTACAGGAAATTCTTTCGTTGAAACCTTTGACCATTGCGTTCAATATGCTCATTCCTAACAAGCATCTAACACCTTCAAATACCTATTACGAAGAAGCCACTGATTTCATGATTGAGTGTTTCAAGCGATTGAGGAGCAGAGGTTTGTATGAAGACAGGATGATGCGGAAAGTACAAGCTTTCATTGATAACAAGTTGTATCTTTACGATTGTTGCGCTTCGGGTGGCAATCAGTTTGTCATTGCGCCCGATGGAAGTATTGGTATTTGCCACGGCTATCTGAACAACCAAAAGTTTTTCTCGGCCAATGTATTGGACAAAAACTTCGATTTCCGCAACACCCCAGACTTTACTTATTGGAAAAAACGTTCACCGTTATTCATGCCCGAATGCCAAGATTGCGAGTGCTTGGGAATATGTGGTGGAGGGTGTCCGTATGCGGCAGATTATATGCATGGTTCAATCTATGCTCTAGATGACAGATTCTGCATACATGCGAAAAAGGTTTTGGAATGGCTCATTAATGATTTGTATGAACAAACAAAAAGGAAATAATATGGATAAGAAAAATATATGTTTTATAATAATGCCTTTTGCCTCGGAATACAACGAGTTGTACGAGAACTATTTAAAGCGTCTTGTTGAGCATCAATTAAAATCTGTAAAATGTTTCCGAGTAGATGAGTATCATTCCGCCATGAAAAAGAAAACGGAAGTTATTGAAGAAAGGATAAAAGGGTGTAAATTTGCCATAGCAGATATAACAGAAAAGAACCCAAATGTGTATTACGAGATTGGTTATGCTCGAGCATTAGGAAAAACTGTAATTTTGATAAAGAACAAACACATTGGAAAACTGCCATTTGATATTCGAGACCTTGAAGTTCTTATATATGATAGGGATAAAATTGGATACAATGACATTAACAAACAAATACTTGCTTCTCTCGAAAATGATTTTGGCGATTTGATAAAATCAACAAAACATAACATCGTGCAAAATATCAATTCAAATTCAATTATAGGGAAATGGTGTGGGCGATATTGGATTAAGAATGTGGAGCATAATGTAACATTGTACATTGACAAAGATGAAAAAGAAGAATATTCCGCATGGTGTTATGTTGATATTACTAACAAAGGCTTGAATTATTTGATTAGGGAAACTATGCATTATAATCAAGAATTGGATGGGTTGGACTGGCGAGATGGCGAATGGGTTGAGTTCATTGGAACAACATATACAAACAAAACAAACAATAGACTTGATTACTGGATGGATGCATATGCCATAAACAAAGAAACTGAAGGAGAATATTTGTGTACAAAAATTTGGGATAAAGTAAATCAAACAAAACAAGATGTTCTATTCAAACGAGTATAAACAACTAAAAATCATATCCAAAATGAAATCAAAAATTTACATTTTCGCCGCAATACTTGTATTGACGGCAGTATTTTTAGGATGTAACAAGGAAACCTATACGGTAACCTTCAATCCCAATGGCGGAACTGGCACAATGTCCGCCCAGACCTTTACCGAGGGCGAGGCACAAGCACTTATGCGTAACACCTTTACCTACGACGGTTACACCTTTACTGGTTGGAACTCGGTGGCAGGTGGAAGCGGTGCGTCCTACACCGATGGACAGACCATAAATGCCGTATCGGATATGACCTTGTACGCGCAGTGGACAAGCAACGGCTCTTCTGGTGGTGGACAGCATGGCGGAGAATCCCCAACACCACCAAGCCCAGAGGGAAGCCCGACTGTTAAAACTCTTGCAGCCGAATTGGAATCTATAAACAGTCTAAAGCTTAGCGGTGATGTTACGGCTGCTGGCAACGCCCCTGTTATAGCACGTGGTTTTATGTATGGAACAAGTGCAGACAACTTTTCCAGTAGTGTAGAATGTGGCGCAGGAACAGGTAGTTTTACGAAAACAATTACAGGATTGGAACTTTTTGATGCGACCTTTTACTACAAAGCATACGCAACCAATAGCATTGGAACTGCGTACGGAGAAATAAAATCGTTTACTATATCTACTACAGCAACTGGTTCATTAAATGGACACGAGTTCATTGATCTTGGTCTTCCGAGCGGACTTTTGTGGGCGACCTGCAATGTCGGAGCGACTACCCCCGAAGGCAACGGCGACTATTTTGCTTGGGGCGAAACCACCACCAAGGACATCTACAACTGGAGTACCTATAAATATTGTAACAGCAGAATAAAACTCACCAAATACTGCAACAACTCAAGCTATGGCAACAACGGCTTTGCCGACACACTTATCACTTTGGAAGCAAGTGACGATGCTGTCACCGCCAACTGGGGCGACGGCTGGCGTATGCCTACACGATATGAAATGAATGAATTGTATAACAACTGCGTGTTAATATGGACTACCCAGAACGGTGTAGGCGGGGATAAAATCATTGGACCGAATGGCAACACAATCTTCCTGCCCGCTGCTGGCGGCCGCCTCGATGGTAGTTTCATCAGTGTCGGTTCCTACGGCTCCTACTGGTCGAGTTCGCTCAGCACGGACGATCCGTACGGCGCGTGGTACCTCGACTTCCGTTCGGATGGTTGCGGCCAAGACGACAACTACGGCCGTGACCTCGGGCTATCCATTCGCGCTGTTTGCCTGTCCCAGAACTAATCTGTTTTCCCCTGAAACGTGCAAGGTGGCGGGATCTTTGCCGTGGTGTGCGTGCGCGGAGCGCACACAAAGTCACCATAGGGCAATGTTTCCGCACGTGTGGGGAAAGGTATCCACAAGGTTGAAATATTAAGGCCTTTTATATTTGCCAACAGAAAGAAAAGAACAAGATAAATTCGAACTTTTATATCTGTTTGCTGTTAATTGTAAAAATGAATATAAACGAGAATGTGAAACAGAGTTGAAAAAAATTGAATTCAGCAATAAAGAATATAACAAAAACAATTTAAATAACTAAAAGCAAAATATAGCAGTGAAATCAAAAATCAAAAATTTATTTGCAGTAGTATTATTTGCTGCAGCAATATTTACAGGATGCAAGGAAGACCCTATATTACCTACGGTAGTTACCAAGGATGCTACAGGAATCAAGGGCGATTATGCTACACTGCACGGCGAGATTAGAAATTCGACTGATGAGGAGAACTACAAGTGCGGATTCTTCTACGATGTCTCGGCAGAAATGAGCAGTCCTAAAGACATAGAAGCTAAAAGCGATGCGCGTTTTTTTGCTAAAGTTACAGGACTTTTGTCTAACACGACTTACTATTACAAAGCCTATATCCGCTGTAGTGAAGGCCTAATAGAAGGCGAAACCCTTACCTTTACTTCGCAGGCGGCAGGTCCGTCGGTTGAAACCCGTCCTGCTTCCGATGTGACAGGAAACGGCGCAACCCTCAACGCTGCCATACCAAGCAACGGGGGGGCCGAGATAACATCCTGCGGATTCTACTATAGCACTTCAGAGAGCATGAGCAACAAGGCAACCGCCCAATTTGCAGGTACACCGGACAGCCTTTTTTCTGTGCCTGTTTCTAATTTGCATGGTAATACGACATACTATTACAAGGCATTTGCAAAGAATGTGTTTGGAACGGCGGAAGGAGAAATTATGCGGTTTACGACAGGTATTGGCACACCAACAGTGCAGACAGGCGAAGCAACAAATATTGCAGCATATTCGGCTACTCTGGTAGGAAATGTAACTTCTGATGGCGGAGCAACAGTAACCGAGCGTGGATTTGTTTATGGTACAAGTGTAAGCGATTTGTCGCAGGCAGTACAGAGTGGTAGCGGTATGGGCAGTTTTACGAAGGCTATTGCTGGACTGACAGCGAGCACCACCTATTATTATAAGGCATACGCTACCAATAGTGCAGGAACGGCATACGGCGAAGCTAAGCAGTTTACGACCACGATATCTTCTTACATTGATGGCGTGTTTTCGATATCCTCGACCAAACAAGTCTATTTCTCGCGTGGCAACCTCCAGTACCAAGCAAGCAGCAGGACATGGCGCTTCGCAGAGAACCAGTACGACATAATAGGCTACCTCAACTCGCACATATCTTCCTCGTACACAGGCTGGATAGACCTTTTCGGCTGGGGTACAGGCAGCAACCCTATAAATTCCAGCTCCGATTATAATAATTATTCCCAATTCACCGACTGGGGTAACAACGCCATAAGCAACGGCGGCAACCAGGGCGGATTGTGGCGCACACTCACCAAGAACGAATGGAGTTACTTGCTTAGCGACCGCACCAATGCCGCCTCGTTGGTTGGCAAGGCCACGGTCAACGGCGATACTGGTCTTGTCTTCCTGCCCGACAACTGGACATTGCCCTCTGGCTGCTCGTTCACTTCGGGAACAAGCAGTGATTTCACCGCCAACATCTATACAACTTCGCAATGGGCGACAATGGAGTCGGCTGGTGCGGTGTTTCTTCCCGCTGCTGGCTACCGTGTCGGTACGAGCGTGTACAGTGTCGGTTCCTACGGTCACTACTGGTCTTCGACACCGGCAGGCATCAACTGCGCAGAGTTTTTCGACTTCTATGGCGTGCAATGGAATCCCAATAACCGCGGCAGCGGTCGATCTGTCCGTTTGGTGCGGGTGGTGCAGAATTAAATCCTTGCTCGGCGTAGGCTCTTGCCTATGGCGAAGCAAATCCAAGACTCTGCCTTGAACAAAGACAATAATAGAAAACAATCAAACTCGGCAGTTGCGCAGGTGGCTGCCGAGTTTTTTTGTACCAAGATGGTCGTAGGCTCTTGCCTGCGACACAGGTATCGATTACAACAAACCGCGCCGTAAGGCAATCCGTCTGAAAGGTTACGATTATTCGCGAAACGGATTGTATTATGTGACAATCTGCGCCAAGGACAGAAAATGTCTGTTCGGGGAAATAAAGGATGGCAAAATGCAGAAAAACGAATACGGAGAAATCCTTGAATCGGTATGGAATGGTTTGCCGTCGCATTATACAAATGTTATCCTGCACGAACATGTTGTCATGCCCGACCATTTCCATGCAATAATACAAATCGATAACGGACGTGATGGCGGTAATGCATCCGTAGGGGGTGGTTTCAAACCGTCCCCTACGGATATGCAACCGTCCGAACCGGGCATGCAACCCACGAAACACGGTCTCACCGAAATCGTTCGTGCATTAAAAACATTTTCGGCACGGAAAATCAACGAATTGCGGCAAACCCAAGGCACACCCGTCTGGCAACGCAATTATTACGAACATATCATACGCAATGATGATGATTATTACCGAACCGTAAATTACATAAAGGGAAATCCTGCGAGATGGAATGGCGATGACAATAATTGCGTTGTAATGTGATTCCATTTTTCATTTGTCGCTTAACAGATAAGAAAATTCATTATCTTTGCACTCAATTACGACAAAACAAAAACAATTATGCATAAGATATTTCTGCCGCTCGCATTTCTGATTGCCTTTGCTCTTTGCCTTAACGCACAGGAGAAGAAGGAATACAAAATCGGAACAATAGCATTCTACAACCTCGAGAATCTATTCGATACGCTTCCTGGAGCCAACGATGTGGAATTTACGCCAGATGGCCCGAAGAACTGGAACACTGAAAAGTATTTCTCGAAAATCGATCGTATGGGCGGTGTGATTGTGCAGCTTGGCGCTGATGTTACTGGTACTGCACCGATGATTGTGGGTGTGAGCGAGGTCGAGAATATTACTCCGCTAAATGACCTTGTAAACTGCGAAGCGATGAAACCCTATCACTACAAGGTTGTGCATATCGACGGTCCCGACCGCCGTGGCGTTGACTGTGCTTTGCTATATAGAGAGGATTTCTTCAAGGTTACCAATGTGCGTATGCATCGCGTTGTTTCGGCGCAGGAAGGTTTTGTCACACGCGACCAGATTGTTGTGTCGGGAATTTACGACGGAGAGGAAATGCATTTCGTTGTGCTTCACTGGCCGTCGCGACTTGGCGGTGAAAAACGCAGTTTGCCACGCCGTGTCGAGGCTGCAACAACCACGCGTCAAATCTTCGACTCAATTATGGCAATCAACCCCAACGCAAAGATAATCGCTATGGGCGACCTCAACGACGACCCTATCAACGAGAGTTTGAAGAAGTATTGCAAGACTGTCGCCAAGAAGGACGAAGTTAAGGACGGTAAACTTTACGACCCGATGGAGGAACTGTACCGCAAGGGAATAGGTTCGCTGGCTTACGGCGACAGATGGAACCTTTTCGACCAGATGATTTTCTCCCCGGCATTCGTAAGTAGCGACAAGTCAACATACGTGCATTATGCAAGCCACGTGTTCAACAAGGCATTCCTTACGCAAAAGGAAGGTCGCTACAAGGGCTATCCTTTGCGTACATACGTCGGCACAACATACCAGTCGGGCTACAGCGACCATTTTCCAGTTTATTCGTTCATAATCAAGGAGAAATAGTATGCTGGTAAAGACTTTCGGCAGTGCCGTCGACGGAATAAATGCGCAGACCATAACCATTGAAGTCAACGTTTCCAATGGGGCAAAGTTTTACCTCGTTGGATTGCCAGACAATGCCATTAAGGAAAGTCAGCAACGCATGATAAGTGCCATGAATAACAATGGGTATAGGTGGCCGGGCAGACGGATTGTCATAAATATGGCACCTGCCGACATGCGCAAGGAAGGTGCGGCCTACGACCTGCCGATGGCTATTGGTGTACTTGCAGCATCGGAACAGATGTCTGCCGATTTGCTTGACAAGTACATGATAATGGGTGAACTATCGCTCGATGGCAGTGTAAAGCCGATAAAAGGAGCTTTGCCGATTGCAATTAATGCCAAGGAAGCGGGTTTTGAGGGAATTATCCTCCCTGTTGAAAATACTTTGGAGGCTGCCGTTGTTGATGGAATAAAGGTGTATGGCGTACATAATATTACCGAAATCGTTGATTTCCTTAATGGTAGTCGCGAATTGGAGCGCGTGACTGTTGACCTTGAAGCCGAATTCAAGAAATCGCTTTCCGACAACGATTTGGATTTTGCCGATGTGAAAGGTCAGGAAAATGTAAAACGAGCCCTTGAAATTGCTGCCGCTGGCGGTCACAACATAATAATGATAGGTCCTCCGGGCTCGGGAAAGACTATGCTTGCAAAACGAATTCCTTCTATACTTCCACCTTTGAGCCTTGATGAGGCTATCGAAACTACTAAGATACATTCGGTAGCAGGCAAGACAGAGGCTGGACATTCGCTGATGTTACGCCGCCCGTTCCGCTCACCGCATCATACGATTTCGGACGTTGCATTGGTAGGCGGTGGAACTTATCCTCAGCCAGGGGAAATTTCACTCGCGCACAATGGGGTGCTCTTTCTAGATGAACTTCCTGAATTCAAACGCACTGTCCTTGAAGTTATGCGTCAGCCATTGGAAGACAGGATTGTAACCATTTCGCGAGCCAAATTTACGGTGGAATATCCGGCAAGTCTTATGCTTGTGGCTTCGATGAACCCTTGTCCTTGTGGCTACTACAACCATCCCGAAAAGGAATGTACTTGTACGCCTATGGCTGTGCAGAAATATATGAGCAGGATTTCGGGGCCGCTGCTCGACCGTATCGATATTCACCTTGAGGTTACGCCAGTGAAGTTTGAGAAACTTGCCGATACTCAGCCTGCCGAACATAGTTTCGAAATACAGAAGCGTGTGATTGAAGCCCGCAAGGTTCAGGCAATGCGGTTTGCAAAGAGCAAGAAGATATATTGCAATGCACAAATGTCATCGAAGCAGATACGCGAGTTCTGCAAACTTGATAGCACTTGCATTTCGTTGCTCAAGACTGCAATGGACAGGCTTCATCTTTCAGCCCGTGCATACGACCGTATTGTTAAGGTTGCCCGTACCATTGCCGACCTCGAACATAGCGATGACATTTTGCCAGCACACATAGCAGAGGCTATTCAGTACAGAAGTCTTGACAAAGAAACTTGGGGATTATAATAAGTAGTTGTTATCAATTGAGGTAGAAATATTTTCTCTCAAAAAACAACTCGGCTATAGTCTGGAATTCAACTGATTTTCTGGAAGTTTTATTTATAATCAAGTAAAAAAAAGACCGTCATTACTTGCTTCGCTGCGTGAGCTAAAGGTTCCACAAGTCAGAATGTTTTTAAAAGCCGAAGGCAGAGCAAACTTGTTTGATATGTTAAGGCGCATAAAAACATCTGCAAGGCAAACATACACGTGTTGTAATGTTCGACTATGTGGAACTCCATCACGAAACGAAGTGAGTAATCTCCTTCTATGTACAAATAAGAGATTCCGTATAAGTGAACTCACAAGCAACGTTCCTTATGCTGTTCGTTCTACTTTACGGACCCTTTAGAGCACGAAGCTTGCGAGTAATGACGGCAAGGAGTTGGCAAAAAAATAAGAATAATTTCAGTTGCCTGTAAAACTAAAGCCAATACTTTTACCATTGACAATCAATCGTAAATCTAAAATCTAAAATCGTCAATTCATCTTGACTCTATAGCTTGTCTTTACCTTCCCGCGAGAAATGTCGTTGAGACGGCTTTTTAGAAAACGCTTGCGGATTGGGTTTATCTTGTCGCAGAAGACTATGCCCTGCAGGTGGTCGAATTCGTGTTGCACAACGACAGCCCTGTTGCCAGACAACTTTTCGGTTACTTCCTCAAAATTTTCGTTCAGGTAGGTGACTGTTATGTCGTTGTAGCGTGTGACATTCTCGTGAATGTCGGGAACACTTAGGCAACCTTCCTCAAAAACAATCTTCTTGGTGCCTTCAAATGTGACTTTGGGATTTATCATCACTCGTTTGAAATCCTTGCAAATAGGGTCATCCTCGGCAAATGGCGATGCATCAATTACAAGTAGGTTAATGTTGAGTCCAATCTGCGGTGCTGCAAGTCCAACACCTCTCGATTGGTACATTGTCTCAAACATGTTTTCGATAAGTTGCTTTATTTCAGGATAGTCCTTGTCGATATCCTCTGATTTTTTCCTGAGAATCGGGTTGCCGTATAAAAGTATTGGAAGTATCATAGTTTTGAAAATTTTTCTTGTTCCATGTATGATTGAAGTATTATGGTCGCACTGATTTTATCGACCATTGTCTTGTCGCGCCGCTGTTTTTTCGTTGTTCCGCCATCAATCATTGCCTGAAATGCCAGTTTAGATGTGAATCGTTCATCGACAGGGATAAAAGTCAAGTTCGGAAAGACTTTTTTCAGGCGGTTTAGTATTGGCGTTATGTATTGCATCGACTCCGATGGCGAATTGTCCATCTGCGTTGGTTGTCCGTAGATTATCTTCTCTACATCATTTTTTGAAATGTATTCGGTAAGGAACTTTTCCAATTCGCCGGAAGGAACGGTTTCAAGGGCAGTGGCAATGATTCTGCTGGGGTCGGTTACTGCGACTCCTGTCTTTTTGCGTCCTATGTCCAATGCCAAGTAGCGTCCCATTATTTGTCGGTGTTAAATTTGAATCCGTTGAGGAAATCCCTTATTGCCATGCGTTTCTTGCCTTGCATCTGCAGTTCGAGTATGGAAACGAAGCCATCCTGAGTTGCAACTTTCAGGAACGACTTGTTGTCGGAAACGAATGCGCCTGCATTAAGGTCGTGTTTTTCAACGCTGTACGATGAGGTGAATATTTTTGCGGTAATCTCGTCTTTCAAATAGCACCATGCAGCAGGATAAGGCGAAAGTCCGCGTATTAGGTTGTGAATGTCAACGGATTTTGCATTCCAGTTTATCTGGCAGAATTCCTTTGTGATTTTTGGTGCTGGGTGCAAGCCTACGGTACGGATTGAATCCTGTTCAATAGCGTTTACATTTCCTTCTGAGATTATGTCAACAGTCTTGCAAACAGCCTCGGCACCGATGAACATCAGCTTGTCGTACAAAGTTCCGATGTTGTCCTCCGGTTCGATTGGGCATTTCTCCTGCATTATTATTTTGCCGGTATCGATTTGCTCATCGATGTAGAAGGTTGTGATTCCTGTTTCGGTTTCGCCGTTGATTATGGCGTGGTTAATCGGGGCTGCTCCACGGTAGTCGGGGAGAAGTGCTGCATGAAGGTTTATGGTTCCGCGCTTGGGCATTGCCCACACTTCCTTTGGGAGCATGCGGAAGGCAACGACCACAAACAAATCGGCATTTATTTCCTTTAGTTGTGCTAGAAATTCTGCTGATTTCAGTTTTTCGGGCTGTAGAATTGGCAGATTGTGTTCTAGCGCAAATTTCTTTACATCCGAAAACTGTATGTTCTTTCCTCGTCCTGCAGGCTTGTCGGGAGTTGTGACAACGGCTTTCACATTGTAGCCCTTGTCAAGCAAGGTTTTCAGCGATGTGACCGCAAATTCGGGCGTACCCATGAATATGATTGGAATGTCTGTCATGGCTTATTCTGCTGTCATTGCAAGTCTGAATCCGTAGGGACCTCCGCAGGTGCTTGGCGTGCGCGAGTATCTGTACGATACGCGGCTGAACTTTTCGTTTAGGAAAGAACTGCCACCACGGACTACAATGTATTTGTTTTCTATCTCATCGTTTACATCTGAGGCTTCGCTGCCGAAGTTGCTGTACCAGGTGCTGCACCATTCGTAAACATTTCCGCTCATGTCGAAAATGCCGAGTTCATTGGCTTTTTTCTTGCCAACCGGTTGTGTTGCATAGTTGCTGTTGGCATCGTACCATGCGACTTCGGTAATTACGTTGCTACCTGAATACTTTGAGCCTCTCGACAGGTTTCCGCCTCTTGCAGCGTATTCCCATTCGGTTTCGCTGGGCAGGCGTACATTATTGCCGCTCTTTTCGCTAAACCACTTGCAGTATTCCTTGGCATCGTTCCAACTTACATGGGCTACGGGATGGTCGTATTCCTGCTTGTCGTAAAGTGTTCCCTGCGAATTGAAGCGCCAGTTGACACCTTTTTTGTACGATTTCATACCATCGGCACAGATAAGGCTCGAATCCGACTTCTCGGCATCGGTCTTGTAGCCCGTTTCTTCAATGAACTTTGCAAACTGCTCAACGGTAACCTCGTATTTGCCAATGTAGAAGTCCTTTACTGTTTCTTCGTGGGCAGGTTTTTCATCGTTGTAGCAGTCGTTGCTTTGTTCTTCGGTACATCCCATTGTGAACGTTCCACCTTCAACGAAGACAAATTCTGTGTTGCAGAGGTTCATCTCGTGGTTTGCACCATCAGTTTTTTCCTCGTTGTGGCATGCGCAAGCGAAAATCAAGCAGGTTATAACTGCAAAAAGCAGACTGTAATTCTTCATTTTGCTTTATTTTTCCAAAACAACCCTGAACCCGTAGTTGAAATACTTGATTCCCAATGAGAAGTCGCTGCGGAATGAAATTCTGCAGAAGTTGGAGTTTACGGCGCAGCTTCCACCGCGGAGCACATAGCTGTAGCCAATGACTTCGCCCTGTGGATTCTTGAGTTCGTTGCGGCACCATTCGTAAACATTTCCGCTCATGTCGTAAATGCCGAGTTCATTGGGTTTCTTTTTTCCAACCTGATGAGTTTTGCCATCGCTGTTCTTGTCGTACCAAGCAACCTCGTCGATGTCGTTGCTACCAGCGTACTTGGAGTTTTTCTGTGGTTTCAAAACACCGCCGCGAGCTGCATATTCCCATTCGGCTTCGGATGGCAGACGATACTTTTTGCCAGTCTTCTTGTTCAATGTTTCGATGAACTTGTTTACATCTTCGGCACTTACGCGCTCAACTGGGCATGAGTCGCAGTCCTTGAAATAGCTAGGATTTGAACCCATTACCTCGCGCCACTGCTCCTGAGTAATCTCAAATTTGCCAATGTAGAAGTCCTCAATGGTAATCTGGTTGGATGACTTCATCTCGTTGCTACCAGTGTTGAATTTTCCTCCTTTGACGAGAACTGTCTCAATGTCAATGTTTTGTGCTATTGCAAATGCAGAAATTGCTATTGCTGTCAATATTAAAAATGTTTTCTTCATTGTGTTAAAATTTAGGCATCAAAGATAATACAAATAATTGACAATGTATAATTGACAATTGATAATTTGTGTTGACACGGCGCGCCATGTCTCCACAGATTATTGAATTTTAAATCATTGAATTTTCAAATCATCAAATTGTCAAACAGCAATTAAATTATCGAATCTTCACCACCTTCTGTGTCTTCTCGCCAACCTTTACAATGTATGTGCCTTGTGGAAGATTTTGGATGTCAATGTTGTGTATGTTCTCTCCTTCATCGCAGAAAACAATGTCGGAATAAACTGTACGGCCTTGCAGGTCGAATATGTCAATTCGGGTAAGTCCCCATTGTGTGTTGGGTATGCTGATGTTGATGAAGTCGGCTGTTGGATTTGGGAAGCATTTTATTTCCGAATCAACAGTATTTTGCATTAATGATACCGGAATTAAATCTTCAATGACATCAACAACTTTCGTAGGTCTTAATAGTAAAAATGTATCTATATCTGATAGTGCTTCTGTCCACGATTCGTAGTTTGAAGGATAGTTGAACCGATTTATCTGGTTTTGTATTTCACCATTTATTTCTGTTGATATTTGTTCCAAGTATGGTTTTGTGTTTATGTATTTGAAAGTAGTTTGCTGAAGTTCGTGCAGACGGTCAAGAAACCTTGTACAAAAAGTTCGGTTGGTCAAAAGTTTCCTGAACATCAATGTAGAAAGTTCGTCTGCTGGCCATGTTTCGTCACCAGTATATGTTGCGTAATAGAATGAATTAAGGTCTACTGAGTTTAAAGCGGCATCACCATCATAGAAAATCCATCTCCATGGACCATCCAGATATTGCCAGCATTTCATGTTGTTGGCTGGCCAATCGTAGTTCGCAATAAAAAGTTCGTAGATTTGATAGTCGATAAAGCTTTCCATGTCAATGCGACTGCATATCTGGTTGTAGTTTTCTGTATCCGAGAAATTTGCATTATTTACCCATTCCATCAATTGGTAAAAATTTTCGGGATTTCCTGCTTCGACAAGTGTTGCCCAGTTGCCCATCATATTGAAGTTGTCAGCTTCCAGTTCAAAGTGGTTTTCAAGGAAACGTTCATCAATTTTTTCCTGTATGAAATAGATGCCCCAATATTCTCCATTAATGTATACAGTGCAAGGACGTGTGTCTGGTGATTCTACATTCAGGCTTTTGGCAATCTTGCAGCATACATAGTCTTGTACCCCAGCATCTGTCCATGAACATTTTATGGGTTTCAGAACCAAGCGCTTGAATTTGTTTATGTCGGAAGTTTCAAAGACTTTGCACTTGAACCTTTTTTTGCCGTATTCGTCTCGCGCGTAGAGGCTTAGCCCTTTCTGCTGGAATCTCCGCGAATTGCCTCCGTGTGTTCTAAGTCCTGCTATCTGGTTTAATGAAGAAGGAATGTTGTGAATATAGTACTCGACATTGCATTTCCGTTCCCAATTCCTGCCTTTTATGTAATAGTTACCTGTCCATTCTGGGTTAGACGGATTATAATGGATGCCTGGAATAAATATTCCTGTTCTGTAATCAAACAATGCTGTACTATCGGCACAAATTGAAACTACAGGAAGACCGTGATTGTTAAAACCTAAAGAACTAATACAATATGAATTTGTTATAATGTCACTGATTATGCTGTCGTTATTGTCGAATGTGGCAGCACGTATTACAATGCATTTTTGAATCGTATCGGGGACATAAAAGTTGTCTGGAGCATTCCTTATTTTGTATATGTCTGACTGAGAATACAGGTTTTCGTCAAGATGTAGCGGTTGTGTGTAGAGATATGATTGTGTGGTTGGTGTGTTGCCATTGGTCGTGTAATATATCTTGTTGTTGGGATTGTTGCAAGATAGTGTCAGGTCGAAGCTGTTTTCGTAGAAACCACCTGTAGCAGAATAGATTACAGTGTCGGATTGGGAATAAATGTTGAAAATAAAATTTACGATTGACGAAGTACGATTTACGATTGATTTAACTTGCAGATTCAATCTTTCAAATCATCAAATCATCAAATTACAAACAAGCAATTAAATTATCGAATCTTCACCACCTTCTGTGTCTTCTCGCCAACCTTTACTATGTATGTGCCTTGCGGTAGATTTTGGATGTCAATGGTAAAAATGTTCTCGTCTTCATCGCAGAAAACAATGTCGGAATAAACTGTACGGCCTTGCAGGTCGAATATGTCAATTCGGGTAAGTCCCCATTGTGTGTTGGATATGCTGATGTTGATGAAGTCGACTGTTGGATTTTGATAGCATTTTATTTCTGAGTCAATAGTATTTTGCATTAAAGACATTGGAATAAAATGTTCAAGGTCATCGATTATTTTTGTTGGACGGGTGTTTAAAAATGTATCTATTACGGCAATGTCATTAATATGATATTCATAAACAGGGTAATTAAATCTATTCATTTGATTTTGTAGTTCTCTGCTTATTTCATTGATTATTTGTTCCATGTAAATCTTTGTATTGGCATATTGAAATGAAGTTTCAGCCAATTCGTGGAACCGGTTAGAAAATTTCTGGCAGAATGTTCTATTGGTTATAAGTTTGCGAAATAGCAGTGTGGATTTTTCATTTGTAGGCCATTCGAAGTCGCTAGTATCGATAATGTGCCAAAATGAACTTGAATGTAAATATCTAAGTGTGCCGTCGCCATCAAAGAAAATCCATCTCCAAGGACTATTAATGTCTTGCCAGCATTTCATGTTGTTGGCTGGCCAGTCGTAGTTGTCTGTGAAAAGTTCAAGAGCAAAATAGTCTATAAAACAATCTATATCTATCATTTGGCAAAGTGATTCATAATTTTCACGCTGTGATATGTCTGAGTTTCTTATCCATGACATCATACGAACAAAATTCTCTGGATTTCCAAAGTTTACTTTGTCAAACCAATCTTCCATTATGTTATAATTGTCTGATTCTGAATTGAAATGGTTTTCAAGGTATCTCTCATCTGCTTTTTCTTGCAGATAGTATATGCCCCAGTATTCACCATTTAGATATACGACACAGGGACGCGTATCAAGTGATTCTACATTTAATTCTTTTGCAATTTTTTGGCATATATAGTCTTCAATTCCAGCATGTGTCCATGAACATATTATCGGTCTTATAACCAAATGTTTGAATTTGTTTATGTCTGATGTTGCAAAAACCTTGCATTTGAAACGCTTTTTCCCGTATTCTTCTCTTGCATATAGACTAAATCCTTTTTGCTGGAGTTTCCGTGTTGCATTTCCGTGTATTCTTATTCCTGCAATTTGATTTAATGAAGAGGTATCGTGCATATAATATTCAATGTTACATATTCTTTCCCATTCTCTGCCTTTTTGGAAGTAGTTCCCAGATTTCTCTATTGATGGATCATAATGTATTCCAGGAATAAATATGCCAGTTTCGTAATCGAACAATGCTGTACTATCGGCGCAAATCGAAATTGTAGGAAGTCCATTGTTATCGGCTCCTAATGAACTTATGAAGTAGGAATTCGTCATTACATCGCTGATTATGTTGTCATTACTGTCAAATGCAGCAGCGCGTATGACAATGCATTTTTTGATTTCGTTTGGTTCATACCATGATGAGTCTGGGGTATTTCTTATTTTGTATATGTCTGACTGCGAATACAGATTTTCGTCAAGGTGTAGCGGTTGTGTATAAAGATATGATTGTGCGGTCGGAGTGTTTCCGTTGGTAGTGTAATATATTTTGCTGTTGGGATTGTTGCAAGATAGTGTCAGGTCGAAGCTGTTTTCGTAGAAACCACCTGTAGCAGAATAGATTACAGTGTCGGATTGGGAATAAATGTTGAATATATTCCGTATAAATTTAGGCATCAAAGATAAATAAAATTTACGATTGACGAGGTACGATTTACGATTGATTTGAATAATGGGCTAAAAAGGCTTGCAGGCTCACAGGCTAACAGCCAGACTGCTCGACTGGTCTTCTTTCAGCCTTTTTGCCAAATTGGTGAAGCCACTCGAACATTGAACTTTTGAACCCTTAGAGCCGTGAATTGTACAATCGTGCCATGGCGCGATTCAAGAAAAACGGCGTAGCCATGAAACGGCGCCAGCCACAGAAACACAGAGGGGCTAAAAGGCTAGAAGAAGAAAAGGCTAAAAGTCAATTGGCTTTAAGCCTGTTAGCCTTTCAGCCTGCAAGCCCTGAAACTTAGAAACGGCGCCAGCCATGAAACTTTGAAACTGGCGCAGCCTATATTTCCACAATAAATATTTCAACTCTTCGGTTCAGTTCGCGACCTTGTTCTGTGCTGTTGTCGGCCACTGGGATGTTTGGTCCGAATCCACGGTATTTCATGCGAGTTTTGGGAATGCCCTTTTCGATGAGGTAGTTGTATACCGATGCGGCTCGTTCCACCGACAGTTTCTTGTTGTAGTTGTCATTGCCAATGTTATCGGTGTGTCCACGGATTTCGATTCGGACGGTAGGCTTTTGCTCAAGTATGTTGTAAAGCGAATCAAGCTGTATGTACGACATGGTAAGCAGTTCGGATGAGTTGAACTCGAAATATATCTGGTTCAATCTGAAACGATCACCAATTTCGGCAACATCAAAGGCGGCTTTGGTTATCTGTGTTTTTAGACCTGTCGCATCGGTTTCGTTGGGATCGGCTTGTGCATTGCCGTTTATACCATTATTACCCTGTCCGTTCCCGTTTGCACCATTTGACGATGATGAAGAATTTCCGTTTCCATTGCCTTGTCCGTTATTGCCATTGTTTTTGGAGTTGCCATTTCCATTGTCTTTCCCGTTGTTGCCAGAATTGCCTTCCCCGTTGCCATTGCTTGCAAGGTCGTTGTCGTTGATTTTCTTGGTATTGTATCCTGTCGCAGGGTCGAATGTGTCTGATTTCCAGTCGGAACTCCAAGCAAGGTCGTTGGTGCAGCCACATTCGAATTCCGATTCAATTTCAAATACCGCCACATTGTCGATGAGGTAGTAGGCGTAGAAAAAAGCCGAGTCGGAATATTCGTTCTGGTTTGTGACATACTGGGTTGTACTATTGTCCCAAAAGTTTCCAATAGTAAGGTATTGTTCTCCGCCTCGTGCGCGGTAGTATCCGCAGAATTCAGTCCATTCGTCCATATTGTCCATTATATGTCCGGGACGATTTGTGATTTGTGGTCGCTGGAGAATTCTGTCTGCATTTTTTGCCTTTATCTGGTCAACTGTCAGCGTGATTCCAAGTGCATCAACCGAGTACATTGATTTTTTTGCGTTTACATAGTAGAATTTTACGCAGTACAGGGTGTTTTTTTTCAGTGGTTCAGTGAGTTTCGTTTGTAAGTATTCGCGCGAAACGCCTTTATAAACTGTCAGCGAATCATCGAATTTCTCGCGAAGTATAATGCCAGCGTATGCTCCTCCATCGTACGGGTACATGTAGCCAGCAAAGTTTTCGGGAACGCCGGCACGCATTGCGCTGCAAGTGTGCATGAGGTCGGGTGTGCCGTAGTTGGGATTTATCCAATCGGGAAATGGATATTTAACGGCATAACCGCAATAGTCCTCGGGACACGACCATGCGCTCTCGAAACTGTGGTTTTTCACAAGGTTTTGCGAAAATGCCCTATTATAAATAAATGGCACACTGCAACATAGCAATATGACAATGAGGATTTTTCGCATTTTATTTTTGCTTGCTTGGATAAATGGTGTTGATGTCGATGAGCGTCTTGTAGTTTTTCAGGTGTCTTGAGCGTTGCGATTCGCTTATGTCGCTGATGTTTATAAGTATTCCTGTTTCCTCAACTGCGCCAAATTCGGGATTGTCGGCCGTGCCGAAAGTCTTCATGGTGTTCGAAAGTTTCATGTAGGCGTTTACTAAAGGAGGAATTTTGGAATTGTTATTTTTCAATAGGTTTTTCAGTTCCTTGTAGTCGTTTGAAAAATCATTGCCTGAAAATAATTTCTTGTTTTCTTCATAATCGAAGGTAATTGGCAATTTGGGGGTTACAAGGTTTTCGTTATCGGGAAAATACAAATGCAGGAATGATAAAAGCTGGTTTCGTGCATTTACGTTGTAGTTCTTGTACATTGTGAATTTCCCGAACCAGTATTTGATGTGCTTGTATTCGGATGTTAGAGCCACCACACCATCCCATAGGTTGTCGAGAGCGAAAAATCCGCGGCGGAAATTTTTCAGGAACTGGTAGCTTGGCTGTATGAAAGAGCGCCCAAGTTCGATGGTGTAGGGGAGGTAGTCGGTTACAAACTTTTCGGAGTAGTCGAAAATATGTCCGGTTGCGAGTTTTGCATTAGGATTGTCGGTTGTGTATTCGCCAAGAATGAACCTGTATCCTCCGATAATCTGCTTGTGGTGTGGATCCCAGACAATCATCTGGCAGTATGGTGCATCGGCAGAAATGTCGAACTCATCAATGTCTACTTCCTTGCCTGTGCCGCCGCCCGCAGCACGAAAAGTTATTTCGCGCAGACGACCAAGTTCCCGCATCAGGTTTGGGCACTGGTCGTGCGTGAATACATATATTTCGTTGGCGCCATAATTCGTCCGTCTCAGCAACCTGTCTTTAGTCAATTCGCTGAGCAGCAGGTTCTTGCTTACGGGGGAGATTATGTCGCTGGTTTTTTGCATTTAGAATATTACGCCAACTTTCAGGCTTATGTCGTTAAATTTGATGCGTGGATTGAAAATATCTTCTGGTTTAGTTTCTCCTTTCAACGAGTTAATTTTGTCGAAGTCGAAGAATGTGCCCAAATATCCGATTTCGAATAGAAGCTTTGTGTTGCCAGCAAGAGTCCATTCTGCCCCACCGCCAACGAACCAACCGATATTAAACAGATTGGTTGACTTTGTAATAATATACACCTCCTTGGTTTCTGGAGTAATCTTTGATTTTATCCTGATCATCGGGTCGATTCCAAGTTTCAGGAAATATGTGAAATATCCGATCTCGTTTGTGCAGCCTTTTATTCCGATAGGAATATCGATGTAGGTGGTCGAGTATTTGTAGCTATGTGTTAATGAGTCGTTTGATGTCGGAATTAATTTTCCATCGATGTCTTTCAGGTCAACCAATCCATACTTGAACTCTGTAGTGCCACCCAGATTTGTAAGTCCTGCTGTAATATTGAGGGAGAAGTTCTGAGAGAAATTCCAGTCCATTGTAGCTCCGAACCCGTAAGTGAGTTTTGCCTTGTTGTTTGATAGGAACGATTTGCTGTCGGACATCATCCACGAAACACCGCCCTTGAGGTAGAGACCGCCATCCACCTTATTCTTTTTCTGCTTTTGCTGTACCGGATTGGTCTGATATTGGTTTGAGCTTTGACTCTGGATTTGTTCTTGTGCAGATAACAATGCTGTTGATAGCAATATTATTACAATGACATTGATAAATTTCTTCATGTTAATTATATTTACATTAAACAATTTATAAAAACGCAAAAATATACATTTTATTGTCATCGTCCAATCTTTTTTTCGTTGTTAGCAATTCTCTTTTTAATTTTGCGTTTGTAATTTTACGAATATGCAAAGGCTGTTTTTATTTTTTATAGTTGCTAGTGTTTGCGTCATGACATCGTGCAATTCCAATCAGCTTGATGTTGATGTGTCTGACATTGAGGCTAATGTGCAGGTTGAGCGGTTCGACCAGGAATTTTATGCTTGTTCCGATGATGTTTCGTTTTCCACTGTCGGGAAGCTCGCCGAAAAGTATCCGCTATTCTTCGACCTTTACAATTTGCGTGTGATTTCGTGTGGCTCTTATAGCGACCAGTCGTATTACGAATGTTTGCGTGTATTTTTCTCCGACTATTCGGTCGTAGAAGCTTACAGTGCGGTAAACAAGGAGTTTGCAAATTGTGACGATGTGCAGAACATTTTGAACGAGGGCTTCCGCCATCTTTTGTACTATTATCCAGATGAGGAATTACCTCGTGTGGTGACTTTCGTGGCTGGGTTCAATCAGTCGATTGTGCTTATGGACGGCTATGTGGGCATTGGTTTGGAGAAGTATCTTGGAACTGAGTGCAAGTTGTACGATATGCTTCAGATACCTGATTTTGCTAAGCGCGAAATGCAGCGCAATAGGATACCGATTGATGTAATGTCGGAATGGTTCCGTGACAGGCATCCTTACGAGCCAGCTACTGAAAATCTTGCAAATGCAATGATTTACAACGGAATGCTTTTGTATTTCCTTGAGGCGATGTTCCCCGATATGCCCGAAGCCGACAGGCTTATGTACACCGATGAGGAGCTGAATTATTGTCGTCATTTTGAGCGCGATATGTGGACTAGCCTGATTGAGAACGGTTATTTGTTTACCACGGATTTGTTTACAATTCGGAAGTTTACTGAGAATGCTCCTTTTACAGCGCCGTTTGGACAGGAATGCCCTGCTCGGGTAGTCAACTGGGCTGGTTTGCAGATTGTTAAGGCGTATGTTGAGAACAATAAGGTGTCGCTAACGGAATTGCTTGAAGAAACCGATTACCAGAAAATCTTGAATTTGTCGGAATATAACCCGAGGTAATTTACGATTTTGGATTGGCTACACCGAGCTAAAGGTTTACGATTTACGATTGAATTTGAATCATCGAATCATCAAATCATCAAATTATCGAATTATCAAACTTAGAAATGATTTATCGTATGAAAAGAATATTAGTTATTACGCTTGCCATTGTTTCTCTTGCAGTAATGGTGCTGACAAGCGGTTGTGGAAAGGAAAAGGTTTATACAGTAACTTTTGATGCCAATGGCGGAACTGGTGTTATGAAATCGCAGACATTTGTGAAGGAAGTTTCCCAGACATTGGTTTCAAATGAGTTTACAAGGAAAGGATATGCATTTTCGGAGTGGAACACTATATCCGATGGTACTGGTGTGGTGTATTCCGATGCTCAAGAAATATCTCTGAATGACGACATTACATTGTATGCACAGTGGAAGGCTGTGTCGGGAAGTAAAAATGGTCACGATTATATAGATATGGGACTTCCTAGCGGTACATTGTGGGCGACATGCAATGTTGGTGCAAATACGCCAGAAATTTATGGGGATTCTTTCGCGTGGGGCGAAGTTTCGGCAAAAAACAGCTACTCGTGGAGCAATTACAAATATTGCAATGGAAATTTCAACGCACTCACAAAGTATTGTACTTCTGCAAGTTTTGGCGACAATGGATTTACGGATAACCGTAAAGTCTTGGAGCCTTCCGATGATGCTGCCACTGCAAATTGGGGACAGGATTGGCGTATGCCAACTGTCGACGAAATGCGTGAACTCAGGGACAATTGTGTAATGCTCTGGACTGTGCAGAAAGGTACAAAGGGATTTTTGTTTACCGGACCGAATGGCAATAGCATTTTTCTGCCTGCCGGGGGGTATTACTTCGATAGCGATCACGAAGATGTCGGTGTAGGCGGCTACTATTGGACAAGCTCTTTAGGTCCGGGAATGTCGGGGTATGCATGGCTATTCCATTTTTATGCCGATGGTTACGATATGAACAATTATGGTCGTGGACAGGGACGTTCGGTAAGGGCTGTTTGCAAATGATTTAATACAATTGACAATGTACAATTGATAATTGATAATTTGTAGCGACGCGCCATGGCACGTCTCTACAAATCAAATCATCAAATTATTGAATCTTTGAATTGTTAAATCTTTGAATTTTATTATTTCGTTTCCAATATCTTGAATTCCACCCTTCTATTTGCGCTGCGACCTTCTTCGGTGCCGTTGGTGGCGATTGGCTTTTCGTATGCATAGCCCTTGTATGTCAGACGATTTTCGGCTATACCCTTGTCGATGAGGTAATCGACAACAGTTTTTGCCCGTGATTCCGAAAGGTCGGTGTTGTACTTCAGGCTGCCTTGGTTGTCGGTATGACCGGAAATCTCGATTTTTAGGTTCGGTTGCTTTTTTAGAATTTCGGCAACACGGTCAAGTTCGGCATACGATTCGGGCTGCAGCGACGATTTGTTGTAGTCGAAGAATATGTTTTTCAGGATTATGGTTGTGCCGACTTGGATTTTTTTCAGTTGCACGTCGATGACAAGTTCTTGGAAGTCGGCGGTGTCGGCAAGGTTGAAGTTTTCGCTGTGGAAAAGGTAGCCGTCCTTGCTTACGCTAAGTCCGTAGTTTTTTCCAGATGGCAAGTTAACGATGTATGCTCCCGACGAACTGTTCGACT
Organism: uncultured Bacteroidia bacterium; assembly: GCA_902791865.1. Lineage (GTDB taxonomy): Bacteria > Bacteroidota > Bacteroidia > Bacteroidales > ML635J-15 > Bact-19. The sequence goes on from CADAXK010000003.1 coordinate 229,556, forward strand.
TGAACGTTGATATAACTTCGTTTTTGCTGTTGTCGGTAATTTCTATATGGGCTTCGATAGGAGAGCCGTTGTCTGCATCGGTGATTGTTCCTTTGACGAGGGTTACGAGAACTTTCGGTGCATTTTGCTTGTTATCTTTAGTTTGAAATTTCAGTTCGTAGATGTCGTGCAAGCCGTAGCCATCAGGGCGAACAGATGTGTAATAGGCATTTTTTCCGCTTGCAGTTATTGAGAAGAATACATCATCGAGTGGGGTGTTGATTGGATAGCCGAGATTTTCCGGCTCCGACCAGTTTCCGCTGTTGTCCTTTACCGACTTGAAAATGTCGTAGCCTCCCATGGTGTTGTGCCCATTTGAACTAAAATACAATGTTCTGCCATCTGGATGAATGAAAACATCGCACTCGTCGTACTCGGAATTTATGGGCTTGCCTATATTAATTGGTTTCGACCAGTTGCCACTTCTGTCACGTGTGGAGTAGAATATGTCGCGTCCACCAATTGATTTGCTGTTTCTGCCCGAAATGAAGAATAGCGTCCTATTGTCGGACGAGAGGCAGGCGCGTGACTCGTGCGATTCAAGGTTGATGTTCTCCGAAATGTTTTTGGGTTTTTGCCACTTGCTTCCTTTTAGTGTAGAAACATAAATGTCGCCACCATTGTCATCAATATATACGTACATTGTCTGTCCATCTGGCGAAAGACCAACAATCGCATCGTGCATTTTGGTGTTGAGCGGAGAACCGATGTTATGAGCTTTTGTCCAGCCAGCAGAAGAGTGCGAACTTTCGTATATGTCCTCGTAGTACATTCCATCGTCAGCAATCTGGTTTCCTGTAGTGCCTTTTCTGCGCGAAGTAAAATATAGCTTTGATCCGTCGGAAGTTACTAGAGGACCATATTCGCGGTATTCGGTATTGATGTTTTCGCCGAGGTTAATGATTTCTACATCTACCGTGTCCTTCATGATTTCGATTCCGTTGTTGCATTGTTGTATAAGTCGGCGAATCTCGGCTTGTTCATTCTTGTCTTTCAGTGTTTTCAGATAGTCGGAGTAGCACTTTTTTGCATCTGCAAATTTGTAGTTCCAGTGGTAGCCGCATCCGAGGTAGAAAAGGATTCGCTTGTCGATGGTTTTGTTTAGCTTGTATGCGCGTTCAAAGTATTCAAGGCATTGAGACTTCTGTATTGAGTTGAAATGGCAGTAGCCAATCTTATAGTTAAGGTCGGAATTGTTTGGATTGAAGTTTTGCGCTGGCATATAATATTTAAGTGCATTAGCGAAGTCTCCAGCGTAGAAAAAATCATCTCCAGTCCTAATGTTTGATTTTGCTGTGTTTACTTCGTTTGCTCGGCCGGGAAAGTTTGAGGTTGTGAATTTTGTGTCAACCTGAGCCGATGCGAAGCAGAAAAGCATTAGAAATGTTATTGTGGTAATAATTGTTTTCATTATTATTTGAATAAATATTTGTGGCAAACTTAAGTAAAATTTTGGTTTGTGCAATGAAAGAAATGAAGTTGTTTTTTCGCATCATTGCTTGGCAAATGACGTTTTTGACGAATCTTGGTTGTTGCCTTTTGCTGTAATTTTCAATTTTACGACAATATGAGTGTTGTTTTTAGTGAATGTAATCCTTTGAGAATAAATGCAAAATAAGATTTTTTCAAGAAAATGAAAAAAATATTTGGAAGTAATTATAAAATTGCCTTACCTTTGCAACGCTTTTAGCGAGAATAGCTCAGTTGGTAGAGCACGACCTTGCCAAGGTCGGGGTCGCGAGTTCGAGTCTCGTTTCTCGCTCTTTTTTTTTACGCTCTTTTGAAGTTTAAAAGAACAAGTGCCCTGGTGGCGGAATAGGTAGACGCGCTGGACTTAAAATCCAGTGATCATTGCGATCGTGCCGGTTCGACCCCGGCCCGGGGTACCTATTAAATTAAGAGGATAAAAGAATTGTTTTCATATTGTTTTCCGGATGAGCGATTGTTCATTCGGTTTTTTTATGCCTTTTTCTCTGGTCTGCCTACATGTCGGGTGCTGTTGAACGATATGAGGTCCTATCAAGCATAAAGCAAAGTATGATTACTCGCTTTTTCACAAAAACATTCCGCTCAAGCCGCGGTGGCTTTTACTTTTTTGTTGGCAAAAAAGTAAACAAAAAACCATGTCCGCTGCGTCTGCTTCGCTAAAAATCGATTGCACTTCGCTAAAAAGCATAAACTTACCGTATGTGATGGTTGCGTTTTAGACGCGAACCATCACAACGGTTTCAAACAGAATGCTTTTTTACGCTTCGTTCCGTCGATTTTCTTAACGCTCACCAGCCAAGGCGGCAATCAAGGTATCGCTAACGCAATGGATAAAAAAACAAATCTGTCTTCGAGAGATTCCGTTTTTTTTGCATTGCCCAATAATATTCACCCACTTTTTCCGTTGCCATCTTTTTCTTCTTGAAAAATACATGCTAGTTGGACTCAATTTCCGAAATTATATGTAGGTTTGCACAAAATTATTGACATGGAAAGTCTATTGACTGAAATAAAGGCGGCAAATCAGGAATTGTTCGGACAAATTGTCGAGTACCGCCGTCACATACATCAGAATCCGGAACTATCGTTTCAGGAGTTTGAAACAGCAAAATACATTCGAAACATATTGCACAATAATGGTATAGCAACCGATGACACTTTTGGTGATAATGCTGTCATTGCTGTATTTGGTGAGGGTGGAGAAACGGTCGCTCTGCGTGCCGACATTGATGCTCTTCCTATTCACGAGGAGGTTGATTTGCCGTTCAAGTCGCGTAACGAAGGTGTCATGCATGCCTGTGGACACGATGCCCATGCTGCATCGTTGCTCGGCACGGCATTGATATTGAAGAGATTCGAGAAGCATATCCGTAATCGCATTGTGCTGATTTTCCAGCCCGGCGAAGAACTTTGTCCTGGTGGAGCCAACATTTTGGTACAAAAAGGTTTGCTTGAGAAATATGACATTAAGCGCATAGTCGGTATGCATGTTTCGGCAGAATTGCCGACTGGTAAATTCCTTTTCGGAAGTGGCTACCTTATGGCAGCGACAAACGAATTATACATTAAGTTTCATGGAGTTGGTGGACATGCAGCCATTCCGCAGAAGCGTAGCGATACGGTACTGGCTCTCGCCGATTTCCTTGTCAATGTTCGCAAAATGCAGGAGTCGCTTACCGATGACATGCCGTTTGTGGTGGCTTTCGGGAAAATTGTTGGCGATGGTGCGTTGAATGTCGTTCCTCCTGAGACATCTGCAGATGGAACAATGCGAACATTTAATCCTGTGTTGCACAGGACTATAGAAGAAAACCTAAAGCGCATTTCGGAGGAATCGGCGGCAAAGTACAAGTGTACGGCTGAACTTGAAATCCGCAAGGGATATCCAGCAGTGTACAACAATCCCGAGGTGACAAGAATTGCACGAAGCCTTGCTGCAGAGTATGTTTCCGAATCCAATATTGACGAAATGCCATTGAAAATGACTGCCGAGGATTTTGCCTACTATTCGGAAAAGATTCCAGCAACATTTTTCCGCGCGGGAATAATGGGCAATGGTAGGGGAGAAGTCGGTCAGCACAATCCGAAGTTCGACATGGATGAGGATGTTTTTCGTGAATCTGCCGGACTTATGGCATACATTGCGTTGATGATGGGCTAACAGGCTAGAAGGCTAACAGGCTTAAAGCCTAAAAGCTTCAAACCTTCATGCCATTGAGCCTTTTAGCCAGAACTTTGAACTTTGAATTGTGGAACTTTGAACATAGAAAAAAATTTATGAAAAAACTTTTGATGTCGGAAATGGGGCGCTTGTCGGTTGAGCAGTTCAAGTCGGCAAGGAAGAATCCGCTTGTAGTGGTGCTTGACAATGTTCGTAGTCATCACAATGTTGGTGCGGTTTTCCGTACTTGCGATGCTTTTGCATGCGAGCGATTGTTGTTGTGTGGAATTACTGGCACTCCGCCTCACCGCGACATACAAAAAACCGCACTTGGCGCAACTGAAAGTGTTGAATGGAAGTATTATGAAAATACCATGGATGCGATCACTGAACTGAAGTCGGATGGCTATAAGATTGTAGCCCTCGAAATCGCTGAAGGTAGCATTCCTGTTGATTCGTTTGTCGCTGATGAAGGAGAAAAGTATGCGCTAGTGCTTGGCAACGAGGTCGATGGTGTGGATGATGCCGTGATGGAACTTGCCGATATTTGTCTCGAAATCCCGCAGTTCGGCACAAAGCATTCGCTTAATGTTTCCGTTAGCGGTGGAATTGCGATTTGGGAAATGTGCAAGAAAATAAGCAGCAGATAAGTTTCTAGGTTTGGCTTACGCCGAGCTAAAGGTTAACTTCGTTGAGGGCTTCGCCGTTCTATGGCTACGGCGTTTCTTGTTGAGTCGTGGCGCATCGCTGTTTCTGGTTTCAATGGCTTCGCCGTTTCTATGTTTGAAGGTTCGATGTCGTTTTAAATCATTGAATCTTTAAATCATTGAATTATTGAATCTTTGAATCTTTGAAAATTACGCATGTATCCATATAAATAAGATGACAGCCCGTTGGACTGTCATCCCAAATATAAAATTATGAAAAATAGACTAACCGAGGAAGCTCAACAACAGACCAGCTGCGATTGCCGAGTATACTTTCTACAAAAACATCACATAATATATAGGCATATAAGTGATTCCATTTTTCTCTATTTTTCGTTCTAACATTGCACAAATATTTTATTCGCAGCAAAGATACATATTCTCAACGAATTAACAAAACAAAAACTGCGTTTTCCTATAAAATCACCATTTTAAAAACAGCGTTTTCCTATATTTTTAAGGTGTAAAAAACTGCGTTTTCCCATAAAAAACGCTCTCAAAAAACTGCATTTTCCTATAACCTCGGAGAGGTTCCATATATATAGAATAACAATTGCATTTTGGAGCGCTGGCGCATATTTTTGCAGCGACTCGTGCTGAGCCAAGTCGAAGCAAGCAATGCAAAAATTGTGACAACGCGTAATTTTATGACAATAATCAATATTCACCCCTAACAACAACAAAAAAAGGACGACAATTTCTGCCGCCCCTATGTAAAAATGTTAAAAATAGAATCCTTATCCGAGGAAGCTCAACAGCAGACCTGCTGCGATTGCCGAGCCTAATACGCCAGCAACATTCGGTCCCATTGCGTGCATGAGGAGGAAGTTGCTTGGGTTTTCCTTCTGACCTACGGTCTGCGAAACGCGGGCAGCCATTGGCACTGCCGAAACGCCTGCCGAACCGATAAGCGGATTGATCTTTTCCTTGAGGAAGAGGTTCATGAACTTTGCCATCAATACGCCACCTGCAGTACTGAAGCTGAAAGCAACAACACCTATGATAACGATTTCGATGGTCTTGAGGGTAAGGAACGAACCTGCTACTGCGGTTGCACCAACCGAAATTCCGAGGAATACGGTTACGATGTTCATAAGTTCGTTCTGTACGGTCTTGCTAAGTCTTTCGGTTACACCACATTCCTTAAGCAAGTTTCCGAACATCAAGCAGCCGATAAGCGATGCTGCCGACGGAACTATAAGAACTGCAATCATGGTAATTACAATCGGGAAAACGATTTTTTCCTTCTTGCTTACATCCCTGAGCTGCTTCATTGTAATCTGGCGTTCCTTCTTGGTTGTGAGAGCCTTCATGATAGGCGGCTGGATTACAGGAATCAAAGCCATGTAGGAGTAAGCTGCGATTGCGATAGGACCGAGCAAATCCGGAGCAAGCTTCGAGGTGAGGAAGATTGCCGTAGGACCGTCGGCACCACCGATGATACCTATTGAACCAGCCTCGTTTGGTGCGAAACCTATTGCTACTGCGCAGAGGAAGGTAATGAAGATACCGAACTGTGCTGCAGCACCGAGCAGAAGGCTCTTCGGGTTTGCAATCAGCGGACCGAAGTCAGTCATTGCGCCGATACCTATAAATATTAAGCACGGGTAAAGACCCAACTTAACGCCCATATAGATGATGTCCAACATACCGCCTTCCTTCAGAATTGTGCCGTAACTGTGGTAAGCAGGGCTATTCTCGTCGAGGAAGTTCGACCAGAGTTCGCTGTGGTACATTTCTGCGCCCGGCAAGTTCGACAACAGCATACCGAATGCTATCGGGAGGAGAAGAAGCGGTTCGTACTGCTTTGCAATTGCAAGATAAATGAGCAGGCAGCTGATAAGCAACATGATGATAGCCTTCCAGTTTTCGCCCAAACCTGCAATACCGCTGGTCTTGCAGAACTTTACGATTTTTCCCCAAGCCGAATCGTCGGTTTCCTGCGGTTCTACATTCGCATTATTGCATTCGGCAGTGTTAGAATCTACATTTACTTTTACAGCGTTTTCTCCGTCGCCAAGATTGCCAATCTGAATAGTAATGCCATTGAGCAATTCGGCAATCTCCTCTTCGCTCATATCATTACCTTCAATAACTTTAGTATAAGTATAGCAATTTGACTTTACGGTGTCGCCGCCAATCATTACCGTAACACCTGCCTGTCCGTCAGTCTTGCTGACCGTAGCTCCCGTAGTTGCTTCTACCTTCTGATTTTCGCCATCGGTTTTGTCCTGTGCGAAAATATTTGGAGAAGCCAGCATCGAAATCAGGAATACGAACCCGACAAGCAGACTTTTCTTTAAAATATCCATAATCATACTTTTTTAGGTTCGTTATTCGATTTCAACAAGTGCATCGCCGAGGGCAACAGTTCTTCCGACTTCAACATAAACAGCCTTTACTGTACCGTCCTTCTCTGCCATAATGTTGTTTTCCATCTTCATGGCTTCCATTACCAACAGAGTGTCGCCACGCTTAACAGCCTGACCTGCCGATACCAAAATCTTAACTACATTGCCTGGCAACGGAGCCTTTATTGCCGATGCCGATGCTGCTGTAGCAGGTGCTGCTGGTTTCGGAGCCGATGCTGCTGCAGGCTTTGGAGTCGGCTTGGCAACCTTTGCTATCTGCGATTCCTTTTCCTTCTCTATTTCTACTGTGTACGACTTGTCGTTGACCTTTACATTGGCGATGGTGTCGTTTACATCTACCTCGACAGCGTACTTTTTACCTTCTATTGTAAGATTGTACTTTTTCATTTCCTTAATTATTTAACCACGGGGAATAAACCTGTGATACATTCTTGATTGTTAATACATTGGATTCTTTATCGTGTTCGCCGCCGAAATACAAGTGCAGAGCGACAGCGATTGCTGCATAGTCGGCATCGTCAACTTTTCCGCTGGCTTTGGCTTCGGCTGCAGGCTTCGGAGCTTCCACCTTTGCCTCCTGCTTCTTACCTCTCTTAGCAACAACGCCGAAAAGCGTCATCACTATAACGAAGAAAGCCATAATGAGCAAAACTATGCAGAAACATATTCCTACCAATGCCCAAGTGTCGTTCCAGCCCCAGTTTTCTGCGTTGACTGCTAATAACATATTACTCATGACAATACGGTTTATAGAGGAATATTATTATGTTTCTTGTTAGGACGGGTATCCTTCTTGGTTGCCAAAGCTGCAAGTGCGCGGATGATTCTGAAACGCGTGTTGCGCGGTTCGATTACATCGTCGATGTATCCGTACTTGGCTGCCTGATAAGGATTTGCAAATGCTTCCTTGTATTCGGCTTCCTTTTCGGCTGCATACTTGGCTTTTTCTTCCGGATTTTCGATTTCCTTCATGCCCTTGGCATAAAGAACCTCGATAGCACCCGATGCGCCCATAACTGCGATTTCAGCCGACGGCCATGCGTAGTTGAAATCACCCTTCAACTGCTTCGAGCTCATAACATCGTGAGCACCGCCGTACGACTTACGCAATGTAACGGTAACCTTCGGAACAGTAGCTTCGCCGTATGCGTACATCAACTTTGCACCGTTGGTGATGATGCCGCCGTATTCCTGATTGCTACCCGGCATAAATCCAGGAACATCAACCAAAGTTACCAGCGGAATATTGAAGCAGTCGCAGAACCTGATGAAGCGTGCGCCCTTGCGCGACGATTCGATGTCGAGGCAACCTGCGAGGAACGACGGCTGGTTGGCAACAATACCTACCGACTGTCCGTTGAAACGGGCAAAACCTACAACGATGTTCTTTGCATAGTCCTTGTGAACTTCCTCGAACTCGCCGTTATCAACGATGAGCTTTATGATGTCCTTAACATCGTAAGGCTTGTTGGGGTTGTCGGGAAGAATCGTGTTCAAAGCATCTTCCATTCTGTCGATTGGGTCGGTGCATTCAACGCGCGGAGTCTGCTCCTTGAAGTTCTGAGGCATATAGGAGATAAGTCTCTTCAAGGTGTTGATTGCATCTTCTTCGTCGTGGGCTACGAAGTGAGCAACACCCGACTTCGATGCGTGAACCATTGCGCCGCCGAGGTCGTTTTCGGTGATAGTTTCACCGGTAACGGTCTTTGTTACCTTTGGACCAGTTACGAACATGTAGCTATTCGATTCCGACATGATAATGTAGTCGGTGAGAGCCGGTGAATAAACTGCACCACCTGCGCAAGGACCGAGGATAGCCGACAACTGCGGAACTACGCCTGATGCTTCGATGTTGCGCTGGAAAATTTCAGCGTAGCCCGAAAGGCTGGTAACGCCTTCCTGAATACGAGCGCCACCGCTGTCGTTCAAGCCGATGATAGGAACGCCGGCCTTCATAGCCATATCCATAACCTTGCAGATTTTCTTGGCATTGGTTTCCGACAGAGAGCCACCCATTACGGTGAAGTCCTGCGAGAAAACGTATACCATTCTGCCGTCGATAGTTCCGTAGCCGGTAACGACGCCGTCGCCGAGGTACGATTCCTTCTCGATGCCGAAGTTGTGGCATCTGTGGGTTACAAACATGTCGATTTCTTCGAAGCTGCCTTCGTCAAGGAGCATGTTGATTCTTTCGCGGGCAGTGTATTTGCCCTTCTTATGCTGTGATTCGATGCGCTTTTCGCCACCGCCCAGACGGGCTTCGGCACGCATGTCAACCAATTTTTTAATTTTTTCTTCTAAAGCCATCTTGTGATTTTTTACTTGTTCTTGTCTTCGCAAAATTCAGTGAGCACGCCGAAAGTTGACTTCGGGTGGAGGAAAGCAATGCTGAGGCCTTCGGCACCCTTGCGCGGAGCCTTGTCGATAAGGCGCAGCCCAGCGAGTTCAGCTTCGGAGAGGCACTTTTCGATACCATTTACGCAGAAAGCGATGTGGTGTATGCCTTCGCCCTTGTTCTCGATGAACTTTGCAACAGTGCTGTCTTCTGCTGTCGGTTCAAGAAGTTCAATTTTTGTCTGTCCAACCTTGAAGAAAGCAGTTCTTACCTTCTGGTCTGCAACTTCTTCGATAGCGTAGCACTTGAGACCCAATACACCTTCGTAGTATTTTTTAGCCTCTTCGATTGACTTAACGGCAATGCCAATGTGTTCTATGTGAGATATATCCATTTTAAAAATATTTTAAAAATTTTTGCGCAAATTTACAAAGATATTTTCAGTTTTAAAATATTTGTTTAAGGTTTTTTGTGGGTGTTGTTGAGCAGGGGAAATGGTGGGGAAAAAATCAATCAGATTCCCATTTTTTAGGATTTTCCCTTATGTAATTTGCGGTCTTGTAATATTCATCATCATTGCGGATAATGTGTTCATAATAATTGCGTTGCCAGACGTGTGTGCCTTGCATATTGCGCAATTCGTTTATTTTTCGCGACGAAAATGTTTTCAGTGCACGAACAAATTCGGTAAGACCATGTTTTGCGGGTTGCATGCCCGATGCGGATGGTTGCATATCCGTAGTGGACGGTTTCAAACCATCCCCTACGGATGCATTGCCACCATTATGTTCATTGTCGATTTGTATTATTGCGTGGAAATGATCGGGCATGACAACATGTTCGTGCAGAATAATGTTTGGAGGTTTATCCTTTTGGTTGTCTTTATGGCTATAGCATCTATAGCGACTATAGCCGCTATAGACCAGTCAAGACAACCACCTATTCTCCGCCTGTCCTGGTTTCCTTCCTAATTTTTGACATTTTCTCCCGAAGCCCACCATTTTTAGCAAAATTATCCTGCAATACCTTAATGTATTTACCCATTGCAGAATCTACCTGATGGATTAGGGTAACAGCCACATTCACAATCTCTTCATCACTCAATTGGGGGAGCAAATTGCTGTAATCTTCTGGCTGGTTGTGCGAATAGCAAAAATTTCTTAACCGAGCGCTTCGCGGATGCTCATCGCCCCAGAGGGCAAGGCCGCGGACACGGGCATAATCTTCGTAATCGGCAAGCAGCTCGCCCAAGCTTGCACGCGCAACATTGTTTAGCTTCAGTTCGGTTTCGAGGCTGGTCATGGCGGCTTCCGTGCCTTCTATAATGTTCTGCTTGCCAGACCTTGCCGCCTGCACCATCTGGTCGATGGTGCGGTCGCCCTTGCGAAGGAAATGCTCTGTGAAATAATATGTTATATCATATAGGCATACGGTTTTCTGGTAAAATATGAGTTGCTTGTAATTCTTTTTCTTAAGAAAAACAATCTGCTGGTTTTCGTTGCCGTTCTTAATGTCGGATTCCATCTCTCAAATATTTTTGCAAACTTAACAAATAATCCCCTTTTCCGCATTGCAAAAATCATTTAACTTTGTGTTTCTAAAATAAGTAGGTATGAATAATTGTATTTTTTGCGGTACTGAAAATGAAGATACTGCACAAAAATTACTAACTTTGCCGTACAAAAACTGTAATATTGCAAATAAAATGAAAAATACAGATAACTTGTTGATTAACGCACTATTGTGTATCTTTTTGCTTTTATTTGTTTCTGTGTCATTAAGAGCGCAGAAAGTTTGGACGGGAACTGGATTTGCATTGAATAACGGTTATCTTGTAACTAACTGGCATGTGGTTGACGGAGCGCAAACCGTTCATATATATGGAATACGAGGTGATTTTACGAAGAAATATATTGCAGATGTAGTTGCAAAGGACAAAATAAACGACCTTGCAATATTGAAGATTTCTGGCAATGGATTTCCGGGATTTGGTGCCGTTCCTTATAAAATTAGGACAACTACAGCTGAAGTCGCAGAAGAAATTTTTGCACTTGGTTTCCCAATGACCGATATAATGGGTGACGAATTGAAATATACCGATGGTAGGATAAGTTCTTTGAGTGGATTTGATGGCGATGTTTCTACATACCAGATTTCTGCACCCGTTCAGCCAGGCAATAGTGGAGGACCATTGTTGGATGATAATGGCAATGTAATAGGTATAGTGTGTGCAAAAATTGACAATAGAATAGCCCAGAATGTAAATTATGCAGTCAAAGCTTTGTATTTAAAGAGTTTGGTAGAAACTATGCAAGTTACCAATGTGCTACCAGTAAATTCTCAAATGGTTAACTACCCTAGACGACAAGACAAGGTAAAAGCACTAAGGAATTTTGTGTTTTATATACAATGTTACGACAGAAAAATGCCTTTGGATGATGTTGCCAATCGTCTATCTTTTATTAATGTATCGCCGACAAGTTTATCTTTTTCGGAAAAACAAGAGAGCAAGACTTTGACAATCTCAACTAATGCTCCATCGTGGAAAGTATCATCTAAACCTGCTTGGTGTACAGTAACAAACAAGGCTGCGACATCAGTAACAATAAATGTAACGAAAAATGAATCGTATGAAAATCGTAGTGGAAGCATTGAATTGGAAACAAATGACAGCAAGTCCGCTTCTGTATATGTTTCGCAGTTGGGCAAAGAACGACCTTATATAACAGCAAATCATAAAAACATGGATTTCGACTCAAATGGTGGCAAAAAGGAGATTTCTATTTCAACAAATTCAGAATCTTGGGAAGTATCATCTAAACCTGCTTGGTGTACAGTAACAAGCAAGGCTGCGACATCAGTAACAATAAATGTATCGAAAAATGACTCGTATGAATCTCGTAATGGAGTAGTTGAGTTGAAAACAAATGATGGAAAGATTGGTTCTGTATATGTTTCACAGTTAGGAAAAGAAAAACCTTATATTATAACTACTCCTTCAGGCATAAATTTTAGAGCAATGGGAGGGCAAAAAGAATTATCAATCTCAACAAATTCAGATTCATGGGAAGTGTCTTCAAAACCAGATTGGTGTATCATAACAAACCAAACGGCAACAACAGTAACAATAAGTGTTATGAAATATGATGCTATTCGTAATGGAATAATTATATTAGAAACAAACGATGGTATAACTGCCAATGTTTCGGTATCACAATCTAATGAATGGATAGATTTAGGATTACCAAGTGGTACTTTGTGGAAGGACAAGAACGAGAAAGACGGATTCTATACTTACGATGAGGCAATCGGTAGGTTCGGAGCCAATTTGCCAACAAAGGAACAAATGGATGAACTTAATAATTATTGTAAGTGGACATGGACTGGTAACGGTTATAAAGTGATAGGACCAAGAGGAGAGTTCATTGTTATTCCAGCTGCAGGCTACCGTAGTTGCAACGGGAACGAGAGCAACGTGGGTTTCTTCGGTCGCTATTGGTCGATCACGTCCGATGGTTCTGGACATGCTTGGATACTCGACTTTGATTCGGAAAGAGTGGGTATGTACAACCTAAGCCAGTGTGGCGGGCGATCCGTACGCCTCGTGTGTAATAAGGAGGAGTAATAATTGATAAAATTATAATATGAGTAAGGAAGATATTATAAAACAAGCATATATAAAACTTCGTAGTGCCATATACTTCGAAAAGGGAAATCTTATTCTTCAGCGAAAATTTGTAGAATTTGCATGTGAGCATAATAATGACATAAATGATGTGTTGAAACACATGATAATTTGGTTTGATAATGCAGAATTGATAAATCATAGTATAGATGTCATAGGCATATACACTTTACCCAAAAAGTTCACAACAACTGAAAGTACGACAAAAAATTATATTTCGAATAACCATACAAATGACAAAAACAATGTAGAACGAGTATATATATTCGCAGATATTCCAATTGAACTACATATTGTGGCAGTTATATGGGTGTTGATGCATTATAAAAAAATTGAAAACAAACTATTGCCATGTTGCAAAGCAAATAGACTCGCCATTGCTGATGATACAAAAGAAATTCCTGCTGGTAAGAGTTTGTATAAACCATACTTTAAGCAATATCAGAATTGGTGGTCAAAAGCAATTGACGAAGCCAATCATATTATTGAAAATGAAGCAAATGCTTATATTTTAAGTTTAGATATACAAAATTATTATCATACAGTTGATTTTCCGTTAAATGAAAAGATATTAGGTAATAGTGATAAAGAGTTTGACAAAAAAATAAATGATATTTTTGTAAAAACACATGAAAATTACACGGCAAAGTTTAACAAGATGTTTAATGGTTCAGAACTGAATCAAAATAAGGGAGTTCGATTGCCTATAGGACTATATTCTTCTCCATTGCTTGCCAATATTTATCTGCACGAACTTGATTTAAAGATTGAAGATTCTATTATGCCATCGTATTATGGGCGTTATGTTGATGACATATTACTTGTTTTCCGTTCTGTATCAAAATGCTTTAAATCTGTGGATGATTTCATTCAGAAGAAAATGAACGACATTTTAGTCCCTTTAAAAACGGAAGGGCAAGATATAATATATAATTTGAAAGATTTTCCGACATTGACACTTCAGTCAGAAAAAATTTCGCTATACTATTTTGATAAGGATTATTCAACAAGTCTTTTGTCTAAATTTGAAGCCGAACAGAAAAGAAGAAGCAGTGAGTTTAGGTTTATATCTGATGATGAAGATACACGCTACAATGACGAAGAACTGAAATGCTTTGATAATTGTTTTGATACGAATGATGATTCATCAGCAAGATTCAAACCTCAAATAGAAAATAAATACAAACTAAGTTGCTTCCTTGCAAAATACATCCGTCGTAAGTTGATAAAAGGGAAATTATACGGCAAGAAAGATGGCGAAAAAATAAAACGATATTTTAAGGGGTGCAATTTGATAAACAATTATCAATTATGGGAGAAACTTTTTGTAATTTATGCAGTATCTGACAATGTGAAAGACTTTTTGCAATTGCGTGATGAAATAAATTCAGAAATTGATAAAATTGAAATTGCACAGATTAAAGATTGGTCTTCATATACGGACAAAGATGTATTAAAATATAGGCTGACCGAATATTTGAAGATATCACAAGAAAAAGCGATAAATCTTTTAGGTGAAAAATCAAAAACTGAATTTAAAGATATTATAGATGACGCAGAAAAATTTAGAAGGACAAATTTTATTCGTCATCAGTATCTAAACATATTCAAAGATATAGATACCAAATCTGATAATCCATATGATTTACACATATACGAAAAAGCATGCATAAATTTCTTTAATTACTTAAAGACAAACAAAGAAGATTTTTCATATAATATTGTATGTAATGATTTAAAAAATGTCAAATGCAGTGAAAATATATTTGAAATAGATTCAGAAAAAAGACTTAAAAGTGTTAATGTCGCAATTGTTAATAAATATGTTTTAGACAATGCGTTAAAGGAAAGCAGGAGAGGTACCGACAGAAAATTACCTTCGGAAGAAATTGAGCAATATCTTCTAGTGCTTGATCTGGTAGAAAAGACTAAAGATTGTAACATGTTCGTTATGCCGGAACTCTCGTTGCCAATAGAAATGCTTCCTATTTACTTGCAATGGTCCGCAAAAAAACAAGTTGCATTTATAGCGGGATTAGAATACATTAACGAAAATAAAGAAATTTATAATATTGCTGTTGCTTGTATTCCATTCGAAATAAACCACAGAAAAGATTGTATTCCTATTTTTAGGTTAAAAAAGCATTATGCTCCCCAAGAAAAACAAATCATAGAAAAAGAAAATTTCAAAATGCCCAAATCGTTTAATAACCAATACAAATTAATCAACTGGAAAGGATTTCGTTTTTCAATATACAATTGTTTCGAATTAACTTCAATAAAAGACAGAAGTCTATTTCTTGGCAGAATAGATGCTATTTTTGCAATTGCATATAATAAGGATACTACATATTATAACAATATTGTAGAAGCTACTGCTAGAGATTTGCATTGCTATGTCATTATAAACAATACTTCTCAATATGGAGATTCTCAAATAATAGTTCCCAAAAATAGTGACAACAAATGCATACTGAAGGTAAAAGGTGGAACGGATAAGAAAAATACTGTTAATGTGTTGGTTGGAGAACTAAATTTAGAATCACTTAGAAATTTTCAATTATACGGAGACTGTGTGAAAAATGATGAAGAAAAATATAAACCGTTACCAGCAGGATATCCTATTGAAGAAAGATGCTCTGATTTGACCAATAACAACCAAAATGATCTATCGGAAAATACATAAACTTTCTTTCGTGTCGGATTTTACATACTTATAGCAACAAGCTATTGGCTATAATCTGATTGAACTATCATTCCCTTCAATTTTGTAATCTGCTCCATTAAATCTTCAATAACAAACTCACAAGCATAGACCCTAACTTAGACACTAAATTCATTGCAAATGAAGAATTATCTTTGTCTTTCCGAATTTACAACCTATAACTCAGCAACATACTTTCTTACTGCCTATTTAGCCATAGAGCAAAAAATCCGTCTGAACATTTTTTCATAAAATGGAAATCATAAAATGGAAAAATAATTTGTACTGTTTAAAAGGCTAGCAATTAAAGGATTAAAAATCCTGATATTCATATAGTCTGGATTGTTGCTAAGGCAACGAACTAAAGGTTGCAAATCCAGACAACATTGAAGGCAGCGAGCTAAAGGTTCACAAATCCAGACAACATTGAGAGGAGGAAACGATTTATTGTAAAAGCAATGTTTATTAATTTTTTCAGTGCGTTGAAGAAATTTGTACAAAATTATTCATTGCGTTGAAGATTTTAATTATTTTTGCATTGACAAAAAGAATGAATTATGATTGAAAGAAGATTGGCAAATGTTATTTCAAGTTTGTTGACAAACCAAAAGGTTATGCTTGTATATGGAGCAAGACGAGTTGGTAAAACCGTATTAATCAGGCAGGTGTCGGAAAAGTATGCGGGAAAGACTTTGTTCCTGAACGGAGAAGATGCTTCTACGGAAGTAATGTTTCGGGAAAGAACAGCAGCGCATTATAGGCAATTGCTTAGCGGAGTTGACCTTTTAATAATTGATGAGGCGCAAAATATTCCTGAAATTGGCAAAATATTGAAGCTGATAGTTGATGATGTTGAAAACATTCAGGTCATTGCATCTGGTTCTTCCTCATTTGATTTGCGAAATCAAACTGGCGAGCCATTGGTCGGAAGGTCATACACTTTCCACTTATCGCCATTGTCTGCTGAGGAATGGCTGACGCAAATTCCTGCCGCACAATTATATATGGATCTTGAAGAACGTCTTGTATATGGCAACTACCCTGAGCTTCTTTCTATTAAAAGTTTTGAGCAAAAGCAAATGTACTTAAGCGAGCTTGCGCAATCGTACCTGCTTAAAGATATTCTGACATTGGACGGCATAAAAAACTCAAGCAAAATGTATAATCTATTGCGCTTGGTTGCTTTTCAAATGGGGAGCGAAGTTTCGTATGACGAACTCGGCAAACATCTGTCGTTGAGCAGGAACACTGTGGAAAAATACCTTGATTTGCTAGCAAAAACTTTCGTAATCTATCGGCTTCCGGCGTATTCGCGTAATCCGCGCAAGGAGGTCAGTAAAGCTGGCAAATGGTATTTCTACGACAATGGCATTCGAAATGCTGTAATTGGAGATTTCCGTCCGCTTGCGATACGGCAGGATGTTGGGGCATTGTGGGAAAGTTATATGATATCGGAGCGTATGAAACTCAACGACAACAGACACGGCACTTCTATGTACTATTTCTGGCGAACATACAATGGACAGGAAATTGACTTGATAGAAGAGCGCAACGGAGAATTGAAGGCTTTTGAGTTCAAGTGGGGAGATAAAAAGCCGAAGTGTCCCAGTTCGTTCAAGGACAACTATCCCGATGTGCCATTTACATCAGTAAATAAATCCAACTTCATTGATTTTGTAACGAAATAATTACTAAATTTTTCATTGCATTGAATAAATTAGTACAAAAATCTTCAATCAGTTGAAGATTTTCATTATTTTGCATAGCTCACAAGTGTGATTACTTTGTGTACGAAAGATTATTGCTGGGGCCTTTTTACGAGAATATCACTACATATCCTCCATCGACAGCAGTCTATATTCAATTTCGTAGCCATTGAGATTTGGCTTCAGCACTAATTTATCTTATCACCCACTTTCCAGCACCAACAATTTGCTCTTTCGCTGTGCCTGGGTAAATTGTAGCTGATGCGCCTACAGGAACTGTGATTTTCATTTCTGTTGCGGTTATTTCGACAACAATATCGCCCAAAGGTGTCGGTTTTGTTGCTTTTACCCAACTGATACCGTCTGCGTTTTGCGGGTCGATAAAGAAATGTCGGTAACCGGGAGCCGACTCGTCGGGACGGATGCCTGCCAAAGCTTGATAAAACCAAGTGCCGATGCCGTTGTAGCAGTTGTGTACGCGACTGCGCTCATGTCCCCACGATTCCCAAGTCGCGGTTGCTCCGTTGGCAATCATATATAGGTAACCAGGATAGTCAGGTTGGCGCAAGATGGTAGCCATCAAGTCGGTATGCTTTGTGCTTGTTGCCCATTCGGTGAAGATCGGCACACCGAACAATCCTACGGCAATGTGCGACTTGTATTTTCCGTACGAATCAGCAATTAGTTGTTCGGTAACTTCTTGTGCTACATTGTTTTCGGCGGCAATGCCTGTCAGCAGGGCGTAGGCGTTGTCGAAAGGTGTTCCATTGGCATAACTGTGTGTTTCGGAATGATAGAACTGCTTGTGGATGGCGGAATTCAGCCGTTTGCGCTTGTCGGCGAACTTTTGTACATCGTCGGGGCGACCAAGCAGTTTTGCCATCTTTACCATGTCGGCAAGACATTCGCTGATAAAACAGTTGTTGGCGTGTATTACCGACTCACCGCCCATATCAACGCCTTGGGGAGCAAGCCAGTCGCCGAGGAACCACATCCGCTTTTTGGTGTCGGGCCAAGGCTGGAGAAGTTCGTCCTTGCTGTGCTTCTCGACAAATCCGAGCCATAGTTTCATCTTTTCGTATAGCTTGTCAATCATGCGGCGGTCGCCATAATTAAGATATGTCCGCCATGGCGCTTTTATTATGAATCCGCACCAGTATGGACCGCCACCAGTCGGGAACGACGGTGCCACATACGCCAGCGAGCCATCGCTGTCGATTGACTCGCCCCAGGCTGTAAGCCAGTTGATGTAGGTCGGAAGCACATCGTACATTGTTTGCAAAGTCATTGTGGAGGAATTGCCGTCGCCGCCATAGCCCATTCGCTCAAGGTGCGGACAGTCGACCATATATCCGCTGAAAGTGAGACATTGCAGAGTATATTTTACAAGGTCGTGGACGGTGTTCAGTTTTTCGTCGGAGCAAGAGAATGTTGCCGATTTGTCAATGTCCAATGCACTAATTTGCAACGCTTTGATGTCTTGTATTTCGGCATTGCTGATTTTTACATATCGGAATGCGTGATGATGGAATTTGTTGCAGAAGCTTTCGTTTGACTTGCCATTTGCAATGTAAATGTCGCTTTCGCCCTGACTTTCAAATTTTCCGCCGATGGGAATATAGTCGTTGTATTCCATTGTGACTTCCTGACCTTTCTGCAACTGACCGAACGACACTTGTAGCCAGCCAGTTATCACGCGCCCAAAATCGATTAGCAACGAACCATCATCTTGCTTTTCGACGGATTTTGGCTGTAGGCTGTCGATTATGCGGTTGCCTTCGAAAAGTTGTGGCGAGGTGCGCATTCCTTCAACATTGTAGGCCGTTGCCGGTTGCCATTGTGGTTGAAAATTTACATCGAAGCGTTCACCGCCGAACTGCAAGGGCATCCAAGTTCCGGTGTAGCTGTATCCGCTTGGCGAGGCTTGCCACGAAGTGTCGGTCTGGACGATGGTTTTGCTTGTACCGTTTGAAATCTCACAAATTTCGGCTTTTACAAGCGGACCGTCGAACGGCACACCGAAAATATTGTTGCGGTACCAGCCTTGTCCGAGCCAGATTGTGATTTCGTTTTCGCCGTTGCGGAGGTGTGGTGTGATGTCGTAGGTTACAATGAGCGAATGCTTGTCGAGTTGGGAGACGGCAGGTTGCAAAATCTTGTCACCGACTTTCGTTCCGTTTACATAAAGTTCGTGGTAGCCTAGCGAGTTGATGTGCGCGAGGACTTTGGTTTTGCCTTTCTGCAACTTTACGCTAAACTTTTTTGTGAGCATCGGTGTCGGAGCAAGTCCGTCACCCTGCTTGCAACCGATGTATTGTCCGTTCATATTGCCGAGAATGCCGATGCCAAAGCGTTCAATTTTGCTCCAACCCGAACTAGTTTCGTTCTCGTCCCAAGTGCGAACGCGCCAGTAGTAAAGTTTCCGTTCTTGCAAAGTAGTGCCTGTGTATGCAACCATAATTTGCTTGCCAGACTCTATGCGACCACTTTTCCAGATGTCGGCACGACCTTTGGCGAGTGCGGCACTGTCGGAAGCGATTTGTATTTCGTAAGCTTTTTGCTTTTGGTTGTTATGAGTGAGTGTGTTCTTCCAACAGAAATGCGGAGTAGTGGTTTCGATGCCAAGAGGCGATTGCAGACCTTCGCAGCGCAGGTCAAAGACTTGTGCGAAAGCTGCTGCTGATAGCAGGCAGAGGGATAGTAATATGGGAAAAATGTTTTTCAATTTTGCTGAGTTTGAAAAATTGTTATGGATTTATAATTCTGTGGAGTCGTGGCGCGCCGCGACCCCACAGATTATCCATTACAATTGTACATTATTCTTTTCCATTGTCAATTGCTAATTGTCCATTATCAATTGTCCATCATTCATTGCCTTACCGCCTTTGGCGTCCAGCATTCGAAGAATCTCATTACCTTTTCCTTGTTGTAGCTTTTGCCTTCTTCGAGGAAACTCGAGTCCTGAGTGTGGATTACCTTGCCGTTCTCGTCGAGCACAACGAATACCGGGAAGCCGAATCGAGCAGGATTTCCGAGCCTTTTCATCATTTTTGCGGCATTTTCCTTTTGCACTTCATCCGACTGGCGGGGATTGTAGTTGACATGAATATACACAAAATTATCATTAACCAACTTGTTGATAGTGCTATCGTTGGTGATAAATTCTGCGAACCGCAGGCACCACGGGCACCAGTTGCCGCCAACCTGACAAATGACGATTTTTCCTTCCGCCTTTGCCTGTTTTACAGCCTTGTCAATTTGTTCCATCTGGTTGATACTTTCGTCGTAAACCTTCTTTGGAGCGGTCTGTGCGGATGCCGCTAACGCGAAAATTGCTAATAATGCGATAGTTATAAACTTTTTCATTTTGTATATTTATCAATAGTCCAGTCCTTTCTTGTTGAACATCATGAATCCGAGGTGGAACATGAAGTACCAGTTGACTTTATCGTCGTCCAAGTAATTGATGCTTATTCCCAAAGGTCCGAAGCGCGTATTATATACGAGTGCTGCGGATGCCATCATATAGTAGTATGTGAAGTTCTCGGAGTAAGCTGGTGTGTATATGTTAGATGTAAGTTCTTCCTTGATAATCTTTTGGAAAGGCATGTAGAAATAGAATTCTGTTCTGAGGTTCAGCCTTTCTGTAATGTTTACTATTGGCTTTACACCAATGGCGAAGAAATTGTTTGCTCGGTAGTTTGTGAGCAACAGCGTCTTGGAATTCATTATAGGGGTGAAGGCTGGTGCGTACAGTACACTCGATGAATAGTTGCGAAGCAATGGCCTGTTGCTTACGAAAAGTTGAGCGTATGCTCCTATCGTCAGGTATTTTACTATGCGAGAATAGTGGTCGGCGACTAGGTTCAGTTGTACCCAGCTGTGTTTAGTTAAGAAAATGTCATCGAGGGCAGTGGTGGAGCCAGGGTTATTCTTTTCTGTTCCTACTACATGGCGGAAATCTATTACAAAGTTTTGACCTCCTGTAGGATACATTATGTAGTTTAATGTGTTGTAGTTAAATAGTAGACGGTCGGAAAAATATTTGAAACTTGTGATGTCGGCAGTATCGGCGGCTTGATATGACGATACTTGGAAGTACGAGTACTTTTGTTCTCCCGATGATATGCCGATTTTTATAATGGAATGTCTTGAAATAGGTGTGGCGATGTCGAATCTTACATTGTTTTCGTAGTCGATTATGTAAGGTGGCTGGTATGTCATAGACAGAACCCTTGAACTGCCCTTGAAGAAGTCGTATCTGTTAAGTGAACCAGAAAGTTCAAGCGAGAATGGCTGGTAGGTTGGGATGTCGATGCGCCCGCCAATCATTGCCGAAGCGTAGAATCTGCCATAGTAGAAGTTGGCTTTGAATAGTCCCGAAATCCTGCCGAGCAGTTTGTACGAACCGCCCAGATATACCATGCTTGATGCTCCATTTGAAACAACTGCTCCCACACCGAGCGATGTCCTGTTGTCTTTCTTTATTTTTAGTCTTAGGTTGAATTCTCCAGTCGAATCGTTGTATTCGGCAATAGGTGTGGCCTGTTTTATCTGATAGTCGGAAATCAGCTTGTAATAGTTCGACTCTATTGTATTGAAGTCAATGCCATTTTTTTTCGTTTGTTTCTTTATTCGTTTGAGATTTAGAGATCGTTCGATGTATTCCTTTTCGTAATCTTTTAATTTGCCGTCAATATATATGCTGTCGAATTTGAGTTCTGGCAGATTTTCTCGGTATGTTTTCCGCTCTTCGTTCAGTACGGAGCTGTCTTTTCTTCTGTCGATTAGGTTTTTTATGCTGTCGATGACACTGTTGCAATACACGTAGCCGGAATTTACGGCATAATCCAGCTTTTGAAAATCCATAACGCCAACATCCTTGAATTTTATTGACAATATATATCCCTTGTTTTCATTGATTTCCATGCTTTTTTGTTCTCCCATGATGAGATTTGTAATCTGCGCCAGCAGGTCTTCGGAGTCGGGCGGATCATCGTTGCCAAAAGCGGAAACATGTACACCTATAATAATATCGGGATTGAAAACCTTGCGCATCGTCTCGATGGGGAAATTGCTGTAGATGCCGCCATCGTAGTAAAGTGTGCTGTCGAGTTCCACAGGCTTGAATACCATTGGGATTGCCATTGATGCACGGATGGCGGTGCCGAGGTCGCCCTTGTCGAATATCTTTTCTCGGTTGTTGTAGACATCGGCGGCGACGCACCTGAACGGGACAAACAGGCTGTCGAAGTTGTTGTGGGCTTCTGCCGAACTCCGTGCGAAAAGGTCGATAAGACCTAAGTCCATAGGCTGAGTGGCTATTATGTTTGTCGGCAATGCCAGTGCTATCTTCTGCTTCTTTTTGCGCAGATCGACGCGTAGGAGCGACACATCGGGTTGCTCGTACTTGAAAAAGTCAAGGTATTTGTTCGGCAGTTTGCCCTTGTAGTAATTCTTGAAACTCGGACTATTGAATATTTTGATCATGTCATCCGGCGAATAGCCCGAGGCGTATAGTCCGGCAACAATTGCTCCCATCGATGTTCCCGTTACATAGTCGATGGGGATTCCGTGTTCTTCCAGTGCCTTTATTACACCGACGTGAGCATATCCTTTCGCGCCTCCGCCGCTAAGCACGAGGCCAACAGTCTGTGCGTTCGCTATGCTACAAATGCATAACAAACTGATTGTTAGTATACATAATATGCGCGTTGCTTTAGTCACAAGTGCATTAAATAAACCATGCAAGTTAATAAGATTTTTCTAAAAAATAGTTTTGCATATTATAAAATATTGTGCCTTTTTGAAAAGGTGGATTTTGCAGATTTATTATTACTTTTACACGCTAAAAAAATGACAATGCATACCGCCGATGTTCTTCTTCCGCTTTCGCTACCCGGGACATTCTCTTACGAGGTTCCAGATGAGCTTGTTGCGTCAATGAAGCTCGGTGTGCGCGTTCTTGTAAATTTCGGCAAAAAGAAGATTTACACGGGCATAGTAGTAAATATTGAGGAGCGTGATGATGCCTTCGATTTCAAGATGAAGCCTATTTTTGCCCAGCTCGATGATGAACCTTTCATTTCGGAACCGCAGCTGAAGTTGTGGAATTGGATGGCATCGTATTATTGTTGCAACATTGGCGAAGTGCTCATCGCTGCTGTGCCTAGCATACTTTTGCCTACTAGCGAAACAAAATATGTGGTGTCGGCAAGTCCATCAGCAGATGACCCTCTTGTCAGAAGCGATTTGGCGGTATATAATGCCTTGGCGCTGAGCCATGTGAGCATGTTGTCCGAAATTATTGATGTCACAGGGATTAAAAATCCGCTTCCTGCGCTTCAGCGGCTTGTCGCGCGAGGTTTGGTTTCCGATGAGCAGGTGATTTCGAAGCTATATAAGCCTGTAGAGCGCAATTATGTCTTGTTTTCGACTTTGGAGGCCGAGAAAAATCAAGTGGCACTCGACAAGATAATGACCAAGAACGGAAAGCAAAAGTTTATTATAGAAACGCTTGTTGACATTTGCCAGCTTCGTGGAACCGATTGCGTGGAGGTTGAGGAGCGCGAAATACTGGAGCGTTGCGATGCGTCAAAGTCAAGCCTTCAGAGCCTGCAGAAGTATGGTTTGTTGCAACTTTACCGCAAAGTACGCGAAATCCAGTCGGATGACGCTGATGCTGGCGATGTGATTTTGTCCGACGCCCAGCAGAAGGCTTTTACCGAAATAAAAACTGCCTTTTCCGAGAAACATCCAGTCCTGCTACATGGTGTGACATCGAGCGGAAAGACGGAAATATACATGAAACTTATCCGCGAAACACTGAATTCTGGACGGAAAGTCCTTTATCTGTTGCCTGAAATAGCAATCACAGCACAAATAATATCACGCCTCGAGAAATATTTCGGCTCATCGGTAAAAGTATATCATAGCAGGCACACATCATCGGCGAGGGCTGGCGTTTACAATGCCGTCCTTGGTGGCAAGTATGAAATAATATTAGGAGTGAGGTCGGCAATATTTCTGCCTTACGAAAATCTTGGTTTGGTTATAGTCGATGAGGAGCACGAAACTTCATATAAGCAGTTTGATCCTGATCCGCGCTACAATGCCCGCGACATGGCTCTCGTGCTTGGCAAGATTCATGGCGCCAATGTGATACTTGGTTCGGCAACGCCATCTGTCGAGTCGTACAGCAATGCAAGGCAGAGGAGGTATCGCTTGGTGGAACTTACCCAGCGTTATGGCAATGTGCAGTTGCCTGTGATAGAGGTCGCCGACATGAAGGACGCATATTTCCGCAAGGTCAACAAAGGTCATTTTCATCCCATGCTTATTTCGGCAATCAATTCTACCATTGCGGCAGGCGAACAGGTCATTCTGTTCCAGAACCGCCGCGGATATTCCTCAATGCTCGAATGCAAGGACTGCGGATATGTGCCTCACTGCAGCAACTGCAATGTAAGTCTTACCTTGCACAAGTTCGACAACAAGTTGGTTTGCCACTATTGTGGCGAAAAGTTCAGCGTACCAACGGTTTGCCCTAGTTGCGGAAGCACAAAGATTACTGCGAAGGGACTTGGCACCGAAAAAATTGAGGAGCAGGTGCAGTCGTTGTTCCCTACGGCACGTTTGGCTCGCCTTGACTACGACACAGCCCAGTCGCGGAAAAACTACGAGCGCATAATCGCTGAATTTGCTGATGGCCAGATTGATATACTCATTGGAACACAAATGATTACCAAGGGCTTGGATTTTCCCAATGTTGGTCTTGTTGGAATCCTGAATGCCGACAATATGTTGAATTTCCCCGACTTCCGTGCATTTGAGCGCTCGTTCCAGCTGATGGCGCAAGTGAGCGGTAGGGCAGGGCGCAGGCAGAAACGCGGAAAGGTAATAATCCAGACCTTTACGCCAGACCACGAAATTATTGCCGATGTGTTGACAAACAACTACAAAGCCATGTTTGAGAGCCAGATGCGTGAGCGAGAGCAATTCCATTATCCGCCATTGTGGAGTTTTATCGTTGTGCATCTTAAGCATAGGGATTTCCGCAAGTCGCTTCAGGCGGCTGCTATGTTGGCGAATGAGTTGAGGACGGTCTTGCATCAGCGGGTGCGCGGTCCCGAAGAGCCAGCCGTGAATCGCATCAGCAGCTATTATATAATGAATGTACATGTCCGCTTCGAGAAAACCGTATCTGCATCAAAGGTCAAGTCGTTCATTATGGAAAAAGTGGCAATGGTGAAATCGATTCCGGAATTGTCGCAGGTTGCCGTTGAAATTGATGTCGATCCATACTAGACAATGCCTCATGCATTGTCATGCTGAACTTGTTTCTGCAGCCTTGCGAAACGATGTGAGCAATCTTTTTTTTTGCGACCTCTCTGAGGTCGAATTAAATATACTACAACATTCTATATTTGTTTGACCTCTCCGAGGTCTTGCCATTTGCCTGTCGTTATAATATGTTGTCAGCTAAAGATTCTACAAATGTATGTGCCTGATTTTTGAATAAATATAACAACCACGGAGAGGTTGCATATATATAGAAAAAACATGTGCATTTTTGGGGCGTTGGCGCATATTTTTGTCAGGTTGTTGAGCCTGTCGAACCACAAAAATTGTGACAACGCATAATTTGGCGGACAATAATGATTTTGTTCAAAAAAAATATTCACAATCTCTTGGTGGAAAGCAAAAAAAACATACATTTGCGCTTGTTTTTAATTAGTATAAACATGGCAAATATAAAGAAAGTTGCAGTCCTTACATCAGGTGGGGATGCTCCAGGAATGAATGCGGCAATCAGAGCCGTTGTTAGAAAGGCTTTGCACGAAGGTCTTGAAGTTATGGGCGTAATGAGAGGATACGAAGGTCTGATCGCAGATGATTTCATCCCGATGGAATCGAAAAGCGTTGGCAACATCATACAGCGCGGCGGCACTATCCTCAAGACCGCACGTAGCGACAGGTTCAGAACCATCGAAGGTCAGCAGATAGCATACGACAACCTTAGAAAGCACGAAGTTGATGCTCTTGTAGTTATCGGCGGTGATGGTACATTTAGGGGCGCAAGGGAATTCACCGAAAATTTCCCATTCCCAGTAGTTGGTCTTCCTGGCACAATCGACAACGACCTTTATGGTACCGACATGACAATCGGATACGACACAGCATTGAATACCGTAGTTGAAGCAGTTGACAAGATTCGCGATACGGCTGCCAGCCACGAAAGAATGTTCTTTGTTGAGGTAATGGGCCGCGATGCTGGTTTTATCGCATTGCGTAGCGGTATTGCTTGTGGAGCAGAGGATGTACTTATCCCTGAAACAGTTACTTATCTTGATGAAGTACATGACAAGCTTGTCAAGTACATGACCGAAAAGAAGACTTCAAGCATAATTCTTGTTGCCGAGGGTGACGATGCAGGTGGTGCATACGACATCAGAAATGCAATGGCAAAGTACGGAGAGGAATTCGATATGAGAGTAATAGTTCTCGGTCACATTCAGCGTGGCGGTTCTCCATCGGC
Source organism: uncultured Bacteroidia bacterium (assembly GCA_902791865.1). Taxonomy (GTDB): domain Bacteria; phylum Bacteroidota; class Bacteroidia; order Bacteroidales; family ML635J-15; genus Bact-19. Next base: position 256,291 of record CADAXK010000003.1, read on the forward strand.
ATACGACAGGTATCTTGCTAGCCGTCTTGGTGTTGCTGCTATCGATGCACTTCTCGACGACCAGCGCAGTGTAATGTGCGGTATGGTTCACAACGAGATTGTTCTTGTCCCGTTCAACAAGACCATCAAGCACCACAAGACCATCGACCAGAAGATGCTCGACATTGTCGATGTTCTGAACAGCTAATATATTATAGGTATTTAAAATTTTTCACATACCTCGTAGAGATGTTGCGCGCAACATCTCTACGTTTTTTTTATTAACAATCCATTGTTTATGAATTGTTAGTATATTAATTCAGATTAAATATCTAAAATCTTTCTATTTAGTTATAATAGAATGCCGGTTTTGGCAACCTTTCAAAAATGATTCATACCTTTGACCTTCTAAAAGGTGTAAAGGATTTAGTAAAAAAGGATTTGGATAAATCGTTTGTAGACAGAGGATTATCCAGTTATATAGTAATTTAAATTTTTAGTATATGAGAAAATTTTTATTGGCTACAATGGCCATTTTGTGGTTGCTTACCAGTTTGGGAGGTAAGCTAGTGGCACAGGAAAACATTGCGGTGTGGAAGTTCCCATCCGGTGTTACTGATGTCACATGTGTGTCAGATAGGATTTTGGCATCGGACTGTAGTTTCTCTTCGGAGGGTACGGTCTCTGCTTCAGGAACTAACAGTTCGAACACATCTCTCTGTGGCGATACGGACGATACCAAGTCGTTGCAGGTGACAGGACAAGCTGGTGGTTCGGTAATTTTCAAGATTTCGGCTGCTCCGTACAGTGGCATATCGATTTCATACGATCTTCGTGGTCATCCTAATATGACATATCACGGTTATACCGACTATGTTTGGTCGTATAGTACAAACGGAACAACCTTTACGGATGCTCCTGCAGCAACTGCAATTTCTGGTTTTACAGAAACGACATTTACGGCTCAGACTGCCGACTTCTCGTCGATTAGTGCATTGAACGGCAGTAATGAAGTTTGGTTCAAACTTACGATGTCCGGAGCTGAAGGTGCAAGCGTTGCTTCGAATATCGACAATGTTGTGTTCTCGGGTACTCCGTTGACATGCTTGACTCCTGTTAATATGACAGCTGTCGCTAATGATGCTCCGACTCAGGCTGTCGTTTCGTGGTCTCCTGCTGGCGACAACGAAGAGTCATATACTTTGGTATATTATACTTCTGCATTATCAAATGATGCATTGAATTCATTTTTAAGCGTTTCTCAGTATGCATCTTATGTGGCAACTAATGCAACCAGCCCACATACATTGACTAATCTTAATGCAGACACTCATTATTATGTATATGTACGTGCAAACTGCGGTGGCGACGACAACAGCCTTTGGGCAAATGCTGACGTTACTACTCCTGCTGTATGTACAATCTCTGGATTGGAAGCAACGGATGTTGCAGGAAGCACTGCTTCGTTGTCGTGGACTACTGGTGCCGGCAGCACTATGATTCGTGTATTTACTGCAGCAAAGAACAATCCGTGGGAAGCAACTGCGGATCTTTTCCTCGAGGAAACTGTAAATGGTACATCGTATGACCTTACGGGTTTGGCTTTCTCTACTACATATCATGTATATGCTAAGTCGGTTTGCTCGGAAAATAATATAAGCGAAACTGCTCACACATCGTTTACAACCAATTTCGCTGATAATGTTAGTGAATTGACTGTTAACAATGGAACAACAACAAACGAATATGTTCCTATTTATGGTTATTATGTTGATAATATCTCAAAAAGCCAGTTCATTATTCCTGCTTTAAGTTTGGATGATATGGTAGAGGGAACAATTCATCAGCTAAAATTTTATTGCTCACAAAGTTCTGTTAACTTTGGTAATGCAAGATTTAAGGTTTATATTGGCGAAACAACTGCAACAACACTTTCTAGCACTACGCCTAACTATTCGGGTATGACTGAAGTATATGCTGGAGCTCTTTCTATTAGCGGCGGTATGATGCAGATTGATTTGACAACGCCTTATTTGTACAATGGTGGAAATCTAATGATAGGAGTTCTGGAAACAACATCTGGTTCATATTCATATACTTATTGGTATGGTGTAAGTCAGTCGTCAAATACTTCTATTGGAGGTTATGGTTCATATGATGTTTCATATTATCAGTTCCTTCCTAAGACTACTTTCACATATAGTCCTGCTGTTTATTCTTGTCCAAAGCCGACAAATTTGGCGGCTGGCAATGTAACTGCAACATCTGCAACTATAACTTGGCTTGCTGGCGGTGATGAAACTGCATGGGTATTGAAGTATGGTCCTGCTGGATTCGATGTCGAAACTGCTGGTACTGAAGTCGCTGTGGAAACAACTCCTTCGTACGAAATGACAGGTCTTACAGCAAACACTGCATACGATGTATATGTAAAGGCTGTTTGTAGCGATACTGATGAAAGTGCTTGGAGGATGGTTTCTTTTGAAACTCCTTGTGTAGAAATAGCATTACCATATAGTGAAGATTTTGAAAGTTACCAAGCAACTGGTTATAGTACGGCTGGTGTTATGCCAGATTGCTGGACAGCTATATTCACTGGAGCATCTACAGGATATTCACCGCATGTAAGTACTTCGTATGCTCCAGATGGTAAGGGTATTGTTATGACTTCTGGTACTAGTAATTATGGTTCTGACAATTATATAATAATGCCTGTTGTGGAAAACACAACAAACGTAGTTGTTGAGTTTGACTATAAGATGGAAAGCCTTTCATACGGAACATTGAATTTCGGATACATGAATCCTGCAAATGCAAGTTCATTTGTTTCGTTGCAACAAATTTCAAGCAGCACTTCTTCTGCTCATGCTATAGTTAATGTGGCATCTCTTGCTGATGATATGCGTTTTGCATTCAAATGGACAAATTCTTATCTATACTATTCATGTGGTATTGACAATGTAATTGTTCGTGAGCGCTCCTCTGCTGCAGAAATCACAGCCTTCTCGTTTGCTGAGGATGCAGAGCCTGCGGTTATAGATAACGAGAATGCAACAGTTACCTGCTTGGTTTCTTATTCAACCGAAAGTCTCAACGGACTTGTACCTACTATTGCTATATCTGCGAATGCAAGCATAGCTCCAGCAAGTGGTGTGGCTCAGGATTTCTCGTCACCAGTTACTTATACTGTAACAGCTGAGGATGGGACAACAACCAAGGATTGGACGATAAATGTAAGCAAGGTTGCTACAGCTTCGTCGGCTAAGGACATTTTGTCGTTCTCATTCAACAATCAGCAGGGCGAATCGGTAATCGATGCCGAAAACCACACAGTTTTGGCTTACGTTGCATGGAACTACGATTTGACTCTTGCTACAAACAAGATAGCTCCAACTATCACAGTTTCGCCTTTGGCAAGAATTTACCCGGTAAGCGATTCTGCAATAAATTTCGCAGCCCCTGTTACCTATACGGTTACAGCCGAGGACGAAAGCACTCAGCAGTGGACGGTTACAATACAAAACGATCCGAATGCCTGTGTAAACCCGTTGCCAGCAACGTTTGTGGTATCCGATTTGACTTCTTCAACGGCAACACTTGCTTGGGTAAGAAGATATACGGAAACCTCATACAATGTTAAGGTTTCTACAACTGCTATTTCGGTAAGCGACATTGCAACAACCGATGGCGATGTATACAATGGTGTTGTAAACGATACGACCATAACATTAACTGGTCTTGCTGAAAATACTATGTACTATGTATATGTGCAGTCGGCATGTGGTGTTCAAACTTGGGTAAGCAAATCATTCAGAACCATTATTACGCCAGCAACTATACCATATATTTATGCTTTTGAAGATGCTACAGAAAATGAAGCATGGGTTCTTGAAAATGGTTCACAGACCAATAAATGGTATATTGGTACAGCATCAAGCAATAGCGGTAATGGTTTGTATATATCTAGTAACAATGGTGAAAGCAATATATATAGCAATACTAGTAGTTCTTCTGTGTATGCTTATCGTTTGATAAATCTTGAAGCAGCAGGTGAATATATTGTTGCTTTCGACTGGAAGTCTTATGGTGAAAGCAGTTACAATGGATATGATGTGTTAAATGCTTATTTGGTATCTGGTTTAGAACAAATTACAGCTGGTTCGTCTCCTTCTTCATCGTGGATTCTTGCAACAAACAATAGCTCTGGTTTGGAGGACGTAACCACATGGCAGCATAGCGAAAAAACTGTTGATATTGCTACTTCTGGTAATTATATATTGGCATTTTTCTGGAAGAATGATGGCAGTGGTGGTGATAATCCTCCTGCAACAGTTGACAACATTAGCATTACGCGGATTGCTTGTCCTACGGTTGCAGATATGATAGTAAGTGATATCACGACAACTTCTGCTGATATTACATGGACAGAACGCGGTCCTGCTACCGCATGGGATGTTGTTTTCTCGGATACAACTCTTACAGATGCACAACTTGCTTCTGCAACTCCAGTAAATGTAACCGCAGCAAGCTATCGGGCAACAGAACTTACACAAAATACACCTTATTATATATATGTTCGCGCACACTGCTCGGATGAGGACCAGTCGGATTGGTCTGCAGCACAGTTCAGAACAGAGTGTGGTGACTTGACTGTTCCATTCACTGAAACATTCAACGACTACACTGCAACAAACTCCTATACAGCAGGTATAATGCCAGATTGCTGGGATGTAGTATATGAAGGAACAAGTTTAGGATATTCTCCTCATGTATGCAACTCTTCTTCGTATGCTCCTAATGGTGGCACAGACAAATATCTATCTATGGTTGCTTATGATGGGGCTTCTGTTGGCGCAAACTCAATAGCTATACTTCCTTCGGTTTCTGGTGGATATGCAAACTTGAGTATATCTTTCGATACAAAGGTCGGTAGTGCTGCCAACGGCACATTGTCGCTAGGTTATATGAACAATGGCGTATATACAAATTTGACAGAAGTAACGGTTGCTAGTGCTAAGACCTCTTTCTCGTATGTTGTTCCTAGTACAGTTCCTGCCAATGCTCAATTGGCGTTGAAACTCACAGCAACGGGAACTTCATATATGTACTTGGGCGTTGATAATATCCTTGTTCGTGAAGCATCTACCGACAATACTATTTTGTCGTACTCTGCATCTACAGAACAGGGTGATGCTATATGCTCAGTAGACAACGATGCTCACTCTATTTCGGTTGAACTTCGTGCTGGATATGTGGCTGGTAATGGTATCAGGCAGACAATCGTTCCTACCGATCCAAATGCAACAGTAAAGCAGCTGGTCGGTACCGAATACATAACACCGAATCCCTATATTGCATGGCACATGACAACCTCTGATACTGTTTTCGTTTATAAGGTAATTGCAGAAAATGGTGCAGAACAGCCTTACAATGCAACTATAACAGTAGAATCCTGCGGCGCTCCATCGGCTTTGGTTGCTGAGCAGACTTCTACAACCAATGTAAACTGCTCGTGGACTCCATCAGCAGGTACAACAGCTTGGAACTTCTACTGCTCGACATCGCAGTTGACTCCTGCAGCTCTCGATGCTCTTACCACAAGCGACTACACAACAGTTACTACTGCTTCGGCAAGCGCTACCGTTGTTGGAGAAACTACCTATTACTGGTATGTACGCGCCGACTGCAGCGGAAGCTACAGTGCATGGCTTGAAGGTACATTCACAACTTGGGAAAACTGCGTTGCTCCTACAAATGTTACAACCGAACTGGTTGGCGACAATGATGTATTGATTACATGGAATGTTCAGGATAACTTGCCACTTGCTGAAACCAATGTAAGCGATGACTTTGAAAGAGATGCTATAGCAGGCGGTTCGTTTACATATACAAACGATGCAACTTATCCGTGGGTAATAACAACCGCAGCAGCAAATGCTGGTTCTCATAGTATTAAGAGTGGAAACTATAATGTTGCAAGTTCTACATCTTCAATAGTGATTACTGCAAATTATCCTACAGATGGTACTTTGTCGTTCTATGGTCGTGTTTCTTCAGAACAAACATCTGTTACTTATGACTGGGATTATGGAACATTCTATATTGACGATGTGCAGCAGGGCGATAGGATTATAAATAGTACAACATTTAGTCATTTTACATATAATGTTCCTGCTGGCTCTCATACCTTTATGTGGAGATATAAGAAGGATGGTTATACTAATACAAATGACGATTGTTTCTATGTCGATGATATTACTATGAACTATCAGGCTCCTTCTTCTAGCGTTGTCCTTTACAAGGATGGTGTAGAACTTGCTACTCTTCCTGCAACCCAGACATCATATACCGATGCAGGTCTTGAGGCTGGTCATTATTGCTACACCATTAAGACCCTATGCCGTGAAGGTAGCGAATCGGAATTCTCTGCTCCTGTATGCCAGGACATCAACGATTGTCTTGCTGTTACCAACCTTTCGGCTGGTAGCATTACGGACAGTTCGGCTGTAATAAGCTGGACACGCGGTACCGAAACTTCGTGGAACTTGAAGGTAAACGACGACACTCCTGTTGCTCTTACCGAAACTACCGAAGGCGTAACTGTTAATGGTGATGTTATTTCTTACGCTCTTACTGGTCTTGAACAAAATACTACTTACACTGTTGCAATCCAGTCGAACTGCGATGGTACATTGGGTCAGAACTGGGCTAGTGTTGAGTTCACAACTGAACGCACTCCTGCAACTTTGCCTTATGTATATGGTTTCGAGGATGCCACTGAAAATGCTAACTGGGTATTTGCAAATGGTAATTATACAAACAAGTGGTATATTGGTCCTGCTGCAAACCATGGCGGCGCAAATGGACTATATATTTCTGGCGACAATGGACAAACAAATACTTATGCTGAATCTTCATCGTATGTTTATGCATACAGGGAAATCAATTTTGCTTCTGCAGGTGATTATATTGTTTCTTTTGATTGGATAGCAGTGGGAGAAGGGTCATATAGTGCCTGGGATGCTATGTACGCTGCACTTGTACCACATGGTACAGCATGTCCTCCAGCCAGCGATATCACCGGCAGTACAAATTCATTGCCTGCTGGTTATATTAATGTAGCCGATGTATCGCAAAGTTATATTACTACTGGTGCGTTCTTGTGGACATATACAGCTAGCGACTGGCAAACTTCAACTATGACTATTCCTATTAGTGCACCAGGTGTATACACTCTAGTGTTCTATTGGAAAAACGATAGCAGTGATGGTGAAAATCCTCCTGCAGCAGTTGACAACATCAACATTCGTGCTCTTACCTGTCCGGCAGTTGACAACCTTGCTGTTGCTACTAGCGGAATTACAAGCAACTCGGCTGTAATTACATGGACAGAGCATGGTACTGCAGAAGCTTGGGAAGTCATCGTATCGGCAACAGAAGTAACCGATTTCGACGCTGCTACTAAGATTCCTGTAACTGATACTACTTACGCAGCAACAGGACTTCATGCAGAAACAACTTACCATGTATATGTTCGTGCAAACTGCGATATCGACGATAACAGCGATTGGGCACACACAACATTTACAACACTAGTAAGTTGCCCTGCTCCCGAAGATTTGACAGCTCCAGCACTTACAATTACAAACAACTCGGCTGTAATTACTTGGACAGAACGTGGTTCTGCTGAAGCTTGGGAAGTTGTTGTTTCTTCGACAACAGTAACCGACTTCACCACAGCTACTATTGTTCCGGTAACCGAAGCTACCTACACAGCAACAGGACTTCAAGCAGAAACAACTTACCATGTATATGTACGCGCAAACTGCGATGTTGACGACAACAGCCAGTGGACACACGCAACATTTACAACCGTTGCAAACTGCCCTGTTCCTGATGGTTTGACTGCATCGGCAATTACTGGTAACTCTGCAACAATAACATGGAACGGCTACATTGCAAGCAACTGGACTTTGGAATACAGGCAAGGAACTACTGGAACATGGACAGTTGTTGAAAACTTGGCTGCCGCTACCTATACTATTACAGGTCTCAATGCTCTAACAACCTACAATGTAAGGGTTAAGGCTGTTTGCGAAGACGATGCAGAAAGCGCATATTCATCAACATTGAGCTTCACTACTACTTGTGCAGCAATCACTGAGTTCCCATGGAACGAAGGTTTCGAAAACGGAATTGACTGCTGGACTATAGTTGACCAAGATGGTGATGGTTATGAATGGTATGAGGCTTCTATAACAGATGCTAATGCAGGTTCTCTCAGCAACCATGGTGGTACTTATATGATGACATCTGCTTCATATAATGATGTAGCTTTGACACCTAACAACTGGCTTATTTCGCCAGCACTTGATTTAAGTGGATTGTCGGGAACTGTAAAGATGTCATATTTCATCGGTGGACAGGATATGGCATGGTACGAAGAACATTATAAGGTTTGCGTATCAACAAGTACCGATATTGCAAGTTTCACAGATATTTTGTTCGAAGAAACCTTACCTGAATCAGGCTGGCTTGAGCGTAATGTCGACTTGTCGACTTATATTGGACAGACAATATATGTAGCATTTGTTCACTATAATTGCACCGATATGTTTAGACTTAACCTTGATGATATATCTGTTTATGTTGACAATAGTACCGATGCTGCAATAACAGGAATAACCGCTCCTACACATGGTGATTACTCGACTTGCGCATTGACAGATGCTGAGCAGATTAAGATCAACATTCTGAACAATGGCGGTGCTGCTATAAGCGACTTCGAAGTTTCCTATTCGATAAATGGTGGAACACCAGTAACCGAAACCGTTACAGCTTCTGTTGCTCCAGCACAAACTTACGAATATACATTCGCACAAACCGTTGACCTATCAACAGTTGGTACATACACAATCACAGCAAGCATTAACCTTACAGGAGACGAAACTGATACTAACAACTCAGCAAGCATAACCATTACAAGCGGTGATGCAACTGTAAGGATACATGCTCTTACCGATTCATATAGTACAGGTGGTGGACAATCGTGGATTGTTACAAATACCATTACTAATGAAGTCGTTGCAGAAAGAACCACAGCATGGCAGTGGAATATAGAGATTAATGACTATATTTGCGTTGATGCAAGTCAGTGCTATAGTGTTGTAGTTAACGATGCCGATGGTATGAGCAGTCCTGCTTACCTCGAAATCCTTTACAACGACGTTCAAGTTGCTGGTAGCACCGAACCAGGTAGCTTTACCGGTCCATCGCTGGTAGCAGAAAGATTTGCTACTAACTGCCAGTCGAGCGAAAACGACATCATCACATTCAGCGTTCCAGATATGCTATCTGTTGACATCAACAACGAAAACCATACTGTAACCGCTGAAATATCTTATGCTTCTACAGAAAACCTCAGCGCAATAGTTCCTACTATTACCGTTTCCGAATATGCAGAAATCACTCTTGTTGATGATGTTGCATACGTTGCCGGTAATGCTCAGAACTTCACTAATCCTGTTGATTACATTGTAGTTGCTGAAAATGGTACTCCTCAGACTTGGAATGTTACCGTTACACGTTCAACTAATGCAAGCTCAGAAAAGGACATTATAGCCTTTACATTTGCAGGACAGGTTGGCGAATCGGTAATTGATCCTACAGAACATACTGTTACTGCATTTGCAAGTTGGAACATCAGTCTTGAAGATCCTATCACTCCGACAATCGTGGTTTCGCCTATGGCAACAATAAACCCAGCAAGCGGTGTCGCTCAGAACTTCTCGGCTCCAGTTACCTATACTGTAACTGCTGAGGATCAAAGCACTCAGGAATGGATAGTTACTATTACTCAGGACTCTTCAACCATGGCTTCGTTGCCATACACATGCAACTTCGAGGATGCAACAGAAAATGCTAACTGGGTGCTTGAAAATGGCAATGAACTAAACAACTGGTACATTGGTGCTGCAACAAACCATGGCGGTGCTAACGGCTTGTACATTTCTGATGACAACGGTGCAAGCTACCACTATAATACTACTGATGGTACTTATTCTGATGAAGATAGAGGATCTTATGTATATGCTTATCGTCAGATAAATGTTGCTGAAACTGGTCATTACGACATTAGTTTCGATTGGTTGGCAAATGGAGAAGGCTCTTATGATTTGCTACGTGCATTTGCCGTTCCTTTAACATCGGGTAGCACACTTGTGGCAGGCAATGCAAACGGAATGACATCTTATACTAATACTAATCCAACAGGATGGATTGATATTGCTAATCCTACAGGAATTTTGAATCAGCGGACGGAATGGCAAACCAGCGACACAACTATAGAACTTAATGCCGGAGCATATAATTTGGTATTCTTCTGGAAGAACGATTATAGTGGCGGTTCACAAACTCCAGCTGCTGTTGACAATGTCAGCATTGTACGTTCTACATTTACAATCACTGCATCTGCAGAAGGCTTGGGTTCAATTACTCCAGTAGGTGATACAGTAGTTGCTGATGGTGCAACTGTAGTATTCACTATGACACCGATGTCTGGCTTCGCACTTTCGGCTCTTACGGTTGATGGTGTTGACAGGTTGTCGCAGGTTGTAAACAATACCTACACATTCGAAAATGTATCAGCAGATCACACTATCGTTGCTACATTCGAACCTGCAATTATCATCAATGCAACAGCTGGTAACGGCGGTAGCATAAGTCCTGCAGGAGAGGTTTCTGTCGGCGCTCATTCAAATGCTACTTTCACAATTACTGCTGGCGAAGGTTATATTATTTCAAGTGTATTGGTTGACAATGAAGAAGTGCTCAACGATAATACAGTTCGTACAACATATAACTACACATTCACCAATGTAACAGCAAGCCATACAATTGCGGCTTCATTTGTTGCTGCAGAACCTCACTACATTACCGCAAATGCTAGCGCAGGTGGTTCTATATCGCCGAGCGGTCGCGTTGAGGTTGCTTACAATGGCTCGCAGACATTCGAATTTACTCCTGACGAAGGTTACAGCTTGGCTAACATAGTTGTTGATAATGGTCCTGCTACAGCAGAAAATAACACCTACACATTCACAAATGTTATTGCTGACCATACTATCACTGCTAACTTCACAGCCAACAGCTACAACCTGACAATACATTATGTATTTGCCGACGATAGCGAAGCTGCTCCAGATTATACAGAATCTGTTGTATTCGGAACTCCGTACTCGGTTGAATCTCCTGTAATCGCAGGCTACACAGCAAGCATTGACACTGTCGCAGGTACAATGCCGGCAGATGATGTTACGGTAACTGTTAGATACACTGCAAACAACTACACCTTGACAATACATTATGTATATGAAGACAATACTGAAGCTCGTCAGGATTATACAGCTCAGTTTGCTTATGGCGCAGAATACTCGGTTGAATCACCAGTTATCGAATGCTACACAGCTAACACGCTTGTAGTTGAAGGTACAATGCCTGCAGAAGACCATGTAGTTACTGTTACATACACTGTAGACACCTACACTTTGACAATACATTATGTATATGCTGACAACACTGCTATTTCTGACAGCGTTATGCAGGTTGCTTGCGGAACAACTTACTCGGTTGAATCGCCTGTAATCGACGGCTACACTGCCAACCCGGCTGTTGTAGAAGGCACAATGCCAGCAGAAAACCATGAAGTTACTGTTACTTACAACGAAATTGTAACTCATACCTTGACAATACATTATGTATATGCAGAAACTGGAGAACCTGTTGTTGCCGATTACACCGGAACATTTGCAGAAGGTGCTGCTTACTCAGTTCCATCTCCAGAAATCGACGGTTACACAGCAGACCAGACTGTTGTTGCAGGTACAATGGGAACCGCAGACATTACGGTAACTGTTACCTACACAGAAAATGCTCCTGTTACCCACACTCTGACAATACATTATGTATATGCTGAAACCAATGCACAGGCTGCTGCTGATTACACAGCAACACTTGCTGCTGGTGAAAGCTATTCGGTTGCATCTCCTGTAATCGCAGGCTACACAGCAGATCAGGCAACTGTAGCAGGTACAATGCCGGCACAGGATGTTGTGGTTACTGTAAGGTACACTGCTAACCCAGTTAACACCTATACAATCACTGCAACAGCAGGAAACGGTGGTACTATCAATCCTCTTGGAACTGTAACTGTAAACGAAGGTGGCGACCAGGCATTCACAATCACTGCTGATGCTGGTTACCGCATTGCAAGCGTATTGGTTGACGGTGCAGACGCTATCAGCGAACTCGTAAACAATGTTTACACATTCGTAAACGTTACAGCTAACCACACTATTGCAGTAACATTCGCTCCTGTATCATCAACTACTTACACAATCATTGCAACAGCTGGTGCAAATGGTACTATTACCCCGAATGGAGTTATAACTGTTAACGAAGGTGCAACCCAGACATTCAGAATTACTCCTAATAACGGTTACCGCATTGCTACTGTAATGGTTGATGATGTAAACGTTATCGACGATGTTGTTGACTTCGAATACACATTCTACAATGTTACAGCTGACCACCGCATTAATGTTACATTCACAAATGGTGATGCTGTTGATGAATACACTGCAGGTTCGATGTCGGTTTACCCGAACCCGAACAACGGTATGTTCAGCATCGAGTTTGCTAACATTAACGGTGATGCTACCTACCAGCTCATAGACGCTCGTGGCGCAGTAGTTGAAACTCGCGACATCAACGTTATGAACGGTGATACAATGAACTTCGACTACAACCTCCGTCCAGGTGCTTACTTCGTAAGAATAATCACTACCGACAGGGTTTACGTTGAACAGATTGTTGTTGAATAATTGACACAATCAAAAATAGAAAGGTCGCTCGAAAGAGCGGCCTTTTTTGTTTCATCAGCGGTGAAATATGTTGGATTGTCTTAACGACCTTGGAGAGGTCGAACATTCATAAAAAACGGCTACCTTTCGATAGCCGTTTTTTCAATATAATGACAGACTAATGTTTTCTGTTTAACCGCATTTTGAATATCCGCAGCTGGTGCATTTTACACAGCCGTCCTGATAAACGAGTGTGCCTTTTTGTCCGCAGCCTGGGCATTTTTGCGAATTGTCTACACTTGTGCCATTGGGAATGTAGCGCTTTAGAGCACGAGCAACACCAGCTTTCCATGTGTTGATATTGTCGCTCAACTGCAGCGAGGTTACAAGCTTCACAACCTTGTCGATTTCCATTCCGTGTCGCAAAACGCCCGAAATCAGCTTTGCATAGTTCCAATATTCCGAATCGAAAATGTGCGATAACCCTTCGAAGGTCGTTACATAATTATACTTGTTCTTGTACTGGAAATCGTATCTTGTTGTGCCATCCTGCAGCGGAACCTTGACTATGTAGCCGTGTGAGATGGATTTCGGTATATTCAGCACATCGTCTTCTACGCGACCTGTAAATATTTCGTAAGGTGAACCATTTACCAATCCGATGAATGCTATCCAGTTTTCATTTTGGTTGCTGAATCTTACTATGTCGGCATCGAGTACTTTCGGACGCTCGTGAACAGTTACAGGTTTTTCTTCCTTGTTGTCGCTCTTCTTGGCATCGACTAGCACACCGCTGCGCGAGCCATCGCGATAAACCGTTACGCCCTTGCAACCGCTCTTCCATGCTTCCATGTAGCATTCGGCAACCACATCGGCCGAAATGTTGTTTGGCATGTTGATTGTCACCGAAATGCTGTGGTCAACCCACTTCTGTATTGCACCCTGCATACGTACCTTATTAATATAGTCGATGTCGTTGGCAGTGGCCATGTTGTATGGCGACTTTGCAACAATCTTCTCAACTTCTTCCTCTGGCAATTTCATCACATCGTCGACATTGTAGCCGTTTACTTTCAGCCAATCTACAAACTTGTGGTGGTATACGATGTATTCCTCGAACTTTTCACCGGTATCGGGGTCAACATAGTCGATATGCGATTCGGGATCGTTCGGATTTATCTTTCTGCGACGTTTGTAGTAAACCTTGAATACAGGCTCAATTCCCGATGTGGTCTGCGTCATTATGCTGGTGGTGCCTGTCGGGGCAATGGTAAGCATTGCAATGTTGCGGCGGCCATATTTCAGCATGTCTTCGTAAACTTCCGGAGCTGCATCCTTAATTCTGTTGATGAACGGATTGTCTTTTTCGCGTTTTGCATCGAAAATTGGGAAAGCACCACGTTCCTTTGCCATAATTACCGATTCACGGTATGCTTCAATAGCTAAAGTCTTCTGAACCTCTACAGCAAATGCGTTTGCTTCGTCGGAACTATATCTCATATTTAATGCAGCAATCATATCGCCTTCGGCGGTGATACCGATTCCCATACGACGACCACGGACGGCCTTGTCGCGGATTTTTTCCCATAGATGGCGTTCCACGTGCTTGATTTCCTCGTCTTCGGGGTCGGAATCAATCTTTGCAAGTATCGAGTCAATCTTTTCAAGTTCAAGGTCGATGATGTCGTCCATCATTCGTGCAGCATAGTGTACATGCTCCTTGAACTTGTCGAAATTGAACTTCGCCTTTGGCGTGAACGGATTGTCAACATACGAATATAGGTTCAATGCTAGCAGTCGGCACGAATCGTACGGACAAAGCGGAATTTCGCCGCATGGATTTGTCGAAACCGTCTTGTAGCCAAGGTCGGCGTAGCAGTCGGGGATGGATTCGCGGATTATGGTATCCCAGAAAAGTATGCCTGGTTCTGCCGACGACCATGCGTTGTGGACGATTTTCTTCCAAATGTTTTCTGGATTTACCGTCTTTACAACCATTGGCTTATTGGAATCGACAGGGTATTGCTGAACAAAATCGCGATGCTCGATTACTGCCTTCATGAAATCGTCAGTAATCTTCACCGAAATGTTGGCACCAGTAACCTTGCCTGCGATGAGTTTTGCATCGATAAAATCTTCGCTGTCGGGGTGCTTTATTGAAACGCTGAGCATAAGTGCGCCACGTCGTCCATCTTGTGCCACCTCGCGAGTGGTGTTTGAGTAGCGTTCCATGAACGGCACAATTCCCGTAGAAGTAAGAGCAGAGTTTTTCACAGGCGAACCGGCAGGACGAAGATGCGAAAGGTCGTGACCAACGCCTCCGCGACGCTTCATGAGCTGCACCTGCTCCTCGTCGATACGCATAACGCCGCCGTAAGAATCGGTAAGTCCTTCGTTACCGATTACGAAGCAGTTCGATAGCGAAACTATCTGTCTTGTATTTCCAATTCCCGACATTGGGCCACCTTGCGGAACTATGTATTTGAAGTCCTTTAGTAATTCAAAGAAAACCTTTTCGTTAATGGGGTTTGCATAGTTTTTGTCAATTCGTGCCAGCTCTGATGCAATGCGATGGTGCATATCATCAGGGGTCTGTTCGTACAGATTGCCGTCCGAATCCTTTAAGGCGTATTTCGACAGCCACACGCGGGCTGCCAGTTGGTCGCCTCCGAAATATTTTTCCGATGCTTTCTGGGCATCGTCCATCTGGTATGTCTTCTTCTGTTCCATTTCTACATCTTTTTTGGTAGTGTAAAATTACAAATATTAGAGGCTGATGTTTTTTGATGTTATCAACAAGTCAATTCCTGTTATTTTGGATGGAGAATAAATCTTTTATTCTCAACAAATTAAAAAGGGTAAAAACTTTTTTGCGTGAAAATATCAACAATCGCAATACCTTGATTTTTCAAGGCGAAAAGCAGATTGCGGAATTTTTGTTAACAATACAAATGAATTGCATGTTGCTTTGATTCGTTTCGTACTGATTTTCAATACATAAGCCATACAAAATAACAAAATTCAAAAAAAGAAATAAACAATAGAAGAGAGCAATTTATGGGCAAAATATTTCAAATTATAATGGTTGATTGTAGCAACACAAATGCTTTATTACTTGCTCTGCTTTAAACTCTATGCAACAAAGAAAATAGTCTATCTACAGAAAACTTTTAATCAAAAATCGTCTGTGTATAGAAAAATATTTGCAAAAATTTTTCTATACAGAGAAAAGTTTTTACCTTTGTGGCGATGAAATTTTGATTGAAAGGACGGCGGTATGGAAAGCATTTACAGAATATCGGCACAGCTTGTTGAGAAAACATCGCTCGACATCATTAGGTATATCTTCGACGAGATACAATGGGAAGACAGGCTTATCGGGATTAAGGGTGCGCGGGGCGTCGGCAAGACGACCATAATGCTGCAATACATAAAATCGAAGATTGCCGACAGGCGGAAAGCCTTGTATGTTTCGCTCGACAACATCTGGTTTTCGGCGCATACCTTATTCGAGCTTGCCGAGTACCACGCAGCGCACGGTGGCAAGTATCTTTTCCTCGACGAGGTCCATCGGTATCCAAACTGGTCGGTGGAGATAAAAAACATCTACGATTCGTTTCCCGATATGCACATAGTTTTCACCGGATCGTCGTTGCTCGAGATCGACAATTCTATTTCCGACTTGTCGCGGAGGTGCGTGATATACGAGATGCGGGGATTGTCGTTCAGGGAGTTCCTGAACTTCGAGGGCGAGAAGTTCGGCGAGGTGTATTCGTTGCAGGACATTATGAAGTCGCACTACGACATTGCCACGCAGATTTCCGCCAGATGCAAGATACTGCCCAAGTTCGAGAAGTACCTCAAGCGGGGCTACTATCCGTACTACAGGGGTTGCTCCGAAATTACCTATCTTACACGAGTTCAGCAAGTTGTCAATACCATTATCGACTACGACATTCCCGCCGTTACCGAAATAGAGTACGCATCGCTGAAAAAGGCCAAGCAGTTGCTTGTGATTCTGTCGGAAACGGTTCCATATACGCTCAACATACAGTCGCTATGCACGATGATGCAGATTGGCAGAAACCAGCTTATGAGGCTTTTCGACTTGCTTGACAGGGCAGGGGTGATACGGATGCTGTATGCCGAGGACAGTGGCTTGAAGCAGCTTGTGAAGCCCGAAAAGATCGTTTTTGGAAATACCAACATTATGGACGCGCTGTCAAGTAAGGCAGAGACTGGCACTATACGCGAAACCTTCTTTGCCAACCAGCTTTCGGCAGCGAACCGCATAATTATGCCACAGAAGGGCGATTTCCTTGTCAACTCGGCATATCTTTTCGAGGTTGGCGGGCACGGCAAGGGCTATAGGCAGATAAGCGGCGCGAAGGACAGCTTTGTGGTTGCCGACGGCATAGAAATCGGCATCGACAACAAGATTCCGCTGTGGTTGTTTGGAATGATGTACTAAACTCGCCCGAAAGAATGCGCAACCAACAGTTAAACGCTATATATAAGGCTTTTGCAAATCTTCACGCTCAGGCTTATTCGGTTTGTATGTTATTTCCCACCGAAATACACTTTGTACGAGAACGAAGCCAAGAACGGGAAATAGCTAACCTGATACAATTTTAGTGCTGACGAATTGCTGTCAATACTTGGATACAAGAAATAGTCGTATGGCGTATTGTTGTAGTAATAGAAGAATGGATTCTGGCGGAAATACGCATTGTAAATGTCGAAACTCCATGCAGCATCGCGACCTTTCTTGGTTTTGTATTCGTAGGTAAGAGCAATGTCTAGACGATGATAGTCTTTCATTCTGCCACTGTTGCGCTCGCCGTATATTAGGCATTCGTACATATAAACATATCCCTCTTCGGTAAGTGCAGGAACATACTGCTTGCCTAATGCTGGTGTGTATGGCAATCCCATCTGGTATGTCCACGTAGCACTGATTTTGAACTTTTCGTTTATCCTGTAACTTGCCGCGATGTTGAAATTGTGCGGACGGTCGAAGTCGTATGGGAATTCCTTTCCGCTGTTTATGTTGGCGTATTTACGGAACGACCGGGCGTAAGTGTAGCCGACAAATCCTGTAAACCGGCCTGCCTTCTTGCGCAACAGGAATTCAACTCCGTATGCCCGTCCAATTCCGCCAGTCTCGACTTTTGATTCCCAGTTGTCGTCGCCGATGAAATTGGTAAAGCCGTCTTTGTAGGTTGCAAGGTCGGTTGAGGACTTGTAGTAACCACCAATAGTCATTGCCAGTTTTCCTCCAAGGAAGTCGCTTTCCCATTCTGCCGAGTATTGCGTAACCTTTGCAGGATTAATATTTTCGCCAGATGGTATCCAAACCTCATTGTTCATTATGCTTCCCGAAGTGAATATCAAGTGCGAATACTGCGTTGCAGTCATGTAGCTCAAGCCGAGCCTATGGTTGGGCGAGAAACCCAAAGTGAGCGATGCTCGCGGTTCTATTGAAAAATCGCGGTAGGTGCTCGACATTATTCCATTTGCCCTTACGCCAAGAGTTGCACTCGAATATTTCAGGAATTGCAGTGTTGTCGAAAGGTAGGCGAATGCTGCAGGACGATAGATTGTGTTTTTCTGCTCAAAGTTGTATGTCGGCAAATATGATTGGAATTCGCCTTGTAGTCCAGCCTCCATATTCCAGAACTTGAAAAAGTCGTGCTTTACCGATACATCTGCCATTGTGACATCGAGTGACGATAGGAAACGGCTTCTCACATCAGGAAGCGTATCTTCCTTTATTTTGTAGCCCGTTCGCAGTCTGTAGCGCGAATGTGAAATGCCAGCCGAAAGAAATGTCTTGTTACCAAGTATGCGCTTGTACTGTGCCGATGCCATCACATTTCCCCACATATAACCAAGACGGAACTGCTGTGGATTCACATAAAAACCTGTTTGCTTTTTGCTTCGCAATCCAAGGTAGTCGTCACCGATATAAAGGTTTACAGTAAGCTTGTCCTTGTCGGTAGGACTCCACGAAAATTTTCCGTTTAGGTCGTAGAAACCATATCCGATAAGATAGTTCTGGTCGGCTAGATAAGATGCTAAGAGCAGCAACGCGCCAATCATAGTCTTTCGTGCGCACACTATGTAGCTTGAGTTTTTCAGTCCCGCAGGACCTTCTGCAGTAGCTGAAATGTCAGTAATACCGACATGCAGCGAACCGCAATGCTTGTTCTTGTTGCCTTCCTTCTGGGTTATGTCAACAATCGACGACAATTTGCCACCGTATCTTGCAGGGAATCCGCCCTTGTATATGCGTATGTCGTTTATTATGTCGGGGTTGAAGGTTGAGAAAAATCCACCGAGATGGTTTACATAAATTATCGGTACATTGTCGAAAAGGTACATGTTTTCGCCAGGATTTCCACCTCTTACATTCAAGACGCTTGTGCCTTCGCGCTGGGTGCTGATTCCGGGCAGAAGCGCCATTCCTTTTGCAATATCGGGTTTTCCGCCCATTGATGGAAGTTCGGATATTTCCTTTATGCTCATTTCCGACACATTGCCGCCCTGCTTTCTACCCTGCGCCACAACGGTTACTTCGCCTAGCATCTGCTTGTCGGGAGCAAGCGAAATTCTGAGCGGAAGCTTTGTTTTTGCATCTATCGTAAGCCTTTCGGTAACATATCCAATGAACGATACCGAAACATTGGCAGGCAGCATGGTATGAAGGCAGAAATATCCTGAATTGTCGGTTACGCTCCAACTATTTCCTGCGCTATCCACAACATTTGCACCAATAAGCACTTCGCCGGTCTCGGCATCGGCAACTATACCCGAAACCGAAACCTTGTTCTGGCAGATTGCAGCCAAGGCAAAGTACGAAAAAATCAATATTGCGATTAGCTTTCTCATCGTTGCCATACATTTGGTGGATAAATTGTGTCGGTGTACTCGGTATATGCGGCAAATACTCCTAATCCGTTTTCAACATTCGAGTAAACGTTGAACACTACTGGATTGTCGATAATACCTTCGGAGTAGCGACCTTCGTAATATAGGTAGTGCATTCGCGTGAACTTGTAGTAGTTCTCGTCAACAGCACGGAATCTCACAAGCAATGGACGGATTATATGGACTAGAGTATCGTTGTAAACTGCCCCGCCATGGACATGAGTCATAAACTTGAGCGTGACGGAGAAGTTTTCTCCAGAAGCTAATTCGTTGGAGAACAACGGCAACGGCAGTCCTTCGTTCTTGATAATGGGGTCGGTTATGTCCATAAGAGATGTCCCACCATAATGATCATATCCTTCTACTGTATAAATCTTTATCTCGTAATATTTGCGCTGACTTTTAATATTGCCGATAGTGGTTACAAGTCCTTGCAAAAGTTCACCGGAATCATCAACTCCAGCATTTGCAATATATTCGAAACCGAGTGGTATTTCCTTATGTGGCACTATGCAGCTGCATCGGGCTGTGTCGCCATTATACGCAACCACGCATTCAAGGCTGTCGTTTTCGTTGGCTACAACAGTAGAAACATAGTAACCGTCGCCTTCGTAGCTTAAAGTTTCGGCAAGGTTTCCGTTTATATACAGATTAACCGCTGCATTATCTACAAAGGCCAGCGTGGAATCGTTGATGTTACCAGTTAGCGAAACATTTACCAATAGCGGCTCGCCAGCCTTCGCTATTGAGTTTACCGTTATCTTCTGCGGATAGTCGGGGAACTTGTCGGTTACCACCTTGCGGCAGGAAGAAAAGCTCAGTAGAAACGCGGCTACAAGAAATATGGGCAATATATAATGCATTATTAGGCTGGTTGTTTTTTAGGTTCTACGTTGAAGTTATAGCCGATACGCCATGAGAAATATATCTTATGCTCTCCGATATTGCCACGATTCGAAAAATTGCACATTAAATCGAGTTGCAGATGATTCTTGAACATGTGAAAAGATATGCCAGGTGCGCCATAAACGCAAAATGAGTTAGTAATGGAACATTGGTTTTCAGAACCATAACAACCTTTGTTGTATAGTGTCCAATACTCATATCCGATGAACAATTCTACAAATGGTCGCACATAGTATAGGCGATTTAATGAAGCTCTTCCAAATATTCCCGAAGTTATGCTATGCGATAAAGTAGCTTGTTGTTTCCATGTCCAAGCATAAATGTTAGCTCCGACACTAATATTTTTGTGTACTTTATAATTGTAACTTAACCCGAAATCGTAGGCATATCCGTTGTTATAAAAGAATTTATGATAACCCCTGATGTTCTTGGCTTTAGTGATGAAGTGGGGATTAAACCTTATACTGATATTGTGCTTGTATTCAAATTTTTCGTGTTGCTGCTCTTGTGCAAATGATACATTTGCAACAAGAATCAGCAACAAAAAAATGATATTTCTCATGCCTATTCTTCTCATAATATTAAATTTTAATTATTAATAGAGCAAAAATAAACAATTATATGATACAAACAAATATTTTATAACCTAAAATTTAATACTCGTTTTATAGTAGTTATTAAAATAATATAATGGTACAAAACTTTTCATTTTGTCAAGAATCTAAAGCATAATCCGAAGTTTATTCCATTTTGGTAGTTTCTCCTTATCGGCTTGCCCGTAAGCATAAAGCCCCATCTGTATTCAAGGTTAATTCCTACATTCTTCGCAAAATAAAAGGAAGCACCTAATCCAATGTCATTACAAAGGTAATAACTAGCTCCAAACGTTTTGGTTTTCCAAATGTTTACATCAAAAACATCTGTTATGTATACGCAAAAACGGAAAAACTTATTGTCGGGCTTTATGAAAAAAGGCAATATATGAAAATTGTTCTTGATTCCTATATAGTGTGAACCTCCGCCAAAATATTCTTCGCATAGGCTATAATACAATCCCGGTTCCCAGAATTTTGTCACCCCATAACATGCAGACAGAGAAAATGCATCTTTTTTTTCTCTTCTTACCTTTTCCTCCATTAAGTCTCGCTTGTTGAGCGTATAAGAAACATCAAAATAAAGCCTGTCCTTAATGTACGATGACTTCTGGGCAAAAGCCACCACACTAATAGTGCCAAGAAAATATAGTAAGAACAAATGCTTCATACCCTCTTGTTTTTTATTACTGGACAAAGGTAAGTATAATATTGCAAAAAAAATATTTCGTAAGATATATTTTGTAGATGGGGTGTCAACTACGCTTATTTCAAGTGGCGCAATAGTCTCAGAAATTCACATTCATTCTCCACGTCAACACGTGATACTTGTTGTTGATGATTTTGCGTGGCGAGAACTTGTAGAAGAAATCCAACGAAATGAGCTTGCGGAACATATTTATAGAAATACCAGGAGCGGCGTAGCCCGAGAAATAGTCTGACTTTTCTGTATAACCATTTGTGCTAGTGAGTGTTTCTGTGTAGTGACCATAGTAGGCCGACACTTCAACAAACGGATGGAAATATTTTAGATACGGATATTTTACGCGGCAAAATAGTCCATAGCGGGCATCGAGGCTGGTTTTACGAGATCCGTCACTGAGTGTCTTGTATTCGCGGAACCCCGAAACTTCGGCACCTACCGAAAGCCATTTCAGAATGCCGAAACTATACCGTCCTGCAAAAACCAATGGCTTGAAGTTCTTTATATCGCCGAGATACTGGTTTATCTGGAAGCCAATGGAATGACGTAGAAAGATTTCCTGATGCTCCTTCTGCGACTCCTTGTAAGGTCTTAGGCGTTCTATCAGGCTAACCTTGTTGAAATTGACGCTGTATGAGAATGCTGGCATAAATGGGAATATGCTCAACTGGTGCATTTTGCCACCATAATCAATATAGTATAAATATGGATTCTTCCTATTATAAGCATTTATTACACTAATAGTAAAAGTTCTTTCCCCCCAGTGCAACGATTTTACAAAATTGAAACCGACATCGAGACGATGATAAGGCTTCATTCTGTAATTAGAAATTCCATCATATACATAAGAAAAACTTCCGTCTTCGTTGTACATATATCCGACAGGAACGGTAATAGGTGCTCCTGTTGCTATTGCCCAGTTTGCCGAAATTGAAAATTTGTCACTTACTGCCCAGTTGAGCGAAATGCTGAAACTATGCGTACGGTCGTTGTCGGCAAGGAAGTACTCGCCTTTGTTTATGCCGTCAAACTGCTTTTGGTTTCGCGAAAGCGAATAGCCCATAAAACCTGTAAGACTTCCGCGTGTCTTGGTTAGCAGAAATTCTATTCCCATTGCCTTTCCATTGCCTCCAGTTGCAAGCAAGTCGAGGTCGGTAATGTTTTCGACCATGCCTTCAACCGAAATGTTACGTTTCATCATGGCAAGGTTCGACATCTTCTTGTAATAGGCATCAATTGATGTTTCGAGCATTCCGTCAAGGAAACTGCGAGCTATGCCAATATCAAACTGGTCTGATTTTGCTGGTTGAAGTTTTCCAGTCGAAACTATCCAGCGGTCGGCATAAATGTTTATCACATTGCCCGTAACGCAGTGGATATTCTGGTGTATGCGCGAATATGCCATCTTTATTGTAAATGCCTTTGGAATATGGAACATTACTAAAGCGCGAGGTTCGGGCTGCCAGTGCGACTTTTCCCCACCGATGTCGTAATAATGAACCATACGGAAACCGATGTTGGACGACACGTATTTCCCGAAATACATTTCGCCAAGAATATATGCCGATGTTTCGTTGGAATAAATGTGAGGAGCATGGTCTTTACCTTCGTACACAAGCGAATCGTTTATATAACTTTGCAACTTTGTCCTATATGGCATCGACACGAACAGCGATTCGGAAATTCCAGCAAGAAGCACCGATTTTCCCCACATTTTCCAGTTTATGTCGGCAGCAAGGCGAACATCCATTATGTTTACCGCATTTTTGAACACAAGCGAAGCTATTGAATCACGGTTATTGTAGTCGTTGAACTTTGCAAGGCTCGTGCTGTGATAGTCGGTGAGACTGAGATTTATGCGACTGTCGGTGCGGTCATCGAACTTGTGGTCCCACTTCAGCGATGCCATCTTGTTGCCACCCGAAATTCGAAAACGCGAAACATCACGTTTCCCATAAACATCGTTTCCGATTTTGTAGATGTCATCGCCAATGTAAGTTCCGAAACGCAAAGTGTTCTTATCGTTGAACTTATGGTTTATCTTGAAGTTTAAATCCCAGAAAGTGTAGGCTATTTTCTGGTCGTGAAGAAACAGCGAAGAGGCAGGATACATAATGAGGTCGTACATAAAACGGCGGATGGAAAACAGCATCGAGGTCTTTTTGTTTTTCAATGGACCACCGAGGCTCAACTTGCAGTCGAGCAGACCGATGGTAAGGTTTCCGCGCGTCATGTCCTCCACATTGCGTGTCTCCACCTCCATAACTGATGACAACCGTCCTCCATAATTGGCAGGAAATCCGCCTTTTATCAGGTTGGCGCTTTCAACAATGTCGGCATCGAATGTCGAAAGGATTCCACCAATGTGGTTTACGCTGAAAAGCGGAGTTCCGTCGAGGATGTAAAGATTTTGACCGAAGTCGCCACCACGTACGCTTATACCTGCACGGCTTTCGTTGCCAGCGCCAACGCCAGGCATCATCTGGAAGGCTCGCATTATGTCGGGTTCGCCACCAATTGAAGGTATGTATTTTATCTGTTCTCCAGTAAGCCGCATAGTGCTAACTTCCAAACGTTTCTCAATCGGCATCTTTTCGGTTACGGTAACTTCCGAAAGCGTATGGCCCTGCTTCATTATGATGTCGAAATGAGTATTTTTCGTAAGTTTCAGTGCAAACATTGTTTCGGTGTATGAAATGTGAGAAACATTTATCAGTACGCTGTCGCCACTTTTGAAAAACATTTCATAGTAACCGAACTCGTTTGTCGAAGTGCCTCTGCCCGAATACACGTCGCTAAGGTTGGCATCGGGAATACGGTCGCGCGAACCTTCGCACACAACATATCCCGACAATTTTACGTCCTGCGCAGAGACAAGACTGCAAAACATTGCCACTATTACAAATAACAATATGTGCTTTGCATTTTTCATTTGCGCATTATCGTGTCGGTCATTGTGGAATATGAAGCAAAGATGCCGAATCCGTTTTCAATATTTGAGTATATGTCAACAGGAATAGAGGAAAGTGTCTCTCCGTTTGCTAAATTTTCGAAAAGTCCCTCTTCCTGATATTCCTGCATTATACGGCTACGACGATATTCGTAGTACGATTCAGAAATAGTCTTTACTGTTATTTCAAGGTCGTACTTTGGCATTGCCACGTATGGACTGTAGTTGTATATTACATCCAAGTTGTAGCTTCCATTGCTGAAATATTTGTCGGTAAAGAGCAGTACACTGTTGTCGAAAAGAAGGCATTCACTTTGTGCAAGCGCCTTGTCGGTGTTGCGAGACTTGTTGAAATAAATATCTACATCGTACTTGTCGCTTACGGCTCTGCAACTCATCTCGTAGAAATTATGATTAGGATTATTGTCTGTTATCGTAAAACTTAATTTCGACAAAGGAAAGCCTTCTTGGTCAACAGAAACCGTGTCGCGAAAACTCATGTTACTGAGCACTGGCATATTATACAACGTTGTTGTCGCCTTACATTCTTTATAGCCCGGAGCATTTACTACTATTGTATATGTTGATCCAACTTTGGGGTATTTGTCCGAAATGTAATATCCTTCGCCATCGTATTCTAGAGAACAGAACAACTCACCATCCTCGTATATCAATACAGTAGCATCTTCGATACAATACTTCGGCTTTGGTACATGTAGGAAATGAATGTTCCTCGTTGCATCGGTATCATTCACCACTGTATATGATTCCTCAGCAATCGGCATCACTGCGGAGATACTCACGCTAATAGACGATTCGGGGGTGATTATGGAATTTATTACTATGGCAGGTTCCACATCGGGAAAGTCAAAATGGATTTCACGATTGCAGGAGGATAGCAATGCAAGCAAAAAAACTAATATTGAAATCCTTATTTTCATTTGCTGTTGAAATTATAACCGAGTTTCCATGTAAAAACGACTTTTTTTGAAAAGATATTGCTCCAACGAATAGGAGAATATTTCGCACCTAAATCAATATTAAAATGGTTTTTCCATATCATAAACGACATTCCCGCACCTACATAAAAATCGAACTTGTGTAACTTATTATCCCTGAAAAGATCTGTACGCTCTTGATTTTTGGGAGTCCATGTTTGGCGCATGTAAAAGTAACCTAAACCAATGTCGGCGTATGGTTTGAACACCTGTAGCCAATTGCTGTGGAAACGCGTGTATGCACCTGCCTTCGTGCGGATTATTCTGTCATCTATCTTTAGGTTTTCGTTCTGCTCACTATATGAGAGTGGGGTATGTTCGTTTTCGTATATAAATTCAGGGCCAACGCTCAAAAAAGGCAAAATTCTATACCCATAACGAATATTTGAGAAAAATGCTTGGCTATAGTTCTCTTTGTTGTAAGTGCCATGTCCTTTGTCAAGTATAAAATCACCCCAATCATTGGCGGATGAAAACGCTCGATTTACTTGTATATTTATGCTATGCTTGTATGGCGGCATCGTGTCGCAAAAACGACATGGTTGCTGTGCAAATACCATACAGCTTATTGCAAGAAAAAATAATGTGACAAAATGCTTCATCCCCTCTTGTTTTTATATTACAACGCAAATGTAAGTATAATATTGTGCAAAAAAATATTTCGTAAGATATATTTTGTTTTTTACAATTGAAAACTATAGCCATTTGCTAAGTAAAAAACATCTTGCAAACCAAAACTCGCCCGAAAAAGTGTATAGTTCTCTCAAAAAGTCGCCCGAAAAAATGTAAAGAAAAACGAAAAAGTCGCCCGAAAAAGTGTATATTTGCGCACTGGTTATAAGGTAATGCTATGTATAAGAGAAAGATAGAACAATTTTTGCTCGGATGGAAAAATGACACAGATAGAAAACCTTTAGTAATAAAGGGGTGCAGACAATGTGGTAAGACAAGTTCGGTATTGGAATTTGCCCGCAAGAACTATAAGAATGTCATATATATGGATTTCCACGAACAGAAAGAATTATGCTCACTTTTCGAAGGTTCTTTGCAAATTGATTACTTGACGGTCGCCATTTCTGCAGCTATTCCTTCGGCAAAGTTCGAAAAAGAAAAAACCTGCCTGATATTCGATGAAATTCAAGATTGTCCGCAGGCACGGTCATCACTGAAGTTCTTCAAGTTGGACGGCAGGTACGATGTCATCTGTACAGGCTCATTGTTGGGAGTAAACGGCTATCGGACATCAGATGTAAATTATTCGGTTCCAGTCGGTTTTGAAACGATAATAGATATGAATCCGATGGACTTTGAGGAATGGCTCTGGGCCAATGGAATACAGGATTCTGTTATTGAACTTTTGAAAACTTCGCTAGCAGAAGAAAAACCAGTTCCAAAGCCAATTCACGACCGAATGCGACAGTTGATGTTACAGTACATTGTTGTAGGAGGAATGCCAGAAGCTGTCAAGAAGTTTTTTGCCACGCACGACATGAATCAAGTGGTTGCAATACAGCGGAATATCGTAGAGGAATACAAAACCGATATGGTAAAGTATGCTAATCACGAAGACAGGAACAGGATTCGCGAATGTTTTGAGTCTATTCCACGGCAACTTAGCAAGGAGAACAAAAAATTCACCTATTCGATGGTCAGGAAAGGCGGACGTAGCAAGGATTATGTTGGATGTCTGCAATGGATAGAGGATGCAGGAATCATTCATCGGTGCTACAATCTTTCCATTACGGAACTGCCTTTGAGTGGAAATGCCATACAGGATTCATTTAAGGTTTTTATGTCTGATACTGGACTTTTTATCAGCATGTTAGATGAGGGAACTCAATCAGACATTCTGCAAGGAAATTTGTTTGGTTACAAAGGTGCTATTTACGAGAATGTTGTAGCTGACATTTTGGGCAAAATGGGCAGGAAACTTTATTATTTCCACAAAACAGATGGCATTGAAATTGACTTTATGATGCGATATAACGGTGAATGTACACCTTTGGAATGTAAGGCTCGCACAGGAAATGCAAAGTCGTTGTCCACATTGCTGAAACATCCCGAGAAATATCATGTTTATCACGCGTTGAAATTTGGCGATTACAATGTAGGTCGCGAAGGGGCATTGCTTACCTTGCCCTTGTATATGGGATTCCTACTTACAAAGGTCTAATGCAAAAGTCGCCCGAAAAAGTGTATAGTTCTGCCAAAAAGTCACCCGAAAAAATGTAAAGAAAAACGAAAAACTCGCCCGAAAAAGTGTAATAAAGGCTTGAGGGCTGACAGTCTAACAGGCTAACAGCCAGACTGCTCGACTGAGCCTCAGTTCGACTATAAAAACGGTGAAGCCATTTGAATTATCGAATTTTCAAATTATCAAATCTTTTCAGCATTCATCTTCTCCGCCACCAATCTTGCAGCATATGCCACATATTCCACACATGGACGTTTCTTGTAAAACTCTGCATTGCGTGTAGATGGTTCGGGGCAGGGGCAATTTTCATCGGGCAGACCAAGCAAGCGCCGGCAGATGATGTCGCCGTTTTCGGCACGGAACTTTTCGGCAAACTCCTGCACAAGTGCATAGTTGGCTGTACGTGCAGCCTTGTCGGATGGGTCATCGGCTGGTGAAATGAAGCTTGCGCACATAGCCATTCCGCATACTGTTCCGCACACTTCGCGCATACGACCTATGCCACCGCCAAACGATGCCGAAATCTTGGCCGCCATTGTTTTGTCAACGCCAAAATAGTCGGCAAATGCCATAAATACCGACTGCGAGCAGTTGTATCCGCTCTTGAAATACTGCACCGCTAGTGCAACCTTGTTTTCTATGAAGTTTTCCATGTTTAAAGTTGTTATATGGTTCTGTGGCTGCTGAAACGCGCCATGGCGCGTTTTTACAGTGGTAAGGCTGAGGTCGGACAGGTCTTCTGTCAGCCTGTCTGCCTTTTTATTCTTCCATTTCTTCTAATTTCACATTTTGTGGCAGGCGGAAGCGCAGGTACTTTATGGTTCTGTTTTCCTTGTTCCACATTTTTTCGTAGTGGGTTTTCAATGTGAGAAATCCAGTGTAATGCTCCGATTCGTAAAGATTCGGTGTGTCGATAAGCAACGGAAGTCCATTGTGAGCGATGATGCCTTTAGTATATTCGTACAGGGTGTCGTCATCCGTCTTTAGGTTTACTATGCCGTTGTCGATTAGAAAGTTTTGGTAGTACGACAGGAAACGCGATGAGGTAAGGCGTTTTTTATGCTTGCTTTTTGGTCCTAATTGCGGGTCGGGGAAGGTTATCCATATTTCAGAAACCTCGTTTTTGCCGAAACATTTTGGCGTAAATTCGACACGAGTACGGAGGAATGCTATGTTTTTCATTCCCATCTCCAGCGAATCGGATGCTCCGCGCCACATTCTTGCACCTTTTATGTCAACTCCGATGAAGTTTCCTGTAGGAATTTCTTTTGCCATTGCAACCGAATATTCGCCCTTTCCGCAACCCAACTCAACTGTAATTGGATTGTCGTTATGAAAGAAGTCGGAGTCCCATTTGCCTTTCAGTTCGAATTCATCTGGCGTTCCGTACATGAGTTTCGGCTGAAACAAGTGTGGAAAGGTCTCGTTCTGTGCAAATTTGAAAAGTTTGTTCTTCTGTGACATATTGGTGTCGTTTTATGTTCGTGGCGCAAAAATACAATTTTTTTTCATCCTTCTTCAATCGTAAATCATACTTTGTAAATCTAAAATATTATTTATCTTTGCGCCCATATTATATAATAGGAAAACTTTATGGCAATTTTATCAAAAAACAAATACGAGTGGAAATTCTCTAAAATAGGTGGAGTTACTCGTGTAAACATTGAAACTGGAGAGGACATTGCTCACCTCGCTGAACTTGACCAGAAGATGTGGACGGTTCTCAGCTGTCCGACAAAAGGTCTCGAAATTGATGACAAGACTCTTGAAATCCTTGACCTCGACCATGATGGAAAAATCAAGGTAAACGAAGTTATATCTGCGTCGCAGTGGCTGACAAAAGTACTGAAGGATCCGAATCTGCTCATTAAGCAAGATAGTACATTGAATCTTTCGGATATAAATCAGGAAGACGAAGATGGCAAGAAACTTTATGATTCCGCTAAGCAAATCCTGAAAAATCTCGGTCTCGAAAAGGATAGCATTTCGATAGCCGACACATCCGACAGACTTGCAATTTTTGCTAAGACTAGGTTCAACGGCGATGGTATTATTACCGAAAATTCTACAGATGACGAAGGTCTGAAGGCAATAATAAAGTCGTGCATAGAAACTGTTGGCAGTGTTACCGACCGCAGTGGTGACCCAGGCATAAATGTCGACCAGATTGAAGAATTTTACACAAATTGTGCAGATTTTTCAGCTTGGAGCAAAGATGGTGATGATCGTAAGGAATCGGTTTTCCCATACGGCGGCAATACCGAGGCAGCTCTCAATGCATACACTGCTTTGAAGGAAAAGATTGACGACTATTTCCTGCGTTGCAAATTGATAGCATTCAACAACGAATCGACCGCTGCATTAGATGTTTCTGTTGCTCGCTTCGAGGCAATCAGCGACAAGAATCTCACAACTTGCATTGATGAGATTTCAACCTATCCGCTCGCACGCGTTGGTAGCAAGAAGGATTTGATGCTCAACGAAGGTATAAACCCTGCATGGGAAGCAGCTTTTTCGTCATTGAAGAGTCTCATTTTTGATGTTGATTTTGCAGGTAAGGATTCTATAAGCGAAAGCGAATGGAATTCGATTGGCGGAAAGTTTGCTGCATACAAGGAATGGAAGGATGCAAAGAAAGGCGCAGTTGTTGAATCGCTAGGACTCGAAGCTGTAAATGCTATTTTGGCAGAAAACCGTAAGGCAGAACTTTTGTCGCTTGTAGATCAGGACAAGGCATTGGAAGGCGAAGCCAACGAAATTGAAAGCGTTGACAAGTTGATGCATTTGTATCGCGACTTCTTCCTGTTGCTGAAGAATTTCGTTACATTCTCCGATTTCTATTCACGCAAGGGCGACAAGGCGATATTCCAGGCTGGTACATTGTACATCGATCAGCGTAGTTGCGACTTATGTATAAAGGTAAGCGACATGCCTAAGCACAATTTGACTGCAAGTTTCAGCGGAATGTACATTGCTTATTGCGACTGCACCTCCAAGACGAAGAACGAGACAATGACTATTGCCGCTGTTATAACGAATGGCGAGGTCAACAACTTGATGGTTGGCAAGAATGCTATTTTCTATGATCGTCAAGGCAACGACTGGGATGCAACAATCACAAAGATTATCGAAAACCCGATAAGCATTCGCGAAGCTTTCTGGTCACCTTACCGCAAATTTGCAAGGTTCATTGAAAACCAGATTAACAAGTTCGCTGCAAGTCAGGACGAGAAGGTTACAAGCGAAGCAACAGGCTCGATGGAAGCTGCTGGCGACCAAATGGTAGCCAACGCTAGTAAAGCTGCTCAAAATGTGCCGGGCTCCGAGGCTAAGAAGAACCAAGCATTCGATATTGCTAAGTTCTGCGGTATTTTTGCTGCAATTGGTTTGGCGTTGGGATATATTGGAGGTTTCTTGGTTTCATTGGCAACAGGCTTCCTTAAACTTTCGTGGTGGCAGATGCCTCTTGCAATTATAGGTGTCATTTTGCTCATTTCTGGTCCATCGATGATAATTGCATGGCTCAAGTTGCGCAAGCGTAACCTTTCGCCTGTACTCAATGCAAATGGTTGGGCTGTCAATGCTCAGGCATACGTCAACATTAAGTTTGGCGCAACTCTTACCAAGATTGCCAAGTTCCCGCATGTAAAGAACGCTAGCGATCCATTTAAGCAGGGTGTTCCTGTATGGAGAAAAATCCTCTATGTTGTAATTTTACTTGGAATCATATTCTGCGCATTGTATTTCACCAATGTATTGTCGCGTGTTGGTTTGCCTTCACCTTTCCACAAGGATGAACCTGTAGAGGTTGTGGCACTCGATAGTACTGCAGTTCCTGTAACCGACAGTGTTGCAGAAGTTCCTGCAGAAGCACCGGCAGATGCTCCAACAGAATAATAAATTGAAATTTTTTCATTATAAAAGGCTGTCACTAGACGGCCTTTTTTTTATAAATATAAAGGTAACTATATATGTGTTGACTGATTGTATTTTTTATTCTGACCCATTTTGTAATTCCGTAAGACAAAGCGAACAGCATAAGGAACGGTGCTAGTGAGCCTGTCTGTACGGAACTCCCTCACGAAACGCAGTGAGTAATCTCCTGTTGATATGGTTTCTGTTGAAGATTCGATTCCGCATAATTGAACAATATTACGCTCTCCGTTCCGTTTCGCGTTATTGTTCTAACTTGCGGACCCTTTAGCGCACGAAGCTTGCGAGTAATGACAGATTGGGAGGTAAACTTTAGTCAACTTGTATATAGCAGCAAATAAAAAAGGTATGCTCATGCATACCTTCTTATTATAAGTGCAATAAATTCTATTAATGTGCCACTACGATTTTTACGGTCTTTTCTGCTTTGCCATCGTTGTAGAGACGGCATACATAGTAACCGTTTTTCCAAGTGCTGCAGTTTACCGATATGCGGTTTGCATTGTCGGATGCGACATGTTTTACCACTTGTCCTAGAACGTTGTATATTTCAACGTAGCTATTTTGTCCGAAACTATTTTCAATGGTAAACGATTCATTTGCTGGACTTGGATAAACATTGAATGTGTTTGCAAAGTTGTTTTCTACTAATGTGGTATTAGCATGAATGTTGAAACTTGCTTCAGGCGAGCTACCACCATAAGGATGAGTGCTTATTACAAAGTCGGTTGTCGACATTGTGGTTATATTCAAGTGAATAGTCTTGGTTGCTCCAGCATCAAGTTTGAACTTCGGGCTTGATGCGCCTACGCCACATTGTCCTCCCGGTTCTGTGCACAATTGGAAAATGGCATCAACACCAGCCGTTGCTTCTGTTCCGTTTACTAGCAAAAAAGATTTTAAATTTTCGATAGTTGTCGAACCTGTATTCTTAACCCTGAAATATAAGTTTGTTTCAACGCCTGCCTGAATGTTAACAGTCGTGTTTGTAATAACTTCTTCACCCTCCTGTCCGTTTAATATCACTAATTGTGCAAAAGATTCTGATACACAAATAATTAAAGCGGCTATTATGGTAATAATTCGTCTCATACGTCCAAAATTTTCTGCAAAAATAAGAAAATATTTTCATTTGGACAAAGTTTTTTCCGAAAAAATGTTTTTGCAGATTCTGTAAAAGAAAATATTTGTTGGAGTGGAATGCTTTTTGATAAAAAAGTATTATCTTTGTTTTTAAATTTTACGAATATGAAGAAAATTGTTTTGGTAATACTAGCATTTGCAGTATGCGCAACATTGTACTCGCAAGAGATTCCGCAGGTTCAACTCAAGGACTTGAAGGGAAAAGTGGTAAATTCGCAGGAGATAATTGAAAATGAGGGAAAGCCAGTGATGATATGCTTCTTCGCTACTTGGTGCAAGCCTTGCATTAAGGAGTTGACGGCTTTCAGCGAGGCTTACGAAGACTGGGCAGACGAAACAGAAGTAAAGATAATCGCAGTTTCGATAGACGATGCCCGCAGTACCAATTCGGTTGGTCCGTTTGTAAATGCCCGTGGCTGGGAATTCGATGTTTATCTTGATGCTAATGGCGACTTCAAGCGTGCGATGAATGTGAACAATGTTCCCCATTCGTTCCTGCTCGACGGCAAGGGCAATGTGGCTTGGCAGCACACTTCGTACCTCGAGGGCGACGAAGCTGAAACTTTCGAGATGATAAAGAAGGTGGCAGCCGGCGAACCGCTGAAGGACGAGAAGAAAGAAAAGGAAGAGGAATAGTATTCCTACTTCCATTTTCCCTAAAAAGGAATTATTTTGCAACTAATAATGCGAACATTATAGTATATGAAGAGATTTTTATTTCTGCTTGTCGTATTTTTGTCTGCAATTCAACTTTTTGCGCAGAAGGACGGCAAGAACGAGAACAAGTTTAACGTTTCTGGAAACTTCCAGAGTGATTTGCAATATTATTTCGAAGACCAGAAGATTGGCGCAGTAGCCGTAGATGAGCGCCTGTTGTCGAATTCGTACGCCAACTTTATGATTTCGTACGGGAAATTTTCAGCAGGCGTGCGTTTTGAAGGTTACTATAATACGTTGCTCGGTTTCCCCAATTCGGGAGGCAAGAACGATGGTTTTGGTGTGCCTTCATACTGGGCTAATTTTACAAATGACAAGCTCGAAGTCACTGTAGGACATTTTTACGAACAGTTCGGCAATGGTCTTACCCTCCGTTCATACGAGGAAAAGTCGCTTGGTATAGACAATGCAATCCTCGGTGCGCGTGTGAAATATACGATTGTACCTGGTGTAAACATAAAGGGTTTGGTCGGCAAGCAACGCTATTACTGGGAGCTTTCCGATGGCATTCTCCGTGGTGTCGATGGGGAAATTCAGTTTAACGAGATGATAAAGTCGTTGAACGATAGTCAGTTCCGTTTTGGAATAGGTGGCAGTTTTGTGAGCAAGTACCAGAAGGAGGACAATCCTATTTACAATCTGCCAAACAATGTGGCTACAGGTGCAGGTCGAATCAACATCGGCTATTCTGGCTTCAACTTGATTTCGGAATACGCCTACAAGATAAACGACCCTTCGGCCGACAATAACTACATTTATCGTCCAGGACAGGCTTTCCTTATTAATGCAACTTATTCGCAAAAGGGGTTAGGCGTAATTCTTTCCACCAAGTGGGTCGATAACATGTCGCTTCGTAGCGACCGCAATGCTACGCTTTCGGATGTTACCGTAAGCTATCTGCCCGAAATCACGCGCAATTACACCTACGTCTTGCAGGCATTTTATCCTTACGCAAGCCAGCCAATGGGAGAGTGGGGGGCAAAGGCCGAATTCTTCTACAAGTTCAAAAAGGGTAGCAAGTTGGGTGGAAAGTATGGAACAACCATCACGCTCAACTATTCGCGAGTACACAATATAAAGAAGACTGCAATAAACGATTCCACACCAATAGGAACAACAGGAACATACGGATATAATACCTCTTTGTTTGCTGTGGGCAACGAACTTTACTATCAGGACATCAATGTGGAAATTTCGAAGAAATGGTCGAAGAAATGGTACACAAACATAGCATACATGAACTTGTACTACAATTATAATGTGCTTATGGGTACGGCAGGACACGACAATGTGAAAGCCAACATTGGTGTTGTTGAAGCTACCTACAAGATTACCGACAAGTATGCTCTGAAGGGTGAAGTTCAGGCAATGTTCACCAAGCAGGACAAGGGCAACTGGATTCTCGGACAGCTTGAATTTACCATGCCTAACTGGTTCTTTACCGTGTTCGACAACTGGAACTACGGCAATCCCGACAAGGACGCACGAGTTCATTATTTCAACGTGGGCTTTGGTTATGTGAAGGGTGGCAACCGCATTCAGCTCACCTACGGCAAGCAGCGCGAAGGTGTTATGTGCGTAGGTGGTGTATGCAGGCATGTTCCGGCATCAAACGGATTTGCACTTTCAATTTCAAGTACTTTCTAAAAAAATCGTACCTAGAGATTTGGATTTGATTTAAAGAAAACAAAATGATTATGAAAAAGACGATAATACTTACACTCGCCGTAATGCTTGCAGGAATATTTGCGGTTTCGTGCGACAAGATTGAAGAAGGCGAATATATAAAGGAGGGTTCTAATATTTGGTATGGTCGTAAAATTGTAATACTCGATTTTACCGGGCATAAGTGTGGCAATTGTCCCAAAGGACACAAGGCAATAAATGCGTTGGAGGAAAAATTTGGTGAGGCTGTTGTGCCGATAGCTGTGCATTGCACATATTATGGCAACACAAATCCCTATGCTTCTCCTCATACCACCGACACTTCGTTCAACTACGATTTCCGTTGCGAGGAAGGAATCTTCCTTGGCGGTGGCGATACCGATGGCGGTTACATGGATTTGGACGCAGTGCCTGCTGGCTTGATAAATACTTTCAATCCTGCATTGATCAACAATTCTACAAACGGCTGGGCAACCGACTTCGCAAAATATTATTCCACATATCCCGAATTTTCGTTCGAGGTAAGCACTGCGTTTGCCGACAGTGCAATATCTGCCGACATTAAGCTGAAGGCAGAGGTTGTGACTTCGCGCAAATTGTCGCTAGTGGCGTATGTAATAGAGGACGGAATCGTAGGTTGGCAGTTCGACTATGAGTCCACTCCGCAGGAGATTGGCAACTATGTTCACAATCATGTTCTGCGTACAAGTCTAAATGGCGTTTTTGGTGAAGATGTAAAGGCTGACAATGCACAGTTGTCCGCAGGAGATGTTATTGAAAAGAGCTATTCGAAGGCTGTAAGGTCAGACTGGAACGTTGCCAACTGCAAGGTCGTGGCATTTGTTTACGACACCGATACCAAGGAAATTTTGCAGGCAGATGTTGCCAATGTTGAGTAACGGGAAAGGTTAGCGATGGTCTTTCGTCGCTCATCGGATCCACACTTAGCCACATCATAATGTTGTCGGTGTAGTAGCGTGCACCGAAGTATGTGTTAGAAAACCCCTTCATGGCGACAAAGATAGGAAAAATATTAACAGAACAACAAAAGGCATCGGTAAAATTCTCCACACACATTGCGGTAATCCAGACCCCAGCTGGGTCACATATATGTAGCAGCTGTAGCTGCGGTGGGAAAGCGCTGGCGGAGTTTTTGCAGCGATAGCAATGCATAAAACTGTGACAGCGCGAACGAATACACCATATACACCGCAGGAGCAGATTAAAAAACTGCCCCTGCGTATTTTTCATAATTAATGCGGTTGGCAAATTCTCCACATCCGCATAAGAACCTACATGATAGAATATCAATAATAATCTTTTTTTGCTATCGATACATTTTCAATGCCAACTGCCCAATACTCATGCAAAGAATCGCGATATCTAATTCTTATTGTTGGCAATATCTCAATCAATTCCATTGTATAATCAATAATATAATCCTTTTGAGGAATTTCATCCTCCTGCCTTTTTTGGATGCTTGTATAACGAACTAAATCACATTTAAAGTCTAGGAATATCGTATCACATGGCATTATTGCTTTATTTATATTCATGACACTTACCTCCTGCTGATAAGGCATGCCTTTATAATTGAAAAATAACATAAATTTATCTCGCTCAAACATAACTGACTTTTCACTATCATTTGTAATACATAGTTTCCCTTTAATAGAGGGCGACACCAACTCACCTTCTATAAATTCTCCCTCATAAAGAATTACTTTGATGTCATATACTATGACATCACTTATTTCCATCTTAACTTGGGCACTTAACTCAATCGTAATCAAGGAAAAGGCCAATATTGTTATACAAAAATTTTTCATATATAATTGCTTATTCAAAATTTTGTGCTCTATACTTCATTACTCCATTTCTAAAATCTGGGTCAGTTTTTTCCCATGACGGATGATTCATCTGTTCATCTATTGCATTAGATTCTCTAATACTTCGAGGAGTTTCAAGATATTTGTCGTAGCCTAGTTCTAATAATTTACAATCATGATTACCTTCATGAATAAACTCACTTATAATATTATAATAATTATTTGAAAATTTTCTATTTTTCTCCAAATTAACTATTATTTTTTTTGATTTTTCCACGTTACAGTTAAAAGAAAGCGCCATATTATCAGTTTTATCGGTATTTTCAAGGTCATTATCTGTAGTATTATAATGATCATAAACTTTTAATTGCGCTTTTTCAGACATGCCATGAGATTCTACATGGTCTGAAAATAAAAGGGATACTCCTTTAAGGTCACTAGTTACATATTCTCCATTGTTAGTCTGTAAATCAAAAGAGCTTCTTGATATTATTCTTATAGCATTTCCTTCTCCATCATCACCAAGATAATTTCCGTTTTCGTCAAAATAGTGGTCATCCAGCATTCCCCACGTATCCACTCTGCCAATCGGATTCCACTGGCAGTAGTTGTATGGAGAAATCCACGGCCTTTCGTCGCTCATCGGGTCCACACTCAGCCACATCATAATATTGTCGGTGTAGTAGCGTGCTCCAAAATCGGTATATCCGCTCTCGCTGTCCTTTTCCTTTGCAGAGAAAGTATAGGGAGATACTAATCTGCCTCTGTGCATGTCGACAAGAACTTCACCGTATGGCAGATACTGCAGGTGCTGGTAGAACCGGCCACCGCCGTCGGTAAGTGCTGCCACGCTGCCCTGGTGGTTGTAGTGGTAACTATACATGGTTAGATTTTTCTTAAAAATCATTCTATTATAATTTCGATACGAGTATTATGCTTATAATACTTTCCAATGTTACTTTTATCGTGATAAAGAGGCTCAGCTTTACCTATTGGGACAATTTGGCATCCGTCCTTATTGCAACATCTATCAAAAAGTCGCTTTTTTAGATCCGAACACAACGCTTCTGAATAAGCAATAGAAAAATCTTTAGCGCCTCGAAAAACAATCACTTTTATTTTAAGTGTTAAATCAGAAGAGCAAATATAGTTTAGTAATTCTTCCAAATCTTTTGTATTGTTAAATTTGCCATCCCAATGGTCAGGGATGCTAACAATGATTTTATCTTCCTCTCCTAACTTGACATCATCAGATGGATAGCCATAGAAAACGTTTTGTGCATTAATAGTCAATGAGAAAGACATATATATAAACAATATTAACAGATTTTTTTTCATTCTATTTTAGATATTTTATTGCATTCTCATGAAATGTAGTGGGTGACTTTAAAATGGTTGGAGCAAAATATGTGCCTGAGTTTTTTGATGAAATTGAGAAGCCCCAGCCAATAGTAAAAGATCTTTCTCCATTAATTATCATTGAAGATTGTGCATTCCAATTTACACTGGTTTTTGCGCCATTATTGAATGAACGTGTCGGTATATCAGTAAGCAAATTGCTGGGAGGATTATCAAAATATGCTGCACGTTTAATATCAGATTCTCCTACAATTGAATTTCCATCTAATCTTTCCGACATAAATGCATATGGAACTGCGGTATATAAAATACTCTCATTACAATCTGGAATATTTGATTTATATGTTTGAAACCAACCTGTTTTAGCACTTTCGTCAGATGGGAAGAACTCCATTTTTATAGATGGACCTCCGACACCATCCTCAAAAGCATATGTTTTCCATTCAATCATAGATAATGTCCCATCTCCATTTGGAAGAGTATAATTATTGGGATTGTTAACATCACTAACATAAGAATATCCTTTTTGATTCGCATAATTAACATTAAATTCACTTTGACTATTAGTGTTTGAATCCCAAAAAACATTTCCGTTGGCATCTTCAATCCAACCATCCAATGCACCACTAGGATCAATCCTTCCAATAGGATTATTTTGGCAATAAGAATACGGCGATACTCCTGGTCGCATATCACTCATCGGGTCCACACTCAGCCACATCATTATGTTGTCGGTGTAGTAGCGTGCACCGAAATATGTGTTAGAAAACCCCTTCATGGCGACAAAGATAGGAAAAATATTAACAGAACAACAAAATGCATCGGTAAAATTCTCCACACACATTGCGGTAATCCAGACCCCAGCGGGGTCGCATATATGTAGCAGCGGTAGCTGCGGTGGGAAAGCGCTGGCGGAGTTTTTGCAGCGATAGCAATGCATAAAACTGTGACAGCGCGAACGAAATTCAAGAACTAGCCTTCGTAACCTTTAGCTCGGCTTTGCCAAATCGTAAATATTCCTTATCTTTGCACCTCACAAGTAAAATTTAAACATGAGTGATATAGACAACAAGATCATCTTCTCGATGGTCAACGTAAGCAAGAAGATTCCGCCGCAGAGGCAGATATTGAAAGATATTTATCTGTCGTTTTTCTACGGTGCTAAAATAGGTATAATCGGTCTCAACGGTTCGGGAAAGTCAACCCTGCTGAAGATTATAGCAGGAGTTGACAAGGCGTTTGAAGGCGAAGTGGCATTCTCGCCGGGATATACCGTGGGCTATCTGCCACAGGAACCCGAACTCGACAACAGCAAGACAGTGAAGGAAATCGTTGAAGAAGGCGTACACGAGATAGTTTCCATGCTCAAGGAGTACGAGGAGATAAACGATTTGTTCGGTCTGCCCGAGTACTACGAGGACCCCGACAAGATGGACAAGCTTATGAACCGTCAGGCAGAATTGCAGGACAAGATTGATGCTGCCGATGCGTGGAACATTGATTCCAAGCTCGAGCGCGCCATGGATGCACTGCGTTGTCCCGATGGAGACGAATCGGTGGCTCACCTCTCTGGTGGCGAACGCCGTCGCGTGGCATTGTGCCGTCTGTTGCTCACAGAACCCGACATTCTGTTGCTTGATGAGCCTACCAACCACTTGGATGCAGAGTCAATCCACTGGCTTGAACAGCACTTGCAGCAGTACAAGGGTACAGTAATTTGTGTAACCCATGACCGTTACTTCCTCGACAATGTTGCAGGCTGGATTCTCGAACTAGATCGTGGCGAAGGTATTCCGTGGAAGGGCAACTATTCGTCGTGGCTGGAGCAAAAGACAGCTCGAATGGCTATGGAGGAGAAGGTCGCATCGAAGCGTCGCAAGACTTTGGAACGCGAGCTTGAGTGGGTGCGCATGTCACCAAAGGCACGTGGAACAAAGTCGAAAGCCCGTCTGTCGGCATACGATAGGATGCTCAACGAGGATGTAAAGCAGAAAGAGGAAAAACTTGAAATATTCATACCGAATGGTCCGCGTTTGGGCGACAAGGTTTTGGTTGCCAACAATATCACAAAGGCTTTCGGCGACAAGTTGTTGTTCGAGAACCTCAGTTTCTCGCTTCCGCCGGCAGGAATCGTTGGTATCATTGGTCCCAACGGAGCAGGAAAGACTACTCTTTTCCGCCTTATGATGGGACTTGTGCAGCCCGACAGCGGTAGCTTCGAGATTGGCGATACGGTGAAAATCGGCTATGTTGACCAGGCACATGAGGCTATTGACCCAGAAAAGACCGTTTTCGAGGTAATTTCGGGTGGAGCGGAATTTGTTCAGCTGGGCGGGAAACTGGTAAACGCCCGTGCTTACGTAGGCAGGTTCAACTTCAGTGGCGCCGATCAGGAAAAGAAGTGCGGTGTGCTGTCGGGCGGAGAGCGCAACCGTCTGCATTTGGCATTGACCTTGAAGTCTGAAGCCAATGTTTTGCTGCTTGATGAGCCTACCAACGATATTGATGTCAACACCTTACGTGCTTTGGAAGATGGTCTTGAAGATTTTGCAGGATGCGCTGTGGTAATCACACACGACCGTTGGTTCCTCGACCGTGTTGCAACTCACATCTTGGCATTCGAAGGCGATTCGCAGGTTGTATTCTTCGAAGGTTCGTATTCCGAATACGAGGAGAACAAGCGCAAGCGTTTGGGCGACATCGACCCGCATAGGATTAAGTACAGAAAATTGATGGAGTAGGATGAGACGAAACATAGTTATTTCATGCATATTGGCTATGTCGGTAATGTTATTGGCATGTTCCGGCAATGGCTCTAAACTTGTTTTTGACCCTATTTCAAATTTCAATTCGGTGAACGACACCGTTTTGCTGGATATGGATTTGGAAGATGTGGTGCTAAATGGCATAGTGCTGCCATCAGTCCGCCAGACATCGGATGATGGATTCAAGTTTTCGTTTGATGTACCATCGATGAGCGGAGGAAAGCTGTATTATAAGATTTATTACCAGAACGAAACATATAAGTTCCCTGAAGGCGATTCATTGAGCGGTGAGAATTTTTATGGAAGTTGGGAAGATGTTTCCGTTGGGTTCAAGGAAATAAATGGAGAAGAAAAGGTTGATGATTTTTTCCGCATTGTCGGTAATCCGCGCGATGAAAAAATATATTATGGTAGCGACATTATGGAGAATACTGCAAGCTATGCAAGGATACTGAAGGTTGCAGAGCAGATTCGGCAGCAGTCCGAATGGTATGCTTCTATTGTGGATAAGGCAGAAAAGAATGGCTTCTCGGTTGAAAAACAGTTGTTTCTTGATGCTCAGTGGGTACTCGCCAACGACCGCCATGCCGATGGCAATGTAAATCACCGTTGGAAACGCAATCCGCGCGTGGGATGCTATTCGTTTATGCTTGTCGTTTGCAATGAGGAAGGTCTTGCTGAAATCCCAAATTATATAAAGGACATTTCGCTTACAGATGAAAATGGCAAGTTTGCAAATCCTTTCGAGTGGTTTAAAAACAAAAGGTCTTCGAATATAATTGCAGAAACAAGCAAAAAGGTGCTGAAAACAAGGGCTGTCATTACTCCGAAAGATGGAATTTTTGTTGATGAACTCAATATTCGCACTCCCGAATACACCATTGATACAAGTTGCAGCGAGTGCGGTTCTAATGATTCGTTGTACCGAAAGGCATTGTTCCAGCAATTCTTTCCTGCTGTGAGCCAGCAATATACCTTGCGCAACATTCCCGAAATTTGCGATGTGGTTGGTAATCCGGATTTTACGCTGGAAGAATATGCCAAAGGTGATAAGAAATATCCTGCTTCGCAACGTATGCAGGACTACCCGCAGATAACAGACAAGCCGTGTTCCACCGTGAAGGTTTCTGAAAATGGTGATTACATAACCATTGTCAACCCAGGTTCTGAAGCCAACGATATGAAGAAGGAATCTACTGGCATAAAGACACGTCTGGGCTTTACCTACGGCAAATACCGTGGAAAAATCAAGTTCCCGTCAATGCTTAACGAGAACAATATCTGGAATGGGCTTACATACGCATTCTGGATGATATATCAGGACAACCACCCGTGGAACAATCGTCGTGGATGCTACAACTGCGGTTATATCGACAAGGGCGACGATTCTCCTAATCCAGTGCGCGAAACTTTCAACAAATATTCGGAAATTGATATTGAGATAGTTAAGGCTTCAAGATTTTGGCCAGAAGAATATTACAGGGATAAGTCGGCGCCCAAGGATGATGCCATGCATAATAATGAAATCATGTACTGCTGTACCAACTGGGATTTGGCTTGTCCGCAACCCAAGAAGTTTTCGGCAGGAATAAACTACATTGACTATAAAGGTACTACTTACGAGGCTATGCGTTGGTCAGACTTGTATAAGGCATTGACTATCAAAAGTCCGATGTCGAACGATGTGTTCAGCGAGGAGTACTATTACTACGAAATCGAATGGCGTCCCACCGAAATTATCTGGCGATTGGGAAGCTCGCCCGACAATATGAAGGTGGTTGGATATATGAACGATGAAGTTACATCGATTCCAAACAACCAGATGCTTTGTATTGTAACGCAGGAGTATCATTATTCCGAATGGTGGCCGCCAATAGTGTTCGATCAGGGGCTTATTCCTTTCAACAAGTCCGACATCGAAGGTCGCGTTTATGAAATTGTAATTGAATAAATTAAGAAATATGGTATTTAGCAGCAACATATTCCTTTTGTATTTTCTGCCAGCGTTTCTGGTACTGTATTTTGTTACGCCTAATAGGTTCCGCAATTATACGCTGCTTCTGGCTTCGCTGATATTCTATGCCTACGGAGCCCCCGACTTCATCATACAGCTTACGGCATCAACAATATTGAATTTCTTCCTTGTGAAGTTTATGTGTAAGGCAGAAAAACAGTCGGTAAGAAAACTTTTCTGCGGTATTTCCATTTTTGTAAGCCTTGGTTTGCTGGCATACTACAAATACGGCAACTTTACGATGGAGAACATCAATGCCATAAGAGGTTTGTATGGCAGAGAACCTGTGGAGTGGATGAAGATTCTGCTTCCGATAGGAATTTCATTCTTTACTTTCCAGAGCATCACATATACAGTTGATACTTATCGTGGAATCAACCAGCCGATGAGGAAGCTGTCCGACTATATTGTTTACATAATGATGTTTCCGCAGCTTATTGCAGGACCAATCGTTCGCTACAATGAGATTGCCGGACAGATAGAGCATCGCGAACACAAATGGTCGGAATGTCTGCAAGGATTCTACCGCTTTGTGATTGGATTAAGCAAGAAGATTCTAATCGCTGATGTGCTTGGACGTTGGGTCGATGGTATGTTAATCGAAGATTTGGCTACTCTCGACACCGCTACATCATGGATTGTCATAGCAGCTTATACCATGCAGCTTTACTTCGATTTTTCTGGTTATTCCGACATGGCAATAGGGCTTGGCAGGATAATGGGCTTTTCATTCCCCGAAAATTTCGACAATCCGTACAACTCGGCGAGC
This sequence comes from uncultured Bacteroidia bacterium, assembly GCA_902791865.1. GTDB lineage: Bacteria > Bacteroidota > Bacteroidia > Bacteroidales > ML635J-15 > Bact-19. The sequence continues at coordinate 300,598 of CADAXK010000003.1, forward strand.
ATAAGCGAGTTTTGGAGGCGTTGGCATATAACACTCGGCTCGTTCATGCGCAACTACTTGTACATTCCGCTTGGCGGAAACCGTTGCTCGAAACCGCGTATGTACTTCAACCTGTGGGTTGTATTCCTGCTGTCGGGACTATGGCATGGTGCAAGCTGGAATTTTGTAATCTGGGGCGCATACCACGGATTCTTCCTTGTGATGGAAAGATTGTTTCTCGGAAAGGTTTACAAGCGTATTGGCAAGGTTCCAAGCGTGTTGATTACATTCATATTAGTGATGGTCGGCTGGGCAATATTCAGGATTGAGAATATTGGCGATTGCTGGACTTTTATTACGCGTTTGTTCTCCTTCGATTTCGCATCGGTACGGCATATTGGTGATCCGCATTTTGTGACTACGCTTGTGGTGGCACTTGCATTTTCGTTTGTGGCACTATTCGGTTTCGGCAAAAAGATGCAGAAATTTGTGTTCTACACCAATTATTCGGGATGGCAGCACATTGTGGTTTGGATAGTTGCAATGTTCCTGTTGTTGTTTAGCATTGCTGCACTCAATGTTTCAAGTTTTAGTCCGTTCATTTATTTCAGGTTCTGATGGAAAAGTGGATTTATAGGATATTGTGCATATTGACGATGCTGGTTTTCGCCTTGATATTCATACAGGAGAAAACCCACTTTGTTTGTATCAAACCACTTGGCGGCGTTGTTGATGAGGTTTCGTATCCAAGGATAACAATGAATAGCTATTCCGACATGTCCTATCAGAAAAATCTTGAAAAATATGCCAAGCAGAATTTTGGATTTAGGGAATGGCTTATTAGGTGCTATAACCAGTATTTGTGGGATGTTTTTAGGACAACAAACCTGCCTAATGTATCAATAGGAAAAGATGGCTGGTTGTACGAGCCGTGGTTCGTAGACGATTATTATCATGGACTAATGTTTAACGATGATCCTGAATTATTTAAAGATATTCTTAGAACTGAGGCGGTGCGCCTGTATAAGTTGCAAGAGTTGTTAAAGAACTTGGGCATTACTTTGTTTGTAATGGTTGAACCTGGTAAAGACAGGGTATATCCAGAACATTTGCCCGAAAAAAAATATTATAAAGGACCAGAAGGCGTTAAGGCAGCAGATTATTATCCATATTTGTTCGATAGCTTGGGTATTAATTATGTGGACTTTTCGAAATATTTTGTCGAGCAGAAGGGGAAGGTTGATTATCCATTGTTTCCGCAAACGGGAACGCATTGGTCAAATATTGCCGCTGTACATGTGGCAGATTCTCTTATTAGGTATATGGAAGCTATTGGCAAAATGAACATCAATAATATCGAAATAGGAACACCATATTGTGATACGTCTCGTAAACCTGATGATGACCTTGAATTAATGCTGAATCTTATTCGGGAAATTCCTAAGGAACCAAATATGTACGCTGATGTTTCGGTTGTAGATGATACATCGGCATCGAGACCTAAATTCTTAATCAACGGCGATTCGTTTGCTTGGAATATTATAAATCAAGTATATATGGATGCTATCTTTTCAAAATGGCAGTATTGGTACTATAATAGTACGATATATAAAAATCCCGATTACAATTCCACTTCAGATGTTGATTATGCGGCAGAAATATTAGGATCGGATTACATCATGCTTTCATATTGTACGGCTATGATATATGGTTTAGGATATGGTTTTATTCCGAAAGCCCTTGTTCATTTATGTTATGATGACTGTCAAATAGATGCTGTAAGGGATAAAATAATTGCTAATATGAAATGTAATGATGAATGGATGGCATATCTTATTAACAAAGCCAAAGAGGAAGGCAGGGATCTTGATGATGTCATGTACGAAGATGCAACAGATAATCTTTTCACTCGTATCGAAGTACATTTTCCAGAACTTGCTGGCGAAGGAATTCCACCGGTAAGGAGAGACATTTGCATAGAACATATAAAAAGCGATATATATAGTGTGCCCGAGTGGATTTGCGAAGTTAGGCGTCAGGCAGAAGAGTGGAATGTTCCACTCGACACGGCAGTCACTCGCAATGCAATATGGTATTACAACCAACATAAATCGGAGTATTAGGTTCTGATGGAAAAGTGGATTTATAGGATATTGTGCATATTGACGTTGCTGGTTTTCGTAGCAATATTTCTGCAGGAGAAGTTTCGTTTTGTAGATATAAAAGAGTTATCTGGAGCTGTAGAAAAGACCGAAAAACCGAATTTCTCGTTTCCAAGTTATAGGAACGGCGAATATCAGGCAGCGTTGGAAAAGTACAGCAAGGAAAACTTTGGTTTCCGCGAATCTTTCATACGGTGCTACAACCAGTATTTGTATTCTATATTTGGTAAGGCTTCTACCCATTGGGTTGTTATAGGAAAGGACAAAGAACTATATGAGGAGGCATACATAAATAGTTACATTGGAGCATCCTATGTCGGCATTGACAAGATACGCGAAAACTCACAGCAGATACGATTGGTTCAGGATATGCTTGCTGCGCGTAATGTCACCTTGCTTACGGTTTTTGTTCCGGGAAAGGCTTCGTATTATCCGGAAAAGATTCCGGAATACTATTTGAAAATGGCAAAAGAAACAAACAATTACAAGGAATATGTAAAAGAATTTGCCCGTGATAGTGTAACTCTCATTGATTTCAACAAATATTTTTGTGACAACAAGGATAATTTTGACAAGGCTATATATTGCAACTTAGGAGCACATTGGACAATATATGCTGCTTCATTGGCAATGGACTCGCTTTCAAGGTATTTTGAAGCAAAAACAGGCAAGGAACATGCCTACCTTACTATTGATGGTTTTACAGTTTCTGATACTCTTATAAACCAGGACGATGACATATATAAGTCGATGAATCTAATATGCCCGATCAATCATAACCAGATTGAGAATCCTATTCTTAGCTTCCACGAAGGCTACAAGCCCAAGGTTCTTGCCATTTCGGATTCGTACTGGTGGACGGTGTGGGCATGGAATGTTGCTATTCCCCAGAATATTTTTACCAATGGAGGATTCTGGTTCTACAACACAACAATTTATCCCGAGAGAGATACGGAACATACGGTTGATGATATTGATTATAGGCAAGAAGTAGAACAGCAAGAGTTTGTTATTTTGGTTTCCACTGAATCGACAAATCATTTGTTTCCATTCAACTTTTGTAGGCGTTACATTGCCTCTTTCGACGATTCGTTTGTTGCCAAATCGCCATGCGATTATGATGCTGCCGACAGCATTTATGCTTCGTACAAGCAATCGACACTTGAACATATAAGAAACGAAATCGTTTCAAATTCAGAATGGTATGAAAATGTAAAGAATCAGGCTGCAGATAAAAATATTACAGTAGAGAAATCAATTGAAGATAATGCAACCTATACATATAGGTTAAGGCTCGAACCTGAAGATTTGGGCAGGTAGCATTTTGAAAAAATCAACGCTGCAACTCTAGTCGCAGATTGGCATTTCCTCAAGCCAGAATATTCCAAATTCAGCAGAGAACTTATATTGGTTGAATTTTTCCTCGTCGAAATTGAATATGTAATTGTCTGACTTTTCTGTTAGTTCGATGCCATCTTTAAGTAGTGGCATGTATGACCTATGGTGATAGTCGAGCTTTTTTTCCGGCAGATTGTATAGGTCGTATTTTTCCTCGGTTGCAGGCTGGTACATCAAATTAGTAGACAAGCACAAGTTAGACATTCCGCAGGCCGAACATTCAAAATGCGTTACAATGTCGTTGGTGTACAATGTAAATTCGCCATTCTTGTCTGTATATGTATTTATGCCTATGCTCCAGTCGTCTGTCCAAGCTCTGAATACAGCGCCTTCTATTGGTTTGTTGGTGGCATGGTCGTAAACCGAGCCGCTAATTTTTATATTGTATAGACCAATCATGTTTTTGTAGTTTACTGGCGGCTCTGTTACGCTATTTGGCCGGTAGTTCTTTAAATTATTAAAATCGATGGCTGCAGGTTTTACTGTACCTATGATTATAGTGCCATCATCCAGTGTTGTAGTGCCTTCATGGTTCATTATTCCTGTATATTGCCCTTCATATTCGTGCGAGTAGGGGTTGTCCTGGAATTCCCAGAATCCGAATCCCATGCATCCGCAGTCGCGGGCATATCGGTATGTTTCCTTTACAAATTGGCGTTGCTCTTCGTAGGTTATTGAGTCGTTGTCGGCAGGAAGCGAAGTTTCGCCAATCATCCACGGACGGTTTACATATTTGCTGTACCAGTATATTTCGTTTTTCACTCTTAATGGATGATAAGTATGTATCTGGATGAAATCAACATCTATGAGCGAAGGATCCCATTCGAAAACTTCTAATGGTTCGGAACTGCCAACGGTAAACAGCTGATTGGGGGCATGTTCGTTCATCATCCTTCTCCATTCCCTAGTAATATTTACCGCTTCGCCCTTTGACCTGAACGGCTTTTTGTCGGTGTAAAGCGGTTCGTTCATAAAGTCGTACGCAAATACGTATGGCTCATTCGAGAATGCCTTCAAAACCTTGGTGTCGAATTCTTTGATAAAATCATCGTTGATACATGCAGGCAAAAGCATCATGACATACAATTCGTTTTCCCTTGCAATAGACACAACTTTTTCAAGCGATTTGATTATATAGTCCTGTTTGTCGTTTATGCACAAATCCTCTTTTGTTGTTAGGTAAACGTATGAGTCCGATATGGTATCGTATCTAATTCGGTCGACAACAAGCCTTATTGAGTTGAATCCGATTTTTTTGATGAGCTTGAAATGGTTTGATATCTGATTATAGTTTTCTTCGTTTGAATCGGTTTCAAACTCATTGGTTTTTTCGTAGTATAATGCTGGCGATATTATTGTCCCTTCATCTGTTTTGCGAATATCGACTACATAATTAAGCATAGTGGGATAGAAATCTTTTCCGTTCTGCTTGAACCTATAATCTTCAACATATATAAAGTTTTCTTTGGAGAGAACTTTGTTGTTGTCACCATCACGAGCTTCTTTGCTTTTGCATGAAACTAATGAAATAATACAGAGAGTTGTTATTGCAATAAAAATGTTTCTGTTCATAATTTATTAATAATCTATTGGTTCGTTATAATCGACCAGCACAACCTTTACTGGTTTAGTTCTGCATAGTTTGCGGGTAATTTCTATGTTTTCTTCGTTAAGTATTGTTGGCGTTTGCCATAGGTGTATGTTCTGTTCTGGAAAATTCTCGGTGAGAAGTTCGTACATTTTGGCTTCGTTGCTTATGGCATCGGGACAAAGTTCGTTTATTTTCGTCCTTGTGTGTTCAATCCATGTAGCGGTGTCAATGTTGTTCCACACAGGATTTTCAGTCCACAATATTACACGCAGTCCGTGTTTTTTGATTGTTTTCAGTGCATTTACATCGGGACTTTCTACAAAAACATTGTCCTTCATATTGTGCTTGTCCATGATGCATGATATTTTTTCGGATATTGCCTTGGCGTTGTGTTTGTCGAGGTTTTTCATGTCTATCCAGAAGCATTTTTGCGACGGATTGTCAATATGCATGAACCATTCGTCAATTTGCAGATTGTTTGCGGTGTCTTCTATATTGTGACCAACAAATATTTTGTCCTGATGTTCCGAGTATATTGCATCTAATTCTAATCCATCGAACATCTTGCTTTTTTCTCTTGCTGAGGCAGTATCGTTTACTCGGTGTGCCCATTGCTTGGATTCCGTGTAACAGAAATCTGGTCTTGTACAACTTGCAAGAAGCGAGAAGAATGCAATTATAAAAAGGAAGACTAACTTCATATTGTTCTTATATAAACAAAAAAAGAACCTCGCTAAAGGTTCTTTTTTGTGTGTTATGTGTTGTTTAGAAGAACTTAGCTCTTCTGTCGTCTATCTTTGTCATTTTCTTTACAGCGTTGTTCATGCGGTACGAGTAGTTTCTCATATAGTCCTGCATTTTTGCAAGCTTATCGTTTTCAAAGTCTTGCTTTTCGGGAGCTGCAGTTTTCTTCAATACCTTTATTACATATACACCGTTGTTGCCGTCGATAGGAGCAGAAACTGCGTTTACTTCGCTGTTCAATGCTACTGCATTTACCTTAGGCTCGATAAGTCCAAGACCAGGGAGCGAGAAGCTTGAGAAGTTGATGTTGGTAAGGGTGTCGGTCTTTGCTTCGAATTTCTGAGCAATAGCTTCCACTGTCATGCCTTTCATTTCTGCCATCATCTTTTCTGCCTTCAGTTGCTTTCTTACTTCTGGTTCAATTACTTCCTTTGTATCCTCGAATGGGGTGAAACCTTTTTCGCGAATCTTCGAGAGTTTAACAACGAGGAATTTGTCGCGAGCGGAGCTTTCGAAAACATTTGATACATCACCAACTTTTCTGTCTTCGTTGAATGCCCAGCGAACAATTTCACGACCATTGTCGATGCCTGGGATAACATTGTCGCTCATATCGGTGATTCTGTTAGCCATTCTTACGTTAAGGTTCTGTTCTGTTGCATTCTTGTCGAAATCTTCAGCTGTTGTGCTAGTTGCCATGAACTTGTTTGAAGCATGGAATGCAGCTTCGTAGGTATTGTCCGAGAACTTGATTTCCTGATCAAGAACAGCGAGTTTAACTTTTCTTACAGGCTTTGTCTGCGAGTTTATCTTGATGATATGTACTCCGTAAGGAGATTCAACAACTTGGATTGTTCCAGCTGCATTTGCAAAGCATGCATCGTTGAATTCGGTAATCATTGTGCCTTCGGTGAAGTCGCCAAGGTTACCACCATCGTTCTTTGAACCCGGATCTTGTGAATATTCGGTTGCCATTGCTGCGAATGTAGCCGAATCAGCCTTTGTGCTTCTAAGTATATTTGCGAGACTGTCAGCTTTAGCCTTGCACATTTCCATTGTAACGCTGTCGTTTGGAATAAGGAGAATGTGTGAAGCATTTACTGAGTCTGGTCTGTTTGCTGTTTCAATTATCTTACCGCAGACGAAGAAGTTGCCAACCATCTTTACATCAGATGTTGTGCCTTTTTCCGAATTGAAGAATTCTTCATCAAATCCCATGTTTTCAACATCCTTCTGGTTTGCATAGAACTCGTCCTTGTAGATACGTCTGTCTTCCGGACGGCTGTTGCTGCTGTTTACCTGAGCGAAAGAAACTTCATTTTCTTCGAGAGCATTCAGTTCATTGCGAAGTTCTTCTGTATTCTTCTTTATTTCTTCTATGTCGCTTTCAGAAGGAACAATGTCGAATACAACATATTCGATGTCTCTATTGTCCTGATCTTCAACAAATCTCTTTTTGTGCTTGTCGTAGTAAGCCTGTAAGTCCTTGTCGGAAACGGTAATTTCTTCGTCCTTTATGCTGTTGTAATCGCGATATGCGTAAGCGAAGTCAACCATGTTGGTCTGGTCTTCGTAGTACATCTTGGCAAGAGCTGTCGGTGTGTAGAAACCTTTTGACAACATGTTTCCGTACTTTGTGCTTATCTGGTCTTCCTTTATTGCCTTTTTCCAGTATTCAGCAATTACTTCGTAGTTTGGATCGGTTTCGGCATTGTCGAAGAAATTCTTCGGAGCCTTAGTGTCATATTCTCCGTTTTCGTTCTTCTGAAGTCCGAAATTCTGGACAATGATATTGTGTGCGTGAACTGGACCATAAAGAAGGTCTTCGAGTTCTTCGTCGCTTATGCCAATACCTACTTCTTCGTAGTAGTTGTTCCATACGTATGTGTTAAGAATATCGTTCCATGCACTTTCCCTAAGGCTTCTTTCTGTGTTGGAATCGATGTTTCTGCCCTGTTGTGCAACTTCGTAGAATAAGCGGTGGTTGTTGTAACTTGCAGTCCATTCGCTATAGTCAACCTTCGATCCGTTGATTTTTGCAATAACTGAATCGTCGCCATGTCCGATGCGTCCTGAGCTAAGGAAGTCGCCAAGAAGGAATGCCAAAAGAGCTAAACCAACAATAACGATCACCAATACTCCACATTTCTCTCTAATGTTCTGTAATACTGCCATTACTTTAAATGTTTAAAATTTGTCTTTAACAATAATTTATTTTTTGGGGTGCAAATATAGCAATAATCTCAATCTCTACAATCAAAAAAATAAAATTATTCCTTCTATTTATTAAATAGGTGTAATTTAGGTGCTTGAGAAGTCGCGTTATATAATAATAGGTGCGATGTATAAAGTTGATAAATAGTCAGTTAGTTGTGATTTTGTCTTTTTGTGCAAAAAAGTGTTGAAAAATTTTGTCGGGTGGATGGAAAGCATTAATTTTGCAGTCCAAATTTTTAAGAAATAGAGAAATGTACGCAGTAGTAGAAATTTTAGGCCAGCAGTTCAAAGTTGAGAAGGGCTCAAAGCTTTTCGTGAACCGCATGGCAAGCGAAGAGGGCAGCAGTGTTAAGTTGGACCGCGTTCTCCTCGTTGACAATGAAGGAAGCGTTAAGGTAGGCGCTCCGGTAGTAGAAAACGCATCGGTATCAGCAAAGGTTATCAAGCATTGCAAAGGCGAAACCGTTCTGGTATTTAAGAAGAAGAGAAGAAAAGGCTATCAGACTCTCAATGGTCACAGACAGGCTTTGACTCAGATTGAAATTGAAAGTATTAACGCATAAAACAGTAAAGTTATGGCACATAAAAAAGGTGTTGGTAGTTCGCGCAACGGTCGTGATTCCGAAAGTAAAAGATTAGGCGTTAAGGTTTATGGCGGACAGATTGCTATCGCAGGTAACATCATAGTTCGTCAGCGTGGTACTGTTCACCACCCAGGTGAAAATGTAGGTATTGGTAGAGACCATACTCTATATGCTCTTTGCGATGGTGAAGTAAAGTTCCAGAAGAAGAGAGACAACAAGTCGTATGTTTCGGTTCTTCCTTTCGCTGAAGAAGTGACTGAATAAGGATCTTAATAAATTTTTCATAATAAAGGTTTTAATTGTTTCTTGAGTGATATTCCCCATATCACTCAAGATTTTTTGTGTATTTGTATGAAAAAAATTGGTTTGCTTTCGGATACTCATGGCTTTTTAGATTATGATGTACTCGATTTCCTGGAGCCGGTAGATGAGATATGGCATGCTGGTGACATTGGCACCGAAGATGTGCTCGATGCTCTTGAGGCGCGAAAGCCAGTTCGTGCCGTTTTCGGCAATTGCGATGGCTGGGGAATACGCATGCGAACAACTGAGATTGAACGCTTTACGGTGGAAGGTCTCGATGTGCTGATGACACATATCGGCGGTTATCCAGGTCGCTACGAGTACAAGATAAACGAGATAATGAAAGTTCTACCTCCAAAACTTTTTATTTCTGGGCATTCGCACATTCTCAAGATTGTAAATGACAAGAAATACAACCTTTTACACATCAACCCAGGTGCGGCAGGGCGCATGGGGATACACCGTACAATGACTTGTGTACGTTTTGATATTGAAAATGGTGTTGTGAAAAATCTTGAACTTTTCGAAAAGGACAGGGGAAATACACCGCTGTAAAGATATTGTAGTAAAAACAACCATTTTCAAAATATTTTTCTATCTTCGCCCTTGAAAACAATATGGCGATGAGGAAACTATATTCTATAATTCTTTTGCTTGCTGTTTGCGCCGGCGCATTTGCTCAGGAAATAACAGTTCGCTTTTCTGGAAAACTTAATGGCATTGAATATTGTCGTTTGGATAGTGTTGTGGTTACAAACCTCGATAGCCATTGGTCGGAAACTGTAGTATATCCCGATTCGGTCATTGTTCTTGCTGCCACAACAGGGAGTGATGCTATGATTGCCGAGAGCCAAGGATTATTGCAAAATGTGCCTAATCCGTTTAACGGAGAAACCCGAGTCGAACTCTCTGTTTTACATTGCGAGAATGTAAGTCTGCGCTTGCTTGATGTGGCAGGGAAAGTTTATGCCCAGTACGATGGCAGGTTGAATGAGGGAACTCACTCTTTTGTTGTTACGGTGACTATACCGCAGACATATATCCTTAATGCAGTTGTTGGCGAGAAGTCATATTCGATAAAAATGGTAAATGTCGGTAATGGAGGTTCATGCGGTATCGAATATGCTGGATTGTCTGGCAATATCACAACAAAATTAACTGTGAGCAATGAATTTCATGTCGGCGACAATATGCGCTATGTAGGTTATGCGACCATTGGCGGGGTTGTCGTGCCGAGTATCGTGGTTGTGCAACGTCAGCAAGAAAACGAGGACTTGGTATTGAATTTTTATTATCCAGGGCAAGGAACTCTGAATGGACACGACTGGGTTGACCTCGGTCTGCCTTCCTGTACGCGCTGGGCAACCTGCAATGTTGGTGCTTCCTCGCCAGAAGGTTATGGGAACTATTATGCGTGGGGCGAAGTTGCACCCAAGGCTATTTACGACTGGAATTACTACAGATATTGCAACGGAAGTGCCAATACGCTGACCAAGTATTGCAATAGCTCGACCTACGGCAGCAATGGTTTTACCGATACTTTGACAGTTTTGGAGGCTTGCGACGATGTTGCAACTGCTAATTGGGGCGAAGGCTGGCGTATGCCGACGCAGGAAGAGATGCAGGAATTATTAGAAAATTGTTATCGTACTTTCACAGATAACGGATTGTTGCTTATGGGCAGAAATGGCAATACTATTTTCCTTCCTTATGCAGGTCATCGCTATGAAAACCAACTATATCATGCTGGGGATGAAGGAGGATACTGGACTGGTACACTCGGTGATTATCCGCCTTATGCAAGTTCTTTCAATTTTAGTCCAACCAGCTTATACATATACGATATATATCGTTTTTATGGAATGTCTGTGAGGGCGGTTTGCAATCCGCAGGAGTAATCACCACAGATATAATAACGATATTATCGCTTACGATAACTATCGTTTATTGTGTGCGACGTAGTCGTCGCCAATAACGAAAAATGACTTATCTTTGCTCCATAACAAAAACATTTCGATGCCTAAAAACAATGACAAACGACCATTGCCTCAGCAACACAAGCGTAGCCATCATAACAACTACCATGGGCGAGGCATTTATATGATAACACTATGCATAGATGGGCGTTTGCCTCTGCTTGGTACTCTTACTGGTGTTAGTCCCGAAACAGCATTCATTAGTCCGTCATCACTAGGGTTGCAAGTGCTTGAATGTTGGAACAATATACCTTCTATTCAGAAGCAATTTGCGAAAATTAAAGCAGAACGCACTGGTGAATCTTGTCAACGAAATATTTCACTCATAGCATGCCAACTTATGCCTGATCATTTTCATGGGATTATCTTTGTTCGGACAGAAATGGATGTTTCCATAGGTGATGTTGTGCGTGGTTTTATGGTTGGTTGCACAAAGGCATATAACAGACAAAATACTACAGAAGAAAAAAGTTTTAATCCGCTTAAACCTCTTTGGGAGAAGGGTTTCCACGACCGCATTTTGCTTCATGCTGGACAGCTTCAGAACATGATAGCGTATGTCAGTGACAATCCTCGTCGTTTGTGGTTAAAGAAAATGAGACCAGAATATTTTGCTGTTCAGCATAATGTACATTGGAATTTTCATTGTTTTTCAACTGTTGGAAATATTTTGCTGTTGGACAATCCTTTGTGTGCTGTTCATGTACGAAGTCGCTTCTCGGAAGAGGAAGCCCACAATTATATAAATGACTGTATTGTTGCTGCAAGGAATGGTGCCGTCCTAATAGGTGCATTCATCAGTTCGAAAGAGAAGTTGGTTCTTGATATTGCGTTAAATGAAGGCCTTCCTATTATCGTTTTGTTGCCACATGGTTTATCGGAGTATTATAAACCTATTGGAAAGTTTATGGAAGCATGTGCGCATGGAAAGATCCTTTTCCTTTCAGAAGCATCCTCAGAAGAAAGTCCACAAAAAGGCATATCAAGAGAACAATGCGTAAGACTCAATGTCATTGCAGAAGAGATGATGGAAGAGTCAATGGCTAAAGATGTGGAATAGCGGAAAGTATTTGGCATATTTGTGCGACGAATACGTCGCACACGATAACTTTGACTTGTCCTTTAGTAATATCCTTTCGATTGATTAATCAACAACTAGCAACGTCTTTGCATAAATAAAAATCCTTGTCAACAAAATTTTTACTATCTTCGCCCTTGTGATTTTAAACGGTAACATATACGCTACTATACTGCAGAACTGCCAAGAACACAGGCGACAACTGGCAGTTTTGATAGACCCCGACAAGCAGTCGGCGAGCGAAACTGCAGCGTTTGCGAAGAAAATTGAGACTTCTTCGGCCGATTATGTGTTTGTGGGTAGCAGCTATATGCTCGGAAACCTCGACAAATGCATTGAAGCGATAAAGGACAATACGCAGAAGCCGGTCATTATTTTCCCAGGACACGCAAGCCACATATCAGAAAAGGCGGACGCCATTTTGCTGCTCTCGCTTATTTCGGGACGAAATCCAGAGTTCCTAATTGGGAACCATGTGGTTGCGGCAGCTTCGCTTATGCAGATGGACATTGAGGTCATCAGCACGGGTTACATTCTTGTCGATGGTGGCAGAACTACTTCGGTGGAATATGTAAGCAATACGAGACCAATTCCCGCCGACAAGCCCGAACTTGCAGTTGCAACTGCCGTGGCTGGCGAAATGCTCGGTCTTTCGATGACTTACTTGGAAGCTGGCAGCGGTGCGTTGAATCCAGTGCCCGACAAGATGGTTGCGGCGGTGCGCAAAAGCACGAAGACTCCGCTCATTGTCGGTGGCGGACTTAGGGAAATTGAAACGATAAATAGTAAATACGATGCTGGAGCCGACATAGTTGTTGTTGGCAACGCATTTGAAAACAATGAATTACAAATAAATCAATTTTAAGATGACAGCACAGGAAGATGTAATGAAGTATGGCTTCGTGAACCAGCCAATCGACAGCAATATCGACTTGAAATCGGAGATTCTCCGCATGAAAAAGGGAAAGAATGCCGTAATTCTTGGGCATTTCTACATAAATTCCGAATTGCAGGACATTAGCGACTATGTAGGCGATAGCCTCCAGTTGGCTCAGATGGCAGCCAAGACCGATGCCGAAATAATTGTGTTCCTTGGCGTTAACTTTATGGGTGAGACGGCAAAAATCATCTGCCCCGACAAGAAAGTTATAATTCCCGACCTCAATGCTGGTTGCTCGCTTGCCGATTCGTGCCCTGCCGACGAGTTTGCGAAGTTCATTGCCGAACATCCGGGACATACGGTTGTTTCGTACATAAACACCACGGCTGCAATAAAGTCAATGACCGACATTACAGTAACTTCGTCAAATGCAAAGCAGATTGTCGATAGTCTGCCTGCCGACGAGAAGATAATCTTCGGTCCCGACAAGAACCTTGGCGGTTACATAAATGCGCAGACTGGCAGGAATATGGTGCTGTGGAATGGCGCTTGCCACGTTCATCGTCGCTTTGACCTTGAGGCAATCCTGAAACTCAAGGAGGAACATCCCGAAGCAAAGATTATTGCTCATCCTGAATGTGAAAAGCCAGTTGTCATTGTTGCCGATTTCGTAGCAAGCACGGCAGGGCTTTTGAAGTACGTCAAGACAAACGAGGCAAAGGAGTTCATCGTCGTTACCGAATCGGGAATCTTGCATCAGATGCAGAAGGCTGTTCCAGAGAAGACTTACATTCCTGCACCAGCATTGGATTCAACCTGCGGATGCAACGATTGCAACTTTATGAAACTTAACACATTGGAGAAACTTTACAACTGCCTGAAATACGAAATGCCCGAAATTACCATTCCCGAGGATGTTCGCGAGAAGGCCTACCGTCCGATAAAGAGGATGCTTGATGTTTCGGCAAAGTTGGGGTTGTAAATTTCATTCGCACCCTGAGCTTGTCGAACGGTCGAATTGATGACATTGGAAGCAGATAAATAAAACATTGTATAACTAAAAATTGATACAAAAATGAAATTAGCAGTAGTTGGAGCCACCGGAATGGTTGGCACTCAGATATTCAGGGTTCTTGAGGAACTCGACTTTCATTTCGATGAACTTGTACCTGTTGCATCGGAACGTTCAATTGGACGTACAATAACTTGCAAAGGCAAGGAATACAAGGTAGTAGGACTTTCGGATGCTGTTGCAGTGCGTCCCGACCTGGCAATTTTCTCGGCAGGAAAGGATGTTTCTCTTGAGTGGGCTCCAAAGTTTGCCGAAACTGGCACATACGTAGTCGATAACTCGTCGGCTTGGCGTATGTACCCCGACAAGAAACTCATTGTTCCCGAAGTGAACATTTCTGAACTTACTGCCGACGACCACATTATTGCTAATCCTAATTGCAGCACAATACAGCTTATGGTTGCACTCGCTCCGCTGAAGAAATATGGATTGAAACGCCTTGTGATTTCAACCTACCAGTCGGTAAGCGGTTCGGGATTCAAGGGTGTAAACCAGCTTATGTGCGAACGCGAAGGCAAACCTGTTGAAAAACCTGCCTATCCGCATCAGATAGACCTTAATTGCCTGCCTCACGGTGGTGCTTTCCTCGAAAACGGCTACACCGAAGAGGAGATGAAACTTGTCAACGAGAGCCGCAAGATATTGGGGCTTCCGCATTTGCTTGTAACATCTACCGTTGTGCGTGTGCCTGTTGTTGGCGGACATAGCGAGGCTGTAAATGTCGAGTTCGAACAGAAGCCCGACTTGGAAAAGATTATGGCCGACTTGAAGGTGGCTCCGGGACTTGTTGTTCAGGACGATCCCAAGACCAATCTTTACCCAATGGCAATAAATGCAAAGGATAGGAATGAAACTTTTGTTGGTCGTATTCGTCTTGACTATTCGTGCAAGAATGCCATAAATATGTGGGTTGTCGCCGACAATTTGCGCAAGGGTGCAGCAACCAATGCAGTACAGATTGCGCAATATGTAAAGGATAAGTTTGTCACGAAATAGTTTTGGATGGCAAAGCGTAGAAAGGGCAGGGGACGAAAAATCCTATGGGTAGTGCTAGCTGTGGCGATTGTCGCAGTGGCTGGCTACTTTTCCTTTCCGTATTTGAAGAAATATTACAACAGGTTCTTCGGCGACGGTCAAAACGAGGAAGTTACGACTGTTGTTCCGATGAAAACCTACCGTGAAATGTATCCGCAGTACAATCTTTTTGGTATTGATGTGTCTGAGTATCAGGGCGATATTGACTGGGCGACATTGATTGACAAAAACAAGATTGATTTTGCATTTGTCCGTGCTACGGCTGGTAGCGATACAAAGGATAGTAATTTTGCCGAAAATTGGCGACAACTGAAGAGATACAATGTGCCACGTGGAGCATATCATTATTACCGTCCGAACGAGAACAGTACTGAGCAGGCCGATTTGTTTATTCGTACAGTAAGGCTGGAAAAAGGTGATTTTGTCCCTGTGCTTGATATTGAAAAATATAGTAAGGTGCAGAGCATCACGAGTTTGAAAAATGGATTGCTTAACTGGCTTACAATAGTGGAGGAGCATTACGGCATAGTCCCTATTATATATACTTATAGCAATTTCTACGAGAAGGTCATAACCGACGACAAGCGTTTTAAGAAATATCCGATATGGATAGCGCACTATTCAGAGAAAGAAAATCCCAAGAAATTGCCATCAGAATGGGTGTTCTGGCAGTTCTGCGAGGATGGTCGTCTCGAAGGCATAGAGACGAATGTTGACATAGATATATGCTGTAGTGCCGAGAAGTTCAGGACTTTAAGAAAATAAGATACAATGATACTTTTCCCATAAAATGGAAATCATAAAATGGAAAAATGTGCTATATGTCGGTTAACAGGTTCTGTCAAAGAGGTTTGAGAACAGCGGAAAAAGTGGTTGGCGATTCATGCTTGCAATGCAAAAAACGGAATCTCTCGAAGACGTATTTCGTTTTTTTATCCATTGCGTTAGCAATACCTTGATTGCCGCCTTGGCTGGTGAGCGTTAAGAAAATCGGAGGAACGAAGCGTAAAAAATCAGTCTGTTCGAAGGCGGAGTGAAACGGAGACAAGTTTCTGATTTTTAGCGAAGTGTAGCCGATTTTTAGCGAAGCAGACTCAGCGGACATGGTTTTTTGTTTACTTTTTTGCCAACAAAAAAGGAAAAGCCCCCGCGGCTGGAGCGGAATGTTAATGCTGATAGTTATTTACATTTATGTTATCACATAACTCCACCCGATGTGTCGGCTGTCCCGAGATTTGCGAATAACAATTCTTACCTTATCTCGAACTTATGCGTAATGCTTTCGTCCTTTGAGTTCACTCTGATGAAGTACATTCCCCCCGCCAAGTCCGTAACATTGACAACGTACTTCATGTAGCCCTTGTGCTGGCTGATTTGTTCGTGCTTTACAAGTTTTCCGAAGATGTTGAATATTGAAATGTCGAGGTCGGTAGGAATCTTTGTGTATATGTCGCAGGTGATTTGCTCGCGGGCAGGTATCGGGTAGGGGGTGCCAACAGATAGGTTCTCTGCATCGGTAACGCAAATGGTGTTGTTTGCTAGGTTCATGTCGCTGTGGCCTTCGCTGTCGGGGACAAGAGCCTCAACGCAGATGGTGTTGGCGATGCTGGCGCTATTGGGAATCGGAATCATTGTGCCGAAAGTGTGAGGTACAACCGCGCCCTGTGCTATGTGTCCGATAGTTTCGTGGTATATCTGGTTGTTTACCTTAAGTTCAAGCACAATGTCTTCTACAGGCAGTGTGCCGAGGTTGACAACAATCAGCGATATTTTAGCAAATCCGTTTTCTTCATTTGCCTTCAGGTCCATGAGCATAATGTCAACTATCGGTTCAACGACTGTTATTGCCGATGAGGTGTATTTGCTTGAGCAACCGAATTCATTTGTGCCAATAAGACTAACTTCGTATGTGCCTGGTTCTGTGAATATGAAATATGGATTTGTCTGGCTGCATTCTCCAGCATCTCCAAAGTCCCAGTGGTACGAAGTTGCACCTTCTGATGTGTTTTCAAACTCGACATACAGAGGAGAACCTCCCCATTCGCGTGACTGAGTAAATGCAACATCTGGCTTTCCGTGTATGATGATGCTGTCGGTTGCTTGTGCCGGGCAGGAGAATTCTGTTAGTACATCGAGAGTTACTGCGAATGTGCCAGTCGTGTCGGAAACAAATGTAGGACGCTGTTCGCTCGATTCGAATATGCTGTCAATCTGCCACTTGTATGCAGCGATGTTGTCAACTGAAATTACTTCGGCATCCAGAGTAGTTTCTGAGCCGACACAACCATCGTTTGCGGTGATTGTTGCTTCGGGCAGTTCGTGTATTGTTATTGTAGTGTCAGTTGTGGTTGAGCAGTGGTTTGCGAATGATACTGTGAGAGACACATTGTAGGTTCCTGTTGTGTCGTATGTGTGGCTTGTATTTTTGTTCGGAGAAGTTTCTGTATTGTCATCGAAGTTCCATTCCCAAGCGGTTTGTGGATTAATGTTGTTGAACGGGGTTTTGTTTATGAATGTAGTTTCGTATCCTAGGCAAACTCCAGATATTTCCGTTGCTGGCATTTCTGCCTGTAGCACATTCACTTCGATGTCTTTTGTTCCGATGCAACCCTGTTCGCTTTCTGCCGAAAGAGTTATTGTTTTTATTCCGTACGACTCGAATGTGTTGGTGATGCTTTCGCCAGCTATGTTTCCTTCTCCGAGATTCCACAGGTGATTGATAATGTCGCCTTCTGCGATAGTCGTTCTTGCGCTGATTTCTGTTGGCGCGTTCTGGCAGAAATGCTTTGGTGAGAAATCGGGTTTTGGTTGTGGGTATATATATATAGGTATAGTCGTATCGTTGAAGCAATGGTCGGAAGTTTCGAGGTAAAGTTTCAGCGACTGTGTGCCGTATTCATCGAAAGAATGGCTTATGTTTTCGCTAGTTCCGATGAGACTATCGTTTGCATACCATCTGTACAATGATATTTCTCCGACTTCGGAAGTGCTTAGATTTGTCGTTGTTATTTCTGCGTTCTGGCAGTGTCCTTCTGTTGTGAAGTTTGGTGTCGGCACTCGTCCTTGGATGTTTACATTTATGCTGTTTGTAGCAGTACATCCTCGTGTGTTTGTTGTTATGACGGTGTATGTGCCGGGTTGGGTCAGGTAATATTCAAGGTCTGTGGTTCCGTCGTTCCATATTGCCGATATGGTTTCGTCGTACCTGGATGATAGGTGTAGTCGGTTGCCGTAGCAAAGGGTGGTATCGCTATTTTCGAAACCTGCTGAGATAGGATAATTGTCGATTGCCAGATGCATTGTATCGGTTTGGAATGAGCATCCGAGGGAGTCTGTAATTAGGCATGTATATGCACCAGCCTCGGATATTTCAATCTGGTTGCTAGCATCCGCGAATTGTATGCCATCCTTATACCATTGGAATGAATAATCGTCCTGTCTCGTTTTGAGATTCCAATGAATAGTATCACCTGCGCAAATAGTAGTATCTTGCATTTGGAAGTGTTCCGGGAAATACACGGTTATGTCGTCTGTACTTGTAGCACCGAAGCTGTTTGTGACAGTTACCGTATATCTTCCGCTTCTATTGACATGGATAACGGAATCAGTTTCTCCCGTACTCCACTGATAGGATACGAAGTCTGGGTTGTATGCGGTTGTGATTGCGGTGTCGCAGAAGCCGTATGGGATGTGGATGTCGAGGCCGAGGGAGACTGTTGCAATGTATTTGCCGTATAGATAATCGTAAACTTGATTTCTGAGGATGCTATCGGTTGCGTTGAAAGCGATTATTTCAGCTATT